>NZ_AP022576.1:4975887-6219859 GCF_010730355.1 Mycobacterium florentinum
TGTTGATCTGCGTGGTTCCGCCCGCGATGGTCAGCGAGCGTGAGGTGAGCCGGTAGTTCGCCCACGCGGCGTCGTCGCCGCGGGTACCCAGCACGTCGAAGGCCAACGCGGCCATGTCCTGTCCGATCTCACCCCACACGGTCTTGGCGAGGCTGGCCGATCCGAATGCGGTGATTTCCGACCCGCCGTGCAGGGTCGCCGAGATCGACCGCTGACACAGCACCTCGAGATACTTGATGCGGACCGCGATTTCGCCGAGGCGCCGCAGCGTCACCGGATCGTCGAGTGCGTCGGTCTGCGCGGCGATGTCGTCCACCAGCTCTTCCAGCCGCACCCGCATTTCGGCGTAGAGCCGTGCGGCCCCGGCCCGTTCGTGGCTGAGCGTGGTGGTGGCTACTTGCCAACCGCCGTTGAGCGGTCCGAGCAACGCGTCGGCGGGCACCCGCACGTCGTGAAAGAACACCTCGGCGAAATCGGTGTCGCCGTTGAGCGTGACGAGCGGACGGACCTCGATCCCGGGCAGCTTCATGTCGACGATCAGGCACGAGATTCCCTTGTGCTTCGGGGCGTCGGGATCGGTGCGCACATACAGCTGGCACCAGTGCGCCCGGTGCCCGAGCGAGGTCCAGATCTTCTGGCCGTTGACGACGAAGTCGTCGCCGTCCCGGACGGCGCGGGTGCGCAGCGAGGCGAGATCGGATCCGGCCTCGGGCTCCGACATTCCCTGGCACCAGATGTCGTCGGCGCGCATCATGCGGCGCAGCAGCGTCTTCTTCTGGTCTTCGGTGCCGTACTGCATGATTGCGGGGGCGATGTTGTTCATCCCAATGACGTTGAGCGGCATCGGAGCCCGCGCGCGGGTGGTCTCCTCGGTGTAGACCAGCTGCTCGAGCACCGTCGCTCCGCGGCCGCCGTATTCGCGCGGCCAGGAGACCGCGGCCCATCCCGCGTCGGACATGGTGCGGCTCCACCCGCGCAGCATCTCGAATGACGCATCGTCGCGGCCCGAGGGCCGGCGTGCGGCCACCAGCTCTTCGGTCAGGTTCGCGGACAGCCAGTCGCGCAGTTCGACGCGGAACTGTTCCAATTCCGCCGGGTAGGAGAAGTCCACTTTTCCTTGACTCTGGTCGTGGCTAACTGCGACTTAGCCGGACTTTACGGTGGAGCATTTTTTTGGTCAACAACGTCTATCGCGACTGTGGCTCAGGGAATGCGACCTCTGCGTTGCCCGGCATCGCGCTGACGCCGCGTCGCTCACAGACTTCCAACACCTCGTCGACGATCGAGCCGGGAACGAGAAACCGCTCGGTGGCCGACATCTGCTCGAGGTGCGCCTCGATGTCTTCGGCGGTGGGTTCGCTGTCGGTGTCCGCCAGCCAGCCCTCGCTCAGCCCGACGAACACCCGTGCATAGCGTCCGGCGGCGGCCGAGTAGTTGCGGTGGGTGAACGTGCAGGCGCGGCTGGCGAGGAAGGTCACCAGCGGCACCACCAGTTCGGGACGAATCGCCTGCATGAAGCCGGACTCGGCGAGAAACTTCTCGTCACCCACGGTCTCGGTGACCATCCGCGAGAAGCCGGTCGGCATAACGGAATTCGCGAGGATTCCGTGCGCTTCGCCCTCGATCGCGATCACGTTCGTCAATCCCACCAGACCGGCCTTCGCGGCGGCGTAGTGAGCCTCCATCGGCTGGCCGAAGATGCCGGCCGAGGATGAGATGAACACGAATCTGCCGCCGCCGTTGCGTTTCATTTCGCGATAGGCGGGCTGGGACAGATAGAACGCGCCGTCGAGATGCACGCGCAGCATTCGGGTCCAGTCGTCGACCGAGAGGTCCTCGAATGCCACGCTGCCGAAGATCCCCGCATTGCTGACGACCGCGTCCACGCGCCCGAACGCACCCACGGCCGCATCGATAATGGCTTGGCCACCCGCCGGGCTGTCCACCGAGTCGTGGGACGCGATCGCCCGGCCGCCGGCCTTGGTGATCTCGTCGACCACCTCGTCGGCGACCTTCGCGTCGGCACCGTCGCCGCGCATCGAACCGCCGAGATCGTTGACCACCACGGCGGCGCCGCGGCGGGCCAGGTCGAGCGCGTACAGCCGGCCGAGCCCCCGACCGGCGCCGGTGACCACGGCCACCTGACCGGTTAAGTCAATCATGATGCGCTCCTGACTAACCGACGGCTGATTGACTGCCGTGAGGCCGGACTTTACGGTGGAACAGATATTTGGTCAACAATCCGGAGGTGGCGTGGGGGACGACGCTGGTGCACAGCGGTGGCAGGCCCTGGGCATGCTCGCGTCCGCGCTGGCGGGCCGGGCCGTTGCGGTCGCGGGCCTGTCGCCGGGCGAACCTGCCTGGACCGACGGCCAGACCATTCACGTCGATGCCGCCGCATCCGCGCGCGCGAAACTGGAAGCCGTGGCCGTCCAGGCCTCGATGATCGCGGCCGGCAGCCTGGACCCCGACGTCCTGCGGTCCTTGGTTCGTCACCCGCGGCTGGCCAAGCGCTACCTCGCGCTCGAGGGGCACCGGGCATTGGTTGCCAATGCTCCTTTGCTGCCAACGGTTTTGGCGTCGCTGGGCAACCGCGACATTGCGTGTCGCAGTGACTCGCCCGCCGCGTCGTTGGAGACGGCTGCCGGGCGGGCGCCGCTCGACGACCCGGCGCCGGCGTTCGGCGTGATCCGCGCGGCCAAGGTGCTGGCCGCGTGCGCGCGCGTCACCGAACAAGACGAACGGGCGGGCGCCGCGCATGTCCCGCGCAACCGCGGCCCGCAGGAGCTGGAGGAACTCGACGACGGGGAGGTCGACGACTCCGACGATCCCGACCTGTTCACCAGCCCGGTCGGTGGGGGCGGCTTCATCGGCAAGTGGCTGAAGAAGATGCTGTCGTCCGCCCGCAAGACCGGCAGCGGCGGCGGACCGCCCGGCGCGGACGCCCCGACGCATCGCACCAACTCCGCGAAACGCGGTGCGCACGCCGTATCCTCGCTGGCCTCGACCGCGAGCGAGGACATCAACGACTCCGAAGCCGCGGCGGACGGCGTGCGGTATCCGGAATGGGACGCCTCCCGCAAGCGCTACCGGCCCGCCTGGTGCACGGTGCGGGAGGTCGAGCCGACGACCAAGGCCTCGGCGACGCAGGCGATCGAGGACGCCATCGGGGTGCGACGGTCGCTCTCCCGGCTCGGCATGGGACTGCACCGTCGGCACCGCCAGTCGCAGGGGGACGACATCGACATCGACGCCGCCGTCGAGGCTCGCGTCGAGGTGCGGGCCGGATCGGTGCCCGATGAGTCGGTGTACCTGGACAGCCTGCGACGCCGGCGCGACCTGTCGGTGTTGCTGCTGCTCGACGTGTCGGGGTCGGCGGCCGAGCCCGGAACGGTCGGGCGCACGGTGCACGAGCAACAGCGCACGGCGGTGGCCAGCCTGACCGTCGCGTTGCACGATCTCGGTGACCGGGTCTCGCTCTACGCCTATTACTCGCAGGGGCGCACGGCGGTAACCATGGTGCCCGTCAAGCGGTTCAACGACCATCTCGACGCCCACATCATCCGGCGGCTGAACAGCCTGGAACCCGGTGCGTACTCCCGGCTCGGCGCGGCCATCCGGCACGGCTCGGCCGTGCTGGAGGTGCACGGCGGTACGTCCCGGCGGCTGCTGGTGGTGCTGTCCGACGGCCTTGCCTACGACCACGGATACGAGCGGGCCTACGGCGCCGCGGATGCGCGCCGCGCGCTGACCGAGGCCCGCCGGCGGGGGACCGGCTGCGTGTGCCTGACCATCGGCGCCGGCACCGACGTGGCGTCGCTGCGCCGGGTGTTCGGCAGCACCGCACATGCGACGATCGCGCGCCCGGATCAGCTCGCCGGGGTGATCGGACCGCTGTTCCGGTCGGCGTTGCGCTCGGCGGAGGTCCGCCGGAGGGTGAGCGCCTGAACACCCGCTCTCACGCTGATGCCATGTCCCCGAATTCCGTTCATGTACACATCTCGACACCAAAACCGCTCGTCAACGCACTTGAAACAAACATCTGTTCCGGTTAGGCTCCAATCACACGGAAGGGACGCTATGACCAACGAGTCCGGGATCGCTTGCCGCAACGGTGCGAATCCCGACCCGGAAGCCGACGCTGGGGGGCGGCCCTATTACCGGGCGGTCGGTAGCGAAGAGGCGATCTTCAAGGCCGCGTATCGCCAGGGCCTGGCGCTCGTGTTGAAGGGGCCGACGGGTTGCGGCAAGACCCGCTTCGTCGAGGCGATGGCCCACGACCTGGGCCGGCCGCTGATCACCGTGTCCTGTCACGACGACCTCACCACGGCCGACCTGGTCGGGCGTTATTTGCTGCGCGGCGACGAGACGGTATGGGTGGACGGCCCGCTGACCCGCGCGGTGCGTGAGGGCGCGATCTGCTACCTGGACGAGGTCGTGGAGGCCCGGCAGGACACCACCGTGGTGCTGCACCCGCTCGCCGACCACCGGCGACAGCTGCCGATCGAGCGCCTCGGCATCACCCTGGACGCGGCCCCCGGCTTCGGCCTGGTGGTGTCCTACAACCCCGGCTATCAAAGCGTGCTCAAGGACCTCAAGGATTCAACCCGCCAGCGCATGGTCGCGATCGAATTCGGTTTCCCCGCAGCCGATGTCGAAGAGGGGATCGTCGCACACGAAGCGGGTGTGGATGCCGCCACCGCGGCCGAGCTGGTTCGTTTCGGCCAGGCCATCCGCCGGCTGGAAACCGGGGGCCTGCGCGAGGTCGCGTCGACCCGCGTCCTGATCGCGGCGGGCAGGCTGCTCACCGAGGGCCTGAGCATGCCGGAGGCGGCGCGGGCCGCGATCGCCGGTCCACTCACCGATGATGTTGCCGTCGGCCGGGCGCTGGGCGAAATGGTCGACGTCTACCTGGGCGGCGGCGGATAGATGATTGACGCTGCACACCGCCCCCGCTACGGTCTGAACAAATATTAGGTCAGCCGTGGATCGTTGCGAGTGAACGGGTCACCCGGGAGGTCAGATGTCCTACGAAAGCAGCGCTGAGCCGATCAAGGTCGGCTACTTGATGGACTTCACGCTGCCGCCGGGCTTTCCCGAGGATCTGTTCGCGTCCTTCACCCGGACTTTCGACCTGATCTTCGAGGAGGCGGTCGCCCAAGGCCTGATGGACCGGCCCGTGCAGATGATCTACCGCGAGGTGGAGGGACTGCCCAAGGGCTCGGTGAAGGCGGTGATCGATGCGTACGGCGAATTGGTCGACGAGGGCTGCCTGGTGGTCTTCGGGCCGCACATCACCGACAACTGCGTGCCGACCCGCGAAGCGATCGAGGAGCGGTTCAAGGTCCCGGCCATCAGCGTCACCGGCACCGACGACTGGCTGGGCGAGTGGACCTTCGCATTCCCGCAGGGGTCCATGACCGACGAGCCGATCTTCCTGGCCGACCTGATCGCCAAACAAGGGCTTGCCGAGGTCGGTGTCCTGGTCGAGCAAAGCCTGATTGGCGAGAGCTACCTGAAGAACCTGCGAAGTGCGTGCCGGCGCAAGGGCATTCGCATCGTGGCAGAAGTTGCCATCGCCCAGACGGCCCAGGACATCAACGCCGCGGTGCAGACGCTGCACGAGGCAAAGGCCGAGGCGATCGTGCACCTGGGATTCGGATTCGGAATCGTCTTCATCAACCCCGCACTCGAGGCCCTCGGCTGGAACCCACCCCGGTTCACCACCACCGCGTGGCAGAACGCCTGGGTCAACCCGATCATGTGGAACGCATTCATGGGCTGGACCGGTGTCGACCAGTACGACGAGGCGAACCAGATCGGCCAGGACTTCCTCGACGCCTACGCGAAGAAGTACGACGGCAGTCGGCCCGAGTTCTGCGTGACGGTGGTTAACCGCGACGTCGCCGCGACACTGGTGCGGGCCTTCACCGACGCTCATCCGCTCAGCCCACGCGGCGTCAAGGAGGCGCTGGAGCGCGTCAAGATGATGCCCGCCGCGTCGGGCGCACCCGGGACGCGGGTGTCGTTCGGGAAATGGACCCGCCGGGCCTGGATGGGGGCGGGCTATCTGGTGGCACGAACTCTCGATGCCGACGGCATCAACTCGCACTTGGTCGATCGCTTCGGAGAGGAAGGCTGAATCGATGTCTACCGAACAGTCCGCACCGCTAACTACGGAAGACAAACCCACCCCGCCGGGTGGCGGCAAGAAACGCGGCTGGGGCGGCTGGATAGCCGGCGCGGCCCTGGCGGCGTTCGCGCTCTTCTTCATCGCGAACTGTCGTGTCGCCCTTGACCCGCGCGTCGCGAACCCGAACGTGCAAGGCCGGCCCCGCCCGGTGAAGTTCATCTTCGGGCTGGACTACATCACGTTCCTGCACATCTCGACCGTGATCATGCTGTTGGTGCTGTTGGTGGTGTTCATCAGGGGCTGGCGCCGCAATCCCGGCAGCCCGGTCATGCTGATGTTCCTGTGCACCACGCTGATCGTGTGGCAGGACCCGATCATGAACTGGTCCCCGTTCGCGGTGTACAACCCCGACCTCATCCACTGGCCGGAGTCGTGGCCGCTGGTGTCGCTGTCGCCGACCGTCGAGCCCTTCGTTGTATTCGGTTATGTCACTTTCTATTTCGGGCCGTACTTCCCGGCGATCTGGATCCTGCGCAAGCTGCAGGCCAAATACGGGCCGCAGTCGTTCGTGTCGCGACACCCGTTGTGGAGCCTGGGCCTGCTGACGTGCGTGATCGGTTTCATCTTCGACGCGTGGCTGGAGATTCAGCTGGTGCACGCGGGTATGTACATCTATTCGCAGGTGATTCCATGGGGTTCGGTGTTCACCGGCACCACCTTCCAGTTCCCGCTGATCTGGGAGTCGTTCTCGGTGACCTTCGTGATGATCCCGGCGGCCATCCTGTGCTACCGAGACGACACCGGAAAGTCGGTGGCCGAGAAGCTCACTGCGAAAACCAAGGTCTTCCCAAGCCGTCCGGTGCTGGGCACCTTCCTGGTGATGTTCGCCATCATGAACGTGTCGTACTTCGCCTACGGCGCCTGGTTCTGGGCCATCAAGGCCAGTCATGCGGCGACCTCCGTCGCGTGCCCGTGGCCTTACCCGGAGGCGAAAGTGTATGACCCGCAAGGCTATTACGAGAAGGCCGGCGCGAAGGGCCCCTACTCGGTGGGTATCTGGTCCACCTGGGCCAGCGGCGAGCCGAACGGGCGGCCGCACGTCGATCCGCCGCCGCCGGGTGTAGGCGCCTGCGCAACCCCGGGCCAGAATGGCTGAGCCGCGCAGCGTCGTCGTCACCGGCGCGTCCCGTGGCCTCGGCTTCGCGTCGGCGGTTCGCCTGTACCGCGAGGGGTGGCGCGTGGTCGCGGCCATGCGCACCCCCGAGAAGGCAATGCCGTTGCTGCGCGCGGCGACCGGCGCCGGCGAGGACGATGACCGGCTGATCGGTGTGCAGCTCGACCTGTTGGATTCCGGGTCGATCGCCGCGGCCGCCAAGGCGATCGAGGAAGCCGTCGGAGCACCGTACGCGCTGGTGCACAACGCCGGGATCTCCGCCGCCGGAATGGTGGAAGAGACGGATATGGCGTTGTGGCAGAACTTATTCGCCACCAGCGTCTTGGGCCCGGTTGCGCTCACCCAGGCGCTGCTGCCGTCGATGCGGGCGGCCGGTGCGGGCCGCATTGTCTTGGTGTCGAGCGCGGCCGGGGTGCGCGGCCAGCCGGCCACGGCGCCGTACTCCGCGGCCAAGGGTGCGTTGGAGCGCTGGGGTGAGTCGATGGCGGTAGAGATCGCGCCGTTCGGCCTCGGTGTCACCGTGTTGGTGGCCGGGACCTACGACACCGAGATCATCACCGACGCGGGCACCACCGATGATCGCAACTTCGGCGGCCCCTATGCCCGGTTGCACAACACCATGAACAGCCGCGGCCGGTTCGCGATGAAATTCGCTCGCCCGCCCGAGCGGTTCGCCGGTGGATTGGTCAAGGCGCTGGACGACACCGGCTCGTTTCGCCGCCGCGGGGTCGGGCCGGATGCGTCGATGTTGTTGGTGTCCAGCAGAATTCTTCCGGCCATCGGGATGCATCACATGTCGCGGATCATCCTGGGCATACCCAAACAGGGCTCGATGCGCGACGGCGCATGGCCGCTGACGACTGGTCAAAAGGCGATGGTTTTCGCCGCCAAAATTCTTCCACAGCCGGTATTGACGCGTCTTGCATCGCTAGCGGCCAAGCGCCGCAGGGGAACTGAAGGGGAATAAGGGGTTAGACATGGAACAGCTATTCGACGACCTGGAGGACTTCGGCGCCTTCGACGACGCGATCTCCGGTGATGTGCGCGACCCGTACACCGAACTGGCGCGGTTGCGTCACGAGGAACCGGTGCAGCGACTCGAGACATCGGGAGCGCTGCCGCACGAGGAATCGCTGCCGATGTTCATCGTGTACCGCCACGAGGATATCCAGCAGATGCTGCGCGACAACGAGACGTTTTCGTCCGCGGCGGTGATCGCCGCGTTCGGCCCCGTGCTGGGGGAGGGCGTGATGCTGGGCATGGACGAGCCCGTCCACGGGCGGCTGCGGTCGCTGGTGTCAAAGGCGTTCTCGCAGAAGTCATTGGCGCGCTGGCAGGACGAGCTGGTCGGCCGCGTCGCGAACAGCCTGATCGACAAGTTCGCGGCCAATGGCAAGGCGGATCTGGTGAAGGAATTCACCTTCGACTACCCGAGCCAGATCATCGCCGGACTGTTGGGCTTGCCGGAAGAGGACTACCCGCAATTCCAGCGGTGGTCGATTTCGCTGCTGAGCTGGCTGATGAACCCGGAGCGCGGGCTGGCGGCGTCGGCCGCCCTGTGCGAGTACTTCGCCCCGATCCTCGAGGCCCGGCGGGCCGAGCCGAAGGACGATCTGATCAGCGCGCTCGCCGCGGCCGAGATCGACGGGGAGAAGCTCGCGGACGAGGAGATCTTCTCGTTCCTTCGGCTGCTGCTGCCCGCCGGCGTCGAGACGACCTACCGGTCGTTGGGCAGTCTGCTGTTGGCGCTGCTGTCGGATCCGGCGCAGTTGGAGGCGATCCGCGCCGACCGGTCGCTGCTGCCGCAGGCGATCGAGGAGGGTGTGCGTTGGGAATCGCCGCTGCTGACCATCACCCGGGTGGCGACGCGCGACACCGAGCTCGGCGGCGTGGCGATCCCGGCCGGGGCGACGGTGATGCCGATGCTCGGTTCGGCGAACCGGCAGGAGGATCGCTACGACGACCCGAACACGTTCAACATTCACCGACAGGCCAAGGCGAACCTGGGCTGGGGATACGGCGTGCACGTCTGCCTCGGCATGCACCTGGCGCGCCTCGAGATGCGGACCGCGATCAACCTTTTGTTGGATCGGCTGCCGAATCTGCGGCTGGACCCCGACGCGGACGACCCGCACATCCGCGGCCAGGTGTTCCGGTCGCCGACCTCGGTGCCGGTGCTGTTCGATGCGCAGAAGTAGCGCGGCCACGGCGGCTTCGAGCGTGCGGTAATCGCACTTCAGGGGCCTGCCCGCAGGCTGCTGGTTGCCAATCGGCTAGTTTCCAGTAAGGCTCTCCGCAGGGACGAGTCACAACAGATCGAGTGCAAAGAGAGCTGAACAGAAATGGCTGACACTGTAAAGGTCCGGTTCGAGCCGAAAATGATGATCGACGGCAAGCTCGTCGACGGCCAGGCCGGTTCCTTCACCAACATCAACCCCGCGACCGAGGAGTCGCTCGGCGAGGTTTCGGACGCGTCGAAGGAAGACATGCACCGGGCCATCGACGCCGCCCGGCGGGCGTTCGACGACACCGACTGGTCGACCAACAGGGAGCTGCGCAAGCGCTGCCTGCTGCAGCTGCATGAGGCGATCGAGTCCGAGATCGACGAGCTGCGCGAGGAGCTCATCCTCGAGGTCGGCGCGCCCCGCGCCATCACCTTCGGGCCCCAGCTGGATGCGCCACTGGCAGACGGGCTCAAGTACCCTGCCCGGCTGATTGACTCGTACGCCTGGGAGACCGACCTCGGGGACCGGGTTATCAGCCTCACCGGCGCGAACACCACCATCAAGGTGTGGCGGGAGCCGGTCGGCGTGGTCGGCGCGATCGTGCCGTGGAACTTCCCGTTCGAGGTCACCATCAACAAGCTCGGCCAAGCGCTGGGCAGCGGCAACACCGTGGTGCTCAAGCCGGCACCCAACACCCCGTTCAACGCGAACCGGCTCGGCCGGCTCATCGCCGAAAAGACCGACATCCCAGCGGGTGTCGTCAACGTCGTCACCGCATCGGATCACTTCGTGGGTGAGGAACTGACGCTCTCGCCGAAGGTCGACCTGATCTCGTTCACCGGCTCGACGGTGGTCGGAAAGCGGATCATGGAAAAGGGCGCGGCCACCATGAAGCGGCTGTTCCTGGAACTCGGCGGCAAGTCGGCCACCATTGTGCTGGAGGATGCCGACTTCGGCACGGCCTGCATGGTCGGCATTGCGCCGTGCATGCACGCCGGTCAGGGCTGCGCCAACCCGACCCGGCTGCTGCTGCCGCGGTCCCGCTACGACGAGGGCGTCGAGATCCTCAAGAACATCTACGAGAACGTCACGTGCGGTGACCCGCAGGACCCCGCGACGTTGTGCGGCCCGGTGATCTCGCAGCGGCAGTACGAGCGGGTAACGGGATACATCCAGAAGGGCGTGGACGAGGGTGCCACCGCGCTGGTCGGCGGCCCCGGTGCGGAGACCGGCTTCGACAAGGGATATTACGTCCGGCCAACGCTTTTCACGAATGTCGACAACAAGATGACCATCGCACAGGAGGAGATCTTCGGCCCGGTGCTCTCGGTCATTCCGTTCGACGACGAGGAAGATGCGATCCGGATCGCCAACGACAGCGTGTACGGCCTGGCCGGCAACGTATTTGCGGGTTCCCTCGAGCGTGCGCTGTCGGTGACCCGCCGGATCAAGGCCGGCTTCATGGGCGTCAACGGCGGTGCCGGCTACGCTGCCGACTCGCCGTTCGGTGGGTACAAGGAAAGCGGCATCGGTCGCCAGAACGGCATCGCCGGATTCGACCAGTACACCGAGATCAAGTCCGTGGCGTATCCCGCGGTCTAACTCCCCAGTCGGACAGCATCGTGGCCGCCACCTTTGTCCTGGTACACGGTGGCGGCCATGGTGGCTGGTGCTATCAGCCCGTCGCGGCGCTGCTGCGCTCGGCAGGGCACGAGGTCCATGCCCCGTCCCTGACGGGGCTGGGTGAGCGCGCCCACCTGTTCCGGCACGACGTCGATCTGGACTGCCACATCACCGACATCGTCAACCTGTTGCATTTCGAGAACCTGAGCAACGTCATCCTGGTCGGCCACAGCTATGGGGGCATGGTGATCACCGGCGCCGCCGACCGCGCGCCCGATCGGGTGGGCCACCTCGTCTACCTGGACGCCGCGAACCCCGTCAACGGGCAGGCGCTCGTCGACATCGCTCCGGAGATGGCGGCGGCGGCGCGCGCCAATGGCCGCATCGTCGACGGCGTCGAAATGTGTTTGTACCCAACGGATGAGATCCTTCCGTACTACGGCGTTCGGGACCCTGACCAGCTCGAGTGGATGAAGGCGCGGCTGACGCCGCACCCGTGGCGGTGTTTCGAGCAGCCACTGCGACTGACCGACGAAGCCGCTATCGCCCGGATCCCGCAATCGCACCTTTGCACCACGAAGTACATGCGGTGGCGTGATGTAGATGGCCTGCGGCGCAAGGCCGACGGCCGCTTGTGGGATCTCAAGACCGGCCACGACATGATGATCACCGCACCCGGTTGGGTCGCCGAAAAGCTGATGCTGGTGGCCGCCGGCGTCTGATGCGAGCCGACGACCGCGAGTCTGCTCGAGGGTTTGAATGCCGCACAGCGCTATCGCCCGCGATATCGCAACTGCGGACCGAGTAGTGGCCCCCGGGCGATACCGGTGTGGCCCGTGTGGCGCCGGGCCCGCTGCCGGCTCTGCGGACCCCGCCACGAGGCCGCGCAACCCCCTGGTTGACAATCGAGGCAAGACTGGAGTCAAAGGAGAAGTAAAAAATGCCCGAAGCTGTCATCGTCGAGGCTGTGCGCTCACCCGTCGGCAAGCGCAACGGCGGCCTTTCCGGAGTGCACGCCGCCGAGCTGTCCGCGCAGGTACTCAACGGGCTGGTCACCAGGGCCGGCATCGATCCCGAAATCGTTGACGACGTGATCTGGGGCTGCGTGATGCAGGCCGGCGAGCAGGCCCTCGACATCGGCCGCACGGCGCTGTTGACCGCGGGCTGGCCGGAATCCGTCCCCGGCGTGACCGTCGACCGCCAGTGCGGATCGAGCCAGCAGTCCGTCCACTTCGCCGCGGCCGGTGTGGTGGCCGGGCACTACGACGTCGTCGTCGCCGGCGGTGTGGAGTCGATGTCGCGCACCCCGATGGGGGCATCCCTGGCCAACGGCGGGCGGCCCTACCCGGAGAACTTCATCTCGCGCTACGACGGCAAGATCCCCAACCAGGGCCTGGGCGCCGAGATGATCGCCGAGCAGTGGGGATTCGACCGCACCGCACTCGACCAATTCTCCCTCGACTCACACGAAAAGGCAGCTGCTGCACAGGATTCCGGTGCTTTCGACGACCAGATCGTGGGCATCAAGGACTCCGAGGGCAACGTCGTGCTCAAGGACGAAGGCATCCGGCGCGGCACCCCGATGGAAAAGATGGCCTCGCTGAAGCCGGCGTTCAAGGAGGACGGTGTGATCCACGCCGGAAACTCCTCGCAGATCTCCGACGGTGCGGCCGCGCTGCTGTTCATGTCCGCGGAGAAGGCCAAGGAACTTGGCCTCACGCCAATTGCCAAGGTGCACACCGCAACCCTGGCCGGAGCCGACCCGGTCATCATGCTGACCGCGCCCATCCCGGCCACCCAGAAGGTGCTGAAGCGGTCCGGCCTGTCCATCGGCGACATCGGGGCATACGAGGTCAACGAGGCGTTCGCGCCCGTTCCGCTCGCTTGGCTCAAGGACATCGGCGCCGACGAGAAGAAGCTCAATCCCAACGGCGGCGCGATCGCGCTCGGCCACCCGCTAGGCGGCTCCGGTGCCCGGATCATGACCACGCTGCTGTACCACATGCGGGACAAGGGAATTCGCTACGGCCTGCAGACGATGTGTGAGGGTGGTGGGCAGGCCAACGCCACCATTCTGGAGCTGCTGTGACCGACGCTGACGGCGCTGCGCCGGCAGTGCTGGTCGAGCGCCGCGGCAACGTGATGGTCATAACCATCAACCGGCCCGAGGCGCGCAATGCGATCAACGCGGCGGTCAGCATCGGCGTTGGAGATGCGCTGGAAGAAGCGCAGCACGACCCCGAGGTGCGGGCCGTGGTGATCACCGGCGCCGGCGACAAATCGTTTTGTGCCGGGGCCGATCTCAAGGCGATTGCTCGCCGGGAGAATCTGTATCACCCCGATCATGGCGAGTGGGGCTTCGCCGGTTATGTGCACCACTTCATCGACAAGCCCACCATCGCCGCGGTCAACGGCACCGCGCTGGGCGGCGGCACCGAGCTGGCACTGGCCAGTGACCTGGTCGTCGCCCACGAGCTGGCGAAATTCGGTCTGCCTGAAGTCAAACGCGGGCTGATCGCCGCGGCCGGTGGTGTCTTCCGCATCGTCGATCAGCTGCCCCGCAAGGTGGCGATGGAGCTGCTGTTGACGGGTGAGCCGATGACGGCGTCCGATGCCTGGGAATGGGGCCTGGTCAACCAGGTCGTCAAGGAGGGCTCGGTGCTCGACGCGGCACTCGCGATGGCGGCGCGCATCACCGTGAACGCGCCGCTGTCGGTGCAGGCCAGCAAGCGCATCGCCACCGGTGTGGACGACGGCGTCATCACCGGCGACGAGGTGGGCTGGGAGCGCACCGTGAACGAGATGCGCACCCTGATCAGATCCGAGGACGCCAAGGAAGGACCGTTGGCGTTCGCCGAGAAGCGGGAGCCGGTCTGGAAGGCGCGTTAGCGCTAGCTCGCCAGAATGTTGACGCCGAAGCGGAACACCCCGGGGAGGCGTTCGCACGCCGGCACGATGGCACGTCGCGTCGCGCGCGGCGTGCTGGCCAGCACCACGGCCCGGGTGAGCAGCCGGTAGTTGCGGGTCACCCGGTGCCACGACGCCTCATACGCCGCCGGTGTCTCGTTGACGATGGCGTCGACCGCCGCCGCGGCCTGTTTGACGGCGAGGCTGACGCCTTCGCCGGTCAGCGCGTCCTCGTAGCCGGCCGCGTCGCCCACCAGCAGCACCCGGCCCGCGACGCGGCGCGAGACCACCTGCCGTAGCGGGCCGCAGCCGCGCGGGTGCCCGCGGTCGGCGCCCTCGAGGTGTCGGGCCAGCCGCGGAAACCAGCCCAAGTCGGGCCGTCCCTGGGACAGGATCGCCACGCCGACCAGATCCGGTTCCACCGGCGTCACGTAGGCCTCACCCAGCCGGGACCAATACACCTCGACGAACTCCGACCAGGCCGGCACCTCGAAATGCCAACGCACGCCGTAGCGTCGCGGCTTTCCGGCCGTGACGTTGATGCCGACGGAGCGCCGGACCGTCGAGTGCAGTCCGTCGGCGCCGACCAAGAACTTCGCGCGGACACCGGCGGCGGTCACGCCGTGCGCATCCTGCTCGACGCTGGTCACCTTGGTCCGGATCCATTCGGTGTCTTGCTCTTTGGCGCGTGCCTCGAGCGCGGCGTGCAGCGTGGTGCGTCGCACGCCGCGCCCCGGCCCGGTGCGAAACAGCGCCTCGGCGCGGCGCTGCTCGCTGACGTAGGCGATCCCGCGAAACGGCATGCCGGCCGGGTCGACGCCGAGCGACGTCAGCTCGGCGAGGCCGCCGGGCATCAGCCCCTCCCCACACGCCTTGTCGATCGGGTCCTCGCGCGGTTCGGCCACGATGACCGAAAGCCCAAGCCGGCGCGCCTGCAACGCCGTGGCGAGCCCACCGGGGCCGCCGCCGACGATCAGCAGGTCGGCGTCGTAGCCGCTCATGTGTAACCCAATGCGGAGTTCTCCACCCGGATACGCACGGTGAGCAGAATCGCGTTGGCCACCGTGAACGTGGCCGCGGTCAGCCAGGCCGTGTGCACCAGCGGTAATGCGATCCCTTCGGCCACCACCGCAACGTAGTTCGGGTGGTGCAGCCACCGGTAGGGCCCCCGGCGCACCAGGGGCGCCTCCGGTAACACGATCACCCTGGTGTTCCACCGCTTGCCCAGCGTGGCGATGCACCACCAGCGCAGTACCTGACTGGCCGCCGCGACGGCAAGCATCGGCCAGCCCAGCCACGGGATGAACGGCCGGTGCAGCGCCCACGGTTCGACGAGGCAGCCGACCAGCAGCGTGGTGTGAATGACGACCATCACGACGTAATGTGGCCGGCCAAACTCCTTGGCGCCCTGGCTGAAAGACCATTGCGCATTTCGGTTGGACAGCACCAACTCGACGATGCGTTCGAGCCCGACCGCGAGGATCAGCAGGTAGTACATGTCTCCACTATCTCGTGTCCGGGCCTACCAGGCCAGCAGAACGAGCTCGGAGCAGAAAGCCGGGCCCATTGCGATCATCAGACCGAGCGAACCGGCCGGCGGCGGATCCGCCAGGTTGGACCGGAGCACGTCGAGCACCGAGACCGACGACAGGTTACCGTTGTCGCGCAACGACTTTCGGGTGCGATCAAGAGCGTCCCCGGGCAATTCGAACACTTCCTCGACCGCCTCGATCACTGCAGGACCGCCGGGGTGGCAGACCCAGCGAGATATGTCGTGCGGTGTGAGCCCGTGATCGGCGAGGAATTTGCGGACGTCGTCACCGAGGTACTTCTGGACGACGTTCACCACGTCCGCCGACAAGACGATCTGGAAGCCGTCGCTGCCGATCTTCCACCCCATGACGTCTTCGGTGTCCGGGTAGAGCCGGCTTCGGGTGGCCAACACCCGAGGGCCCCGACCTTCGGCACCGGCACGGTCGGCGCCCTTGGCCACGACAGCGCCGGCGCCATCGCCAAACAGGCTGGTGGCAACCAGATTGGCCACCGAACTGTCGTCGCGCTGAATCGTCAGCGTGCACAGTTCCACCGCCAGCAGCGCTGCCACCTGGTCGGGAAAGGCGCGTAAGTAGTCGTGCATGCGGGCCACCCCGGCGGCGCCGGCCACGCAGCCCAGCCCGAACAGCGGGATGCGTTTGACGTCCTCGCGCAGCCCGACCCGGCCCGCCAGCCGTGCCTCGAGTGACGGTACGGCCAGCCCGGTGACCGTCGTCGAGAAAATGACGTCGACCTCCGACGGATTGACCTTGGCTTTCTCGAACGCCGCCAGCAACGCCCGCTCACCGATATCCAAGGCCACTTCGAGATAGGCCTCGTTTGCCTCGGTGAAACCGCTCAGCTGCTCCATGCGATCCATCGACACCGCGAGGTGGCGGTGCTCAACGCCGGCCGTCTGCGCAAAGCGCCTGAAGTGCGGGCCGAGGACGGTACTGAGCCGGTCGATGAGCTCTTCTTGCGGGTGGTAGTGGTGCGGGAATTCGACTGCAGCAGCTGCGATTGATGGTTGTGCGTCGTTGGTCGGTGTTCTCAGTCCGAGCGTGGCCGAACTGCCCCCTGTGATCTTGTCCATGTACTGACTTACGGGACCGTAGGTTGGTTAGTTCACCCTAACTCGCTGTGAGTATGACCACTGGTCATTCGAGTGCCTTTTGGGTACCCGCCGGGGATTATGACCACGCCGTGTCCGCGCGGCTGGGTCGTTTGGGTTTCGGCGCGCCCCGTCCGGGATAGGGTCAGGGTTATGCGGATTCTGGTCACCGGTGCCAGTGGCTATGTGGGATCACGTCTGGTCACGGCGTTGCTCGCGAATCGACACCAGGTGGTGACCGCCACCCGAAACCCCCAGCGGCTCAAGCGCTTCGGTTGGTTCGATCATGTCGCGCCGGTCCAGCTGGAGGCTTCGGATCCGGTGTCGGCGCAGGCGGCGATGGACGCCGCGGGCCCGGTTGACGTGGTCTATTACCTGGTGCACGCGATCGGTCAGCCCGACTTCCGCGACGCCGACCGGGCTGCTGCGGCCAACGTCGCGGCCGCCGCCCGCGACGCCGGGGTGCGGCGCATCGTCTATCTGGGCGGCTTCGTGCCCGCCGGTGCGGAGCTGTCCGATCATCTGGCCAGCCGGGCCGAGGTGGCCGAGGCCCTGACGGTTTCCGACGGGCCGGAACTGGTGTGGCTGGGTGCGGCGGTGATCATCGGCGCCGGCTCGACATCGTTCGAGATGATGCGTTATGTCGGTGACCGGTTCCCGCTGCTGCCGGTACCGACCTGGATGGACAATCCGATCGACCCGATCTCCATCCGCGACGTGCTGCACTATCTGCTCGCCGCGGCGAACCCCGAGCGAGTCGGCGCGGGTGCCTATGACATCGCCGGCCCGGACACCACGACCTATCGGGACCTGCTCAGGACGTACGCGCGGATCTCGGGCCGGTGGCACGCCACACTGCCGGTCGGCAGGGTCGACACCGCGTTGGCGTCGCTGGTCACCGGGCTGGCGCTGCCCGTGCCGCCGGGATTGGCCGGCGACCTGATGGAATCGCTGGACCACCCGATGGTCGCGTCGGCCAGCGGCCTGCGGGGTCGGGTCCCCGACCCGCCCGGCGGGCTGCTGGGCGTCGAGGACGCCATCGGCCGGGCATTGAGCTCGAACGGCAGGCCCCGGCCGGTCAACGCGCTGACCGATCCGCATCATCTCGCCGACACCGATCCGGCGTGGGCCGGCGGGGATGCGCTGCGCATCCGTCGGCTCGTGCGGGCGATCACGCCGCCGATCGCGCGTCCAACCCTGAAGCTGGTCAACCTGGTTCCCGGCCCGGTCGCCGGAGCGCTGCGAACCGGCCTGGACATCATGGTTACCCTCACGCCGAAGGTACGACCGGCATGAGCCAGGCCGCCAGCCCGTACCACACCAGTGTGTTCTCCGAGCTGCATCGCGCCGTCACCAATGTCGCTGTGCCACATCATGAACCACCGTCGGTGGTGCGGCGACGCCGTGTCGTCGTCGCGCTCACACTGGTGATCGGCGCTGCGGTGCTTGGCTTTTCGCTGCGACGTACGCCCGGCGATTCGAACTTCTACTGGCTGACCCTGGTATTGGCGGCGGTGTGGATCGGTGGGGCGTTCCTGTCCGGGCCGCTGCATCTCGGCGGTATCTGCTGGCGCGGCCGCAACCAGCGCCCGGTGATCAGCGGCACGGCGATCGGTCTGCTGCTCGGCGGCATCTTCGTGGTCGGCGGGCTGATCGCCCGCGAAATCCCAGCCGTCGCAACACTGGTCGCCCGGGTGCTGCAATTCGCCCATCAGGGATCGTTTTGGGTGATCGTGGTGATCACGCTGATCAACGGCGTTGCCGAGGAGATGTTCTTCCGCGGTGCGCTCTATACGGCGCTGGGTCGGCGTGCGCCGGTGGCGATTTCGACTCTGCTGTACATCGGCGTGACGATGGCGAGCGGCAACCCGATGCTCGGTTTTGGCGCTGTCATCCTCGGCACGGTGTGCGCGCTGGAGCGACGGGCCAGCGGCGGGATTCTGGCTCCGATGCTGACCCATTTTTTCTGGGGTCTGACCATGGTTTTGGCGCTGCCCCCGATGTTCGGCGTCTAGCCGATAGGCCGCGCTAGCCGTCGGTGAAGCCCGGCGTGCGTCGCTCCCGGAATGCCGTTGCGCCCTCTTTGAAGTCGTGCGAGCGCAGCAGCGTGGCCTGGCCATGGAATTCGCGCTCGAAGGCCGCTTCCAATTCGGTTAGCGTGGCCGCGTTGATCGCCTCCTTGGTCTTGGCGTACGCCACCGCGGGACCCGCCAACAATGTCGAGATCACCTTGTCGACCTCGGTGTCGAAACCCTCGGCCGGGTAGACCGCGGAGACCAGGCCGGCGTCCAACGCCTCGGCGGCCGGCAACCGCTCGGCCAGTAGCGCCATCCGCGTCGCGCGGATCCGGCCGATCGCGGCGGCGACCAGTGCCGAGGCGCCGCCGTCGGGCATCAACCCGATCCTGGTGAAGGCAAGCATGAAAAACGCCTTCTCCGAAGCCAATACGAGGTCGCAGGCCAGCGCCAGCGAGACCCCGACGCCGGCCGCGGGTCCCTGGACGACGGCGACGACCGGCCGCGGCGACAGCGTGATGGCCCGAACGGCACGGTTGGCTTGCGTGATGATCTCGGTCCCGGAGCCGGCGTCGGCCACGTCGTCGGCACTCATGCCCGCACCGGAGCAGAAGCCCCGGCCGGCGCCGCCCAAGCGCACCACCCGCACGCGTGGGTCGGTGGCCGCGCTCTCGACGGCGTCGGCGATCCCGGCCAGCACCCGCGTGGTGACCGAGTTGAGGCTGTCCGGCCGGTCGATGGTCACCGACAGCACGCCGTCGGAGAGAGTGACGTCGAGCCCGGTGACGGGAGCGAGTGTGTCGATAGCGGATTGCGGCATGGGCTCACCCTAACCGCCGGTAAGCGACCGGGCTGCACGGCCGTTGACCGCGGCTGCGAAGATGCGAACGATCGGTTCTTCGATCCGAGGCAGACGAAAGGTCGGTAGATCATGGCTGGACCGCTGAGTGGACTGCGGGTAGTGGAGCTGGCCGGCATCGGCCCGGGCCCCCATGCCGCGATGATTCTGGGGGATCTGGGCGCCGATGTGGTGCGCATCGACCGGCCGTCGGTGAATCCCGATGGGGCAGTGCAGGACACCACGAATCGCAACCGGCGCATCGTCGCCGCCGACCTCAAGTCCGACCAGGGCCGCAAGCTGGTTCTCGACCTGATCGCCAAGGCCGACGTGCTGATCGAGGGCTACCGCCCGGGCGTCACCGAGCGACTCGGCTTGGGCCCCGAAGATTGCGCGAAGGTCAATGACCGGCTGATCTACGCCCGGATGACGGGTTGGGGGCAGACCGGCCCGCGCAGCCAGCAGGCCGGCCACGACATCAACTACATCTCGCTGAACGGCATCCTGCACTCCATCGGCCGGGCGGGCGAGCGGCCGGTGCCGCCGCTGAATCTGGCCGGCGACTTCGGTGGCGGCTCGATGTTCCTGTTGGTCGGCATCCTGGCCGCGCTGTGGGAGCGGCAGTCCTCCGGCAAGGGGCAGGTCGTCGACGCCGCGATGGTCGACGGATCCGGCGTGCTGGTCCAGATGATGTGGCAGATGCGCGCCGCGGGGATGTGGACCGACGCTCGCGGCACCAACATGCTCGACGGCGGCGCGCCCTACTACGACACCTACGAGTGCGCCGACGGCCGCTACGTCGCGGTCGGTGCCATCGAGCCGCAGTTCTACGCGGCCATGCTGACCGGGCTCGGCCTGGAATCCGCCGACCTGCCCGGCCAAAACGACGTCAGCCGCTGGCCCGAGTTGCGCGCCATACTCACGAAAACGTTCGCCAGTCAGGACCGCGACCACTGGGCCAAGGTGTTCGCCGACTCCGACGCGTGCGTGACGCCGGTGCTGGCGTTCGGCGAGGTGCAGACCGAGCCGCACAACACCGAGCGCGACGTCTTTTACGACCACAACGGCAACCTGCAGCCCCGCCCGGCGCCACGGTTCTCGCGCACCGCGAACGACACGCCCCGCCCGGCGGTAGCGGTGACCGACGTTCAGGACATCATCAAAGACTGGGTATAGTCCCCAACCAACAAGTTGGTCGGCAGATCGCGGCACGAAAGGAATTGCATGGAGATCAAAGACGCCGTCGCCGTCGTCACCGGGGGCGCCTCGGGTCTGGGCCTGGCTACCACCAAGCGGCTGCTGGATGCGGGCGCGCAAGTGGTCGTCATCGACCTCAAGGGTGAGGAGGCCGTGGCCGAGCTCGGGGACCGCGCGAAGTTCGTCGCGACCGACGTCACCGATGAGGACGGCGTGAGCAAGGCGCTCGATGTCGCCGAGTCGCTGGGCTCGCTGCGCATCAACGTCAACTGCGCGGGCATCGGCAACGCGATCAAGACCCTCGGCAAGGACGGACCGTTCCCGCTGAACTTGTTCAAGAAGGTCGTCGAGGTCAACCTGATCGGCACCTTCAACGTGCTGCGGCTGTCGGCCGAGCGCATCGCCAAGACCGAACCGGTCGGCGAGGAGCGCGGCGTCATCATCAACACCGCCTCGGTCGCGGCGTTCGACGGCCAGATCGGCCAGGCCGCCTACTCCGCGTCCAAGGGCGGCGTTGTCGGCATGACGCTGCCGATCGCCCGCGACCTGTCGCGCGAGCTGATCCGAGTGGTGACCATCGCGCCGGGGTTGTTCAAGACGCCGCTGTTGGGGTCGCTGCCTGAGGAGGCGCAGAAATCATTGGGCAAGCAGGTGCCGCACCCGGCGCGGCTCGGCGATCCCGATGAGTACGGCGCGCTGGCGGTGCACATCGTGGAGAACCCGATGCTCAACGGCGAGGTCATCCGTCTCGATGGCGCCATCCGGATGGCGCCGCGCTGAGGCCGGTCTAAGGCAGATACACAAAAACCCCCGCCACGGCGGGGGTTTTTGTTGGCAACAAGATCAATGAGATCGACGGAACCAACGAGAGACCGAGGGTTCGGCCATGAGCAGCCGTGCGAGCAGACTCATCGTGGTCAGCTCGCGTTAGGTAGCGGGTGCCAGTCGTCAAACTGCTCGGAGGTCTCGCCTTCCACCAGCACGTCGCCGTGGTAGAGAGCCTCGAAGTCAACCTTGATGACGTCCGCGCTTGCTTCGTCGATCCACATGAGAATGAGCCTAAGAGCAACCATTAAGGAATCTTTGAGTCACGATTCGGAAAATGGTGGCAATTTACTCGCCAGTAGGGTCGCCGGGCGGCTAGGGCGGGATTCGCCCCGCGAGCGGCTTTATTCGCGCCCATTTTCCTAGCCGGACTCTTAGTGTTCGCGGGTTTGAAACCTGGTCGAACCAATCGGGCTGCTACCCCGTACCTCGGTAAGGAGTTGTTTGACACCTGTCACTTACCGCGGCTAGGTTACCGCGAATATGGTGTGCGTCCCCGCGGGACTGCCATCGGGGGAGGAAGCATAGATGCTGCCAAGGATCGCTCGGCTGGCCATCGCCGCGCCGCGCCGGATCATCGCGGTCGGGGTACTGGTGTTCATTGCCGCCGCGGTCTTCGGCCTCCCGGTCGCCAAGAGCTTGGCTCCCGGCGGTTTCCAGGATCCCGATTCGGAGTCCGCACGCGCCATCGCGGTCCTGACCGAGAAGTTCGGGCAGAGCGGTCAGCAGATGCTGATCCTGGTGACCGCGCCCGCGGGCGCCAACAGCGATCAGGCCCGCAAGGTGGGCACCGATCTCGTCGACCAGTTGCAGCACTCGCCGTTGGTCTACAACGCGACCTCGCCGTGGACGGCACCGCCGCAGGCGGCCGCCGACTTGACGAGCAAGGACGGCAAGTCCGGGTTGATCGTGGTCAACCTCAAGGGCGGCGAAAACAACGTGCAGAACAACGCCCAAACCCTGTCGGACCAGCTTGTGCACGATCGTGACGGTGTCACCGTCCGCGCCGGCGGCTCGGCCATGGAGTACGCGCAAATCAACAAGCAGAACCAAGAAGACCTCTTGGTCATGGAGATGATCGCGCTGCCGCTCAGCTTCCTGGTGCTGATCTGGGTGTTCGGCGGCCTGCTGGCGGCAGCGCTGCCGATGGCGCTGGGTGCGCTGGCAGTCGTCGGCTCGATGACGGTGTTGCGGCTGATCACCTTCACCACCGAGGTGTCGATCTTCGCGCTGAACCTGAGCACCGCCATGGGCCTGGCACTGGCCATCGACTACACGCTGCTGATTGTCAGCCGCTATCGCGACGAGTTGGCCGAGGGCGGCGACCCGCACCAGGCGCTGATCCGGACCATGGCCACGTCCGGGCGCACGGTGCTGTTCTCCGCGGTCACCGTCGCCCTGTCGATGTCGGCGACGGCGCTGTTCCCGATGTACTTCCTGAAGTCGTTCGCCTACGCCGGGGTCGCCACCGTCGCGTTCGTCTCGATCGCGTCGATCGTGATCACCCCCGCCGCGATCGTGCTGCTGGGCCCGCGGCTGGACGCGCTGGACGTGCGCAAGCTGGTGCGGCGGATATTCCGCCGCCCCGAGCCCGCGCACAAGCCGGTCGAGCAGATGTTCTGGTACCGGTCGAGCAAGTTCGTGATGCGCCGGTGGCTGCCGATCGGCGTGGCCGTCGCCGCGGTGCTGGTGCTGCTCGGTCTGCCGTTCCTGCGGGTGACATGGGGCTTCCCCGACGACCGGGTGCTGCCGCGATCCGCGTCGGCGCACCAGGTCGGCGATCAGCTGCGCACCAACTTCGCGCGCGATTCCGCGACGTCGGTGCCGGTCGTCGTCCCCGATGCGCGGGGCCTGAGTCCGGCCGACCTCGCCACCTACGCGGCGGCGTTGTCGCGGGTGCCCGAGGTGTCGGCGGTATCGGCGCCGAGCGGAACGTTCGTCGGCGGCAACCAGGCGGGGCCGCCCGCCGGCGCCACCGGCCTGTCCGACGGCAGCGCCTTCCTGACCGTCAGCAGCACGGCGCCGTTGTTCTCGCCGGCGTCCGATACCCAACTCAAGCGGTTGCACCAGGTGCCCGGGCCCGCGGGGCGTTCGGTCGAGATGGCCGGCGTCGCGCAGGTCAACCGCGACAGCGTCGATGCGGTGACGGACCGGCTGCCGACGGTGCTGGGCGTGATGGCCGTGATCACCTTTATCTTGCTGTTCCTGCTGACCGGCAGCGTGGTGTTGCCGGTCAAGGCGTTGATGTGCAACGTGTTGTCGCTGACCGCGGCGTTCGGCGCGCTGGTGTGGATTTTCCAGGAAGGCCATCTCGGCGCGCTGGGAACGACACCGAGCGGCACGTTGGTGGCGAACATGCCGGTGCTGTTGTTCTGCATCGCGTTCGGTTTGTCGATGGACTATGAGGTGTTCCTGATCTCGCGGATCCGCGAGTACTGGCTGCAGTACCGGCCGATGGTGTCGACCGCGAGAGAGGCGCACGCCGCCAACGACGAGGCGGTGGCGCACGGTGTCGCGCGCACCGGCCGGGTGATCACCGCCGCCGCGTTGGTGATGTCGATGTCGTTCGCCGCGCTGATCGCCGCGCACGTGTCGTTCATGCGGATGTTCGGTCTGGGCCTGACTCTGGCCGTGTTCGTGGACGCGACGCTGGTTCGGATGGTCCTGGTTCCGGCGTTCATGCACGTGATGGGCCGCTGGAACTGGTGGGCGCCCAAGCCGTTGGTGTGGCTGCACGAGCGGTTCGGCATCAGCGAGGGACCGGCCGAACCGGCCGCGCCGATCGACCCGATCGAGTCGATTTCGGTTCAGCACAATGGGCATCCGGTCGCCGAGACAGTGACTAAAATCGGTTGAGCCTGGTGCATGCCGGGGGGCATCGGCGGCAGCCGAGCTAGGGATCGACAATCATGGGCGTCGGCAGGGCCATATGCTGAGGCCCGTTCCGAATCGAATAGGTGGGGGATGACAGCAGCAGTAACAGCACCGTGCGACAACCCATTCTTCGCGCGGGTGTGGCCGGTCGCCGCGGCACACGAGACGGAGGCGGTGCGGGCGCTGCGCCGGGAGAACCTGGCGGGTCTATCGGGCCGGGTGCTCGAGGTCGGGGCGGGCATCGGGACGAACTTCCCCAACTACCCCTCGTCCGTTGTGCGGGTGGTGGCGATGGAGCCCGAGCCGCGCCTGGCGGCCCGGGCGCAGGCGGCCGCCGCCGCGGCGCGCGTTCCGATTGTTCTGACCAACGAGACCGTGGAGGAGTTCCGCGGCGGGCAGCCGTTCGACGCGGTGGTCTGCTCGCTGGTGCTGTGCTCGGTGCGCGACCCTGCGATGGTGCTGCGGCGCCTGTACGCATTGCTGCGCCCGGGGGGCGAGTTGCGCTATCTCGAGCACGTGGCCAGCGCCGGTATGCGCGGCCGGCTGCAGCGCTTCGCCGACCGGACCGTGTGGCCCCGGCTGCTGGGTAACTGCCACACCCATCGCGATACCGAACGCGCGATCATCGACGCCGGGTTCGAGGTGAACAGTTCCCGGCGGGAGTGGACGCTGCCCGCGTGGTCGCCGATGCCGGTGTCGGAGCTGTTGCTGGGACGCGCGCGCCGGCCCTAGCGCTACCTACTCGGCGCCGAGACTGCGCTCACGGCGTCCGATGGCGGGTAGACCGCGATTCCTGCGCAGGATGAGCGCCGTTAGCGCAGGCTCGATGCTCGAAATTGAACTGCATCGCGAACCCGGCCGATGATGTCGGAGGGGCGATCCGCCGCGATCACCCGGATGATGATCCAGCCGAGCCGATCCAGGGCCTCGCGCCGGCGGATGTCCTTCCGGTATTGCCAGCGGTCTAGACGATGTTGTTCGCCGTCGTACTCGACGCCGACCATCAAGTCTTCCCACCCCATGTCGAGGTAGTACATGTGAGCGCCGTCCGCGCTCATCACCGGGATCTGGGTCGTCGGTCGCGGCAAGCCCGCCCGGATGAGTAAGAGCCGCAGCCACGTCTCTTTTGGCGACTGCGAGCCGGCATCCACCAATTCCAGCGCGGTCTCCAACTGCCTGAGACCGCGCGCACCGCGATGCTGGTCCGCGATTTCGGCGACGTCGTGGACCTTGACGCCGGTCGCCTGCATCAGGGCGTCTAGCCGGGCGATCGCGATCTGGAGTGGCTTGCGGCGGCCGATGTCGAATGCCGTGCGCTGTGGCGTCGTCACCGGCACGCTCTCGACAATGCCGAATTCCTCTGGGCGAAGCCTCATGTCGTAGGTTCGCACGCCGCGAGGCGGCCGCGCGTTCGACCAAATCAACTCGACGGGCAGGTGCTCGTCCACCCATTTGGAGCCATGCCACGCGGCCGCGGTGAGCCCGCCAAGCACCCCCTCCCGGTGCGACCACAGCCAAGCAGCCACCGCGCGGTCGCGTGCCGTCAGCGGCTGATCGCGTCGAACGTAGATGTCGGGAAAGATCGCGCGGAACCGCGACCGCAGCTGATGGCGCCGCAGCCTCCCGTCGAGCAGCGCTTCGCTGCCGATGAACGGTCTGGCGTCCGCATTCATGGCGCCAGACTTGTCGACGGTGCCGACACAGCTCGATCGATTCTGCGGCCGGGGCGCGACTTTGTGGACCAACCGCGATCTGGGTGCAGGATGAGCACCGCTACCGCAGACTCGGCGAAGCCCCTACTTGAGCAGGGCGGGCAGCCGCTGCAGCAGCCCCGGCAATGCCAGACTGGCCGGCTCGCGGATGCTGAGCGTGACGGTGTCGGACAGCGGGGTGGGCTCGGGATTGACCTCGATTACGGTGGTGCCGCGCGAGAGCGCGAGATCGGCGAGGCCGGCGGCCGGATAGACGATCGCCGAGGTCCCCACCACCAGCATCACGTCGGCGGCCTGGGTCGCCTCGACGGCGTGGCGCCACGGGCCTTCGGGTAGCCGCTCGCCAAACCAGACGATGTCGGGCCGAATCAGCCCGCCGCAGCGATGGCAGTGTGGCGGCTGCACCTCGAGTGCCGGTTCGGACATCTCGGGCAGAGCATCGGTGTAGGGCAGATCGCAACTCGTGCAACGGAATTCGAACAAGCTGCCGTGCAGGTGATGCACCGGGGCGCTGCCGGCCCGCTCGTGCAAGTCGTCGACGTTCTGGGTGACGACGCTGACCTCGGCGTAGTCTTGCCATGCGGCGATGGCCCGGTGTCCGTCATTGGGTTCGACGGTGCCCACCAGGTAATGCCGCCACAAATACCAGCCCCACACCCGCTCGGGGTTGTCCCGCCAGCCCTGGGTGCTGGACAGCTCGTAGGGGTCGAACCGGGCCCACAATCCGTTCTTGTCGTCGCGAAATGTCGGCACTCCGCTCTCCGCGGAGATCCCTGCGCCGCTGAGCACCGTCACTCGCATGCCCCCAACATAGCGGTGCTTGGGGTAATACTGGATACGTGGAGCTGGGCGAATGGCTAAGGGTCGACCTCAAGAGCGGCCGGCCGCTGTTCGACCAGCTCCGGACGCAGGTCATCGATGGTGTGCGGGAAGGTGCCTTGCCGCCCGGCAGCCGGTTGCCGACGGTGCGCGAGCTGGCCGGACAACTCGGCGTGGCCGTCAATACGGTCGCGCGCGCATACCGTGAGCTGGAGACAGCGGCCATTGTCGAAACCCGGGGCCGCTTCGGCACTTTCATCGCCCGCTACGACCCGACCGATGCGGCGATGGCGGCCGCGGCCCGCGAGTACGTGCATGTCGCCCGCGGACTCGGGCTGGGCAAGGCCGATGCGCTGCGTTACATCGAGGCGGTGCCCGACGAGGATTCGCGCTAGCCGAATTCCAGCAGCGTCAAGCACGGCCGCAGCGCCTTGAACATCGGCGTGCGGTAGATCATCGACACCGCCGCGTTGAACGCGCGGCCGCGCCCGGGCGGCAGCCGCAAATCCTGGACCGCGCGGATACCCGGCACGGTGTTCACCAGGTCGGCCACCTCAGGAACGGACAGGCTGAACGGCAGCGGCGGCCCCTTGTACCGTCGCGAGGTCCGCATGCCGCGCCGGCTCACCCGCGACACCCAGGCCGGGGGCAGGTCGAACATCATCTGGCCGCCGGGAAACCTGCTGGCGCACTGGGTAATCAGCCCCATCGCCTGCTCGGGTTGCAGATACATCAGCAGCCCCTCGGCGGTGATGAACACGCCGCCGGCCGGATCTACCGAGTCCATCCAGCCGTAGTCCAGGGCCGACTGGCCGCACACCGACATCCGCTCATTCGACGGCAGCAGCCGGGTCCGAATATCGGTGATATCGGGCAAATCGACTGTAAGCCAACGGAATTGGGCGTTAGGAAGGCTTGCGTCCAATCGCCAGAAGCTGGTCTGCAGACCCTCGGCCAGCGCCACCACGGTGGCCGCCGGGTGCCCGGCCAGGTAGGACAGGGCCTGGGTGTCGAAGAGCCGGGCGCGCAGCGCGATGTCCTGGCGGGGCCGGCCGAACTTGGCGAAGTCGTAGTCGATCGAGTCGACCAGTTCTATCGCCATCGGATCGACGATCAGGGGAGCGGGCCCGCGCGCTTCCTGCGCCCGCGCGTTCAGCGTCAGCAGGGCGGTCTCGGAGACGCCTTCCAGGGAGACCTTCCCTTTTCCGGGCTCGTGGGCGGAGGTCATCGAGGCAAACCTTACCGACCTTCGGCACGAGCATCACCGCAACAGTTTGGCCAGGGTACGCATGTTGCGGGTGGTGGTCGACGACTTGTAGCGCGGCTTGCCCATCGTCTTGCCGATCGTGCTGTCCAGCGTGGCGCCCTTGGGCACCTGCCAGTAGATGACGCCGTCACCGCGGCCGATCTTTTCGTCCGGGCCGGCGTCTTCGGCCAGCGCGGCGAGCTCGTCGAGCACCGCGGGGTCGGCGACGAACGTGACGTAGGACTGATAGCCGTCGACCTCGGGCTCGAACGGGTAGGCGTCGACGATGGCATGCACGGTATCGAGGTCATAGGGCAGCACCCACGCGTCGTAACCGAACTTCTCGCGCAGGGTGGTTTGGGCTTTGTTGCGGACCGCGGGCGCCTTGGCGGACGACTCCAGCAGCACGTTGCCGGTGGCCAGGATGGTGCGGACGGCCGAGAAGCCCGCGTCGGTCAGGGCCGTTGCCACCTCGGCCATTTTCAGGTTGACGCCGCCGACGTTGACGCCGCGCAGGAACACCGCGTACTTGGTCACGATCCGATTGGACCAGAGCGACGTAGTCTTTGGGGATGGGACGCCAAGTCTTCGACGATAAATTGCTGGCACTGATCGCGGGGAACTCCCTTGGGGTGCTGGCCACGATCAAACGCGACGGGCGCCCGCAACTGTCGAACGTGAGTTACCACTTCGATCCGCGGGATTTGGTGATCCGGGTGTCGATCACCGAGCCGCGGGCCAAGACTCGCAATTTGCGCCGTGATCCGCGAGCCTCGATCCTGGTCGACTCCGACGACGGCTGGTCGTATGCCGTCGCCGAGGGCACCGCGGAACTGACGCCCCCCGCCGCCGCACCCGACGACGACACCGTCGAGGCGTTGATTGCGTTGTATCGCAATATCGCCGGTGAGCATCCGGATTGGGATGAGTACCGCCAGGCGATGGTCACCGATCGGCGGGTGGTGCTGACGCTGCCGATCTCGCACCTGTACGGCATGCCGCCGGGTAAGCGTTAGTCGGGTTAGGCTGCGGGCATGGCCGAATCGAGCTCCGGAAAAGACGCCACGCCCGCCGAGGCGGAGGACGACAACAAGCGCAAGTTTCGCGAAGCCTTGGAGCGCAAGATGGCCAAGTCTTCGGGCGGATCCGATCACAAAGACGGTGGCGGCGGCAAGCAGTCCCGCGCGCACGGTGCCGCGGGCGGCGGCCGGCGGGAATTCCGTCGCAAGAGCGGCGGCTGACCCGCCCAGAGTTGTTGGTGGGCAGAGCTTTTCGCTCAGTCGTGGGGCAGGACGAACAGCCCGATCGATGGGTCTGCTTTGCCCGGTTTGCCGCGCATGCTGCCGCGGGTGCTCGGGTGCGAGAAGTCCAGTTGGGACGGGTCGTTTTGGTATGCCCAATCCGCCACGATGGTGCGTTGCAGGAACTTCCAGTGCCCGTCGTGGCGGATGTAGGTGTCCAGGTACCGGCCGCCGATGACGACGTCGATGTCGTGTTCGGGACCGGCGAACGTGTGAAACACCAGGCAGTAGATCTCGCCGCGGGCGCCGTCGCCCTCGACCACGAAGTTCGTCGTGGTGATGTTGTGTTGGGAGACACGCACATACGGCTCGGCTGCCTGTAGTTGCGCGATGAACGCTTCGACGCCGCCCGTCGAGAACGAGCCGTGCGAATCGGTCGCGTCCGGGTGGTACAGACCCCGCAGCGTTTCGTAGTCGGCGCGGTCGACGGCCCGGCAATAGGCGGTCACGAGCTGATGCAGTTCGTCGCGGTCAACCATCAGTGCCAATCTGGCTTCATCCACCACCTCGCCACGATAGCTCGGAGGTAATGCGCTGGTCGTCAGCGCCTTTCTGGTGAGTAGTCTGTCGAACAGGTAGGTCGCCGGTCTTAGGGTGTGCAGCGAAAGGTTGGTCGTTGACGGTGAAAATTTGCCTCGCTCAGGATCCCGAGGCCGACAAGCTGCTGGCCGACGATCCGCTGGCTTTGCTGATCGGGATGGTGCTGGATCAACAGGTCACCTTTGAAACCGCCTTCGCGGGACCGAAGAAGATCGCGGACCGGATGGGCAGCTTTTCAGCCGCCACCATCGCCGATTACGACCCGGACAAGTTCGCCGCGCTGTGCTCGGAAAGGCCTGCGATACATCGTTTTCCGGGATCGATGGCCAAACGCATCCAGACGCTGGCGCAGATCATCGTGGACCGCTATGACGGCGACGCGGCGGGATTGTGGACCGCCGGCGACCCGGACGGCAACGAGCTGCTGCGCCGCATCAAGGGGCTGCCCGGTTTCGGCGACGTGAAGGCGCAGATCTTTCTGGCCCTGCTTGGCAAGCAATACGGCGTGACGCCGAAAGGCTGGCGCGCGGCCGCCGGGGACTTCGGCAAGGCCGGATCGCACATCTCCGTCGCTGATATCGTCGACGACCAATCGATGGGCAAAGTGCGGGCGTATAAAAAGCAGATGAAAGCAGCAGCCAAGGCGGCTAAGTAGTAGGTCACCAGAAGGGAAGGGCGGCAACGTGAAGACACACATTACGTGTCCATGCGGAGAAGCCATCGTCGGCAAGGACGAGGATGAGCTGGTCGAGCTGACCCAGGCTCACCTGTCCAGTGTTCATCCGGGTCTGGAGTACGACCGCGACGCAATCCTGTTCATGGCGTACTAGCCAACCCCCACGCATAAGGCGAGCGCGCGTGTCGTGCGGGACACGCGCGCTCGCGCTAGGGCAGGGTGTTGGTTGGCTTTAGGGCACCACGGTCGAGCCGATGGTGGGCAGGAACTGGCATTGCTTTTCTTTGGTCGTGACCTGACCGAAGATCGTCGACATGATGCTGCCCGAACCGGTGTCGGCAATACCGGTCAATGTCGTCGGCCCCTCGGGATTGATGTCGGTGCGCGGCTGGAGTGTGACGGTGCCCGACTTGCCCGTGGTCAGGTTCACCCAGGTGACATTCAGCGGCAGCTTCTGCACCTCGGCGGGTCCGGGCGTGCCGACGGCGGTGAACACGTAGGCGGTCTGGCCGGCTTTGGGGCCGGGCAGCGGGATCGTGGCAGGCCCCGCCACCGACAGCGCGGCCGCTAGCGCGTTACTGCCGTCGGCCAGGCAATTGCTGCCGATCGAGGGATACATGAAGTCCTGCGTAATCGGCGCGCCCGGGCCGTAACCCGGAGCCGCCGCGCCCGGCGCGGGGTCCGGGGCCGGCGCGACCGCGGCAGCCGGTGCCGGTGCGCCGCCCGGAGCAGCAGCCGGTGCGGGAGCCGGCGCGGGCGCAGCCGCCGGAGCGGGACCCGGGGCCGCCCCCGGTACGGGAGTGTGCGGCGTGCCGGCCGCCGGGGCCGGACCCGCGGCGTGGACCGGGTCGATGCCCGTCGGCAGGTGTGCCTGGGCACCCGGCACGATGCCGGCGCCGGGTACATGCTCGGTCGGGGCGGCGTCAGGCGCGGGAGCCGGCGCACCGGGAAGCGGAGCACCCGGCTCCTGAACGAATTGATTCACCGACGCGGCCACGTTCTTCGATTCGGTGGGCGCGGTCGGGTTGTGCGTGAACGCTTGCGCGGCGGCCATCAGCAGCTGCGTCGCTTGGCCGGGGTCGGTGGCCGCCTGCTGAATGATCGGGCTCAGCTGTGACAACGCGGGCAGGCCGGGTAGCCCGGCGGCAACGTTGGGTTGCGGTGTCGGCTGCGGTGCCGCCGGATCGGCCGCCGCGCTCGGGCAGAACCCGAACGCGGCGGACGATGCCGTCACGACAGCGGCCAAACCTTTGGACAGATTCCAAGTGCTTGCCACGATGTCCTCGTCCTTCGGTAGTGGATTAGCAGCCGGTTAGCAGACTGCTCAGGGAATGGCCGAGAGCAGCGACAGCGGCGCGGCCGGCGCGGTTGCCGCCGGTGCCGCCGGTGCCGCAGCGCTCGGGACGGCGCCGGTGGCCAGTGCCGGCAGGTCGCCCGGGAGCGACAGCTTCGGTGGCACATTGAGCGGCAGGCCGGGCAGCGCCGGCATGTTGACATTCGCCACGTTCGACAGCGGGGACGTCGCCGGTGCGGCGGCGGTCGCGGGTGCCGTCGGCGACGTCAGGCCCGGGATCGAGCCCAGCCCGGGAATGGCCGAGCTAGCCGCCGGAGCGGCCGGAGCCGCCGGCGTCGTCTGTCCCAGCCCGGGAATCGAGCTGAGGCCGGGGATCGTCGGGCTGGCCGCCGTGGGGGCGGCCGGCGTGAGTCCCGGAATGGACGGGACACCCGCCGGGGCAGACGCCGCGGGCGCCTGTGCGGCCGAGGTCAGGCCCGGGAAGGTGATGCCGGGCTGGGCCGGAGCCTGGGGCGGTTGCGCGCCGAGGGCGGTGGCGAGGTTCTGCAGGATCTGCGGAGCGTTGGCCGCCGAGGCGATCAGCTGCTGCGGGATGTTCTGCAGGCCGGGGTCGGGAATCGGCGCCGGGTCGGCGTGGGCGATACCGCCCGTGAGTAGGGCGGCAGACGAACCGACGACGACGGCGGCCGCTTTCGCGAGAGTCCAGATGCTTGGCATTGCTCCCCCAAGGGATCGACAACAGGTGACGGAGCCGAAGCTACTTTGATGCTGGTGGGACTCAAGTGACACGTGTGGCATTTATTTGATCGTTATCGATACGAGTGACGGCGGTGACCAGACGGTCGCTCACGCGCCCCCGAACTGCGGATCGTCGGCAAAGTCCGCGGCAATGTGCGCGACGGTGGTGACGACGGACGACACCCCAGCGTCCGCCGTGGTCGCTAAAGTCAGGCGGGTAGACACCAATCTGGCCGTCCCGGCGGCCCCCATCGCCCGGCGGCTGGCGAGTCTGATGAGCTCCGCCGCGCCGCTGCTATTGGTCGTGAGCATCGCCGCACGACTCGGCTTGACGTACCTGACGCCCAACGGCGCGAACTTCGTCGACCTGCACGTCTATCTCGGCGGCGCGGCCGCCATCGACCATCCCGGCACCCTGTACGACTTCGTGTACAGCGAGCACACGCCGGACTTCCCGCTGCCGTTCACGTATCCGCCGTTCGCGGCGATCGTGTTCTACCCGTTGCACCTGCTGCCGTTCGGCCTGGCCGCTCTTCTGTGGCTGGTCGCCATGATGGCCGCGTTGTACGGCTCGGTTCGAATCAGCCAGCGGTTACTCGGCGTCGCGCGCGGCCGCGGCCAGCGTGTCGCGATGGCGTGGACCGCGGCCACGATCTGGATTGAGCCGCTGCGCAACAACTTTGACTACGGGCAGATCAACGTCTTCCTGATGCTGGCGGTGCTTTGGGCGATCTACACCACGCGCTGGTCGCTGTCGGGCCTGTTGGTCGGCGTGGCGTCGGGGATCAAGTTGACCCCCGCGATCGCGGGTGTCTATCTGGTCGGCGTCGGGCGTTTCGCCGCCGCCGCGTTTTCGGCGGTCGTCTTCTTCGCCACCGTCGCGCTCTCGGCGCTGATCGTCGGCGACCAGACTCGCCACTACTTCACCGATCTACTCGGCGACGCGCATCGGGTGGGGCCCATCGCGACGGCGATCAATCAGTCCTGGCGCGGTGGCATTTCCCGGATCCTGGGCTACGACGCCGGCTTCGGTCCGCTGGTCTTGATCGCCATCGCCGTCACGGCGGTGCTGGCCGTCCTGGCGTGGCGCGCCCTGGACTCCACGGATCGGCTCGGCAAGTTGCTGGTGGTCGAGATGTTCGGACTGCTGATGTCACCCATTTCGTGGACGCACCACTGGGTGTGGCTGGTGCCGCTGATGATGTGGCTGATCCATGGGCCGTTGCGCGAGCGCGCCGGCATGCGGATCGCGGGCTGGGGCTGGCTGGCACTGACCGTCGTCGGCGTGCCGTGGTTGCTGCTGTTCGCGCAGCCGAACATCTGGCAGATCAGCCGACCCTGGTACTTCGCGTGGGCCGGACTGGCCTACACGCTGGCGGCAGTGGCAACGTTGGTTGTCATCGCGGCCGCCAGCAAACGATCCGCCGGGCCGGATTCCGCGCCGGCCCCGCAGTCGCAAACGCGGGCCACGTCGACGCTGGGCTAGCCCGCGACGATCCCGTTGATATCGCGCGCCATCTCGACGTCGTTTTTGGTGATACCGCCTTCGGAGTGCGTGATGAGCGCGAAAGTCACTGTCCGCCAACGAATGTCGATGTCAGGATGGTGGTCTTTGCTTTCGGCGTGCTCGCCTACCCGGCGCACCGCGTCGATGCCGGCCAGGAAACTTTCGAACTTGATCGAGCGGCGCAATGCCCCGTCGGCACGCTCCCAGCCGTCGAGGGCGGGCAGGGCGGCATCTACTTGTTCATCTGTCAGCACGGCCATGAGCAGCAAACCTTTCTATGCGAAAAACCTTGCCGGCTGCCACGTTACGCCATGCACCAGGCGTTCGACTCCGGCATTCTGGGGAAATTGGGCTGAACCAGGTCAGCGGACGCTCCGTGAACAAGTAAGGCCCCGGAGTGAGGGAGGCATGCGGCCGCCATGTCCGAGAAGCTGACACCGCACTTCGAAGAAGTCCAGGCACACTACGACTTGTCGGACGACTTCTTCCGGCTGTTCCTCGACCCGACGATGACCTACAGCTGCGCCTACTTTGACCGCCTGCAGCCCATCACGCTCGAACAGGCACAGATGCGCAAGGTGGATTTGTCGCTGGGCAAGCTTGGCCTGCGGCCCGGCATGACACTGCTCGAGGTCGGCTGCGGCTGGGGCAGCACGATCCGCCGCGCGGTCGACAAATACGACGTGAACGTCATCGGTTTGACGTTGTCTCAGCACCAGGCCGCCCATGTGCGCAAGCTTCTCGATGACATGGACACCGCGCGCAGCAGGCGGGTGTTGCTACAAGGCTGGGAACAGTTCGACGAACCCGTCGACCGCATCGTCTCGATCGGTGCCTTCGAGCACTTCGGCTACGACCGCTACGACGATTTCTTCGAGCTGGCCTACCGCGTCCTGCCCAATGACGGCGTGATGATGCTGCACACGATCACCATGCTGACCCCACAGCAGATGGTCGAACGCGGCCTGCCGATCACCGAAGAGTTGAACAGCTTCACCGAATTCATCGGTACCGAGATCTTCCCCGGTGGCCAGTTGCCGCCGATCGAGATGGTGGAGTTCCACGCCTCGACGGCGGGGTTCAACCTGAGCCGTCGGCAGTCGCTGCAGCTGCACTATGCGAGGACGCTCGACCGCTGGGCCGTGGCCCTGGAAGAGCACCATGACGAGGCCGTCAGGATTCAGTCCGAAGAGGTCTATCAGCGCTACATGAAGTATCTGACCGGCTGCGCCCGCGCATTCCGGACCGGCTACATCGACGTCAACCAATTCACGCTGCGCAAGTGAATGCGGCTGCAGCGCAACGCGAATTCTGCTGAACGCGAGCATGAACAGCGCAGTGGCACGACCCGCTCTGCCCTACCCTGACCGCATGAAACCTGAGGACTTCATTGCGCTGCATGGCGAATACCTGGAACGATCCGACGCCGTCAAAGTCTTCGCTGACGCGGACGGCGGGTGGAGCGTGCATATCGAGATCGGCGGCCCGTACAAAACCCCGGAGCGGGCCGAAGAGGTAGCCAAACTGATCGCCGCCGACCTGAACGACCTGTATCGAGCCCGGGCGTGAGGGCCAAACCGGGCGAGTAAACATGTTGTTGCCCAACGTATTCGGTAACTCCCCTTGGTGAGGATGAGCGATCACCCGGGCGGTTGACGAGCGACCGGGGTCGAACGGTTAACTTGTCGAGTGGCCGCGATACAGCTCTCGATGGGAATCCCCTCCTTCTCCGCCGAGGCAACGGCGAGCTGGGAGCACCTCACCGACTGGGCGCAGGTGCTGGAGAGCGCGGGGTTCGACCGCGTGCTGGTCTCCGAGCACATCGCGTTTGGCATGAACATGGACGCCTACGCCGATCCCGGCGTGGGGGGAACGGCCGGCGGTCGCCAGCCCACCGGGCCGGACGGACCCTGGCTGGAGCCGCTCACCGTGCTGACCTATCTCGCGGCGCGCACCGATCGCATCCGGCTGGGCACCAACATCCTGCTCGCTGCGCTGCGCCCCGCCGCCGTTCTCGCGAAAACTGTTGCAACACTGGACGTTCTATCGGGTGGCCGGGTTGATCTCGGGGTGGGGGTCGGCTGGCAGCGCGAGGAATACGACGTCGCAGGAGTCGATTTCGGCAAGCGCGGGGCCATCCTGGACCAGACGCTCGAGGTGTGCACCCGGTTGTGGCGGGAGAACGAGGTCAGCTACGCGTCACCGGAGCTCACCTTCGACCGGATCCACCAGATGCCCAAACCCCTGCAACCCGGCGGGGTGCCGATCTGGGTGAGTGGGACGGTCAATCGTGCCGTCGCCCGCCGGCTCGCGCGCTTCGGAAAGTATTGGATCCCTTGGGGTGAAGACGCCCGCGACCTCGCCGACGGAATCGGGCGGATGCGTGCGGCGGTCGAAGCCGCCGGCGGCGACCCGCACGGGTTCGGTGTCACCGGCTCGCTTCGGGTCAAGGCCGACGCCGGCGACCGGCCGGATCTGGCCGCCGTCGCCGCGGACGCGGCCGCGCTGTCGAAGGCCGGCGTCACCGACTTACGGCTGACGCACTGGCCGCCGCGCTTCGGGAATTCCGAACCCGACTTGCGCGCCTTCGTCGAAGCGGTTCGGGGCGCGGTGGCGGCCTGACCCGCCCATGCCGACCCAAGTCGTCGTCGCCGCAGCGGTCATCCGCGGCCCTGCGGTCTTGGTCGCGCAACGCGTCCGGCCACCGGAATTGGCCGGGCGCTGGGAACTTCCCGGTGGCAAGGTCGCGCCCGGCGAAACCGAGCCGCAAGCCCTGGCCCGCGAGCTGGTCGAGGAGTTGGGCCTCGAGGCCGCCGACGTCGTGGTGGGGGATCGGCTCGGCGACGACGTTTGCCTGAACGACACGACGACGCTGCGGGCCTACCTGGTGCGCCTGGCGGGCGGTGAACCCCACCCGCACGACCACCGGGCGTTGCGGTGGGTGACGGTGGCCGAACTGCCCGAGGTCGACTGGGTGCCGGCGGACCGTGCCTGGCTGCCGGACCTGGCCGACGCGCTTTCGACGGCGACGTAACGGCTTTCGTGGCACGGTTGTCAGCGCGCAACTCGTGATCTTGCGGCCGCCGACGCCATCGTCTGCCGCGCCGGCGGGGAGGAATTTCTGATCGCGCTGACCTGCACCACGCCCGATGTCGAGCCACTTGCCGCAGTGTTGGGCACGACGATCGCCAAACATCCGTCCGGCGACCCGGAGGGAATCAGGCCCTGCAGAGCGCGGGCTGCCAGCAGCGCTGTTCTCCCGGTGAGCTGCTCAGTTCGCCATTGGTGGGTCCCCGCTGCCACAATCACCGACGTGCCATTCCGCAATGTCGCCATCGTCGCCCACGTCGACCACGGCAAGACCACCCTCGTCGATGCGATGCTCCGGCAATCCGGCGCGCTGACACACCGTGGGGACGATGCGGTCGAGCGCCTGATGGACTCCGGGGATCTGGAGAAGGAAAAGGGCATCACGATCCTGGCCAAGAACACGGCCGTGCATCGCAAGAACGCGGACGGGTCGACGACCGTCATCAACGTCATCGACACCCCGGGCCACGCCGACTTCGGTGGCGAGGTCGAACGCGGGCTGTCCATGGTCGACGGCGTGCTGCTGCTGGTCGACGCCTCCGAAGGGCCGTTGCCGCAGACCAGGTTCGTGCTGCGCAAGGCGCTGGCCGCCCACCTGCCGGTGATCCTGGTCGTCAACAAGACCGACCGGCCCGACGCGAGGATCTCCGAGGTCGTCTCGGAGAGTCACGACCTGCTGCTCGACGTCGCCTCCGACCTCGACGAGGAAGCGCAGAAGGCCGCCGAGGCCGCACTCGGCCTGCCGACGTTGTATGCCTCGGGCCGGGCGGGCATCGCCAGCACAACGCAACCGGCCAACGGCCAGAACCCCGAGGGCGACAACCTCGATCCACTGTTCGACGTCTTGCTCGAGCACATCCCGCCGCCGCAGGGCGATCCCGAGGCACCGTTGCAGGCACTGGTAACCAACCTGGACGCCTCGGCCTTCCTCGGGCGCCTCGCGCTGATCCGCATCTACAAGGGCCGCATCCGCAAGGGCCAGCAGGTCGCCTGGATGCGCGAGGTGGACGGGCATCCCGTCATCACGAACGCGAAGATCACCGAACTGCTGGTGACCGAGGGCGTGGAACGTACGCCCACCGACGAGGCGATCGCCGGGGACATCGTCGCCGTCGCGGGCATTCCGGAGATCATGATCGGCGACACGCTGGCCGACCTCGATCACGCCCACGCGCTGCCGCGCATCACGGTCGACGAGCCCGCGATCTCGGTGACCGTCGGCACCAACACCTCGCCGCTGGCGGGCAAGGTCAAAGGGCACAAGTTGACCGCTCGCATGGTGAAGTCGCGGCTTGATGCCGAACTCGTCGGCAACGTCTCCATCAAGGTCGTCGACATCGACCGGCCCGATGCGTGGGAGGTGCAGGGCCGCGGCGAGCTCGCGCTGGCGGTGCTGGTCGAGCAGATGCGTCGCGAGGGTTTCGAGCTCACGGTCGGCAAGCCCCAGGTGGTCACGCAGACGATCGACGGCAAGCTCCACGAGCCGTTCGAGGCGATGACGATCGACTGCCCCGAGGAATTCGTCGGCGCCATCACCCAATTGATGGCCGGCCGCAAGGGCCGCATGGAGGAGATGACGAACCACGCGGCCGGCTGGGTCCGGATGGACTTCATCGTGCCCAGCCGCGGCCTGATCGGCTTCCGCACCGACTTCCTCACTCTGACCCGCGGCACCGGCATCGCCAATGCGGTGTTCGACGGCTATCGGCCGTGGGCCGGCGAGATCCGGGCCCGCCACACCGGCTCGCTGGTGTCCGATCGGGCCGGTGTCATCACGCCGTTCGCCATGATCCAGCTCGCCGACCGCGGCCAGTTCTTCGTCGAGCCCGGGCAGGACACCTACGAGGGCATGGTGGTCGGAATCAACCCGCGCGCCGAGGATCTCGACATCAACATCACCCGGGAGAAGAAGCTGACCAACATGCGGTCCTCGACGGCCGACGTCATCGAGACGCTGGCCCGTCCGCTGGAACTCGACCTGGAGCAGGCCATGGAGTTCTGCGCGGCCGACGAATGTGTCGAGGTGACACCGGAGATCGTGCGGGTGCGCAAGGTCGAGCTGGACGCCACCTCCCGGGCGCGCAGCAAGGCCCGGGCGAAAGCTCGGGGCTAGCTTGTTGTTGCCCTTTGCCCGAAGGATTCAGAAAGCCGCCGGGCAGGCGGTCGATACCCTGATGCTCGTGCTGCACCGAGCCCGCCACGTTTTGCTGATGGCCGGCGCGCTGTTAGCGCTGATGGGCCTGACGCTGGCGGCCTGCACCGTCAGCCCGCCGCCGGCGCCGCAAAGCACCGATACCCCGCACAACACACCGCCGCCGCCACAGCGGATCACCCAGATCATCATGGGCATCGACTCGATCGGCGCCGGGTTCAACCCGCATCTGATGTCCGACCTGTCTCCGGTGAACGCGGCGATCAGTGCGCTGGTGTTGCCGAGCGCGTTCCGGCCGGTGCCCGACCCCAGTACGCCCACGGGTTCGCGGTGGGAGCTGGACCCGACCCTGCTGGTGTCGGCCGAGGTGACCGGTCAGAACCCGTTCACGGTGACCTACAAGATCCGGCCGGAGGCGCAGTGGACCGACAACGCCCCGATCGGCGCCGACGACTTCTGGTACCTGTGGCACCAGATGGTCACCCAACCCGGGGTGGTCGATCCGGCCGGCTACGACCTGATCACCGGTGTGCAGTCACTCGAGGGCGGCAAGCAGGCCGTCGTCACCTTCGCGCAGCCGTATCCGGCCTGGAAGGAACTGTTCAACAATCTGCTGCCGGCGCACATCGTCAAGGACGTGCCGGGCGGTTTCGCCGCCGGACTGGTCCGGTCGCTGACGGTGACCGGCGGGCAGTTCCGGGTGGAGAACATCGACCCGCAGCGCGACGAGATCCTGATCGCCCGCAACGACCGCTATTGGGGGCCGCCCGCCAAACCGGCCCTGATCCAGTTCCGCCGGGCCGGCGCCCCGGCGGCCCTGGCCGACTCGGTGCGCAACGGCGACACGCAGGTGGCCCAGGTGCACGGCGGCTCGGCGTCCTTCGCGCAGCTGTCGGCCATCCCTGACGTGCGGACCGCCCGGATCATGACACCGCGCGTCATGCAGCTCACGCTGCGCGCCAACCAGCCCAAGCTGGCCGACGCGCAGGTTCGCAAAGGGATTCTGGGGTTGCTCGATGTCGACCTGCTTGCCGCGGTGGGCGCCGGCAGCGACAACACCATCTCGCTGGACCAGGCCCAGATCAGGGCGCCCAGCGACCCCGGCTATGAACCGACCGCGCCGCCCGCGATGACGAAACAGGCTGCGCTGGCGTTGTTTTCGGCGGCGGGCTACCAGGTCGAGAACAGCTCGCCGGCGCCCGAAACCACGACCCCGCCGCCGACCACCGGGCCGCCGGAAGTGACCCGCGGCCGGATCAGCAAGGACGGCAAGCAGCTGTCGCTGGTGATCGGGGTGGCCGCGAATGACCCGACGTCGGTGGCCGTGGCCAACACCGCGGCCGACCAGTTGCGCAACGTCGGCATCGCGGCGTCGGTATCGGCGCTCGATCCGGTGACGCTGTATCGCGACGCGCTGACCAACAACCAGGTCGACGCGATCGTCGGCTGGCATCAGGCCGGCGGAAACCTGGCGACGCTGCTGGCATCGCGCTACGGCTGCCCCGCGCTGGAGTCGACGGCGGTACCGACCGCCTCCGCGCCGCCGACGACCACACCCGTCGCCTCGACCACACCGGTCGCGCCGCCCAGCACCACGCCGACGGCGCCGAGTCGTCCGCCCGAGCCCGGCGCGCTGGTGCAGGCGCCGTCGAACCTCACCGGAATCTGTGATCGCAGCATTCAGTCCAACATCGACGCCGCCCTCAACGGCACCAAGAGCATCAACGACGTCATCACCGCGGTGGAACCGCGGCTGTGGAACATGTCGACGGTGTTGCCGATCCTGCAGGACACCACGATCGTCGGGGCGGGCCCCAGCGTGCAGAATGTCAGCCTCTCGGGTGCCGTGCCGGTGGGCATCGTCGGCGACGCCGGTGAATGGGTGAAAACCGGGCCTTAGCGGTCGTCCGAGGACGCCGATTCTCGCGGCGGGATCACGGTGTCGACGATCATCGCCAGCTTGCGCCGATTCGGCGGTTCGCCGGTCAACAGGAAGTGGTGGTTGATCAGGGCCGGCCCGATGCGGGCGGTCAGCGGGGTCAGCGTGGCCGGATCGATGTCGCCGGCCTTGACGGCGGCCGCCAGGATGGACTCGACGATCTTCAGCCGCGGGTTGACCACGGCGTCGGCGAAGATGATGCGCATCTCGGGTTCGTGCAGCAGCTGGTGAATGGTGTCCAGGCCAGGAAAAGCGGTCTTGCCGGCCAGCACGTCGCGGTGCGCGGTGAACACCGTCAGCAGGGTGTCGCGCGCCGACCGGCCGGACCGCGGTTCGGGCAGCGACGGCAGCGCGAAGACGAGCGCGGCGTGCACCAATTCGCGCTTGCTGCACCAGCGCCGGTACAGCGCGGCCTTGCCGGTCTGGGCGCGCGCGGCGATGCCTTCCATCGTCAGCCCGCCGTATCCGACCTCGGCGAGTTCGGCCAGCGTGGCCTCGTAGAGCGCGCGTTCGAGCACCTTGCCGCGCCGGCGGCTACGGACGCCACTCGGCGCGGCCTCGGTGGCTTGCGGCATCTCCCGATAGTAGCCGTCAGCGTTCCTATTTGGCACGCTCTGCTGAGACACAACGGGCGAGATTACCGGCTCGGCTGCGGGTAGGGTGCGTCCATGGCTGAGACCGCGCGGCTGTTGTTCGTCCACGCGCATCCCGACGACGAGAGTCTGAGCAACGGCGCCACCATCGCGTACTACGCCGCGCGCGGGGCCCAAGTGAGCGTCGTGACCTGCACGCTGGGCGAGGAGGGCGAGGTCATCGGGGACCGCTGGGCGGAGCTCGCGTTCGATCGGGCCGACCAGCTCGGCGGCTACCGTATCGGCGAACTCACCGCGGCATTGCAGGCGTTGGGCGTCGGTGCACCTCTCTATCTCGGCGGCGCGGGACGTTGGCGCGACTCCGGAATGGAGGGCACCGAGAAGCGGCGCCGCGAGCGCTTCATCGACGCCGACGAACGCGAGGTCGTCGGGGCGCTGGTCGACATCATCCGCCGGCTGCGCCCGCACGTGGTCGTCACCTACGACCCCAACGGCGGATACGGGCACCCCGACCACATCCGGGCCCACACCGTCACCACCGCCGCGGTCGCCGCGGCCGGACCCGGACCTGAAGGAGCCGACTACCCCGGCGAGCCATGGGAAGTGCCGAAGTTCTACTGGACGGTGCTCGCGGTCAATGCGTTCCTGGCCGGATGGCACGCCCTGGGCCCCGACGATCTCCTGCCCGGGTGGACCATCCCGCCCCAGGAGGAATTCGACTTCGGGTTCTCCGACGACGCCATCGATGCCGTCGTGGCAGCGCCGCCGGATGCGTTGGCCGCCAAGGTGGCAGCGTTGGCCGCGCACGCCACGCAGGTGGTCGTCGGCCCGACCGGGCGGGCGTGCGCGCTGTCGAACAACATGGCGCTGCCGATCCTCGGCGAGGAGCACTACGTGCTGGTCGCCGGCACCGCCGGGGATCGCGACGGGCGCGGCTGGGAAACCGATCTGCTCGCGGGACTCAATCTCGGCGAACCCGCGACGCGGTAGGCTGCCAGGCAGGCAGCCACGGAAGGAATTCGCATGGACCCCGACCTGGACCCTAACCTGCAGCACTGGCAGGACCGGCTCGACAGTCTGCAGTGGGTTATCGGGTCGATCATGTCGAACGTCGACAGCGTCCCGACCTGACCGAAACCAAGCCACGCGCCGCGGCCGTCGAGGACACGGGCGCGACAGACCCCGCTATCCGCGTCGTAGTGTTGGCGCTGTTGGCCGTCGACGGGGTCTTATCAGCACTAGCCGGGGCTCTACTGCTGCCTTTCTACATCGGCACGATTCCGTTTCCGATCAGCGGCCTGATCAGTGGTCTGGTCAACGCCGCCCTGGTCTGGGCCGCCGGCCGGTGGACCCGGTCGGCGCGGGTGGCGGCGTTACCGCTGTGGACGTGGCTGCTGACGGTGGCGGTGATCAGCATGGGCGGTCCCGCCGACGACATCATCCTGGGAGGTAGCGGGCTGATGGCCTACGGTGCGCTACTGCTGATCGTGCTGGGGGTGACACCGCCGGTGCTGGTGTTGTGGCGGCGCGGCTACCACTACGGCTGACGCATCCCGGCCTGGCGCTAATGTTGCGCAATGGCACCCGATATGGTTCCCGAGAATTCAGATGTTGGGACGCGCGGATGAAATTCGATCGTGGGGAAGTTACACCAAAGTGCCGCTGACTCCGGGTGACGAGCCCACCGCTCTGCCTAATCCAGTCGTTCCGCCGAAGGCGAGCGCTTCCGCACTGCGGCGGGTGCTGCGCCGGGCGCGCGACGGCGTGGCCCTCAATGTCGACGAGGCCGCGGTGGCGATGACCGCCCGCGGCGCCGATCTGGCCGACTTGTGTGCGAGCGCGGCGCGGGTGCGCGACGCGGGTCTGGAGTCGGCGGGCAGACGCGGCCCCGGCGGTCGGCTGCCGATCACCTATTCGCGCAAGGTGTTCATCCCCGTCACGCATCTGTGCCGGGACAACTGCCACTACTGCACGTTTGTCACGGTGCCGGGCAAGCTGCGCGCCCAGGGCGCCGGCATGTATCTGGAGCCCGACGAGATCCTCGACATCGCCCGGCGCGGGGCCGAACTCGGTTGCAAGGAAGCATTATTCACCCTCGGTGACCGTCCGGAGGACCGCTGGTCCGAGGCCCGCGACTGGCTCGACGAGCGTGGCTACAACTCGACGCTGTCCTATGTGCGCGCGATGGCGATCCGGGTACTGGAGGAAACCGGGCTGCTGCCACACCTGAATCCGGGCGTGATGAGCTGGTCGGAGATGTCACTGCTCAAGCCGGTGGCGCCGTCGATGGGCATGATGCTCGAGACGACCTCGCGCCGGCTTTTCGAAACGAAAGGGCTTGCGCACTATGGCAGCCCGGACAAAGACCCGGCGGTGCGGCTGCGGGCGCTGACCGATGCGGGCCGGCTGTCGATTCCGTTCACCACCGGTCTGCTGGTCGGCATCGGGGAGACGCTGGCCGAGCGCGCCGATACCCTGCATGCGATTCGCAAGTCGCACAAGGAATTCGGTCATGTCCAAGAAGTGATCGTGCAGAATTTTCGGGCTAAGCAACACACCGCGATGGCCGGTGTCCCCGACGCCGGGATCGACGACTACCTGGCGACCATCGCGGTGGCGCGCCTGGTGCTTGGACCCGGCATGCGTATCCAGGCGCCGCCGAATCTGGTGTCGCGGCAGGAGTGCCTGGCGCTGGTCGCCGCGGGAGTCGACGACTGGGGCGGGGTTTCACCGCTCACCCCCGACCACGTCAACCCAGAACGGCCCTGGCCCGCTTTGGACGAGCTGGCCGCCGTGACCGCCGAAGCGGGATTCGACTTGGTGCAGCGGTTGACCGCGCAGCCCAAATACGTCCAGGCGGGGGCGGCGTGGATCGACCCGCGGGTGCGCGGGCACGTCGCGGCACTGGCCGATCCGGCGACCGGCCTGGCTCGCGACGTCAACCCCACCGGCATGCCGTGGCAGGAACCCGACGAGGCGCAGTCCACCGGGCGGGTCGATCTCAATTCCGCGATCGACACCGAGGGGCGCAACAGCGAGGCGCGCAGCGACCTCGACAGTGCGTTCGGCGACTGGGAGTCCATCCGTGCCCACGTGCACGAGCTCGCCGCCAGGGACGTAGGCGCCCCCGAGCGCATCGACACCGACGTGCTGGCCGCGCTGCGATCGGCCGAGCGCGACCCCGGCGGCTGCTCCGACGACGAGTACCTGGCGTTGGCCACGGCCGACGGCCCGGCGTTGGAAGCGGTTGCCGCGCTGGCGGATTCGCTGCGCCGCGACACCGTCGGCGACGACGTGACATTCGTGGTCAACCGCAACATCAACTTCACCAACATCTGCTACACCGGCTGCCGGTTCTGCGCCTTCGCGCAGCGCAAGGGCGACGCCGACGCATATTCGCTGTCCGCGGCCGAGGTTGCCCAGCGCGCCTGGGAGGCGCACGTCGAAGGCGCGACCGAGGTGTGCATGCAGGGCGGGATCGACCCCGAGCTGCCCGTCACCGGCTACGCCGATCTGGTGCGCGCCGTCAAGGCCCGGGTCCCGTCGATGCACGTGCACGCGTTCTCCCCGATGGAGATCGCCAACGGCGTGACCAAGAGCGGGTTGAGCGTGCGCGAGTGGCTGATCAGCCTGCGCGAGGCCGGGCTGGGAACCATCCCGGGCACCGCCGCCGAGATCCTCGACGACGAAGTGCGCTGGGTGCTCACCAAGGGCAAACTACCCACGTCGATGTGGATCGAGATCGTCAGCACCGCGCACGAGGTCGGCCTGCGGTCGTCGTCGACGATGATGTACGGACACGTCGACAGCCCGCGACACTGGGTCGGCCACCTCAACGTGTTGCGTGAAATCCAGGACCGCACCGGCGGTTTCACCGAGTTCGTGCCGCTGCCCTTCGTGCATCAGAGCTCGCCGCTGTACCTGGCCGGTGCGGCCCGTCCCGGGCCCACCCACCGCGACAACCGGGCCGTACACGCGCTGGCGCGAATCATGTTGCACGGCCGCATCTCCCAGATTCAGACCAGCTGGGTCAAGCTCGGCACCGAGCGCACCCAGGTGATGCTCAACGGCGGCGCCAACGACCTGGGCGGCACGCTGATGGAGGAGACCATCTCCAGGATGGCCGGCTCCGAGTACGGGTCGGCCAAGACGGTGGCCGAGCTGACTGCGATCGCCCACGGCATCGGCCGCCCGGCGCGCCAGCGCACGACCGACTACAGCCCGCTGGCCGCGTAATTGCGGTTTTTTGTCAGAGGCCCCGGGTATACCCGAGGCCGTGCAGCGAGTCATTTACCCCCGACGATTCCCGGAACGGCAGCCCTTCGTCGATGCGGTGCAACAGCGTCGACCCGATAGCGGTACCTGGTGTGAAGCCTGGACCGTTCGCGACATCGTCATCCATCAAGCCGGCAACGCCGAGGAACTCGCCCGGGTGCTTGGGCGCGCATCTGGCAGGCGAACCCGTCGGCACCCGCGGGTTCGAGGAGCGCGAGGGCCCACTGCGCGATCTCGGCGACGCCGACCTGTGGGACGCGCTGCTGGACCGGACGCACGATGAAGGTGCCCTGGTTCGCCGAACACATGCGCGAAAAGCGGGTGCTGCACGGCTGGGACATCACCGGTGATGACGAGGCGGCCCGGGTGCGGCTGTCCGAGCCGTGGATGACCACGCACAGCGTGCTGGCGGTCGGGCGACCGCTGCTGGCCAAAGGGGTCAAGCAGCTGCGCACGGGCGAGCGGGTCGCCGCACGGTTGCGCGTTGCCGGCACCGACGATGTGGTGCTCGAGGCGCGATCCGACCACACCACCATTGGATTCGCCGAGCCTGAGGGGCCGGCCGCCGCGCGCGTACTGCTGCTGTGGGGACGTCGCCCCGCCGATCCGTCGCGGGTCAGCAGCCGCGTCGGCCCGGAAACCCTGGGCCGGCTGCGGCTACTGCTCAGCGGTTACTGAGCCGAGGCTCAGTAGTTGTTACAGACGACCGCGACCTGCTGGATCGTGTTGAAGTACTTCGCGGCGGCCGGCATGCCCTGAATCTGCGCAGCCATCTGCTGGCGCTTGGGCGGCGGCGAGGCAAGGAACTGCCGGATGTAGTTCTGCGCGAACGGCGACGCGTTCAATTCCTGGGCTGTGGCCGGGTCGTTCGCGTTCAGCGCGGCCATCACCTGCGGGTAAGTGCAGGTCGTGTTGATGATCGGATCCAGCGGGTCTGCCGAAGCAACCCCCGCAGTGGCGCTCAGCGCCACCGCCGCAGCACCGACCGCGGCTGCCAGTTTGCCTAACGACAGCGTCATCATGCTTGGACACCTTCCCCGGATCTATGAAGCCAACGACGGCTACGTGATTTGCCCCAGCGGCTGCCGTCCCGGACGAGGCTACCAGCCGTTGCGGACGTTCTTTTCTTTCGCAGTTATTCGGACACCCCGCCCGGAATGTAACTATCAGCAGATCAACGTCTGGGTGACGTTCGTCACACGGAGGAAATCGTCTGACGAATCACGGTTGGCGATCGTGTCGACACGTTCGAATCGTCGGTGCGGCGACCTGCGTTGCTGCGAGACTGACCGTATGAAACCGGGCAATCATCGTGGTGTGCCCGGTGGTTGACGTGTATGTGCAACGTCTAGTATCAGTAACCGAAAGCTTTGCTTACGTGGCCGGAAGCGCCGCAGCGAGGCAAACAGCAGCCCACACTGAGCAATCTAAAGAGAAAACGTTGAGGAGACGTCCGTGACGTACACGATCGCCCAACCCTGCGTCGACATCAAAGACAAGGCGTGCATCGAAGAATGCCCCGTCGACTGCATTTACGAGGGCGCACGGATGCTGTTCATCCACCCGGACGAATGCGTGGACTGCGGGGCCTGCGAGCCGGTATGTCCTGTCGAAGCGATCTACTACGAAGACGACGTGCCCGATCAGTGGAGCCAGTACACCCAGATCAACGCCGACTTCTTTGTCGAGCTGGGTTCGCCCGGCGGCGCGGCCAAGGTCGGAATGACCGAGAATGATCCGCAAGCGGTCAAAGATCTGCCGCCGCAGGGCGAAGGAGACTAAGGGGGAGCAGTGGCGCAGGAGCCCAGGGGGGGCCGACCTGCTGTGTCGGCATCTCTGCCGGAGTTTCCCTGGGACACCCTGGCAGAGGCGAAAGCGTTGGCCGGTGCTCATCCGGACGGCGTCGTCGACTTGTCTATCGGGACCCCGGTAGACCCGGTCGCGCCGGTCATCCAAGAGGCGCTGGCGGCCGCCAGCGCCTCGCCCGGGTATCCCGCCACCGCCGGCACTGCCCAGCTGCGTGAATCCGCCGTCACGGCCTTGGCCCGACGCTTCGGCGTCACCGGGCTCGCCGAGTCCGCGGTACTGCCCGTGATCGGCACCAAGGAGCTCATCGCCTGGCTACCGACCCTGCTGGGGCTTGGCCCCGCGGATGTGGTCGTGGTTCCCGAACTGGCCTACCCGACGTATGACGTCGGTGCCCGGCTGGCCGGGGCACAGGTGGTCCGGGCGGATTCGCTGACCCAACTGGGGCCGCAATCGCCGGCCCTGGTCTACCTGAACTCGCCGAGCAACCCGACCGGGCGCGTGCTGGGCCTCGATCACCTGCGCAAGGTCATCGGGTGGGCGCGGGAGCGCGATGTCGTGGTGGCTTCCGACGAGTGCTACCTCGGCCTGGGCTGGGAAGCCGAGCCGCTGTCGGTGTTGCATCCCGCCGTCTGCGACGGCGACCACTCCGGATTGCTGGCCGTGCACTCGCTGTCGAAGAGCTCGTCGCTCGCGGGGTACCGGGCCGGTTTCGTCGCCGGTGATCCCGGCCTGGTCGCCGAGCTGCTGGCGGTGCGCAAGCACGCCGGAATGATCGTGCCGACGCCGGTGCAGTCCGCCATGGTGGCAGCACTGGACGACGACGACCACGAGAAGGTGCAGCGCGAGTGCTACGCGCGGCGGCGCTTGATCCTCGCGCCGGCGCTGCGCGCGGCCGGGTTCGCCATCGACGATTCCGAAGCCGGGCTGTATCTGTGGGCAACCCGCGGTGAGCCCTCTCGCGACAGCGTCGGGTGGTTGGCCGGCCGGGGCATCCTGGTGGCGCCCGGCGAGTTCTACGGTCCGCGCGGCGGGCAGCATGTCCGCGTCGCCCTGACAGCCACCGACGAGCGCATCGACGCCGCGGTGCAGCGGCTCACCGCATAGCCAGCGCCCTGATTGCGAGAAATTGGGCGTCCGTCTGCCGCTGAGCAGGCGAAGCGGCACAATGCATCGAAGGCATTACCAGCCGCTCGCTCTCGGGTAAGGAATGTTGTGTCGTGACAACTTCGGCTAGCAAACTGCGCCTCCCGCTGTCGGTCCAGGACATCGCCAAGCGCATCTTCTTGGGAGAGCCGCTTATCACCGAGGAGCTGGCAGGCGAGAAACTGTCGAATCCGGTTGCCCTGGGCGCGCTTTCACCCGACGCGATCTCGTCGACCGCCTATGGCCCCGAGCAGATTCTGATCGAACTGCTGCCGGCGGCGGGCCTGGCGGCGTTCGCCTTGTTGCTTCCCATCACCGGCGTCATTCTGCTGATCCTGGTGTTGGTGACCGCGTCCTACCGGCAGGTCGTGATGGCCTACACGCGCGCGGGCGGGTCCTACATCGTGGCGCGCGAGAATTTCGGGCCGCGGGTCGCTCAGGTGGCCGCCGCGGCGCTGTTGATCGACTATGTGGTGACGGTCGCGGTGCAGGCGGCGGCCGGGACCGTGGCGGTGGTGTCGGCCATCCCGTCGCTGGGGCCGCACAGCCTGCAAATCACGGTCGGCGTGGTGCTGCTCATCTGCTTCTTGAACCTGCGCGGGTTGAAGGAAGCGGGCTGGCAGTTCGCGTTCGCCACCTACTTCTTCATCGTCATGGTCGGCCTGACGATCGTGGTCGGCGTCGCGCGGGTGCTGATCGGCGACCTGCCCGTGTACGACCCCATGCAGCTGCCAGGCACGGTGCCGGTGCACAAGGCGGACGGCTTGGTGATGGGCGCGACGATCCTGACCCTGCTGCGCTCGTTCGCCAACGGTGGTTCGTCGCTGACCGGGGTCGAGGCGATCTCCAACACCGTCGACCTGTTTCGAAAGCCGCAGGGCCGCAACGCACGTCGGGTGCTCACCGCGATGGCGACCGTCCTGGGGTTCCTGCTCGCCGGGGTCGCCTATCTCGCGTTCGAGACGCACGCGACGCCGTACGAGAGTGAATATCCGTCGGTACTGTCCCAGATCGCGCGTGCGGTCTTCGGTGGCGGCGTGCTCGGCAACATCTTCTACATCCTGGTTCAGACGGCCACGGCCGCGATTCTGTTCACCGGCGCGAACACCAGTTTCAACGGTTTCCCGGCGCTGGCGAGTTTCGTCGCCGAGGATCGTTTCCTGCCCCGGCAGTTGATGAAACGCGGTCACCGCCTGGTGTTTTCGAATGGCATCATCGCGCTCACCGCACTGTCGGTGGTTTTGCTGGTGGTGACCGGCGGTTCGGTCAACGCGCTGGTGCCGTTCTACGCGATCGGTGTGTTCACCGGATTCTCGATGGCCGGCTACGGCATGACCAAACACCATCTGACCCATCGCGAGTCCGGTTGGCGAACCCGGTTGGTGATCAACCTGTCCGCGGGAATCCTGTCCACCGTCGTGGTCGCCATCTTCGCGGTGGCGAAGTTCACCGAGGGAGCCTGGCTGGTCGTCATCGTGTTCCCGGTGCTGGTTTTCATCCTGATGCGGCTGAATCAGGAATATCGCGCGGAGGCCGCAATTCTCGAGATGTTCCGCACCGAACGGCCCGATTTGGTGAAGTACGCGCGACACAAGGTGTTCGTGTTCGTGAACTCCGTCGATCTCGCCGTGATCGAAGCGCTGCGATACGGCAAGGGATTACGGGCCGACGAGATGATCGCGGTGCACTTCATGGTCGACGCCGCCTACGCCGCGCAAATACGAAAACGCTGGGATCACTTCGAACTCGACACCCGGCTGCGCGTCGTGGACTGCCCGGACCGGCGGATCATCCGCGCCGCGCAACTGTTCATCGCCAAGTCGATTGACGAACAGCGGAACACCAACGTGACGGCGCTGTTGCCACGCCGCACGTACAACCCGTTGGTGGGCCGGCTGTTGCACGACCGCACCGCGGACAAGATCGCCCGGGCGGTCAGCATGATCCCCGACGCCGCGGCGACGATCGTTCCCTACGACGTCCAGACGCGGATCGAGGAGGCGTACCCGGAACGCTTCGAGCAGCGAATCGCGCACGAACTCGAGAAGTTCGGCGAGTGGGTTACCCGCGGTGAGGACGAGAAAGTCGAAGCCTACGAACATCCCGATCCGTCGCGGTCGGTGATCACCGTGGCGAGCCTGATTCCGGGGCGCCGCGCCACCTTCGAAGGACGGGTCAACGAGGTCGAGGACACCAGCAAGGGCCGGCGCACCATCCGGTCGATCGTCGTCGGCGACCACAGCGGCGAGATCACCGTGGTGTTCCCGTCCGGGCACGGGGGAGCCGACATCCAGCCCGGCCAGCTGTTGCGAATCACCGGCAAGCCCAAGCAGAGCGGCAACCGGCCGATGTCGATGGTCGATCCGATGTACCACATCGTGGAAGATCCGGCCCAGGCCGGCAGGCCCGGGGCATCGCAACCCAGCGCCACCTGAGCGTTAACGTGGTGACGGCATAACCGTCGTTGCACGGAAAGGACAGCAGTGAAGCGATTGCGCGCAGTACTGGCGTCCATTGTGAGCCTCGCATTCACCGCCAACGGTTATCGGCCGTTGAGCAAGGGCGGCTACGGCTCGGTCTTCGCATTCGCCTATGGCGTGTTCGCCTCCGAGCTGCCGCTGCAGGTGCTCGGCGTCCAATTCACCACGCTGGCGGCGCTGTCCCGTCGGGTGCCCGCGCGGACCCGGCGCATCAGCTGGCTGCTGACGGCGGTATCGGGGTTGGGCCTGCTGGCGTTGCGCCATTTCGGGCACAAGGCCAACGAACCGCTGACCGCCGCGCTCGACGCCGGGCTGGGAACCCAGCGCCGAACCGAGTCGGGGGACTTGTGGAAACGCCCGGCGCCCGGGGGTGCGACCGCGAAAAAGCCCGGCGCGGCACGCATGTTGCGCATCTATCGCGACTACGCGCATGACGGCGATATCAGCTACGGGGAGTGCGGTTCGCGCAACCACCTCGACATCTGGCGACGGCCCGACCTCGACCGCAACGGGCGTGCCCCGGTGTTACTGCAGATCCCAGGTGGCGCGTGGATGGTGGGAAACAAACGGGGACAAGCACATCCGCTGATGAGCCATCTGGCCGAACTGGGCTGGATTTGTGTGGCGATCAACTACCGGCTCAGCCCGCGCTCCACCTGGCCGGATCAGATCGTCGACGTCAAACGCGCGATCGCCTGGACGAAGGAGCACATCGCCTCCTACGGCGGTGACCCGGACTGGATTGCGATCACCGGGGGTTCGGCCGGCGGACATCTGACATCGCTGGCCGCGCTGACCCCCAACGATCCGCGGTTTCAGCCGGGCTTCGAAAGCGCCGACACCAGTGTGGATGTGGCCGTGCCGTTTTACGGCGTCTACGACTTCAACGCGACCGGCACCGCGATACATCCGCTGATGGCGGCGATGGTGGCCAAGAACGTGTTCAAGGTCAGTCGCACGGACATCGACGAGCCGTTCCGAGCGGCCTCGCCGATCGCCCACGTTCGTCCGGACGCCCCACCGTTTTTCGTGCTGCACGGCACCAACGACTCGCTGGTTCCGGTCGAACAGGCCCGCAGTTTCGTGGCGCGGCTGGGCGAGGTCAGCAACCAGCCCGTGGTCTACGCCGAGTTGCCTTGGGCGCAGCACGCGTTCGACATCTTCGGCTCGGCCCGCGCGGCACACGCCGCGGTGGCGGTCGAGCAGTTCCTTGCCGAAATGTATGTGCGCCGCAATCCGCTGCGGCAAACCGCGGGCTAGCGGGCTTGCGGCGCGCGGGCCGGCCGGGCGCTAAAGACTTCGCATGCCGATGAACACCAGCACGCCACCGGCCGCGGCCAGCAGGCTGGCCACCTCGACGCGCCGGCGCGAGCGGATCCAGATTTGCAGCGCGACCATCCAGTTACGTGTTTGGTCGGGCGCCAGCAGATAGGCCAGCAGCGGGATCTCGACGAGCGCGAACGCCACGACGTGAAATATCAGGAGCGCGCTGAACTGCGTCATGGCGGCGGTGCCGGAGGCCACGATGGCGGCCAGCGCCGCCAGATAGTCCACGGATGGCAGTGCGATCCCGAGACCGGCCACCCCAGCCACCCACAGCGAACGCCCCTGCAGCAGCCGCCTGGAAAACCGGCCCAGGCCGTGATGCTCGTGCAGGTCCGACTCGTCGGCGGAGCCGCGTTTGAACGCGCCGACCTTGTCTCGCAGCGCGACCTGTGCCGTTAGCACCACGGCGACAAGCAGCGCCGAACCGCCAATCAGAATCTGAAGTTTCGGCAAACTTACGTGCGGAGAACTCAGCAGTCTGCGCTGGAGTCCGAACACGACGGACAGGCCCACCGTCATACCCATCGCGAAACCGCCGCAGAGGAATGCGAACAACTGCAGCATCGGCCTGGGTCGGTTCAGCATCAACACGGTCATGCCGATCCGGAACGGCTCGACGCTCATTGCGAAGGCCATGACCAGAAGGGTGATCCACATGTCAGGATTCGGCTGCCCGGACGTCCCACGTGGTGCGCATCGAACCGGGCAGACCAGCGCGTTCGCGTAGCAGAGCAACGACGGACGAGTGCTGCATGGGGATTACGTTACCGTCTGACTCGCGGACCGGCGTGTTGCGCCTCGCGAGAGGCCGCGTCGCGTGCTCTCGCTAGGTGGTTACGCCCCAATGCAATACGCGCGATGTCAGCAGGACGATGCCCAGCGAGACCGTCGCGACAACTGTGAGTCCTATCACAGCCACGACCAGCGGGCGCCACCCGGTGCGCGCGATTTGCCGGAAATCGGTGTTGAGCCCGACCCCGGCGAAGGTGAGCAGAAACGCCCACTTCGACACGTTCGCCAGGTTGGCGGTTTGCCCTTTCGTCAGCCAGCCCGCGGTCGCGATCGCCGATACCACCAGGAAACCCAGCACGAACTTCGGGAACTTCTGCCAGATGAACGCGGCCTTGGCTTTTGCACCTGGGGCGATCTCATCGGCCTGTCCGCGCGCCGCCCAGTACAGCGCGAAACCGAGGACGACGAACCCGATCAGCGCGTTGCGGGTCGACTTCACCAGCACCGCGATCTTGCCGGCGTGGTCGGAGTACAGGTAGCCGGTGGCGGTGGTCTCGGCGGTGTTGTCCACGGAAAGACCTGCCCACAAGCCGAATTCGTGGTCGGTAAGCCCGATCGCGTGACCCAGCGGTGGCAACACGAACAGCGACACCGCGCCGAGCGCCAGGATTGCCGCGATGGCGTAGCTGACGTCGGAGTTACGGGCGCGGATCGCACCCTTGGCCGCGATGATCGCCGACACTCCGCAAATCGATGTGCCGATCGCCAGCAGCGAGCCCAGCTTGCCCGACAACCCGAAAGCGCGCGCGACGACGATGATGACGGTCCCCGCGATCGTCATGTCCACCAGAATCTGGACCAGGCTGATCGCGCCGAGCTTGGCGATGGCGCCGAGCACGAAACGCGCTCCCAGCACCACGATCCCGACCTTGAGCCAGAACTCGTAGGTCTGCACACCCGGACGAAATATCCGGTGCAAGCCGATGGTGTTGGTGATCAGCAGACCAATCACGATGGCCCACAACACGTATTCGATGTCCGGCACCCGCCAGTGTTCGTGTTTGGCCAACGTGTTCCACCAGATCTGGGCGTATTTGCCCAGCAGTCCGACGCCGATCAGCAGCAAAATCCCCGGCACGTAGTCCAGCGGTTGCCTGCTGGTAAACGTTGGTTCGTCCGGTTCGACGCGAGTGGTACTCACGCGATCACCACGGAATCCTCGGGAGCGCGTTGGCTACCGCCAACGCCACGATCACACCGGCGACCAGCGTCGCCCACCAGTCCACCGATATCGAACCGACCCGCTCGCGCCAATCACTCACGGACGCATACTGCCGGGCCCGGCGCCACCGGCCTAGTGATTGGCTCGCGCTGAATCTAGCTGCCGGGTCGCTGCGGGCTGCGTTCGTCGAGCAACGCGATGACCCGAGCCGCGAGCTCGTCGATGTCGGCGTTGGTGTTTTCGAGCACCAGGTCCGGGTTTTCGGGTGGTTCATAGGGCGCGTCGACACCGGTCAACCCTTTGAGCTCGCCTCGGCGGGCCCGTGCGTAAAGGCCTTTGGGGTCGCGTTTTTCGCATTCGGCCAGCGAGGTGGCGACGTGCACCTCGATGAAAGGCAGCTTGGCGGCATCGTTGAGGGCGCGCGCGGTCTCGCGATCCGACTTCAGCGGTGACACCAGCGAGGCCAGCGCGACCACACCGGCATCGGCCAGCAGCCGGGTCAAATGGCCAACGCGCCTGATGTTTTCGGTGCGGTCGCCGGGGGAGAAGCCCAAGTCGTCGGACAGGCCGTGCCGCAGGTTGTCGCCGTCCAGCAGGTAGGCCACCCGGCCGGACTCGACGAGTGCGCGCTCCACGGCCACCGCGATCGTCGACTTGCCGGAGGCGGGCAGGCCGGTGAACCAGATCGTCGCTCCCGACTGTCCGGTGGCTTGCCAGCGGTGGCTGCGGTCCAATGCCGAGGGATGCCAGCGAATGTCGGTGCGCGCGTGGGCGCCCGGCTTGACTTCTCTCGCCTCGATGATGGTGCCGGCGCCGACGGTGTCGTTGGTGGTTTCGTCGATCAGGATGAACGCGCCGCTATCGCGGTTGTCGGCATAAGGGTCGGCGATGACGATCGAGCTGGTCCGCAATGTCACGGTACCGATATCGTTGAGCGTCAACTCAATTGGCTGATCGAGCTCGTCCAGCGTCTCCGGGTCGAGCCGCGAGTGCAGCTCCTGGACCGTCGTTCGCACGGTCCTGGTGGTCTGCTTGAGGGCCAGCCGGTCGCCGGCCCGCAGCGGGGTGTCGATGAACCAGCACACGGTTGCGTCGAGCTCGCGGGCCAGCACCGGCAGGACCGGGTCTTCCGCCCCGCTGACAAAGACGTCACCGCGTCCCACGTCGATGTCGTCGGCGAGTTCGATCGAAACCGACAGCGGGGCAACACCTGTGGAGCGGTCTTCGTCGAGGGTATCCAGCGCGGTCACCGTCGAGCGGGTGCCGGCGGGCAGCGAGATCACCGGGTCGCCGACGGACAGCGTTCCCGCCGCGAGCCGTCCGGTGTAGCGGCGACGCTGGTCTTCGGTCGGTCGTGACACCCACTGCACGGGTAGGCGCAATCGCGACGCCTCGGCGTTCGGTGCGGCCAGCTCGACGCCTTCCAGGTACTCCAGCAGGGTGGGTCCGCTGTACCACGGCGTGTTCTCGGAGCGGTGCACGACATTGTCGCCGTGCTTGGCCACGATCGGGATCACCGCGATGTCCACATTGCCCAGCCGTGCCGCCAGCTGGCCAAGCTCGTCGTCGACTTTGTTGAACCCGGTCTGGTCGAAGTCGATCAGGTCGATCTTGTTGACCGTGGCGACAAAGTGCTTGATGCCCAACAGCTTTGCGATGCGGGCATGTCTGCGGGTCTGGCGCAGTACCCCGGCGCGCGCGTCGACCAGCAGGATCGCCACGTGCGCGTTGGACGCACCGGTAAACATGTTGCGGGTGTAGCGCTCGTGGCCGGGGGTGTCGGCCAAGATGTAGCTGCGCGTGGCCGTTGAAAAGAAGCGGTAGGCGACGTCGATGGTGATGCCCTGTTCGCGCTCGGCGCGCAGACCGTCGGACAGCGCCGCGAGATCCGCCACGCCCTCTTCGTCGGTCACGGCTTCCAGGTGGTCCAGCGGCAGGCTATCGGTGTCGTGCATAAGCCGACCGATCAGGGTGCTCTTGCCATCGTCGACCGAGCCCGCGGTGGTGATACGCAGCAGCTGACGCGTGATGCCCTTGAAATGCGTTGTCGTTTCCGCATTTTGGGTGGTGGTCATCAGAAGTAGCCCTCTCGCTTGCGGTCTTCCATGGCGGCGGCCGACGTGCGGTCGTCGGCGCGGGTCTCGCCGCGTTCGGACACGGTTGCCGCTGAGATCTCGGTGATGACACCGGTGATGTCGGTGGCCTCGGAGCGCACCGCCCCGGTGATGGTCAGGTCGCCGACGGTGCGGTAGCGCACCCACTCGACGGCCGACGATTCGCCGTTCTGCGGGGTGGCGTACGCCGACACCGCCAGCAGGATGCCGTCACGCTGGAATACCTCGCGTTCGTGTGCGTAGTAAATCGACGGTATCTCAAGGTTTTCCAGCTCGATGTAACGCCAGACGTCGAGCTCGGTCCAGTTGCTCAGCGGGAATACCCGGACCTGCTCGCCCTTCTTGATCCGGCCGTTGTACAGCGTCCAGGGCTCTGGGCGCTGAGCCCGGGGATCCCATTGCCCGAACTCGTCGCGGAAGCTCAGGATGCGTTCTTTGGCGCGGGCCCGCTCCTCGTCGCGGCGGGCACCGCCGAAGGCGGCATCGAACTCACCGGCCTCCAGCGCGTCGAGCAGGGTGCGCGTCTGGGCCCGGTTGCGTGATGCGCCGGGGCCCGGATCGGGAACCCGGCCATTGTCGATGGACTCCTGCACCGAGGCGACGATCAGCTTGTGTCCCTGGCCCGTGACTCGGCGGTCGCGAAACTCGATGACCTCGTCGAAGTTGTGGCCGGTGTCGACGTGCATCACCGGAAACGGCAGCGGCAATGGTCGAAAAGCTTTCTCCGCCAACCGAAGCAGCACGATCGAATCTTTGCCTGCCGAGAACAGCAGGACGGGTCGCTCCAGCTCGGCGACCACCTCGCGGATGATGTGCACGGCTTCTGCTTCCAGCAGCCGCAATTCGTCGACACGAGTCTCGGTCGTGGTGGTCATGTCGGGAGTCCCTCTCTTTCGGCGTCCGCCCGGTACCGGTCCACCCATTCGTCGGAACGCTTGTCGGCTTGCCGCTCCAGCACCGGGTCGGGCGCAAGATTCGGGTCCATCCCCAGTGCCTCGAGAATGGAACCCACCACCGAGGTGAGATTGCGCCACAGTACCGGGTACGGAATCTCCATCGGCTTGACGTCTTCCTCGGCGAACCAATTCCGCCAGCCTTGCTCCTGGCCGCGCAGCATCGTGATGACGTGCGCGATCGCGCCCGCGTGGTAGGTGGCACGCGCGTCGCGGACCGGATCGGGCCTGCCCCGCCACACCCGGGTCTGCACCGCCCGCCAGAACGACACCGCCTGCGAGACCACGTCGGGCCGATAGACGTAGACCAGCAGCGGGTCCTCACCGACGACGTCGCGGATCGCGGACAACAGGCCGGGGCCCGACCGGTCGGGCAAGCCGCCCGCGCGCTGCAACAGCAGCGGTGTCTGGTTCCACATCAGCTTGCCGCCCCAGACGCCGTTCGGCGTTCGGCCGACCGTGCGGACGTAGTCGCGCCAGATTTCGGCCGGCGCAAGGTCCGGCTTTCCTTCGTCCAGCGGATCGAGCAGGCTCAGGATCGACTGGTCCCCGACACCGGCGAACCACTCGCGCGGTTGGGGGGACTGGCTGGTGGTCGGCAGGTACTGAAAGAACTCCTGGGGCTCGCCGGCCACGCCGGTCGCGCGCAGCGATTCGACGAGCAGTGTGCTGCCACTGCGCTGGGAAGCCAGCACCAAATAGGACGACGGATTTACTGCCACCAGCAAAGCCTAGCCGGATGCAAACCCGCTGCAACACGCAGAATTACGTTCACACTGAGCATAACTCGCGGCCGAATTCGCGCGGTGCTCGTGCGGTTCGCTGACGAGCACTATTCTGGCTCAATGGCACCGAGGTCTGGATTGCGATCGTCAATTCGGCGGCATTTCGGAGATCCGCCAGCGCCGCGACCCGAACGGCTTTTGGTCACCAACCGCGACGGCGAGGCGCTGTACCGGCCATATCGGTCTCCTTGGCCTTCACTTCGCGGCTGCGGTAGACCATGTAGGGCCGGAACAAGTAGACGACTGGCGCGCTGAACACGTGAACCAGCCGGGTGAACGGCCAGATGGTGAACAGCACCATGCCGATCAGCGCGTGCAGTTGGTAGTCCAACGGCGCGTTGATCATCACCTCGCCGTGCGGCTGGAATATCCAGATCCGGCGGAACCACATGCCGACGGTGTAGCGGTAGTGGAACTCGCCGCCGTGCGGCCCGGTGCCGATCAGATCGCAGTACAGGCCGACCACAATGGCCAGCACCAGCACCACATACATCACCTTGTCGCTGCGGGTGGTGGCCACGGTCACCGCCGGGCGGGTGAACCGCCGGTAGATCAGCAACCCGATTCCGATCAGCGTCGCGATGCCGGCCATCGACCCGAGGGCGACCGCCTGCAGGTGATAGAGGTGGTCGCTCATTTTCAGCATCTGAGTGATCCGCGGCGGGATGAACAGCCCCATCACATGTCCGGCGAACACGGCCAGGATGCCGAAATGGAAGATCGGGCTGGCGATGCTGAGCAGCCGCGACTCGTAGATCTGCGAGGACCGGGAGGTCCAGCCGAATTTGTCATAGCGGTAGCGCCACCAGGTACCGACGATCAGGACCGACAGGGTGACATACGGCGCGATGTCCCAGAACAGGACGTTGCTAAACACGGGGCGTTCCTTTGCGCGGCGGTACGGTTAACTGAAATGGTTGCAGCCCAACAGATTCCGCGGGTGGTCCGGCCTTCGCCAGCCGCTGGGCGCGGCGCACCTCTTGATCGGTCGCCACCGGCAGGGTCGCGCAGACGGCCGCCACGGTGGGCTCGTAGGGCGAGTCGGCGTCGGCCAGCGCGCCCCGCAACACGTCGATCGGGACCCGGTGTTCGGTCAACAGCCGCCGCCCGACCTCGGGATCGACGGTCGCGGCGAATTCGAGAACCACGGGCAGGTGATCCGGCGCCTCGTGCCGCGGCGGCTCCACACCCGCCTTGCGATAGGCGGTGGCGAACTCGAGCATCTCCCGGCCGCGGTTGCGGGTATCTCCCGCGGTCCAATACGTCAGGTACATCGTGGCGCGGCGCCGCATGTCGAACGTCGCGACGTAGTCCGTCGCGGCCGCCATCGGCTCGCGGGCGCGCAACGCGAGGGCGGTCCGCTCGAGCAACTCCGCCGCCGGACCGCTGATGTGGCTGAGCAATTCGTCGACGGTGTCCAAGCGCCCCGGCAGCTGACCGTCCGGGTAGGCCAACAGCAGCGACGCCGCCTGCCACACCAGCCGGTCCTGCATCGTCCGGGTGGCGACCCGATCACGGAATCCGGACGGCAGCCTCATGTCCGGCGCTCCTCCGGAAACATGCCGGCGGGCACCTTGCTGCCGTCCCAGTTGAGCAGGTTCACCCTGGACCGCTGCTGCGCGTGGAATGTCTCCACGGACACCGGCGCCGGTTCCGGCTCGTACATGCCCGGGCCGCCGTCGGTGTCCAGCGAGCAACCCATCTGCTCCAGGTCACGGGCCTGCGGGTCGAAGGCCGTCGGAATGACATAGCGCTCTTCGTATTTCGCGATGGCGAGCAGCCGGTACATCTCGTAGATCTGTTCTTCGGTCATCCCCACCGAGTGCGGTATGTGGGGCTGGGTTTCGCGCCCGAGGTTGATGTCGCGCATGTACGAGCGCATCGCCGCGAGCCGCTGCAGCACGCCCTCGACCACGCCGGTGTCGCCCGCGGTGAACAGTTCGGCCAGATACTGCATCGGGATGCGCAACGCATCCAGCGCGCCGAACAGGTTGCCCAGGTCCTCACCGTCGTGGCCGTCGCGGCTGACAGCGTCGACCACCGGCGACAGCGGCGGGATGTACCAAACCATCGGCATGGTGCGGTATTCCGGGTGCAGCGGCAGCGCCACCTTGTACGTGTGGATCAGCGCGTAGACCGGGGAGCGCTGCGCGGCCTCGATCCATTCCTCGGAGATGCCGCCCTCGCGCGCGGCGGCGATCACCTGGGGATCATTGGGGTCCAACAGGATTCGGCACTGCGCCTCGTAGAGGTCGGTATCGTTTTCCACCGACGCTGCCTCCAGCACCCGATCGACGTCGTAGAGGACCAGGCCCAGATAGCGCAGCCGTCCGACGCAGGTCTCCGAGCAGATGGTGGGCAGGCCGACCTCCATCCGCGGGTAGCACAGGGTGCACTTCTCGGCCTTGCCGGTCTTGTGGTTGAAATACACCTTCTTGTAAGGACATCCGGACACGCACATCCGCCAGCCGCGGCAGCGGTCCTGGTCGACCAGCACGATGCCGTCCTCGCTGCGTTTGTACATCGCACCGGACGGGCACGATGCCACGCAGGATGGGTTGAGGCAGTGCTCGCAGATGCGGGGCAGGTAGAACATGAAGGTCTCTTCGAGCGAGAGCTTCACCTCTTCGCTGACTTTCTTCAGGATCGGGTCCTTGGCCAGGGTCTCCGGCGAGCCGGCCAGGTTGTCGTCCCAGTTAGGGCCCCAGGACACCTTCATCGGTTTGCCGGTGAGCTGGCTCCTTGGCGCGGCCGTCGGGAAGGTGTCACCCGCGGGGGCGGTGGTCAGGTTCTCGTAGTCGTACGTCCACGGCTCGTAGTAGTCGTCGATGACGGGCAATCTGGGGTTGGCGAAAATTCGCAATAGCTTCTGGATGCGGCCGCCGTCGCGCAACCGCAGCCGGCCCCGCTTGTCGCGGATCCAGCCGCCGCGCCACCGCTCCTGGTCCTCGTAGGTGCGCGGATAGCCTTGGCCGGGACGGGTTTCCACGTTGTTGAACCACACATACTCGGTGCCGGCGCGGTTGGTCCACGTCTGCTTGCAGGTGACCGAACAGGTGTGGCAGCCGATGCACTTGTCGAGGTTCATCACCATCGCCAGCTGCGCCATGACTTTCATCAGTAGGTCACCTCCTGGCGGCGACGGCGCACTATGGTCACCTCGTCGCGCTGGTTGCCGGTGGGCCCCAGGTAGTTGAACGCGAACGCGTGCTGGCCGTAGCCGCCGGCCAGGTGGCTGGGCTTGATCCGCACCCGGGTAAGCGCGTTGTGGTTACCGCCGCGCTTGTTGTTGGTCTCGGTGCGCGGCGTGTCCACGGTGCGTTCCTGCACGTGGTAGACGAACACCACGCCGTCGGGCATCCGGTGGCTGACGATCGCCCGGCACACGTAGATGCCGTTGGCGTTGACCGCCTCCACCCAATCATTGTCCTGCACTTGGATTTTGGCCGCGTCGCCCGGGCTCATCCACATGGTCGGGCCGCCGCGCGACAACGACAGCATGTACAGGTTGTCCTGGTAGGTGGAGTGGAAAGACCACTTCGAGTGTGGCGTGAGATACCGCACCGTCAGGCCGATCCCGTCCTCGGTCGGCCCCAGTGCGGGCTGGCCGAACAAACGCTTCATGTCCAGCGGCGGGCGGAAGACCGGCAGGTGCTCGCCGAGTTCCTCGATCCAGTCGTGGGCCAGATAGAAATGCATCCGGCCGGTCAGGGTGTGGAACGGCTTGAGGTTTTCGATGTTGATGGTGAACGGCGCGTAGCGTCGACCGCCCGTTTCGCTGCCCGACCATTCCGGGCTGGTGACCACGGGAACCGGCCGCGCCTGGGTGTCGGCGTAGCTGATGCGCTTGTCCTCGCTGCCCTCGGCCAGATGCACCAGCCGCTGGCCGGTGCGCTTCTCCAGCTCGTGGAAGCCCTCGACGGCGAGCCGGCCGTTGGTCGTTCCCGACAGCAGCAGCAGGACGTCGGCCATCCGCGCGGCGGTGGTGATGGCTGGACGACCTGCTCCCACACCGGAATTCATCACCCCGAACTTGGCGGCGAGCTCCTCGACCTCGCGGAACGGGTGCACCGTGACGCCCTTGGTGGTCAGCCCGAATTTCTCCACCAGCGGCCCCAGCGTGACCCACTTGTCGTAGATCGCGCCGTAGTCGCGCTCCACCACGGTGAGCTTGGCCATCGTCCGCCCGGGCACGGGTGTCGCGCCGGTGTGCAGCCAATCGGATTCGGTGCCATCGGGATAGGCCATCGCGTCCGGTGTGTCGTGCTGCAGCGCGGTGAGCACCACGTCGCTGCGGGTGCCCAAATGCCCCTTGGCCATGGCGCTGAACGCGCGGGCGATCGCGCCGAAAGCGTCGAAGTCCGAACGCGTTTCCCAGGGCGGGTCGGTCGCGGCGCTGAACGCGTGCACGTAGGGGTGCATGTCCGTGCTGGAGATATCCGACTTCTCGTACCAGGTCGCGGCCGGCAGCACGACGTCGGACACCAGCGTCGTCGAGGTCATCCGGAAGTCGATCGACATCATCAGGTCGAGCTTGCCCTCCGGGATGTCCCCGTCGCACGCCACGTCGAGGGGCCGGACTCCGTCCTCCGGCGGCTGCGCCGTGGCGTTGGAATCGGTTCCCAGCAGATGACGCAGGAAGTACTCGCCGCCCTTGCCCGACGAACCAATCAGGTTGGCGCGCCACACGGTAAGCACCCGCGGCCAGTTGCCCGGATTGTCGGGTTCGGTGACGGCGAGCTTGAGCTTGCGCTGACCGAGCTGCTCGGCGACGTACTCGGCGACGTCGCGCCCGGCGGCGCGGGCCTCGTCGGCGACGTCGAGGCTGGAGCGGTCGAACTGCGGGTAGAACGGGCTCCACCCCATGGCCGTCGCCGACGCCAGCAGGTCCATGGTGTGCTTGCCCGCGAACCTGCCTCGGCCCACCGGGCTGGACAGCTTGTCGGCGCCGTACCCGTCGTAGCGCCACTGGTCGGTATGCGCATACCAGTACGAGGCCCCCGGCACCTGCCGCGGCGGGCGCGTCCAGTCGGTGGCCATCGACATCGTCTGAAAACCGGTGAGCGGCCGCACCTTCTCCTGGCCGACGTAATGGGCCCAGCCACCGCCGTTGCGGCCCATCGACCCGGTCAGCATCAGCAGCGCCAGCACCGCGCGGTAGATCGCGTCGCTGTGGAACCAGTGGCAGATGCCGCCGCCCATGATGATCATCGAGCGGCCGCCGGATTCCTCTGCGCTGCGCGCGAATTCCCGGGCCACCCGGATGGCCTGCGCGGCCGACACCCCGGTGATCGCCTCCTGCCAGGCCGGCGTGTTCTGCTGGGTCGCGTCGTCGTAGCCGGTGGGCCATTCGCCCGGCAGGCCCGGCCGCGCCACCGCATACTGCGCGAGCATCAGGTCGAAGACGGTGCACACCAGGTGCTTACCGACGCGGCGGATCGGGACACCGCGCGCCACGGTGGTGCCTTCGCCGTCGACCGTGTCGAAGCTGGGCAGATGTACCAGCGCGGCGTCGTCATTTCCGTTGGCGCCGTGTGCATCCCGCACACTCAGCGCCGGGACCAGGCCGCCGAGGTCCAGGTTCCACTTTCCGACGCCGTCCTCGCCGTAGCGGAATCCCAGCGAGCCGTGCGGCACCACGACCTTGTTAGTGGCGGCGTCCAACAGCGCGGGCTTGAGCGCCGCGTTCTCCGAACTCCTAAAGGCCTCCCCCAGATCCGCTGCCGTCAGGTTCTTCCCGGGCACCAGCATGTCGCCGCGCTCTTCCAGCTTGATCAGGAACGGCAGATCGGTGTAGCGGCGCGCGAAGTCGGCGAAGAACGGAACCTGGTTGTGCACATAGCATTCCGAGAGGATGACGTGGCCCATCGCCATGGCCAGCGCGCCGTCGGTGCCGGCCGCGCACGGCATCCACTCGTCGGCGAACTTGGTGTTGTCGGCGTAGTCGGGGCTGACGGTCACCACCTTGGTGCCGCGGTAGCGCGCTTCGGCCATCCAGTGCGCGTCGGGGGTGCGGGTGATCGGGACGTTGGAGCCCCACATCATCAAATAGGCCGCGTCCCACCAGTCACCGGATTCGGGCACATCGGTCTGGTCGCCGAACACCTGGGGCGAGGCCACCGGAAGGTCCGCGTACCAGTCGTAGAACGACGTCATCGGAGCGCCGATCAATTCGTAGAACCGCGAGCCGGCGGCGTACGAGACCATCGACATCGCCGGGATCGGGGAGAACCCGGCGACCCGGTCCGGGCCGTAGGTCTTGATCGTGTGCACGTGGGCGGCGGCGATCATCTCGGTGGCCTCGGCCCAGGTGACGCGCACCAGGCCGCCCTTGCCGCGGGCCTGCTGATAGCGGCGCCGGCGCTCGGGGTCGGCCTGGATGTCGGCCCAGGCCGCAACGGGGTCGCCCAGCCGGGCCTTGGCCTCGCGGAACATCTCCACCAGCACCCCGCGGGCGTACGGGTAGCGCACCCGGGTGGGCGAGTAGCTGTACCAGGAGAACGAGGCGCCGCGCGGGCAACCGCGCGGCTCGTACTCGGGGCGGTCCGGGCCCACCGACGGATAGTCGGTCTGCTGGGTTTCCCAGGTGATGATCCCGTCCTTGACGTAGATCTTCCACGAGCACGATCCCGTGCAGTTCACACCGTGCGTGGACCGGACCACCTTGTCGTGGCTCCAGCGGTCACGGTAGAAGACGTCGCCCTCGCGGCCACCCTGGCGGGTGACCGTGCGCAGATCCTTCGAGAACTCGCCGGGCGTGAAGAAGCGCCCGCTGCGCGCTAGCAGCTCTTCGAGCGGCCCACCGATGCGAGGTGTGACAGTCAAGGGCCATCCCTCCTCCAGGGCACCGTCCAAGCTGGGCTCGATTTGTCGTGAACGTTCGGTGCGCTATAGGGACCGCACCAGGACCGTCTTGCCCTTAGTACGCAGTCTGTGCAGGCGCGAGCCACGTAATTGCTCGATTTTCGCGGCCATCTTGTTGCCGAGTTCCTCCAGTTCGGCATCGGTGATCGTCACCTCCGGCGGGGCCGGGCACATGTCGCGTTCCTCTTCGTCGGCATGCGCCTCCAGCACGGTCTTGAAGGAGTTCCACTCGTCTTCGTAGCGCGGCGCGCTCTGCGGTGTCTTGAGCAACACCGACAGCTGGTCAATCACCTGGCGGTGCTCGGCGTGGGCGACCGCGATCAACTGGCTGGCCTGTCCGAGCGCGGGATAGAAAAGGTCGTCTTCGATGCGGAAATGAATGTCGAGTTCGAGCATCATCTGGTCGAAAAGGCCATGGCGCTCGGGACTATTCACCGGCGCCTCGCTGACCTTGCGACCAAAGCCCTTGATCACCTTGTGGTGTTCCTTCAGCACGTCGTAGGCATTCATTCCATGATTCCTTTCCGGGCACTGTGTCCTTTCCTGCCGAGAGCGGGTTGCCGCTCGCCGCGGACCTCGACCACCCCGTCAACCAATCTGGCCTCATACCACGGCAAGGCCGTCGACGCGGGGCCACGTACGACCTCGCCCGATTCCGTCGAGAACCACGAGCCGTGCCACGGGCACACGAGCCTGCCGCGATCGATCCAGCCATCAGCCATCGGCGCGGCCAAGTGAGGACAGAACTCCCCGAAAGCCACCACCTGCCCGGGACTTGTCTGGCAAACCACCAGTCCCACCCCGTCGACGTCGACGCGTACCGGCCTGCCGTTCAACGAGGTCGCCGAGAGCACGGGTGTCCATTGCGTGGTGCGCAGCCGACTGCCGGACTGATCGATTCCGATCCCGGACTCGAATACCAGGGCCCCACCGAGATAGCCGCCAGCGGCAGTAATCAGATAACCCAGTGCGGTAAAGGCGATTCCACGACGATTGCGCCCCTTATGGCGGTCCCACCAAGACTGGGCGTACAGCGCCGTCGCCGCCAGGTTCAGTACTCCATGGATGAGCCCCACCCGGCGGTCTTCCTCGTGAGTGTGTTGCCAATCGGTGGCCCCGGTGGCGGCCGAGCCGATGCTGGCCAGGATCCCTACCCCTAAAGCGCGCCGGGCGAACCGTGATGCGACGACGGCCTCGACCCGCGGTTCGAACGGCAGCGCGCTCAGCATATCCAGCGCGACTGTGGTACCCACCGCTCCGGTCGTCAACGAGGCCAGCGGCGGATGCACCGGATGTCCGAGCCATACACCGTTCAACGCATTGGTGACGGTGTCGCGCGCACCGCCCAACGCGTTGTAGCCGAGGCTTAGCGCGTGTTCCAGTCGATAACTTGACCGGTCGAGCCACTCTTGCCGACCGATCGCCGACAGCACTTGCCGTCCGAGCTGCCAGCTCCGGCGGCCTCTTATCCGGGCAACCATGGCGCGAAATCCTTTCCCCCCGGCTGGACGACGACGCCACGAGAGCCCTAGTAAAGGGAGAGCGGCCCGCTGTGCCTGCCGGCGATGGTGTTGACGACGAAGGCTGGCGCTATCGATTTGGTAACCATGCGTGGCATCAGCAACCACCCACCGAGAAGCTGCCGGACATCATCGCCTTCGGCAAATATTTCTTACGCATAGCTTTGCTATAACAAACACGTTAGACGCGCTGTGGGACGTCTGGTCGGCTCTCAGATAGTTAGCAGTCACCTCATAGCAATGCGTCAGGCAAGCCGCCCTGGTCTATTGGCTCTGGCAACCGGCGCAAGGAGACGGCGCGGACGTCAAGCTGAGCGCTCCAGCACCCGCAGTCCCAGCGAAAAAAGCAGCCGCACCTCGGGATCACCCAGCGATGTCGACAGCAGCTTCTCGATCCGGCGCACCCGATAGCGAACGGTGTTCGGGTGTACCTGTAGCCAGTGCGCGGCCGCGCCGATGTCGCCGAAGCTGTCCAGGTAGACCCGTAGCGTCTCCGCCAGCACCGGGTCCTGCGCCCGCAGATCGCGTATCCGTGGATCGACCAACCGCTCGTCGGTTCCGATCGTCGTCACGATCTCGTCGAGCAGGACGGTGGTGCGCGCCTCGGCCAGCGACGTCACCTGCCCGATCGAAATCGGGTGCCGCTCAGCACTATCGAGTACGCGGTCGACCTCGCTGCGCGCCGTTGCGATCCCGGCCAGGCCGGCCACCGGCGCCGCGATGACGGCCCGCAGCTCGACCCCGAGTTCGGTGCGCAGCGCGCTGATCGTGCCGCGGACCCACGACGTGATCGACCGGGCGGTCGACGTCTGGGGCAGTAGCACATACATTCGCGAGCCCTGCGACGCGACCTGAGCGTCTCGTCGAAATGCGCTGGCGCTCAACGCTAAAACGTCGGTGAGTCGGGCGTGACGGGATCCGGTGCCGGTGGTGTCCCAGGCGATCAGCGCGGCGGTGCCGCCGGGGTCCAGGCCCAGCTCGCGGGCGATCCCCGCCACGTCGGCCGGCGCCGCGGCCGTGTCGGGGTCGGTCAGGCCGAGCAGTTGTTGCACCCGTCGCGCATGCGTTGACGGCCGCGCCGCCAGCCGAAACATGATGCGGGCGGCCAACACCGCCGCGCCGTGCAGGATCTCCTCGGCGTCGTCGGCCAGCGGCGCCGACCCCTGTTGCACCCAGATGGTTCCGGCGAACACCGGCGGTCGGCGCGGTCCGGCCGGCCGCTGGTAGATCCCGATCGCCAGCCGCGGGCGCAGACCCAACTCCGGGCGCTCGTCGACGCGCACCACCTCGTCGCTGCTGCGCAGCGCGTCGAAAATGCCCCATTGGCCGATCCACTCCAGGTGCTCGGGTGGCCCCGCCCGGCCCAGGATGGAAAGCCGGCGCAGCTCGTCGGCCTCGTCGTTGGAGGCCGAGTAGGCGAGCACCTGCGACTGCGCGTTTTCGATGCTGACCATGCCGTGGATGCGATCGGCCAGCGATTGCGCCAAGCCGAACAGATCGGTGCCGGAGTCTTCCATCGGATCGGCGCGATCCCCGTGGTGCTCCAAGACGTGGTTGACCAATTGGTAGAGCCGCTCCCAGCGGGCCTGCGGCTCGACGGCCACCACCGCCGACCCGGCCGCGACGGCCGTGGCCACCAGCGTGGTCGACGGCTCCTTGGCGAAGATCGCCACCGGCGCACGCTCGCGTGCCTGCTTGTCGATCCACCGCAGCGCCTCGTCGTCGCCGACCCCCAGCAGGAAGAACACATCGGCGGAGCCCGCCGCCGCCGCCAGGCCCAGCCGGACGTCGTCGGAATCGATCAGCGCCGCCGATGCCACCGGCAGGTCCAGGCCGCGTGGGGCGTCCACCAAGCTGACCAGCGTCGCATCCAGGGCGAGCAGCAGCTGACCCAGTCCGACCCCAGGCACCCGCATGTTGTCCGATCTTACTATACAAATCGGAGGATCTTGTCCGATCAGCCAACAGAACGAGCGGCCGCAGCGAGGATCCTGGCACCATGGATGCGATCACCCAGGTGCCGACGCCGGTCAACGAGCCGGTCCACGACTACGCCCCGCACTCGCCCGAACGCGCCCGACTTCACACCAAACTGGCCGCGCTCGCCGATCATCCGATCGAACTCCCACACGTCATCGCCGGCAAACATCGGATGGGCGACGGTGAGCGCATCGATGTCGTCCAGCCGCACCGGCACGCCGCCACGCTGGGCACGCTGACCAACGCCGGGCACGCCGACGCGACGGCCGCCATCGAAGCCGCCATGGCCGCCAAGAAGGACTGGGCGGCATTGCCTTTCGACGAGCGCGCCGCGGTGTTCCTGCGTGCCGCCGACCTGCTGGCCGGTCCGTGGCGGGAGAAGATCGCCGCCGCCACCATGCTCGGCCAATCCAAGTCCGTCTACCAGGCCGAGATCGATTCCCCGTGCGAGCAGATCGACTTCTGGCGATTCAACGTGGCTTTCGCCCGTCAGATCATGGCGCAGCAGCCGGTCAGCGGACCGGGGGAGTGGAACCGCAGCGAGTACCGCCCGCTGGACGGCTTCGTCTACGCGATCACGCCGTTCAACTTCACCTCGATCGCGGGCAATCTGCCGACCGCGCCCGCGCTGATGGGCAACACCGTGGTGTGGAAGCCGTCGATCACCCAGACGCTGTCGGCGTATCTGACCATGCAGCTGCTCGAGGCCGCCGGCTTGCCGCCCGGGGTGATCAATCTGGTCACCGGTGACGGCCTCGCGGTTTCCGATGTGGCACTGGCCGATCCGCGGCTGGCCGGCATCCACTTCACCGGGTCGACGGCCACCTTCCAGCATCTGTGGCAGCAAGTGGGCACCAATATCGGCCGCTACCACAGCTATCCGCGACTGGTCGGTGAGACCGGCGGCAAGGACTTCGTGGTCGCGCACGCCTCGGCGCGCCCGGATGTGCTGTGTACGGCGCTGATTCGCGGGGCGTTCGACTACCAGGGCCAGAAGTGCTCCGCGGCGTCACGGGCGTTCATCCCGCATTCGGTGTGGCAGCGGATGGGCGACGATTTCCTCGGTGCGACGGCAACACTGAGCTACGGTGACATCACCGACCTCACCAACTACGGCGGCGCGCTGATCGACCGCCGGGCCTTCGCCAAGAACGTCACCGCCATCGAGCGGGCCAAGGGCGCCGCGGGTGTCACGATCGCGGTGGGTGGCGAATACGACGACAGCGTCGGCTATTTCGTCCGCCCGACCGTGCTGCTGTCGGACGACGCGGGCGACGAGGCGTTTTCGACCGAGTACTTCGGCCCGCTGCTGTCGGTCCATGTCTACCCGGACGACCGCTACGAAGACATCCTCGACGTGATCGACACCGGTACGCGCTACGCGCTGACCGGTGCGGTGATCGCCGACGACCGCCAGGCCGTGCTCACTGCCCAGGACCGGCTGCGGTTCGCGGCCGGCAACTTCTACGTCAACGACAAGCCGACCGGGGCCGTCGTCGGGCGCCAGCCGTTCGGTGGATCGCGCGGCTCGGGCACCAACGATAAGGCCGGCTCGGTGCTGAACCTGCTGCGCTGGACGTCCGCGCGCACCATCAAGGAGACATTCGTCCCAGCCACGCAGTACACCTACCCGCACATGGGGTCCGACTGATGGCCGGCGCATTCGCCAACACCCTTCGGCCCGCGATCATGGCCGCCAGCCGGCGCCCAGGATTGCGGCGTGCCGCCGAGGGGCTGCCGGTCACCCGCAAGGTGGTGCACCGCTTCGTTCCCGGCGAGACGATCGGATCGGCGCTCAATAGCGTTGCTGTCCTGCGTTATTCGAACCGCCTGGTCAGCGTCGACTATCTGGGCGAGGACGTCCTGAACGTCGACGGCGCCGATGCGGCGGTGCGGATCTACCTCGACCTGATCGAGAATTCGGGCCGGCTGGGCGAATCCGGCGACATTGCGCCTTTGGAAGTCTCGGTGAAGTTGTCCGCGCTGGGGCAGTCGCTGGAAGGCGACGGCGAGAAGATTGCCCGGGAGAACGCCTGGTCGATCTGCGACGCGGCGCGGCGCGCCGGGGTCTGGGTGACGGTGGACGCCGAGAACCACACCACCACCGATTCGACACTGTCCATCGTGCGCGATCTGCGGGCCGAATTTCCTTGGCTGGGCGCGGTTTTGCAGGCCTACCTGAAGCGCACGCTGGGCGACTGCCGGGAATTCGCCGGGGCCCGGATCCGGCTCTGCAAGGGCGCCTACGACGAACCGGCATCGGTGGCCTATCGCGACCGCGATGAGGTCACCGACTCGTACCTGGCCTGCCTGCGGGTGCTGATGGCCGGCTCGGGGTATCCGATGGTGGCCTCGCATGACCCCGCGATCATCGAGGCGGTCCCGGCCATCGTCGGCGAATCGGGCCGTGGCACGGATGGTTTCGAATACCAGATGCTGTACGGCATTCGTGACGACGAGCAGCGCCGACTGGCCGACGCCGGCAACCACGTGCGGGTCTACGTGCCGTTTGGCACGCAGTGGTACGGATACTTCATGCGCCGGCTCGCCGAACGGCCCGCCAACCTGACGTTCTTCCTGCGAGCTCTGGCCCAACGCGGGCACTGAGTGTGCATCCACGGCGTCGAGTGTGCGCTCAGGGCGGTGAGTGCGCGCCCAGGGCGCCGTCAGCGCACACTCGACGCGGTCACCCGGCGAACGCTATTGAGCGCGGCGCGGTCGTGGGCGCTCGCTGGCGAAGCCGCGTACCACATGGGCGCAGACGAACTCGGTGACTACCTTGGGGTCGTCCATATCCCGGATCGGTGACGGAGTGCTGAACAGCGAGAACAGGATTCGCGCGAACCATTCGCCCGCGGCTTCGATGTCGAGGTCCTTGCGGACGTCGCCGGTCAGCTTGGCCGCAGACAGATAGGGCGAGAGGAAGTCCACGCATTCACGCAGCAGCACCGCCGCGTCCTTGGTCAGCAGCAGGCTGATCGCTTCTTCGTCGAAGTACTCCTCGGACGCCATCACCCGTCGTGCCTGCGTCACGAATACCGCGGCCGCACACAGCTTGTCCTCGAGCGTGCCGCCCCCGTCCATCGCCATGGACATCTCGCGATAGAACCACTCCGACGCATGCTCGGCGCACGCCTCGATGATCGCGGCCTTGTCGCTGAAGTATTCGTAGATGGTGCTGCGGGACACCCCGGCCCGCTTGGCGATGTCGACGATCGTCGCCTTCTGCAAACCCTGCTTGCCGAAGCACCAAAACGCGGACTCGACGATGAGCTCGCGGGTATCGGCCGCCTGGGCCAAGTCCGAAGCCGTCATGGCCCCCTCCCCTTCACGACGCGCCTACCCGGCCGGCGCGAGAATCAAGCCACTCGTCGGCACCCCGGTGCCGGAGGTGACCAACACGTGTTCGACGTTGTCGACCTGGTTGTACGACGTCCCCCGAACCTGACGCACGCCTTCGGTGATCCCGTTCATACCGTGGATATAGGCCTCGCCGAGCAACCCGCCATTGGTGTTGATCGGGAATTCCCCGCCCAGCGACAGCCGCTGCACGGTGGCGAAGTCTTTGGCCTCGCCCCGCCCGCAGAAGCCGAGCTCCTCGAGCTGGGTGAACACGAACGGCGTGAAATGGTCGTAGATGAACGCGGTTTGGATGTCCTGGGGTTTGAGGCCCGAGTCACGCCATAGCCGGTCGGCGACCACGCCCATCTCCGGGAGTCCGGTGATGTCGTTGCGGTAGTAGCTGGTCATCATTTCCCCGTCGGCGGCCGCGCCCTGCGCGGCGGCGGTGATGATCGCCGGCGGTTGCTTCAGGTCGCGGGCGCGTTCGGCACTGGTCACCACCAGTGCGACACCGCCGTCGCTCTCCTGACAGCAATCCAGCAGTCGCAGCACGGGTTCGACGATCCAGCGGGACTTCTGGTGGTCTTCCAGCGTGATCGGGCGCTGATAGAACCACGCGTCGGGATTGGTTGCGGCGTGCTTACGGTCGATGACGGCGATACGGCCGAAGTCGGAGTTGGTGACCCCATAGGTCGACATGTAGCGCTGCGCGTGCATCGCGACCCACGATGCGGGAGTGAGCAATCCGAATGGCGCGTAGTGCGCCATGAACAGCGGTGTCTCCGCCATGCTGCGTCCGCTGCCGCCGAACCGGAATCCCGAGCGTTCGTTGAAGGCACGCCAGCACACCACCACATCGGCGACACCGGTTGCGACGGCCATCGCCGCATGCACGACGGTGCCCGCGGCCGCACCACCGCCGTGATGCACGCGGGAGAAGAAGCTGAGGTCGCCGATGCCGACATTGCGGGCGATGTCGATCTCGTCGCTGGAGTCCATCGTGAAGGTGACCATGCCGTCGACGTCGGCGGGCGTCAGGCCCGCGTCGTCGAGTGCGGCGCTGACCGCCTCGCACGCCAATTGCAGCTCGCTGCGCCCGGATTCCTTGGAGAACTCGGTCTGGCCGATGCCCGCGATCGCGGTTGCGCCGGGAAGCCGGCTCATGCGCCCGCTCCGTCGAGCAGGCTGAGGATCGCGGTGCCCGAGACATGATCGCCAAGGCTGTTGGCGCCCCTGAAGGTAACCTCGACGAAGTTCTCGCTCCCCGCCCCTTCGGTCTTGCCGGTCACGCTGCCGGTGAAGCGCAGCGGGTCGTCGGGGAAGCACGGCACGCCCAGGCGGATGGACAGATTCTTGACCATCGCCTCGGGGCCGGCCCAGTCGGTGAGGAAGCGCACGCAATACCCGTTGGTGGTCAAGATGTTCATGAACAGGTTGGGCGAGCCCTGCTTCTTGGCGTATTCGACATCGTGGTGCACCGGCATGAAGTCACGCGAGGCGATCGCGCCGGCCACGATCATCGTTGTGGTGATCGGGATTTCGAGCGGGGTGACCTCGTCCCCGATGTTGATGTCGGCCCACTTCAAGGTGGTGGTGCGGTTTGCGGTCGTCGTCATCGGTTTCCTTCTCAGTAGGTGCTGCCGATACCGGCCAGCTGCGCGGGGGCGGGACCAAGAGCGAGCTCGTTGTGCTTGGCCCAGAGGAAATAGCGGTGCAGGGGATAGGTGATGTCGATCCCGATGCCGCCGTGCACGTGCTGGGTGGTGGACGCGACACGGGCGCCCGCGTCGGCGGCCCAGAACTTCGCGATGCGCGCCGCCCGCCCAGCGTCTGTCAAGGGGCGCTCGTTCGCGATCAGCCAGGCCGCGTGCCACGTGGTCCAGCGCATCGCCTCGACGTCGATGAACGCGTCGGCCAGCCGCTGTTGCACGGCCTGGAAGCTGCCGATCGGACGCCCGAATTGCTCACGCCCGCTGGTGTATTCCGCGGCGATCTGCAGGGCCCGCTCCGCCACGCCGAGCTGGATCGCGCACAGCCCGAGCAGCGCCCGGGTGTACAGGGATTCGATCGGTCCGTCCAGCCGGTCGGCCGCCGAAACGGTTGCACCATCGAGGAATACGTCGGCATGCGGTTCACGGCTGGTGGTCGCGACCGGGCGGATCTCGACGCCGGGGGCATCGCAGGCCAGCAGGAACAGACTGACCTGATCGTCGTCGGTGCCGGCGGGCACCAGCACGGTGTCGGCGAGCTGGGCGGCCGGTACCAGTTCTTTGGCGCCGTCCAGCCGCCAGTTCTGGCCGTCGCGAACGGCTTTGGTGGCCGGGCTCGTCGGGTCGGAACGCCCGGGTTCTTGCAGCCCGGCGGTCACGATGCGTGTTCCGGAGATGACGCCGGGCAAGAATCTTTGCTGCTGCTCCGGATTCCCGTGCCGGGCAATCGAATCCGCGCCCAGCACCAAGGTCGCATAGGCCGGCACCGGGGCCACGCTGCGACCCACTTCGGCCAGCAGCACGCCGAGTTCCAGGAAGCCGCCGCCGTTACCGCCCAACGATTCCGGCAACCCGGCACCCAGTAGATCGGAGGCCGCGAGTTCCTTCCAGAGTGCGGCGTCGTAGCGGATCTCGCCGGCTTCGAGTTCGGTGAGTCGCTCCGGGGTGGCGCGACGCTCGAACAGCTCGCGGGCCAGCTTGCGGATGGTCTCTTGTTCTTCGGTGAAGGTGAAGTCCATGACTCCTGGGCCTAGCTGCTCGGCCGGAACTGGTGCAGCACAAGGTCTTCGGAACCAGAACCGTCGAATGCCTGGTAGAAAACCTCGACCGGCATTCCGACGGTAACGTCCGCCGGGTCGATCTCACACAGGTTCGACACCAGCCGCACCCCTTCGTCGAGCTCCACAAGCACCACGATGTAGGGGTACTCGAAGAACGGGAACTTGGGTTCGTGCGGCATCACGTAGCTGTAGACGGTGCCGCGGCCCGAGGATTCGATGGCTTCCCACTCCAGGGAACGGCAGTGCGGGCACATGGGCCGCGCGGGATTGCGCAGCGTTCCACATCCCTTGCAGCGCTGGATCAGCAGCTTGTGCTCGCGCAGCCCGTTCCAGAAGAACTCGGTGTCCGGACTGATGGCCGGGGCCAGCCGGGTGCTCATGCGGTCTCCGGCTTGAAGCGCAGCACCCGAAATCGCTGCCGGCCCAACACTTCGCCGTTCTGATCGGAGTAGGTGATCACCCAGGTCAGGAAGAAGCCGGATCCCTTCGCCGTCTTCTTCTCCTCGGAGACCTCCTCGAACACCGACGTCGCGCTGATCACGTCGCCGAGCCGGGGGTAGCGCTCGATCTCGAATTCCGAGTTGGTCGCCACCGTGCTGCTGTATCCGGCGTCGTCGAGGAACGCCGTGGGGTTGTCCTTGATCTCCATCGGCGCGCCGCCGCGCTCTCCGATCCCCTCCAGCTTGGGCGACGGCATCGTCCAGGTCTGCAACATCACCGGCGGCGACACGATGCCGGTGAACCGCGACGCGGCCGCGAACTCCGGATCGAGGTACACCGGGTTCATGTCGTCGAGCGCGTAGGCCCAATGCCGGATCATCGGCTGGTTCACCGGATCCGGTGCCACGGTGGGCTTTCCGCTGCCCGCGGTGGGCTTATTGACGAGCCCCCGCAACTTGGCGAGGAACTCGGGATCTTGGTTGGTCACGTGCTGGATCCTCCTGACTTGTCTGTGGCCCGTAGGTCGCGAGGTGCTCGCGGCATGCCCAATCCCGCCATAGCGATGATGTCACGTTGAATTTCGTTGGCTCCGCCGCCGAACGTGTTGATGACCGCGAACCGGTACGCGGACTCCAGTGCCCCGCGCAGCGGTGCATCGTTGCCCCGGCGTAATCCGTTGTGGTCCAGCACTTCCAGCAATTGGCGGGCCACCTGTTGGGTGAGTTCGGTGCCGAACACCTTGGCGGCCGACGCCTCGCCCATGTTGAGCACGCCCTTGGTCATCGCCGCATTGACCCGCATGTTGACCAGCTTGTACGCGGCGACCTGCGCTTCGACCCGGGCCAGGGTCAGCCGAACCCACGGCTGGTCGATGACGCGCCCGTCGTCGAGCTCGGTGCGACGGGCCCAGTCCAGTGTCTTCTCGAACAGCGGCTCGAGCGCACCGAGATTGCCCAGGGCCGCGCGCTCGAAGTTCAACTGCGTGGTGATCAGCTGCCAGCCTTGATGCTCACCGCCGACCAGGGCGCTGGCCGGGACCCGCACGTTGTCGTAGAACGTGTAGAAGGTGGAAATGCCCGGCATGGTGTGCAACGGCTGCCAGGAGAAACCGGGCGACGACGTCGGCACGATGAGGATCGAAATCCCCTTGTGCTTCTTGGCATTCGGATCGGTGCGGGCGGCCAGCCAGATGTAGTCGGCATACGCGGCGCCGCTGGTGAACATCTTCTGCCCGTTGATCACGTAGTCGTCTCCGTCGCGAACCGCGGTGGTACGTACCGATGCCAGGTCGCTGCCGGCCCCGGGCTCGGAATACCCGATCGCGAACTCGACGCTCCCGTCGAGAATCGACGGCAGGAACCTCTGCTTCTGTTCTTCGGTGCCGCACTGCATCAGCGTCGGCCCGACCGTGTTGAGCGTCACCAGCGGGATCGGAGCGTCGACCCGGCGTGCCTCCTCGGAGAAGATGAACTGCTCGATCGCCGAGAAGCCGCGCCCGCCATACTCTTTGGGCCAGCCGACGCCGAGCAGATCGGCCGCGGCCAGGGCGCGCACGCACTCGCGTACTTCCGGCCCGCCCTCGATGCGATCCTTGATCGCGTCAATGCGCTCGGGTGTCATCACCCGTTCCAGCGTGCTGCGGATCTCGGCGCGCAACTGCTCCTGCTCGGGTGTGTACTCGAGGTGCATCGCTCAGCCGCCCGTCCCGAGCCGCACCGGCATGCGCTTGACTCCCGGCACCATCGTGGCCCGCATCCGGTCCACCTCACCCACCAACTCCAGCGTCGGGAAGCGCCGCAGCAGTTCGTCGAACATGACCGTGGCTTCCAGGCGCGCCAATTGGGCACCGATGCAGGAATGTTCGCCGCAACCGAACGCGATGTGCGGGTTCGGATGCCGGGTCACCCTGAATTCTTCGGAGTCCGAACCGAATATGTCCTCATCCCGGTTGGCCGAGCCGTACAGCATCACCACCACCTCGCCGGCGCGGATCCGCTGACCGCGGATCTCGACATCGGCGGTCGCGGTGCGGGCCATGTGAACCACCGGGCTGTTCCACCGCAGCATCTCCTCGACGGCGGCCGGGATCAGCGTCGGGTCCTCGACCAGCAGGCGGCGCTGGCCGGGGTGGGCGATCAGCGCGAGTGTGCCGAGCGCGATTAGATTGCGGGTGGTTTCGTTTCCGGCGACCAGCAACAGGAACGCGAAGTTGAGCAGGTCCTCGTCGGTGAGCCGTTCCTCGTCGATCTCGGCGTCGGCCAACACGGACAGCAAATCGTCGCGGGGATGGATGCGCCGGGCGGCGATCAGCTGCTGGAAGTACTCGTAGAGTTGCCCGGCCGCCACCAGCGGGTCGAGCTCGATCTCCGGATCGGCCGTTCCGGTGGCCGCATCCGACCAGGCCCGGAATTGCTCCCAGTCGTCGGGCGGGGCGCCGATCAACTCGGCGATCATCCTCGTCGGAAGGGGAGCGGCGATCTGTTCGGCGAACTCGTGGACCGAACCCGGTTCGATGCCATCGAGAATGCCCGCCACGATCTCGCGGATCTTCGGCTCGAGCACCGACACCCGGCGCCGGGTGAATCCCGAGTTGATCAGCTTGCGCATCTGCCGGTGGCGCGGTGGGTCGGTGAAGATGAGGCTGCCCTGCTGCACCGGGTTGGGCAGCTGCGGATCGGGAATGGTGACGCCCTGGGTCGAGGTGAACAGGGCAGGGTTGCTCGACACGAAGCGGATGTCCTCGTACTTCAGCAGCGCCCAGAAATTGGTGACGTCGTTCCAGCACACCGGCGCGCTTGCGCGCAGTTCCCGGTACGCCGGGTAGGGATTGCCCGCATAGAAGTCGGGGGAGTGCAATGGAAAACTCGGCGAGCGCAGCGGTGGATGAGTCTGCACGGCCGGCCTCCCTGGCGCTTCGGCGGGATCGCAATCCGACATATTGCCGCAAAGTGTCCTGCGACGTTGTGTCTACTCTGAGCTGCCCAACCCTGTCAATATGTCTGCAACGCGTGTAATAGCCCGGAATTCACGAGATTGGTGATTGACGTCACAGGTGCATGGGTGTACACCGGGTGTTTAGATGACCGACCGTCGGGTGAGGATGCAGATGACCGAGCTACAAACTCCGAAAACTCTTGTCGACACCTACCAGCTCTACATCGACGGCAACTGGGTCGAGCCGGCCGACGGTCGCTACGACGACATCTCCCCGGCCAGCGAACAGGTCATCGCCACCGCGCCCGACGCGAGCATCGCGCAGGTCGGCGACGCGATCGCGGCCGCGCGGCGTGCCTTCGACAGCGGACCGTGGGGCACGATGAGCGCCGCGCAGCGCGCCGCGTGCCTCAGTCAGCTGGGCGATGCGCTGATGAAGCACGCCGACGACTTCTTCGCGCTGTCTCAGTCGGAGTGGGGCTGCGTCGCCAACGAGCGCGTCATGCAGATCGACGGCGCCGGGTTCATGTCCATCTACGCCGCGCAGCTCGCCACCGAGCTGGCCGACCAAGAGGTCACCGGGATGGGCGCGGGAACCACCGTGCTGCGCCACGAACCGCTGGGCGTGGTGTCGGTGCTGACGCCGTGGAATTTCCCGCACTGTCTCAACGTCATGAAGCTGAATCACGCCCTGGCCGCGGGAAACACCGTGGTGCTCAAGCCCTCACCGCTGACACCGCTGGCCGGACTTGCGCTCGCGCGGATCATCGACGAATTCACCGACATACCACCGGGTGTCGTCAACGTGGTCACTCCCTCGGGCGTCGAGGCGGCCAAGCTGCTCACCACGGATCCGCGCATCGACATGGTCAGCTTCACCGGCAGCTCCGTCGTCGGGCGCCAGGTCATGTCCGCCGCCGGGGACACGATGAAGAGGATCTTGCTGGAGCTCGGCGGCAAGTCGGCGAGCATCGTGCTCGACGACACGGAGATCACCGACGACATGCTGCAGCAGATGCTGTTCGACGGCTGCTCGCTGCACGCCGGGCAGGCCTGCATCCTGCACAGCCGGCTGCTGCTCCCCGATTCGCTGCACGACGAGGTCGTCGATCGGCTCGCCGCACTGGCCCGGGCGGTCAAGGTCGGCGACCCCACCGATCCCGAGGTGCAGATGGGTCCGCTGATCAGCGCGGCGCAGCGCGACCGGGTCGAGGCGCACGTCGTCGGTGCGCTCAATGACGGCGCCACGCTGGTGACCGGCGGGCGTCGTCCGCCGGGACTGGACTCCGGCTTCTACTTCGAGCCGACGATTCTGACCGGCGTCGCGCCGAATTCGACTATCGCGCAAGAGGAAGTGTTCGGTCCGGTGATGACCGTGCTGCGCTACCGCGACGACGAGGACGCCGTCGCGATCGCGAACAACTCGCAGTACGGACTTTCCGGCGCCGTCTGGGGTGGCGACGTGGATCGCGCCGTCCGCATCGCGCGCCGCATCCGCACCGGGCAGATCGCCGTCAACGGTTGCAGTCCGGGTGGCGCACCGTTCGGCGGCTTCAAACTGAGCGGACTGGGCCGGGAGGGCGGTGGCATCGGCGGGATACACCAGTACATGGAGCAGATGGCCATCGGGGTACCCGCGTGACGGGACCCCTCACCGGGCTCCATGTCGTCGAAATCGCTTCTGAAATCTCGGGTCCCTATGCGGCCAAGCTGCTTGTCGACCTCGGTGCCGACGTCGTCAAAATCGAGCCGCCCGACGGAGATCCGTTGCGGCAGTGGGGCCCGTTTCCGCCCGGGCGTGCCGGCCGGGAAGGCGGACTCTTCGAGTACCTCAATGCCGGCAAACGTGTTGCCGCGCTGGACGATGCCCGTGAGCTGATCACGCACGCGCACCTGCTGGTCGAAAACTGTCTGCCCGGCACGCTGGACCTATGGGGATTCGACCGCGACACTCTGAACGAGATCAACCGGAACCTGTTGGTGCTCCGGATATCTCCCTTTGGGCAGTCCGGGCCGTGGCGAGGCCGGTCGGCCACGTCGCTGACCCTGCAGGCGGTGTCGGGTTGGGTCAGCGCCCGCGATCCCGACCGCCCGCCGGTGCAGGTGGGCGCCCGGATCTCCGAATATGTCGCGGGCGCCTATGGCGCGTTGGGCGCCTTGACCACGCTGCGACTGCGGCCCGCTGGTCAGGTGCGGGAAGTCGACGTCTCCGAATTCGAGTCGCTGTTGTCGACGCTGCCCTATCCGATGCTGATGGCGCAGAAGATGCAAAGTCTCGGCTTGCCCAGCAACGCTCGGGGAGCCCCGATGCTGGGTGTCGTTCGCGCGGCCGACGGCTGGGTAGGGATCAACTGTCTGACGGGTCAGCACTGGCTGGACGTGTGTGCGATGCTCGGCCTGCCAGAGTTCGCCGAGCAACAGATCGCGATCATGATGGGTGGCCCGGAGCGCGCCGAATTCTATGTTCGCGCAGAGCGTTTGCTCGCTGAGCAAACCGTCGCGGAGATCGTCGAGCTGTGTCAGGCGTTGCGCATTCCGGCCGCCCCGGTCAACGACGGCGCCACCGTGCTGGAATGTCCGCAATACGTCACACGCGAGTTCTTTGTCGATGACGGGGAATTCCGGCGCCCCGGATCGCCGTTCCGGTTCACCAAGGGGCCGGTGGGACAGCATCAACCGGCGCCCGCGCAGACGTCGGGGCCCCTTCCGTTCGCGGGACTGAAAGTCCTTGACCTGAGCACCTTCTGGGCCGGGGCCTATTTGACCTGCTACCTGGGCGCGTTCGGCGCCGACATCGTCAAGGTGGAGTCCATTCAACGGCCCGACGGTTTTCGCTACTCGGGCGCGTTTCCGTTCGAGGGCGATGACTGGTACGAGCGCAGTGGACTATGGCAGGCCACCAACCTCAATAAGAAAGATCTGACGCTGGACCTGACGTCGCCGCGGGGCCTGGAGATCGCCAAGCGGCTGGTCGCGCAGGCCGATGTTGTGGTGGAGAACTTCTCACCGCGCGTCGTCGAAAACTTCGGTCTGGACTACGAGTCCCTGGTGGCATTGAATCCCGACGTGATATTCGTCAGGATGCCAGGTTTCGGCTTGCACGGGCCTTGGCGCGATTACGTCGGTTGGGCGTTGAACTTCGAGCAGACAGCCGGGATGTCAGCAGTCACGGGATATCCCGACGGGCCGCCGTGCAACCCGCAAGGGCCCGCCGACCCGATCGTCGGCGTGCACGCAGGGGTCGCGCTGCTCGCCGCGCTCGAACATCGCACCCGTACCGGCTCAGGCCAGTTGATCGAGGTCGCCCAGATCGAGGTCGCCGCGTGTGTGACCGCCGAGCCGGTGATCGAGTATTCGATGAATGGGGTCGTCTCGCCGCGGCAAGGCAACCGCCAGCGTGGCTACCTGCAGGGCGTCTACCCGACGGCCGCCGACGGTGCTTGGGTAGCGGTGTCGCTGCCCGACGACGGCGCGCTCGACCACGACGCGTTCGATGAGCTGGTCGCCGCCTGGACGCACCCGCAGCAGCCGGCCGACATCGTTGAAACCCTTCGTGCACAAGGTATTGCGGCCGAGCAGGTGATCACCGGCGAGCAGATGTATGACCCGGAATTCGCCGTCCAACTCGACGCGCGCGGCTTCTACGAAGAGTTCGAACATCCCATCACCGGCCCGCACCGCTATCCCGGCTGGCCATTTCGCATCACCCCCGGGCCGCGCCGCCACCACCGCAGCGCCCCACCCACCCTCGGGCAGCACAACGCGGAAATCCTGCGCGCCCTGGGTTTGTCCGACGACGACGTGGCCGCGCTGCGGGCAGAACGGGTGATCGGCGAGCGGGTGCAGGGCGCCTAGCTGCCGAAGCGAACCGGCATGCGTGTCACCAGGGGCAGCATCGTGGCCGGCATCCGGTGCACCGCGCCGGCCAACTCCACATCGGGAAAGCGATCCAGCAGCTCACCGAAGAACACCGTCGCCGTCAGGCGGGCCAATTGCGCACCGACACAGGCATGTTCACCGCAGCCGAAAGCGATGTGCGGGTTCGGGCTCCGGGTCACCCTGAATTCCTCGGAGTCGGAACCGAATACCTCCTCGTCCCGGTTGGCCGACCCGTATAGCAGCACCACCATGTCGCCCTCGGCGATCCGCTGACCGCGAATCTCGACCTCGGCCGTCGCGGTGCGGGCCATGTGTGTCACCGGGCTGGTCCAGCGCAACATCTCCTCGACGGCGCCCGCGATCTTCGCCGGATCCTCGACGAGTAGCCGGCGTTGATCGGGATGCGCGATCAACGCCTCAGTACCGAGCGCGAGCAGACTGCGGGTGGTCTCGTTACCGGATGCCAGCAGCAGAAACGAAAAGTCAAGCAGCTCTTCGTCGCTGAGTCGATGCCCGTCGGACTGCGCGTCGGAAAGCACCGAGAACAACTCGGCGTCCCGAACCGCAATCAGCTGGCGCACGCAATGGAAGAGCCGGCCGCCGGTCTCGAAGGGGTCGAGATCGGTCGCGGTCTGGGCGGTGCCGATCACGGTATCCGTCCACGCCCGGAATTGTTCCCAGTCGTCGCGCCCCACACCGAGCAGCGCGGCGATCACTCGCGCGGGCAGGGGCGCGGCGATCGTGTCGATGAAATCGTGCACGGAGCCGGGTGTAACGCCATCGAGTATCCCGCCCACGATCTCGCGGATTGTCGGTTCCAGCAGGGCGGCTTGGCGCCGGGTGAATCCGCAGTTGATCAGCGTGCGCAGCTGCCGGTGCCGCGGCGGGTCCATGAAGATGAGGCTGTTCTGCTGGACCGGATTCGGCAGGCCCGGCGCGGGAATGTTGATTCCCCTGGTGGAGGTGAACAGGGCCGGATTGGTCGACACGAAACGGATGTCGTCGTAGCGCAGCAACGCCCAGAACTTGGCGACGTCGTTCCAGCACACCGGCGCGCTCGCGCGCAGCTGCCGGTACACCGGGTATGGATCGCCCGCGTAGAAGTCGGGGGAGTGCAACGGAAACGAAGTCTGCATGGCAACAGCCTGCCTTCCGTCGTCGGCACGTCGCATGCCAAGCTGCTGACATGGTCTTCGAAATCGCCCGCCCAAAACTAGAAGGAAACGTCGCTGTCGGCGAGGACCGCCAAATCGGGTTCGCCGAATTCGGTGACCCGCAGGGCCGGGCGGTGTTCTGGCTGCACGGCACACCGGGCGCCCGCCGGCAGATTCCGACCGAGGCCCGCGTCTACGCCGAGGACCACGGCATCCGGTTGATCGGCCTGGACCGCCCCGGAATCGGATCGTCGACACCGCATCTCTACCGGAACATCGCCGCCTTCGCCGACGACCTGCGCACGATTGCCGACATTCTCGGCATAGACAAGATGGCCGTCATCGGCCTGTCCGGCGGCGGTCCGTACGCCCTCGCGTCAGCCGCGCGGCTGCCCGATCGGGTGGTGGCGGCCGGGATCCTCGGCGGCGTCGCGCCGTTCGTCGGCGACGAAGGCATCACCAGCGGCCTGATGAACCTGGGCAAGCGGGTGGCGCCGCTGTTGCGCCTGGGCGGTGACCCGTTGCGGATCGGCGCCAGCCTGCTGGTCCGGTCGATCCGTCCGGTCGCGAACACCGCGCTGTCTCTGTACGCCGCGATATCGCCCGAAGGCGACCGGCGGCTGCTCACCCGGCCCGAGTTCGGGGCCATGTTCCTCGACGACCTCCTCAACGGCAGCCGCAAGCAGCTGGCCGCGCCGTTCAACGACGTCGTCCTGTTCACCCAGGACTGGGGCTTCCGGCTGGACGAGATCAAGGTCCCGGTCCGCTGGTGGCATGGCGACAGCGACCACATCGTGCCCTTTGCCCACGGCGAGCACGTGGTGGCCAAGCTGGCCGACTGCGAACTGTTCGTGCTGCCGGGCGAAAGCCACCTCGCCGGGTTGGGCCGTGGCGAAGAGATCCTCTCCACGCTGATGAAAATATGGGATGAGCAGGCCTGACGTCACCTCCCCGACGACTGTCGGTAACCTGCTGAAGTGCTGCTGGAATCGCTGAACCCCTCTGCCGTCACCGCCACCGACATCCCCGATGCGGTCAAGATCGACGGCACCGTATTGAGCCGCAGTGACCTGGTCGGTGGTGCGACGTCGGTGGCCGAACGCGTCGCCGGCGCGGACCGGGTTGCGGTGCTGGCCACCCCGAGCGTGTCGACCGTGCTGGCGATCACCGGCTGCCTGATCGCCGGCGTCCCGTTCGTCCCGGTGCCCTCCGATGTCGGCGCGGCCGAACGCCGGCACATGTTGACCGACTCCGGCGCGCGGGCCTGGTTGGGCCCCGAGCCCGACGAGCTGGAGGGCTTGGCGCACATCCCGGTGCGCCTGCACGCCCGCTCCTGGCACCGCTATCCCGAGCCGGCGCCCGAGGCCACCGCCATGGTCATCTACACCTCGGGCACCACCGGAGCGCCCAAGGGTGTGGTGGTCAGCCGCCGGGCGATCGCCGCCGACATCGATGCGCTGACGCAGGCCTGGCAGTGGACACCTGACGACGTGCTGGTGCACGGGTTGCCGCTGTTCCACATCCACGGGTTGGTGCTGGGCCTGCTCGGCTCGTTGCGGGTCGGAAATCGCTTCGTACACACCGGAAAACCGACACCGGCCGGCTATGCCAAGGCCCACACGGAATCCGGCGGCACCCTGTACTTCGCGGTGCCGACGGTGTGGTCGCGGGTGGTGGGCGATCAGGCGTCCGCCGAGGCGCTGCGCTCGGCACGGCTGCTGGTGTCGGGTAGCGCGGCGCTGCCGGTGCCGGTGTTCGACCGGCTCGAGCAGCTGACCGGGCACCGGCCCATCGAACGCTACGGCGCCTCGGAGTCGTTGATCACGGTGTCGACGCGCGCCGACGGTGAGCGCCGCCCGGGCTGGGTCGGCCTGCCGCTGGCCGGGATCGAGACCAGACTGCTCGACGACGCGGGCAACTCCGTTCCGCATGACGGGGAAACCGTTGGAAAGCTTCATGTTCGGGGTCCGACCCTGTTCGACGGATACCTGAATCGGCCGGAGGCCACCGCCGAGGTTTTCGATGCCGACGGCTGGTACCACACCGGCGATGTCGCGGTGGTCGACGCCGGGGGGATGCACCGCATCGTCGGCCGCGAATCGGTCGACCTGATCAAATCGGGCGGATACCGCATCGGTGCGGGCGAAATCGAGACGTCGCTCCTCGGGCATCCGGGTGTGCAGGAAGCGGCCGTGGTCGGCATGCCCGACGACGACCTGGGCCAGCGCATCGTCGCGTTCGTCGTCGGCGCGTCGGATCTCAACACCGATGAACTGATCAACTTTGTCGCCCAAGACCTTTCGATACACAAGCGGCCGCGCGAGGTGCGGCTCGTAGAAGCGTTGCCGCGCAACGCGATGGGCAAGGTCGTCAAGAAGCAGCTGCTGTCCGAGGGCTGAGCTCACGCGTTAGGCCCGCATCGACGTGGTAACCGACACATCACAATGTGTGTTGTCAGCTGCCGCTTTGCGTGACACGCAGGATATTGCCAGGCTAGTCGTGCGGCGAGATTTCGCACCTTCGCCTACCTTCGTTGGGGAACGACCGCAGGGACCACCGACGCAAAAAGGGGCACTAACGGATGGGTGAGTCGATGCGTCCGGCGGGCGCTGTGACGACGATCGCGGACCAGCCGCGCGCCACACCCATGGCGCGTGTCGCGGTCTCGTGCCTGGTCGGCTCGGCAATCGAGTTCTACGACTTCCTGATCTACGGCACCGCCGCGGCGCTGGTGTTCCCCGCCGTGTTCTTCCCGAACCTCACACCCGGCGTGGCCATGATCGCCTCGATGGGAACCTTCGCCACGGCATTCCTGTCCCGGCCCGTCGGTGCGGCCGTCTTCGGGTACTTCGGTGACCGGCTGGGCCGCAAGAAGACGCTGATCTCGACGCTGGTGATCATGGCGGTGGCCACCGTGAGCGTCGGCCTGGTGCCCAGCACCGCGTCCATCGGGATGGCGGCGCCGTTGATCCTGATGGGGCTGCGGCTGCTGCAGGGGTTCGCGGTGGGCGGCGAATGGGCCGGGTCGGCCTTGCTGAGCGCCGAATACGCGCCCGGCGGCCGACGCGGCCTGTACGGCATGTTCACCCTGCTCGGCGGTGGTGTCGCCGGAGTGCTGAGCAGCCTGACCTTCCTCGGTGTCAACGTCACGATCGGCGAATACAGCCCCGAGTTCCTGCAGTGGGGATGGCGGATCCCCTTCCTGATCAGCGCGGCATTGATCGCGCTGGCGTTGTATGTGCGGCTCAACATCGACGAGACGCCGGTGTTCGCCGAGGAAAAAGCCCGCGACCTGGTGCCGAAAGCGCCGCTGGCCGAGGTGTTTCGCCTGCAGGGCCGCGAGATCCTGTTGGCCGCCGGCAGCGTGCTGTCCACGATGGCGTTCTGCTACATGGGCAACACCTACTTCACCATGTACGCACACACCCACCTGGGCTATACGCGAGGCTTCATCTGGTCGGTCGGTGTGCTCAGCGGTCTGGTCAGCATCGCGAGCGTGGTGGCCTCCGCGGTGCTGTGTGATCGAGTGGGCCGGCGCCGGCTGATGCTGGTGGGCTGGGCGGCCTCGGTGCCGTGGGCGTTCGTGGTGGTCCCCTTGATCGACACCGGCAACAAGGCGTTGTATGCCGTCGCGATTGTCGGCACCTTCGCCGTCTCCGGCATCGGCAGCGGACCCGTCGGGGCTTTCATTCCCGAACTTTTCGCCACCCGCTACCGCTACAGCGGCTCGGCACTGGCGATAAACCTGGCCGGCGTGATCGGCGGGGCCCTGCCGCCGCTGATCGCGGGAACGCTGCTGGCGACTTACGGCAGCTGGTCGATCGGAGTCATGCTCGCCGCCCTCGCGTTGATCAGCCTGGTCTGCACCTATCTGCTGCCGGAGACCCGCGGCACATCGCTGTAGCCGTTAGTTGGCGTGCAGGTCCTCGTTGAGGGCGATGCCCTGCCCGCCGCGGGCCACCACCTCCACGGCGCCGCTGACCGAATTGCGGCGGAACAACAGGTTGTTGCCGCCGGAGAGCTCCAGGGCCTTCAGCGTTTTGCCCTCTGGCGTAAGAACTTTGGTGCCCGCGGTGACATACAGGCCGGCCTCGACGACACAGTCGTCGCCCAGCGAGATGCCCAGTCCCGCGTTGGCACCGAGCAGGCACCGCTTGCCGATCGAAATGACTTCCGTGCCACCGCCGGACAGCGTGCCCATGATCGATGCGCCGCCGCCGATGTCCGACCCGTCGCCGACCACCACGCCGCCGGAGATCCGGCCTTCCACCATCGAGGCGCCCAGCGTGCCGGCGTTGAAGTTGACGAAGCCCTCGTGCATCACGGTGGTGCCCGGCGCCAGATGCGCACCGAGGCGGACCCGGTCGGCGTCGGCGATGCGGACGCCGGTGGGCATCACGTAGTCGACCATCCGCGGGAACTTGTCGACGCCGTAGACGGTCACCTGTCCCTTGCGGCGCAGCCGCGCGCGGACCGCCTCGAAACCCTCGACCGCGCAGGGCCCGTGATTAGTCCACACCACATTGGTCAATACCCCGAACAAGCCGCCGGCGTTCAGCCCATGCGGCGCAACCAGGCGGTGAGACAGCAAATGCAGCCGCAGGTAGGCGTCGTAGGCGTCGGCGGCCACATCGTCGAGTGAGCCGATGACCGTGCGCACGGCCACCGTGTCGGTATTGCGGTCGTCGTCGCGTCCGACCAATGCGGCCAGCTCGGGCGGCACATCGGACAGCGCGAGGCGCGAGGTACCGCTGGTGCCCGACTCCGTCAGTTCCGGTGCGGGGAACCACGTGTCGAGGATCGATCCGTCCGGGGCCAGTGTCGCCAGCCCGATACCTGCAGCTCCAGTCACGGCGGTCAGGTTACTTTCCCGTCCGAGCGGACACCAAAAGGCCCCGGTTTGCGATAACTAATGCTTGCGTTACTCAGCTCCGGGCGGCTATTCTGCTAAGTAACGACATAGTTAGTCAGAAAATGTGTGCCGCAGGCAACGCCAACTGTGCCGAAATTGATTGTCCTGCAGCACAACCAGATGCTGAGGAGTGCACAGCATGAGCGATCTACTCGACGACGTCCTCGCCGCCTACGGGGGGCTGAAGCGGTGGCGTGAGGTTCGCACCGTCTCCACCGGTGTGCGGTCGTGGGGGCGGACCTGGACGGGCAAGGGGCAGCCGACCCTGTTCGGTGGTGTCACCGCCGAGGCTCAAACGACCCGGCAGGCGTCGGCTGTCCATCCGTTCACCGACGAGTCTTCCCGCGGCTTCTACACCCCGGACCGGGTGTGGATCGAGTCCGCGGACGGGACGGTTCTAGAAGATCGGCACCAGCCGCGGGATGCCTTCGCGGGCCACGTTCGCGAAACGCCGTGGGATCACTTGCACGGCCTGTACTTCGGCGGCTACGCCCTGTGGAACTACTTCAACCAGCCGTTCGTGGCCGCCCTGCCCGGCGTCGACGCGCAGGAGATCGACCCCTGGCACGAGGGGCCCGGGCAGGACTGGCGGCGGCTGCGGCTGACATTTCCTCGGCATGTCCACACCCACAGCACGGTCATGGATCTCTACATCGACAGCGACGGGCTCATCGCCCGCGAGGACTACGCGCCCGAGGTGCTCGGTGGCGGCCCGGCCGCCCACTATCTGTACGACTACGCCGAACACGACGGCATCATGTTTCCCGGTACGCGAAAGGTGGTGCCGCGCCCCGCGGATGACCGCGCGGTGGTGCCGAGCGATCCCGACTCTTTGCTGATCGGGATCGAGTTCAGCGGCGGCTACGTGCTGGGCTGACCGTTTTGGCCCAACCGCCCATTACGCTGGTTGCGTGCTGGACTTGCATGGGGATCCGATCGCGTTGACCGCGGCGCTGGTCGACATCCCCAGCGAGTCGCGAGACGAAGCGCGTATTGCCGACGAGGTCGAGGCCGCGCTGCGCGCGCAGACGTCGGGCTTCGAGATCGTGCGCAACGGCAACGCCGTGCTGGCACGCACCCAGCGCAACCGGCCGTCGCGGGTGCTGCTGGCCGGTCACCTCGACACCGTCCCCGTCGCCGAAAACCTGCCCAGCCATCGCTCGACCGCCGACGAGGGCGACGTGCTGTACGGCTGCGGCACCTCGGATATGAAATCCGGCGACGCCGTCTTCCTGCATCTGGCCGCCACGGTGGCCGAACCGGCACACGACCTGACGCTGGTGCTCTACGACTGCGAGGAAATCGACGCTGCCGCAAACGGTTTGGGCCGCATCGAGCGCGAGTTGCCGGACTGGCTGGCCGCCGACGTCGCCATCCTGGGCGAGCCCACCGCGGGCTACATTGAGGCCGGTTGCCAGGGCACGCTGCGAGTCGTCGTCAGCGCCACCGGAACTCGCGCACATTCGGCACGTTTCTGGTTGGGCGACAACGCAATTCACAAACTGGGTAGCGTGCTGGAGCGGTTGGCCCAGTACCGGGCGCGCACCGTCGACATCGACGGCTGCCAGTACCGAGAAGGCTTGTCGGCCGTGCGGGTCGACGGCGGCGTGGCAGGCAACGTCATTCCCGACGCCGCCTCGGTCACCGTCAATTACCGCTTCGCGCCCGACCGCTCGCTGACCGAGGCGCTGCAACATGTGCACGACGTGCTCGACGGGCTCGACGTGCGGATCGAGCAGACCGACGGCGCGGCGGGTGCGCTACCCGGCCTGTCGCAGCCGGCCGCCAAGGCGCTGGTCGAGGCCGCCGGGGGACAGGTGCGGGCCAAATACGGCTGGACGGACGTGTCCCGGTTCGCCGCGCTGGGCATCCCGGCGATCAACTTCGGGCCCGGCGATCCCAACCTGGCGCACACCCGCGACGAGCGGGTGCCCGTCGCCGCGATCACCGCCGCGGTCGACATGCTCCGGCCCTACCTGGGTGGTTCAGCAGGCGGCTAAGCGCACTGCTGGGCCTGCGCGGCCGCATTGGCGGCCGCCGCGTGCAAGCCGACGGCCGTCAGCTCCTCGGCCACCGCGCGCAGCGCTTCTCCGTCGTTAGTCGCCCGCGCTTTGGCATGAGCCAGCGCGAGCTGACCCGCCACGCAGTCGACCTCGTCGCACAGCCGGGCCAGCGGATCCACCGCGCGGATATCGCCGAGGCGGACGGCCTCGTGCCAGACGCGCAGCGCCACCGCCGACTGGCCGCGGCGTTCGGCCATCCGGGCCGCGTCGCGGGCCGCCGCGATCGCCCCGTGGGAGTCGCGTTCGGCAGCCAGCCGCCAGGCCCGGGCCACCCCCAGCTCGGGGGTGAACAGCGCCGACTTGGTCCCATGCCGAGATTCGGCTCTGCTCAAGGCTTTTGCCGAGCCGGCGATGTCACCCTGCTGGGCCAGCGCGGTGGCCAGCAGCATCAGCGACAGCGGCCCCCACGAATAGCCGGTGCGTTCCAGGGCGGCGGTCGCCGGGCCCAGCAGTGCGGCGGCCTCCGCGAATCTGCCGGCGGCGATCAGCATGTGCGCCAGCAGCACCTCACCGATCGCCCGGCCGGGCTGCTGCAATTCGGCGAAATCGGTGAACTGCTGGGCCAGTTCGGTCGCCGTCTCGACCCGGCCCGCCATCAGCAGGGTCGTCGTCTCGCCCAGCCCGACCGTGAAGCGCAGCAGCCCGGGGTGCTCGGCGTTAAGGGCACGCTGCGCCAGCGGCTCGACGTCGGCGAACCGGCCCTGGCGGGCCGAGCACAGCGTCGCCGCGCTCGCTGCCCAGGCCACCGCCTGGTCGTCGGCGGCCGGCGAGTCCAGCACCCGATGCGCGATCTCGACCGCGCCCTCGATGTTGCCGGCGTTCATCGCGAAGGTTGCGCTCAGCGCGTCGAGCGTGAGGCGCGGGCCGACATCGGCGACCCGATTGCGGATGGTCAGCAGGAATGCGGTGGCCCGCTCCGGCTCGCTGAGCATGAAGAATTGATTGGCCGCCCGCAACAGGGTCCACGCCATCAGCTCTTCTTCGGACAGCGCCGCGGAGTCGACCGCGGCCAGCAGCTCCTCCGCCTCTCGGCCACGGCCCTGAAACGCCAGCGAATTCGCCAGCGGCAGCCGCGCCGCCAGTGCCGCGGAGTCGTCGCAGCGCTGCAGCGCGGAGCGGGCGAATCGCTCGCCGAGCGTGAGATCACCGAGCCGCAGCGCCTGCTGGGCGGCGTCGACAACCTCGGCCACCGGCTGCGGGGCGTCGCTGTCCAGCGCCAGGGAGGCCAGCCGCAGCCGGTCGGACAGGTGCTCCGACGGATGTCGGGACTGCAGCTCGACCAATTCGGTGCGCCGCCGCCGGGCACCGTCGGCGCCCAGCGCGGCACGGGCGCGTTCGGAGAACAGCGGATGGGCGGTGTAAACCACCGGATCGTCGGCATGCTCGTCGCGCACCCGGGTTTCCGCCGCACCCCAGTCCTGCGCCTCGCTGACCGCGCCGTCGCCGGCCAGCACGGTGAGATCGGCCAACGACAGCGGCTCTTGGACGGCGAGATAGTCGAGCACCGCGCGTGCCGCCGTGGGCAACTCGGCGATGAAGGTGTCGACCTCGCCCGCGCTGGTGGCTTCGCCGGGCGCGTCGACGTCGATCCGTTCCAGCAGGCCGTCGGTCCACAGCGCCGCGATGGCCTCGGGTGCCGCGTCCGCGCGGGCGGTGACGATCATCCGGGCGGTGCCGGACAGTGCCAGCTGGTAGACCAGGGTGGCGGACAGGATGTCCAGGTCGTGGGCGTCGTCGACGATCAGCAACAGCTCGCCCTGCCGGTCGCGGCTCAGCGATGCCCGGGCCGCCCGCAATAACGCGGCCGGCTTGCCGATGTCGGCGATGTCCACGATGTGGCTGAAGGCGCCGAACGGGACCACGCGCTCGGTCGGGGTGCCGGTGACCCAGCGGATGAACGTGCTCGGGTTGCCGTTCGAGAAGTGTTCGGCGGCCAGCCGCGCCAGGGTGGACTTGCCGACACCGTCGGGTCCGAGCACCACCGCACCGCGCCGCGCCCCGTCACCCAGGGCTGATTCCAGTTGTTCCAACGTGGACGCGTGCTGCGGGACGTTCCATCGAATCGGCATCGCCGAATTTTATTGCGATGCGGTGTCCGGCCGGTGACTAGCCAGCGTGAAAGACCCATATTTGCACGGTTCGAAGGGCTTTGGTCTACGTTGGCGGTTATGCGCCCCGACGGCGATCCCTCAAGCGAGTGGGCGGTCTGCGTCTACTGTGCGTCCGGCCCGACGCACCCCGAATTGCTTGATCTGGCCAGCGAACTCGGCGAAGCGATCGCCGATCGCGGCTGGACTTTGGTGTGGGGCGGCGGCCACGTTTCGGCGATGGGCGCGGTGGCCAGTGCGGCACGTGCGCACGGCGGCCGGACGGTGGGCGTGATCCCGGAACACCTGATGCGGCGCGAGCTCGCCGACAAAAAAGCCGACGAGCTTATCGTCACCGACACGATGCGCGAGCGCAAGCGCGTCATGGAAGACCGCGCCGACGCGTTCATCGTGCTGCCGGGCGGGATCGGCACCCTCGACGAGTTGTTCGAGGCGTGGACGACAGGCTATCTGGGTATGCACGACAAACCCGTGGTGATGCTGGATACCTGGGGTCACTACGAGGGCTTGTGGGTGTGGTTGAACGACTTGCTTGACCGCGGTTACATCTCGCAGGTGGCGATGGACACGCTGGTGCTGGTCGATAAGGTGAATGACGCAATCGAGGCGTGCGCCCCTGTCTGAGGTCGGCTGCGTCAAGGGGAATCGAGGGAGCACGTGTCCGGTCTCGGCGGGGGAGCACGCAGACGGATCGGCGTGACGGACATCGCGTCGGGACTGCCGGGCGTACTGGCCGACATGCCGGTGATCGTCCGCGGCGCGCTGACCGGGCTGTTGGCCCAGCCGGGCTCGCACCGGTCGATCGGCAGCGTGTTCCAGGACCGTGCCGCACGCTACGGGGACAAGGTCTTCCTGCGCTTCGGCGACCAGCAGCTGACCTACCGTGAGGCCAACGCGGTCGCCAACCGGTACGCCGCCGTCCTGGCCGCGCGCGGTGTCGGCCACGGCGACGTGGTCGCGATCATGCTGCGTAACTCGCCCAACACCGTGCTGGCGATGCTGGCCACCGTCAAATGCGGGGCCGTCGCGGGCATGCTCAACTACCACCAGCGCGGCGAGGTGCTGGCGCACAGCCTGGGCCTGCTCGGCGCCAAGGTGCTGATCGCGGAGACCGACCTGGTCAGCGCCGTCGCCGAGTCGGGTTCCGCGGGCACCGCCAACACGCTGACCATCGAGGACGTGGAGCACTTCGCCGCCGGCGCGGTGGCCACCAACCCGCATTCGGTGGCGGCCGTACAGGCCCGCGACACCGCCTTCTACATCTTCACGTCGGGCACCACCGGGTTCCCCAAGGCCAGCGTGATGACGCATCTGCGGTGGCTCAAGGCGCTGGCGGCGTTCGGCGGATTGGGGTTGCGGCTGAAGAGCTCCGACACGCTGTACAGCTGCCTGCCGCTGTATCACAACAACGCGCTGACGGTGGCGCTGTCGTCGGCGATCAACTCCGGGGCGACGCTGGCGCTGGGCAAGTCGTTTTCGGCCTCCCGGTTTTGGGACGAGGTGATCGACAGCCAGGCCACGGCGTTCATCTACATCGGCGAGATCTGCCGCTATCTGCTCAACCAGCCGCCCAAGGACACCGACCGCAAGCACAAGGTGCGCCTGATCGCCGGCAACGGACTGCGCCCGGAGATCTGGAAGGAATTCACCAAGCGCTTCGGCATCTCGCGGGTGTGTGAGTTCTACGCCTCCAGCGAGGGCAATACGGCGTTCATCAATATCTTCAACGTGCCCGGGTCGACCGGCATCGCGCCGATGCCGCTGGTGTATGTCGAGTACGACCCCGACACCGGGGAGCCGCTGCGCGACGCCGACGGCCGGGTGAACCGCGTGCCGGCCGGTCAGCCCGGTCTGTTGCTCAGCCCCGTCAACCGGTTGCAACCGTTCGACGGCTACACCGACAAGACGTCGAGCGAAAAGAAGTTGGTGCGCAACGCTTTTCGCGACGGCGACTGTTATTTCAATTCCGGCGACGTGATGAGCCCGCAGGGCATGCGGCACGCGGCGTTCGTCGATCGGCTCGGCGACACCTTCCGCTGGAAGGGGGAGAACGTCGCCACCACACAGGTGGAGGCGGCGCTGGCGTCGGACGAGACCGTCGAGGAGTGCACCGTCTTCGGCGTCGAGGTGCCAGACACCGGCGGGCGTGCCGGGATGGCCGCGGTGCAATTGCGCGACGGCGCGGAGTTCGACGGCAAGGTGCTCGGACGTGCGGTGTACGGGCAGCTGCCCGCATACGCGCTGCCGCTGTTCGTGCGGGTGGTCAAGACGCTCGAGCACACCACGACGTTCAAGAGCCGCAAGGTGGAGTTGCGCGAGCAGGCCTACGGGCCCGCCGTGACCGACCCCCTGTACGTCCTGGCCGGCCGAGACGACGGGTATGTGCCCTACTACGACGAATATCCGGATGAGGTAGCGGCGGGTAAGCGCCCGCAAGGCTGAAGCCCGACGGCGCCGAGTGCGCGCTGACGGCGACGACACGCCGTGACAACGCGCCATGGCGTCACACTCGATCGCCGATCCCCGGGCCAGGCGCCGGCGGTGACCGGGCAGTATGGACGTGTGCAGTCAACTCTGTGCGGCCGACCCGTGGCCGGGGATCGCGCGCTGGTCATGGCGATCATCAACCGCACACCGGACTCGTTCTTCGACAACGGTGCGACCTTCAGCGACGAAGCGGCCCGGGATGCCGTGCACCGGGCGATCGCCGATGGTGCCGACCTGATCGACGTGGGCGGCGTCAAGGCGGGCCCGGGCGAGAACGTCGACGCGAACACGGAGATCGCCCGGCTGGTGCCGTTCATCGAATGGCTGCGGGGCGCGTATCCGGATCAGCTGATCAGCGTCGACACCTGGCGCTCCGAAGTCGCCAGGCTGGCCTGCGCGGCGGGCGCGGACCTGATCAACGACACCTGGGCCGGCGTCGACCCCGCCTTGCCGGAGGTCGCCGCCGAGCTCGGGGTGGGCCTGGTGTGTTCGCACACCGGCGGAGCGCAGCCGCGCACCCGTCCGTTCCGGGTGAGTTTCGGCACAACCACCCGCGGAGTGGTCGACGACGTGATTCGTCAGGTCACCGGGGCCGCCGAACGCGCGGTCGCGGCCGGAGTGGCCCCCGACCGGGTGTTCATCGACCCGACTCACGACATGGGCAAGAACACCTTCCACGGGCTGGTCCTGTTGCGCCACGTGAGCGAACTTGTTAATACCGGATGGCCCGTGCTCATGGCTTTGAGCAACAAGGACTTCGTCGGGGAGACTCTGGGTGTGGGATTGACGGAACGCCTTGAGGGAACGTTGGCGGCGACCGCGCTGGCAGCGGCCGCCGGCGTGCGCGTGTTCCGGGTGCACCAGGTCGCGGCGACCCGGCGGGTGCTGGAAATGGTCGCCTCGATCCAGGGCATTCGCCCGCCGGCGCGCACCGTGAGGGGACTGGCATGACGGCATCGGAGTTGGTGGCCGGCGATCTCGCCGCCGGGGCCGTCGCGGCCCGGCCCGGCGACGTCTGGCTGTCCAACCGCAGTTCGAGTCGTCCCGGCCGGACGCTGCGGCAATTGGAAGAGGCGAAGGCGGGGCGCACGATCTCGGTGGTGCTGCCGGCGCTCAACGAGGAAGCAACCATCGCCTCGGTCATCGACAGCATTTCACCGCTGGTCGACGGGTTGGTCGACGAGCTGATCGTGCTGGACTCCGGCTCGACCGACGAGACCGAGATCCGCGCCATCGCGGCCGGTGCCCGCGTGATCAGCCGGGAACAGGCGCTGCCCGAGGTCGCGACCCGGTCCGGCAAGGGCGAGGCGTTGTGGCGCTCGCTGGCGGTGACCAGCGGCGACATCGTCGTGTTCGTCGACTCCGACCTGCTCGACCCGCACCCGATGTTCGTGCCCTGGCTGGTCGACCCGCTGCTTACCGAAGACGGCGTTCACCTGGTCAAGAGCTTCTACCGGCGGCCCCTGATGGTCCGCGAGGCCGACGGTGTCGAAGATGAGGATGGCCGTGCGCCCTCCACCGGTGGGGGGCGGGTGACCGAGCTGGCCGCCCGGCCGTTGCTGGCGGCGCTGCGGCCTGAGCTGGGCTGCATCTTGCAGCCGTTGGGCGGCGAATACGCGGCCAGCCGGGAGCTGCTGAGCTCGCTGCCGTTCGCGCCGGGCTACGGCGTGGAGATCGGCCTGCTGATCGACACCTTCGACCGGTTGGGGCTGGACGCGATCGCCCAGGTCAATCTCGGTGTGCGGGCGCACCGCAACCGGCCGCTGGCCGAGCTGGGCGCGATGAGCCGCCAGGTGATCGCGACTCTGCTCTCGCGCTGCGGCGTTCCCGACTCCGGGGCTGGATTGACCCAATTCTTCGCCGACGGCGAGGGCTACACCCAGCACACCTGGCCGGTGTCGCTGGCCGACCGGCCGCCGATGAACGGGGTCAGGCCCCGATAGGGCCCCCACGCTCCCCGCCCTGTCGGTGGTATAGGGCACTATCGATTCCGTGGCGTTGGTCTTGCTCTACATCGTGGTGTTGGTGCTGGTGGCGATCGTGCTGTTCGGCGCGGCGAGCTTGCTGTTCGGGCGTGGTGAGCAGTTGCCGCCGCTGCCGCGGGGGACGACGGCGACGGTGCTGCCCGCCTACGGCGTCACCGGCTCCGACGTCGACGCCGTCAAGTTCACCCAGGTGCTGCGCGGATACAAGACCAGCGAGGTGGACTGGGTGCTGGACCGGCTGGCCCGCGAGCTCGAGGCGCTGCGGGGTCAGCTGGCGGCGGTCAACGCGGCCGGGACGGACGCGCGCACCGACACCGTCGACGCGGTCCACGGCGAGGACGGCCCGGGCGAGGATCCGGCGTGACCGATGACGGGCTGATTCGCTGCAGCTGGGCGGTGGGCCGGCCCGGGCCCGACTTCGATCTGTACCGCGACTATCACGACCAGGAATGGGGCCGCCCGCTGCGCGGCCGGGTGGCGCTGTTCGAGCGGATGAGTCTGGAGGCCTTTCAGAGCGGCCTGTCGTGGTTGACGATCCTGCGCAAACGGGAGAATTTCCGGCGCGCCTTCTCCGGGTTCGACATCGAGAAAGTTGCGCGCTTTACCGACGCCGATGTGCGACGGCTGATGGCCGACGCCGGCATCGTCCGCAACCAGGCCAAGATCGACGCGACGATTGCCAATGCGCGCGCGGCGGCGGAATTGGGCACGTCGGAAGACCTGTCCGACCTGCTGTGGTCGTTTGCGCCGCCGCCGCGGCCCCGTCCCGCCGACGAATCCGAAATCCCTTCCGCTACCCATGAATCCAAGGCAATGGCGAAGGAACTCAAACGCCGCGGATTCCGTTTCGTGGGCCCCACCACCGCGTACGCGCTGATGCAGGCGACCGGGATGGTTGACGACCACGTCCGTGATTGCTGGGTTCCCCCGCCTCGCTGACGACCCGGGACACCGACCCGGCAAACCCGCCTCCTAACCCCCGCAGAAGTCGCTACGGACGGGTCTTGTGCATTTAGTGAGCGGAATAGGGAACAATGGGGGGGTGATTTGGCAGTTCAAAGTCGGGTATGGCTGGAAATCCGCTGGCGGGACTAGCTCGCCGCCGACCAGGCTCGCGAGGACGGGCCAACTCGAATCTGGAGGGAGCACTCGATGGCGGCGATGAAGCCCCGGACCGGAGACGGTCCTCTGGAAGCGACTAAGGAGGGGCGCGGCATCGTAATGCGGGTACCACTTGAAGGTGGTGGCCGTCTCGTTGTCGAGTTGACACCCGACGAAGCCGCCGCCCTGGGCGACGAACTCAAAGGCGTCACCAGCTGAGTCCTCCGCACCGAAGGTGTCGGGGGCAGCTAAGAACACACCTTCCGGTAGATCTCTAGCGTCTGCTCAGCGACGTGCGCCCAGGAGAACTCCTCGATGCAACGCTGACGTCCGGCGCGCCCGTAGCGCTCGGCTCTCGCCGGGTCCGTGACGAGTTCATTGACCGCTTGAGCCAATCTCCGCTGATATCCGCGTGCGTCCTCGGCGTCGTAATGCACCAGCGTGCCGGTGACTCCGTCGACCACCACCTCCGGAATTCCGCCAACGTCGGAGGCCACCACCGCGGTTGCGCACGCCATCGCCTCGAGGTTCACGATGCCCAATGGCTCGTACACCGACGAGCACACGAAAACTGTCGCCGCCGAAAGTATTTCGCGTAGTTCCCCGATGGGCAGCATTTCCTGGATCCAGAACACGCCGCTGCGGGTGCGGGCGAGCTCGTCGACCGCGGTGCGGACTTCGTCGGCGATCTCCGGGGTATCGGGAGCGCCGGCGCACAACACCAATTGCACGTCGGGGCTGAAATGGTGCGCGGCAGCGACCAAGTGGCCGACGCCCTTCTGCCGGGTGATCCGGCCGACGAACGCGACCATCGGCCGGTTCGGGTCGACCCCGATCTCGGCCAGCACCGACCCGGTGTCCACCGGTCCGGCCGGATACCAGACGTCGCTGTCCACCCCGTTGCGGATGACATGCACCTGGCTGGGATCCAGCGTGGGGTAGACCCGCAGCACGTCCTCGCGCATCCCGGAGCTCACCGCGATCACCGCATCGGCCGCCAGCACCGCGGTGCGCTCCACCCAGGACGACACCCGGTAGCCGCCGCCGAGTTGCTCGGCCTTCCACGGCCGCAGCGGTTCCAGCGAGTGGGCGGTCAGAATGTGCGGGATGTCATAGAGCAACGCGGTCAGGTGCCCGGCCATCCCGGTGTACCAGGTGTGTGAATGCACGACCGTCGCCTCGGCCGCGGCACTGGCCATCACCAGATCCGTGGACAGCGTGGCCAGCGCGGCGTTGGCGTCGTGCAGGCGCGCGTCGGGCTCATGCGCGATCGCGCCCGGGCGGGGTGCACCCATGCAGTGCACGTCGACCGCGCACAGTCGGCGCAGTTGGGCGACGAGTTCGGTGACGTGTACGCCGGCTCCCCCGTAGACGTCTGGTGGGTACTCCCGAGTCATCATCGCCACCCGCATACACCGCACCGTAGTTTGCTTGCGATGTCGCTCGCGAGTCGGATGGAAAAGCCGCTGGTGAATTCCGCGCCGCCGCGCGCCAGGCGGCGCAATCGATTACGGTGAGCGGCGCGTCAAGTTTGCCAAATACCTTGACGGACAGCCCGTCAGAACGGCGGCCGGGGGGATTCCCCCTGGCAGCGGTTCGCGACGGCCGATAGGTTTGGAGCCATGAGGGAAGCACCACACGTGCTGGGTATCGTCCTGGCCGGCGGTGAGGGCAAGCGGCTGTATCCGCTCACCGCGGACCGGGCCAAGCCCGCAGTTCCCTTCGGCGGCGCCTATCGCCTGATCGACTTCGTGCTCTCCAACCTCGTCAATGCTCGCTATCTGAGGATCTGCGTTCTCACGCAATACAAGTCGCATTCACTTGACCGACACATTTCGCAGAACTGGCGGTTGTCCGGCCTGGCCGGCGAGTACATCACCCCGGTGCCGGCACAGCAGCGTCTCGGCCCGCGCTGGTACACCGGCTCGGCGGACGCGATCTATCAGTCGCTGAACCTGATCTACGACGAAGACCCGGACTACATAGTGGTTTTCGGCGCCGACCACGTGTACCGGATGGACCCCGAGCAGATGGTCCACTTCCACATCAACAGCGGGGCCGGCGCGACCGTCGCGGGCATCCGGGTGCCGCGCACCGAGGCCTCGGCGTTCGGTTGCATCGACTCCGACGACTCCGGGCGGATCCGCAGCTTCGTCGAGAAGCCGCTCCAGCCGCCGGGCACCCACGATGACCCGGAGACCACGTTCGTCTCGATGGGCAATTACATCTTCACCACCAAGGTGCTCGTCGACGCGATCCGCGCCGACGCCGACGACGACCACTCGGATCACGACATGGGTGGCGACATCATTCCGCGGTTGGTGGGCGACGGGTTGGCCGCGGTCTACGACTTCAACGACAACGAGGTGCCCGGCGCCACCGACCGCGACCGGGCCTACTGGCGCGACGTCGGGACGCTGGACGCGTTCTACGACGCGCACATGGATCTGGTGTCGGTGCACCCCGTCTTCAATCTGTACAACCGGCGCTGGCCGATTCGCGGCGCCACGGAGAACCTGGCGCCGGCGAAGTTCGTCAACGGTGGCTCCGCCCAGGAGTCGGTGGTCGGCGCCGGCAGCATCATCTCGGCCGCCTCGGTGCGCAACTCCGTGCTGTCGTCGAACGTGGTGGTCGACGACGGCGCCATCGTCGAGGGCAGTGTGATCATGCCGGGGACCCGGGTGGGCCGCGGCGCGGTGGTTCGCCACGCGATCCTGGACAAGAACGTCGTGATCGGACCCGGCGAAATGGTCGGGGTGGATCTGGAAAAGGATCGGGAACGCTTTGCGATCAGCGCCGGCGGCGTGGTCGCGGTCGGCAAGGGCGTCTGGGTCTAGTTCCCGGTCAGCCGGGGATTTCCGGTATCAACAGATGCGCGTCGTACCGCGGGCCCCAGTGCAGCGTGATGCGACCTTTCGCTGAGTTGGCGTAGGCGGCGGGCATCTGACCGATCAGCGGATTGGTCGGGCACAACCACCGTCCCGCGACCACCAGGCGCAGCTGTTCGCCCGCGCGGAACTGCGTCGCCGACGGGCCCAGCGCGACGTCGACGGCGACCACCTCGCCGCCGGAGAGCGGTTGCGGCTCGGTGCAACGCGGGACGGGTTCCCATGGCTGCGACAGCGCGGGGTCGAGCGCGCGCAACGCCACCCGCTGCCACCCGGTGGTCACCCGGTCGCGGCCGTAGCCGTAGGACCCCTCGAATCCGACGTAGCGTCCGTGGCGCCACTTCTCGACGCCGACGAACAGGTTCGCGTCGTCGCAACCTTCCAGCTCAACCCACAACCGTGCGGCCATCGGCCCGGTCAGCTCGAGGTCCGCGGGGAGCGTCCAGCTGAATGCGGCTGCGCGAGAGCGTGTTTCGAAAGCCACGCTGCCCGGCGTCTGGGGCTGCTCGGGTGTCAACAGCCCGGGTTCACCCAGATATAAAGCCCGCCAACGTGTTCGGGCCAGTGGCCACTCGGATTCTTCGCGGATGGCGGTGACGGTCTCGCGATCCTCGCGCACCTCGAGCCGTATGCTGCGCGAACCGGCCACGCCGTTCAACACGTCGCGGAAGAAGCTCAGCTGCTCGGTCCGGCCGGCGTCGGAGTAGAAGGTCACCCATTTGCCGCCGCGATGGGTGTAGAGGCGGGCGTGCTTGGAGCCGCATTGGGTGAACGCCCGGATCGAGCCGCGGCTGTGCAGGTTGTTGTCCGAGAAGCTGCCGCACACCAGCATCGGCACCGTGATCGCGGTCAGGTCGGGCACCACCGAGCGCCACAAGTCGTCGCGCAGCGGATGATCCTGCTGTACCCGTGCGAAGTCATAGCTCTGCCGCGTGCGGCGCAAGTTGCGGGACCAGAGCCGAGTGAAGCCGGTCTCGCGGACGCCGCCCGGAAAGGCCAAGTCGCGGTAGGCGTCGGTGAAACCTTCCCAAGGGCAGATCGCGCGCAACGCCGGCGGTTGCAGGGCGGCGACGGCGTACTGGCTGATGGCCAGATAGGACACACCGAGCATGACCACATTGCCGTCGCACCAGGGCTGGTCGGCGATCCACTGCACCAGGTCGTAGGTGTCCTCGGCCTCTTGCCGCGACAGCAGCTTGCCGGTACCGGCGGAATGCCCGCAGCCGCGCGAGTCGGCATTGACCACGATGAATCCCTGCGGCACCCACCACGCCGGGTCCGGCGCCTCCCAACCCGTCAGGGTGGAGAAAGCCAGTGGGGTGGGCTGGCGCAAGACGCGGTACTGGGTCGAGAACGTCGACTTCTTGCCGCGCCGCCTCGGTAGCTCGTCCTTGCCGTACGGATGGATGCTCAGGATGACCGGGCGCGCTTCTTGGCCCTTTCGAAAGATGTTGATACGCAATATGGTTCCGTCACGAGTTGGCACGTCGACGTCGCGATCGATCGCGATGTCGGCCGGTGGCTCGGTGACGGTGACCGGTGGTCTAGCGATCCCGCGAATCCGGTCCAGCGCGTACCGCAGGGCGCCGGGGCGTCGCCATGGTGCGTCCAGGGCAGGGGCTGAATTTTGGACCACGCCTCCACCCTAGAACGGCTCCGGCGTGGCCTACCAGACGTAGGGCAGCAACCGATAGCGCACGTGCTGGGTGTATTGGCGGTACCCGGGCAGTTGCTCGGTCAGCAGCTTCTCTTCGTCGAGGATGCGGAAGATGATCACCGCCTGGGCAGGGATCACGAACAGCAGTCCCCAATAGGAGCCGAGCGCCAGCGGGATGCCGATCGTCATGACGAAGTTGCCGACGTACATCGGGTGCCGCACATGCTTGTAGACGCCGCTGGATACCAGCGTCTGGCCCGATTCCACCGTGACCGTCGCCGCGGCGTAGGCATTCTGGATCACCACCACCATCGCGATACCGAGCCCGATCGCGACTAGGGCATCACCCAGCAGCGACACCCAGCCGGGCACCCGCGACCAGCCCATTCGTTGGTCGTAGGCACTGAACACCAGCATTGCGGTGAAGGCCACGAATGCGCCGGTGATCACGACCTTCTGCAAGGTTCGCCCTTCGGCCCCGGGGCCGGCGTGCATCCGGCGTTCCAGCGCGGCGGGGTTGGTGCGGTACAGGTAGATCGTCGGCAGGATCGTCACCACTATGGCGGTCGCGATGAAAGCCCATGCCTGCCAATAGTCGAGCGTCCCGGCCGGCAGGAACAGCAGCAGCCCCAGGATGGCCAGTCCGAAAACCGACGATGCCGTCGCCCGAATAGCGGTGTTCATGAGCGCAGGTCCCTTCGACGGAATGCCATGACTCCCAACATGATCAGCGCCGCGTCGAGGACCAGCAGCCACAGCAGCGGCACGGCACTGAAGCTGTCGCCGACCCGCGGAACATGGGCGAACGGCTCGAGATCGAGGATCCATTGCGGGAAGCCCGCCAGCGAACCGATCAGGTATAGGGCGATGAACGCGATCAGTACCCCCCACGCCACCGGCGTGAAACGTGGTGCGACACCGAACAATGCGACCGTCACGGCCGACGCCAGCCAGACGGCCGGCAACTGTGCGGCCGCGGTGCCGATCACCATGGCCAGCTTGCCGTCGAGGTCGCCGGCCGCGACGCCGTAGAGCAGCCCGCCGGCCGCTCCGGCGACCAGCATCGCCACGGCCGACCCGAGCAGCGCGGATACTAAATGGCTTGCCAACCAACGAGTTCGGGATACCGCGCCGGCCAGTGTCGTCTCGGCGCGCAGGCCGGATTCTTCTTGGTGCGGTCGCAGCGTCAGCGAGATGGCAAAGGCGGATGCCACCATGCCCATCATGTTGAACGCCACTGCGATGAAGGCATCCTCCAGCACGGAGGTGCCGCCCATCCGTGCGACGATGTCGCGTGCCATGCCGCCGCCGATCTCGTCGCCGATGCCATGCGCCACGCTGCCCATCACCAGCCCGTACAGGCACAGGCCCACCGTCCACAGCAGCAGTGCGCCGCGGTCCAGCCGCCAGGTCAGCCCGAACACGTTGCTCAACGAGGGCGTGGCGGTGGCCGGGCCGGCACGCTCGGCGACGAGTCCGGCTCCGACGTCGCGGCCGGCCAGCAGTCGATACGCCATGGCGGTCAGGGCGATCGCGGTGGCCAGATGCAGCAGCAGCACCCACCAGTGATCACCCGCGTAGGGCCGCACCTGCAGCGACCAGCCCAGCGGCGAAAACCAGGACAGCGTGCCGGAGCTGGCATCGCCGATGGCCCGCAGCGTGAATGCGGCTCCCAGCACCGCGAAGGCGGCACCGCGAGCGAAGCGCGCGCTCGGCGATAGCTGGGCGGTCACCGCGGCCACCGCCGTGAACACCATGCCGGAACCGGCCAGCGCGGCACCGAATGCCAGCGACCCGCCGGCCGGGACCGTGGTGGTCAGCAAGCCCGCCGCACCGATCGCGCCGGTCGCGATCGAGGCGCCGAACGACAGGATCAGCGCCGCGGTCAGGCTGGCGTACCGGCCCACCCCGGTCGAGTCCACCAGTTCGGTCCGGCCGCTTTCCTCGTCGGCACGGGTATGCCGGATCATCGTGAGAATGACGGCGACGGCGATCAGCACGTGGAACATCCCGGCTTTCCAAATGCCCACGGCGCCAAGGCTGTCGTTGTAGACCTGACCGTAGAGGGCGCGCTGCGCCGGGCTGGCCATGATGGTCGCCGCGAATCCGGCGCGGGCGGCCTGGGTGGAGTACACCTTCTCGATACTCCCGATGTAGACCGTCGCCAACGGGAGCGACAGCAGCAGAATCCACAGCGGCATCGAGACCCGGTCGCGGCGCAGATACAGGCGCAGCATGCCCAGCGTTCCGGTGAAGTTCGAACTTCGCTGCGGGGCCGAGTGTTCCGGGCGTTCCAGGGTTGGGGTGCTCATTATGCCGAGACCTTCTTTTCGGTGCGTCCGGTGTTGTAGTGGCGCAAGAAGAGCTCCTCGAGCGTTGGGGGCTGGCTGACCAGGCTGCGCACACCGGCGTCGCCCAGCACCCGGATGAGTTCTCCGAGACTTTCGCTGTCGACCTGCGCGCGCAGTGTGTTGCCCTCGACGCTGACGTCCTCGACGCCTTTGATTCGGGTGAGATCGCCCGGATTGCCGATCATTTCGGCCTTGATGGACGTGCGGCTCAAATGCCGCATCGAGTCCAGCGAACCGCTCTCGATGGTCTGGCCGGCCCGGATGATGGTCACCGTTTGGCACAGGGCTTCCGTCTCGGCCAGGATGTGGCTGGACAGCAAGACCGTCGCGCCACGGTCGCGCGCCTCGGCAACACATTGCTGAAAGATGTTCTCCATCAGCGGGTCCAGGCCGCTGCTGGGCTCGTCCAACAGCAGCAGACTGGCCCGCGATGAGAAGGCCGAAATCAGGGAGACCTTTTGGCGGTTGCCCTTGGAGTAGGTCCGCGACTTCTTGGTCGGGTCGAGGTCGAAGCGCTCGATCAGCTCCGCGCGGCGGGCGTCGTCGATGCCGCCGCGCATGCGGGCCAACAAGTCGATGGTCTCGCCGCCGGTTAATGACGGCCAGAGCGTGACATCACCTGGCACATAAGCGATTTGGCGGTGTAGTTCGACGGCGTCGGTCCACGGGTCACCGCCGAGCAGCCGCACGCTTCCGCCGTCGGCCTTCACCAGGCCCAACAGGATGCGGATGGTGGTCGACTTGCCGGCGCCGTTGGGGCCGAGAAAGCCGTGGACTTCACCTTGACGCACCGTGAGGTCGAGACCGTCCAGCGCCCGCACCGCACCGAAGTTCTTGGTGAGGTTGCGGATTTCGATGGGCGCGATATCAGCTGCCATGGGATTCTCCTTGATCATCGGCGGCCAGGAATGCGTCGTACATGGTGCGGTCCGTCATCAGACCTTCGGTGTAGATCTCGAGGGCGGGCAGTACCATATCGCGGGCGTAGTCGCGAAGAACGGCCCGCAAATCTGTTGGGGTTGGATGCATTTGGATGTAGAGCAGCAGACCGCCGCCCGAGGTGATGGCCAAAAACTTAGCCCTGGCGTGCGGATCGCGGCTGGGCTTGATCGTCCCGGCCCGCACGCCGTCGGCGAAGTAATCCTCGGCGTTGTCAATCATTCGCTGCCACAACATCATCGCCAGCTCACCGCCGGTCTGCAGGCTGCGCACCACGTAGCCCGTCAACGCCGCGTAGGACTCGATCTCCGCCATCTGCGCGAGCCAGCTGGCCGGATCGTTGGACGTGAGCGCTTCCGACTTGCTGTCGTGGATCTCTTCGGCGACGTAGTCGTCGCACGCCTTGCGCAGGCCTTCCTTCGACCCGAAGTGATGAATGACCAGTGCGGCGCTCACGCCCGCGGCCTCGGCGATGGTGCGCAGCCCGACACCGAAGCCGTGCTCGGCGAATTGCTCGATCGCCGCATCGCGGATTCGCGCGGCGGCGGTCAGGTCGACTGAACGCATGTTCAGGACACTAAACGCGCGTTCAGTCGAAGGTCAAGGGGACACCCCGTAAGGGATGCGTAAAGGTTTTGGGCGGCGAGTGCCCGGCTAGCCGGGCACGCAACACCGAACCCCCGGCTGGCCGGGCGCTCGTGCGGAGCGGCGAGTGCCCGGCCGGCTAGTCGCGGACGGCGGCCAGCACGCCGTCACCCAGCGGCACCAGCGCGGGCGTCAGCCGCTCGTCCTCGGCGATCAACCGGGCCGCCTCCCGAACCGCGACCACGTCGGCGTCTCGCGCCGCGGGATCGCCGGCGCGCCCGCCCAGCGCCGAGCCGTGCACGACGATGATCCCGCCGGACCGCAGCAGCCGCACGCCCTCGACGACGTAATCGGGCTGGTCGATCGGGTCGGCGTCGACGAACACCAGGTCATAGGACTCGTCGGCGAGCCGGGTGAGGACCTCCTGGGCCCGGCCGCTGATCAGCCTGGTGCGCGACGGGCCGATGCCGGCTTCGGAGAAGGCCTGCTTGGCCAGCCGCAAATACTCGGGCTCGATGTCGATCGTGGTCAGCACACCGTCGTCGCTCATGCCCGACAGCAGCCAGAGTCCGCTGACCCCGGCGCCGGTGCCCACCTCCGCGACCGCCTTGCCGCCGCTGAGCTTGGTCAGCAGGCTCAGCAGGGCGCCGACGGCCGGCGTCACCGCCCGGGCGCCGATGTCGACGGAACGTTCGCGCGCGCCGGCCAGAATCGCGTCCTCGGATATCGACCCCTCCGCGTGTGCGGAGAGCAATTCGGCCCGACTGGGGGCCGCCTGGCCGGGGGTTTCTTCCTCGGTGCCGTCCATGCCCGCAGCGTATTGCATGGCGGCGCACAGTTTGTCAGGCGCGCCTGAGCCGGGCGGTTTCCGACACGCCCGGGACGGCCGGCGCCGCCTAAGTCACTTCGTTGCGGATATGCCCTGCTTGCGCCAGGTAACGATAAGGTTTCTCAGCCAAACCTCAGATTGCTCCTATATCGCCCATACGCCGATGCGCGACGGTGTCGGTATGGAACGTGGAGGACGTTGGGCGGGGAATACAGATTGGCGACTTCGTGTTGCCGCTGAAAACGAGCTGCCGTCACTCGGCAGGGCAAATTATGCGGAGGATTCGATCAACACCACTCTCTTGAGCCCGAGCACCATGTCGCACGCCCAGGAACTCCCGGACGACGAATGGGTCGAGCAGGCCGAGGGGTTGCAGGGCACGGCGGTGTTCGACGCAACCGGGGACAAGACCACCATGCCGTCCTGGGACGAGCTGGTGCGTCAGCACGCCGACCGGGTGTACCGGCTGGCCTACCGGCTCTCGGGTAACCAGCAAGACGCCGAGGACCTCACCCAGGAGACATTCATCCGGGTCTTTCGGTCGGTGCAGAACTATCAGCCCGGGACATTCGAGGGCTGGCTGCACCGCATCACCACCAACTTGTTCCTCGACATGGTGCGCCGGCGCACCCGCATCCGGATGGAAGCGCTGCCGGAGGACTACGACCGGGTCCCGGCCGACGAGCCCAACCCCGAGCAGATCTATCATGACGCGCGCCTTGGGCCGGACCTGCAGGCCGCGCTGGATTCGCTGCCGCCGGAGTTTCGTGCCGCGGTAGTGCTGTGCGACATCGAGGGCCTGTCCTACGAGGAGATCGGCGCCACCCTGGGCGTCAAGCTGGGCACCGTTCGCAGCCGGATCCACCGCGGACGTCAGGCTTTGCGCGACTACCTGGCCGCGCATTCCGAGCCGGAAACTCCCGCCAAATCGGCTTAGTCCGGTTCATGGCACGGCCCACGGGCCGATAATCATGCGATTTCGCAAGATCCATGGCGGTGCTGGGCACCTAGTCGCGCTACATTCGAGGGGTACGTGGCAGCGAAAGGAGCTGGTGATGGCCGACCGGGGACATGTGTTCCGCCGCGCGTTCTCCTGGCTCCCGGCCCAGTTCGCCTCCCAGAGTGATGCGCCGGTCGGCGCGCCGCGTCAATTCGGCTCGACCGAGCATCTGTCCGTCGAAGCGATCGCCGCGTTCGTCGACGGTGAGCTGCGGATGAACGCCCACTTGCGGGCGGCCCATCACCTCTCGCTGTGCCCGCAATGCGCGAGCGAAGTCGACGATCAGAGCCGGGCGCGGGCCGCGCTGCGCGACTCCCACCCGATCCGCATCCCGAGCACCCTGCTCGGAATGCTGTCGGAGATCCCGCACTATCCGCCCGACGACACGCCCTCGCGGGCGTCCGACCGTTTCGCTGACCGCGATGTGCGCGACCAGCGTAAGCGCCGGTAGCGCTCGGGTTGCCCCAGCTCGTGGGTTCATGCCGACCGGTTAGCGACCGTGGATACTAGGGTGGACACGGACAATTCTGTGCCTGGTGCTCGCCCTGGACAGGGGCCCTGTGCGAGGCCCGTTTCGAGCACTCAAGTAGAGGATTCATGACCGCCGACCAAGGCTTTGATCAGGGGAAAGACGGCGGCGACAACGGAGCCAACCGGCTGGCGCCGCGCCCCATTTCCCGGCCGCCGGTCGACCCCGCATCGCGTCAGGCCTTCGGTCGCCCCGACGGGCTGCAGGGATCGTTCGTCGCGGAGCGAGTGCGCCCGACGAAATACCGCGAGCAGGGCGAGTTCAGTCCGCACGATCAACGCCGCGACCCGGTGCTGGAGGAGGCCTTCAGCAAGCCGGTCGGCGGCACCGAGACATTGCAGCGCCACCCCGTCGACGCCACCGCGCTGGCGGCCGAGCAGAACGGTTACGACGAGGACGCGTCGGACGATCCGTGGCGGGACCCGGGCGCCGCGGCGGCGCTGGGAACCCCGGCCGTCGCCCAGACCACCGCGCACACGCCGTCGGGGTACGGCGGCAAGCTGGGCGTGCGCGACGTCCTGTTCGGCAAGAAGGTGTCCTACCTCGCGCTGGCCGTCCTGTTCGTCGTCGCGCTGGCCATCGGCGCGGTCGGCGGGCTGATCGGCAACAAGACCGCCGAGGTCGTCGAAGCCTTCACCACCTCCAAGGTGACGCTGGCGACCAACAACAACACCGAAGAGCCCGCGGGCCGCTTCGCGAAGGTGGCGGCCGCGACCGCCAATTCGGTGGTGACCATCGAGTCGAAGAGCGAACAGGAAGGCATGCAGGGTTCCGGCGTCGTCATCGACGGCCGCGGCTACATCGTCACGAACAACCACGTGATCTCCGAGGCCGCCAACAACCCCAGCCAGTTCAAGACGACCGTGGTGTTCAACGACGGTAAGGAAGTGCCCGCCAACCTGGTCGGCCGCGACCCGAAGACCGACCTGGCCGTGCTCAAGGTCGACAACGTCGACAATCTGAGCGTGGCGCGGCTCGGCGACTCCGACAAGGTGCGCGTCGGCGACGAGGTGATCGCCGCGGGTGCACCGCTCGGCCTGCGCAGCACCGTGACGCACGGCATCATCAGCGCACTGCACCGCCCCGTCCCGCTGTCGGGCGAGGGATCTGACACCGACACCGTCATCGACGCCCTGCAGACCGACGCCTCGATCAACCACGGCAACTCCGGTGGTCCGCTGATTGACATGGACTCTCAGGTGATCGGCATCGACACAGCAGGAAAGTCGTTGTCCGACAGCGCAAGTGGGCTGGGTTTCGCGATCCCGGTCAACGAGGTCAAGGCGGTCGCGCAGACGCTGATCAAAGACGGCAAGATCGTGCACCCGACGCTCGGCGTCAGCACCCGCTCGGTGAGCAACTCCATCGCCGCCGGTGCCCAGGTCGCCAACGTGAAGGCGGGCAGCCCGGCACAAAAGGGCGGAATCCTGGAGAACGACGTCATCGTCAAGGTCGGTAGCCGCAAGGTCGCCGACGCCGACGAGTTCGTCGTCGCCGTGCGCCAGCTGAGCATCGGGCAGGACGCGCCGATCGAGGTGGTCCGCGATGGCCGCAACGTCACCCTGACCGTCAAACCCGACGCCGACAGCGGCTGATGTTCGCCAATGTCGGCTGGGGGGAGATGCTCGTCCTCGTCGTGGTCGGGCTGGTAATCCTTGGCCCGGAACGGCTTCCGGGCGCGATTCGCTGGGCGTCGACCGCGTTGCGGCAGGCCCGCGACTACCTCAGCGGCGTCACCAGCCAGCTGCGCGAGGACATCGGCCCCGAGTTCGACGACCTGCGCGGCCCGCTGAGCGAGCTACAGAAACTGCGGGGCATGACGCCGCGGGCGGCGCTGACCAAACACCTGCTGGACGGCGACGATTCGCTGTTCACCGGCAATTTCGAGCGGCCGGTCAACGGAGCCGCGGCGCAGCCGCCGCCCTCGGAACCGGCAGCGAGGCCGAACGGGAGCCCGACGTTCGGGGTCGGGCAGCAGGGCCCGGCGCCGTTCGACACCGACGCGACCTGAACACCTCGCGAGCGTCAGCGCACTGTTAATGCGGGGCCCGAAATCGCGGCCTGCTTACGCTCGCGGCGCGTAACGGTCTTACTTTCGGGTCGGGTCGAGCCCCAGCGATACGCCCGCCAATCCCCGCTTTCGCGACGACAGCTTGTCGGCGACGCCGCGCAACTCCTTGCCCACCGGCGAATCCGGTGCGCTGAGCACGATCGGTACGCCGGAATCACCCGCGGCGACCAGCGCCGGGTCCAGCGGGATCTGGCCCAGCAGCGGCACGTCGGCGCCCACCGCGCGGGTCAGGCGCTCGGCGACCTGCTTGCCGCCACCCTCGCCGAACACCTGCATGGTCGAGCCATCCGGCAGCACCAGCCCGGACATGTTCTCGACGACACCGACGATGCGCTGGCGGGTCTGCAGCGCGATGCTGCCGGCCCGTTCGGCGACCTCGGCGGCGGCCAGCTGCGGCGTGGTCACGACCAGGATCTCCGCGTTGGGGATCAGCTGCGCCACCGAGATCGCGATGTCGCCGGTGCCGGGCGGCAGATCGAGGAGCAGCACGTCCAGATCGCCCCAGTAGACGTCGGCCAGGAACTGCTGCAACGCCCGGTGCAGCATCGGCCCACGCCACACCACCGGGGTGTTGCCCTCGGTGAACTGGGCGATCGAGATGACCTTCACCTCGTGGGCGATCGGCGGCAGGATCATCGACTCGACCTGGGTGGGCCGGTCGGTGGTGCCCATCATCCGGGGGACGGAATGGCCGTGGATATCGGCGTCGAGCACGCCGACCGACAGGCCGCGCGCGGCCATCGCGGCGGCCAGGTTGACCGTGACGCTGGACTTTCCGACGCCGCCCTTGCCCGACGCGACGGCGTAGACCCGGGTCAGCGAGCTGGGCTGGGCGAACGGGATGACGGGCTCGCTGGCGTCGCCGCGCAACTGCTTGCGCAGCTCGGTGCGCTGCTCGTCGTTCATCACGTCCAGGCTGACCTTCACCGCCCCAGTGCCGGGGACGTCCGCGACGGCCTGGCTGACCCGCTCGCTGATTTCGGTCTTCTTGGGACAGGCCTCGGTGGTCAGGTAGATCCCGACGTGTACGCCGCCGTCGGGCTGGATGTCGATGCTCTTGACCATGCCGAGTTCGGTGATGGGACGCCGCAATTCGGGGTCGATCACCTTGCCCAGCGCGGCGCGAACGGCGGCGGTGCGGTCGTCTTGCGAACCAGAGGAGTCATGGCGGGACATCACCGCCGAGTGTAGGCGGGCTCGGCTATTGACCGGCTGGCAGGCGTCAGCCGGCCGGAGTGGGCGCCTGTTGCGCGGCGGGCGCCTGGGCCGCCGGTGCGACCGGCGGTGGCGGTGCGACCGGCGGTGGCGGTGCGACCGGCGGTGCCCACGGCGGGGCGGCGTTCGGCGGGGCCATCGGCCCAAACGGTTGCGGTCCCAGCTGCGGCGCACCCGGCGGCGGGGTCGAGTTGATGCAGATCACCGTGCACCCGGGCATGTGCCCCTGCGTCGGCACCTGGGCGGGGGGCGTCATCCAGGGGAACATCGGCGACGACGGGTTGAGCTGCTGCGGCTGGCCGGTCAGGTCGATCAGCGGCATCCGTGCGTACGGGTCGTCTTGGGGCAGGCCGATCATGTTGATCGGCAGACCGGGCCCGAGCCCCTCCGGGTTCTCGTCGTGCGCGTTGCCCAGCGGCGGGGGCGGTCCGGTGATCGGCGGCAGGTCGACCGGGACGACGCCGGTGGCGTAGGCCGCGGCCCAGCCCAGCACGTTCTGGGCGTAGGCAGTCGAATTGTTGTAGCGCAGGATCGCGGCCATGACCCCGGCGGGGTCGCGCAGGTTCAGCCCGCCGCTGCACAGGTAGCGGGCGGCCGTCAGGGTGGAGTCGAACAGGTTCTGCGGGTCGGCTATGCCGTCGCCGTCGCCGTCGGCGGCGTAGCGCGCCCAGGTGCCGGGCAAGAACTGCATGGGCCCCATCGCGCGGGCGTACGTGACGCGATTGCCGACGCTGCTGGAGATGATGACCTCGTTGCCGGGCAACGTGCCGTCCAGCGAGGGGCCGTAGATCGGGGTGACCGCGGTGCCGCGGGCGTCGACGGCGCCGCCGCTGGCGTGCCCGGACTCGATGCGCCCGATACCGGCCAGCAGGTTCCAGCTGACGCCGCAGGCCGGGTCGGACACGGCCATCTTCTGTTCGGCGTTGCGGTAGGCGGTCAGCGCCATCATCGGAATGCCCAGTGCGCCAGGCGCATTCACCACCCTAGGTGGTGGCGGTGCCGAGGTGGCGCCCGCCGCGACGTGGAACGCCGTCGGCGCCCGATCGATCGCGATGACGACCGGACCGGACAGATCGGGGACGCTGGGAGACACGGCGGCGACCGGAGTGATGACCGCATGCACCGACGGGATGGGGCTCTTACCGTGTCCGCGTAGCGGCTCGGGCGTGGCGCCGACCGCGCCCGCGAACACCAACGGACTGATCACGGCGACGCTGAATACCTGTGCCCGGGTTACCGGAAGCCCCCGCTTCCGCACCGCCGCAACGGCCCGGCGTGCACCCAAGCGACCCCCTATGCGCACTCCACCGTCCTATGTGTGTGGGCCGCCGGGGGCCCTGTGAGCTGCTGGAAACCTGCTCTTAGCTTCGTGAACTAGATCACCATACATAACTCTTGTTACGGGAGTGGCGCAATGGTGGATTCGGTATTCACGGGGATCTCTTAGTGGTCGGCCGCTGGTCTGAACCGGGTGATCACCGGCGCGACGGCGGCTCCTCCATCGGGATGTGCTTGTCCGGGCCGGTCAGCAGGGTACGCAGTTCTTCCAGCTCGTCGCGCAGATATTCGCGCGTGACGACCTCGCCGATCGCCAGCCGCAGCGCGGCCAGCTCACGGGTCAGGTACTCGGTGTCGGCCTTGGTCTGGGCGGCGCGACGACGATCCTCTTCGAGTGCGACCCGGTCCCGGTTCTCTTGGCGGTTCTGGGCCAGCAGGATCAGCGGCGCGGCATAGGCGGCCTGAGTGGAGAAGGCCAGATTCAGCAGGATGAACGGGTACGGGTCGAAGCGCAGACTCGCGGCGGCCAGGTTGATCGCGATCCACACGATCACGATGACGGTCTGGATCAGCAGGTAGCGGCCGGTGCCGAAAAAGCGCGCGATGGCTTCGGTGCTCTGCCCGACTGTCTCGGGGTCCACTCGCAGCGAGAGCCCGCGCGAGGTCCGCGGGGTGTACAGCCGTCGCATCGCCGGCGATTTGCTCACGGGGCCCCCTCGATTGCTTCGGCACCTCGGACCGCGGCGGTGAGCTCTTGGGCGTGCGCGCGCCAGTCGTGTGGCAGCAAGTGATCGAGCAGGTCGTCCACGGTGACAGCCCCGAGCAGGTGGCGTTGATCGTCGACGACGGGTCCGCACACCAGGTTGTAGGCGGCGAAGTAGCGCGTCACGGACGCGAGGGTGGTCTCCGGGGCCAGGGTGAGCAGGTCACTGTCGACGATTCCGCCGACCAAGTCGCTCGGCGGTTCGCGCAGGAGCTTCTGCAGCGAGACGCAGCCCAGGTACTTCCCGGTGGGCGTAGCCGTCGGTGGACGCGTCACGAACACCATCGACGACAGCGCGGGGGTGAGGTCGGGATCGCGGACCAGGGCCAGCGCCTCGGCCACCGTGGTGTCGGCGGTCAGCACCACCGGGTCGGAGGTCATCAACCCGCCCGCGGTGTCCGGAGAGTGTTTCAAAAGCCTTCGCACCGGGGCGGATTCGTCGGGGTCCATCCGGGCCAGCAGCAGCTCGGCATCGGTCGGATTCAGCTCGCCGAGCAGGTCGGCGGCATCGTCGGGGTCCATCTCCTCGAGCACGTCGGCCGCGCGCTCGGTGCCCAGGTGCGACAGCGCATCGGCCTGCTCCGACTCGGGCAACTCCTGCAGGATGTCGGCCAATCGCTCGTCGCTCAGGGCGGTGAACACCTCGGTGCGCCGCTTGACCGGCAGCCCGCGAATGGCGTCGGCGACGTCGACCGCGCGGCGACCCTCGAATTGGTTGAGCAGTTGCGCGACCGCCTGCCCGGGCATCGCCAACGCCGACGGCGTCAGCCCGTGCACGCTTTGCCAGTCGACCACGTGCGCCGGGCCGCGGCGGCCGAGCCGACGCTGGCTTCGCACCGCGATCCTGGTCACCAGCCAGTCGCGGGTCCGGGATTGCTCGATGCCGAGATCGGTGATCACGACGTCGCGCCCGACCAGCTCCGGGAGTTCGGGGTCGTTGACCGTGACGGGGGTGTCGAGGATCTGACCGATCGCCAGCACCTCGCCCGGACGCTGTTCGAAGTGGCGCAGTGACACGCTTCCGGTGTTCAGGGTCACGGCGTTGGGCTCGATCGCGGCGACCCGCAGAATCGGGATGAAGATGCTGCGGCGGGTGGCCAAATCGACGACCAGGCCCAGCACCCGCGGTTGCTGGCGCACGATGCTGATGCTGATCACGACATCGCGGATGCGCCCGAAGTTTTCGCCCATCGGCCCCAACACCAACATCCGCGCCAGCCGCGCCACGTACACCCTGTTGACCGATGCCATGGGAGAGAGCCTAGGCAGCCCGTCGCGCGATGGCAGCGAACAGGCTCTGGCGTGCCCGGCTAATGGGAATGCACCGCAAAAATCATCACGATCAGAGCCACCACCAAGGTTGCGATGCCGATCACAATGCCCGCGACGGCCATGCCGTATCCGTCCTGGCGGGTCCGCTTGATCTGGTCGATCGCGATGGTGCCCAGCACGATGGCCACGATTCCGCCGACGCAGCAGAACAACCCGGTGAACGACGAGATCAGCGCGGCGATCGCCATCCCGTTCGTGCCGGACCGGACGGCCTCAGCCGACCAGTAATCGCCCGGATAATCCGGTGCCGGGTAATAGCCGCCGGGATACGGCGGGGGACCGTAGTTCGGTGGGGGGCCGCCGAATTGCGCCGGCCCCGGCGGGTAGGACGGGCCACCGGGCGGCTGCTGGTAGCCGAACGGCGGGGTGCCCGGCGGGTAGTCGAGCACGTATCCGGGCGGCGGGTACGGCGGCGGCGGATAGTCGGCCGGCGGCGGTGCTCCCGGGGAATCCCACGGCGTTGCCCATCCTGGCTGCTCAGGGCGCTGCCCGCCGGCGGCATGCGGATCCGCGGCGTCTTCGCCACTGGCGCCGCCGGGAGCTGTCATGGTGTTCAACCTAGCCTGCAGGCTGGCTCGATAGGGTGGGAGGGCCGAGGTGAAACTACCGCCTCGGCGTAGGAGAATGAGCGCTGATGACTAGTCCTTTCCAGCCCGGCCAAGTGCCCGGCGCAACGCCGACCGGCGGGGCCGCGGGACGGCGCGGTGTGCCGCAGTTGCCGACTCCGCCCAAGGGCTGGCCGGTGGGCTCCTATCCCACCTACGCCGAGGCGCAGCGCGCCGTCGACTACCTGTCCGAACAGCAGTTCCCGGTGCAGCAGGTGACCATCGTCGGCGTCGATCTGATGCAGGTGGAACGGGTCACCGGCCGGCTGACATGGCCCAAGGTGCTCGGCGGCGGTGTGCTCAGTGGGGCCTGGCTCGGGCTGTTCATCGGGTTGGTGCTCGGCTTCTTCAGTCCCAGCCCGTGGGGCGCGCTGGTGACCGGTTTGGTCGCCGGGGTGTTCTTCGGTTTGATCACGTCCGCTGTTCCCTATGCAATGGCCCGTGGCACAAGGGATTTCAGTTCGACAATGCAGTTGGTCGCCGGCCGTTACGATGTCCTCTGCGATCCGCAGAACGCCGAGAGGGCTCGGGATTTGCTTGCGCGCCTGGCGATCTGACGGCCGGATAATTTGGTGCCGAGTCGCCACGGGCCGGTGCGCCGAGTAGGCGCAATCGTGCTGGCGATGCTGAGCATCGCGCTGTCCGGCTGCGGGTCCGGCCACGGCGGGGTGGTGATCACCTTCTACACCCCGGCCGCCGACGGCGCGACGTTCGACGAAGTGGCCCGGCGCTGCAGCCAGGATGCCGATGGCCGGTACACGGTCGCGCACATCAGCCTCCCCAGAGCCCCCGGCGCGCAGCGGTTGCAATACGCCCGCCGGCTTGCGGGCCATGACCGCACGCTGGACGTGATGTCGCTGGACGTCGTCTGGACCGCGGAGTTCGCCGAAGCGGGCTGGGCGCTGCCGCTGTCCGACGACCCGGCCGGCCGGGCCGAGGCCGACGTGAGCGTCGACACCCTGCCGGGCCCACTCGCGACCGCGGTCTGGAAACACCAGCTCTACGCCGCGCCCATCACGACCAACACCCAATTACTGTGGTATCGGCCGGATTTGGTGCATCAACCGCCACACGACTGGAACGGCATGGTCGCCGAGGCCACCCGGTTGCACGCCGCGGGCCGGCCCAGCTGGATCGCCGTGCAGGCCCACGAGGATGAGGGTCTGGTGGTGTGGTTCAACACGCTGCTGGTCAGCGCGGGCGGCCAGGTGCTCTCCGAAGACGGTCGCCACGTCACGCTGACCGATACGCCCGCGCACCGGGCCGCCACCGTCAGCGCGCTGCGAATCCTCAAGGCGGTGGCCACCGCCCCGGGAGCCGACCCGTCGATCACCCGGACCGACTCCAGCACGGCGCGACTGGCCGTCGAACAGGGCAACGCCGCGCTGGAAGTCAACTGGCCCTACGTATTGGCGTCGATGCTGGAGAACGCGGTCAAGGGTGGCGTGAACTTCCTTCCGCTCAACCAGAATCCGGCGCTGGCCGGCAGCATCAACCAGTTCGGCAGTTTCGCGCCCAGCGACGAACAGTTCGAAATCGCCTATCAAGCCAGCCAAAAGGTGTTCGGCTTCGCGCCCTACCCCGGTGTGGTGCCGAACCGGCCGGCCAAGGTGACGATCGGCGGGCTGAACCTGGCGGTGGCCAGCACGACTCGGCACCGGGCCGAAGCCTTCGAAGCCATCAGGTGCCTGCGCAGCTTGGCGAACCAGAAGTACATCTCGATCGGGGGCGGTCTGCCGGCGGTGCGGACGTCGGTCTACTCCGACCCGCAATTCCAGACCAAGTATCCGATGTACACGATCATTCGCCAGCAGTTGACCGATGCCGCGGTGCGCCCCGCAACGCCGGCCTACCAGGCGATGTCCATCCGGCTGGCGGCGGCACTGAGCCCCATTACCGAGATCGATCCGGAGCAAACGGCCGAGGAGCTCGCCGCGCAGGTGCGCAAGGCCATCGACGGGAAGGGGCTGCTGCCGTGAGTCGCGTGCCCCAACTCCGGAATCGCCCGCCCGAGCAACGACTGGCCTTCCTCCTCGTGGCGCCCGCGGCGACCCTGATGCTGGCGGTGACGGCCTATCCGATCGGTTACGCGATCTGGCTGAGCCTGCAGCACAACAATCTGGCCACCCCCGACGACACCAGGTTCATCGGTCTGGCCAATTACCAAACGATCCTCAGCGACCGGTATTGGTGGACGGCGCTGGCGGTGACGCTGACCGTCACGGTGGTCTCGGTGTCGCTCGAGTTCGTGCTCGGCCTGGCGCTCGCCCTGGTGATGCATCACACCCTGATCGGCAGGGGCGTGGTTCGCACCGCGGTGCTGGTGCCGTACGGCATCGTGACCGTGGTCGCCGCCTACAGCTGGTACTACGCTTGGACGCCGGGCACCGGCTATCTGGCCAACCTGCTACCGCACGGCAGCGCGCCGCTCACCGCGCAGATCCCGTCGCTGGGCATCGTCGTCCTCGCCGAGGTCTGGAAGACGACGCCGTTCATGTCGCTGCTGTTGCTGGCCGGGTTGGCGCTGGTGCCAGAGGATTTGCTGAAAGCCGGGCAGGTCGACGGCGCCGGCGCCTGGCGGCGGCTGACCCGAATCATGCTGCCGATCATCAAGCCGGCGGTCGTGGTCGCGCTGCTGTTCCGGACCCTGGACGCCTTTCGCATCTTCGACAACATCTACGTGCTGACCGAGGGCAACAACAACACCGGCTCGGTGTCGATCCTGGGCTACGACAACCTGTTTGAAGGCTTCGACGTCGGCCTCGGTTCGGCGATCAGCGTGCTGATCTTCGTCTGTGTGGGCATCATCGCGCTGATCTTCATCAAGGTGTTCGGCGCCGCGGCCCCGGGCGGTGACGTCGATGGGCGCTGACGCGCGGCGCACCGCGATGTGGGCGGTCGTCAACACCGCGGTCGTGGTGTATGCGCTGCTACCGGTGCTCTGGATTCTCAGTCTGTCCCTCAAGCCGACGTCAACAGTCCGGGACGGCAAGCTGATTCCGTCGTCGGTGACGCTGGAAAACTATCGCGGGATCTTCCGCGGCGACGTCTTCACCTCGGCGCTGATCAACTCGATCGGAATCGCGTTGACCGCCACCGCGATCGCGGTGGCCCTCGGCGCGATGGCGGCCTACGCGATTGCCCGGCTGAGCTTTCCCGGCAAGCGGGTGCTGATCGGCTCCACGCTGCTGATCACCATGTTCCCGGCGATCTCCTTGGTCACGCCGCTGTTCGAAATCGAACGCTGGGCCGGGCTTTTCGACACCTGGCCCGGACTGATCCTGCCCTACATCACCTTTGCGTTGCCGCTTGCCATCTACACGTTGTCGGCATTCTTCCGGGAGATCCCCTGGGATCTGGAGAAGGCAGCCAAGATCGACGGGGCCACGCCGGCGCAGGCCTTCCGCAAGGTCATCGTCCCGCTGGCGGCGCCCGGGCTGGTCACCGCGGCGATCCTGGTGTTCATCTTCGCCTGGAACGACCTGCTGCTGGCGCTGTCGCTGACCGCCACCAAGGCGGCGATCACCGCGCCGGTGGCGATCGCGAACTTCGGGGGCAGCTCGCAGTTCGAGGAACCAACCGGATCAATCGCGGCCGGTGCCATGGTGATTACGGTGCCGATCATCGTGTTTGTTCTAATCTTCCAACGACGGATTGTCGCCGGGTTGACCTCAGGCGCCGTGAAGGGATAGCGCGATGGCCGAGATTGTGCTGGAGCACGTCAACAAGAATTACCCCAACGGGCACACGGCGGTGCGGGACCTGAACCTCACCATCGCCGACGGCGAATTCCTGATCCTGGTCGGCCCGTCCGGGTGCGGCAAAACCACCACGCTGAATATGATTGCCGGCCTTGAGGATATCTCGTCGGGCGAGCTGCGGATCGGCGGCGAACGAGTCAACGAGAAGGAGCCCAAGGACCGCGACATCGCGATGGTGTTCCAGTCCTATGCGCTGTACCCGCACATGACCGTTCGGCAGAACATCGCCTTCCCGCTGACCCTGGCGAAGATGAAGAAGGCCGACATCGCGCAGAAAGTCGAGGAGACGGCGAAAATCCTTGACCTGAGCGAACTTCTGGACCGCAAGCCCTCCCAGTTGTCAGGTGGGCAACGGCAGCGGGTCGCGATGGGCCGGGCCATCGTGCGTCACCCGAAGGCGTTTCTGATGGACGAGCCGCTGTCCAATCTGGACGCCAAACTTCGGGTGCAGATGCGCGGCGAGATCGCCCGGCTACAGCGCCGGCTGGGCACCACCACCGTCTACGTCACCCACGACCAGACCGAGGCGATGACGCTGGGTGATCGGGTCGTGGTGATGCACGGCGGTGTCGCCCAGCAGATCGGCACGCCCGGGGAGCTCTACGAGCGTCCGGCGAATCTGTTCGTCGCGGGGTTCATCGGCTCGCCGCCGATGAACTTCTTCCCCGGCACCCTGACGTCGGCCGGACTCACGCTGCCCTTCGGTGATGTGATGCTGACCCCGGAAGTCCAGGATGTGGTTGCCGGGCACCCGAAACCGGAAAACGTCATCGTCGGGGTGCGCCCCGAGCACCTGCTGGACGCGGCGCTGATCGACGGCTACCAGCGCATCACGGCGACGACCTTCGAGGTGAAGGTCGACCTGGTCGAATCGCTCGGGGCCGACAAGTACGTGTACTTCACCACCACCGGATGCGACCTGCATTCGGCGCAACTCGACGAGCTGGCCGCCGAGTCGGAGGTAGTCGAAAACCAGTTTGTGGCACGGGTTCCCGCCGAGTCGAAGGCGCTGATCGGCCAGTCGGTCGAATTGGCCTTCGACACCGCTAAACTCGCCGTGTTCGACGCCGATTCCGGAGCGAACCTGACCCTGCCTGCGGGACAGTGACGCAGCTCCTGGACCAGGTACGGGCGCACCTGCGCGACCACTTCGCGAACGCCGGACAGTGGGGCGAGCCCGATTCGGCGAGCGTGACATTCCTGGGGACCGAGCCCATGGAGGTGCTGCGCTTTCGCGCGAAAGACGGCTTGGTGCAGTACGTGTCGCTGGGGTGCTCGCGCCACCCGATGGGCGATCCCACCGAGATCGTCGTCGACCCGCAGCGCGGCCCGCGCGCCGAGATCGTGCTCCGTCTGCGAAATCCCGGGCCGGCCACCGGAATTGCCCGCAGCCTGGCGATACTGGCGGCCTCGCCGGCCGTCGACGGTGTGGTGCTCGTCCCTAACGCGCTGATCGATCTCGGCTCGCCGCTGTGGGAATTGCCGTCGCAACGGGTGCCCTTCACGGCTGTTCTGTTGGGCCGCAGCGACATTGCGGATCTACCGCTCGAGCCGCCGCGCGACCCGGTGGTGTTTCTCTCCGCGACGCCGATCACCGCGACCGAGGCGGCGTGGGTGCGGCTCAAAGGCGCCGAGGCCATGCGGCAGGCCTGGGAGACCGACGGCGTCGACGTGCTGGACCCGAATCGCCACGCGGCGCAACCGAACTGACGCCGAGCGACTACGTGTCGAGTGTGCACACTCGGCGTCCTGAGCGCACACTCACAGCCCAGGGCGCACGCTCGAAGCGGTTAAAGCCAGTTGTTCCTGCGGAATTGGAAGTACAGGATCAGGCAGGCCAGCGTCATCAAGCCCATCACACCCGGATAACCCCAGGTCCAGTCCAGCTCGGGCATGAAATGGAAGTTCATGCCGTAGATGGCGGCGACCATGGTGGGCACCGCCAAGATACCGGCCCAGGCCGCCATCTTGCGCATGTCGTTGTTCTGCTGCATGCCAACTCGCGCCAGCGCCGCCTGAACCAGCGAGTTGAGCATGTCGTCGTAGCTGGCGATCTGATCGGCGGCGGCAGAGTGGTGGTCGCCGACGTCGCGCAGATAACGCCGTACTTCTTTGGAGATCAGATCCTTGTTTTCCACCTGCATGCGATGGAATGCGGCCGACAGCGGGTTGACGCAGCGGCGAAGCTCGACGACCTCGCGCTTGAGCATGTAGATCGGCTCGATGTCGAGCTTGCGGCCCGGGGCGAACGCCACCTCCTCGATGCTGTCGATGTCGGTTTCCATCAGCTGGGTGACCTCGAGGTAGCGGTCCACGACATAGTCGGCGATCGCGTGCATCACCGCATACGGCCCCAGCATCAGTTGTTCGGCGTCGGCCTCCATCTGCTTGCGCACGTCCGCCAGTCCGCTGTGCTCGCCGTGGCGGACCGTGACCACGAAGTCCTTGCCGACGAAGACCATCACCTCGCCGCTCTCCACGATCTCGCGTGCGAGCGCCACCGACTCGTGCGGGACGTACTTGACCGTCTTGAGCACCAGCACCAAGGTGTCGTCGTAGCGCTCCAGCTTGGGGCGCTGATGTGCGCACACCGCGTCCTCGACGGCCAGCGCATGCAAGCCGAAAACGTCTGCGACTTCCTTCATCTGGACCTCGTCGGGCTCGTGCAAACCCACCCAGACGAAGGCCTCGTGGCCCAGCATCTCGATCTGGTGCACCTTGCTGCAGGCTTCCGTGTAGGTGAACTTGCCGGGCAGCCGGTGCCCCGCAACGTAGACGGCGCAGTCGACCAGGGCTTCGTGGGGTGGGGGCGGCGGCGGGGGTTCTGGCGTCGGCTCGTGCGCGATCGTGCGCAGCGCTTCCGGCAGTGCGTCGAAACCCTCGAACACCTCAACCTCCTATCCCACCGTAGGCCTGGTAGAGCGGTGCTCCATGCTACGCGTCCTGGTAAAACGCCGGTTGAAACGGCACGAGCTGACAATGCCTGCCCGATGGGCGGCGGCGAATCCGCGGTGGCGTCGGACCGGAGATTTCGGGCGGGCAACGGTGCGCTAGTTTCGACCCGAAGCAAAAGGACCGAAATTTCTCCATAAGGAGCCAATCGACGTGAGCGCAACTCCTCTGAAGGTCGCCGTCACCGGCGCCGCCGGCCAGATCGGCTACAGCCTGCTGTTCCGCCTGGCCAGCGGCTCCCTGCTGGGACCCGACCGCCCGATCGAACTGCGGCTGCTCGAGATCGAGCCCGCGCTCAAGGCGCTCGAGGGCGTCGTGATGGAGCTCGACGACTGCGCGTTCCCGTTGCTGTCCGGCGTCCAGATCGGCGCGGACGCCAACAAGATCTTCGACGGCGTGAACCTGGCCCTGCTGGTCGGCGCGCGGCCGCGTGGCCCGGGCATGGAGCGCAGCGACCTGCTGGAGGCCAACGGCGCAATCTTCACCGCGCAGGGCAAGGCGCTCAACTCGGTTGCCGCAGACGACATTCGCATCGGCGTGACCGGTAACCCGGCCAACACCAACGCGCTGATCGCGCTCAGCAACGCTCCCGACATCCCCAAGGAGCGGTTCTCCGCGCTGACTCGCCTGGACCACAACCGGGCGATCTCGCAGCTGGCCCGCAAGACCGGTGCCGCGGTCACCGACATCAAGAAGGTGACCATCTGGGGCAACCACTCGGCGACCCAGTACCCCGACATTTTCCACGCGGAGGTCGGCGGCAAGAACGCCGCGGAGGTCGTCAACGACCAGGCCTGGATCGAGAACGACTTCATCCCGACCGTCGCCAAGCGCGGCGCGGCGATCATCGACGCGCGCGGCGCCTCGTCGGCCGCCTCGGCGGCCTCGGCCACCGTCGATGCCGCCCGCTCCTGGCTGTTGGGCAGCCCCGACGGCGACTGGGTGTCGATGGCGGTCTTCTCCGACGGCTCCTACGGCGTGCCGGAGGGCATCGTCTCGTCGTTCCCGGTGACCACCAAGGACGGCAACTGGTCCATCGTGCAGGGGCTGGAGATCGACGAGTTCTCCCGGAGCCGGATCGACAAGACCACCGCTGAGCTGGTCGAAGAGCGCACCGCGGTCACCGAGCTGAAGCTGATCTGAGCACACCAATTAGGCCTACTAATGGGTAGTCAGTACCCTGGGCGCGTGTCCGAAATCGTGCCACCACTCGTCATCGGGGACGATGAGATCTTCGACGCCCATGTCGGTGGGAAGCTTTCGGTAGGGATGAAGTCCCCGCTGGACACGCAGCGCGCGCTGTCGATCGCGTACACGCCGGGCGTCGCACAGGTCAGTCGGGCGATCGCCGCCGACCACACCCTGGCCGATCGCTACACGTGGGCGAACCGGCTGGTGGCCGTCGTCAGCGACGGCAGCGCCGTACTCGGTCTCGGCGACATCGGACCGGCGGCGGCGCTGCCGGTGATGGAGGGCAAGAGCGCACTGTTCAAACAGTTCGCCGACCTCGACGCGATCCCGATCGTGCTGGACACCAAGGACCCCGACGAGATCGTCGAAACCCTGGTGCGGCTGCGCCCGACGTTCGGCGCGGTGAACCTCGAGGACATCTCCGCGCCCCGCTGCTTCGAGATCGAACGACGGGTCATCGAGGCGCTGGACTGCCCGGTGATGCACGACGACCAGCACGGCACCGCGATCGTGGTGCTGGCGGCGCTGATGGGCGCGTCCAAGTTGCTCGGCCGCGACATGGGCTCGCTGCGGGTCGTGGTCTCGGGCGCCGGAGCAGCGGGTGTTGCCTGTTCGAAACTCCTTCTCGCAATGGGTGTTTCGGACATCACCGTGCTCGACTCACGCGGCATCCTGCACGCCGGGCGCGACGACATGAACGTCGTCAAGACCGACCTGGCGCGCAGTAGCAATCCCCGTGGTCTGGCCGGCGGCATGGTGGAAGCGCTCAAGGAAGCCGACGTGTTTCTCGGGGTGTCGGCCGGCGTGGTGCCCGAGGAGCTGATCGCCACGATGGCGTCGGATTGCGTGGTGTTCGCGCTGTCCAACCCCGACCCGGAGATCCAACCCGACATCGCGGCCAAGTACGCCGCCGTGGTGGCCACCGGCCGCAGCGACTACCCGAACCAGATCAACAACGTGCTGGCGTTCCCCGGGGTGTTCCGTGGTGCGCTGGATGCCGGGGCGCGGCGGATCACCGAAAAGATGATGGTGGCCGCGGCCGAGGCGATCTTCTCCGTCGTGAGCGACGACCTCGCGCCCGACCGGATCGTGCCGAGCCCGCTGGACGCGGGCGTCGGTGAGGCGGTGTCGCAAGCCGTGGCGCGGGCTGCCGACACCTCGGAGTGAAAATCGGCAAGCTCGGGGCGCTGCTGATCGCCGCCGTGCTCGCGCTCACCGCCGGTTGCACAACCGACCATCACCCCGCGCCGGGTCTGGTGGTCGGTTCCAAGAACGATCCCACCTCGAGGCTGCTGGCCGCCGTCTACCTGGCGGCGCTGCGGTCCTACGGTTTCGCCGCGCAAACCCAGACCGCCGACGATCCGATGGCGCAACTGGACTCCGGCGCCGTTGCCGTCACGCCGGCCTTCACCGGCCAGACGTTGCAGACCCTGCAGCCCGGCGCGACGGCGCTGTCCGACGCGCAGGTCTACCGCGCGATGGTGGCGGCACTACCCGAGGGCGTCGCCGCCGGCGACTACGCCACCGCCGCCGAGGACAAGCCCGTGCTGCTGGTGACACAACCCACCGCCAAGGCCTGGGGCGGCCAGGACCGCAGCGCGGACCTGACCACGTTGGGAAAACATTGCGACGGCCTGGTCGTCGGGATCGTCGCCGGCCACCACGCGCCGTCGGCGATCGGCAGCTGCCGGCTACCCGCCCCGCGTGAATTCCCGGATGGCACAACGATGTTCGCGGCGGTGCTGGCCGGGCAGTTGACCGCGGGCTGGACCACCACCGCCGACCCGGCCATTCCGGGCGACCTGGTGCCACTGGCCGACGGCAAGCCGGCTCTGATCCGGGCGGAGAACGTGGTGCCGCTCTACCGGCGCAATACGCTGACCGATCGGCAGGTGCTGGCGATCAACGAGGTGGCGGGCGTGCTGGACACCGCGGCCCTGGCCGATATGCGCCGCCAGGTCGATGGCGGTGCCGATCCGCTGGCGGTCGCCGGCGGGTGGCTCGCCGAACACCCGTTGGGCCGCTGAGGACCTACGGCTTGCCGCGGGGAACGAGCCGTCGCGTGATGGGTCCGAACAGCCGCTGGTAGCCCGGCCCGGTCAGCCGCACCACGGCATCGAGCACCTTGGCGTCCGTGCCGACCAGCACCCTGGCCTTGTTCTTGCGCACGCCCTCCAAGATCACTTGCGCGGCTTTCTCGGGGGTGGTGCTGGCCATCTTCTTGTCGAACACCTTGGCCAGTTCGGCCGCGTCGAGTCCCTCGACGGCGGTGGCGTTGCGCGCGATCGCGGTCTTGATGCCGCCCGGGTGCACCGTGGTGACCTTCACCGGATGCCCGGCCACCCACATCTCCTGGCGCAGCGCCTCGGTGAAGCCCCGCACCGCGAACTTGGCCGCGTTGTACGCGGCCTGGCCCGGCACCGAGAACAAGCCGAACACGCTGGAGATGTTGATGACGTGGCCGTCCCCGGACGCGATCAGGTGGGGGAGAAAAGCCTTGGTGCCGTTGACAACTCCCCAGAAGTCGACGTCCATCACCCGTTCGATGTCCTTGAACTGGCTGACCTCGATGTCGCCGGTGAACGCGATGCCGGCGTTGTTGTAGATCTGGTTGACCTTGCCGAAGTGCTCGTTGATCGCGTCGGCGTAGGCCAGGAAGGCCTCGCGCTCGGTCACGTCGAGTCGGTCGGTTTTGACCGGCGCGCCGATGGCCTTCAGCTGTTCCTCGGTCTGCGCCAGTCCCTCGGTGTTGACGTCACTGATCGCAAGGCCGGCACCGGAGCGGCCCAGCTCGACGGCCAGCGCCTGACCGATACCCGAACCCGCGCCCGTGACCACCGCGATCTTGCCGGCGAACCCCTGCATGTGCGCCCTCCCTCGTGTCCACACTTACCTCGAGATTACCGGTACCAGCGGTCCCGGGTAGCGATGGGGTTGCCGAGCGTCAGCTCCTGCGTGCCAGGAGGCGGCGTCCGAAGGTCACCAGCCGGCCCAGCACGCCCGGCCCGCCGAACAACACGTCGTGGTAGCGCGTACCGGCCACCCGCACCAGCAGGTCCGCGGATTTCGCGTCCGCGCCGATCAGGACCCGGGCCTTGTTCTTGCCCACCGCCGCCAGGATTCTGCGGGCGGCCTGTTGCGGCGTCGTCTTGGCCACCTGCTGGTCGAAGTTCGCGAGTATCTCGTCCTGGTCGAGTCCCATGCCGTCGGCGATCTCGGCGTTGGTGCCGAACGGGGTTCTGACGCCGCCCGGGTGGACCACGGTCACGCCCACGTTGTGGCCGGCCACCGACATCTCCTGGCGCAGCGCCTCGGTGAACCCGCGGACGGCGAATTTGGCCGAGACGTAGGCGACCTGACCCGGCAGTGCCATCACCCCGAGCACGCTGGAGATGTTGATGACGTGGCCGTCTCCGGAGGCGATCACGTGGGGGAGAAAGGCCTTGGTGCCGTTGACAACTCCCCAGAAGTCGACGTCCATCACGCGCTCGATGTCCTTGAAGTCGGTGACCTCGAGGGTGCCGATGTGGGTGAGTCCCGCGTTGTTGTAGATCTGGTTGACCTTGCCGAAGTGGTCGCTGACCTCGTCGGCGTAGGCCAGGAAGGCCTCGCGCTCGGTGACGTCGAGCCGGTCGGCCTTGACGGGGGCGCCGATGGCCTTCAGCTGTTGCTCGGTCTGCGCCAGACCGTCGGTGTTGACGTCACTGATCGCAAGGCTGGCACCCGCGCGACCGAGCTCGATGGCCAGCGCCTGACCGATACCCGAACCCGCGCCGGTCACGACGGCGACTTTGCCGGCGAACTTCTGCATGTACACCCTTTCCCAAGTCCGCCCCATGCGTCGAGGTTAACCGGTATTCGCGGAAGTCCAGCCGGTGGCCGATGAATCTCAGCCGAATGCGGTGTCGAGTATCTCCTGTTGTTCCACCGCGTGCACCTTGGACGAACCCGACGACGGCGCCGACATCGCCCGGCGCGAGATGCGCTTGATCCCGGACAGTTTGTCGGGCAGCAACTCGGGCAGCTCCAGGCCGAAGCGCGGCCACGCACCCTGATTGGCCGGCTCCTCCTGCACCCAGAAGTACTCGTTGACGTCCGGATAGCGGTCCAGGGTTTCGGACAGGCGCCGCTTCGGAAGCGGCGCGAGCTGCTCGATCCGCACGATCGCGATGTCGTCGCGGTTGTCCTTGGCCTTGCGTGCCACCAGCTCGTAGTAGATCTTGCCGCTGGTCAGCAGGATTCTGCGGACCTTGCTGCGATCGCCGATGCCTTCTTCGTAGGTCGGCTCCTCCAGCACCGAGCGGAACTTGATCTCGGTGAAGTCCCGGATGTCGCTGACCACGGCCTTGTTGCGCAGCATCGACTTCGGGGTGAATACGATCAGCGGGCGCTGAATGCCGTCCAGGGCGTGGCGGCGCAGCAGGTGGAAGTAGTTGGACGGGGTCGACGGCATCGCGATCGTCATCGAACCCTCCGCCCACAGCTGCAGGAAACGCTCGATTCGCCCGGAAGTGTGGTCGGGACCCTGGCCCTCGTGGCCGTGCGGCAGCAGCAGCACCACGTTGGACAGCTGGCCCCACTTGGCCTCGCCGGAGCTGATGAACTCGTCGATGATCGACTGCGCGCCGTTGACGAAGTCGCCAAACTGGCCCTCCCACAACACAAGTGCGTCCGGGTTGCCCACGGTGTAGCCGTATTCGAAGCCGACGGCCGCGTATTCGGACAGCGGCGAGTCGTAGACCAGGAACTTGCCCCCGGTCGGGGTGCCGTCGGGGTTGGTCGCCAGCAGCTGCAGGGGTGTGAACTCCTGGCAGTTGTGGCGATCGATGATCACCGAATGCCGCTGGGAGAAGGTGCCGCGGCGGGTGTCCTGCCCGGACAGCCGGATCAGCTTGCCCTCGGCGACCAACGTTCCCAGCGCCAGCAGCTCACCGAAGGCCCAGTCGATCTTGCCTTCGTAGGCCATCTCCCGGCGCTTTTCCAGCACCGGCTGTACGCGCGGGTGCACGGTGAACCCCTCCGGGACGGCCAGGAACGCGTCGCCGATGCGGGCCAGCAGCGATTTGTCCACCGCGGTGGCCAGGCCTGCGGGCACGATCTGGTCCGCCTCGACGGATTCGCTGGGCAGCGCGCCGTGCTTTTCCACCTCACGGACTTCGTTGAACACCTGCTCCAGCTGGCCCTGGTAGTCGCGCAGCGCGTCCTCGGCCTCCTTCATCGAGATGTCACCGCGGCCGATCAGGGCTTCGGTGTAGCTCTTGCGGGCGCCACGCTTGGTGTCGACGACGTCGTACATGTAGGGGTTCGTCATCGACGGGTCGTCGCCCTCGTTGTGGCCGCGGCGTCGATAGCAGAGCATGTCGATCACGACGTCCTTGCGGAACTTCTGCCGGAAGTCGACGGCCAGCCGCGCCACCCACACGCAGGCTTCCGGGTCGTCGCCGTTGACGTGGAAGATCGGCGCGCCGATCATCTTGGCGACGTCGGTGCAGTATTCGCTGGACCGGGAGAACTCCGGTGCGGTGGTGAAACCGATCTGGTTGTTGACGATGACGTGGATGGTGCCGCCGACCCGATAACCGGGCAGCAGCGCCAGATTCAGCGTCTCGGCGACCACGCCCTGGCCGGCGAAGGCGGCATCGCCGTGCAGCATCAGCGGCATCACCGAGAAGCCGTCCTCGCTGTCGCCCTTGTCTAGCAGGTCCTGCTTGGCCCGAACCAATCCCTCCAGCACCGGGTCGACGGCTTCCAGGTGCGACGGGTTGGCGGTCAGCGAAACCTGAATGTCGTTGTCGCCGAACATCTGTAGGTACACGCCGGTGGCACCCAGGTGGTACTTGACGTCGCCGGACCCGTGCGCCTGCGACGGGTTCAGGTTGCCCTCGAACTCGCTGAAGATCTGCGAGTACGGCTTGCCGACGATGTTGGCCAGCACGTTGAGCCGGCCCCGGTGCGGCATCGCGATCACCACTTCGTCCAGGCCGTGCTCGGCGCACTGGTCGATCACCGCGTCCATCAGCGGAATCTGGCTTTCGGCGCCCTCCAGTGAAAACCGTTTCTGCCCAACATATTTGGTCTGCAGGAAGGTTTCGAACGCCTCGGCGGCGTTGAGCTTGGACAGAATGTATTTCTGTTCGCCCACCGTGGGTTTGACGTGTTTGGTCTCGACCCGTTCTTCCAGCCAGCGCTGTTGCTCGGGCTCGAGGATGTGGGTGTACTCCACACCGATGTGCCGGCAGTACGCGTCGCGCAGCAGGCCCAGCACGTCGCGTAGTTTCTTGTATTCACAACCGGCGAAGCCGTTGACCTTGAACACCCGATCGAGGTCCCACAACGTCAGGCCGTGGTTGAGGATATCCAGGTCGGGGTGGCTTCGGAAGCGGCTGGTGTCCAACCGCAACGGGTCGATGTCGGCCATCAGATGTCCGCGGTTGCGGTAGGCCGCGATCAACTCCATCACGCGCGCGGTCTTGTCGACGATCGAGTCCGGGTTGTCGGTGCTCCAGCGCACCGGCACGTACGGGTTGCCCAGCTCGCGGAAGATCTCGTCCCAGAAGTCGTCCGACAGCAGCATCTCGTGGATGGTGCGCAGGAAGTCACCGGACTCCGCGCCCTGGATGATGCGGTGGTCGTAGGTCGAGGTCAGGGTGATCAGCTTGCCGATACCGAGTTCGGCGATGCGCTCCTCGCTGGCGCCCTGGAATTCGGCGGGGTACTCCATCGCACCCACCCCGATGATGGCGCCCTGGCCGGCCATCAGCCGCGGCACCGAGTGCACGGTGCCGATGGTGCCCGGGTTGGTCAGCGAAATCGTCACTCCGGCAAAGTCTTCGGCGGTCAGCTTGCCGTCGCGGGCGCGGCGCACGATGTCCTCATAGGCGGAGACGAATTCCGCGAACCGCATCGTCTCGCAGCCCCTGATGCCGGCCACCACCAGCGAGCGCTTGCCGTCCTTGCCCTGCAGGTCGATGGCCAGACCGAGGTTGGTGTGCGCCGGGGTGACCGCGGTGGGCTTGCCGTCGACCTCGGCGTAGTGCCGGTTCATGTTCGGGAACTTCTTGACCGCCTGCACCAACGCGTAGCCCAGCAGGTGGGTGAAGGAGATCTTGCCGCCGCGGGTGCGCTTGAGCTGGTTGTTGATGACGATCCGGTTGTCGATCATCAGCTTGGCCGGAACGGCACGGACGCTGGTCGCCGTCGGCACGTCCAGCGATGCGGACATGTTCTTGACGACGGCCGCGGCCGCGCCGCGCAGCACCTGCACCTCGTCGCCTTCGGCCGGCGGGGGCGTGGGGGCCTTGGCAGGCGCAGCGGGCGCCGGCGTCGCGGCACCGTTTCCGGCCGGAGCGGTGCTGGCCGGCGCAGCGGGGGCAGGCGGGGCGGCCGGCGGCTCGGCGACGACGACCGGCTTGGGCGCCGCGGCGGCCTGTCCGTCAGCGGGGTTCGGGGTGTCCTGGGCCGCGGCGCTGGGCTCGGGGTTGTAGTCCACGAGGAACTCGTGCCAGCTCGGATCCACCGACGAGGGGTCGTCGCGGAACTTGCGATACATCTCCTCGACCAGCCATTCGTTTTGCCCGAATGGTGAACTGCTGTTGCTCACGGCCGCTGTTCGCCTCAATTCTTCTGTCCTGCAGGCTCTATAAGCGGCTATTGCCCGGCGCCTGCAACTCTGCGCACCTCGGTTGACGAGGCACCTCACACCCGTGGCAGACCATTATGTTTCCGCCTCATAAAGGCTAACCCTTCGCCGGTGATTCGCCAGCGAGACCTCGGAACCCGGGGACCGGACGGCTACTGGCTCACCTCGCGCACCGGCGGCAATACGTGCAAGAGATTCGGCCAGCGAGCCGGCGGGGCGCCAAACGCCTGGCGGGCATTCTTGACGATCTTCTTACCGATGACGCGATTGCCGCCGCCACCGACCACGGCGCCGATGCCGACCGGCAGCATCTTGCCGAACATCAACGCGCCGCGGCGCAGCGCGTACCGCTTGACGAAGTATCTGAGCATTCGCGTGTTGAGCCGTCCCAAGCTCGACAGCGGCAGCGAGGCCATGCCCTCGGCCAGCCAGCCGCCGTTGGTGCGCGCCGGACCGATCAGCTCGCCGATGGCGCGCTTGCTGTCGTCGCCGACCAGGACGGCCAGCACCAGCGCGCGTCGCCGCTCGTGATGATCGGCGGGGATGCCGTAGACCTGGGCGGTCGAGAGCACGAAGATCGCGGTCGCTTCCAGGAAGAACACGGTTTCGCCGGCACCCGCCGACAGCGCCGTCAACGTCCCGATCCCGGGGAAGGTCGCCGCCGAACCGACCGCGGCACCGCTGGCCATCAAGGCGGCCAGGTAACGATTCTCCAGCTTGGTGACGATCTCGGCGGGGCTCGCGCCGGGGTTCGCCCGCCGCAGCCGGGCCACCAGGGCCTCCGCGGCCGGGCCCTGAACCCGCGAACTGCGCTCGATGACCTGCGCCAATGCGCGCGTCGAAGCCTTCGGGCGACCGGAGCGGCCGGACGGCACGTTCTCGGGCAGCTGCTCGGATCGTTTCAGGGACCGAAGCCCCGACCTAGTGCGTCGCGCGCTCATAGTGCCTCTCCTGCCAATGGCGTCCCTTCAGGCTAACGCGAGTTTGCTGAACGCGGGGCCAGCGAATGTGCGCGCGCGTCAATCAGACCGTGGACGGCGGGTGGTCGGCAGACCCGGAATAATGCAGGCTGGACACTGCTCGAGCCGTTGTCGGCTGCGGCTGGGGGAATCGCCGCGTGCGGGCGCTGTCACACCTGCTCACGGCGGCAAGCCGGTCGTCGGGCGTTGAAGCGAGGTGAGTGCATGACCACGGCCACGTCCGGGTCGTCCGGGGGAACCCGGCGCGCGGGGCCGAGTCGTGCCGAGAAGACCACCGACCGCAAGTACCTCGCCCCATCCGGGCCGTTCAGGAGCGGGAACCCGTGGCACGCGCTCTGGGCGATGATGATCGGGTTCTTCATGATCATGGTCGACTCGACCATCGTCGCGATCGCCAACCCGACCATCATGGCCGACCTGCGTATCGGGTACGGCGCCGTGGTCTGGGTGACGAGCGCCTACCTGCTCGGGTATGCGGTGGTGTTGCTGGTGGCCGGCCGGCTCGGTGACCGGTTCGGGACGAAGAACCTCTACCTGATCGGTCTGGTGGTGTTCACCGCCGCCTCGATGTGGTGCGGGCTGGCCGGCAGCGCCGGCATGCTGATCGCCGCGCGGGTCGTGCAGGGGGTCGGCGCGGGGGTGCTCACCCCGCAGACCCTGTCGACCATCACCCGGATCTTCCCGCCGCAGCGGCGCGGCGTGGCGGTCAGCGTGTGGGGCGCCACCGCCGGCGTCGCCAGCCTGGTGGGTCCGTTGGCCGGTGGCGTGCTGGTGGACGGGCTGGGCTGGGAGTGGATCTTCTTCGTCAACATCCCGATCGGCATCGCCGGGGTGGCGCTGGCGGTGTGGCTGGTTCCGGAGCTGCCCATCCAGGCGCATCGGTTCGATCTGGTCGGCGTCGCCCTGTCCGGGGTGGGCATGTTCCTGATCGTGTTCGGTCTGCAACAGGGCCAGTCGGCGCATTGGCAGCCGTGGATCTGGGCGACGATCGTCGCCGGCATCGGGTTCGTTTCGGCCTTCGTCTACTGGCAGTCGGTGAACGCCCGCGAGCCGCTGATCCCGCTGGCAGTCTTCACCGACCGTGATTTCAGCCTGTGCAGCGTCGGCGTGGGCATCACCTCGTTCGCCGCGACGGCGTTGATCTTGCCGGTGACCTTCTATACGCAGATGGTGTGCGGGTTGTCGCCGACCCGTTCGGCGCTGCTGCTCGCGCCGATGGCGATCGCCAACGGTGTGCTGGCGCCGTTCGTCGGCCGGATCGTCGATCGGTACCATCCGCGGCCGGTGTGCGGTTTCGGCTTTTCGGTGCTGGCGATCGCGCTGACCTGGCTGTCGTTCGAGATGGCCCCGGACACGCCGATCTGGCGTTTGGCGTTGCTGTTCACCGCAGTTGGTGTCGGGATGGCGTTTGTGTGGTCGCCGCTGACGGCCACCGCCACCCGCAATCTGGCGCCGGAGCTGGCCGGCACCGGGTCCGCGGTGTACAACTCGGTGCGCCAGCTCGGGGCGGTGCTCGGCAGTGCCGCGATGGCCGCGTTCATGACGTGGCGGATCGGTGCCGAGATGCCGCCCGACGTGTCCGACCAAGACGCGGGGGATGGCGCTATTGGGTTGCAATTGCCCGAATTCGTGCGCGAGCCGTTCTCGGCCGCGATGTCGCAGTCCGTGCTGTTGCCCGCGTTCATCGCGCTGTTCGGGATCGGCGCGGCGCTGTTCCTGGTCGGCTTCGCGTCCTCGACGATGTCCCGCCCGGGCGTCGGTGCTGCGCCGTCCGACTATGACGACGATGACGACTACGTCGAAGTCATCCTCCGTCGCGAGCACAGCGGTGAGCCTGCGCGCAGCGCCGCGATCGCCCCGGACGAGGTGCTGCACCGCGATCCCGTCGAATCGCGCCGCCGTCGCGGCGATCCGCCGTCGCGACCCGAACCGATTGGCTTCGCCCACAACGGCTCTCACATCGATCGTGAAAAGCGCTTTCGGCCGATCGTCGAGCTGCCGCCGCACTGGCATGGTCCGGCCACCCGCAGCGATCGCCGCGCGCCGTCGCCGGGCCGGCGCGTGAACGGCTCGACCCGGGCGGCGCGGGGCCAGCGTTACGGTCCCGACCCGGACGACGACCCGACCGGACGCGGCCGGCATTCGTCGGGCAGGTAGGCCCGACCGGACGCCCTCAGGCGTTCGCCGTCAACGCCAGAAAGCCGCCCAACTCCAGCAGGCCGGCCGGTGTGGTGGGCAGGTACTCGGTCAGCAGCTCCGACCGCACGATCACCGCCGCGTACTGCGCCCGGCTGACCGCGACATTGAGCCGATTCCTGTTGAGCAGGAACGAGATTCCGCGCGGCACTTCTTCGACCGACGACGCCGTCATCGAGATGAAGACGACCGGCGCCTGCGCGCCCTGAAACTTGTCGACGGTTCCGACCCGCACCGCATCCAGACCCGCCGACGCCAACCGCTCGCGCACCAGCGACACCTGAGCGTTGTACGGCGCCAACACCAGCACGTCGGAGGCGGCCAATTCCCGGGTGCCGTGCTCGTCGGTCCAGGACGACCCGAGCAGCGGCCGGATCTGCGCAACGATCGCGTCGGCCTCCTCGGGGCTTTCGATTGAATTGCCTTGGTGGCGAACGGAAAGCACGCGCACACCGGGCTCACAGCCGTCGAGGACGCGCGCGGCGGTGCGCTCGGCGAGCGAACGCAGTCTGCCTTCATACGATAGCTCGGAGACCGCGGCGCAGACCGCCGGATGCATCCGGTAGGACAGGTCCAGGAAGTAGCCGCGCTCGTCGGGCAACGTGCGCTGGCCGTCGACCAGCCAATCGAGGGCGGACGTGTCGACGGGTTCGGGATGAGTGCCCTGACTGACCTGCGGCAGCTGCTGCGGGTCCCCGAGCAGCAGCAGGTTGCTCGCCGCCGGCGCCACGGCGATCGTGTTGGCCAGGCAGAACTGGCCCGCCTCGTCGATGACAAGCAGATCCAGGCTGCCCGGCAGCACCCGATTGGCGTTGGCGAAATCCCATGCCGTACCACCTATTACGCATCCGTTGCCGGCCGAGATGAATGCGGCGTACTCGCTGCCGTCGATCTCCTGCCAGCGCGGGGCGTGGTGGTCGTACTTTTTCTTCGCGACCCGGCTCGGTTCGAGCCCCGCATCGATCACGGCGTCGAGCAGGTTTTCCACCGTGGCATGCGATTGCGCCACCACACCGACGCGCCAGCCGTGTTCGGTGACCAGGCGGGTGATCACCGCCGCGGCGGTGTAGGTCTTTCCGGTTCCCGGCGGGCCGTGCACCGCCAGGTATGACGATTCGAGATCCAGTGCCGCGGCAGTGATATCGGCGATAGCGTCGGAGGTGCGCGGCAACGGGTTTCTGGTGCGGGGTGCGCGGCGCAGCAGGATGTCGATCATCGCGGTGCGGGGCAGCTCCGGCAGCCCGGCGCCAACCGCGACGGCGGTGGATTCGATCGACTCGCGCAGCGCCGTCGTGGGAAGGGGCGGCCCGGGTGTCAGCGCAAAGGGGAGTTGGTGAAAGGCGTTGCCGTCATTGCCCATTCGTTCGACGATAACGACTTCGGTGGGCACTGCCGGATCGTCGACCTCCACGACGGTGGCCCGTCCGGGCGCCCGCCGATCGGGACTGTCGCACATGCTCGGCGGGGCCGGCGCCTCGTAGAGCGCGAAGACGTCGGTCATCAGGTCGCCGCGGGCCAGTTCACCGCGCAGCGTCACCCGGCGCTGCGGCTTGCGGGCCCGGGGCGGCGTGTGCCAGTCCACGCTGACGGATGACTCGTGGGAGACGAACACATCGGTGTTGTCCGCCCATTCGTCGACCGGGAAGTTCAGCCGGTCGAAATGCGCCCACCAGAACGGTTTGTCCTCACGCCGGTGATAGCCGCGCGCCGCGCCCACCAACGCGACGGCGACCTGCTCCGGCGTGCGATCGCCGACGGCGGCGTCCCCGGTGAACGCCGACAACGCGGCAGCCAGCTCGTCATGGTCGTCGACGGTATCGCCGCCGGAAACCGGTTGGGCGCCAACCGGTGTGACGCCGGATTCCCAGGCGCGCACCAACAGCCAGTTGCGCAGCTCCTGCGTCGACCGGCAGTCGTAGTGGTTGTAGTCCTCGATCTCCTTGAGCACGGTTTCGGCTTCGCCGGTGCGGCCGGCGTCGCGCAGTTCGCAGGACTTGGCGTAGGAGGTGATCGAATCGGCGGCCGTGGTGACCTCACCCGAGCGCAGCTGTGTCCCCATGTACAAGGGCTCCAGGGCCTTGAGACTGAACGACTCGGCGCCGGATTGAATGCTCTTGCGCACCAACGGGTACAGGTCGACCAGCGTGCCGCTGCGCAACAGGTCGTCGACCTCGTCCTCGCCGACGCCGTAGCGTCCGGCCAGCCGCAACAACGCGGTCTTCTCGTACGGCGCGTAGTGGTAGATGTGCATGTTGGGCCGACGCTTGCGCCGCTTTTTCACCATGGCCAGGAAATCGATCAGGGCCTTGCGCTCGTCGGCCCGGTTGTGCGCCCACAGCGGGCTGAAATGTCCCGCCGCGTCCAAGACGCCGAACAGGTACTCCAGGCCCCAGTCGTGGCCGTCGGCGGTCCACAGCGGATCGCCCTCGAAGTCGAAGAACAGATCGCCGGGGTCGGGCTCGGGCAACAGCGCCAGCGGCTTTGGATCGACCACCTCGAAGTGCGCAATTCCGGTATCACGCTGCCGTACTTGCAGTTTCGCCTGTGCGGTCAGCCTGGCCAGCGCGCTGGACGCCAGGCCGGGCACCGGGCCGTCATGTTCGGCCAGCTCGGCGACCGTGTCAATCCCGGCATCAATCAGCTTGTCGCGCTGACTGACTCGCATGCCGGCCACCAACAACAGATCGTCTCCCGCTCGCACCTGCTCGACACACAGCGGGCAACGAAAGCAGGCCCGCACGCCCTCGTCTTCCCAGCGCACCGGCGTGCCGGCGGCGTGGTGCTCGTCGAGCAATCGCTGCAACCGGGCCCGCTGCGATCGAAAGACGGGGATCAGGTCGTAGACGCGGTACCGCATCACCGAGCCGTCGCCCAGCCGCAGCTCGGCCTCCTGGGCGACGGACACGCCCATTGCGGTCAGCGCGTCGGCGTAGGCCGCCAGCTGCAGCAACGCGGTGACCTTGGCGGAGCGGGCCAGCTTGGTGTCGACGAGCCGATACTGCTCACCGTCGGCGACCAGGAAGTCGGCGAAGCCGACGAAGCGCCCGTCGAACATGGCGGCCTGATACACCACCGGGGCGCGGCCGGCGATCGCGCGCCGGGTCGCCTCCGCGGCGGCGCTCAGCCCGGCCAGCGTGTAGGCCGGACGCCCGATGACCGCGACGCCGTCGGCGAACTCGTCGCGCAGCCGGTCGAGTTCGCGTCGCTCGTGGTCGTCCCCGAGGGCCGCGGTGCGCGCCAGCAGTTCGTCCTCGACGTCGACGGCGGGGCCCCAGCCGAGCTTCGCGTCGAAATTCCGGAGCAGGGCGTACTCGCATCGGGCGGCCGCGGCCAGGTCCGACGCGCTGTACACGATGCTGTCATCGGTGACGAACACAGCAGCCACTGTAGGTGAGGCGGCCGACACCGCCGCGGTTCTGCGAAGGCGTGCCGGGTCAGCGCGCGGGGACGTTGCCGATCAGCTCGACGGTGTTGCCGTTCCAATGGAATCGGACGTTGGTGTTCAGGCCGTTGATGCCGCTGGGATAGGTCAACGCCACCGTGTCGCCGGTGGTTTGCGCCGCGTCGATGCCGTTGAACCCGTAGGTGTCCGGCACCCCCTGCGGGATGAACTGGCCGAGATGAAACAGCACCGCCCGGGTCGTCGCATTCACCGCGTTGGTGTTGGCCTTGATGATCACCGCGGAAAGCGGTGCGCACTGGTTGTAGTTACCGGCCAGCGGCTCCGGGTTCCAGGCCTGTTGGCTGCGCGGATCGCGGGGTAGGTCGGAGACCACCTTCGCGATCGTGGGCGACGCCAGGTTGACCGCGCACGGGTCGGCCGGCGTGCTGGGACCCGGCGACGCGATTTCGGTCGGCTTGGGCGTGGCGGGGGCGGTGATCGAAGCGGTTGCCGTGGTGGCTTGCGGCGTCTTCGCGACCGTCGAATCTCCGGAACCGCAGCCGGTCAACGTTGCGGCAAGCAGGACGCCGACGGTCAGTGGCTCGACACGGCACGGTAGGCACCACACATCGCGCTACCGTACCGGCAGCCCGCTCGCTGGTGTAGCAGGCATGCCGTGCCACTAAACTTCTCAGACGATGACAGTCCCAGACGGTTCGCCTGAAGCGGCCGCTACTACCTTTGCCGACCTGCAGATTCACCCCTCGGTCATGCGGGCCATCGCCGACGTCGGTTACGAATCGCCGACCGCGATTCAGGCGGCGACAATTCCGGCGCTGATGGGCGGCTCCGACGTGGTCGGACTGGCGCAGACCGGCACCGGAAAGACCGCAGCGTTCGCCATCCCGATCCTGTCCAAGATCGACGTCACCAACAAGGCGACCCAGGCCCTGGTGTTGGCGCCCACCCGCGAGCTGGCCTTGCAGGTGGCCGAGGCATTCAGTCGCTACGGCGCCCACCTGCCCAAGATCAACGTGCTGCCGATCTATGGCGGGTCGTCCTACACGGTGCAGCTGTCTGGCCTGCGGCGCGGTGCACAGGTGGTGGTCGGCACCCCGGGTCGGGTCATCGACCACCTCGAGCGTGGGACGCTCGACCTGTCGCACGTGGATTACCTGGTGCTCGACGAGGCCGACGAGATGCTCACGATGGGCTTCGCCGAGGAAGTCGACCGCATCCTCTCCGAAACACCGGAATACAAACAGGTGGCGCTGTTCTCGGCGACCATGCCGCCGGCCATCCGCAAGCTCACTACCAAATACCTGCACGATCCGCTCGAAGTCACCTTCAAAGCGAAAACCGCGACAGCCGACAATATTTCGCAGCGCTACGTCCAGGTGGCCGGACCGCGCAAGATGGACGCGCTGACCCGGGTACTGGAAGTCGAGCCGTTCGCGGCGATGATCGTCTTCGTGCGCACCAAGCAGGCCACCGAGGAGGTCGCCGAAAAGCTGCGTGCCCGAGGGTTTTCCGCGGCCGCCATCAACGGCGACATCGCTCAGGCCCAGCGTGAGCGGACCATCGCGGCGCTCAAGGATGGAAGGATCGACATCCTGGTTGCCACCGACGTGGCGGCCAGAGGCCTGGATGTGGAACGCATCTCGCATGTGCTCAACTACGACATCCCGCACGACACCGAGTCCTACGTCCACCGGATCGGACGCACCGGCCGCGCCGGCCGTTCGGGAAACGCGCTGCTGTTCGTCTCGCCGCGTGAGCGCCACATGCTCAAGGCGATCGAAAGGGCGACCCGGCAAACGTTGACCGAGGTCGAATTGCCCAGCGTCGAGGATGTCAACGCGCAGCGGGTGGCGAAATTCGCGGATTCCATTACCGATACGCTTGGCGGCCCAGGCATCGAGCTGTTCCGCAGGCTGGTCGAGGACTACGAGCGCGAGCACGACGTCCCGATGGCCGACATCGCGGCCGCGCTCGCTTTGCAGTCGCGCGATGGTGAGGCGTTCCTGATGTCGCCCGAACCGCCGCCGCAGCGACGTGAGCGGCCCGAACGTAACACCGAGCATCGGGATCGCACGGACAAGCCAAGGCAAACAAGAGATTTCGCCACCTATCGAATCGCCGTGGGCAAGCGGCACAAGATCGGGCCGGGTGCCATCGTCGGCGCCATCGCCAACGAGGGCGGCCTGCATCGCAGCGATTTCGGCCACATCGCGATCGGGCCCGACTTCTCGTTGGTGGAGCTGCCGCCAAAGCTCTCCCCCGCGACGCTCAAAAGGCTTGAAAAGACCCGTATCTCGGGTGTGCTGATCGACCTGAAGCGGGACCGCTCGTCCGGCAAGTCCGCTGAAAGGCCCGGCCGATCGGGTGGGCCCAAGCGGCGCAGAAAAGACGCTGGATGACCCTGTCCGACGAACGGGACGCCCAAGGCGGACTCGAGCAGGTCTCGCACGTCGACCGGGTCGCCTCCTTGACCGGTATCCGCGCGGTCGCCGCGATCCTGGTCGTCGGGACTCACGCGGCCTACACCACCGGCAAGTACACGCACGGCTACTGGGGTCTGGTCGGCGCCCGGATGGAGATCGGTGTGCCGATCTTCTTCGTGCTGTCCGGCTTCCTGCTGTTCCGCCCCTGGGTGAAATCGGCAGCCGGCGGCGGGCCGCCGCCGGCGGTGAGTCGCTATGCGCGACACCGGGTTCGGCGCATCATGCCGGCCTACGTGATCACCGTGCTATTCGCCTATGTGCTGTACCACTTCCGCGATGCCGGACCGAATCCCGGCCATTCCTGGCACGGCTTGATTCGCAATCTCACGCTGACGCAGATCTACACCGACGGCTACCTCGGCAAGTATCTGCACCAGGGCCTGACCCAAATGTGGAGCCTCGCGGTAGAGGCGTCCTTCTACGTGCTGCTGCCGTTTCTGGCATACCTGCTGCTGGTGGTCATCTGCCGGCGGCGCTGGCGGCCGAGGTTGCTGGTGGGGACCTTGTTGGCGCTGTCGTTGATCAGCCCGATCTGGGTTGTCCTGGTACACACCGATCATTGGTTCGCCGACGGCGCTCGGCTGTGGCTGCCGACCTACCTGGCGTGGTTTCTGGGCGGCATGTTGCTGGCGGTGCTGCAGGCGATGGGCGTGCGCTGCTACGCATTCGCCGCCATACCGCTGGCGGTGATCTGTTACTTCATCGTCGCCACCCCGATCGGCGGCGCACCCACGACATCGCCGGCGTCGACGCCGGAGGCGGTCGTCAAGACGGTCTTCTACGCCGTGATCGCCACCCTGGCGGTCGCCCCGCTGGCGTTGGACGGCCACGGTTGGTATTGGCAGGCGCTGGCCAGCCGGCCGATGGTGTGGCTCGGCGAGATCTCCTATGAGATCTTCCTGATCCACCTGGTGACCATGGAATTCACGATGGTCTACATCGTGCGGGCCCACGTCTACACCGGGCCGATGCTGTATCTGTTCGTCGCGACGCTTGTGGTGACGATCCCGCTGGCTTGGCTGCTGCACCGCTTCACCCGCGTACCCGGATGAGACGGCTGCCGGCTAGCGGCGGGCGCTCGCCGGGGCGATGACCGGGACGACAAATTCCTCGATCATCGCTCGCTCCTCGTTTTCGTCGCGGCCCGGATAGGTCAGCAGCGAGACGATCACCCGCACCGCCCAGCGGGCGCGGCGCTCGATGACGGCGGGATCGTGGGGCCCCAGCGAATGCAGGAACGCCGCCGCCAGGGCCGCGATCACGTCGGACTGTCCGGCCAACTCGCCGCCGATCGGCGGGCGAGTGGTGGCGAACCACGACGCCAGGGCGGGGTTCTCGCGAACCATCTCCATCGTGACGAGGATGCTGGCGACCAGCTTTTCGCGGGGGTCCTCGATGCCGCCGGTCCGCGCGATGATGTCGCGGCCAAGGCGATGCGTTTCGCGATGGATGTACGCGGTTCGCAGCGCCTCCCGGTTTTCGAAGTACCGGTACAGCGTCGCGCGGGAACAGCCTGCGGCCCTCGCGATCTCATTCATGCCGATCGAATCCGAATCGCGCGCGGTGTACAGCTGCTCGGCCGCATCGAGGATGCGGTCTACCGCGGCCTCGCTGCGACTCGAGGCAAGCCAGTCATTACCGGCCATCAGGACTTCACGGTGATCGGCACCGACACCGGACGCCGCACGTAGCTGCCGCCCGCCCACACGACCGAATTCTCGTCGACGTCGAAGTCCGGGCAGCGGGCCAGCAGTTCGGTCAGCGCGACCCGGGATTGCATCCGGGCGGCCGCCGCCCCCAGGCAGTGGTGCGCGCCGTGGCTGAAGGTCAGGATGTTGCGCGGGCAGCGGGTCACGTCGAGTTCGCCGGCGTCCGGGCCGTATTGGCGTTCGTCGCGGTTGGCCGACCCGTACAGCAGCAGCACGCGGCGATCGGCCGGGATCGTGGTGTCGCCGATCGTCACGTCGTGGGTGACGGTGCGTGCTAGACCCTGGGCCGGCGAGGTCAGCCGTAACAGCTCCTCGACCGCGTCGTTGATCAGTTCGGGGTTGTGCACCAACAACTCTCGCTGATCGGGCCGTTGGTGCAGCAGCGGCATCGAACCACCGAGCATGCCGGTCACCGTGTCGTTGCCGCCGGTGACCATCGTGAAGGTGAACGCCAGAATCGACAGGGTTCCGGAGATGTCGCCGTCGGCGCCGACGCCGGCAGAGACCAGGTGGGAGATGGTGTCGTCCTCGGGCTCGGTCCGGCGGCGCTCGATCAGCCCGGTGAAGTAGGCCATCATCGATCCGACCGCGTCGCCGACGGTTTCCAGCGCGCCCGCAACCCCGCCGTCGGCGGTGTTGGCCGCGACGATGGCCTGCGTCCAGCCGTCGAACTGAGCCCAATCCTCTTCGGGCACACCGAGATAATGCGCGACGACCATCGACGGCAGCGGCTTGAAGAGTTCGGTGACGATGTCGCCGCCGCCGCGGGCGCGCAACCCCTCGATGCGCTCCACGACGAACTGGCGAACCTTCGGTTCCACCGCCTCGACCTGTCGGGGGGTGAACCCGCGCGACACCAGCTTGCGAAACTCGGTGTGTACGGGCGGATCTTGCATCACGAACGGCGGATTATCCTGCAGCCCAATCATTTCCAGGTCGCCGTAATTGACCGTCAGGCCTTGCGCCGAGGAGAACGTCTCGTGGTCGCGGGCCGCCGACCACACATCCGCGTGCCGGGACAGCACGTAGTAATCCTGCTCGGGATGCTTCGGGGGGACGACGTGGTGCACCGGGTCGTGGTCGCGCAGCGCGCGGTACATCGGCCACGGATTCGGCCAGGTGTCGGCGTTGGCGAGCTCGAACACGACCGGCGCGTTGTGAGACATTACCGCAGTCATGTCTTATTCGTACGACAATGACAGATACATGTCAACTGGCGGGGGTGTCGAGTGTGCGTTCGGGGCGCCCTCCTGAGTGCACATTCACCGCCCTGAGCGCACACTCAGCGCCCAGGCTGCACACTCAACCCCGCAACTAGATCGCCGCGCCGGGGTTGAGGATCCCTAGCGGGTCCAATGCCTGCTTGATCCGTTGATTCAGCGCCATCACCTCGGGCCCGAGATAGCCGTCCAGCCAGGGCCGCTTCAGCCGGCCCACCCCGTGTTCACCGGTGATCGTGCCGCCCAAACCGATGGCCAGGTCCATGATTTCGCCGAACGCGACCTGGGCCCGCGCTGTCATCGCGGCGTCGGCGCTGTCGTACACGATCAGCGGGTGGGTGTTGCCGTCGCCGGCGTGCGCGATCACCGAGATCATCAGGTCGTGCTCCGCGGCGATGCGGGCAATCCCGGTCACCAGTGTGCCCAGCGCCGGAAGCGGCACCCCGACGTCCTCGAGCAGTAGCGATCCCTTGGCCTCGACGGCCGGGATGCAGAACCGGCGCGCGGCGACGAAGGCGTGGCCCTCGTCCGGGTCGTCGGTGGTGAAAACGTCTGTTGCCTTGTTCTCGGCAAAGATCGCCGCCATCAGCTCGGCGTCCTCACCGCTGGCGCGGCCCCGCTCGTCGGAGCCGGCCACCAGCATGGCCGCCGCCCCCCGATCCAGATCCATGCGCAAGATGTCCTCGACGGCGTTGATCGACGCCGAATCCATGAATTCCAGCATCGCCGGCCGCAGCCGGGCCGCGACCCCGAGCACCGCGTCGACCGCCGATTCCACCGAGGCGAACGTCGCCACCACGACGCTCGACGTGTTCTGGGCGGGCAGCAGCCGCAGCGTCACTTCCGTGACGATGCCCAGCGTGCCTTCGCTGCCGACGAACAGCTTGGTCAGCGAAAGCCCCGCCACGTCCTTGAGCCGCGCGCCGCCCAGCCGCACCGCGGTGCCGTCGGCCAGCACCACCACCATGCCAAGCACGTAGTCGGTGGTGACGCCGTACTTCACACAGCACAGGCCCCCGGCGTTGGTGGCGATGTTGCCGCCGATGCTGCAGATTTCGTACGACGACGGGTCCGGCGGATACCACAGGCCGTGTTTGGCGACGGCCTTCTTCACCTCGGCGTTGAGCAGGCCGGGCTGACATACCGCGGTCCGGGTAACCGGGTCGACGGTGATGTCGCGCATCTTCTCCGTCGACAACACGATCCCGCTGGCCAGCGCCGTCGCCCCACCCGACAAGCCGGTGCCGGCCCCTCGCGGCACCACCGGCACCTGGTGGGCGGTGGCCCAGCGCATCACCGCCTGCACGTCTTCGGTGCAGCGCGGCCGTACCACGGCCAGCGGTGTGCCCGCCGACGGGTCGAAGGCGCGGTCCTGGCGGTAGCCGTCGGTGATGGTCGGGTCAGTGACCACCATGCCGTCCGGCAGGTCGGCGATCAGGCCGGCCAGCATGTCTTCATTGACTGTGGTGCTCACGGGCCGATTTTACGGCGCGGAATCCTCGGCAAACTCCGGCGCGCGATCGAGTTCCCGCAGCGACGGCAGCGCGCACGCGATCAGGCCGACCGCAATGATCGGCACCGCCAGCGTCAGGAATGTCACCCGCAGCCCGGCCGCGTCGGCCAACGGACCCGCCACCAGCAAGCCCAGCGGGCCCGCGGCGAAGGTCAGCCCGGTCATCACCCCGACCACCCGGCCGCGCAGATGGTGTGGCGCCCGGGTCTGCATCACGTAGTTGTAGATCGGCTGGATCGGCCCGTAGACCAGGCCGGTCAGCCCGCACAGCACCAGGATCACCGGCAACGGCGGCAGGAACGCGATGCCGACCGACGCGGCACCGAAGGTGAGCGTCGCGGTCAGCACCGCCGTGCGCCGCCGCACGGATTTCGACAGCACGGCATAGCCCAGCGCGCCGGCCACGCCGCCGACCCCGAGCGCCATCAACGCCCAGCCCAACTCCGCGGGTTCGTGACGATCGCTGAAGTATTTGGGAAACAGCACGCTTTCCATCGGCAGGTACAGCGCGGTGACGACCAGGTCGATCAGGCCGAGCGTCCGCAGCACCCGCATCTTCCAGACGAACCGCATGCCCTCGGCGACCCCGGACACCAGCCCGTCGGGCCGGGTCGCGTGGTGTGGCTTGCCGATGCCTTCGAGTCGCAGCGCCCCAATTGCGAGGAACGACAACCCGAAACAGCCCGCCGTGATCCACATCGTGTTGACCCCGCCGACCGTGGCGATCATCAAACCGCCGATACCGGGGCCTACGATGTAGGCCAGGTTGAGAATCGCTTCGTAAACACTGTTGGTGCGGTCCAGCGACCAGCCGGCGCGGCTGGCAGCCTCGGGCAGCATCGACTGGCGCGCCGTTGTCCCGGCCGGGTCGAATGCGGCCGAAAAGAATGCCAACAAGGCCAACTCGGCGACATTGAGCGCGTTCGCGCCGAATAGCCACGCGATCAGCGGTACCGCCGCCACCGCGGTGCCGGATAGCGCATCGGAGACCAGTGAAATGCGGCGCCGCCCGAAAAAGTCGACCGCGGTGCCGGCGACCAATGTGGAGAGCACCAGTGGCACGGTCATGGCCGCGGCCACTATCGATGCGTGGCCGGCGCTGCCGTGCTGCTGCAACGCCAGCCAGGGGAAAGCGACCAATGAAATGCCGGTACCCGCGGTCGCCACCAGAGTGGCGAACAGAATCAGAAGCGCCGGACCGCGGCTGGAACGTGTCATAAATATCGCGGCTGAATCTAGCTCCAATGCGATCGCGGGACCACCGAATTTCGTGGTCACTACCGCCTGAATGCAGGATGTTCATGTGCTTGTTCATCCGAATACCGGATTGGCATTCGATTCGCCGGTGCAACCCGGCACCGGATGGCCCGGCGATCCGGCCACACCGCATACCCCCAAGGCCGCCGATGCGGCGCGGGTTCGGGCGCTGGCCGGCGCGGTCGGCTCGATTCCGGATCTGGACGCCGTGGTGAGCGTCTGTCGTGCCTGCCCGCGGCTGGTCACCTGGCGCGAGGATGTCGCCGTGGCCAAACGGCGCGCGTTTGCCGACCAGCCATATTGGGGCCGGCCGGTTCCGGGCTGGGGGTCGCAGCAGCCGCGAATCTTCATCGTCGGGCTGGCGCCGGCCGCGCACGGCGCCAACCGAACCGGGCGGATGTTCACCGGCGACCGGTCCGGCGACCAGCTGTACGCCGCCCTGTATCGGGCCGGGCTGGTGAACCAGCCGACCAGCGTGGACGCCGCAGACGGGTTGCAAACCAAGCAGATTCGGATCTCCGCGCCGGTGCGGTGCGCGCCGCCGGCCAACGCCCCGACCCCGGCCGAGCGTGACACCTGTTGGCCCTGGCTGGAAGCCGAGTGGCGGTTGGTGTCCGAGCACGTCCGCGTCATCGTGGCGCTAGGCGGATTCGGCTGGCAGATCGCGCTGCGGCTGCCGGGCGCCTTGGAAATGCGAGCGATGCGAGGGACGCCCAAGCCGCGGTTCGGCCATGGCGCCGTTGCCGAGTTGCCGTCGGGCGTGCGTTTGTTGGGGTGCTACCACCCGAGCCAGCAAAACATGTTCACCGGTAAGCTAACTCCGGCAATGCTCGACGACATCTTTATGGAAGCCAAGAAGCTGACAGGGATTAAGTGACCGAGGTATTGATTTCCGGGGCCAGCGTCGCCGGTACAACGTTGGCGTATTGGCTTGGGCAACACGGCTTTTCGGTGACCGTTGTGGAGAGCCACCAGGGCCTGCGCCCGGGCGGGCAAGCGATCGATGTGCGGGGTCCGGCGCTGACGGTGCTGGACCGCATGGGCCTGCTGGCCGCCGCGGCGGACCGAAAGACGGGCATTCGCGGCTCTTCTGTCGTCGACCGCGACGGCAACGAGCTGTCCCGCGACACCGAGTCGACGCCCACCGGCGGTCTCATCGACAACCCCGACATCGAGCTGCTGCGCGACGACCTGGTCGAATTGCTATACGAGGCAAGCCAACCCGACACCGAATACATCTTCAACGACAGCATCTCCGCCGTGGTGAACCGCGGCACCGCGGTCGATGTGAGGTTCGAACGCACGCCCGGCCGCAGCTTCGACCTGCTGATCGGCGCCGACGGCCTGCATTCCAATGTGCGCCGGCTGGTGTTCGGCCCCGAGGAGCGGTTCATCAAACGGCTCGGGACGCACGCAGCGATCTTCACTGTGCCCAACTTCCTGAACCTGGACTTCTGGCAGATGTGGCACTACGGGGACACCACGATGGCCGGGGTCTACAGCGCCCGCAACAACACCGAGGCGCGCGCCATGTTGGGTTTCATGGACACCGAACTGCGGATCGACTGGCGCGACACCGAAGCCCAGTTCGCCGAGGTCGAACGGCGGATGGCCGACGACGGCTGGGTACGCCCGCAACTGCTGGAGTTCATGCGCAAAGCGCCGGATTTCTACTTCGACGAGATGGCGCAGATCGTGATGGATCACTGGTCGATCGGGCGCGTGGCGCTGGTGGGCGACGCCGCCTACTGCTGCTCGCCGCTGTCGGGCCAGGGGACCAGTGTCGCGCTGCTGGGCGCCTACATCCTGGCCGGCGAGCTCAAGCGCGTCAGCCAAGCCGATTGGGTCGACCACGGGGTCGCCTTCACCAACTACTTCAAGCGCTTTCACGGCTACACCGAACGCACCCAGTTCCTGGCCACCGACAACATTCCCGGTGGTGCCCCGATATCGCAGGAGCAGTTCGAGGCGGTCGTCAACTCGATCACGCCGAGCAACTACTAGCCGGGAACGACCACCGCGCCGAATGCGTTGAGGCCATCGTGCGTCTTTCCGTCCTCGATCTCGTCCCGGTACGCACCGACCAGTCGACCGGCGACGCGCTGGCGGCCACCGTGGCGCTGGCGCAGACCGCCGACCGGCTGGGCTTCACCCGCTACTGGGTCGCCGAACACCACAACATGCCCTCGGTCGGTGCGACCAGCCCGCCGGTACTGCTCGCCTACCTGGCCGCCCAGACGTCGCGGGTTCGGCTGGGATCCGGCGGGGTGATGCTGCCCAACCATGCGCCGCTGGCCGTCGCCGAGCAGTTCGCGCTGCTGGAAGCGGCCGCCCCGGGCCGAATCGACCTGGGCATCGGGCGGGCGCCCGGCTCCGACCCGGTGACGTCCTATGCGTTGCGCGGCGCTCGTGATGATCGCGATATCGAGAACTTCCCCGAATACCTCGACGACGTGGCGGCGTTGATGAGCGCACGCGGCGTGCTGGTTCCCCTGCGCTCTGGCGACTACCGGCTCAAGGCCACCCCGGCCGCGGCCAGCGAACCACGCCTGTGGCTACTGGGCTCGTCGATGTACTCGGCGCATTTGGCGGCCGCCAAGGGACTGCCCTACGTGTTCGCACATCACTTCTCGGGCAAGGGAACCGAGGAGGCGCTCGAGGTCTACCGCACGCGGTTCGTGCCCAGCATGTTGACCGCCGAGCCCGTGACGTTCTTGACGGTCAACGCCGCGGTAGCCGAAACACGGGACGAGGCAACGGCATTGATGCTGCCCAACTTGCAGATGATGGCGCGCCTGCGCACCGGACAGCCGCTGGGTCCCGTCCCGCTGGTGGAGGAGGCCGAAGTGGCGGAACTGACGGCGGCCCAACAGCACATCGTCGACAGCGGGCTGCAGCGCGCCGTCCTCGGCACCCCGGCCCAGGCCGCCGAGCAGGTGCGGGCGCTGGCCGAGCAGTTCGGCGTCGACGAGGTGATGGTGAACCCGGTCGCGTCGGCCCGGCGCGGCACCGACCCCGCCACCGCACCGGGGCGGGTGGCAACGCTGGAGCTGCTGGCTAAGGAATTGTTCTAGCGCTCAATCGGCGATGCCGGCCTGCTCGGGCTTTCTCGGGTTTTGCTGGCGCACATGGCTGCTGATCCACTCCTCGAGCTTGTCCGGGGGCAGCGGCGGGGTGTGTACGAACCCCTGGGTAATCGTGCAGCCGTATCGCTGCAGTGCGGTCAGCGTGACCTCGTCTTCGACCCCCTCGGCCACCAGGTCCGCGCCGAGACTGTCCGCCAGCGCGATCGTGGACCGCACGATGGCCACCGATCGGGCGTCCTGAGCCAGCCGTGCCACGAAGATCCGGTCGAGCTTCAACTCGTCAACCGAGACATCCTGCAACCTCGCCAGCGACGACCATCCGGTCCCGTAGTCGTCCAGCGAAATGCGAACGCCCAGGCGCCGCAGCTCGGCCACGGTATTGCGTGACCGCACCGAGTCGACGAGGGCGCTTTCGGTGATCTCGACGATCAACGCGTTCGCGGGCAAACCGCGGGCCCAGAGCAGTCTTTCGATCGAGCTGACAAGCTCGAGGTCAAGTAGGTTGGTTGTCGCCAGGTTCACCGATACGGCCGAGGTGATGCCGTTTTCGCGCCAAAACTGGATCTGGGTGAGAGCGAGTTTCAGTGTGCGGTCGGCGATCTTGCGCATCAGCCCGGCGCGTTCGGCGGCGGACAGGAATTCCTCGGGCAGCAGCAGCCCACGAGTGGGATGGTTCCACCGCAGCAGTGCCTCGACGCTGTGCACGCTGCCGTCGCTCGTGTTGACCTTGGGCTGGTAGTACAACGTCGGTTCCTCACCTTCGAATAGCGCGTTGCGCAATTCCTCGATGAGGTTGGGGTCGGTGTCGCGGTACACCTCGAACGCCGAGTCGTAGACCGCGATCTTGCCCATCGCGAATTTGGCGTGCGGCATCGCCGCCTCGGCGCGACTCAGCAGCTCTTGCGGATGCTGACAATGATCGGGGCACAACGCAATAGCGATGCGTGCATCGACTCGCACGGTGATCGGATCCAATGCGAATGGCTCGCCCAAGGCTTCGAGCAGGCGACCCGCTTGGGCGCGAGCGCCGATCAGGTCGGACCCCTCCGTCAGCAGGATTGCGAATTCGTCATCGCTGACCCGGGCCAGCAGATCCGCGTGCCGCACGCTGTTGGCAAGCCGATCCGCGATGTGGCGCAACAGCTCATCGCCGAACGGGCGCCCGAGTGAGTCGCTGATCTCGTCAAGCTCGTACAGCTTCACCAGCAGCAACGCCTTGCGCGACGGCGTTTTGAGCGCCGCGTCGAGTTCTGTCGGGGTGTCGGGCAACGACGTCAACGCGGTGGCCAGCGACCTTCGGTTGGGCAACGTCGTCAACTCGTCGGTCATGGAGTGCTTGTAGCTTTCGGCCATCATGCTGACGTCACGCAACGTCAGCGAGAACCGGACGGCGGCGGTCACCAGGCTCAATGCCGCCAAAGCCGTTGCAAATCGCGAGTTTTCGTCCAACACGATGACCGTCAGCGCGACGGCTGTGCAGGCCGCCGGCACGGCGTAGGACCAGAATCCACGCTTGAGCCCGCGCGCCGCCGATGGCGCGGGCGCCCAGCTGGCCATCGCCACCAGGAGTGAGGCCGCGGGCCAGGCGGCATCGAGCGTGGTTCCTGAGCGGTATGAGCCGGCCGAGGTCTCGAAGAGATAGACGGTGTCCGCGACCGCAAAACCGATCAGCCCACCGACGAGCAGAGCCCAGCGAAATTCGTTGCGCCAGCCAACCATTGGCAGCATGCCGGCGGCGAGAGCCACCAGCACCAGATCGCCCCACGGGTACAGCAGTCCGACCAACACGGTGTCCGGTGCCCGGGTCGCGGCCGCGTGGAAGGGACCGTTACGCAGTGCCACGCCCAGTGCTGCCATGGCCAAACCGCATACCAGGGGATCGAGCCGGATCGGAATCGGTACGGCGGCCAGTCGTGCCCGCACCAGCAGCAGCAGCCCGAGATAGACGAACGGGTAGAACGCGAGGTACTCCGGGTCGGCCGCCGAGGGTGACTGCCCGTCGGGTACTCCCACGAGGTAGACGACGTCGCCCATCGCCGAGGATGCCATCCCGACCGCGATCAGCGACCAGGCCAACCGATCGCTCGCGACGCGGTAGGCGCGAACGGCAATCAGCCCGGCCGCCAGCAAGTTCAACGCGGCATACAGAGAATTGGTGAAGGGTATGTCCTTGGCATTGAGGCCGGCAAGGCTCGTCGCGGTGAAGGTGAGCACGCCAATTGCCAATATTGCCATGGCAATTCGGACCGGCGCGGGTGCCCATCGCAGGTCATCGGGCAGATCGGATGGCTCGTCGGGTGCCGAGGTCTTTGGCTCCGCTCGTGCGGTGCGTGGCGAGCCGGATATGCCCGAGGCGGCTGCCGAAATGGGCGCCCATTCCGCCAGTTTGGCGGGCAAGGCCGATATCGCCGATACCGACTCGCTCGACCGCGGAAACGTATAGGAGAACGGAATGTCCGGCACGAAGCTGCGGACGCATTGGCCGCCTTCGCGTTTGGCGGTATACATGGCCAGGTCGGCGTGCCGCAGCAGCTGGTCGACGGTGCATGTCGACGCGGCGGTGGCCACGGTGAAGCCGATGCTCGGGCGAACCGCGACCGGCACGCCGTCGATCACGATCGGGGCGCTGAACGCCTCGAGCACGTCATGTGCGGCAGCCTGAGACTCTTCGACGGAACCCTCTAGCAGCACCGCGAATTCGTCACCGCCCAGTCGGGCGATGAGGCCGTTTTCGTGCAGGGCGGCGGTGAGCCGCCCGGCGACCCGGATGAGCAGTTCGTCGCCCGCCGGGTGTCCCAAGCCGTCGTTGACCGCTTTGAAGTTGTCGAGGTCGAGGCACAACACCGCGATTGGTGGAGAATCTTCGTTTCGGGCGGCGACGGCGTCTTCCAGGCGATGCAGGAAATGCGGCCGATTCGCCAGGCCGGTCAGGCTGTCCCGAAACGCCTCCCGCGCGACCGCGGACAACAGGTCCTGGTTTTCGGTGAGCGCGATGAATTGCCGGACGAGCACCGCGCCCACCAGGATTCCCAGCAGGGCGGTCAACACTCCGAGGTGCTGACTGACGATGGCGCCAAACCCGACGACCGCGGCCAGCGACAGCGGCAGGTACGGCAGCCACAGCAGCGTGCGTGACAACACCTCGCTGCGCGACGCCGTCGCCGACACGGGTTCGTCGACGCTGGCCAGGGCGCCAAGCGTGATCAGGCACAATCCGGCCACCCGGCCCAGGTCACCCAGATCACTGACGTGATAGCTGCCGATCCCGGTATCGAACACCATCGTGATGTCGGCGATGCTGATCACCGCGATACCGGCGGCTACCAGGCTGCGGCTCGGTCGCTCACCGGGACGACCCCGCGACAGCATCAGAATCGCCGTCGTCAGCAGGATGCCGTCGTTGACCACCTGCGCCACCGTCGCGGTCCGGGAACCGGTGGTGTCGCGCAGCTGCTTTTCCAGGACGAATACCCACGAGACCACGAGCAGCGAGGTGACCAGGATCAGCCCGTCGAGTACCAGCCGCCGCGAACTGTGGCGAGACAGGTTGGACAACGCCACCAACGACGTCATGGCGCCGAAAGGCCATAACAGCAGCACGATCTCGGCCGCGGCCGGGTGCGCGGCGTGATCCAGCTGCGAGCGCACGTCGTAGAATGCCCAGATGAGTTCGCCGATCGCCCAGCCCATCAGGGCCGTCACCATGGCCAGCCAGCCGACTCTGCGGCGCCCGGTGGTGTAGCGCGCCGCGCGCAGGCCGCATGCCGCACCGAACAGCAGACTCGCCGCCAAGGCGATTTCGTCGACCGGGCGGGTCGCGTACTCGCCTTCCCAGTTCCGGACCGAGGCGACGATGATCATCAGCCCGGCGACGCCGTATCCGGCGACGACGAGCCACCCGACGCGCGCGGACAGCCCGAATCGCTGCCACGGAATCCCCGTCCAGCGCTTCATTGCTGCTCCAGCCGATCTGTTCCCCCGGCGGTGAACGCATGAAGGCTTCACCACTGCATGGGCAGAATAGTCGTCCCAGACGGTTTAGCTGGTGCTTTTGTGCAGCTTGGTACCGCTAGGCGGGCGTCAGCGCGACGATCGGGATGGGCCGCGACGTCCGGCTCTGATACCCGTCGTACCGGTTGGCGTTGTTCTTGTTGACGATTTGCCACAGCCGCGCGTAGTCGGGGTCGTCCGGGCCGATGCTGCGCGAGTTGACTCGGAACCGGTTGGGGCCGACGTTGATCTCACATTCCGGACGTTTGCGCAGGTTGTGGTACCAGCCGGGGGCGCTGTCGCTACCGCCGTAGGACGCGACGACCAGGTACGCGTCGCCGTCCTTGGCGTAGGTCAGTGTGGACGAGCGCTGCTGACCGGTCTTGGCGCCGATCGTGTGCAACAGCAGGCTGTCCGGCATCCCGGGTACGTGGTGGCCGATCCGGCCATCGGTTTTCCGGTACAGCGAGTCGTGAATGCGCAGCAGCGGGGCCAGAAAGATCCGCTCCAGCGTGGTGAGGTTGCTCATGAATCCATTTCTACTGACTGGCGTCGATGCGTGCCAGCGCGTCGCGCAGGATCTGCCCGGTGGCCTCGCGGTCCGGGTCTCGGCGCAGCAACATCCCCTTGGCCACCGAAAGTTTGTCGCCGTTGCGGCGGGGGAGAACGTGCAGGTGGATGTGGAACACCGTCTGGAAAGCCGCGCTGCCGTCGTTGATCCCGATGTTCGTCGCGTCGGCCAATTCGGTGGCCTTGGCGGCGCGTGCGATCCGCTGGCCGATGGTGATCATCTGGGCCAGCGTCTGCGGCGGGGTGTCGGTCAGATCGACGCTGTGCTCCTTGGGCATCACCAGGGTGTGGCCTCGCGTGAACGGGCGGATATCGAGGATCGCCAGGTAGTCGTCGTCTTCGTAAATCCGGATGGCCGGAGCTTCCCCAGCGACGATCGCACAGAACACGCAGGACATGTCGCCACGGTACTGGCTGCCTCAACCCGGCCGGCTCGCGCCCGAGCCGGCGAATGCACACCCTTATACCGTTTGCGCACATGATCAACCGGCCGGGGCGCGACGCCGGCCGCGGGGGCTACGCTGCGGCAATGGACGCTCGCGAACTCGCCTTCGCCGGTGCGGGCGCACTGGCGAAGATGCTGGCCGACGGTGAAATCAGCGCGCCGGACCTGCTCGAGGTCTACCTGGAGCGGATCGCGCGCCTGGACAGCGACCTGCGCTGCTACCGCGTGGTGCTGGCCGACAGCGCCCGCGAGGACGCGCAGGCCGCCCAGGAACTTCTCGACGCGGGCGCGCGGCTGCCGCTGCTGGGCGTGCCGATCGCGATCAAGGACGATGTCGACGTCGCCGGTGAGGTGACCGCGTGCGGCAGCGGCGGCCACGGTCCGCCGGTCGCGTCCGATGCGGAAGCCGTTCGCCGGCTGCGCGCTGCCGGCGCGGTCATCCTCGGCAAGACCAATGTGCCCGAGCTGATGATCTTCCCGTTCACCGAGTCGCTGACCTTCGGCGCGACCCGCAACCCGTGGAACCTCGGGCGCAGCCCGGGCGGCAGCAGCGGCGGCAGCGGCGCCGCGGTCGCCGCCGGGCTGGCCCCGATCGCGCTGGGATCCGACGGCGGCGGCTCGATTCGCGTCCCGTCGTCCTGGTGTGGCCTGTTCGGCCTGAAGCCGCAACGCGATCGCGTCTCGCTCGAACCGCACGACAACGCGTGGTACGGGCTGAGCGTCAACGGTCCGATCGCACGCTCGGTGGCCGACGCCGCACTGTTCCTCGATGCCACCACGACGATCCCGGGCCCCGAGGGCGGATTCGTCGGCGCCGCCGCGCGCGACCCCGGCAAGCTGCGAATTGCGTTGAGCACCAAGATCCCCACCGCCCCGCAGCGGGTCGGGCGCGAAGAGTTGGCGGCCGTGGAGCAGGCCGGCGCGCTGCTTCGCGATCTGGGCCATGAGGTCATCACCGCCGACCCTGACTATCCACTCACGCGGCTGTATGCGAACTTCCTGCCGCGCTACCTGCGGGGCATCTGCGACGACGCCGACGCGCAGGCCCATCCGGAACGCCTCGAAGCCCGCACCCGCACCCTGGCGCGCCTGGGATCGTTCTTCTCGGACCGCAGGATGGAAGCCGTGCAGGCCGCCGAGGAGCGGATGAGCGCCAGGATCCAGTCGATCTTCGACGACGTCGACGTCGTCATCACGCCGGGCACCGCGGACGGTCCGTCCCGGATCGGTGCCTACCGGCGCCGCGGCGCGGTGTCGACGCTGCTGCTGGTCGCCCAGCAGGTTCCGTACTTCGCACCCTGGAATGCAACCGGTCAGCCCGCCGCGGTGGTGCCGTGGGACTTCGACGGCGACGGGCTGCCGTTGTCGGTACAGCTGGTCGGCCGACCGTTCGACGAGGCGACGTTGTTGTCGCTGTCCGCACAGATCGAAGCGGCCCGGCCGTGGGCGCACCGGCGACCGCCGGTGTCATGAAAGCAACAACGCCCGCCAGGCCGCCAGCTTGACGCCCGGCCGGGTGGCATGGGCCGGGCTGCTGGACGGCAGCCGCTGGAACTCGAGCCGATCGTCGGGCTGCGCCAGCCTGCGATACAGCTCGGCCGCCTTGGCGCCGTTGAAGTAAACCCGGGTGATCCTCGGGTAGTCGGCGAATAACCCGGCAAAGTCGTTGAGCACCAAGCTTTTCGGATCGATCGCGGAATCGGCGCTACCGGCCCGGCGGCAGCCGCGCAGCACGTCCCACAGCGCGACCCCGTGCGCCCGCAACGCGGCCAGACGGGATTCGTAGGGCGCGTCGGCGTCGAACCCGAAGAGCTCACCGGTGATGGGCCAGAACGCATTTCGTGGATTTGCGTAGTACTCGTGTGCGATCAGCGACTGCGCACTCGGAAACGAGCCCAGGATCAGCATCCGGGCGCGGCCGTCAATGACGGGGCCGAAGCCATGCAGCAGGGGCGGGGTCATCGCTTCACATCATGGCCGGTCGGCGTTGTACGTTGACCACGTGGACGACGAGGTCGACATCGACGATCTGCTCGACGGACTCGAGGGTGCCGCGCGCACGGAACGTGCCGAGCTGGTGGCCTGGCTGCTGGAACAGGGGATCACCGCCGACGAGATCGCCTCCACCAACCCGCCACTGCTGTTGGCCAGCCGCCGCATCATCGGTGACGACGGCACCTACGTGTCGGCGCGTGAGATCAGCGAGCACTACAACATCGACCTGATGCTGCTGCAGCGCGTGCAGCGCGCGATCGGGCTGGCCAGGGTGGACGATCCCGACGCGGCGATCCACATGCGCGCCGACGGTGAAGCGGCCGCCTACGCCCAGCGCTTCGTGGAGATGGGGCTCAACCCCGACCAGGTCGTGCTGGTGGTGCGGGTGCTGGCCGACGGTCTGTCCCACGCCGCCGAGGTCATGCGTTATGCGGCGCTGGCGGCGATCATGCGCCCCGGCTCCAGCGAGCTGGAGGTCGCCCAGGCGTCCAAGGCGCTGGTGAGTCAGATCGGCCCGCAGCTCGGCCCGATGATCGAGCAGATGCTCTTCATGCAGTTGCGCCACATGATGGAGACCGAGGCGGTCAATGCCGCCGAACGCGCCGCCGGCAAACCGCTGCCGGGCGCGCGCCAGGTCACCGTCGCCTTCGCCGATCTGGTCGGCTTCACCCGGTTGGGCGAGGTCGTATCGCCCGAGGAGCTGGGGCAGCTCGCCGGCCGGCTGGCGTCCCTGGCTCGCGACATGACGGCCCCGCCGGTGCGGTTCATCAAAACGATCGGGGACGCGGTGATGTTCGTCTGCCCGGAGCCCGCGCCGCTGCTCGATGTGGTGCTGAAGCTCGTCGAAGCCGTCGACACCGACAACGACTTTCCCCGGCTGCGGGCGGGGGTGTCCGCCGGGATGGCGGTGAGCCGGGCCGGTGACTGGTTCGGCAGCCCGGTCAATGTCGCGAGCCGGGTTACCGGGGTGGCTCGCGCGGGCACCGTTTTGGTCGCCGATTCGGTGTGGGACGAGATCGGCGAGTCCGGGGAGTTCTCCGGGTCTTTCGCGGGCGCACGTCGCCTCAAGGGCGTCAAGAACGAAGTCAAGCTTTTCCGGGTACGTCGCGGCGGCGACGCCCGCGACAACGACTGAATCCACTACACGCTGAGGCAGGCCCGGGCGGCGCTGGGGGGCGTCTGACACGGTCCGACGCGGCCGGCTCCTTCCCCTGTGCCGGCGCTTTGACTTGGCCGCTTCCGGGCCTGCTTCGTGATCAAAAATACGCCTGTGAGCGGGCCATATCAACGGTTTTCCGGTTCCCGTAGCTAGCCGACTTTCGCGACCGTCCGGCGTTCGCCGCGGGCGAACCCGCTAGGTATTACAAATGTAACGGTGTAATCATGTAATCATGAAATCGCACCACAGTCAGAGGCGGTACGGCCGCCCCGGGGGCTGGCAGCAAGCCCAGCAGCCCGATGCCACCGGCGCGGCGGAATGGTTCGCCGGACGCCTGCCCGAAGCCTGGTTCGACGGCGACCCGACGGTCGTCGTCGACCGTGAAGAGATCACCGTCATCGGCAAGCTGGCGGACGCAACAGAAGAGAGCGAGGCGCGTGCCGAAGGCCGGGCCTCGCGGTTCCGCGAGGAGACCCGTTCCGAGCGGATGCGCATTGCCGATGAGGCGCAGGATCGCTACGGGCGCAAGGTTTCCTGGGGCCTGGAGATCGGCGGCGAACGAATCCTGTTCACGCACATCGCAGTTCCGGTGATGACACGCTTGAAGCAGCCGGAGCGCCAGGTGCTCGACACGCTGGTGGATGCCGGTGTCGCGAGGTCGCGGGCCGACGCCCTGGCGTGGTCGGTCAAGCTCGTCGGCGAGCACACCGAGGAATGGCTGGCCAAGTTACGCGACGCGATGTCGGCGGTCGACGATCTGCGCGCCGAAGGGCCAGATCTACCGGCTTAAGCCAATCTCGCAGTGCCGCTTAGGCATTGGCGGCCGCAAGAGCTAGATGTTGTTGACTTTGTCGACGATCTTGTCGGCGATCTGGCTCGACTGATCGCTGATGTGGTAGCCGCAGGCGTTGACGTCGACGATCACGTTGTTCGCCACGCTCATCGCGTGCTCGCACTGCCAGCCGTCGGCGCCTTCCTGGGTCTGCAGCACCGAGATCTTCGGTGAAGTGCCCTGGATGGGAGCGAAAGTCCAGCGATAGGTCTTGTCGTTCGAGTTCGTCACCGTCACCGTCTGACCGACGCACTTCTTCCATTTGTCCGCCGAGCTCTGCAGGAACGCCTTGGCTTTGTCGGCGGTCGGGAACGACACCACCGCCTGGTTGACCCAATGGTCGTTGTCGTCGCCCGGCTCGGAGGCCACCAGCCCGTTGATACCGGTGTAGCCGCTGCCGGCATACACCTGATCCTGCGTCGTGTAGAGCGCTCCCTTGCAGTCCGGTATCGACACCGTCATCGTCGAGGTGCCCATCGTGGTGATGGGCTTGCCGGGCTGGATGTTCGTCGCGCCCATGATGGCGTTGATCTCCGAGGGGCTCAGCAGCAGCGAGTTGAGCTTGTCGGACGCGATCGGGTCGGGCGGCGGCTTCGGGTCGGGGATGATCAGCCAAATCGCGACCGCGCTGACCAGCACCACGACCACCACCGCGGCCGCGGCGATGATCGGCCAGGGATTGCGCTTGGGCTTCGGTGGCTGCGCCAGGCCCCAGGGGGTGTGGCCGACGGGCTGGGCGGGCGGCAGGTTGCCGGTTGGCGGGCCGACCCGGTTGCCGCTGCCGCCTTGGTAATACTGCGGAACAGAGACGGGCTGAGCCGGGCTGGGCACGGGACCGCTCTCGGGTGCCCAGGGCCGAGGGCTCGGTGCGTGGTGCGGTGGCACCGGAGTGGAACTCGGTCGCGGGTACGGCGTCGGGGTTCGCGGCGGGGGTGTGGTGGGCCGCTGCTGCACGGGAGGCGCCGCCATGGTGCCCGCGATCGTCGGGGGCTGCTCGAGCTTGTCCTTGCCGGGCAGGGTCGCTTCCTGGCTGCGGCGCAGGATGTCGGAGGCGTGGTCTTGATCGGGATTGCTGAGCGCCTCATGCGCGGCCAGGGCCAAGTCGCCCGCGCTGGCGTAGCGCTCCTCGGGCTTTTTCGCCATGCCGCGCCCGATCACCGCGTCGAAGGCCTTGGGAATTCCCGCGCGCACCGCGCTGGGCAGTGGAATGGGATCGCTCATGTGGGCCTTGACCAGCACGCCGGCGCTGTCGGCGCGATACGGCGGGGACCCGGTCAGGCACTCGTGCAGGACGCAGGCCAACGCGTAGATATCGGCGCGGTAGGTCACCTCGTCATTGGTGAATCTCTCCGGGGCCATGTATTTCCAGGTGCCGACCGCCGTACCGAGCTGGGTGAGCTTCTCGTCGGTGGTGGCGCTGGCGATGCCGAAGTCGACGAGGTAGGCGAAATCGTCGCGGGTGACCAGGATGTTGGGCGGTTTGACGTCGCGGTGCATCACCCCCGCGGCGTGCGCCGCGTCCAGGGCCGAGGCGATTTGGGTGATGATCGCGACCGCGCGCGGTGGCGTCAGGGGGCCATACCGTTTGAGCAAGCTGTCCAAGTCGGTGCCCTCGACGAGGCGCATCTCCATGAACATTTTTCCGTCGATTTCGCCGTAGTCGTGAATCGGGACGACGTGCGGCTCCTGCAAACGGCCCGCGGTGCGCGCTTCGCGCTTCATCCGCTCGCGAAAGACGGGGTCCGAGCTGAACTGGTCGGACATCAGCTTGACCGCGACGGTCCACTCCTTGACGGTGTGCTCGGCCTCGTAGACCTCGCCCATCCCGCCCCGGCCCAGCAGCCGTTTCAGGTGGTAGGGCCCGAACGTCGAGCCCTCGCGTGAGGCCTGCCCCTCGCTCATCGCTGATCCTCCAAACCAACCGCAGACCCGCCGACCATATCAACAATTTCCCGGCGGACCTGTCGGCTGCAACCCCCGGTAAGCACCCATGACGGTATGCGCCGGCCGGCTTCACCGCTCCGTAACGGCAAACGCCGACGGGCTGCCCACGCGTCGATCCCGGCCCCCAAATACGGGCCGCGTTCCAAGGATTCATCAAGGATCTCGGCAGTACGCGGGCAGACCCTTACTCCATACGAACGCGGGTTACAGCGAGGGGATATCAATGCTCACCACGATGTCGTCCGCGCAGTGGCGGGCCGGTGCCGAGCGGACATGGTCCTACGGCGTGTACTACGTCGGGTATCGGTTGCTGTCGGTTCACCTGACGTGCGGCTCGTGGGCTCTCAGCGCGCTAACGCTGGTGGCCAAACACGCGTAGGCGGTGTTACTTGGCCGCTTTGCGTTGCGGGTCAAGCTGTCTGAGTCGCAGCGCGAGCAGAACGATCAGCACGATCGCCTGTACCGCGCAGGCACCCGCGGCCATCCACCAATCGCTGGCGTCGTACTCCCACAGCGGGTCCTCGTCGCCGCCCGCGGTCCGGCGCAGATCGTCGAGATCGACGGTCGAGGCGGCCATCGCGTAGGCCCAGCGGGACGGCGACAGCCACGCCAACTGCTCCAGCGGGATGCGGCCCTTGACCCCAAACATGCCGCCGCACAGCACGAGTTCGGCCATCACCACCAGCACGAGCAGCGGCATGCCCCGGTCGGCGTTGCCGATCATCGCCGAAATCAGCAGACCGATCATCATCGAGACCACGGTGACGGCGACCACCGCAATCGCCACTTCGGCTCTGGGCCACGGCAGGACGACGGCCTGATCCGGCGGAGGCAGGCCCACCACCCCAAGGAAACCGAGAATGAGCCCTTGCACCGTGGTCAGCGCGCTGAGCACCACCAGCTTCGAGGCCAGATAGGCGCCGCGCGACAACCCGATGCCGTGCTCGCGTTGATAAATGGCTCGTTCCTTGACGATCTCGCGGATCGACGCGGCGCAGCCCATCAGCGCCCCACCGATGATCAGCAGCACCAGCAGTTGCGAGGGCTGAGTGGACTTCGTTTCGATCGCCTTGGTCAGCGACAACCCGGCCTCGCCCGGGACGGCGTGCGCGAACAGGCTCAGCAGCAGCGGTAGCACCAGCAGCGTCACCGCGTACTGGCGATCGGCGGCGATGACCGCCAGATACCTTCGGCACAGCGTGGTGAACTGAGCGAACGCGCTCTGCTGGGCGACCGGTTTCGCGGCGCGCGTGGCAGGTGCCGGGGCCTTCAGTGTGGCGTGCGGCCCGGTGAGGGCCCCGTGAATGGGCGATGCGACGTAACGCCCCGTCCAGTCGGTCGTGGTGTCGTGTTCGAGGAGGTTGAACAGGTCGGCGAAGTCGTTGCAGCCGAAGTAGTTCAGGGCTTGGTGCGGCGGACCGAAGTACGCCAGCCGACCGCCCGGTGCCAGGATGAGCAGCCGGTCGCACAGATTCAGCTGCGCGGTGTTGTGGGTGACCACCACGACGGACCGGCCGTCGTCGGCCAGGGCGCGCAGGGTCTGCATCACGGATTTCTCGTAGCCCGGATCGAGGCCCGACGTCGGCTCGTCCAGGAACAGCAGGGATGGTTTGGTCAGCAGTTCCAGCGCAACGCTGGTTCGTTTGCGCTGACCGCCCGACAAACTGTCGATCCGTTGATTGGCATGCGCCGCCAGCCCGAGTTCGCCCAGCACCTCGTCAATGCGCTGCTTCCGTTCCCGGGTGGAGACGTCCTGCGGAAACCGAAGCTGCGCAGCGTAATTCAGTGCCCGTCGGACTGTCAGCTGAGTGTGCAGGATGTCGTCCTGCGGCACGAAGCCAATCCGGTGTCGCAGCTCGGCGTAGTTCTGGTAGAGGTCGCGATTGTCGTAGCGGACCTCCCCGCTGCCGGCCGGGCGGAATCCGGTCAACGCGCTCAACAGCGTGGATTTCCCTGCGCCACTTGGCCCTACCACCGCCATGAAGCAGCGTTGCGGCAGGGCGAAACTGACGCTGGCCAACAACACCTTGCCCTTGCCGGAGACCACCCGCAGGTTCGACGCCTCGTAGGACACGTCGCCGGTGTCGACGTATTCGACGAGTTGGTCACCGGACAGGTGCAGCAGCTGATGGCCGATGCCGACGATGTCGTTCGGTCCGATGATCGCGCGCGCGATCCGGTTGCCGTTGACGTAGGTTCCGTTGGCGCTGTTGCTATCTACCAGCTCCCACTGATTCCCGGCACGGCGCAACACCGCGTGATGGCGAGAGACCAGCAGGTCGTCGAGCACGACGGCGTTGTCGGTTCCGCGGCCGATCCCGATGGTTACCTGATCCATCGTGTAGACCGCGGTCGGTGGCCGGGCAACCGTGGTCTCGCCGACCGGTCGCGTCGGTGCGACGGTTTGCGTCCTCGCCGGGCTGGGCGGTGGGGCAATCGGGTAGAGCTCGAGCGGCTGCCCGGAGGACGCCGACCCCAGCACGACGGTGATCGGCTGGCTGATCGGCAGGCTCTCGACTCGCCGCCCGTTCACGAACATCCCGTTGTTGCTGCGGTTGACCAGGACCCAGCCCGCCGGCGTCGGCTGCAGCACCGCGTGCTGGCGCGACACTCTGGGATTCTCCAGCTGGATGTCGGCTTCGTGCGCACGGCCAATGCTCCAGGACCGGCCACCGCTGGCCCGCCAGGTACGCCCACCGGCCCGCAGTTCCAAACCGGGAATGGTGGTGACCACGTCGGTCCTGTCGTCCACTCATCGCCTCCGCTGGGTTAGCTGGCCGCCTCGAGTATTGTCACGGCGTCCACCACTTGTATAGCTGATCTTGGTGTGATCCTGGCGTTTTTGCCACCCGGGCGCGGTTTGCTGGTTTGGTCCGCATCGCGTGGCGCGCGCCGCCTCGGTTATCCGATGCCGTTGGGCCGGTTGATCTTTGGCTACCGAGGCTCAGCCACCGTATTTGGTCCACCAGGTGTGCAGTTCCTCGATGGTCGGGGGATCGCCGAAGACGTCGCATAACAGCAGCTTGACCTGATTGCTCCACACCATGTTCGGGTGGTTGTTGTAGGTGCCGCAGGCGACCATGCCGACGTCGACCTTCGGGGCGTCCGGGTGCTGCCACGGTTCCGGGTTGTTAACCCCTCCGGGGCAGGTCGCCAGCGTCAGCAGCTTGATGTCGGCGTCGGTTGCGTCCTTCAGGACGCTCGGATTCGGGAAGAGACCGTAGCGCGCCTTCGAGGGGCCGCCCGGGTTGGTGTTCTGGTCGCAGTCGACGACGGCCAGCGCGTCCGACCAGACCGTGTTCGGTTTCGCGGTGGCCGGTGTGCACGTGCCGCTCGGGTAGCCCGGGGGCACCAGGGTGAGCAGCTGGCCTTCGAGGTCGCCGCTCGCGGTGGTCGTGGTGGTGGTCGGTTTCGAACTCGTGGTCCTCGGCGGGGTTGTGGTGCTGGTCGCGGTCGGATGCGGTTTCGGGTTGTCGTCATCCTGTGTGGCGACGTAGACGCCGACGGCCGCGAGCACCAGGACCACAACCAGGGCGGCGGCCCCGATGACGAACGGCCAGGGGTTGCGCTTGGGCTTGGGCGGGGGTTGCTGTCCCAGCGTCCAGGCAGCGGGGCCGGCGGGCGGGGGTGCGCCGGGCGGCGTTGCGGCCCAGTTGCCGCTGGTGCCTTGGTAATACTGCGCGCCCGAGACCGGCTGGCTCGGGGTCGGGACGGGGCCACTCTCGGGCGCCCAGGGCCGAGCGGTCGGCGCGGGCGGTGGCACCGGCGTAGAACTTGGCGGCGGGTACGGCGGCGGTGGAGTGCCGCTCTGCGGTGGCGCGGCCGGGGGAGGCAGGTGCGGGGTTTCGGCCGCCAGGGTGGCTTCCTGGCTGCGGCGCAGGATGTTGTCGGCGTGGTCTTGATCGGGATTGCTCAGCGCCTCGTGCGCGGCCAGCGCCAGGTCGCCGGCGCTGGCGTAGCGGTCCTCGGGCTTTTTCGCCATGCCCCGCGCGATCACCGCATCGAAGGCCTTCGGGATGCCCGAGCGCACCGCGCTGGCCAGCGGTATGTCGTCGGTGGTGTGCGCCCTGACCAGCTCGCCGGCGGTGCCCGCGCGATAGGGCGGGGTGCCCGTCAGGCATTCGTACAGCACGCAGGCCAACGCGTAGATATCGGCGCGGTAGGTGACCTCGCCGTTGGAAAACCGTTCGGGCGCCATGTATTTCCAGGTGCCCACCGCGGTGCCGAGTTGGGTGAGCTTCTCGTCGGTGGTGGCGCTGGCGATGCCGAAGTCAACGAGGTAGGCGAAATCGTCGCGGGTGATCAGAATGTTGGGCGGCTTGATGTCGCGGTGCATGACGCCGGCGGCGTGGGCCGCGTCGAGGGCCGAGGCGATCTGGGTGATGATCGCGACCGCGCGCGGCGCGGTCAGTGGGCCAAACCGTTTGAGCATGTCGTCCAAGTCGATGCCCTCGATCAGGTGCATCTCCATGAACATCTGTCCATCGATCTCGCCGTAGTCGTGGATCGGCACCACATGCGGTTCCTGCAAACGGCCGGCGGTGCGCGCCTCGCGCCGCATCCGCTCACGGAATACCGGGTCCCTGCTGAACTCCGCGGTCATCACCTTGACCGCGACCGTCCACTCTTTGACGGTGTGCTCGGCCTCGTACACCTCGCCCATGCCACCCCGGCCCAGCAGCCGCTTTAGATGGTAGGGCCCGAACATCGACCCCACTCGCGAGTTTTGCTCCTCGCTCATCGCTGATCCTCCAAACCGGCCGCAGACCCGCCGACGATATCAACAACTACGGTCAGATCCTCGCTCGTAACCTCCGCGACTAGCAACCATCACGGTAAGCCGTCGTGCACGCCCAGGCGGGACAATCGCGAGATCCCGGCGCAGGCGCGTCGCGCATCGACACCGACAACGTCCGGCGAAAAGCCTTGCGGTGTTTGGCCATGCCGGATATTGCTACGAAATACCTTGCACAGCAAGGATATTCGGCTACTTCAGTTTGCTGCCTCGCTGTTGTAGCCGCGCGGGATCTCGAACGTGAATTCGTGGTCGCAGATGCGGACGTGGTCGCCGTCCTTCAGGGTGGCCGCCGACCGGATGCGTTGGTGTTGCACGTGTACACCATTGGACGACCGCAGGTCGTTGATGACATAGCTGGTGCCGGTGTCGACGATGACGGCGTGATGGCGGCTGACATTGGCGCTGGCCAGGACGATGTCGTTGTCGCTGAGACGTCCGATCCGGGTCTCGGTCAGGCGCAATGGGTAGCTGCGGCCCGACGCTTCGTGCAGGTAGGCGGCGGGCTTGCCGGCGGGGACCTTGGTGCGCTGGTCCAGCAGGGTGATGGTGCCGACGGCCGTGGTCCTGGCTGATTTCTTGGCGTCCAGCGGCTCCTGGCGCAGGATTTTTTCGTTGAGGTCACGCAGCGTCGGGCCGGGGTCGATTCCGAGCTCGTCGGCGAGTGTCGTCTTCACCCGGCGGTACGCGGCCAGCGCGTCGGATTGCCGGTCGGTCAGGTAGTAGGCCGTGATCAGCTGGGCCCACAGCGGCTCGCGGTAGGGGTGCTCCGCGATGAGCACTTCGAGGTCGCCGATCACGGCGGCGCCACGTCCGCAAGCGATTTCGGCCTCTGCCTTCGCGGTGTGGACCAGAATTTTTTCCTCCACGAGTGAGGTGGCGAAGGTGTCGACGAACTGAAAGTCGCGCAGGTCATCGAGCACCGGTCCGCGCCATTGCGCCAATGCCGCCGTCAGGTGCTGGCTCGCCTGCTCGAACCGGCTGATCGCGGCCGCGTGCACGCCCGCGGTCTTCTCGGTGATGAACCGTCCAAGATCGCAACTGTTTTCGTCGACGGTGAGCCGGTAGCCCGGCGGCGCGGCGGCCAGCACCACGCGCGGGTCGATGCCGGCGCCGGTGAGGAGCTTGCGCAGATTGGACACGTAGGAGTGGATGCTGGCCCGTGCACCCGACGGGGGCTCGTCTTCCCACAGGGCGGTGATCAGCCTTTCGACGCCGACCGGGCTGTTGCGGTTCATCAGCAGCATGGCCAGCACCGCCCGCTGTTTGGGCGTGCCCAGCGGCACCACCGTGCCGTCCACAGTCATCTCCAACGGCCCGAGCAGGCCGAATTCGAGACTCTTGTCTACCATCGTCGCTAACCAGCCCTTCCGGGTTCTCTGCGCGGCGTCACCTGCCCATGCGGTGTTATTCCTTGTCATTGTGATACGAACCCCCCGAATTCGGTAATATCCCGCGATTGGTGTGCCGCGGCGCCGGCGGCGGCATGCGCTTGGCCCGGGCTGAAATGTGTTCCCTGCCAGCGTGATCATCGATTGCTCGCACGAATCCGATTGGGATGCCCCGAAAACGCATAAGGCGGGCAGCCGACCCGGTGCATGTGCTCCGCGTGGCTGCCCGCCGATTGGGCAGTTGGGTGGGTTTAGGTGGTGAAGACCATCAGCTCCTTGCTGGCCTCCCACGCCCGCATGAACAGCGCTATCGGGATCTGCTCGTCGCGGCCTTCCTTGGTGCCGCTGTCGTTGAGGTGCACCACGTCATTGGCGGTGTCGATGCCGGTGACCACCACGGCGTGGTCGCCCCGCGGGTTTCCGTCGTCGTCCTTGTTTTCGACGGGCTGGCCCCAGATCAGTTCGCCGTTGACGCTGACGATGACCTTGTGGCCCTCCGCCAGCTGCTCCTCGAGCCCTTCGATGCCACCGAGGATGCCGTCTTTGGCGGCGTGCTCCTTGTTGGTGATCGTGGCGTTGATCTTGTAGAGCTTCAGCAAGGTCGGGACGTCGGCAAAGCTGGTGCCCATACCCGAGTTTGGGTTTTTGGTGTTGGCCGGCGTGGTGTAGATCGAGCCCGGGTGGACGACGCTCGGAGTCGCTTGCGCCCGCTTGATGATGGCCGGTTCCGAGGGTTGCTTGCCGGTGATCTGGCCGATCACGTCGGCACTCGCCATCAGGACGCAGTCGTCGTATTTCTGGTACTGCCAGTACTCGGCGGCGGCCGCGGGATCGCCGTACATGGTGCCCGCGGCTGCCCCGGCCGGTGCGGCCAAACCCAACGCGACGGCACTTGCGACGACTGCGAAGGCGGCGGTCTTGGCGATCGCGACGATTTTGGTGGTCTTCATCGTGGTCCCTTCTCTCATTCCGCGGTGTTGTGCGGCGGTTGAGAAAAGGTTCCGATCGTGGCCTATCTGTTATCTCCACGAATTCTTGGAGTGATGAAGACCGTGCTCAGGCAGCGTTGGCTCGTCGCACGGCGGTTTGGGGCCAGGGACTAGTTGCACGCCCAGGTGTCGATGGAGCCGCCGCCGAGTTTGGTCAAGGCGTCCTTCATCGCGGCGGCCAGGGTCGAGCCGACACCGCCCTGGAATGCCTTGCCATTGGTCGCGACGGCGCCGCAATCGGTGAAGCTGGTGAGCACCTTGCAGTCGGTGTATGCGCAGTTTTTGACCGCGGTCGCCTCCGCGGCCGGGCGGGTAGGGTAGTCCCACGAGCGGCCCCAGGAACCGTTGCTGGAGTAGGCAATCGCGCCGTATTGATCGGCGGCGCCGGCCGCGGGAGCCAGCGCGACGCTGATCGCGGCGGCGGTGGCCATACCGGCGACGGCCACGGTGAACCGCCGGCGACGAGCAATCGTCCTCATTGGTGATTCCTTTCCGAATGCCGGCGGTCCGGCGGTTTCCGCGTTTTCCAGGGGTTGCGATTCCGCGCTCATGGCGAGACGGGCTTCGTGGCGCTGACCGTCTTGCCCCAGTCCGACATCGTCAGCGTCACCGAGGTGTCGTTCGTCGGATGGACCCGAAGCTGAACGAGGTGCGAGGAGCCGTCCGAGGCGATCCAGACCGTGGTGGGCACCGTCGTCACGCTCTGCGCGGTCAACTTGGAGCCGGCCAGGGTGGCGACGTCGTCGGCCGAGGAGCTACCGGTGATCTTGGTGGTTGCGACGCCGTTGACCTGCTCGGTCCCCGACACCGCACCGCCCTGCAGTTTCGACAGCAGATTGGCCAGCCCCTTGGTGGGGTCCAGCAGCACCGACACGTTGTAGATCGAGGCGCCGTTGCCGAAGTCGGTGTAGGTGCCGGGCTGTCCGAGGTCGGAGTAGAGATGGCCGTCGATGTAGACGAACTTCGCGTCTTCCGGCGATTTGCCGACCAGCAGCGTCGCGGTACCCGTGGCAACCGTTTGCGGGGTGTTGGAGATGTCGCCGTCCAGCTTGGTCACACGAAGATTGGGCACGTCGCCCTGCACGGCCACGCTGACATGCATCCCGGTGACCTTGGTCATCGCGTCGGCGGCCTGCTTGAGCAGGGTGGCCGCCTCGCTGCTGGAGGTGCTGGAAGTGGTGCCGGGCGGTTTGCCGGTGCTCGAGTCATTCGAACAGCCACCGATGGCGAGTACGAGGGCGAGCGCTGCGGCAGCGGCGGCGGTGACGGTGCGAGGCGAGAGCTTCATCGACATCTCCTTCAGTGGTGGCCACAGCTGCCTCCTGCATAGCAATCGCCGCGCAGCAAATCAACAGCCGACCCCCGAGCTTAGTGAGCCCGATGTCGGATGCGGAAGGTCTAAACAGGATCGCGCGTCTGCCCGGTGTCGCCGCGCAGTCACATTCGGGCCGATATGACAGTGAATTAGCTTGATTAGCAACGTTTTCCAATCTCACCGCGGTGTTGTGGAAGCTGCGGTGTCGTCGAACGCGGTGCCTGACCGGCGTGACCGAGGGTCCGCAATCCGAACCCAGAAATGGCGAATGGGGGGATCCCGGTTACCGGGATCCCCCCATCCAGTGGGGTGGGTGCGACTAGGTGAGCTGCGGGGCGAGTTGCGGGCAGTAGGCGTGGGTCGCGTCGACGACGAAGTAGGCCGCCTGATGGCTGGTCAGGTTCGTCTGCTGCAGGACCTCGCTGGCGACGTCGGTGCCCGTTTTGCCGGACGCGAGCTCCTGGCAGACCTTGTGGCCGTCCTTGATGGCGTCCGCGGGGGAGTTGAAGGAGATGCCGAGCTTGTCCATCTGGGCGAGGAACGCGTCGTCGGCGCTGGTAGCTCCGGCGGTGCCGGCGGTACCGACTGCGATGATGCCGATGGCGGCGGCGCCGATGACGGTGCTGGCAATCGTGCTGATGCGGCGAGTGAACATTGCTGTGGTCCCTTTCGGTTGGGCGGTTGGGGTGCTGATGGGACTAGCGTCAGCCGCACTTCTAAAGGGATTCTGTATAACTTCTTGGCGTCGTTTCAGTAACGCCTCAGGCGCCCGGCCGGACCGGGAAGTTCAGGCCCGGGTCATCGCGTAATAGGCACCCCGTCGGGCCATGAGTTCGGCGTGGTTGCCCTGTTCGACGACCCGGCCGGACTCGACCACCACGATGCGGTCGGCATCACGGATCGTCGAAAGACGGTGCGCGATAACGAAGCTCGTACGATCCCGGCGCAGCTCGTGCATGGCCCGCTGAATGAGAGCCTCGGTGCGGGTGTCGACCGAGCTGGTTGCCTCGTCCAGGATCAGCAGCTGCGGACGGGCCAGGAACGCGCGCGCGATCGTGATCAGCTGCTTCTCGCCGGCGCTGATGTTGGCGCCGTCGCCGGTGACCCGGGTCTGATAGCCGGCCGGCAGGGTGTGTACAAAACGGTCGACGTAGGCCGCCTCGGCGGCCTCGGCCACCTCTCGCGCGCTGGCGTCGGGCCGGCCGTAGGCGATGTTCTCCGCGATCGTCCCGTCGAAGAGCCAGGTGTCTTGCAGCACCATGCCGATTCGCGATCGCAGGGCTTGTCTGCTCATCGTGGTGATGTCGACGCCGTCGATCAGGATGCGGCCGGAATCGACGTCGTAGAACCGCATCAGCAGGTTCACCAGCGTGGTCTTGCCCGCTCCGGTCGGTCCGACGATCGCCACGGTGCTACCCGGCTCGGCCGCCATCGACAGGTCTTCGATCACCGGCGTGCCCGGGTGGTAGGCGAAGCTGACGTGCTGGAACTCGACACGTCCGCGCGGTTCCTCGCCGTTGGCCGGAGTTTGTTCGCCGGCCGGCGCGGGGTCGGGTGCTTCCTCGGGCTCGTCGAGCAGGTCGAACACCCGCTCAGCGCTGGCCACCCCGGATTGCAGGGTGTTGTACATCCCGGCCACCTGGCCCAGCGGGTTGTTGAGTTGCCGGACGTATTGGATGAACGCCTGGATGTTGCCGAGGGTGATGTGTCCGGTGGCCACTTGCAGACCGCCGAGCACCGCGACCGCGACGTATCCGAGGTTGCCGATGAACGCCGTGGCCGGCGCCACCAGGCCGGAGAAGAACTGCGAGCCGAAACTGGCGTGGTAGACGTCGTCGTTGAGACTGCGGAATTCCTCACGGGCGGCGTCCCGGTGACCGAAGGTCTTGACCACCGTGAAGCCGCTGTACGTCTCCTCGATGTGGGCGTTGAGCCGTCCGATGCTGGTCCACTGCGCCTTGAACAGGCGTTGCGAACGGCGCGCGATCGCCCGGGTGGCCAGCAGCGACAGCGGCACGGTCAGCAGAGTGATCAGGGTCAGTGTCGGCGAAATCGACAGCATCATGGCCAGCGTCGTGACCACGGTCAGAATCGCCGTCAGCAACTGGCTGATTGTCATCGACAACGACGCTTGGACGTTGTCGATGTCGTTGGTCACCCGACTCAGCAGCTCGCCGCGCAGCCGCCCGTCGAAGTAGGACAGCGGCAGGCGATGGACCTTGTCCTCGACCTGCGAGCGCAGCGCGACCATGGTGCGCTGCAGGGTGAGGTTGAGCAGGCGAGCCTGTACCCAAATAAACAATGCGGCAACGATATACAGGGCGAGGGCAACGCCCAGCGTTCTCGCCACCGCGCCGAAGTCCACGCCTTGACCGGGCACCAAATCCATTCCGGACAGCAGGTCGGCGAACGCGTTGTCACCGCGCGCCCGCGCCTGGGCGACGGCCTGCGCCTTGGTGATTCCCGCCGGCAGCCCGCGTCCGATCACACCGTTGAAGAGCAAATCGGTGGCGTGGCCCAGGATTCGCGGTACGACGACGCCGATCACCGTGCCGGTCAGGCCCAGTGTGATTACCGCGATGCTCAGCGTTCGTTGTGGCGCAAGCCGTTTCACCAGCCGGGTCGCGGTGCCCCAGAAGTCGCGCGATCGCGTGCTGGGTGCGGGTCCTTTGGTCGGCCGGAATGTCGCTCTGGTCACTGGGTGCCCCCGGCTCGACCCGATCGCAGGGCGCCGACCGATTGTGAGTCGGCGAATTCCGCGTAGGTGGTGCAATCGGCCAGCAGCGACTCGTGGGTGCCCGTGCCCACCAATTTTCCGTTGTCGACGACGATGATCTGGTCGGCCTGCGATGCCGTCGAAATACGCTGTGTGACAACGATGATCGTGGCCCCGCCGGAGATCTCCTGCAGGGCGGCCCGGACGTGTGCGTCGGTGTGCACGTCGAGCGCGGAGAACGCGTCGTCGAACAGGTAGATCGCCGGGCGGCGAATGACTGCCCGGGCGATCGCCAGCCGTTGCCGTTGGCCGCCCGAGAAATTCATGCCGGCCTGCGCGACCCGCATCTGCAGCCCGTCGGCGTGCGCGCGGACGAATTCGTCGGCGGCGGCGACCCGTAACGCTTCCCACATCTGCTCGTCGGTCACCACCTGACCGGGGGCCGCGCCGATCCGCAGGTTCTCCGCGACGGTGCCGGAGAACAGGTATCCGCGTTGCGGGACCAGGCCGATCGCCGACCAGAGTCGCTCGGTGTCGTAGTCGCGGACGTCGATGTCGTCGAGCAGGACCGCGCCGTCGGTCACGTCGTAGAGCCGGCAGATCAGCGACACGAGCGTCGACTTGCCCGAGCCGGTGCTGCCGACGATCGCGGTGGTGGTGCCGGGCCGCGCGGTCAACGAGATATCTTGCAGCACAGGGCGGTCGGCACCCGGGTAGGTGAACGTCGCACCCTCCAGGCGGACGACGCCGGTGATCCCCGCGCTCGGGAGCCTGGGGTGTTGCGGGCTGGCGATGGCCGGACGTGTGGACAGCACCTGAGTGATGCGCTCGGCGCAGACGGACGCCCGGGGCAGCACCACCAGCGTCATCGTCGCCATCAACACGGCCATCAGGATCTGCGTGAAATAAGCCAGAAAAGCGGTCAGCGAGCCGACCTGCATCTGGCCGCGATCGATGCGCAGACCGCCGAACCAGATCAGCGCGACGCTGGAGACGTTGATGGTCAGCGTGGTCACCGGCAGCATCAGCGCTTGCCAATTACCCGCCGTCAGGGACGCATTCGACAGGGCGGTGTTGGCGCGGGAAAACCGTTCGCGCTCGAAGGTTTCGCGGGTGAACGCCCGGACCACCCGCACCCCGGACAGCTGGTCGCGCATCACCCGGTTGATGCCGTCGATCAGCGCTTGCATCCGGCGAAACAGCGGGAGCATGTGCGACATGATCCAGTAGTTGGCGACGGCCAGCACCGGAACGCTGACCAGCAACAGCCACGTCAGCGCGGCCTCTTGATGGATGGCCATGAAGATTCCGCCGACGCACATGATCGGTGCGGTGATCAGCACCGTGCCCATCAATTGCACCAGGTACTGAATCTGCCGGACGTCGTTGGTGCTGCGGATCAGCAGGGTCGGCGTGCCGAATCGGGCGGTCTCGGGCTCGGAGAAGGTTGTGACGTGTTCGAACATCGCCAGGCGCAGGTCGCGGCCGAACCCCATGCCGCTTCGTGACCCGAGGTAGGTGGCCCCGACCGAGCACAGCACCTGCAGCCCGGTGACCGCCAGCATCACCATGCCGAGCCGGACGATCGTCGAGGTGTCGCCCCTGGCGACGCCTTCATCGATGATCGCGGCGTTGACCGTCGGCAGGTACAGCGTCGCCAGCGTGCTGATCAGTTGAAGCACCATCAGCACCGCCACCAGCCGGCGGTACGGCCGGATGTACTGGCGCAGCAGTGCCAGAAGCATTTGGTAACTGTCGCATACGGCACGTGTCGCGGCGCTGAGCACCGCCGGGCGGTTGGGTGCGGGTGCCCCGTCCGGCAAATACTTTGAAATGCCTGATCAGGTGGCGCGTCGGTGGTTGACCCGCTGGGCTGCCGCTACAGTGCATCGTGTGGACCAGGAGCACGCGGAGCAGAAGCAGGGTAGTGGTGCGTCGTAACCTCACGGCTCTGGCCCTCGCGGCCGTCATGGCCTTGGCCCCGACGGTTGCGGGCTGCTCGGGCTCCGGCGACAACAAGCCGGGTGGGACGTCCTCGACGACGCCCGGCAACGCCGAGGGCCACCACGGACCGATGTTTCCGCAGTGCGGCGGTATCAGCGACCAGCAGGTGGCCGAGCTGACCAAGATGAGTGGGCTGATCAACACGGCCCGCAATTCCGTCGGTTGCCAGTGGCTGGCCGGCGGCGGCATCCTCGGGCCGCACTTCTCTTTCTCCTGGTACCGCGGCAGCCCGATCGGACGCGAACGCAAGACCGAGGAACTCTCGCGCGCCAGCGTCGAAGACATCAATATCAACGGTCACAGCGGCTTCATCGCGATCGGCAACGAGCCGAACCTGGGCGACTCGCTGTGCGAGGTCGGCATTCAGTTCCAGGACGACTTCATCGAATGGTCGATCAGCTTCAGTCAAAAGCCCTTCCCGCCGCCGTGTGACATCGCCAAAGAACTGGCTCGTCAATCGATTGCGAATTCGAAATGATGACCAGACGTGTCCGGACCGCGCTGGTCATCTTGATCAGCGCGGTGGTGCTCGTGACCGGCTGTTCGAGGTCGATCGGCGGCAACGCGGTCAAGGCGGGCGCCGGCGGCGTCCCGCGCAACAACAACTCCCAGCAGCAGTACCCGAATCTGCTCAAGGAATGCGAGGTTCTGACCAGTGACATCCTGGCCAAGACGGTGGGCGCCGACCCGCTCGACATTCAGAGCACGTTCGTCGGCGCGATCTGCCGGTGGCAGGCGGCCAACCCGGCCGGCCTGATCGACATCACCCGGTTCTGGTTCGAGCAGGGCAGCCTGAGCGAAGAGCGCAAGGTCGCCGACTTCCTGCATTACAAGGTCGAGACCCGAACGATCGCGGGTGTGAGTTCGATCGTGATGCGCCCGGACGACCCGAACGGCGCCTGTGGGGTGGCCAGCGACGCGGCCGGTGTCGTCGGTTGGTGGGTCAACCCGCAAGCACCGGGAATCGATGCGTGCGGGCAGGCCCTCAAGCTGATGGAGCTGACGCTCTCGACGAACTCCTAGCGGGGTTCAGCGCGGAACGTGGAAGTCGGTCAGGGCGGCTGTCCCCAGTTGCAGGTCTTTCCAGTCGCCGGTGACCCTGAGCACCGCGATGGCCGATGTCGCGAACTTCTCCGAGATGCGTCGTACCGCATCGCCGTCGGTGCCGTCGTCACCGGCCAGGCCGAGCGCCAGCGATGACATAGTCGGCTCGTGCCCGACGACGAGCAGGGTGTCGACGTCGTCGGCAACGTCGTTGATCTCGTCGATCATCGTGCCCGGGGTGGTGTCGTAGAGACGCTCGCGGAATCGGACGGGGGCGTCGATGCCGGTGTTGGCCAGGGTCTGACGCGCGCGGGTGGCCGTGGAGCACAGCACGGCGTCGATGCTGGGTTGATTGGCGCGCAGCCAGTCACCGCCGATCCCCGCTTCCCGGATGCCGCGGGGAGCCAGCGGCCGGTCGTGGTCGACGACGCCGGGCGGATATCCAGATTTCGCATGCCGCATCAGCAACAGGGTCCGCTCGGCATTCACCCGACCCACGCTACGTTCTACGCGACATCGTCGGCGATCACACCCGTACTCATACCGACAAAACTAGATCGACCCATCGACACAAAACCCCGCGATGTGACCACAGGAACACAAGTGGCACAAGAGATTCAACGACTGTGAAGCCACACCGATAGTCGCTCGGAGGCGGGCACGACAGCACCCGGATCGGCCCTGGTCACAGCCCGCGGTGGACACCGCGCCGAGGCATGCCGATGCAGGTCCCAAGAGTTGTCGGTGAACCCACCTAGACTTCGCGGTGCCTTGATAGCCACGTCATTTCCGAAGGGGGCGCCGGGATGCGATTCCTGCACACCGCCGACTGGCAGCTGGGCATGACCCGCCACTTCCTGGCCGGTGACGCCCAGCCGCGGTACTCGGCCGCCCGGCGTGACGCGGTCGCCGGCCTGGGCGCCCTCGCGGCCGAGGTGGGCGCCGAGTTCGTCGTGGTCGCGGGCGACGTCTTCGAGCACAACCAGCTCGACCCGAAGGTGATCGGGCAGTCGCTGGAAGCGATGCGCGCCATCGGTATTCCGGTCTACCTGCTGCCCGGCAACCACGACCCGCTCGACGCGTCGTCGGTGTTCACCAGCACGTTGTTCACCCGGGAATGCCCGGACAATGTCATCGTCCTCGATCGGCCCGGCCCGCATCAGGTGAAGCCGGGCGTCGAGATCGTCGCCGCGCCATGGCGGTCCAAGGCCCCGACCACCGACCTGGTCGCCGAAGTTCTCGAAGGCCTCGAAGACGCAGGCGCCGTCACTCGCGTGCTCGTCGCTCACGGCGGCGTCGACGTACTCGACCCCGATCGCGACAAGCCCTCGCTGATTCGGCTGGCCGGACTCGAAGAGGCGTTGACCCGTGGCGCGATCCACTATGCGGCGCTGGGGGATAAGCACTCGCTCACCCAGGTCGGCGACAGCGGCCGGGTGTGGTACTCCGGATCGCCGGAAGTCACCAATTTCGACGACGTCGAATCCAACCCGGGTCATGTGCTGGTCGTCGACATCGACGAAACCAACGCGGTATCGGTGACGCCCCGGCACGTGGGCCACTGGCGGTTTGTCACCCTGCATCGTCAGGTCGACACCAACCGTGACATCGCCGACCTCGACATGAACCTGGACCAGATGCCCGACAAGGAACGCACCGTGGTGCGCCTGGCGCTGACGGGCTCGTTGACGGTCACCGACCGGGCCGCGCTGGATGCGTGCCTGGACCGATACGGACGGCTGTTCGCCCACCTGCGCACCTGGGAACGCCACACCGACCTCGCGGTGATACCGGCCGACGGCGAGTTCACCGATCTCGGCGTCGGCGGATTCGCCGCCGCGGCCGTCGAAGAGCTGGTAGCCACGGCACGCGGGGACGACACCGACTCCGCGACCGACGCCCAGGCCGCACTGGCACTCTTGCTGCGCCTCACCGACCGGAGGTCGGCGTGAAGCTGCACCGCCTGGTCCTGACGAACTACCGGGGAATCCGGCACCGCGAGATCGACCTTCCCGATCACGGCGTCGTCGTGGTGAGCGGCGCCAACGAAATCGGCAAGTCGTCGATGATCGAGGCGCTGGACCTGCTGCTGGAATCCAGGGACCGTTCGACGAAAAAGGAAGTCAAGCAGGTCAAGCCCACCAACAGCGACGTCGGCTCCGAGGTCACTGCCGAAATCAGCAGCGGCACTTACCGTTTCATCTATCGCAAGCGCTTCCACAAGAAGTGCGAGACGGAATTGACCGTGCTGGCGCCGCGGCGCGAGCAACTGACCGGCGACGAAGCCCACGAACGCGTCCGCAGTATGCTCGCCGAGACGGTGGACAACGAGCTCTGGCACGCTCAGCGCGTACTGCAATCCACATCGACTGCCGCGGTAGACCTTTCGGGCTGCGACGCGCTTTCCCGCGCACTCGATGTCGCTGCTGGCGACGAAGCGGCGCTGTCCGGCAACGAGCCATTGCTCATCGAGCGGATCGACGCCGAATACGCGCGTTACTTCACCCCGACCGGACGTCCCACCGGGGAGTGGGCCGCCGCCATCGCACGACTGTCCGACGCAGACGCCGCGGTAGCGCAGTGCGCGGCGGCGGTCGCCGAGGTCGACGACCGGGTGCGCCGCCATGCCGTGCTGACCGAGCAAGTGGCCGAGCTCTCCCAACTGCGGCTTGCGGCCGGTCCACGGTTGGCCGTCGCGCAGGCCGCCGCCGACAAGGCCGCGGAGCTCACTCGCCAAGCGCGAGAAGCCAAGCTGGTCGCGGCCGCCGCCGCCGCAACCAGCGCCGCCGCGACCGCCGCGCACAACGGCCGGTTGCGCCTCGTGCACGAGATCGAAACGCGCACCGCGGCCGTTGCGGCCGCCGAGACCGAAGCCCAACAAGCCGCCGCCGCGCAGACGGCGGCGCAGGCCGAGGCCGAGACGGCCGGTGTCGCAATGCAGGAGGCCGTGCAGCTTCTCACCGACGTGGCGCGCCGCGTCGAATCCGCCCGCCGCACCGTCGACCAGCTCGCCGAGCGCGAGGAGATCGACCGGTTGAGCACCCGGCTGGCCAAGATCGACGCCGCTCGACGCGAGCGTGACCGGCTCACCACGGAGCTTTCCACGGTCGTCCTCACCGAGGAGCTGCTGCGCCGAATCGAAAGCGCCGCAGCGGCGGTCGATCGTGCCGGCGACCAGCTGACGTTGATCTCGGCGGCTGTCGAGTTCACCGCTGTGGCCGATATCGACCTCGCGGTCGGCGAACAACGGGTGTCGTTGTCGGCAGGGCAAACCTGGTCGACGACGGCGACCGGTCCCACCGAGGTCGAGGTTCCCGGCGTCCTCACCGCGCGGATCACTCCCGGCGCGACGGCGCTCGACGCGCAGGCGAAATATGATGCGGCACAACAAGAACTGACCGCAGCGCTCGCCGAAGGCCAGGTCGCCGACCTCGCCGCGGCACGACTGGCCGACCACAATCGCCGCGAATTGCAGAGCAGCCGCGATCAATTGAGCGCGACGCTGTCCGGCCTGTGCGGCGACGAAGACGTCGACCAGCTGCGCGCGCGACTGACGCAGCTGCGCGCCGGGCAACCGGCCGAGCCCGACCTGTTCGCCGCCGATATCGCTTCGGCTCGTGCCGAACTCGACGCCGCGCAGGCCGCTCGCCTGGCTGCGGAAGCCGAATGCGAGGCGCGTCGCCGCGCCTCGGCTACCGCCGACTCTCGGCTCGCCGAGACATCAACCCGGGCAACGCTTTTGCTCAACGAAGTGACAACCCAACGAGCCGAACTCGGTAGGTCTACCGATCAGCTGGCGCAGGAGCGTGCCTCGGTGCCTGACGAAGATCTGGCGTCGTCGGCGGATGCCGAGCAGCGAGCCGCGGCAGCCGCCGAACGCCGCGCGGCCGAGCTGGGCGAAGAACTGGCCGCCGCGGCGCCCGACGCGGTCACCGCCGAATTGGCCGCGGCCAAGCAGGCCGCCGAGTCGCTGGGCGTTCGCTACGAGGATGCCGCCCGCTCGCTGCGCGAGCTCACCATCGAACTCTCGGTCTTCGGCAGTGAAGGCCGCCAGGGCAAGCTCGACGCCGCGGAGATCGAGCGTGAGCACGCGGCCAGTCAGTACACCCGGATCGGTGGCCGGGCCCGCGCGGCCGAACTGTTGCGTTCGGTGATGGCCCGCCATCGCGACACCACCCGGCTGGGCTATGTCGAGCCCTACCGCACCGAATTACAGCGGCTCGGCCGGCCGGTGTTCGGGCCCAGCTTCGAGGTCGACGTCGACACCGACCTGTGTATCCGCAGCCGAACCCTGGACGGCGTCACGGTGCCGTATGACTCCCTCTCGGGTGGGGCCAAGGAGCAGCTCGGGATCCTGGCACGGTTGGCCGGTGCCGCCCTGGTCGCCAAGGAGGACGCCGTCCCGGTCGTGGTCGACGATGCGCTCGGGTTCACCGACCCTGAGCGGCTGGCCAAGATGGGCGAGGTGTTCGACACCGTCGGCGCACAGGGCCAAGTGATTGTGCTGACGTGTAGTCCCGATCGTTACGACAGCGTGAAAGGTGCGCACCGTATCGATCTCAATGTGTAGGACGCGGGGGTCGTCCCGTCTTACACTCGCCCCGAAACGGGGTGTAAATGGATATTCAGTGCGACTACCTGGTGGTCGGTACCGGCTCGGCCGGCTCTGTCGTGGCGAGTCGACTGAGCGCCGATCCGGCGACTTCGGTGCTCGCGCTCGAGGCGGGCCCGCCCGACACCAATAAGTTGATCCGGATCCCGGCGGGCTACGGGCGGTTGTTCCGCAGCGAGATCGATTGGGACTACCTGACCGAACCGCAGAGCGAACTGGGTGGGCGCGAGATCTATTGGCCCAGCGGCAAGGTGCTGGGCGGATCGTCATCCATCAACGCGGGGATGTGGGTGCGCGGATTCGACGCCGACTACGACGAGTGGGCGCGACGGGCCGGCCCGCAATGGTGCTATGCCGAGATACTCGGCTATTTCCGCCGGATCGAAAACGTTACCAAGGCATGGTATTTCGTCAGCGGCGACGACAGCGGGGTAACCGGCCCGGTACACATTTCCCGGCAGCGCAGCCCACGGCCCTCGACGGCGGCCTGGTTGGCCGCGGCGCGCGAGTGCGGGTTTCCCGCAGCGCAACCGAATTCCCCACGACCGGAAGGCTTCTGCGAGAGCGTCGTCACCCAGTGCCGGGGTGTGCGCTGCAGCAGCGCGGACGCCTATCTGAAACCGGCCATGCGTCGCAAGAACCTCACCGTGCACACCGGGTCCACCGTCACCCGGATCGTGATCGACGGAAACCGTGCGGTCGGTGCGGAATTCGAGCGCGACGGTCAACTCTGCGTCGCGCGCGCCCGCCGCGAGGTGGTGCTCTGCGGCGGCGCCATCAACAGCCCCCAGCTGTTGATGTTGTCCGGCATCGGCGATCGTGATCATCTCGCCGAGCACGGCATCGACGTCGTCCACCACGCACCGCAGGTGGGGCAGAACCTGATCGACCACCTCGCCGCGCGGCTGGGTTTCCGGGTCGACGGTGACAGCCTGTTCGCCGGCCAAAAGCCGAAAGAGCGAATCAATTTCGCGTTGCGGCGCCGCGGCATGCTGACATCCAGCATCGCCGAGGCCTATGGGTTTGTCCGCAGCCGGCCCGAGCTGGAGCTACCCGATCTCGAACTTCTCTTCGCGCCCGCGCCGTTCTACGACGACGGACTCGGCGAGCCCGACGGCCACGGGGTGGTGTTCGGGCCCGTCCTGGTGGCACCGGAAAGCCGCGGCCAGATCACGCTGCGATCCGCCGACCCGCGGGACAAACCGGTGATCGAACCGCGCTACCTGTCGGATCCGGGCGGCGTCGACCGGGCCGCGATGGCCGAAGGACTGCGTATCTGCGTGCGGATGGCCGAGGCGCCCTCGCTGCAGGGCCTGCTCGGCGCGATCGCGCAACCCCGCGATTGCACCGAGCTGGACGAGGCGACGCTGGAATTGGTGCTCACCACCGGTACGCAGAGCCTGTATCACCCGCTGGGGAGCTGCCGGATGGGCAGCGACGAGGCCAGCGTGGTGGATCCGCAGCTGCGGGTGCGCGGGGTCGACGGGCTTCGCGTCGCCGACGCCTCGGTGATGCCCAGCACGATTCGGGGCCACACCCACGCGCCGTCGGTGTTGATCGGGGAGAAGGCCGCCGACCTGATCACCGGCTGACCCGCCAGCCCCGCGTGCCCGCGGGTACCCTGCCGTGCTGCTGATCGCCAGCGACCCCGGCAGAATGGGCGGCGATGACCATGAACGCGAAACGGCGCCGGGTGCACGAAAGGCTTGCGGCAATGCCCGGTGTCCGGCCGGTGCGCAGGCCGATATCGCCGGGCAGCGCCGATGAATTCGACCTGTATTACGTGCGCACCGGCCGCAAGTCCGCTCACCCGCTGGTCATCATCCCGGGCGGACCGGGCGTCGCGTCGATGCAGGTCTACAAGGGACTGCGACGCCGCGCCGCCCTCGCCGGTCTCGACGTCATCATGATCGAGCACCGCGGGATCGGCATGTCGCGTCACGGCGACTCCGGCGCAGACCTGCCGCCCGAGGCGATCACGGTCGATCAGGTGGTCGACGACATCGCCGCCGTGCTCGACGACGCCCACGTGGACTCCGCCGTCATCTACGGCACGTCGTACGGCAGCTATATTTCCGCGGGCTTCGGCGTGCGCCACCCCGGCCGGGTGCACGCGATGATCCTCGATTCGCCGCTGCTGTCCCGAAACGACATCGCGGTCGTGCGCGACGCCGTGCGCGGCTTGCTGTTCGACGGCGACAATCCCGAAACCGCCGCATTGGCCCCCAAGGTGCGCCGGCTCATCGACTCCGGGGTGATGGCCGGGACAGCGGGAGAGATCGCCACCACCATCTACGCCTACGGCGGGGCTCCGCTGCTGGATCGCGAACTCGACCTGTTGCTCAGTGGCCGAATGACGGTGTGGCGGATGCTGTCCCGCTTCTCCGCCGTCGTCAGTCTCAATGTCGCCTACCGCCACGAAATCGATCTGGTGAGCCGCATCGCGTTCCGCGAACTCAACTACGGGGCCGAGCCCGATGGCCTGCCGCTGGATCCGGCCGTGGCGCTGCGGGAGATCATCAGCGACACGGAATCTTTCGAGGCAGAGCCGTACGATCTGGTGGCCGAGATGCCAAAGTTCACCTGGCCGACGGTGGTGGTATCCGGCGGGCGTGATCTGGTGACGCCGCGGGCGGTGGCAGAGCGGGTGGCGTCGCTGGTGCCGAACGCGTTGCTGTTGGCATTGCCGACGATGGCGCACAGCGCGTTGGACTTTCGTGAGTCCGCCGCACTGATGATCGCCGCGGCGGTGTGCCGCGGCGAGATCGACCAGCTTGCCGGTCGGGGAGTGGCGCTGGACGCGCTGCCAGCCCGTCCCGCCATTCGGCTGCTGTGGAAGGCGGTCGAGATGGCGGCGATCGCAGAGGGTGCGCTCCCGGTGGTGACGCCGTTGTGGCGGCGGCTTAGGTACGCATGAATCCGATTGTGGTGTAGTCGATGTCGGCCAATCCGGGGGCGCCGTAATTGGCCAAATCATGCCGTACCGCCCGGTTGCCGGGCGACTGGAACAGCGGCAGGTTGAAGCCTTCCTGCCAGATCATCGCGTCAACCTGATTGGCCAATACCCGCGCCTTGTCCTGGTCGAGCTCCGACAAGGTCGCGGCGATCTTCGCATCGATTTCGGCGTTGCCGATCCTGCCGAAGTTGCTGTCACCGTCCGAGGTGTAGATCTGAGGAAGCGCAGACAACGGGAAAGCGTTTCCTTCCCAACCGAATTGGGCGATATCGAAGTCGCCGACTCCGACGTATTGGCTGAAAAAGCCGCTGCCCGCTTTGAGGTCCAGCACCAGCTTCACGCCGATCTGCGCCAGGCTGTTCTGCGCGACCATGGCGATCTGCCGGTTGGACGGCGCGTCGTAGAGTACGTCGCGAACGACGAGCTGCTTGCCGTCCTTCTCCCGCACCGCGCCGTTGAGCTTCCAGCCCATGGCATCCAAATCTCTTCGGGCCTTGTCCGGGTTGTAAGCGCCTGGGGCGCTGTTGTTTTGGTAGCCAACCTGTCCGGCCACGTAGATGTGGTTGTTAAGTGGAACGGGATGAGCGCTCAGGCCGTGCTGGACGACGTCGACGATGGCTTGGCGATCGATACCCTGGCAGATCGCCAGTCGCAACCGCTCATCGGCCATGATCGATCCTTCGGCCCCGTTGAACGTGAAGTGGAACCAGGTGGGGGCCGGTGCGCGCCGGATCACGATGCCGGGCGTGCGCTGGGCGGTCACCATATCGTCGAGCGTGGAGATGCCGGCGGCATCGATTGCCTTGTTCTGTAAGGCGGGAATGACGGCGGACGCGTCGAGCACCAGGAAGGTGATGGAATCCAGCCGCGGCTTGCGGCCCCACCAGCGCGGGTTGCGGGTCAGCACGATGCGCTGCGCGGTCCGGTCAATCGTGGACACGATGAACGGCCCGGCCGACGGGCCGGGAGCTTCAAGCTGGCCCTTGTTGAAGACCTCCGGGTTGGCCGTCATGCTGCGCGGTTGTATCCCGCCGGCGAACATCCCCCGCCACTCGGCGTACGGATCGGAGAAGGTGATCACCGCTTGCCGGTCGTCGACACCTCTGGTCACCGACCTCACGCGTTCGAACCCGGCCCGGCTGGCGATCAAGAACTTCTTGTCGCGGCCGTTGCACGCGTCAACCTCCGACTTGAGGTCTTCCCAGGTGATCGGCGTGCCGTCGCTCCACGTTGCTTTCGGATTGATTGTGTAAGTTACGGTTTGGGGGTTGGTCCCGGTCAGCTCCGCACCGGTGAAGTAGTCGGTGTTGAGGTTGAGCGTCCCATCCGCCTGGGTCGTGAACGCTCCCGGCAGCGTGGCCCCCAGCACGGCGGCGGTGTCAGACGTGTTGCCGTCGATGTTCAATTCGTTGAAATTGTCCGGGAACTCCGTTAGCGGCAGTCGCAGGTTGCCGCCGTCTTGCAGCGTTGCGGGGTCCTGCGGATTCATGTCGCTGCTGGCGCCGACTTGAGCTGCGCGGGTCTCCGGCAGGTCCTGATAGCCACTGGTACATCCGGTGACCACGACGAACGCCGACGCCAGCACCGCAAGCTCGCGGGCTCCCGGTAGGTGCCTCACCCCGACGATGTTAATCGGCGCCGCCTTCGGGATGCGCCCGCGGAACGGCGTCAAGGAGCCGCCGGGTGTATTCGTGCTGTGGGTTGGTGAAGACCTCATTGCCATCGCCCTGTTCGACGATGGTGCCCTTGTACATCACCACCACCTGATGTGCCAGGTGTTTGACGACGGAAAGATCATGCGAGACAAACAGATACGACAGGCCGAACCGCTCCTGCAGATCGAGTAGCAGGTTGATGATCCCGGCTTGGATCGAGACGTCCAGCGCCGACACCGGCTCGTCGAGGGCCAATATCTTGGGCTGCAACGCCAGCGCTCGTGCGATACCGATGCGCTGTTTTTGCCCACCCGAGAACTCGGCCGGATAGCGGGCCGCGTCGGCGTGACGCAGACCAACGATGTCGAGCAGCTCGGCGACTCGCGCGTCGGTATCACCCTTGCGGAATCCGTTCGCCTGCAAAGGTTCAGCGATTACTTCGGAAACGGGCAGCCTGGGGTCCAGGGACGCCACCGGATCTTGGAACACGACCTGAATATCGCCTCGCAGCGCGCGCCGGCTCTCCGGACTCAGCGTGGCGACGTCGGCGCCAAGAACCTCGATCGAACCCGATTGCGGCGTGTTCAGTTCCAGGATCTGTTGCAGGGTAGTCGATTTACCCGAACCGGATTCTCCGACGATCGCCAGCGTGCGGCCCTGTTCCAGGGTGAAGCTGACGCCGTCGACCGCTCGCACCTCACCCACCCGCCTGCGAAAGACGACGCCCTTGGTCAGCGGGTAGGTCTTGGAAAGGTCGACGACTCGCAGCACCGGTGCGGTGTGGTTTGCCGCATCATCGACGGCCGGCGGCCGGGTGGACACGTCGAAGATCGCGGCGGCGGCGCGACCCGCGACGTCCTCGATACGGATGCAGGCCGCCCGGTGGTCTTCGGCAACGGTGATCAGAGCCGGCTCAGCCGAATGACATTCGTCGATCACCAGCGGACAGCGCGGCGCGAACGGACAGGCATCGGGTGCCAGCGTGGCCAGGTCGGGCGGCGCACCCGGAATCGGAACCAGCCGAGTGCCCTGCGGGGCGTCCAGTCGCGGCACCGAACCGAGCAACCCGACGGTGTAGGGCATGCGGCGGTCGCGGTACAGATCTGCAACGGTCGCGATCTCGACCTCACGTCCGGCATACATGACCATTGCCCGATCGGCGAACTCCGAGACCACCCCCAGGTCGTGGGTGATGATCAACACGCCCGCGCCGGTGACGTCGCGCGCCGTGCGCAGCACGTCGAGAATTTGGGCCTGCACGGTGACGTCCAGCGCGGTGGTGGGCTCGTCACAGATCAGCAGGTCCGGATCGTTGGCGATCGCGATCGCGATCACCACCCGCTGGCGCTCGCCACCGGATAGCTCGTGCGGGAACGCTTTTGCGCGACGGTCCGGCTGCGCGATCCCGACCAGCTCGAGGAGCTCGACGGCCCGCGTCCGGGCGGCTGCCCGGCTGACGTCATCCTGGTGAACCCTGATGGCCTCGGCGATCTGGTCGCCGACGGAGTAGACGGGAGTCAGGGCCGACATCGGGTCTTGGAACACGGTGCCGATCGTCTTGCCGCGGATCCGCGACATCGCCTGGTCGCCCAGGCCGAGCAACTCCTGGCCTTGTAGCCGAACCGAACCCGACACCTCGGCGTATTCGGGCAGCAACCCGACGACGGCCATCGCGGCGGTGCTTTTGCCCGAGCCCGATTCACCGACGATGGCGAGCACTTCGCCCGGATCGATGTGGTAGGTCGCTCCGCGCACCGCGGGCACCCGCGCATCTCCGGTGTCGAAGGTGACGCCCAGGTCGGTTACCTCTAGCAGTGCCGTCACCGTGGCCGCCGCTTTTTCCGGCGAGACGGCTTCGCGCTCGGATCGATGGCGTCGCGCAGACCGTCACCGGCGAGGTTGGCGCACAACACAATCAATATCAACGCCGAGCCCGGGAACAGGAAGACCCAGGGGAAGGTCGTCACCGAAGGGGTGCCCTCGGCGATCAGCGTGCCGAGCGAGACGTCCGGTGGCTGAACCCCGAATCCCAAGAAGCTCAACCCGGTTTCGGCCAGGATCGCGAAACCCACGTTGAGCGTCGCGTCGATGATCAGGATCGAGGCGACATTCGGCACGATGTGATGCACGATCACCCTTCGGCTCGACACCCCCATATACCGTGCCGCGCGCACGAATTCGCGTTCCCGCAGGCTCATCGTCAGGCCGCGCACCATCCGGGAGCTGACCATCCAGCCGAACGCCGCGAGCAGCACGATGAGCCACAGAACGCTGTTCGAATGTTTGGTGCGCGGCGTGACGATCGCGATGAGCAGGAAGCTGGGCACCACCAGCAGCAGGTCCACCAACCACATCGACGCTCGATCGCGCCAGCCACCGAAATAGCCCGCGATCGATCCGACGGTGGCCGCGATGGTGGTCGAGATCACCGCCACGCACACGCCGATCAGCAACGACTTCTGCAAGCCGCACAGGGTGCGGGCCAGTAGGTCCTGGCCCAGCGCGTTGGTACCGAACCAGTGTCGCGTCGACGGCGGCTGCAGCAGCGCGTGCAGGTCCAGATCGGTGTAGTGGTACGGCAATAGCGGCGGCACCGTGTAGCAGCCGATGAACGCCAGCGCCAGCAGAATCAGCGCCACCGCCGCGGGACGATTGCGAAAGAAGCGGCGAATCAACAGGTTTCGGCGCGATGTGAACATGGCGACCGGGTGGACGCCAGAGCGTCCCGGCGCGCTTTGCGCAGCCTCTGGACTCATGTGACCCGCACCCTCGGGTCCAGTGCCGCGTAGATGACGTCGGACAACAGTCCCGCCAGCAGAACGGCGGCGCCGGAGAAGAGCGTGATCGCCGCGACGACGTTCGCGTCCTGGGTCGCGATTCCCGACACCACCCATTCGCCCATGCCGTGCCAGCCGAAGATTTTCTCGACGAACACCGCGCCGACAACCAGCCCGCTCACGCCGTAGGCGAACAGGGTGGCCATCGGGATAAGTGCGGTGCGAAGACCGTGCTTGAAGAGTGCCTTGCGGCGGGTCAGGCCCTTGGCCCGCGCGGTGCGGATGAAGTCCTCGCCGAGCACGTCCAGCATCGCATTGCGTTGGTAGCGGCTGAAACCCGCGATTGTGCCCAGGGCGAGGGTGAGGGTGGGCAACACGATGTGCTGCAGGCGCTCGATGAGCTCGTCGACGGTTCCACTGGGCGGAAGCGGCGAGGTCTCCCCGGTGTACTGGAAGATGCCCACGCCGGCGAACAAGTTGATCCGCAGCGCACCGAGGATGAGCAGACTCGCCAGCACGAACGACGGGATGCTCAAGACGATCAGCGACAAGACGGTGATCACCCGGTCGCTGAGCTTGTATTGCCGGACCGCGCCCCAGGCCCCCACGATGACGCCGATCAGCGTGCCCAGCACCGAACCGGTCACCACCAGTCGCAGGCTGACCCCGACCCGACGCCACAGCTCGTGTGACACCGGGTGACCGGTCACGGTCACCCCGAAGTCACCGTGGACCACACCGGAAATCCATTTCGCATAGCGGATCACCACCGGTTTGTCCAAGCCCAGCGCAACGGCCTTGGCGTGAATGGCCTCCGGTGGTGGCGTCGGGTGACGCTGCACAAAACTGTCGAGCGGATGGAAGGTCTGCGAGGTCAGCAGGAAGGTCAGGAAGGACGCCAGCAACAGCAGGACGACGTAGTTGAGGAACCGCCGGGCGAGGTACCGGATCATGCCCGGCGGGCCTGCCTGCATCGCATTGGGACAGGTTAGCGAGACGAGGGCGTCCCGGCTTGGATCGCGGTGCGCCGGTCGCGTCGACCATAGTTCGGCAGCACCACAGCCAGGCCGTATGATGAATTCTTCAACTGATCAACTACACGAATAGTGAATTCTTCAGGAGCAAGGTGGAGTCGAAGCCCCTGTACAAGCTCAAAGCCGACTTTTTCAAGACGCTCGGGCATCCGGCACGCATCAGAATTCTCGAGCTGCTGGTGGAGCGGGACCGCTCGGTCGGGGAGTTGTTGGTGTCCGATGTCGGACTCGAGGCGTCGAATCTCTCCCAGCAGCTGGCCGTGTTGCGTCGCGCGGGAGTTGTCGTCGCCGAACGGGACGGCAATGTCGTGACCTATTCGATCGCCTCGCCCGACATCGCCGAGCTGCTCGCGGGGGCTCGCCAGGTCCTGGCCAGAGTGCTTACCGATCGGGTCGCGGTGCTGGAAGATCTGCGCGCCGGCCCCACGGCCAATTAGCGCCATGGGTTGGCTCGCCAAAATCCTTCGTGTCGGCCGGATCGTCGAGCCCGCGGTGGCGGCACCGCCGTCGGCAATAGAACCGCCGGCGGGAGCGCGAGGTTCGCTGCAGATTCGGCATGTCGATGCGGGGTCGTGCAACGGATGCGAGGTGGAGATTTCGGGCGTGTTCGGCCCGGTGTATGACGCGGAGCGGTTTGGGGCACGGCTCGTCGCCTCGCCCCGGCACGCCGACGCGCTACTGGTGACCGGGGTGGTGACCCGCAACATGGCCGACCCGCTGCGCAACACCCTCGAGGCGACGCCACGCCCCCGGGTCGTGATCGCATGCGGCGATTGCGCGTTGAACCGAGGGGTGTTCGGGGATTCATACGCGGTCGCAGGTTCGGTGGGTGAGGTGGTACCGGTCGATATCGAGATTGCCGGCTGCCCGCCCACACCCACCGAAATCGTTGCGGCCCTGCGATCGGTGACGGGGAAGTGACGATTACCACTACGACGTCGGGCGAGACCCCGACGTCGACGCCAAACGTGCTGCCGCGGTCCGGTTTTGCTGCGGTCGTCGGCGGGATGGCGACATCCGGTGTAGGCATCCTCGGGCTGTGGCTGGGCCTGCAAGCGATATTCGGCTCGGTACGCCCGGTAGCGGTCGACTGGCTATTTCCACTGTCCGGCATACGGATTGAACTCGACGGGCTGGGCGGATTCTTTGTCGCGCTCACGGGCGCGGTCGCGGTCCCGGTGGGCTGTTACGCGATCGGATACGCGAGGCGTGAGCAGCTGAGCGGGGTCACGCTGGCACTGCTGCCGGTGTTCGTCGCCGCGATGGAGCTGGTGCCGGCCGCGGGATCGGTGACGACTTTCCTGCTGGCGTGGGAACTGATGGCGATCACGTCGCTGATATTGGTGCTGTCGGAATACACCCGCCCGCAGGTTCGCTCGGCTGGTCTGTCGTATGCGGTGATGACCCAGCTCGGATTCGTCGCGATCCTGGTCGGACTGATGGTGTTGTCGACGGCGGGCGGATCCGTTCGGCTCGCCGACCTCACCGGGGTGTCCGGCGGCGCCCGCACGGCGGTGTTCGTGCTGACGTTCGTCGGCTTCGGGTCGAAGGCGGGGTTGGTGCCGTTGCACGCCTGGTTACCGCGCGCCCACCCCGAGGCACCCAGCCCGGTGTCGGCGTTGATGAGTGCGGCGATGGTCAACCTGGGGATCTACGGCATCGTTCGCTTCGACCTGCGGTTGCTCGGGCCCGGCCCGCGCTGGTGGGGGCTTGCGCTGATGGCCGTCGGCGCCATCTCCGCGCTCTACGGTGTGCTGCAGGCCTCGGTGGCCACCGACATCAAACGGCTGCTGGCGTATTCGACGACCGAGAACATGGGCCTGGTGACGTTGGCACTAGGTGCGGCAACGCTTTTCGCGGACACCGGCGACTACGGTCCGGCAACCATTGCCACGGCGGCTGCGGTGGTGCATCTGATGGCGCACGCGGCGTTCAAGAGCCTGGGGTTCCTGGCGGCCGGATCGGTGCTGGCGGCGACGCACCTGCGAGATCTCGACCTGCTTGGCGGGCTGGCCCGCCGGATGCCGTTCACCACCGTGTTCTTCGGGGTGGCCGCGCTGGGCGCGTGCGGGCTGCCGCTCGGCGCCGGTTTCGTCGGGGAGTGGCTGCTGGTGCAGGCCCTGGTCCACGCGCCTCCCGCACACGATCCGATGGTGGCGCTGACGACACCACTGGCCGTCGGCGTGGTCGCGCTCGCCACCGGTTTGAGTGTGGCCGCGATGGCGAAAGCGTTCGGGATCGGGTTCTTGGCCCGTCCCCGCTCCAGTCGGGCCGCCGGCGCGGAGGAGGCGCCGGTCAGTATGCGGGTGGGCATGGCGGCCGCGGCGGGCGCCTGCCTGGTACTGGCGGTGGCGCCGGGGCTCGTCGCCCCGATCGTGCGGCACACCGTCGCGACGCTGCCGTACGCCCCAACCGGGTTCACCGGCTTCGGCGCGGTGGTGCGACTGCCCGGGGCAGCCGGATCGATCGCGCCCGGCGTAATCGCCGCCGGTGTGATCGGCGCGGCGCTGGTGACGGTCGGGCTGGCCCGGCTGCGTTCGCGGCGGCGCCCCCCAACGGTTGAGCTACCGTTATGGGCTTGCGGCGCAGACGATCTCACCGAGCGCATGCAATACACGGCCACGTCGTTCGCCGAGCCCCTGCAGCGAGTCTTCGGTGATGTGCTGCGTCCCGATACCGATATCGAGGTCACTCAGACGGCCGAGTCACGATTCATTGCCGACAGAATCGCTTACCGGACCGCGATCACCGACGCGATCGAACAGCGGCTGTATCAGCCGGTGGTCGCCGCGGTCGTCGCCGCGGCGGGACTGATGCGCCGCGCCCACACCGGTAGCGTGCACCTCTACCTGGCCTACGGTGCGGTGGGTGTGCTGATCGTGCTGGTGGCGGCGAAGTGAACGCGATGTCTTACGTCGCCGGGGCGGCTCAGCTCGGCGTGGTCGCGGTGGGCGCGCCGCTGGTTGTCGGAGTGACGCGTCAAGTACGGGCCCGCTGGGAGGGACGAGCCGGCGGTGGCGTGCTGCAACCGTGGCGCGATCTGCTCAAACGGCTTGGTAAGCAACAGATCAGACCAAAGGGAACGACGATCGTGTTCGCCGCTGCGCCCGCGATCGTGGCCGGCACCGCGCTGTTGATCGCGGCGATCGCGCCGATCGTCGCGACCGGGTCGCCCCTGGATTCCAGTGCCGATCTGTTCGCCGTGGTCGGCCTGCTCTTTCTGGGGACCGTTGCGCTCACCCTTGCCGGCGTCGACACGGGTACCTCGTTCGGTGGCATGGGCGCAAGCCGCGAGATCACCATCGCCGCCTTGGTCGAGCCGACCATCCTGCTGGCGGTGTTCGCGCTGTCCATTCCAGCCGGATCGTCCAATCTCGGTGCGCTGGTAACAGATACGGTCGCGCACCCCGATCACGTCATCTCCCTGACCGCGGTGCTCGCCTTTGTCGCGCTGGTCATCGTCATCGTCGCCGAGACCGGGCGGCTGCCGGTCGACAACCCGGCGACCCACCTGGAACTGACGATGGTGCACGAGGCGATGATCCTCGAATATGCCGGTCCGCGGTTGGCGCTCGTCGAATGGGCGTCGGGGATGCGGCTGACGGTTCTGCTGGCGCTGCTGGGAAACCTGTTCCTGCCGTGGGGGATTGCCGGCGCCGCGCCCACCGCGCTTCAGGTGTTCGCGGCGGTGGCGGCGATAGTGGCCAAGGTGGCGATTCTCGCCGCGTTGCTCGCGACATTCGAGGTGTTCGTCGCCAAACTCCGGTTGTTCCGGGTGCCCGAGCTGTTGGCGGGTTCGTTCCTGCTGGCCCTGCTCGCGGTCACCGCCGCCAACTTCTTCACGGTCCACGCGTGAGGACCCAGCGATGACCGACGCTAACTTCTCGACCCTCGTTGACTTCGCCGCGGGCGGCCTCGTGCTGGCCGCAATCTTTATCGTCTGGCGCCGCGAGCTGCCGGCCATTGTGCGTCTGCTGGCCTGGCAGGGCCTGGCGCTGACCGCGATCCCGGCGTTGCGCGGCATCCATGACCACGATGTCGCGTTGATCGGCGTGGCCGTCGCCGTGCTGGTACTGCGGGTGGTGGTGTTGCCGTGGTTGCTCGCGCGCGTGGTGGGTGCCGAAGTCGCCTCGCGACGCGAGGCCACCCCGCTGATCAACACCACCAGTTCGCTGCTGATCACCGGCGCATTGATTGTCGCCGCGTTTGCGATCACTCAACCGGTGGTCGACCTGGAACCGGACGCCAGCACCAGCGCCGTGCCCGCCGCGTTCGCGGTGGTGCTGATCGCGCTGTTCGTGTTGACCACCCGGTTGCACGCGGTCTCGCAAGCGGTCGGATTCCTGATGCTGGACAACGGGATTGCCGCGACCGCGTTCCTACTCACCGCGGGGGTGCCGTTGATTGTCGAACTCGGAGCCTCACTGGACGTGCTCTTCGCCGTCATCGTGATCGGCGTGCTGACCGGCCGGTTGCGGCGCACGTTCGGCGACGCCGACCTGGACAAGCTGCAGGAACTACACGACTGATGACCGCATTGCTGCTCACCGCGATCCTCGCGCCCCTTGCCGCCGCCGTCGCCGCCGTGGCCGGCGGATGGCGGCGCCTGACCGCCGCCGCGACCGTCGTGTCCGCGGTCACCGTGCTGGGGTGCGGCGCGGCATTGGGTTTTCGGGTCGGGTCCGGCCCCCAGTTCGCGCTCGGCGGGCTGCTGCGTGCCGACGCGCTCACGGTCACCATGCTGCTGGTCATCGGAATCGTCGGCACGCTGGCCACTTGGGCGAGCATCGGTTACATCGACACCGAACTCGTGCACGACCACATCGACGAGCGCGGTGCCCACCTGTACGGCGCACTGACACCGGCGTTCTTGGCCGCGATGGTTCTCGCGGTGTGCGCCAACAACATCGGGGTGATATGGGTGGCCATCGAGGCCACCACGGTGATCACCGCCTTCCTGGTGGGACATCGCCGCACCCGCACCGCGCTGGAAGCGACCTGGAAGTACGTCGTGATCTGCTCGGTCGGTATCGCCATCGCATTCCTGGGTACCGTGCTGCTGTACTTCGCCGCACGCTATACCGCTGCGCCCGCCGCCCACGCGCTGAACCTCGACGTCCTTGCCGCGCACGCCCGCAACCTGGATCCGGCGGTCACCCGGCTGGCCGGTGGACTCTTGCTCATCGGTTACGGCGCCAAGGCCGGGCTCTTCCCGTTCCACACCTGGCTGGCCGATGCCCACAGCCAGGCCCCCGCGCCGGTCTCCGCGTTGATGAGCGGGGTGCTGCTGTCGGTGGCATTCTCGGTGATCATTCGACTGCGGCCGATCATCGACGCCGCCGCCGGGCCCGCCTTCCTGCGCGGCGGGTTGCTGGTGGTCGGGTTGGTCACGCTGTTGGTCGCGGCGTTGATGCTGACCGTCACCGGCGATATCAAGCGCATGTTGGCCTACTCGTCGATGGAGAACATGGGCCTGATCGCGATCGCCGCCGCCGCCGGGACCACATTGGCGATCTCGGCGCTACTGCTGCATGTGCTTGCCCACGGGATCGGCAAAACGGTGTTGTTCCTCGCCGGCGGCCAGTTGCAGGCCGCGCACGACTCCACCGCGATCGCCGACATCACCGGCGTGCTGCGCCGGTCGCGGCTGGTCGGCGTGTCCTTCGCCACCGGCCTGATCGTCCTGCTGGGCCTGCCACCGTTTGCGATGTTCGCCAGCGAGCTGGCGATCGCGCGGTCACTGGCCGGTGCGCACCTGGCCTGGGTGCTGGGCGTCGCGATGCTGCTGATCGCGATCGCCTTCGCCGCGCTGGCCCGCAACTCGGGGCGAGTGCTGCTCGGCGCCCCGGCGGCGGGGGCGCCATCGATCCGGGTGCCGGCCACCGCCGCGGCCGCCCTGATCGTCGGCGTCGTTGTTTCGGCGGCCCTCGGCATCACGGCGGGTCCGCTCACCGGACTGTTCACCGTCGCCGCCAGCAGCAACGTCGGAGCGTCGCGGTGAGCCGAAACTGGTTGCGGCACCGGGTGTCCCCGCAGGGTCTCACCGGAATGGCCGAACAACTCCTGGACGATTCGTTCCGATTGGCGTTGGTCGCCGCGCACGACGACGGAGACGACCTGCGCGTGGTCTACCTCTTTCTGGCCGGCGGTCCGGACCGCCGCGTTGAAGTCGAATGCCCTGTCCCCAGGGATGATCCAAGCATTCCATCGTTGGCCTACTTATCGTTTCCGGCGAGCCGATTCGAACGTGAAATGGCCGACCTGTACGGAATCCGCCCCGTCGGCCACCCCAAGCCGCGCCGCCTGGTCCGCCATGCGCACTGGCCCGACTGGCATCCGATGCGTCACGACGCTGGGCCCGCACCCGAATTCGCCGAAACCGGTGCATTCCCCTTCCTCAACGTCGAAGGACCCGGGGTGTACGAGATCCCGGTCGGCCCCGTCCACGCCGGCCTCATCGAACCCGGCCACTTTCGCTTCTCCGTTGCCGGCGAGACCGTGTTGCGGCTCAAAGCCCGCCTGTGGTTCGTGCACCGCGGCATCGAGAAACTGTTCCACGGCCGCTCCGCCACGGGGGCGGTCGATCTGGCCGAACGTATCAGCGGCGACACGTCGGCGGCGCATGCATTGGCCCACAGCCTCGCCGTCGAAGACGCTCTCGGCATCGCGCTGCCCGATGAGGTGCATCGGCTACGGGCGCTGATCGTTGAACTCGAGCGGCTGTATAACCACGCCGCCGATCTGGGCGCGTTGGCCAACGACATCGGCTACAGCATCGCCAACGCGCACGCCCTGCGTATCCGCGAAGGACTGTTGCGGCTCAACGCCACGGTCACCGGCCACCGGATGCTGCGCGGCGCCATCTGCCCGGGCGGCGTTGCGCTGCAAGCGCTTCCCGACACCGGGGAAATTCAACGGTTCGGTGCTGACGTGGCCGAGGTCGCCGCGCTGACGCTGGCCAACTCGGTCGCCTACGACCGATTCGCCGGCACCGCCATCCTGCGCACCGAAGACGCCTCCGCGCTCGGATGTCTGGGGTATGTCGCCCGGGCCAGCGGCCTGCGTACTGACGCCCGGGTCGAGCACCCCTTCGTCGAGCTGCCCATTACCGAAATCGGCGTCGCAGACGGCGATGTCCTCGCCCGCTACACCGTGCGGCGCGATGAGTTCGCCGCGTCGGCCGCCCTCGCCGCCCACATTGTCGAGTCACACGGCGGTCCAATCGAATACCTAGTCAAAGCCGACTCGAAGGGCTCGCCCAGCAGCGGTGTCGGCATCGTCGAAGGTTGGCGTGGCACCATCGTGCATCGCGTCGAGATCGACGCGACCAACCGCATCACCCGCGCCAAAATCGTTGACCCGTCCTGGTTCAACTGGCCCGCGCTGCCTGTGGCGATGGCCGACACGATCGTCCCGGACTTCCCGCTGGCCAACAAAAGCTTCAATCAGTCGTACGCGGGCAACGACCTGTGACAGCGGCGAGCCCGGTCACCGGCAGCCACCCAGAGATTCTGAATTCGCTGAGCAAAACTAGACCCTGAACCAATCGCAGGCGATATGCTGCTGCACCGGTTGTCTGGCAATTCCATCCGAGGAGGCTTGCGTGACTGTTACCGATGACTACGTGACTAACAACGCTGCCTACGCAAGCACGTTCAACGGCCCGCTGCCCTTGCCGCCGAGCAAACGCGTCGCGGTCGTCGCGTGCATGGATGCCCGGCTCGACGTCTACCGCGTCCTCGGGCTGAACGAGGGCGAAGCCCATGTCATCCGCAACGCCGGCGGGGTTGTTACCGATGACGTCATTCGCTCATTGGCCATCAGCCAGCGGCTGCTGGGGACCCAGGAGATCATCCTGATTCACCACACCGACTGCGGGATGCTCACCTTCGCCGACGATGAGTTTAAGCGCGCCATCCAAGACGAGACGGGGGTCAAGCCTCCGTGGGCAGCCGAGGCCTTCCCCGACGTCGCCGAGGATGTCCGGCAGTCGTTGCGCCGCATCGAAAACAACCCGTTCGTCACCAAGCATGTCTCGCTGCGCGGCTTCGTCTTCGATGTCGCCACCGGCAAGCTCGAGGAGATAAATCTCGCCGCCGACCAACTCGCTGAGGTAGGCAGCTAACGCCGGCGCCGCTCAGCCGACTTTGTAGGTAGCGAGGGCCTTGGCGATCAGCCTGCCCTCCGGGTCGACGATCTCGGCCTCGCAATTGGTCAGCGACCGGCCCCGTCGCAGTACCCGGCCCACCCCGATCACGTCGGTGGCCCGGGCCGGCGCCATGAAGTCCACCGTCATCGACACCGTGACGCCGCGCAGATCGGGGGGTGCGTCCGCGCCGCACCACGCCGCCGCCATCACGGTGAGATCGGCGAGGGTGGCGATGGCGCCGCCGTGCACCATGTCGCCGAGCGTGACATTGGAGGGATCCCACGGCAGCCGTAGCCGTACTTCGTCATCACTGAGCTGATCGGCGACGATTCCCAGCTTGGCGACGAAGGGCGACTGGGGCAGAAACTGCGCGATCACGTCGCGCCCGCTAGGGGGAGCGGAAGAGGTGGTCATTCCTCCATGCTTTCGCACCGATCCGCCGCGGCGGAAGTCCCGGCACCGCAACCTGGCGCGATGTGTCCGGTGCGCGGCCCGCGCGCCACCGCGTCGGCCGGCATTGACACGGCGGGGGCGGGCTGGTTCTATAAACGTCAATGACCGTAAACATGGTCAGTTCTACCAAGATTATCGGGATATAAGGAAGCCATGACCAGTGGTGTGACGGCAGGCCCCGCGGCCGGTCAGTACGAATTGAGCCATCTGCGCTCGCTGGAGGCGGAGGCCATCCACATCATCCGCGAGGTGGCCGCGGAGTTCGAACGGCCGGTGCTGCTCTTCTCCGGCGGCAAGGACTCCATCGTGATGCTGTACCTGGCGCTCAAGGCGTTCCGCCCCGGGCGGCTGCCGTTCCCGGTCATGCACGTCGACACCGGCCACAACTTCGACGAGGTGATCTCGACCCGCGACGAACTCGTCGACGAATTCGGGGTGCGCCTGGTGGTGGCGTCGGTGCAAGAAGACATCGATGCCGGCCGGGTCGTCGAGACCATCCCGTCGCGCAACCCGATTCAGACCGTGACGCTGCTGCGCGCCATCCGGGAGAACAAGTTCGACGCCGCGTTCGGCGGGGCGCGGCGCGACGAGGAGAAGGCGCGCGCCAAGGAGCGGGTGTTCAGCTTCCGCGACGAATTCGGCCAGTGGGACCCCAAGGCCCAGCGGCCCGAACTGTGGAACCTCTACAACGGCCGCCATCACAAGGGCGAGCACATCCGGGTCTTCCCGCTGTCGAACTGGACCGAGTTCGATATCTGGTCCTACATCGGCGCCGAGAAAATCAAGTTGCCGCCCATCTATTACGCCCACCGGCGCAAGGTTTTCGAGCGCGACGGGATGCTGCTGGCCGTACACCGCCACATGCAGCCACGCGCCGACGAGCCGGTGGTGGAGAAGATGGTGCGGTTCCGCACGGTCGGCGACGTCACCTGCACCGGCTGCGTCGAGTCGGAAGCCGGCACGGTGTCGGAGGTCATCGCCGAGACCGCGGTGTCCCGACTGACCGAGCGCGGGGCGACCAGGGCCGACGACCGCATCTCAGAGGCTGGAATGGAAGACCGGAAACGGCAGGGCTACTTCTGATGGCTGCACCAACAACGCTGCTCCGCATCGCAACTGCCGGCTCGGTCGACGACGGCAAGTCCACCCTGATCGGGCGGCTGCTATACGACTCCAAGGCCGTGATGGAAGACCAGTGGGCCGCGGTCGAGAAGACGTCGAAGGAACGCGGCCACGACTACACCGATCTGGCGCTGGTCACCGATGGCCTGCGGGCCGAGCGTGAACAGGGCATCACGATCGATGTCGCATACCGCTACTTCGCCACGCCCAGGCGGAAATTCATCATCGCCGACACCCCGGGGCACATCCAGTACACCCGCAATATGGTGACCGGCGCGTCGACCGCCCAGCTGGTGATCGTGCTCGTCGACGCTCGCCAGGGCCTGCTCGAGCAGTCGCGCCGGCATGCCTTCCTGGCGTCGCTGTTGGGCATCCAGCACATTGTGCTGGCGGTCAACAAGATGGACCTGGTCGATTGGGACAGGGCGACGTTCGACGCGATCAAGGATGAATTCCACGCCTTCGCCGCACGTTTGGACGTGCAGGACGTGGCGACCATCCCGCTGTCCGCGCTGCACGGTGACAACGTGGTCACCAAATCGGACAAGACGCCCTGGTATGAGGGCCCGGCGCTGCTTTCGCACCTCGAGGAGGTGTACATCGCCGGTGACCGCAACCTGGTCGATGTGCGGTTCCCGGTGCAGTACGTGATCCGGCCGCAGACCCACGAGCATCGCGACCACCGCAGCTACGCCGGAACGGTGGCCAGCGGAGTGATGCGTCCCGGCGACGAGGTGGTGGTGCTGCCGGTCGGCAAGATCAGCCGGATCACCGCGATCGAAGGCCCGAATGGCCCTGTGCAAGAGGCATTTCCGCCAATGGCTGTGTCGCTGAGCCTGGCCGACGATATCGACATTTCGCGTGGCGACATGATCGCCCGCACCAACAACCAGCCCAGGGTCGCGCAGGAATTCGACGCGACCGTGTGCTGGATGGCCGATGGTGCGGCGCTCGAGCCGGGCCGCGATTACGTCATCAAGCACACCACCCGAACCACACGGGCACGGGTCACCGCGCTCGACTACCGGCTCGATGTCAACACCCTGCACCGGGACAAGAGCGCTACGGCGTTGAAGCTCAACGAACTTGGCCGCATTTCGCTGCGCACCCTGGTGCCGTTGCTGCTCGACGAGTACACCCGCAACGCCAGCACCGGTTCGTTCATCCTGATCGACCCGAACACCAACGGCACCGTGGCGGCCGGCATGGTGCTGCGCGACGTCACGGCGCAGAAGGCAAGCCCGAACACCGTGCGGCACGAGTCGCTGGTCACCGCCGAAGACCGGGCGGCTCGCGGCCGGACGGTGTGGCTCACCGGCCTTTCGGGTGCGGGCAAATCGTCGGTGGCGATGCTGGTCGAGCAGAAACTGCTCGAAATGGGAACGCCCGCTTATGTTCTCGACGGCGACAACCTGCGCCACGGTCTGAATGCCGACCTCGGCTTTTCAATGGCCGACCGGGCGGAGAACCTGCGCCGGCTGGCCCACGTCGCGACGCTGCTCGCCGATTCCGGCCAGACCGTGTTGGTGCCCGCGATCAGTCCGCTGGCCGAGCATCGCGAGATGGCTCGTAAGGTGCACGCCGACGCCGGATTTGAGTTCTTCGAGGTGTTCTGCGATACCCCACTCTCCGAGTGTGAGGCGCGTGATCCCAAGGGGCTGTATGCCAAAGCCCGCGCGGGCGAAATCACGCATTTCACCGGGGTCGACAGTCCGTATCAGCGGCCGAAGAATCCAGATCTGCGGCTGATCCCGGACCGCTCGCTCGAGGAAATGGCGCAGAGCGTGATCGAGATGCTGGAGTTGGGCGCCTAGCCCACAGACCCAGTGTTCGCGTCGTCACCGCGCCGGGGGTGGCACAATCCTCAACGTGCGGATGTCGGCGAAGGCGGAGTACGCGGTGCGGGCGATGATTCAGCTCGCCACCGTGGACAGCGGCGCGCTGGTCAAGACCGACGACTTGGCCCAGGCGCAGGGGATACCGCCGCAGTTTCTGGTCGACATCCTGACCAACCTGCGCACCGATCGCTTGGTGCGCAGCCACCGCGGTCGCGACGGCGGCTATGAGCTGGCCCGTCCGGGCAGCGAGATCAGCATTGCCGACGTGCTGCGCTGCATCGACGGACCGCTGGCCAGCGTCCGTGACATCGGCCTCGGTGACCTGCCGTATTCCGGGCCGACGGCGCCGCTGGCCGACGTCTGGCGTGCGCTGCGCGCCAGCATGCGCTCGGTTCTGGAAGAGACAACCCTGGCCGACGTGGCGTCCGGCGCCCTGCCCAAGCACGTCGCAAAGCTCGCCGACGACTATCGGGGTCAAGAGAGCCGCCGGCATGGCGCTCCGCGCGCCGACTAAGCATCGCGAAATCCACCCCGATCCCGACAATTTTCGGGCCAGCATCTATGCCGCACGGACCCGTCAAATCTGCTTTCGGGTGCTCGTGAATTCGGCGCTTGTGCGCTCGACATATTGAGGCCAAAGTGGATATATGACCGAACAGAAAATGATCGAGCATTGGCTTGAGGGCTGTGCGGTACAACGGATCACGTTCCGCGATGGTTTGGTGCTGAATTTCGACGACGACAACGAACTCGTCATCTCGGTACCGCTGCGCCTGACCCTGCCGGCCATTGCCACTGACCCCGCGGAAGTGGTCGCGATCGACCCGAATGACCCAGCCGGCCAGATGCGTCCGCTATTCGATTTCTCCGGGCAAATGTGCACGGGTGTCGCGTGGTTTGACACCGGAGATCTCCACGTTGAATTCGCCGACGGTCACCGGATCGACGTGCCTCCGGCCGATCGCGTCACCGCGTGGGAACTGTATGGCAAGTCCCACGGATATGCCGCCTGCCTGCCGCACGGCAAGGTGCAGGTGGTGCGGCATGACGTGGCCGATGCGAACGCCGACGAGTGAGCTAACGGCGAAGGCTCAGCCGCCCGACCCGTAGGGGCGGGTGAGGATCTCCATGGCGTGCCCGGAGGGATCCAGGAAGTACACCCCGCGGCCGCCGTCGCGGCGATTGATCTCGCCGGGCCGTTGCGCGCCCGGATCCGCCCAGTGCTCCAGGCCGCGCGACTGGATCTTGCCGTAGATCGCGTCGAACTCTTGCTCGGAGACGAGGAACGCGTAGTGCTGTCGCCGGATGTCCTCGCCCTCGGGGGCGTTCGCGTAATCGAGGCTGGCGTCGTGGTCGAGCGTGACAACCATGAAGTGGCCAAACGGCTTGGGGCTCGGCAGGTCGAACAGCTCGGCGAGAAACTTCGCGGATTCTTGTTTGTCGCGCGAGGCGACGATGGTGTGGTTGAAACTAATGGACATAGTTCTTTCCAGTGAACCACTGTCGTCGCGAGCCGACAACGCGCGCAGCGCTACTTCGGCGCGGTCAGCTCCAAGGCGATGTTGTCGGGGTCGCGGAATTCCAGAATGTAGGACGGCCCAATGTCTTTGACCGGCTCGTGCTCGACCCCAACTTCGTCGAGATGTGCTGCCGCGGCGTCTAATTCGTCCTTACTGCCGAGCCGGAACGCGATGTGGTCGAGACCGCAGCGGTCCTCGTGAAAGCGGTCCGAGGCGACCGGGCGCAGCCCGAGCAGCGTGCCGCCGAGGTCGTAGATCACGCCGCCGTACAAGAAGGAGAACTGGTTGCGGGTTGCCTCGTCCGCATTCTCGGGAACTTCGATCAACACCGGCCAATCGAACACGCTCTCGTAGAACCGCCGTGATCGCTCGATGTCGGTGACGGTCAGGCGGACGTGTGCGATGGACGTACTGGCTAAGGGCACTCACCCCATGCTGCCACTTGAGGAAGCACATGTTGAGGGCATGCCAGAATCGCCGTCGTGCGGATAGCAATGACGATGCCGGTGATGGAACCGGATTTGGACGCGACGGTGCTCGAGACGTGGGCGCGCACGATCGACGAGGGCCCGTTCTCGTCACTGTGCTGGGGCGAGCGCATCGCGTTCGAAAACCCGGACAATCTCACGCTGCTCGGTGCGCTCGCCGCCTGGACGAGGCGGGTGCGGCTGATGACGACGGTGATCGTGCCGCAGCTGCACGATCCGGTGATGTTGGCGAAGGGTCTGGCGACCGGGGACATGCTGTCCGGTGGACGGTTGACCGTGGGCATCGGAGTGGGTGGCAGGCAGGAAGACTACGTCGCGGTCGGCGCGGACCCGGCAACGCAGACCATGCGCGACATGGCCGAGCGGGTCGCGGTGATGAAGCGGGTGTGGGCCGGCGAGAAGATCACCGAGTCGGTGCTCCCGGTCGGGCCCGCGCCGGTTCAGCCCGGCGGCCCGCCGCTGTTCGTCGGCACCATCGGGCCAAAGACGGTTCGCAGCGCGGCTGCCTGGGCCGACGGGCTGGCCGGCACCACGCTGGACCTGGACGTCGACAAACAAAACGAGCTCTTCGACGTCGCGCGCCAAGCATGGGCACAGGCCGGTAAGCCCAGGCCGCATCTGGTGACGTCGTTCTGGTTCGCCTTCGGCACACCCGAGGAGTCGCGCGTCCAGGTGCATCGGCACCTGCGCCGCTACATGAACTGGATACCGGCGGAGTACGTCGACGCGATGGCCCCGATGACCGGCTGGGCCGGCAGCGAAGACGAGCTGGCCGCGGTGCTGCGCAAGTTCGAAGAGGTCGGCACCGACGAGGTTCAGCTGATTCCGACCAGTTCGGACCTCGACCAGGTGCGCCGCGCCGCCGACGTCGCCGGGCGGCTTTAGGCCGGAAGGCGCTCGCGGCCGACTTCGGGCTGCGGGGGTTGCCCCTTTTGCAGCGTGGCCACCAGCTCGCGGTAGGGGCCGACCAGGTAGACGGTGTCGCCGGCGCGCAGCCGGGCGTCGCGCCGCGGATGCAGCTGGACCGGGGCGTCGTCCCGGGTGATCGCGATGACGCGGGTCTGGGTGGACAGTTCGAACATCCGCAGCCCGTCGAGTTCGCTGCCGGCCGCCACGTGCATGCCGCCGACCATGAAGTAGCGCTGCCCGACCGAAAACGTCCCCAGCACCTGCAGGCCCATCGCGGCGCCGATGAACCACGGTGCGGCCAGCTCGACCGTCGAGCGCACGGTGTCGAACCCGAACCGCTCCGCCACCGCGCTGCCCAGCGCCCGGTCGTAGATGCGCAGCACGATCGGAACGTCGGGCCGGATGACCTTCGGCATCACCCGCGGCCCCAACATCTCGCGCAGCACAATCCCGGTCTCGATGTTGGTCATGTCGTCGTGGGTCAGCACCGCGATCGCGCGCGCGGTGTCGACGCGCGCCGCCGCCAGCGTCTGGCGCAGCGTCGCATCCCCGAAGATCACCGGCACCTCGAGTTCGGCGGCGGTCGACAAGTAGCGGTTGTTCTCGTCCAGCTCGATCACCGCGACGTCGTATCCCGCGGCGTGCAGGTCGGCGGTGACCCGGCTGCCGAACGAGCCGAGTCCGACGACGACGATGTGGTTGCGCATATGGCGCGCCCGCCGCCGGCCGGCCGTGTGGGCGAAGCGGCGCGAGATCAGCAGGTCGGCGATGAACGCGACGAGGACGGCGGTGGTGGTCAATCCGCCGAACATCAACATGATGCTGAACAGTCGCAGCCACGTCGGTTGTGAGAGGAAGCTGAAGTCGCCGTAGCCCACGGTCGCGATGGTCTCGGTGCTGAAGTACAGCGCGTCGACCCAGTTCATTTTCGCGTGGGGCTGATAGCAGTAGCGCAACAACACCGTCGAGCCGATCAGCACGGTCAGCACTGCGGCCACCGCACGCATGAACATCGGGTTGATGTCGTTGCGCAGGCCGCGTGCGACGTCGATGGCCCGGCGTAGCCGGCGCTGGCGGGTGAGGGTCGTGTTGGGCCGCGGGGTCTTGATGCCGCGCGCCGCCAGCTCGTCGACGGTGCCGATCATCGCGGCCCAGTCGCCGGTGCGGACGCGCAGGTCGCGGCCGGGACATGTCTCCAGCAGTCCGGGCGCGGGCGAGTTCTTGCCGTGGATCACCGCCACCGGAGCCAGGTCGGCGTAGATCTCGCGCAGGGTGGCGTCATACGGCGCGTGCGAGCCCGAGACGAGAAACTTGATGCCGGCCGCCTCGAACGGGTGCGCGGTATGCGCCAGGCACGCCTCGACGACCGACGGCGCCGCCAGTTCGGCGACGTCGAGGATCGCGCCGGGACCGTTGTCGTCGGCCACCGCTTCGCGCAGTACATCGTTGGCCAGCCGGGCAACCACGCGCACATGCGGGTTGGCTTTCCTTGCCAGTAAAGCGATTTCGAGATTGATCGCGTCGTCGTCCCCGGCGCAGACCACGGCGGCCGCGCGCACGATCCCGGCCTCGATGAGGTCGTCCTTGGTGTCGGCGACATTGTCATCGACGAGCTTGACGACGGTTGCGCCGGCGGTCTCCAGCTCGTCGGCTATCGTCGTCGCCAGCGCGTCGTCGCCGCTGACGATGATGTGGCCGTGCATGCTCACCCCGCCTCCCAGGACGTCATATTGCTATGACTATCGGCTACCGCGCCGATTTGTGCCAGCGCAACGTCGGAGAGCGCCACGGCTCGCTCGGTGCGGCGCCGTAACTTCTTCGGCTGTAACGGCTTTGCGCTAGAGGACCTGAACGTCGGAGGGCGACCAGAACGCCCGCATTGACGTGATCTTCCCGTCGTCGTCGAACGTCATCAGCGAGATGGGTGAGATGCGCGTACGGCTGTCCCCGGCGTCGAGCGTCAGGTGCCAGAAGAACGCCGCCTCGTTGCCGCCGACGCGTATTTCGGCGAGTTCGGTGTCTTTCTTGGCATCCTGGAACGCCGCGTAGAACTCGCGGACCGCGTCCCGGCCACGCCGCAGTTCAGATCCGGCCGGATCCTCGATGGTGGCGTCGGCCGAGTAGAGGTTCACCACTTCTTCGGTGGCGCCGTTGGCGACATGCGTGAGATAGCTGTTGACGGTCTGGGTGATGGCTTCTTGGGAAGGCATGGCTTCGGACGCTACCTGGTCGGGATGGCGGTCGTGACGGGTTGGTCGCATTCATACTGAGCTGCGTGCCCATCATCGAACGCCTCGCGTCGCGCGAGATCTATCGGAATCCGTGGCTGATCCTCCGGGAGGATGACATCCGTCGTCCGGATGGCAGCCCCGGCATCTACGCCGTGCTGGACAAGCCGACCTATGCGCTGGTGATTCCCCACGACGGGAAGCGATTCCGCCTGGTCGAACAGTTCCGTTATCCAGTGGGCGCGCGCCGCTGGGAGTTTCCGCAGGGCACGGCGCCCGATCTGGCCGACACCGAGCCCGCCGAACTGGCCGCGCGCGAGCTGCGCGAAGAGACGGGGTTGACCGCGACGTCGTTCGAGGCACTCGGTTTGCTCGACGTCGCGCCCGGCATGACCAGCCAGCGCGGCTGGGTGTTCCTGGCCACCGGGATCTCCGAGGGGCAAGCGGCTCGCGAGCACGAGGAGCAGGACATGCGCAGCGCATGGTTCTCGCGCGAAGACGTCGAAGAGATGATCCGCTCGGGCGTGATCGCCGACGCGCAGTCCGTGGCGGCTTACGGTCTGTTCCTGTTGCACGGGCGATGAGTTTCGTGGCCGGCTTCGGTCAACACTGTTATGACGATCAAAGCGCGCAATCTCGACGGGTATGCGGCGCCGACGATTGAGTGGGCCCGGGTGGAAACGGTGCTGGACGGCCAGCTGACGCAGGCGCCGGGCAGCGGTGGTCCGCAACGACATACGGCATGGCTCACGACAATCAACCCCGACGGCAGCCCGCACGTGCGGCCGGTGGGGGTGATTGCGCACGACGGCGCCTGGTATTTCACGTCCGGATCCGCGACCCGCAAGTCCCGTAACCTGGCCCGCGACCCCCGATGTGTGGTCAGCGTCGCTACCGAACCGTTCGACCTCACCCTGGAGGGTGCCGCCGAACGGGTCACCGATCGCGACGAATTAGCTTCCGTTGCAGCGGTGTTCGTCCGTTCCGGATGGCCCGCCCAGGTCGACGGCGATGCGTTCACGGCCGAGTACAGTGCGCCGTCGGCGGGTCCGCCACCCTGGCAGGTCTACCGCGCGCGGCCGTCGACGGTGTTCGCGATGGGCACGTCGGAACCGTTCGGCGCCACGAAGTTTCAGCTGGACTGAGGCATCACCGCGCGATCGTGTCCGTGCCGATACCGGATCGCGTCATCGAGTCCGCACCATTGGCACGGTGTGTTCGCGCTTCCTGGCCGTGATGCTCGGCGTCGTCGCGATCCTTGCTGCCCCGGTGATTTCGGTGCACGCGGCGACCCCGGTGTGGAATGGCAAGTACTCGTTGATGAGATACGCGGTGAACAAGACCGGCACCAGCGTGGCGGCCGGGCAAGCCGAGCCGACGTTCAGCGCCGACTACGTCTTCGTGACGTCGTGCTCGTCGGGCCAATGCGTCGCCACCGCCACCAACGGACCGGTCCCCAAGAATCCGACGCTGCCCCAGCCGTCCCATTACGTCTGGGACGGGGCCCGGTGGGTGGAGCACTTCGACTTTGATTGGGATTGCTATATGGGCGAAGGGGTTTCGAAAGTCTGGGCGCCCGCGAAGTCGTGGGCGTTCTACACGCCGCAACCGGACGGTTCGCTGCGTGGCACCTGGCACACCGACATCTCCAGCGGCCCATGCCGTGGAACCGTGGAGATGCCGGTGGCGGCGTTTTCAGCGGGCGCGCACTGACCGCAGCCCGCTCAATTCATTAGGCGCAGTAGTTGGATTCCGCGGCGCTGACGACACCGGTCGCGTCACTGAGGCTGATTCCCGGGTTCTTGCTCTGGACGACTTGGGCCAGCTGGTCCGGTGTCTCGCCGGCCGCGCGGTCGGCGCAAATCAGGTGCCCGAGCTGGATCAGCCCGGTGGGGTCACCGGTAAGGCCGATTTTTTTGATTTGGGCGAGGTAGGCGTCGTCATCGGCGACCGCGATCCCGGTGCCCACGGTCAATGCGGCGGCGACAGCAATAGTCGGCGCACTCACTAAGAGAAGTTTGCGAGGGGAGATCACGGTCGGCTCCTTGTCTGGGAGGGGCGGTACAACCGCATCATTATGCGGTTCGCGAAGCGGGTGTGCGCGGCGAATTGAGGAAGCGGGCAAAGACTCGCGTCCTGCTTGTCGGGGGGCCAGGGTGCCCCAGACCCGCAGGAAGCCGTAGATCGGCAACGCGGCCCTCCAAAAGCGTCGCGCGCGCAGCAAATGGCCAGGCTACGGCGCAAAAAGGCCCCTTTTCCAATACTCACGAAATAGTGACCGGCGGCAATCATGTCTTTTTCGGAGTTTCTCCCGGGTGTCGCCATCGGAGAATGGTTAGGTCGGGAATGTGACGTCCCTGGTGAAGTTGTTTCGCGACACCGTCGCGGTTCGGATGGTCGTTGTCGTGGTGCTCGGCGTCGTCGTCGCCATCATGGTGGGAAGTGCCTTGGGTGGGCGCTACGCGCTCGTCGGCTGGATCACCGCCGCGGGCGTGTATGTGGTGTGGACGCAGCTCATCCTGCGCGGGATGGACGCTGAGCAAACCCGGATCTGGGCGACGCGAGAGGACCCGACCAGGTGGCTCGCCGATGCGGTCATCCTGACCGCGAGCGTCGCAAGCCTGGGCGGGGTCGGGTACGTGGTGGCCGCCGGGTCCCGGTCCGGCGCCGGCGCGATCCACGCCGCCATCGTCGGCATTCTCAGCGTCGCGGCGTCCTGGTTCGCCGTGCACACGCTGTACACCGTGCACTACGCGCGGCTCTACTATTCCGACGATCCGGGCGGCATCGACTTCCATGACCCGGAGCCGCCGCGATTTCGGGACTTCGCATATGTCGCGTTCACTGTCGGCATGACCTACCAGGTATCGGACACCGAGATCAATCTGACGTCCATCAGAGCGACGGTGTTACGCCATGCGATGGTGTCCTACCTCCTGGGCGCGGTGGTGCTCGCCGTCACGATCAATCTGATCGCGGGGCTGAGCTCCAAGGTGTGATCGTCACACCGGTCTCGCCGGCACCAAAAAGGTTGGACTAGGCCAAGTTTGAAACGCGATATCGCATTCGCTATCGCGCGTCGGCCGTCGCTAGCCGATTTTCGTGAGCGTAAAGGTATCGTCCGGGTCGGTGAGGCCGCACGGCACGGTGCTGTCCAGGAAGACCGCCATCCCGGTGAGCGTCAGCGGGTCCCAGGATTGGTGAACCGTCACCGGGTGCAGGCTGTTGTCGTCGGCGCAGATCGCGGCTTCCGGGATCGTGCGCGTCACGGTGTATCGGCCGTCGATCAGTGGAGCGTTGAACCCCATGCCCGGACCGGTCGTCACGTGGGCAACGCAGACCTGCTTGCACGTGGTGTTGATGGTCCAAATTCCGGTGTCCCCGTCTTCGTCCGCGTAGTGATAAACGCCGTTCATTTTCGCGTCGTCGCCGGCGGCTAGCGGCTCGGCCCAGGCTAGGGGTGCTGGCAAGGCTGCCACGCCAGCAAAGAATACGGTTGCCGCGATGAACGTGCTGATCCTCATCTTTTCCGGCCTCTTGTCCTGGTTTTACTGCCCGGCGGGCACGATGAGGCGAATTTATCAGCAAACTAATAGAGAGTATCCGGTCGCTGGTGAACGCATATCGAATTGAAAGACGAATCGGCGAAGGGGACCGATAAGTTCTATGAAATCGACATGTTTCGAAGCCCGGCCGGCCGGGCTTCGTCGGTCGTGGCCCTCAGCAATGCGGCGCCCAGCACTTCTGGGTGGGGCAATACGTCGCGTGTGCGATGCCGACCATGGACGCGACGTCACCGACGGCGATGCCGCGTGGATCCAAGTTCGCGTGGACGTCCTGGGCGATCTGGTCCGGCGTCCAGCCCCAGCCGAGGTCGTCGCAGATGAGCTGCGCCATCCCGATCAGGGCGGCGTCGTGGCCGGGCGGCCAGGAGAGGCCGGCGGCACGCAGCTGAGCAAGGTATCCGTCATTGACGGGATCGGCAGTCGCAATCGGCGCGCTCGCAACCAGCGCGGCACCAACCAGTACGGGGGCGGTAATTCTGAGCAACCAGCGAAATGAGGGCATGGCAGTCAGTATGTGGCAAACGGATGAAGAACAGAGAAAGTCGGGATAGCCGTTGAGCTGTGACAACGTTGTTGCTCCGGCAGGATTCGAAAATGCCATCACCACGGTCTCGCTCAATCGCGCCGCTCGTTTTGATTCTCGCGCTGATCGCCGGCACTGCCGTGGCGGCGTGCGGTCGAGGCCAGGAATCGGCTGCGGCCGATTACGCCGTCTACGCGGAATACTCACAGTCGAACAAGCCGATGGTCGCCGGCTGGAACGCGCGCGTCTTCAACAAAAAGGAAGTTCAGGAAGGCGCGAACATCAGCCTCGACGATCGGACCGGAGTTGTGACGCTGCGGGCCGGTCGGTATCGCGTGACGGCCATGTCGCTCATCAACTACTACGACGTGGCGAACCCGACCATCATCCCGACGTCGGCGACGCCGCCGGCCGGCTACGCGCGCCTGCGATATCTCGAAGATGCGCTGAGCCCGGACGTCGTCCCCACCATCGACGTGATCAACGCCAGCAACGCCAAGGCGCTCTCCGTCGGCACGGGAAGCGACGCCAACGCGCTGCCGAGCTTCATGGAGACGTTCTTGACGGTCAAGGACAAAGCCAATCTCGTTGTCGAGCACCAGGTTGGCAACGAGGTCAACGGCCTCTATCTACAGGTCAATGCGAACGGCTCGGTCTGGCACGTCAACGCACGGATCTCGATCCAACGGCTCTAAAGGCGGTTAGTGTTCGTGCACCGGCCTCGAGAAGGTGGTGAAGGCGATGCGACTCTCAATGTGCGCGGCCGCCATGGCCGTTGCGGCTGTATTCGCTGCGCCGGCAGCGTCGAATACCACGGCGGCAGCCATGCCCTGGTGCGGGGCCGATTCGCTGAGTCTGCGTACCAGCCCACCCATTTCGCCCGGCGAGCAAGCGTATCTCCACTTCTATGTCATCTTGACGAACAGCTCCCGCCAGACCTGCACCCTGCAGGGCTATCCCGGTGTGGACCTCGTCGGCCCCGACGACCCGGCGTTGGGCCCGACCTACCGCCTGCCAAGGGACACTGGCGATGTGCGGCCCGTCGTACTCGCGCCGGGAGCATCCGCCGCCAGCCTGCTGGCTTTCCTGCCGAAGATCGGCCCGAACGGCACCGAGCCCGCCTGGCCGCCGGCCACGATCCTGGTGACTCCGCCGGACTCCACGACACAGCTGCAGACCCCGTGGATTCCGGGCGGCTTCACCGTTTTACGGCAGGGCGACGGCACCCACCCCGGTGGCCACATCGGGCCGCTGCAGCCGTACGCGTAAATCCCGTCGTTACGCGCGAGCGGAAAGTCCGGCCGCGGCGCGGATCTGGCGGCGAGCCGCGACACGGTCGGTATCGGGAAAGATGTAGTGGCTCAACGCAGTTCGAGCAATAGCGCCGGCCAGGTCACTAGGGTCGACCGCTGCGGCCAGCGCGCCCTCACGGGCGCAGTGCTGCAAGACTGCCCCCAGCCCTTCGGCGAGCATCGGTAGCGCCGCGGCCATCTGGTCGTGTGCGAAGCCCGGCTCGAGGTCGAGCAGGCGTCCCGGCGGCTGAGCCTCGAGGAAGCTCGCCACGACGTCGACCGCGGCCTCCAATCGTGCGACGCCGACGATCCCGGACGTCGCTTGGTCCATCGCCGCGTAGAAGCGACGGCGTTCGCGCTTTCCCATCGCGTCGATCAGGTCTTCTTTGGACACGAAATAGCGGTAGATGGTGGGACGTGACACCCCGGCCCGGCTGGCCACGTCCGACAGGGACAACTTGCGGGCCCCGGTCCGGAATATCAGCCGCTCGGCCGCGTCCAGGATTCGATCCGCCAGATCGCCATGATCTGAACGGGGTCCGCGTGATTCGGCGATCGACACCGTGGCGGCTCCTACAGCCGGCCGAGTTTGCGTAGCCACGAGATCAGCAGTCGCAATCCGTCGTCGAAGGACATGGGCGCATAGCCCAGACGCCGGGTGGTCAGGTTGTCTTTGCTTCTGGTTGTGCGTTTGCTGTTCGCCGCCGCCTTCGCGATCGCCATCAAGGTGGGCCCGAATTCGGCGGTCAACGCCTCGGGATCGGTGCGGTAGTCGAGATCCTCGACGCGGTGGTCGATTCCGGCGACCTCGCAGGCGCGGTTGATGCCGCCGGCGGTACTGAAGGTGTCTTCGGGCCGGCCGACCAACAGGTAGCGCTCGCCGGCCACGCCGTCGTCCAGTGCGGCGATCGAGCCCTTTGCGACGTCAGCTCCGGCGACCCAGGTCACTGGAAAAGCCAAGTAGCGCTTGATCTTTCCGCGCATTCCCGCCAAGAGAACCCGATTGAAACTGGTGCGGTGCAACGCGCGGTCCGCGACCAGGCCGGGTCCGTAGATCGCGCCCGGGTGGCATGTCAGGACGTCGTCGCCGGCGGCTGCGCGCCGATGAGCTTCCAGGAAAGCGGCGAGCTTGGTGACGGTGTAGGGGTCGTTGGGCGGGTTCTTCAGGACCGGTGCCTCCTCGAAGTCGGCGCCCGTGCTCAGGTCGAGGAAGGTGGCGGTGCTCAGGGCAACGACCCGACGCATGCCGTGGGCTTTCCCTGCATCCAGGACGTTGGTGGTGCCGACCAGGTTGACGGCCCTGAAGTCGTCGAGGTCCTGGCTCGCACCGCCCAGCAGTGCCGCACAGTGGATCGCCGCCTCGGCGCCCTTGGCCGCGTTGAGTACATCGTCGGCGTCGGCGATGTCGCCCTTGACCAATTCGACGCCGATTTCGGCCAGCGGCGCGGCGTCGTCGGGATTGCGCACCAGGGCGCGAACATGGTCGCCACGCTCGATCAGCTGCTCGCAGACGTTGCCGCCCGTTTGACCGGTTGCGCCGGTGACGAAGATCGTGCTGGTCATCGGGACCTCCCAGGCGTTACAAATCGAACATGTCTAGCAAGAACTGTAAACCTTGACGTGGGGTTGTTCTATAGTCCAGTCCATGGCACTCGATCCCTCCAGCGTCCTGCTCACCGACCGCGTCGCGGTCGTCACCGGTGGGGGCGCGGGTATCGGCCGGGGCATCGCGGCAGGGCTGACCGCATTCGGTGCACGAGTCGCGATCTGGGAACGAAACCCCGACTCGTGTGCCGCCGCCGCCGACGAGATCGGCGCTCTCGGAATTCCGGTCGACGTCCGGGACAGCGCCGCCGTGGATGCCGCGCTGGCGCAGACATCGGACCGGCTCGGAACGGTGTCGATCCTGGTCAACAATGCCGGCGGAGTCTTCTGGTCGGGGATCCTCGACACCACCGAGAACGGGTGGGACGCGCTGTACAAGTCGAACCTGCGCCACGTGTACCTGTGCACGCAACGGGTGGCCCGCAACCTCGTCGAGCAGAAGCTGCCCGGCAGCATCATCAGCGTCACGTCGATCGAGGGTGTCCGCGCCGCTCCGGGCTATGCGACCTACGCGGCGGCCAAGGCGGGCGTCATCAACTACACCAAGACCGCCGCGCTGGAACTCGCCCCGCATGGCATCCGGGTCAATGCGCTGGCCCCGGACATCACCTGGACAGAAGGCCTCGAGCAGATGGCGCCGCCGGGGTCTCGGGATCGCACGGGCTACACGGTGCCGATGGGGCGCGCGGGTCACGTCGACGAAATGGCCGGAGCGGCAGCATTTCTCGCGTCCGACATGTCCAGCTACATCACCGGCCAGACGATCCACGTCGACGGTGGTACACATGCCGCCAGCGGCTGGTACCACCATCCGGAGACCGGGGCATACGCGCTCGGGCCGACAACTTAGAAAGGCGCTTCGTTAATTCACATTCGCCGAATAGCGCCTGTGCCGGTAATGGCTGCGATTAATTAATCGCCAGTATTCATCGAAACATGCGCCGACATTCCGCCGTCGATCGAAATCATTTGTCCGGTGATGTAGCGGGACCGCTCGGACGCCAGAAAGACGACGAGTTCCGCGACGTCTTGCGGTTGCCCGACGTAGGGCGTCAACGTCGCCCGGCTCAGGCCGTCGACGATGTCCGCGGACAGGTGCGCGCGTACGGCGTCGGTGAGGATCAATCCGGGCACGACGGTGTTCGCCCGCACGCCCTGTTTTCCCTCACTGGTCGCGACGTACATCGTCAGGGCGTGCACCCCGGCCTTCGAAACGCCGTAGGCCAGCCGGGTGCGGTCGCCCGACAGGGCCGCGCCCGACGACATGTTGACGATGGAACCACCACCACCGCTTCGCATTTCAGGTACGACGTATTTGCACATCAGCAGCTGACTGCCGAGGTTGACTTCCATGGACCGCTGCCATACGTCGAGCGACATCTCCGAGACCGTGGTGTCGCGCGACAGGAAGCTGCTGGCGGTCAGCGCCGCGTTGTTGTGCAGCACGTCGATTCGGCCGAACTCCGCCACGGTGGCTTGCACGTTGGACCGCGCCACGTCCTCCTGCGCGAGATCGCCGCCGAGGGCGATCGCTTGGGCCCCGGATCGCCGAATCTCGTCGGCGACTTCGTTCGCTTTTGTCTCGTCGATATCGACGACGGCTACGGCCGCGCCCTCACGCGCCAATTCGCGTGCCGTCGCCGCGCCAATCCCGCCGGCGCCCCCGGTAACGATCGCGACTTTTCCGGCAAGTATGGACATTGCGTTCTCCTTTTCAGCGACGCATAAAAAAGATAGCCTGAATTAATGCCGCGTATTGCACCAATCCCGATGGAAGAGCTCAGCGCGCACTCGCGCGAGATCGTCGACGCCGGCGTGGCCGCCGGGCTCTACGCGACGCCGGTGCCGTTGCAGATCTTCGCCTATCGCAGTGCCCAGCTCGAACAGGTCAACATGGCCAGGACTCACCTGGGTGCCGGCACGCTGCTCGGCGGCCGGATTCTGGAGTTGCTGCGCATCCGCAGCGCGCAGCTCGGTGAGTGCGAACCGTGCAGCCAGTCGCGCAAGCATGATTCGATCACCGACGACGACGTCGCGTGCCTGCTCGCGCCCGGCCACGGCGACCTCACCCCGCAGGAGCAGATGGCCGTCGAGTTCCTCGATCTGCTCTCGGCCGACCATCACGCGATGGACGACGAGTTCTACCAGCGGCTGGGTGAGCATTTCACCGCCGCGCAGATCATCGAGCTCGGTTTCACCTGTGCGGGTGTGATGGGGCTGCACCGCTTCATCCACACCCTCAACGTGTACGGCGACTCGGCGCCCGTCATCGAATACGACCGGGATCAGGTCGACAGCGCTAAGCCGGTGTGAGGATGGCAAGCCCCTCGGCGCGCTGATACCGCGGGGCTTTCGACAACAGGAACACGTAGAGCACATCGAGAACCAGAATCTCGACGTAGATCACCAGCCAGACAACGTTTCCCGGGGCGTAGAGGTACTGGGAGATGGAAGCCGTCACGGTGCCCAGTAGCTTGCCCCAGGCTATCCACATGCTTTGGCCGCGCCGGTCACCGCGACGCATGAGCATGCTCAGGAACAGTGCCGACATGATCAGGTTGTCGACGTAAGCCGTGTAGACCGAACCGTTTTCGCGCCCGAACACCGACACGATGGCGACCATCATCGGCGTCACCATCGCAAAGGCGAAGACGAACATGGGCCAGAAGTAAGACTGGGGCAGGTTTTTCGGGTAGTCGGAGCGCCAGTACTTCACGAAGACCGCGAGAATGGCGATATCGGCGGCGAACCAGATCGCGTTGATGACCTCCTGCAACATCCCGCCGACCGACGGGTAGATGAACGTGAACAGGAACTCCCAGGTGATGTTCATTGCCAACGCGAGAAAGGGCATCGCGTAGCTGCGGTCGAGCAGGCCCTGCCGTATCACGCACGCGTAGGTGAGGATCCAGAAGATCCCGCTGGCAAGCCCGAACATGTCGATCAGGGACACAGGAGACCTCATTCCGCCGTAGCTAGATACAGACTAGTAGTCTGTATCTTGTGGCGTGGCCGAATGGACGGAGCGGTCATGAAGACCGGAGCCCCGGCGGGTGACGAGACGAACCCAGGCAGATCGCCGCGCCGCGACCCGCACGGCGATCCTCGCGGCCGCCCGCGAGTTGTTCACCGAGCACGGCTATCAGGGCTGCAGCGTCGACACGATCCTGGCTCGCGCCGAATCCAGCAAAGGGGCCTTCTACCACCACTTCTCGGACAAGGCGGCGGTCCTCGAGGCGCTGCTCACCGACTTCGAGGAGGAGGGCGTTCGCCGGGCCAGAGAATGGAGTACCGGGATATCGTCCCCGCTGGAGATCATGCGGGTGTCGGCGCGCAACCTGTTGGATTGGTGCACGGATCCCTACATCCGGCAGGTCGTGCTGACCGACGCGCTGTCGGTGCTCGGCTTCACGCGGTGGCATCAGATTGACGACCGCTACACGCTCGACGTCCTGGATCATCTGCTGCAGCGCGGCGTCGCCGCAAAAGAGGTGCGACCGCTGCCCTCGACCCGCATGACCGCGCGGCTGATCATCGCCGCAACAAACGAGGCGGCACTGTTCGTCGCGAATGCGGTCGATGTCGAGGCCGCCCGCGCGGAGGCACTTGCTTCCATCGACTTCATGATCATGTCGATCGCGGCCCCGGGCCCAGCCGGTAGGCGCTCGGTGTGAGACCGCTAAATCGCTTGAACGCGTTGGTATGTCTACGCGTTCCTGTCGAGCGCCCAGTCGCTGTTGTCCGCTCCCCGCAACAAACCGCTGCTCTTGTCACTGCTCAGCACTTGGGACGGTCGGAGACCGATCGTGGCATAGGCGACGCTTTGCTGCGTCGATCTCCGGGGCTTCGGCGAAGAGCGCACGGGGTGTGCAAACGGGTGCCTGAAGTTCCACATACTGGCCGTGAAGCCGGGATTTTTGGTGGGTGCCCCCGGCAGCGTGGTGCCCCCGGCAGGATTCGAACCTGCGGCCTTCTGCTCCGGAGGCAGACGCTCTATCCCCTGAGCTACGGGGGCGCACGATGTCAATACTGCGCCAATGGGCCCCGACAGACTAACGCATCGAGGTGGCTGCGCTGACATCGCAATGGATTCGGGGCGTAGGCGCACTAACCAATAGGATGGACGCTCGTGACCCCCGCTGACCTGGCTGAGCTGCTCAAAGTCACCGCATCCGCGGTGCTTGCCGAGCATGGCCTCGACGTCTCCGCGCTACCGGGGACGGTCACCGTGGAGCGCCCGCGCAATCCCGAGCACGGCGATTACGCGAGCAACCTGGCGATGCAGCTGGGCAAGAAGGTCGGTGCCAACCCGCGTGAGCTGGCCGGATGGCTCGCCGAGGCGCTGGCCCAAGCCGACGGTGTCTCCTCGGCGGAAGTGGCCGGACCCGGCTTCATCAACCTGCGCCTCGCGGCGTCGGCGCAGGCCAAGGTCGTCAACGATGTCATCGACGCCGGCGCCCGCTTCGGGTACTCCGACTCGCTGGCCGGGCGCAAGATCAACCTGGAATTCGTCTCGGCCAACCCGACCGGCCCGATCCACATCGGTGGCACCCGCTGGGCCGCCGTCGGCGACGCCTTGGGCCGGCTGTTGACGACACAGGGCGCCGACGTGACGCGCGAGTACTACTTCAACGACCACGGCGCGCAGATCGACCGATTCGCCAACTCGTTGATCGCCGCGGCCAAGGGCGAGCCCACCCCGGAAGACGGCTACGCCGGCACCTACATCAACGACATCGCCGCGCAGGTGCTGCAGAAGGCGCCCGACGCGTTGAGCCTGCCGGACGCCGATATGCACGAGACCTTCCGCGAGATCGGCGTCGACCTGATGTTCACCCACATCAAGGAGACGCTGCACGAATTCGGCACCGACTTCGACGTGTACACGCACGAGGACTCGATGCACACCAGCGGCCGCGTCGACGAGGCCATCGCCCGGCTGCGCGCGTCCGGCAACATTTACGAGAAGGATGGCGCAAGCTGGTTGCGCAGCAGCGCTTTTGGTGACGACAAGGACCGCGTCGTGATCAAGAGCGACGGCAAACCCGCCTACATCGCGGGAGACCTGGCGTACTACCTGGACAAGCGGCAGCGCGGTTTCGACCTGTGCATCTACATGCTCGGCGCCGATCACCACGGCTACATCGCCCGGCTCAAGGCCGCCGCGGCTGCCTTCGGCGAAGACCCGGCCACCGTCGAGGTGCTCATCGGACAGATGGTCAACCTGGTCCGCGACGGCCAGCCGGTCCGGATGAGCAAGCGCGCCGGCACCGTGATCACGCTCGACGACCTGGTCGACGCCCTGGGCGTCGACGCCGCGCGCTACAGCCTGATCCGTTCGTCGGTGGACACCGCGATCGACATCGACCTGGCGTTGTGGTCCTCGGCGTCGAATGAAAACCCGGTCTATTACGTGCAATACGCGCATGCCCGGCTCTCGGCGCTGGCCCGCAACGCCGCCGAGCTCGGCCTGATCCCCGACACCGGGCATCTCGAGTTGCTGAGCCACGACAAGGAGGGCACGCTGCTGCGCACCATCGGGGAGTTCCCGCGGGTGCTCGACACCGCCGCGTCCCTGCGCGAACCCCACCGGATCTGCCGTTACCTGGAGGACCTGGCCGGTGACTACCATCGGTTCTACGACTCGTGCCGGGTATTGCCCCAGGGCGACGAACAACCCACGGACCTGCACGTCGCCCGGCTGGCGCTGTGCCAGGCCACCCGCCGGGTCATCGCCAACGGACTGGCAATACTCGGCGTCAGCGCCCCGGAGAGAATGTGAACGTCCATCCCGCCGGTCCCCGGCACGCCGAAGAGATCCGTCACGCGGACAGCCCGCCGCGGCCGCAGTCCCCGGAGGAGCTGCTGCTGTTGGCGCCGAATGTGTGGCCGCTCAACATGGTTCGCAACGATGCCGGTGTGGCCGTCATCGCCGGAATTCCCGTGACCGACCTTGCCCAGGAATACGGAACTCCGCTGTTCGTCATCGACGAGGACGACTTCCGGTCCCGCTGCCGGGAGATCGCGGCGGCGTTCGGTGGTGGTGCCAACGTCCACTACGCCGCTAAAGCGTTCCTGTGCAGCGAGATTGCGTGCTGGATCGACGAAGAGGGCCTCTGCCTCGACGTCTGCACCGGGGGAGAGCTGGCGGTTGCACTGCACGCCAACTTCCCGCCGGAGCGAATTACCTTTCACGGCAACAACAAATCCGTCGCGGAGTTGACAGCCGCGGTCAAGGCCGGGGTTGGCCACATCGTGGTGGACTCGATGACGGAAATCGAGCGTCTGGAAACCATCGCGGGTGAGGCCGGCGTCGTCCAGGATGTCTTCGTCCGCCTCACCGTCGGCGTCGAGGCGCACACCCACGAGTTCATCTCCACCGCGCACGAGGACCAGAAGTTCGGCTTGTCGGTCGCCGGCGGCGCGGCAATGGCGGCGGTGGAGCGGGTATTCGCGACCGATCACCTGCGGCTGGTCGGGTTGCACAGCCACATCGGTTCGCAGATCTTCGACGTCGCCGGTTTCGAGCTGGCCGCGCGCCGGGTCCTCGGCCTGCTGCAGGAGGTCGTCGGCCGGTTCGGGGTGGAGATGACCGCGCAGATCTCGACCGTGGATCTCGGTGGCGGCCTTGGCATCTCGTACCTGGCCTCCGACGATCCGCCCCCGATGGCCGAGCTGGCGGCCAAGCTCAGCACGATCATCGGCAACGAATCCGCGGCCGTGGGTCTGCCCACGCCCCGGCTGGTGGTCGAGCCCGGACGGGCCATCGCCGGACCCGGGACCATCACGCTCTACGAGGTCGGCACCGTCAAGGACGTCGAGGTCAGCACGACGGCAATCCGGCGCTACGTCAGCGTCGACGGCGGCATGAGCGACAACATCCGCACCGCACTCTACGACGCGCAATACGACGCCCGACTGGTGTCGAGGGTCAGCGACGCACCCGCAGCGCTGGCTCGCATCGTCGGAAAGCACTGCGAGAGCGGCGATATCGTCGTCCGCGACACCTGGGTGCCCGGCGACCTGGGCCCGGGTGACCTGCTGGGGGTCGCCGCGACCGGTGCCTACTGCTATTCGCTGTCGAGTCGCTACAACATGATCTGCCGGCCCGCCGTGGTAGCGGTGCGCGATGGACGGGCTCGCCTGATCCTGCGCCGGGAGACGGTCGACGATCTGCTGAGTCTGGAAGTGAGGTGAACTGTGTCCGGTAACGGAAAGCCAGTCGGCGTGGCGGTACTCGGGTGCGGCAACGTCGGCAGCGAAGTGGTCCGCATCATCGCGGAGAGCGCGGACGATCTCGCCGCCCGGGTCGGCGCGCCTCTTGCCCTGCGCGGCATCGGGGTCCGGCGCGTCGCAGCCGATCGCGGTGTCCCGGTCGAGCTGCTCACCGACAACATCGAAGAACTCGTGTCGCGGGAAGACGTCGACATCGTCGTCGAATTGATGGGGCCGGTCGAGCCGTCGCGCAAGGCGATCCTGGCCGCGCTCGAGCATGGCAAGTCCGTCGTCACCGCCAACAAGGCGTTGTTGGCCACGTCGACCGGAGAACTGGCACAGGCCGCCGAAAATGCGCATGTCGACTTGTATTTCGAGGCGGCGGTCGCGGGCGCGATCCCGGTCATCCGCCCGCTCACCCAGTCGCTGGCCGGTGACACCGTGGTGCGGGTGGCCGGCATCGTCAACGGCACCACCAACTACATCCTTTCCGCGATGGACAGCACCGGCACCGATTACGACAGCGCCCTGGCCGACGCGAGCGCGCTGGGTTACGCCGAGGCCGACCCCACCGCGGATGTCGAGGGCTACGACGCCGCGGCCAAGGCCGCGATCCTGGCATCCATCGCCTTCCACACCCGGGTGACCGCCGACGACGTCTATCGCGAAGGCATCACCAAGATCACCCCGGCCGATTTCGCGTCCGCTCATGCGTTGGGCTGCACCATCAAGCTGCTGTCCATCTGCGAACGTATTACTACCGATGATGGCCAGCAACGGGTCTCGGCCCGCGTCTACCCGGCACTGGTACCGCTGGCACATCCGCTGGCCACCGTCAACGGGGCGTTCAACGCCGTGGTGGTGGAGGCCGAGGCGGCGGGCCGGCTGATGTTCTACGGCCAAGGCGCCGGCGGCGCGCCCACCGCGTCGGCGGTCACCGGTGACCTGGTGATGGCCGCGCGCAACCGGGTGCTGGGCAGCCGCGGGCCGAAGGAATCCAAGTACGCCCAATTACCGATTGCACCAATGGGTTTCATCTCCACCCGCTACTACGTCAGCATGAACGTCGCGGACAAGCCCGGTGTGTTGTCGTCGGTGGCAGCCGAATTCGCCAAGCGCGAGGTCAGCATCGCCGAGGTTCGTCAGGAAGGTGTCGCGGACGAAGGCGGGCGACGGGTGGGGGCCCGCATCGTGGTGGTCACGCACAGTGCCACCGATGCCGCACTCTCCGAAACCGTTGATGCGCTAGCCGATTTGGATGTCGTGCAGAGTGTGGCAAGCGTGCTGAGATTGGAAGGAACCAGCATATGAGCGTGCCGCGAACCGCCGTCCACACACCCTGGCCGGGTCTGATCGCCGCCTATCGCGACCGGTTGCCGGTCGGCGCCGACTGGACGCCGATCACCCTGCTGGAGGGTGGCACCCCGCTGATCCCCGCGACCCGGCTCTCGGAGAAGACCGGCTGCACGGTCCACCTGAAGGTCGAAGGACTCAACCCCACCGGCTCTTTCAAAGACCGGGGCATGACGATGGCGGTCACCGACGCGGTGGCCCGCGGGCAGCAGGCGGTACTGTGCGCCTCGACCGGAAACACCTCGGCGTCCGCGGCGGCTTACGCCGCGCGCGCCGGCATTACCTGCGCGGTGCTGATACCCCAGGGCAAGATCGCGATGGGCAAGCTCGCGCAGGCGGTTATGCACGGCGCCAAGATCATTCAGATCGACGGCAACTTCGACGACTGCCTGGAGCTGGCCCGCAAGATGGCCGCCGACTTCCCGACGATCTCGTTGGTGAACTCGGTCAACCCGGTGCGTATCGAGGGGCAGAAAACGGCAGCGTTCGAGATCGTGGACGCGCTGGGCACCGCGCCGGACATTCATTCGCTGCCCGTCGGCAACGCCGGGAACATCACCGCGTACTGGAAGGGCTACACCGAGTACCACCAGGAGGGCGTGTTCGAGAAGCTGCCCCGCATGCTGGGCACCCAGGCGGCCGGGGCGGCGCCACTGGTACACGGCAAGCCGGTGCCCAACCCCGAGACCATCGCGACCGCGATCCGCATCGGGTCACCGGCGTCGTGGACGTCGGCCGTTGCGGCCCAGGAACAGTCCAACGGACGATTCCTGGCCGCGACCGACGAGGAGATCCTGGCGGCCTACCATCTGGTGGCCCAATCCGAAGGCGTGTTCGTCGAGCCCGCGTCCGCGGCCAGCATTGCGGGTCTGCTCAAGTCCGTCGAAGACGGTTGGGTGCCCCGCGGATCGACCGTGGTGTGCACGGTGACCGGCAACGGCCTCAAGGATCCCGACACGGCGCTGAAGGATATGCCGAGTGTGTCGCCGCTGCCGGTAGATCCGGTACTCGTCGTCGAGAAGTTGGGGCTGGCCTAGTGAGTGCTTGCCGGTGAATCAGATGCTGCCCGCCGGGCTGGTGGCCAGCGCCGTGGTGTCGGCGTCCAGCGCCAACCTTGGCCCGGGTTTCGACAGCATCGGTCTCGCATTGAGTCTGTACGACGAGATCGTCCTGGAGACAACCGATTCCGGCTTGGTTGTGCAGGTCGAGGGCGAGGGCGCCGGCCAGGTGCCGCTGGGCCCCGAGCATCTGGTGGTGCGCGCTATCGAGCGCGGGCTGCAGGCCGCCGGCGTCAGCGCGCCCGGCATGGTGGTGCGCTGTCGCAACGCCATTCCGCATTCTCGCGGTCTCGGCTCATCCGCGGCCGCGGTGGTGAGCGGCCTCGCTGCGGTCAATGGCCTTGTTGCACAGACGGATTCGGGCCCGTTCAGCGAAGCGCAGCTGATCCAGTTGGCGTCGGAGTTCGAGGGCCATCCCGACAACGCTGCCGCGGCGGTGCTGGGCGGTGCGGTGGTGTCGTGGACCGAACCCGGTGGCGACGGGCCCGCCTACTCGGCCGTCCCGCTGACGCTGCACCCCGATATCCGGCTGTTCTGCGCGATCCCCGAAGAGCGCTCGTCGACCGCCGAGACGCGGGTGCTGCTGCCCGCCCAGGTCAGCCACGAGGACGCCCGATTCAACGTCAGCCGCGCCGCATTGCTGGTGGTCGCCCTGACCGAACGCCCGGATCTGCTGATGGCGGCCACCGAAGACGTGCTTCATCAGCCGCAACGGGCCCCCGCCATGCCGGCGTCGGCGGAATATCTGCGACTGCTGCGACGTCTTAACGTGTCAGCGACGCTTTCGGGGGCGGGTCCCTCAGTTATTGCATTGACCACCGAGCCGGAGTTGCCGTCGGAAGCGTTGGACTGCGGCGTTGCCAATGGATTCACCATTACCGAGATGACAGCCGGCGAAGGCGCTCGCTGGAGCCCGGGTCTGACAGTCGCTGGTTAATCCACAGGCTCGCCGGAGGGTTTGCTTGCTTCAAGCACAGATGCGGGCTATTCTCGGCATCGTCCAGCAATCGCAGTCATCTGCATCTGCATACATACTGCCTTGCCGCTGGTACAACACCAATTCTTCTCGTGGACGAGGTTCGCCGTTTTCTCCGCCCATCCAGGCGATCACCGTTGCAGAGTCGATTTTTGGGCGCACTCGGCAATTTAGCTGAATGCAACGAACCCCTCGTATGACGTGATCAGCGAGGGAAGAAAGGAAATCCGTGACTGATACGGACCTGTTCACGGCTGACGAAAGCACCGACAGCAATCAGCTGTCGAACGCCGTGATTACAGACACTCCCGACGTGAAAACCAACGTCTCGGCCGGCTCCCTGTCCACCATGGTGCTGCCCGAGTTGCGTGCGCTGGCTAATCAGGCCGGCGTCAAGGGGACGTCGGGGATGCGCAAGAACGAACTCATTGCGGCGATCAAGGAAATCAGGGCAGCACAGGCCAACGGCACATCCGCCGCCGCCCCAACCGAAGACGCCGGCAAGTCCGAACAGGACAAGAACCAACAGAAAACTGCCGACGAAGAACCGACTGCTCAAGGGGAACAGAAGGATTCGGCGACCGAGGGGGGTCAGCGTCGGGAACGACGGGGCGCCTCTCGCGAAGCGGGATCGGCTGACCGTGCCGCCGATGAGACGGCCGGCGAGGGCCCGCAGAACCGCAACGGCACCGCCCCTCGCGAGGCCGACAAGCGTGACGGCGGCCAAGCCGAGCGGCGCGACGGCGGCCAAAGAGAATCCAAGACCGACGACCGCGGATCGGATGCGGGCGACCAGAACGCCGATCAAGGCTCGGGTGGCCAGCAGAATCGCGGCGGCTCGAATCAGCAAGACGACGACGGCGAGGGCCGTGGGGGCCGGCGCGGTCGCCGGTTCCGCGACCGCCGGCGTCGCGGCGAACGCTCCGGCGAAGGGGGCGGTGGCGACACCGAACTGCGGGAGGACGACGTCGTCCAGCCGGTAGCCGGCATTCTTGACGTCCTCGACAATTACGCCTTCGTGCGTACGTCCGGTTACCTAGCCGGTCCGCACGACGTCTACGTGTCCATGAATATGGTGCGCAAGAACGGCCTGCGCCGCGGTGACGCGGTCACCGGCGCGGTGCGGGTGCCCAAGGAGGGCGAGCAGCCCAACCAGCGGCAGAAGTTCAACCCGCTGGTCCGATTGGACAGCGTCAACGGTGGACCCGTCGAAGACGTCAAGAAGCGTCCCGACTTCCAGAAATTGACGCCCCTGTACCCCAACGAGCGGCTGCGTCTGGAAACCACTCCCGACCGGCTGACCACGCGGGTCATCGACCTGATCATGCCGATCGGTAAGGGGCAGCGGGCCCTGATCGTGTCGCCGCCCAAGGCCGGCAAGACGACGATCCTGCAGGACATCGCCAACGCCATCACCAAGAACAACCCGGAATGCCACCTGATGGTCGTGCTCGTCGACGAGCGCCCTGAAGAGGTCACCGACATGCAGCGTTCGGTGAAGGGCGAGGTCATCGCCTCGACCTTCGACCGGCCGCCGTCAGACCACACGTCCGTCGCCGAGCTGGCCATCGAACGCGCCAAGCGGCTCGTCGAGCAGGGCAAAGACGTCGTGGTGCTGCTCGACTCGATCACCCGCCTGGGCCGCGCGTACAACAACGCGTCACCCGCGTCGGGCCGGATCCTGTCCGGTGGTGTCGACTCCACCGCGCTGTACCCGCCGAAGCGATTCCTCGGCGCGGCGCGCAACATCGAAGAAGGCGGATCGCTGACCATCATCGCCACGGCGATGGTCGAAACCGGATCCACCGGTGACACGGTCATCTTCGAGGAGTTCAAGGGCACCGGTAACGCCGAGCTCAAGCTGGACCGCAAGATCTCCGAACGGCGGGTCTTCCCGGCGGTCGACGTCAACCCGTCCGGTACTCGCAAGGACGAATTGCTGCTCTCGCCCGACGAGTTCGGCATTGTGCACAAGCTGCGCCGCGTGCTGTCGGGGCTGGATTCCCACCAGGCCATCGACTTGCTGATGTCGCAGCTGCGCAAGACCAAGACCAACTACGAATTCCTGGTCCAGGTGTCCAAGACGACCCCGGGGAATATGGACAACGACTAGCGTCGCAAGCTGTGGCGGAGACGCTTCAGCAGTTGCTTCGTGAGCGTTTGGACCAAGACGCGCCTGCCCTGAAGTTCGGCGAGCGGGTCTGGACCTGGCGGGAACACCTCGCCGATGCCGGCGCCAACGCCGCCGCGCTGATCGGCACCGCCGATCCGGATCGCCCGCTGCACGTCGGCGCGCTGTTGGGCAACACCCCCGAGATGCTCACTGCGATGGCGGCCGCCGCGCTGGGCGGGTATGTGCTGTGCGGAATCAACGACACCCGCGGCGGCGCCGCGCTGGCCAGGGATATCTTGCGGGCCGACTGCCAGATCCTGCTCACCGATCCGGCCCACCTGGGCCTGCTGGAAGGCCTGGACTTGCCCGGCGTGCGGGTGTTCGATGTGTCGACTGAGCCCTGGTCAAAGCTGCTGGCCCGAGCCGGGCCGCTGAGCCCCCATCGCGAGGTCGGGCCCACCGACACCTTCATGATGATGTTCACCTCGGGTACCAGCGGCGACCCGAAGGCGGTGCAGATCCCTCATCTCGTTGTGCTGTTCGCCGGTGCCTCACTGGTCGAACGGTTCGATCTCGGCGCTTCCGACGTCTGCTACATGCCGATGCCGCTGTTTCACTCCAACGCGCTGCTCGTCGGGTGGAGCGTGGCGGTCACTACCGGTGCGGCGATGGCCCCGGCGGCGTTCTCGGCGTCTCGCCTGCTTCCCGACCTGCGCAGGTACGGGGCCACGTTGATGAACTACGTCGGCAAGCCGCTCGCCTACGTGCTCGCCACGCCCGAGCGGCCCGACGATAGCGACAACCCGCTGCGGGTGGCGGTGGGCAACGAGGCCAGCGCGCGCGACATCGCGGAATTCAGTAGGCGATTCGGCTGCACGGTCTTTGACGGTTTCGGCTCGACCGAGGGCGGGATCTACATCTATCCGGAAGACGGCTGCCCGCCGGGGTCGTTGGGCAAGGGTCTGCCCGGTATCGCGATTTACAGCCCCGAGACGGGGACCGAATGCGCGATCGCCACGTTCGGCGACGACGGCGCCCTCACCAATCCCGACGAGGCGATCGGGGAGCTGGTCAACACCAACGGCCCGGGATTGTTCGCCGGCTACTACAACGACCCCGAGGCCACCGGCGCACGCCTTCGTAGCGGCATGTTCTGGTCGGGTGACCTGGCCTATCGGGACGCCGACGGGTGGATCTACTTCGCCGGTCGCAGCGGTGACTGGCTGCGCGTCGACGGCGAGAACATGACGACCGCGCCCATCGAGCGGATCCTGGAACGGCTGACGCCGATTAGCCAGGTGGCGGTCTACGCGGTCCCGGACGAAAACGTCGGCGACCAGGTGATGGCGGCGATTGTCCTGCAAGACGACGCCGAGCTGACGCCCGAGGAGTTCGTGCGGTTTTTGGCTGGTCAGCCCGATTTGTCGGTCAAGGCGTGGCCGCGGTATGTCTGGCTCACCGACCGGCTGCCGGCCACGGCAACGAACAAGATCCTCAAACGGGAGCTGAAAGCGCTCGGTACGGCCCCCGGGGGTGGCCTGCTGTGGACGCGAAACGGGCAAGCCAGGGCCTACACACAGCGCTGATCCGCGATGGCGGGCCGCACTCTGGCGCCGGGAATGTGCGGGCGCATCTCGGTGTTTGGGGAGAAGGTAGTTGACCTGGCATAATCGAGCGTCGACTGCCCGGAGCCGCTTCAGGTTCTGAGTTCACGCCCGACGGCCGGATCCCTGCGGGGGACCAGGGCGACAACGATCGAAGAGGACATCATGAAGGCTGACATTCATCCCGCCTACGGGGAGACCACCGTGCTCTGCGGATGCGGCAACACGTTCCAGACGCGCAGCACCAAAGACGGCGGGCACATCACCGTCGAGGTTTGCTCGCAATGCCACCCGTTCTACACGGGCAAGCAGAAGATCCTGGACAGCGGTGGCCGCGTGGCGCGCTTCGAGAAGCGTTACGGAAAGCGCAAGGCCGGAGCCGACAAGGAATCGGCCGACAAATAGCTGCCTTGCCGACGCCCGAACTGTGCACGAAACTGCGCAGGCCGGGCGTCGGTTCGCGTTTGCGGTAAACAACGGGGGAGGAGGTGTGTGATGACGCAGCCGGTACAGACGATTGACGTGCTGCTCGCCGAACACGCCGAACTGGAGCAGCGACTGGCCGACCCCGAGCTGCACAGCAATCCCGACGAGGCGCGCAAGGCCGGCCGGCGATTCGCCCGCCTGGCCCCGATTGTCGCGACACACCGCAAGCTGGAGGCGGCGCGCGGCGACCTGGAGACGGCCCGCGAACTGGCCGCCGACGACGATTCGTTCGCCGACGAGGTCGTCGAACTCGAAGCGCGCGTGGCCGAACTGGACACCCAGCTCACCGACATGCTGGCACCGCGCGATCCGCACGACGCCGACGACGTCGTGCTCGAAGTCAAATCCGGTGAGGGCGGCGAGGAATCGGCATTGTTCGCCGCCGATTTGGCCCGGATGTACATCCGCTATGCCGAGCGGCATGGCTGGACCGTCACGATGCTGGGCGAAACCACCTCCGACCTCGGCGGCTACAAGGATGCGACGCTTGCGATCGCCAGCAAGGGCGACTCGGTCGACGGGGTATGGTCCCGGTTGAAGTTCGAGGGCGGGGTGCACCGGGTGCAGCGCGTGCCGGTAACGGAATCACAAGGCCGCGTGCATACTTCGGCGGCGGGCGTGCTGATCTACCCTGAACCCGAGGAAGTCGGCGAGGTGCAGATCGACGAGTCGGATCTACGCATCGACGTCTACCGCTCGTCCGGCAAGGGCGGGCAGGGCGTCAACACCACCGACTCGGCGGTGCGAATCACCCACTTGCCCACCGGAATTGTCGTCACCTGCCAAAATGAACGATCGCAGCTGCAGAACAAGATTCGGGCAATGCAGGTGCTGGCCGCCCGTTTGCAGGCGCTCGCCGAGGAGCAGGCGCAGGCCGACGCGTCGGCGGACCGGGCCAGCCAGATCCGCACCGTGGATCGCAGCGAACGGATTCGCACCTACAACTTCCCCGAGAACCGGATCACTGATCACCGAATCGGTTTCAAGTCGCACAATCTCGACCAGGTTCTCGACGGCGACCTGGATGCGCTGTTCGACGCATTGGGCGCCGCCGACAAACAGGCCCGGCTGCAACAGGCATGACCGTGTTGCGGCGCGCAATCGACTCTGCTGCGGCGGTGCTCGCCGAAGCCGGAATCGATTCTGCGCGTTGGGATGCCGAGGAATTAGCCGCTCACGTGGCGGGTGCCGAGCGTGGGCGACTGACCCTGATCGAGTCGATCGACGACGAGTTCTTGGTCCGATATCGCGACATGGTCGCCGCGCGTTCGCGGCGAATACCGTTGCAGCACCTCACCGGGACCGCGGCATTCGGGCCGGTCGTGCTGCACGTCGGCCCCGGCGTCTTCATCCCGCGCCCGGAGACCGAGGCCATTTTGGAATGGGCCACCGCGCAGCGCCTGGCCGCGGCGCCGGTGATCGTGGATTTGTGCACCGGATCCGGTGCGTTGGCGGTGACGCTGTCCCGGCACTGGCCGGCGGCGCGGGTCCTCGCCGTCGACGACTCCGACACGGCCCTGGACTATGCGCGCCGCAACGTCGAGGGCACCGCGGTGGAGCTGGTCCGCGCCGACGTCACCGCCCCACGCCTGCTACCCGAGCTTGACGGACGAGTCGACCTGGTGGTGGCCAACCCTCCCTACGTTCCGGACGGTGTCGAGCTGGATCCCGAAGTCGCCCAACATGATCCATCACACGCAGTGTTCGGGGGTCCGGACGGGATGACGGTGATTGACGCGGTGGTGGACCTGGCCCGACGCTGGCTGCGTCCCGGCGGCCTGTTCGCCGTCGAGCACGATGACACCACGTCGTCGCGGACAGTCGAGTTGATCGAGCGCACCGGACTTTTCGGCGACATTCGGGCGCGCCACGATCTCACCGGCCGGCCAAGATTCGTGACTGCCAGTAGGAGCGGCGCTTGTGACTGAGGTATTCAATTGTGCTGAACCCGAACAGCGTTCGTCCGGAATCGCCTCGGCGGTGGGCGCGCTCAAGGGCGGGCGACTGGTTGTGATGCCGACGGACACCGTGTACGGCATCGGCGCCGACGCGTTCGACAACACCGCGGTGGCCGCACTGGTGGCGGCGAAGGGGCGCGGCCGCGACATGCCGGTCGGTGTGCTGGTCGGTTCCTGGCACACCATCGAGGGCCTGGTCTACACGGTGCCGGACGGGGCCCGCGAACTGATCCGCGCCTTCTGGCCCGGCGCGCTGAGTCTGGTTGTGGCGCAAGCGCCGTCGCTGCAGTGGGATCTCGGCGATGCCCGCGGCACCGTGATGCTCCGGATGCCGCTGCACCCGGTCGCCATCGAGTTGCTGCGCGAGGTCGGTCCGATGGCGGTATCCAGTGCCAACGTCTCCGGTCGCCCTCCCGCGGTGAACGCCGGCGAGGCACGCGACCAACTCGGCGATCTCGTCGACGTCTACCTCGACGCGGGACCCTCCGAACAGCAGGCCGCCTCGACGATCGTCGACCTGACCGGCGATACCCCGCGCCTGCTGCGCGCCGGGCCGGTGAGTGCCGAGCGGATCGCGGAAGTGCTCGGCATGGACCCGGGACGGTTGATCGCCTAGCGGCGGCAACGAAGCGAGGCCGGCGGCCTCAGAAAGGTGGCGTACGGTCTCGTGGTGTCTAGCGACCCAGCCAGCAATCTCGTCAGTCTTGCCGCTGGTATGCACGCCCTGTCCGATCGCGGCGCCGGGGTTCCGCTGCGTGAGCTGGCGCTGGTCGGCCTGACCGCCGCGATCATCACCTACTTCGTGACCGGACCGGTGCGGGTGCTGGCCACTCGCCTGGGAGCGGTCGCCTATCCGCGCGAACGCGATGTGCACGTGACGCCGACACCACGCATGGGCGGGCTGGCGATGTTCGTCGGCGTCGCGTCCGCCGTCTTCTTGGCATCCCAGCTGCCCGCGCTCACCCGCGGTTTCGTCTACTCCACCGGTATGCCCGCGGTGATGGTGGCGGGCGCGGTGATCATGGGCATCGGACTGATCGACGACCGCTGGGGCCTGGACGCCCTGACGAAATTCGCCGGCCAGATCACCGCCGCCAGCGTGCTGGTCACGATGGGCGTTGCCTGGAGCGTCCTCTACATCCCGTTCGGGGGTGTCGGCACCATCGTGCTGGACCAGGCGTCGTCGATCCTGCTGACGCTGGCGCTGACGGTGTCGATCGTCAACGCGATGAATTTCGTCGACGGACTCGACGGGCTGGCGGCCGGGCTGGGGCTCATCACCGCGATGGCGATCTGCGTGTTCTCGGTCGGTCTGCTCCGCGACCACGGCGGCGACGTGCTGTTCTATCCGCCCGCCGTCATCTCTGTCGTGCTGGCCGGCGCCTGTCTTGGCTTCCTGCCGCACAACTTCCACAAGGCCAAGATCTTCATGGGCGACTCCGGCTCGATGCTGATCGGCCTGATGCTTGCTGCCGCATCCACCACCGCGGCCGGGCCGATCTCGCAGAATGCGTACGGCGCCCGCGATGTCTTTGCTCTGCTGTCGCCGTTCCTGCTGGTGGTCGCGGTGATGTTCGTGCCGATGCTCGACCTGCTGCTGGCCATCGTGCGACGCACCCGCGCCGGCCGCAGCGCGTTCAGCCCCGACAAGATGCATCTACACCACCGGTTGCTGCAGATCGGTCATTCGCATCGCCGGGTCGTATTGCTCATCTATCTGTGGGTCGGCATCGTCGCGTTCGGCGCCGCCAGCACGATCTTTTTCAACCCACGCGATACCGGTGCGGTGATGCTGGGGGCGATTGTGGTTGCCGGCGTCGCGACCGCGATCCCACTCTTGCGGCGCCGCGACGACTACTACGACGAGGAGTAGTAGTAGTCCTGACCTTGTGGTACGGTGCTGGTAGAACCCCAAAATGAATCTTGAGGGTTGCCGGCCAATCGGCCCGCCGGATTGTTTTCCGGCAGTGCCGATCGACGACCGACAGAGGGAGCTACCCCTTGAGTGAATCCCCTGTGACGTGCGATACGCTCGGCGGGCCACCGATCAGTCGGTCGGAAGTTTTCCGCTCCACCAATCCGGATTGAGGTGCTGCAGTGACGACACCAGCGCAGGACGCGCCGTTGGTGTTTCCCTCTGTTGCATTCAATCCGTCCCGGCTCCTCCTGGTCTGCGCCGCGATCACCGCGGTCGCGATAGCTGCCGCCGGTTTCTCCGGTCATTTGATGGTCGGGGTGTTCTTCGGCGTCGGATTGCTCCTGGGTTTGCTCAACGCGCTTCTGGTGCGTCGCTCGGTTGCGTCGATAACCGCGAAAGAACATCCGATGAAAAGCTCGATGGCGCTGAACTCGGCGACCCGGCTGGCGATCATCACCGTGATCGGCTTGATCATTGCCTACATTTTCCGGCCCGCCGGCTTAGGCGTGGTGTTCGGCCTGGCCCTGTTCCAGGTGGTGTTGGTGCTCTCGACCGCACTGCCGGTATGGAAGAAGCTGCGTGCCGGCGACTGGGTGGAGCCGGCATCCGAAGGTACGGAAAGAGGGAACACCTGCGATGAGTGAGACGAGGTTCCTGGCCGAGGGCGCAATCGAGGTCGGCGAGCACACCCACGCCACCTGGCTCGGGTTGACCGTCAACACCGACACGATTCTGTCGACCGGGATCGCCGCCGTAATCGTCCTCGCACTGGCCTTCTACCTGCGTGCGAAGATCACCTCGACCGGTGTGCCCAGCGGCGTGCAGCTGTTCTGGGAGGCCATCACCGTCCAGATGCGCGATCAGATCGAGGCCGCCGTCGGGATGCGGATCGCGCCGTTCGTGCTGCCGCTGGCGGTCACCATCTTCGTGTTCATCCTGATCTCCAACTGGCTGTCGGTGCTGCCGCTGCAGTACACCGACGAATCCGGACGCACCACCGAGTTGCTCAGCTCGGCGGCCGCGGACATCAATTACGTACTCGCGCTGGCCCTTTTCGTCTTCGTCTGCTACCACGTGGCCGGCATCTGGCGTCGCGGTATCGTCGGGCACCCGTTGGCGGTACTCAAGGGCCACGTGGCTTTCCTCGCACCGATCAACCTGGTCGAAGAACTCGCGAAGCCAATCTCGTTGTCGCTGCGACTTTTCGGCAACATCTTCGCCGGCGGCATCCTGGTCGCGCTAATCGCGCTCTTCCCGCCCTACATCATGTGGGCGCCCAACGCGATCTGGAAGGCGTTCGACTTGTTCGTCGGCGCGATCCAGGCGTTTATCTTCTCGATCCTGACCATCCTGTACTTCAGCCAAGCCATGGAGATCGAAGATCACCATGACTGAGACCACCATGAATCGGCCTGAGCCACACACCATTACAGAAGCCTGGTAGACCACTACCAGTTATAAGGAGGATAAGAATGGCCCTGGACCCCCAAGTCGCTGCCGCTGCTCTCATCGGCGGTGGAATCATCATGGGCGGCGGCGCAATCGGTGCCGGTATCGGTGACGGTATTGCCGGTAACGCGCTGGTTGCGGGTATTGCCCGTCAGCCGGAGGCGCAAGGCCGGCTGTTCACGCCGTTCTTCATCACCGTCGGTCTGGTTGAGGCGGCGTACTTCATCAACCTCGCCTTCATGGCGCTGTTCGTCTTCGCCACTCCCGTCGGCTAGTTCGCAGTGATGGGTGACGCGAGCCACGGCGTTCTGGCGTCCAGCCAGTTAGCAGCCGAGGGGGGCAATAACTTCCTCGTCCCCAACGGCACTTTCTTTTTCGTGCTGGCGATCTTCTTGATCGTGCTGGCCGTCATCGGCATGTTCGTCGTGCCGCCGGTCATGAAGGTGTTGCGCGAACGCGACATGATGGTCGCCAAGACCGCCACCGACACCAAGAAGGCGAACGAACAGTTCGAAGCCGCGCAGGCCGACTACGAGAAGGCGATGAAAGAAGCCCGAGTGCAGGCGTCGTCCTTCCGGGACAAAGCCCGCGCGGATGGCCGCAAGGTCGTTGACGACGCGCGCGCAAACGCCGAGCAGCAGGTGCTGGCGACTTTGCAGCAGACGGGCGAGCAATTGAAGCGGGAAAGGGACGCCGTGGAACTGGATTTGCGCGCCAACGTGGCTACCATGTCGGCGACGTTGGCCAGCCGCATCCTCGGCGTCGACGTCACAACTTCTGCCGCGACAAGGTAACTATCAATGTCGACGTTCATTGGACAGCTGATCGGCTTCGCGGCCATCGTGTGGTTGGTGGTGCGCTACGTGGTGCCGCCGGTGCGCAATTTGATGGCCGCTCGCCAGAACACGGTGCGCCAGCAGTTGGCTGACTCGGCGGCGGCCGCCGAGCGGTTGACCGAGTCGACGACCGCCCACAGCAAGGCTGTGGAAGCCGCAAAGTCGGACGCGGAGCGCGTCGTCGAAGAGGCCAAGGTAGACGCGGAACGGATTACCGAACAGCTAGGCGCCCAGGCCGAGATCGACGCGGAGCGCATCAAGGCACAGGGTGCGCGCCAGGCCGAGCTGTTGCGGGCCCAGCTGAGCCGTCAGCTACGGCTGGAGCTCGGGCACGAATCTGTCCGCCAGGCAGAGGAATTGGTGCGCAACTACGTCGCCGATGCCCAGCAGCAATCGTCCACCGTCGATCGCTTCCTGGACGAGCTCGATGCCATGGCGCCCGCGGCGGCTGACGTCAAGTACCCCTTGTTGGCGAAGATGCGCTCGGCCAGTCGGCGTGCGCTGAAGGGTGTCACTGATCGGTTCGACACCATCGCAAAGGATCTCGACACTGCCGGGCTGGAAAAGTTGGCGGCTGAACTGGTTTCAGTAGCCAAGATGCTGAACGGCGAAATCGTCGTCACGCGGTATCTCACCCTGCCTTCCGAAGACGCCACACCCAGAGTCAGGTTGCTCGAGCGCCTGCTATCCGGCAAAGTCGGCGATCCGACCCTTGAGGTGTTGAGGACCGCCGTTTCGGAACGGTGGTCGGCCAACTCGGATCTGATCGACGCCGTCGAACACGTGGCGCGGCAAGCACTGTTGGAGGTCGCCGCGCGCGAGGATCGGGTCGACGAGGTCGAAGACCAGTTGTTCCGGTTTGCCCGGATCCTCGAGGCACAGCCGCGCCTCGCAACCCTCCTTGGCGAGTACGGGGCTCCGGCCGAAGGCCGCGTCAAGCTGCTACGCAACGTGCTCCAAAGCGCGACCGGCCAAAGCAACCGGATCACGAATTCACTGCTGTCCCAGACCATCGAGCTCTTGAGAGGTCAATCGGCCGACGACGCCGTGACGTTCTTGGCCGAAGCGGCGGTGGCGCGGCGCAACGAAGTCGTCGCGCAGGTGAGTGCGGCGGCCGAGCCCAGCGATGCTCAGCGCGCTCGCCTGACCGAGGTGCTCAGCCGCATCTACGGGCACCCGGTGGCCGTGCAGCTGCAGACCGACCCCGCACTGCTGGGTGGGCTCCTGATCTCCGTGGGCGACGAAGTGATCGACGGGACGCTCTCGTCTCGCCTGACCGCAGCCGAGGCTCAACTGCCCGAGTGAACACGAACTAGTCAGCAATAACCGAAGTAGGAAGACGAAAAGCTATGGCCGAGTTGACGATATCCGCTGCTGACATCCAGAGCGCGATCGAAGAGTATGTAGATTCCTTCACCTCCGATACCTCCCGCGAGGAGGTCGGCACCGTGATCGATGCCGGAGACGGCATCGCCCACGTCGAGGGTCTGCCGTCGGTGATGACCCAGGAACTGCTCGAGTTCCCGGGCGGCGTCCTCGGGGTCGCACTCAACCTCGACGAGCACAGCGTCGGCACGGTGATCCTCGGTGACTTCGAGAAGATCGAAGAAGGCCAGCAGGTCAAGCGCACCAACGAGGTCCTGTCGGTCCCCGTCGGTGACGCTTTCCTCGGGCGGGTGGTTAACCCGCTGGGCCAGCCGATCGACGGCGGTGGTGACATCGCAGCCGAGACGCGCCGCGCGCTGGAACTGCAGGCGCCCTCGGTGGTGCAGCGGCAGAGCGTGAGCGAGCCGCTGCAGACCGGGATCAAGGCCATCGACGCGATGACGCCGATCGGGCGTGGCCAGCGTCAGCTGATCATCGGCGACCGCAAGACCGGCAAGACCACGGTCTGCGTCGACACCATCCTCAACCAGCGCCAGAACTGGGAGACGGGCGACGAGACGAAGCAGGTGCGCTGCGTCTACGTGGCCATCGGGCAGAAGGGCACCACGATCGCGTCCGTGCGCCGCACGCTCGAAGAGGGCGGCGCGATGGACTACACCACCATCGTCGCCGCGCCCGCCTCGGACGCCGCGGGCTTCAAATGGCTTGCGCCGTACGCAGGTTCGGCGATTGCTCAGCACTGGATGTATCAGGGCAAGCACGTGCTCATCGTCTTCGACGACCTGACCAAGCAGGCCGAGGCGTACCGTGCGATTTCGCTGCTGTTGCGCCGCCCACCCGGCCGTGAGGCCTACCCCGGCGACGTCTTCTATCTGCACTCGCGGCTGTTGGAGCGCTGCGGGAAACTCTCCGACGAGCTCGGTGCCGGTTCGTTGACCGGTTTGCCGATCATCGAGACCAAGGCCAACGACATCTCGGCCTACATCCCCACCAACGTCATCTCGATCACCGACGGACAGTGCTTCTTGGAGACCGACCTGTTCAACCAGGGCGTCCGGCCCGCCATCAACGTCGGTGTGTCGGTGTCCCGAGTCGGTGGCGCGGCGCAGATCAAGGCCATGAAAGAGGTGGCAGGAAGTCTCCGTTTGGACCTGTCGCAGTACCGCGAATTGGAATCCTTCGCCGCCTTTGCCTCCGATTTGGACGCCACATCGAAGGCGCAGTTGGAGCGTGGCGCGCGGTTGGTCGAACTGCTCAAGCAACCGCAAAACCAGCCGTTGCCCGTCGAAGAGCAAGTGGTCTCCATGTTCCTGGGCACCGGTGGGCACGTGGACTCGGTGCCGGTCGAGGACGTCAGGCGATTCGAAACCGAACTGCTGGACCACATCCGGGCCTCCGAGGACAAGATCCTCGAAGACATCCGCAGCAGCAAGAAGCTCAGTGAGGAAAACGAGAAGGCCCTCACCGACGCCATCAATCACTTCAAGAAGGGCTTCGCGGCAACAGGCGGTGGGTCGGTGGTGCCCGACGAGCACGCCGAGGCCAAGGAAGACGACGACAAGGAATCGGTGAAGGTCAAGAAGGCTGAGCCCAAGGACAAGGACGCGAAGAGCGAGTCCAAGAAGGACAAGAAGTAGCTAACCATGGCTGCCACACTTCGCGAACTACGCGGGCGGATCCGCTCCGCGGGCTCGATCAAGAAGATCACCAAGGCCCAGGAGTTGATCGCGACGTCGCGCCTTCCCAAGGCGCAGAACCGGCTCGATTCCGCCCGGCCCTACGCCTTCGAGATCACCCGGATGCTCACCACCCTGGCCGGCGAAGCCGCTTTGGACCATCCGTTGCTCGTCGAGCGTGCGGAAGCGACACGGGCCGGTGTGCTGGTGGTGTCCTCGGACCGCGGTTTGTGCGGCGCACATAACTCCGGCATCTTCCGTCGCTCGGAGCAGCTTTTCGCCCAGCTCCGAGACGAGGGAAAGGAACCGGTGCTCTACACCGTGGGCCGAAAGGCGCAGGGCTACTACACCTTCCGGAACTGGGACATCGCCGCGTCGTGGTCGGGCTTCTCCGAGCAACCCCAGTACGAGAAGGCCGCGGAGATCGGTTCGACCTTGGTGGATGCGTTCATGAAGGGCGCGGGAGATGACGACGATCAGGGCGTCGACGAACTGCACATCGTGTATTCGGAGTTCAAGTCGATGATGTCGCAGACCCCGGTCGCCCACCGGATGGCGCCGTTGGTCGTGGAGTATGTCGAGGAAGACCCCGGACCGCGCACCCTGTACTCGTTCGAGCCCGACGCAACGACGCTGTTCGAGGCGCTGCTGCCGCGGTACCTGACAACGCGGGTTTACGCGTCGATGCTCGAGTCCGCGGCATCCGAGCTGGCGTCGCGGCAACGGGCGATGAAATCGGCCACCGACAACGCCGACGACCTCATCAAGGCTCTGACGCTAGAGGCCAACCGGGAGCGGCAGGCCCAGATCACCCAGGAAATCAGCGAAATCGTCGGTGGCGCAAACGCGCTCGCCGACGCCGCTAAGTAGCCCCACAAGGAAGCGAAAAAGATATGAGCGCTACTGCCGAGAAGACCGACAAGCCGACAAAATCGGACACCAGCGGCCGCGTGGTACGGGTGACCGGGCCGGTCGTCGACGTCGAGTTCCCGCGGGGTTCGGTCCCCGAACTGTTCAACGCGCTGCATGCGGAGATCACGTTCGAGGAGCTCAAGAAAACCTTGACGTTGGAGGTGGCGAACCACCTCGGCGACAACCTGGTGCGCACCATCTCGATGCAGCCCACCGATGGCCTGGTGCGTGGCGTCGAGGTGACCGACACCGGCAACTCGATCACCGTGCCGGTCGGTGAGGACGTCAAGGGCCACGTCTTCAACGCGCTGGGTTACTGCCTGGACAAGCCGGGTTACGGAGAAGACTTCGAGCACTGGTCGATTCACCGCAAGCCACCCGCTTTCGAGGACCTCGAACCCCGCACCGAGATGCTCGAGACCGGGCTGAAGGTGGTGGACCTCCTCACTCCGTACGTGCGTGGTGGCAAGATCGCCCTGTTCGGCGGCGCGGGCGTGGGCAAGACGGTGCTCATCCAGGAGATGATCAACCGCATCGCCCGTAACTTCTCCGGTACTTCGGTGTTCGCCGGTGTGGGGGAGCGCACCCGTGAGGGCAACGACCTCTGGGTCGAGCTCAAGGAAGCCAACGTGCTCAAGGACACCGCGCTCGTCTTCGGTCAGATGGACGAGCCGCCTGGCACTCGTATGCGAGTCGCGCTGTCGGCGCTGACGATGGCGGAGTGGTTCCGCGACGAGGCGGGCAAGGACGTGCTGCTGTTCATCGACAACATCTTCCGGTTCACCCAGGCCGGCTCGGAGGTGTCGACACTGCTCGGCCGGATGCCGTCGGCGGTGGGCTACCAGCCCACGCTGGCCGACGAGATGGGCGAGCTGCAGGAGCGCATCACCTCGACGCGAGGCAAGTCGATTACGTCGATGCAGGCGGTCTACGTGCCGGCCGACGACTACACCGACCCGGCGCCGGCGACGACGTTCGCCCACCTGGACGCCACCACCGAGCTTTCTCGATCGGTTTTCTCCAAGGGAATCTTCCCCGCCGTGGACCCGCTGGCGTCGAGCTCGACCATCCTCGACCCAAGCGTCGTCGGTGACGAGCACTACCGCGTGGCGCAGGAAGTCATCCGAATCCTGCAGCGGTACAAGGACCTTCAGGACATCATCGCGATTCTCGGTATCGACGAACTGTCGGAAGAGGACAAGCAGTTGGTCAACCGGGCCCGGCGCATCGAGCGGTTCCTGTCGCAGAACATGATGGCGGCCGAACAGTTCACCGGTCAGCCGGGTTCGACAGTCCCGGTCAAGGAGACCATCGAGGCGTTCGACCGGCTGAGCAAGGGCGATTTCGACCACGTGCCCGAGCAGGCGTTCTTCCTGATCGGCGGTCTGGACGACTTGGCGAAGAAGGCTGAGAGCCTCGGCGCCAAGCTGTGATTGAGACTCCCGAGGTATCGAAAGGCGGTGTGGCATGGCTGAATTGAACGTTGAGATCGTCGCCGTCGACCGCAAGATCTGGTCGGGGGAAGCGACGTTCCTGTTCACCCGCACCACCAGCGGCGAGATCGGCATACTGCCCCGCCATATCCCGCTGGTGGCCCAGTTGGTCGATGACGCAATGGTGCGCGTCGAGCGGGAGGGTCAAGACGATCTGCGCGTCGCGGTGGATGGCGGGTTCTTGTCGGTGACCGAGGAGAGCGTCACTATTCTCGCCGAATCCGCCGAGTTCGAATCGGAGATCGACGAGGCCTCCGCCAAGCAGGATTCCGAGTCCGACGACCCTCGCACCGCCGCGAGGGGACGCGCCAGATTGCGCGCCGTCGGCGCGATCGACTAGCCGCCGATGAGCGCGCCCATGGTTGGCATGGTCGTGCTCGTCGTCGTGCTGGGGGCCGCCGTCCTGGCGCTGAGCTATCGGCTGCTGAAACTCCGGCAGGGTGGAACCGCGGGAATCATGCGGGACATCCCGGCGGTCGGAGGTCACGGCTGGCGGCATGGCGTGATCCGTTATCGCGGAGGTGAAGCCGCGTTCTACCGGCTCTCCAGTGTCCGGCTCTGGCCGGATCGCCGGCTCAGCAGGCGAGGCGTCGAGATCGTGGCCCGGCGCGCACCGCGCGGCGATGAGTTCGACATCATGACCGACGAGATCGTGGTGCTGGAACTGCGTGATACGACCCAGGAACGCCGGCCGGGATACGAAATCGCGCTGGACCAGGGCGCGTTGACCGCGTTTTTGTCGTGGCTCGAGTCCCGACCGTCGCCGCGCGCGCGTCGTCGCAGCATCTGACCAAAAGTTCAGCGGCTCAATCGGTTTAGGCTCCGCCGCCCGGCTTCCACAGGACATCACCCTCGGGGTTTGCCACCCGCGACAGGATGAAGAGTAGATCCGACAACCGATTCAGGTATTTCGCTGGCAGCACGTTGACGTCGTTCGGTGCCGAATCGACTGCGGCCCAAGCCGACCGCTCGGCGCGGCGCACCACGGTGCGGGCGACGTGCAACAGTGCTGACAACGGTGAACCACCAGGCAGCACAAAGGAATTCAGCGCCGGCAGGGGCTCGTTGTATTTGTCGCACCATCCTTCCAGCCGGTCGATGTAGGACTGGACTACTCGCAACGGAGGGTATTTCGGGTTCTCCACCACCGGAGTGGACAGATCGGCGCCGGCGTCGAACAAATCGTTTTGGATCTGGCGCAGCACGTCCGCGAGTTCGGCGTCGGGCTGACCCAGCGCGATGGCGACGCCGATCGCGGAGTTGGCCTCGTCGCAGTCCGCGTATGCCACCAGGCGGGGATCGTTTTTCGACACTCGGGAGAAGTCGCTCAATCCCGTGGTGCCGTCGTCGCCGGTCCGGGTATAGATGCGGGTCAGATGGACTGCCATGAACAAACCGTACTCGGCGAAGTGAGTTAGCTGACTGACAAGCCGATACCGCTTCACTAGACTGACGCGGGTGGCTGAGCGATTCGTGGTAACCGGCGGCAACCGGTTGTCCGGCGAAGTCGCAGTAGGGGGCGCCAAGAACAGCGTGCTCAAGCTGATGGCCGCGACGTTATTGGCCGAAGGCACCAGCACGATCACCAACTGCCCCGACATTCTCGACGTGCCGTTGATGGCCGAGGTGCTGCGCGGGCTGGGCGCCACCGTGGAACTCGACGGCGACGTCGCCCGCATCACCTCACCCGACGAGCCCAAGTACGACGCCGACTTCGCGGCGGTGCGGCAGTTCCGCGCCTCGGTGTGTGTGCTGGGCCCGCTGGTCGGCCGGTGCAAGCGGGCCAAGGTGGCGCTGCCCGGCGGGGACGCGATCGGATCGCGGCCACTGGACATGCATCAGGCGGGCCTGCGGCAATTGGGCGCGACGTGCAACATCGAGCACGGCTGTGTCGTTGCTCACGCAGATACGTTGCGCGGCGCGGAGATTCAACTCGAATTTCCCTCGGTGGGGGCCACCGAGAACATCTTGATGGCCGCGGTCGTCGCGGAGGGCGTCACCACGATCCACAACGCCGCGCGGGAACCCGACGTTGTCGATCTCTGCACGATGCTCAACCAGATGGGCGCGCAGATCGAGGGCGCCGGTTCGCCGACCATGACGATTACCGGGGTGCCGCGGCTGTATCCCACCGAGCACCGGGTGATCGGTGACCGCATCGTCGCCGCCACCTGGGGGATCGCCGCTGCCATCACCCGTGGCGACATCTCGGTGAGCGGTATCGATCCGGCGCATCTTCAGGTGGTGCTGCACAAACTGCACGACGCGGGTGCCACCGTCACGCAAACGGACAGCAGTTTTCGCGTGGTGCAATACGAGCGCCCGAAGGCGATGAACGTTGCGACGTTGCCTTTTCCCGGTTTTCCGACGGACCTGCAACCGATGGCGATTGCCCTGGCGTCGATCGCCGACGGCACCTCGATGATCACGGAGAACGTGTTCGAGGCGCGCTTCCGATTCGTCGAAGAGATGATCCGGCTCGGCGCCGACGCGCGCACCGACGGCCATCACGCCGTGGTGCGGGGACTGCCGCAACTTTCCAGCGCACCGGTCTGGTGTTCGGACATCCGGGCCGGCGCCGGCCTGGTGCTCGCCGGGCTCGTCGCCGACGGTGACACCGAGGTCCACGACGTCTTTCACATCGATCGCGGCTACCCGTTGTTCGTGGAGAACCTGGCGATTTTGGGAGCGGAGATCGAGCGGGTACAGTAACCAAAGTCAGTGCCCCACAGGCGCGGTCACCACTCGAAGGGGACCGAGACCGGGGCTTGACTCCCTCGCCGGATTGGTACTAACCTGGCACGGCTGCCCTCGCAGCGATCACCACGATCGCAAGAAATTTGAGGGTTGACGCCTCTGCCGGAATTGTATTAAGCTGGCAGGGTTGCCCCGAAGCGGGCGAAACAAGCAAGAGTGTTGTTTGAGAACTCAATAGTGTGTTTGGTGTTTTTGTTTGTTGTTGTTTTTTTGACCACACCGTAAACACTCCCCGTGTGATGGGTGTGGTCGTTTTATTTTGATGCCAGTTTTTGGTGTCTTTTTGTTAGGTCAGATTTTCTCTGATTCGAAATACGCCTCGTTTATCGAGGAGTTTTTGTTTGGAGAGTTTGATCCTGGCTCAGGACGAACGCTGGCGGCGTGCTTAACACATGCAAGTCGAACGGAAAGGCCCCTTCGGGGGTACTCGAGTGGCGAACGGGTGAGTAACACGTGGGTAATCTGCCCTGCACTTCGGGATAAGCCTGGGAAACTGGGTCTAATACCGGATATGACCACGAGACGCATGTCTTGTGGTGGAAAGCTTTTGCGGTGTGGGATGGGCCCGCGGCCTATCAGCTTGTTGGTGGGGTGATGGCCTACCAAGGCGACGACGGGTAGCCGGCCTGAGAGGGTGTCCGGCCACACTGGGACTGAGATACGGCCCAGACTCCTACGGGAGGCAGCAGTGGGGAATATTGCACAATGGGCGCAAGCCTGATGCAGCGACGCCGCGTGGGGGATGACGGCCTTCGGGTTGTAAACCTCTTTCAGCAGGGACGAAGCGCAAGTGACGGTACCTGCAGAAGAAGCACCGGCCAACTACGTGCCAGCAGCCGCGGTAATACGTAGGGTGCGAGCGTTGTCCGGAATTACTGGGCGTAAAGAGCTCGTAGGTGGTTTGTCGCGTTGTTCGTGAAAACCGGGGGCTTAACCCTCGGCGTGCGGGCGATACGGGCAGACTGGAGTACTGCAGGGGAGACTGGAATTCCTGGTGTAGCGGTGGAATGCGCAGATATCAGGAGGAACACCGGTGGCGAAGGCGGGTCTCTGGGCAGTAACTGACGCTGAGGAGCGAAAGCGTGGGGAGCGAACAGGATTAGATACCCTGGTAGTCCACGCCGTAAACGGTGGGTACTAGGTGTGGGTTTCCTTCCTTGGAATCCGTGCCGTAGCTAACGCATTAAGTACCCCGCCTGGGGAGTACGGCCGCAAGGCTAAAACTCAAAGGAATTGACGGGGGCCCGCACAAGCGGCGGAGCATGTGGATTAATTCGATGCAACGCGAAGAACCTTACCTGGGTTTGACATGCACAGGACGCCGGCAGAGATGTCGGTTCCCTTGTGGCCTGTGTGCAGGTGGTGCATGGCTGTCGTCAGCTCGTGTCGTGAGATGTTGGGTTAAGTCCCGCAACGAGCGCAACCCTTGTCTCATGTTGCCAGCACGTAATGGTGGGGACTCGTGAGAGACTGCCGGGGTCAACTCGGAGGAAGGTGGGGATGACGTCAAGTCATCATGCCCCTTATGTCCAGGGCTTCACACATGCTACAATGGCCGGTACAAAGGGCTGCGATGCCGTAAGGTTAAGCGAATCCTTTTAAAGCCGGTCTCAGTTCGGATCGGGGTCTGCAACTCGACCCCGTGAAGTCGGAGTCGCTAGTAATCGCAGATCAGCAACGCTGCGGTGAATACGTTCCCGGGCCTTGTACACACCGCCCGTCACGTCATGAAAGTCGGTAACACCCGAAGCCAGTGGCCTAACCTTTTGGAGGGAGCTGTCGAAGGTGGGATCGGCGATTGGGACGAAGTCGTAACAAGGTAGCCGTACCGGAAGGTGCGGCTGGATCACCTCCTTTCTAAGGAGCACCACGAGAAACACTCCAATTGGTGGGGTGTGAGCCGTGAGGGGTTCTCGTCTGTAGTGGACGGGGGCTGGGTGCACAACAGCAGACAATCGCCAGACACACTATTGGGCCCTGAGACAACACTCGGCCGACTTAGGTCGATGTGGTGTCCCTCCATCTTGGTGGTGGGGTGTGGTATTTGAGTATTGAATAGTGGTTGCGAGCATCTAGACGGATACGTTGCCCTCGTGGTGCGTGTTCGTCAAAAATGTGTAATTTTTCTTTTGGTTTTTGTGTTCGTAAGTGTTTAAGGGCACATGGTGGATGCCTTGGCATCGAGAGCCGATGAAGGACGTGGGAGGCTGCGATATGCCTCGGGGAGCTGTCAACCGAGCGTTGATCCGAGGATTTCCGAATGGGGAAACCCAGCACGAGTTATGTCGTGTTACCCGTATCTGAATATATAGGGTGCGGGAGGTAACGCGGGGAAGTGAAACATCTCAGTACCCGTAGGAAAAGAAAACAAAAGTGATTCCGCTAGTAGTGGCGAGCGAACGCGGAACAGGCTAAACCGCATGCATGTGTAACCGGGTAGGGGTTGTGTGTGCGGGGTTGTGGGATTGATTTTCTCAGCTCTACCTGGCTGAGGGGCAGTTAGAAAGTGTCGTGGTTAGCGGAAGTGGCCTGGGATGGTCTGCCGCAGACGGTGAGAGCCCGGTACGCGAAAACCCGGCACCTGCCTTTATCAATTCCCGAGTAGCAGCGGGCCCGTGAAATCTGCTGTGAATCTGCCGAGACCACTCGGTAAGCCTAAATACTTCTCGATGACCGATAGCGGATTAGTACCGTGAGGGAATGGTGAAAAGTACCCCGGGAGGGGAGTGAAATAGTACCTGAAACCGTGTGCCTACAATCCGTCAGAGCCTCCTTGTGGGGTGATGGCGTGCCTTTTGAAGAATGAGCCTGCGAGTCAGGGACATGTCGCAAGGTTAACCCGTGTGGGGTAGCCGCAGCGAAAGCGAGTCTGAATAGGGCGCTTGAGTGGCATGTTCTGGACCCGAAGCGGAGTGATCTACCCATGGCCAGGGTGAAGCGCGGGTAAGACCGCGTGGAGGCCCGAACCCACTTAGGTTGAAGACTGAGGGGATGAGTTGTGGGTAGGGGTGAAAGGCCAATCAAACTCCGTGATAGCTGGTTCTCCCCGAAATGCATTTAGGTGCAGCGTTACGTGTTTCACCACGGAGGTAGAGCTACTGGATGGCCGATGGGCCCTACTAGGTTACTGACGTCAGCCAAACTCCGAATGCCGTGGTGTATAGCGTGGCAGTGAGACGGCGGGGGATAAGCTCCGTACGTCGAAAGGGAAACAGCCCAGATCGCCGGCTAAGGCCCCTAAGCGTGTGCTAAGTGGAAAAGGATGTGCAGTCGCAAAGACAACCAGGAGGTTGGCTTAGAAGCAGCCACCCTTGAAAGAGTGCGTAATAGCTCACTGGTCAAGTGATTGTGCGCCGATAATGTAGCGGGGCTCAAGCACACCGCCGAAGCCGCGGCAACCGCAAGGTTGGGTAGGGGAGCGTCCTCCACGCAGAGAAGCTGTCGGGTGACCGATGGTGGAGTATGGAGGAGTGAGAATGCAGGCATGAGTAGCGATTAGGCAAGTGAGAACCTTGCCCGCCGAAAGACCAAGGGTTCCTGGGCCAGGCCAGTCCGCCCAGGGTGAGTCGGGACCTAAGGCGAGGCCGACAGGCGTAGTCGATGGACAACGGGTTGATATTCCCGTACCCGTGTATGAGCGTCCCTGACGAATCCATTCTGCTAACCACCCAAATGGTGGTCTATCAATCCCTTCGGGGTGCGAGGACCGTCGGCTGCGTGGGACCCGGGTGGGTAGTAGTCAAGCGATGGGGTGACGCAGGAAGGTAGCCGTACCAGTCAGTGGTAATACTGGGGCAAGCCTGTAGGGAGAACGATAGGCAAATCCGTCGTTCATATTCCTGAGAGGTGATGCATAGCCGATTGAGGCGAATTCGGTGATCCTCAGCTGCCAAGAAAAGCCTCTAGCGAGCGCATACATGGCCCGTACCCCAAACCAACACAGGTGGTCAGGTAGAGAATACCAAGGCGTACGAGATAACTATGGTTAAGGAACTCGGCAAAATGCCCCCGTAACTTCGGGAGAAGGGGGGCCGGCTTATTGTGAACAGCCTTGCGCTGCGAGCGAGAACCGGCCGCAGAAACCAGTGGGAAGCGACTGTTTACTAAAAACACAGGTCCGTGCGAAGTCGCAAGACGATGTATACGGACTGACGCCTGCCCGGTGCTGGAAGGTTAAGAGGACCCGTTAATCGTAAGGTGAAGCGGAGAATTTAAGCCCCAGTAAACGGCGGTGGTAACTATAACCATCCTAAGGTAGCGAAATTCCTTGTCGGGTAAGTTCCGACCTGCACGAATGGCGTAACGACTTCCCAACTGTCTCAACCATAGACTCGGCGAAATTGCACTACGAGTAAAGATGCTCGTTACGCGCGGCAGGACGAAAAGACCCCGGGACCTTCACTACAACTTGGTATTGGTGTTCGGTACTGTTTGTGTAGGATAGGTGGGAGACTGTGAAACTCTAACGCCAGTTAGAGCGGAGTCGTTGTTGAAATACCACTCTGACCGTATTGGACACCTAACTTCGAACCCTTATCGGGTTCAGGGACAGTGCCTGGCGGGTAGTTTAACTGGGGCGGTTGCCTCCTAAAATGTAACGGAGGCGCCCAAAGGTTCCCTCAACCTGGACGGCAATCAGGTGTTGAGTGTAAGTGCACAAGGGAGCTTGACTGCGAGACTTACACGTCAAGCAGGGACGAAAGTCGGGACTAGTGATCCGGCACCCCCGAGTGGAAGGGGTGTCGCTCAACGGATAAAAGGTACCCCGGGGATAACAGGCTGATCTTCCCCAAGAGTCCATATCGACGGGATGGTTTGGCACCTCGATGTCGGCTCGTCGCATCCTGGGGCTGGAGCAGGTCCCAAGGGTTGGGCTGTTCGCCCATTAAAGCGGCACGCGAGCTGGGTTTAGAACGTCGTGAGACAGTTCGGTCTCTATCCGCCGCGCGCGTCAGAAACTTGAGGAAACCTGTCCCTAGTACGAGAGGACCGGGACGGACGAACCTCTAGTGCACCAGTTGTCTCACCAGAGGCACTGCTGGATAGCTACGTTCGGACAGGATAACCGCTGAAAGCATCTAAGCGGGAAACCTTCTCCAAGATCAGGTTTCTCACCCTTTTAGAGGGATAAGGCCCCCCGCAGACCACGGGATTGATAGGTCAGACCTAGAAGCTCAGCAATGAGTGTAGGGAACTGGCACTAACCGGCCGAAAACTTACCAACACAATCGCAACCACTATGAGTGACTATTTAGTCGCGCCAAATACCACACCCCCCATCAATACACTTGAATGGAAAAATAAATAGAGTTACGGCGGCCACAGCGACAGGGAAACGCCCGGTCCCATTCCGAACCCGGAAGCTAAGCCTGTCAGCGCCAATGATACTGCCCGATCGGGTGGAAAAGTAGGACACCGCCGAACACACACAAAAACACCCCCTGCAAAGGGGGTGTTTTTGCATTTCCTCAGTCGAATAACGTCAAATTCGACCGCTGATTTTCCAATTCGAGCAGTGTGCGTTTGCGGCCGAGTCCGCCGCCGAAGCCGGTGAGGCGGCCATTTGCGCCGATGACGCGATGACAGGGGACGACGATCGCGATCGGGTTGTGGCCGTTGGCCAATCCGACGGCTCGCGCGGCACCGGGCGCCCCGATTTGTTCGGCGATTTCTCCATACGACCGGGTCTCGCCATACGGAATTGTCAGCAGCGCCTGCCAGACGCGTCGCTGGAATTCGGTGCCCCGCAGGTCGAGCTCGAGATCGAAAGTCGTGAGCTCGCCGGCGAAATACGCCACGAGTTGGTCGACGGCCGTGCCGAATGCACGCGGATCGGGCGACCAGTCGGCGCGGCTCGGTTCGTAGGTCTGATCGATCATCCGCAGGTTGGTCAAGACCGAGCCATGGCCGGCGAGGGTCAGCAACCCGATCGGGCTGTCGATGGTGCGGTACTGGATCATACGACCTCCTGTGGTGGCCATTGGTTCACCGGGTGCTCGAGGGTGGTCCACAAATGCTGGGTGGCATACGAGCGCCAGGGGCGCCAATGTGCGCTGTGCTCAATGAGTTTGCGCTGATCCGTCGGCAAGCCCAGCTGTTTGGCGGCGAGTTGTAGCCCGAGGTCACTGGCAGGAAAAGCGTCCGGGTCCCCGAGGCCGCGCATCGCGATCACCTCCGCGGTCCATGGGCCGATCCCCGGCAGGGCCAGCAGCTGGGTGCGCGCACCGTCCCAGTCGCTTCCGGCGTCCAGCACCACGCTGCCATCGAGAAGCCCGTCGATCAGCGCCCTCATCGTCCGCTGCCGGGCCTTGGGGACCGCCAGATGGATGGGATCGATCTCGGCGAGTTGCTCGATTGCCGGGAAGGCATGCGTCAGTGCGCCTTCGGGGTCGTGCACCGGCGGGCCGTACGCGTGGACCAATCGGCCGGCGTGGGTGCGCGCGGCCTTCGTCGACACCTGTTGACCCAGCACGGCACGCACCGCGAGTTCGGCCTCGTCGACCGTGCGCGGAATGCGTTGTCCGGGTGCCTTGGCCACGACGGGGGCCAGCAGCGGGTCGCGGCTCAGCGTGTCCACGATCGCTTCCGGATCGGCGTCGAGGTCGAGCAGCCGCCGGCAGCGGGCGATCGCGGTCGTCAGATCGCGGAAGTCGTCGAGCACGAGTAGGCAGCGCACGTGGTCGACGGCCGGCGTCAGCGCGACCACGGCGTTGCCCGCCGGAAGCCGTAGGCTGCGCCGGTAGGCGCCGTCGCGCACCTCCTCGCAACCCGGGACGGCACCCGCGGCCAGATGGCCGAAGGCGCCCTCATAGGCGAACGGGGTACGTACCGGCAGCCGAAGACACACTGTCCCAGGCGAAGTCGTGTCGGACCCGAACCGGGCGGCCGCGCGTCTGCGCAACTCGGTCGGTGTGTTTTCGAACACCAGCTGCACCGTGTCGTTGAATTGGCGGATGCTGGAAAAGCCGGCGGCGAATGCGATGTCGCCGAACGGCAGATCGGTCGTCTCGATCAGCAGCCGGGCGGTCTGGCTTCGTTGCGCGCGAGCCAGCGCGAGCGGACCGGCGCCGACTTCGGCCTGCAAAAGCCGCTCCAGCTGCCGGGTAGTGTACCCGAGGTGGGCGGCCAGACCGCCCACGCCGTCGCGGTCCACCGTGCCGTCGGCGATGAGCCGCATCGCCCGCGCAACGACGTCGCCGCGCACGTTCCATTCGGGCGATCCCGGCGAGGCGTCGGGACGGCATCGCTTGCACGCGCGGAAACCCGCCCGCTGTGCGGCCGCCGCGGCCGGATAGAACCGCACGTTGCGTGCGAACGGCGGGCGCACCGGGCAGCTGGGCCGGCAGTAGATGCGGGTGGTGAGCACCGCCGTGACGAACCAGCCGTCGAACCGGGCGTCCTTGGACTGGACCGCCCGGTAGCAGCGTTCGAAATCGTCGTGCACGCTTCCACAGTTACACCAGAGGTCCGACAAGACTGGCGGAAAAGCGACATGACCGTGGGCCGGCGGGCCGCCAGGTCAGATGACGAGGGCTACCGCGCGATCATCAACAATGACCCGCTCGGGCGGGGGTTCAAGGTGACGGCCTATGTCGACCTGGGGCCGATCGATTCGGCGGCGATCCGAGCATTCGAGGGCGCGGTCGTGGCGCTTCCGGAGATCATCGAATGTCGGCGCATGATGGGCACTCCCGACTACGTATTGCTGATCGCGGCCGCCGACCTGGTCGACTACGAGAAGCTGTACACGGACAGACTGTCCACCCTTCCCGGGATATCGAGGATCCGCTCGCAGATTGCGATGAAGACCGTGAAGTCCGGTTAGCTCACCAAGGAGTCCACATGACCGAGCCGAGGCCCATCGCCGTCGAGAACTTCTCCCATGTCTGCATCGGCGTCTCCGACATGGACAGGTCGCTGGCGTTCTACACCGCGGTGCTGGGCATCGACGTGGTCTTCGATGTCGAACTCGAGGGCGGCGGACTCGACGTGGTGACCGGCGGCGCTGCCCAGAAGGGCCGGATGGTCGGCGGATTGATCGGGGGAGCGATGGTCGAGTTGCTCTACCTGGGCGACGTTCCCGCCGCCCCCGCCGGCCCGCACCGTGGCTACACCAACATCTCGTTTCGGGTCGCCGACCTCGACGAAACCTACGCGGCCGTGCGGCGCCAGCACCCTGGGGTGCGCACCGAGCCGGTGGTCGACATCGGTGGTGTACGAATGTTTTTCGTCCACGATCCCGATGACACGCCGATTGAGATTCTCGAGCTGCCGGGTGGCGCGCGCACCACGGAGGAACTCTGGCGGCCCGGCGGCTAAGACGTTGCGGCCAAAGCGACGAAGTCTCCGGCGGCGCGGGACAACGGCCGGGCAGAATCCCAGACCATCCCGATATCGCGGTAAGCGTCGGCGTCGGCCAGGTGCAGCACGCTGACCCCGGGCGCATGCTCGCTGCCGTCGATCGGCGTCAGGCTGATGCCCAGCCCGGCGGCCACCAGCCCGGCGTTGGTGGTCAGGTTCGCCGATTCCAATACGATGCGAGGCTGGAATTGTGCTGCGGCACAAAGCTCGTCGAGCAGCTGCCGCATGCCGAATCCCGGATGCATCGTGATGAACGGCTCGTCGGCGAGGTCCGTCATCGATACCGCTGCCGCATCCGTCAGCCGGTGGTCGCGGGGCACCGCGATGCCGAGGCGCTGACGAAACAGGCTGCGCCAGGCCAGGGTTGGCTTCTGCGGTCGCGGTGACACCACCGCGACATCGAGAAACCCGTCCAGCACACGATCGCTGATCGTCTCGGCGGCGCCCTCCTCGAGCGTGAATGTCACGCGCGGTGAGACCTCCGAGAAGCCCGCGATCAACCGGGGGACGACGACTGATCCGAACGAACTCAAGAAGCCCAGGCGGATCTCCCCGGCGGCCGGATTGCTCAGGTCTTCGATTTCGCGTCGGGCCGAATCGAGCTCCAACTGGGCCCGGCGGGCGTGCCCGTAGAAGATCCGGCCGTAGTTGCTCAGCGAGAGCCGGCGGCCGTGGCGGTCGAACATCGGCACCCCCAGGCGGCGTTCCAGACGCGCCAGCATCCGCGTCAGCGTCGGCTGCGCGATGTGAAGTTGTTGAGCCGCCGCCGTGACGTGCTGGAGCTCGGCGAGTGTGAGGAACCACTCGTAGTCGCCATCAGCCATGTCAGCCACCTTTACTTATGTCGAAAATGCATCATAATCTCGGCAATAATTCATTTCCGAATCCGTGGGCCGGCGCGCAGCATCGTATCTGTGCCCCAGTTCGCCGCGACTCCTGCCGCCCACCTTGCCGGCAGCAGCGGATACCGGCGAGTGACCGCGGCGCTGTGCGGCGCCGGTCTGGCCAGTTTTGCCGCGATGTACTGCACGCAGGCGCTGCTGCCCGCGTTGTCGGCGTACTACCGAATCTCCCCGGCTACCTCGGCGCTGACGGTCTCCCTGACCACCGGAATGCTGGCGCTGGCCATCGTCCCGGCCAGCGTGTTGTCGGAGCGCTACGGGCGCATCGCGGTGATGCTGGTCTCGGGGATCACGTCCAGCACGATCGGGTTGCTGCTGCCGTTCAGCCCCTCGCTCGGCGTCCTGCTGGTCGGCCGGGCGCTGCAGGGCGTCGCGCTGGCCGGGATTCCAGCGGTCGCGATGGCGTTTCTGGCCGAGGAGGTGCACGCGTCATCGCTGGGATCGGCGATGGGGCGCTACATCGCCGGGACGACGATCGGCGGCTGCGCGGGGCGGATCATCCCGGCACTGGTCCTCGAGGTCAGCAACTGGCGGGTCGCGCTGTTGGTGTGTTCGGTGACGACGTTGGCCGCGACGGTGGTATTCGCCCTGCTGGTGCCCCGGTCCCAGTTCTTCACTCCGAAGACGGTGAGCATGCGGGTGACCACCCAGAGTCTGCTGGATCATCTGCGAAATCCGTTGTTGCTGAAGCTTTTTTCTCTGGCTTTCACGCTGATGGGCGGATTCGTCACCGTGTACAACTACCTCGGTTACCGGCTGGCCGCCGCTCCGTTCGCGCTGGCGCCGTCGGTGGTGGGCCTGCTGTTCCTGCTGTACCTGGTGGGCACCGGGACGTCGGTCGTGGCGGGACGGCTCGCCGACCGCCGCGGGCGCATGCTGGTGCTGGGCGGCGCCTTGCCGGTCACGGTCGTGGGCCTGCTGATGACGCTGCCGGATGCACTGCCCGTGATCGTCGCCGGCACCGGCGTCTTCACTGGCGGCTTCTTCGCCGCCCACGCGGTGGCCAGCGGATGGGTGGGCGCGGTGGTCCGCCGAGATCGCGCCGAGGCCTCCGCGCTCTACCTGTTCAGTTACTACCTGGGCGGATCGGTGGCCGGCGCGGTCGGCGGGCTGGTCTACAGCGTGGGCGGCTGGGCGGCCACCGTGTGGTTCGTGGGAACGCTGCTGATCCTCGCCCTGCTATTGGTGGCGTCGCTGGTGAGAGTCGCTGTGCCCGTGCGGGTTCGCAGTCTGTCCTAGAGGTCGAAGATATTGCGGCGCGGGGGGCCCGGCTGGGCAGCCGGATCGACGAACCATTCGTGACTGAACACCAGTCCGAACACTTGCGGCGGCAACAGCATCACCAACCCGAACAGACACGCGCCGAGCCCGCCGCCGATCTGCGAACGATGCGCGGCGAAGGCATCGCGCTTCTGCCGGGCGAAGGCCCGGACGTCGATCCGGTGTGTGATCGTGGCCTGCGAGGCGTACGCGGTGCGTACCGTTTCGGCGTCGTAGGGCGCCGGAAGTCGCAGTAGGCGACAGACGTTGGAGACGCGGACCAGTAACTCGCGTGGCATGGTCGCCTCGAGCACCCGCGGGGTGGTGGCCAACTCGGCGGCGCGCTTGCCGACGTGATGGACCTGCACGTGATCCCGGTGCCCGTAGCCGCCGTTGGGCTGATAGCTCAGCAGCAGCTGTGCGTCCTCGTCGCGCAGGATCGCGGCCAGCCGCTGGGCCGCCGCTTCCACCTCGGCCCGCGCGAACCTCACCCGGCCGGGCGGGTCCGGGTAGCAGATCGGCCCGTAGCCGCTGTCCGCGTAGCCAAGGCACTCGACTCGGTGCACACCGAGAACGCTTGCGCTCGAGAGTAATTCATCCATTCGGGTGTCGTCGTCCTGGTCGCTCACGCGTCCGTCGGTCGCCGTTACCAGGATTACCCGATGCCCCGCGGCGACCGCACCGGCGAGCGTGCCGCCGGTGAGGACCACCTCGTCGTCGGGATGAGCGTGAAAGGCGACGAGGGTTGCCACGGCTACTCGCAGCTTACCGGCGATGCCAGCCGGGTGGGGTGGTCGTGCCCGCGCAGCGTCACGGTCTCACCCAAAGACCAACGGGCGCTTTCGCTTTCGCTCGCGCCCTGGATGGCGTCCGAGGTTGCCAACAATCCGCCCGGGTGCGACTTCGCCAGCTCGCACAGCCGGGCCGCCTCGTTGACCGGCCCGCCGATCACGGTGTATTCGAACCGCTCCTTGGCGCCGACATTGCCGGCGACGACCTGGCCGGCCGCCACGCCGATACCGGCCTCGAGCTCGGACATTTCGCCGGCCAGCCGGTCGCGGATCGCGCGTGCCGCGGCCAGGGCCTCGTCTTCGGGACAGTCGAGATGATTCGGGGCGCCGAAGATGGCCAGCGATGCGTCGCCCTCGAACTTGTTGACCAGTCCGTGGTGTCGGTCGACTTCCTCGACGACGATCGCGAAGAAGCGGTTGAGTATCTGGACGACCTCGGTCGGCGGTTGGCTGGTGACCAATTGCGTGGAGCCGACGATGTCGATGAACACCACCGCCACGTGGCGCTCTTCGCCGCCCAGTTTCGGCTTTTCGCGCTCGGCGGCCGCGGCGACTTCGCGCCCGACATGGCGGCCGAACAGGTCGCGCACCCGTTCGCGCTCACGTAGGCCGTCGACCATGGCGTTGAAACCGCGCTGCAGCTCGCCGAGTTCGGTGCCGTCGAACACCACCAGATCGCCCCGCAGATCGCCCTGCTCGACGCGTTTCAGGGCCGCGCGCACCACCCGAACCGGTGTCGCCGTCAACCAGGACAGGATCCACATCAGGATGAAGCCGAAAATCAGCGTCACGGTCGCGACGATCAGCACCGCGACGCCGAGTTGGGTCTCGCTCAGATTTCCCAGCACCAATGCGAAGAACGCGATCATTGCGATGCCGAACAGTGGCACGCCGGAACCGAGCAGCCAGACCGTCAGGGTCCGGCCCATGATGCCCGGCGCCAGGCGCTGCGGGACCCGTCCGGCCTCAAGCGCTTGGGCGGCCACCGGCCGCAGGGCGAACTCGGTGACCAGGTAGCAGGCGGTGGACACCAGGATGCCGCAGATGCTCACCGAGAAGCCCACGATCGGGATGAACAGTGTGTTGGTCAGCCCGTAGAGCGTGGTCAGCAACGCCGTCCCGATTCCCCACAGCACGAGCACCCCAATCGCCAGCCAGAACGGGATCAGGAAGGTATTGCGTTCGTCGTCGAGGGTGGGCGTGCGCTCTTCGATCGCCCACCGCAGCGCGGCCGTCGTCCGGTGGGTGATCCAGTAGGTGCCGAGCGCCGACGCGATGGCGACGTATCCGGGCGCGACGGCCCAGGTGATCCACGCCGGCGCGTCGGTGAAGACGCTGGGCGACGGCAACGCGACGGCCAGAAGCAGCACGGCCACGCCGATCCCGATCAGATTCGCCGCGAGGATGAAGACGGTCAGGATGATTTGGATGCGTACCCGTCGGCGGGCCTGGCTCTCGCTCACTCGTCCGAGCAGCCACGAGCCATACGCGGGCGTCTCTGGCAACCGGCCGCTCTGGCGGGTGACCCTTTCGAGCACCCGTCCCAAGCGTTGGGCCATGCTCTGGTTCGCCGACATGGTGGCGCCAGCCTAATTCGTTGACGACGCTCTAAGGTGAGTCGGGTGCGTCTTGTGATCGCCCAGTGCACCGTTGACTACGTTGGCCGGCTCACCGCTCATCTGCCGTCGGCGCGTAGGTTGTTGCTGTTCAAGGCCGATGGCTCGGTGAGCGTGCACGCCGACGACCGCGCCTACAAGCCGTTGAACTGGATGAGTCCGCCGTGCTGGGTGACCGAAGAGGTCGTGGGCGAGACGCCGGTCTGGGTGGTGGAGAACAAGGCGGGCGAACAGCTGCGCATCACCGTCGAGGAGATCGAGCACGACTCCAGCCACGATCTCGGTGTCGATCCCGGGTTGGTCAAAGACGGCGTCGAGGCGCACCTGCAGGCACTGCTCGCCGAACACGTGCAGTTGCTGGGTGAGGGCTATACGTTGGTCCGCCGCGAGTACATGACCGCGATCGGTCCAGTCGATCTGTTGTGCCGTGACGAGCGGGGCGGCTCGGTTGCGGTGGAGATCAAACGGCGCGGCGAAATCGACGGCGTGGAGCAACTCACTCGCTACCTCGAATTGCTGAATCGCGACACCGTTCTCGCGCCGGTCAAGGGCGTGTTCGCCGCGCAGCAGATTAAACCTCAGGCGCGAACTTTAGCCACTGACCGCGGGATACGTTGCCTCACACTGGATTACGACAAGATGCGGGGAATGGACAGCGACGAGTACCGGCTGTTCTGATTTGCCCGATTAGACTTGGCGGCATGGCTCGACGCCGCACACCGCCGCGCCGGCAACAGCTGCCTTCGCTGTCGCCGGTGCTGCGACGGGTGGAAACCGGGCCCGACGGTCACGATTACGAAGTGCGCCCGGTCGCCGCCGCGCGTGCGCTGAAGACCTACCGGTGCCCCGGCTGCGATCACGAAATCCGTTCCGGCGTAGCACATCTGGTGGTGTGGCCGGCGGACTCGGCCGGAGGCGGGTTGCAAACACGAGAAGACGATCGCCGGCATTGGCACACGCCGTGCTGGACGAACCGGGCAAACCGCGGCCCGACCCGAAAGTGGTCGTGAATGTGAAGACCGGCTAGGAAGCCGGCTCGACCAATTCCATCAGCACCCCGCCGGCGTCCTTGGGATGGATGAAGTTGATCCGAGAGTTCGCTGTACCGCGGCGCGGAATCTCATAGACCAGCCGCACGCCCTGCTCACGCAGCTGCTCGCAGAGGGCGTCCAGGTCGCTGACTCGGACGGCCATCTGCTGGATGCCCGGTCCGCGCTTGTCCAGGAACTTGGCGATCGTCGAGGACTCGTCGATCGGGGCCATCAGCTGGATCTGCGCGGTGCCGGGCTCGCCGTCCTGCACGGCGATCATGGCTTCGCGGATTCCCTGATCCTCGTTGACTTCCTCGTGTACCAGCACCATGCCGAGGGTGTCGTGGTACCAGGCGATGGCCGCGTCGAGGTCGGCGACTGCGATGCCGACGTGATCGATCGCCGTCACCAGCGAGGTGGCCAGCAACTGACGGGCGCCAACTTGATCGGTCGTCATCACATAAAGGTAACCTGGCGGCAAAGATTGCGCTTCTCCGGGAGGCCGACTGGGCCGTCCATGCGTCGCTAGGAGGTTGTTATGACGACATCGGTGATCGTTGCTGGAGCACGGACCCCGATCGGCAAGTTGATGGGTTCGCTGAAGGATTTCTCGGCCAGCGACCTGGGTGGGATCGCGATCGCCGGTGCGCTGGAGAAGGCGAACGTGCCCGCCTCCGCGGTCCAGTACGTGATCATGGGCCAAGTGCTGACCGCCGGCGCCGGCCAGATGCCCGCGCGGCAAGCTGCGGTGGCGGCCGGTATCGGCTGGGACGTCCCGGCGCTGAGCATCAACAAGATGTGCCTGTCCGGTATCGATGCCATTGCACTGGCTGACCAGCTGATTCGGGCCGGAGAGTTCGACGTTGTGGTGGCCGGTGGTCAGGAGTCCATGACGAAGGCACCCCACCTGCTGATGGACAGCCGTGCGGGCTACAAGTACGGGGACGTGACGGTGCTCGACCACTTGGCCTACGACGGCCTGCACGACGTGTTCACCGACCAGCCGATGGGCGCGCTGACCGAGCAGCGCAACGACGTCGACAAGTTCACCCGCGCCGAGCAGGACGAGTTCGCTGCGCGGTCGCATCGGAAGGCGGCCGCCGCGTGGAAGGACGGCGTTTTCACCGACGAAGTCGTGCCCGTGAACATCCCGCAGCGCAAAGGCGATCCGCTGCAATTCACCGAGGACGAGGGCATTCGGGCAAACACCACCGCCGAATCGCTGGCCGGTCTCAAACCGGCTTTCCGGAAGGACGGCACCATCACCGCGGGCTCGGCGTCGCAGATTTCCGACGGGGCCGCCGCGGTCGTGGTGATGAACAAGGACAAGGCGCAGGAAATGGGCCTGTCGTGGCTGGCCGAGATCGGTGCGCACGGAGTCGTGGCGGGGCCCGATTCGACGCTGCAGTCCCAGCCCGCCAACGCGATCAAGAAGGCACTCGCCCGCGAGGGCATCACGGTCGACCAACTCGACGTGGTGGAGATCAACGAGGCGTTCTCGGCGGTGGCGCTGGCCTCGACGCGCGAACTCGGCCTCAACCCCGAGATCGTCAACGTCAACGGCGGTGCGATCGCGGTGGGACACCCGATCGGCATGTCGGGCGCCCGGATCACGCTGCATGTGGCCCTGGAACTGGCGCGGCGCGGTTCGGGCTACGGCGTCGCGGCGCTGTGCGGCGCCGGGGGCCAGGGCGACGCGCTGATTCTGCGCGCCGGTTAAGCCGGGCTGACCAACGGTCACGGTTGCTGGAAGGCCGGATTCGGTGCGCGTTGTGACGTTGCTCTCATGAGCCGAGCAGGGGTCTTCGCGGGGCCGATTTTCGCCCGGAGTTGCCCGTGCGGGAGCCCCCGCGCCACCGGGTGGCTTGGTAGTCGGCGCGCATGACAGACTTGACGGCGTGACGCGTCCGAGATCCTCGATCGGGCCTGCGCTGGCTGGTGCGGTCGACCTGTCCGGTCTTAAGCAACGTGCTCAGCAGAGCCCGTCGCCCGCCGGCGCCGCGGCCGGGTCCACACCGGCGGGTCCGGGGACCACAGCGGTCACCGAGGCCAATTTCGAGGCCGAGGTGCTAATCCGCTCCGACGAAGTGCCCGTCGTGGTCGCCCTGTGGTCGCCGCGCAGCGAGGCCTGCGTCGAGCTGGTCGACACGCTATCCGGCCTGGCCGCCGAGGACGGCGGGAAATGGGCCCTGGCGACGGTCAATGTCGACGTGGCGCCCCGGGTGGCCCAGATCTTCGGTGTCGAGGCGGTTCCTACCGTCGTGGCCCTGGCCGCCGGCCAGCCGCTGTCCAGCTTCCAAGGCCCGCAGCCCGCCGATCAATTGCGCCGCTGGCTGGATCAACTGCTGTCGGCGACGGCCGGAAAGCTAAAGGGCGCAACCGGTTCCGAGGAGGCCGCGGAGGTCGACCCCGAGTTGGCCCAAGCCCGCCAGCAGCTGGAGGCCGGTGACTTCGACGCGGCCAAGCAGTCCTACCAGGCGCTGCTGAACACCAATCCGGACAGTGTCGAGGCGAAGGGCGCGATCCGTCAGATCGAGTTCCTCACCCGTGCGACCACTCAGCGTCCCGATGCGGTGGCCGTCGCGGATGCAGCACCCGGTGACATCGAAGCCGCCTTCGCGGCCGCCGATGTGCAGATCCTCAACCAGGATGTGAACGCGGCATTCGAACGCTTGACGGCGTTGGTGCGCAGCACATCTGGGGACGAGCGCACCCAGGTGCGCACCCGGCTGATCGAGTTGTTCGAACTCTTCGATCCCGCCGACCCCGAGGTCATCGTCGGCCGGCGCAACCTCGCCAACGCGCTCTACTGAGGGCCATCGATTCAGGCCGCGAACGTCGAGTTGTTGGGCCAAGCGAGGCCGTAATCCAACAACAAGTCGACGCTCGGTGTGGCGATAAGCGGCTTACTCGGGTTCCAGCCACAGTGCCGACGTGGGCGGCAGCACCAGCTGCGCCGAGGCCGGGCGGCCATGCCACGGGTCCTCGGTGGCGTCCACACCGCCGAGATTGCCTATCCCCGAACCGTTGTAGTCCGTCGCGTCGGTGTTGAGCACCTCTCGCCAGCGACCGGCGCTCGGCAGCCCGAGCCGGTAGCCGGCGTGCTCGGTGCCCGAGAAGTTGAACACACACGCCATCACCGAGCCGTCGTTGCCGTACCGCAGGAAACTCAACACGTTGTTGCCGGAATCGTTGGCGTCGATCCAGGAATAGCCCTCGGGTGTGGTGTCGCGGCTCCACAGCGCCGGACGGTCGCGGTAAATGGCGTTGATGTCGCGGACGAAACGCAGCACCCCGTTGGAGAAGCCCTGCTCGTCGAGCTGCCACCAATCCAGGCCGTTCTGCTCTGACCACTCGGCGCGCTGCCCGAATTCCTGTCCCATGAACAGCAATTGCTTGCCGGGGTGGGCCCACTGATAGGCCAGCAGGCTGCGCAGTCCGGCGGCCTTGACGTGATTGTTGCCCGGCATCCGGCCCCACAGCGTGCCCTTGCCGTGCACGACCTCGTCGTGGCTGAGCGGCAGCACGTAGTTCTCGCTGAACGCGTACAGCATCGAGAAGGTCATCTCGTGGTGGTGGAAGCTGCGGTAGACCGGGTCGCGGCTGATGTAGTCGAGCGTGTCGTGCATCCAGCCCATATTCCACTTCATCGAAAAGCCAAGGCCGCCAAGGTTGGTCGGCCGCGTCACGCCGGGCCACGATGTCGACTCCTCGGCGATCGTGACGATGCCCGGTGCGGCCTTGTGCGCGGTGGCGTTCATCTCCTGCAGGAACTGCACGGCCTCGAGATTCTCTCGCCCGCCGTAGATGTTGGGTGTCCAGCCGTCGGCGGGACGCGAGTAGTCCAGGTAGAGCATCGAGGCCACCGCGTCCACTCGCAGGCCGTCGATGTGGTACTCCTCGAGCCAGTACAGCGCGTTGGCGACCAGGAAGTTGCGCACCTCGCGGCGGCCGAAGTCGAAAACGTAGGTACCCCAGTCGAGTTGCTCACCGCGCTTGGGGTCGGAGTGCTCGTAGAGGGGGGTGCCGTCGAAGCGGCCCAGTGCCCACGCGTCCTTGGGGAAGTGCGCCGGAACCCAGTCCACGATCACGCCGATGCCGGCCCGGTGCAGCGCGTCGACGAGCGCCCGAAAATCGTCGGGTGTGCCGAATCGCGATGTCGGGGCGTAATACGAGGTGACCTGATATCCCCAGGACCCGGCGAAGGGGTGTTCGGCCACGGGCAACAGCTCTACATGGGTAAATCCATGCTCGACAACGTAATTCGTCAGCTCGGTGGCGAGCTCGCGGTAGCTGCGTCCGGGTCGCCACGAGCCGAGATGTACCTCGTAGGTGCTCATCGGCTCGAACACCGGATTGCGCTGCGCCCGCTGCGTCATCCAGTCGCCGTCGGTCCAGGTGTGCTTGCTGGTCGTCACCCGCGACGCGGTCTGCGGTGGCACCTCGGTGGCGAAGGCGAACGGGTCGGCCCGTTCGGTCACGACGCCGTCGGCGCCGTGCACGCGGAACTTGTACAGGCCGTCAGTCGGGAACCCGGGCCAGAACAACTCCCATACCCCGGTGGAGCCCAGCACTCGCATCGGCGCCTCGGTGCCGGTCCAGCCGTTGAACTCGCCAATCAGGCTGATGCCCTTGGCGTTTGGCGCCCACACCGCGAACGACACCCCGTCGACGACACCGTCGGCCGTGGTGAACGAGCGGGGGTGGGCACCAAGGACTTCCCAGAGTCGCTCGTGGCGGCCCTCGGAGAACAGGTGCAGGTCGACCTCGCCCAGGGTGGGCAGGAAGCGGTAAGCGTCGGCGGTCACGTGCGCGCCGGGGCCGTAATCCAGCTTCAGCCGGTAGTCGATCAGGTTCGCGAACGGCAACGCAACGGCGAACAAACCGGCTTCGAGGTGCTGCATCGCGAACTCGTCGTCACCGATTAGTGCGACGACTTCCTTCGCATGCGGGCGAAAGGCCCGGATGACGGTGTGGTCGCCGTACTCGTGAGCACCCAGGATGCTGTGCGGGTTGTGGTGAGTGCCGGCCACCAGCCGGGCCAGATCGCCCGGGTCGGGCGCCAGGTGCGTTTGATCGGTTCGGCTCTCGGTTCGACTCATGCGGTTATCCCCTTTCGGGCCCTCTTACCTCCTGCGCAGCAACGCGTTTCGAGACTCCTGCGGGATGATTGGCATATTGATGATGTGGGCGACCGCCTGTCCGGGGTCGATGCGAACGTAATTGGACTGCCCCCACTGGAATTCCTGACCGGTTATCTCATCGCGCACCCAGAACCGCTCATAGGACTCCATACCCAATGCCGCCATGTCTAACCACAGTGTGCCTTCTTCGGGCCCGAGTGCGTTGAGCGTCACTACCACCAGTACGCAGTCTCCCGTGGCCGGGTCGAACTTGCTGAAGGCCATCAGCGCGTCGTTGTCGACACCGTGGAAGTAAATGGTGCGCAACTGCTGCAAGGCGGGATGGACGCGTCGAATTGCGTTGAGCTGCTTCAAGAACGGCTCGAGCGACCTGCCCTCGGCGCGCGCTGCCGCGTAGTCGCGGGGACGCAATTCGTACTTCTCCGAGTCGAGGTACTCCTCGCTGCCCTCGCGTACGGCGCGGTGCTCGAACAGCTCGTAGCCCGAGTACACGCCCCAGGCCGGACTCATCGTCGCGGCCAGCACCGCGCGGATGGCGAACATGCCCGGGCCGTTGTGCTGCAGTATCGCGTGCAGGATGTCGGGTGTGTTCACGAACAGATTCGGCCGCCGGAAGTCGGCGAGGGCGGAGATGTCGTTGCCGAATTCGGTGAGTTCCCATTTGGCGGTGCGCCAGGTGAAGTAGCTGTAGGACTGGGTGAAGCCGAGCTTGGCCAGTCCGTATTGGCGGACCGGCGGGGTGAACGCCTCGGACAGGAACAGCACGTCGGGATCGGCGTCCTTGACCTGACCGATCAGCCAGGCCCAGAAGTTGGGCGGCTTGGTGTGCGGGTTGTCGACCCGAAAGAACTTGATGCCGTGGTCAACCCAGTGCCGGACCACGCGCAGCACTTCGTCGTAGAGGCCCGCGGGATCGTTGTCGAAGTTGATCGGATAGATGTCCTGATATTTCTTCGGCGGATTTTCCGCGTAAGCGATTGTGCCATCCGGCAATTCGGTGAACCACTGCCGGTGTTCGCGCGCCCACGGGTGATCCGGGGCGCACTGCAGTGCCAGGTCCAGAGCGACTTCCATGCCCAGATCGCGTGCCGCGGCGACGAATTTGTCGAAGTCCTCGATGGTGCCCAGCTCCGGGTGGATCGCGTCGTGGCCGCCCTCGTCGCTACCAATTGCCCAGGGCGAGCCCACATCTCCGGGAGCCGCGGTGGGGGAGTTGTTTCGCCCCTTGCGGTGTACCTTGCCGATCGGATGGATCGGCGGCAGATACACGACATCGAATCCCATCTCGGCGATGCGCGGCAGGTCGGCGGCGGCCGTCGCGAAGGTGCCGTGCACGGGGTTTCCGTCGGCGTCCCAGCCGCCGGTGGAACGCGGGAACATCTCGTACCAAGAGCCGAAGCGGGCCAGCGGCCGGTCCACCCAGACCCCGTGCTGCTCGCCGCGGGTGACGATCTCGCGCAGCGGATAGGTGTCCAGGACCTCCTCGATCTCGGGCGCCAGCGCCAGCGCGGTGCGCGTCACCGGATCTCCCGGGGCCCGCAACGCCGCGGCGGCCGTCAGCAGCGGCTCGCGGTCCGCGCGCGGCACCCCGGTCGCGGCGCGCTCGAGCAAACCGGCGCCGACCAACAGATCGTTGGACAGTTCCTTCTCGCCCTGGCCGGCATCCAGCTTGGCCAGCAGACCGTGGCGCCAGGTGTGGATGGGGTCGCCCCAACCGTCCACTCGGTAGGTCCACAGCCCGACCCGGTCGGGCGTGAACTGGCCATGGAAAACATACGGTTCCAGGCCCATCGTCATCGGCAGCTGCAGCGGTTTGACCCGCTCGGCGGGCTTGCCGTCGACCGGGGACGCCAGCCGTTCCGGCGCCTGCACCGCCGTAACCCGGCGCGTCTCGGTGACCTGGGGGTAGCGCGGCCCCAGGTAGCGGACGACCAGGGTCGCCGCGACCGCGTCGTGGCCTTCTCGCCACACCGCGGCACTGACCGGGACGGTCTCTCCGACCACCGCCTTGGCGGGGTACGCGCCGCAGGAAACGACGGGCGCGACGTTATCGATCTCGACACGACCGGGCACCACCACTCCGTTCCATCCGATTGTTTGCGGGCAAACCGCGGATTGTGCTGCGGCGCGGAATGCCTGCCGTCTCAGGAAACATCGTCTCGTGGGGAAAGTTCCTGTACCGGGGGAGCGTCATTGCAGCCCCGATTACTACCCGTACCCACCCTAGTGTCTGGTCACACGCCCGGTGGCGAACCGTCGAAGACTGACCCTGCGAGCCCGGCAATCCTCAGTAAGGTGGTCATGTGTGAAAGCCCTCCGTCGCTTTACCGTCCGCGCCCACCTGCCCGAGCGGCTTGCCGCACTCGAACAGCTGTCCATCAATCTGCGATGGTCCTGGGATAAGGCGACGCAAGACTTATTCGCGAGCATCGATCCGACGCTGTGGGCGAATTGCGGCAGCGATCCCGTGGCGCTGCTGGGTGCGGTCAACCCCGCGCGGCTCGATGAATTAGCCCTCGACGAGGGCTTTCTGCGCTGGCTCGACGAGCTGTCCGCCGACCTGAACGACTACCTGAGCCGTCCGCTGTGGTACCAGCAACAGCAGGAAGCCGGTGTCGCGATGCCGACCGGTATCGCCTACTTCTCGATGGAGTTCGGCGTCGCCGAGGTGTTGCCCAACTACTCGGGTGGTCTGGGCATCCTGGCCGGCGATCACCTGAAGTCCGCGTCCGATCTGGGCGTGCCGCTGATCGCCGTCGGCCTCTACTACCGCTCCGGGTACTTCCGGCAGTCGCTGACCGCCGAAGGCTGGCAAAACGAGACCTATCCGTCGCTGGATCCGCAAGGGCTGCCGCTGCGGTTGCTCACCGATGCCGCCGGGGATCCCGCGCTGGTGAAATTGACGCTGCCCGACTCCGCGCGGCTGTCCGCGCGGATCTGGGTGGCGCAGGTGGGCCGGGTTCCGCTGTTACTGCTGGATTCCGACGTCCCGGAGAACGAGCACGATCTGCGCAGCGTCACCGACCGGTTGTACGGCGGTGACCAGGAACACCGGATGCGCCAGGAGATCCTGGCCGGCATCGGCGGGGTGCGGGCGATTCGTGCGTTCACCGCCATCGAAGGCCTGCCCGCGCCCGAGGTGTTCCACATGAACGAGGGGCACGCCGGGTTCCTCGGCGTCGAACGCATCCGCGAGCTGATCGCCGATCCGGGGCTGGACTTCGACACCGCCCTGACGGTGGTGCGGTCCAGTACGGTGTTCACCACCCACACGCCGGTGCCTGCCGGGATCGACCGCTTCCCGGTCGAGATGGTGCAGCTGTACTTCGACGACCACGTCGACGAGGCGCCCGGCGATCGCGCGCCCGCATTGCTGCCGGGCGTCCCGATCGATCGGGTGATCGCGCTCGGCGCCGAAGACGACGAGACCAAATTCAACATGGCGCACATGGGACTGCGCCTCGCACAACGCGCCAACGGTGTCTCGTTGCTGCACGGCCGGGTGAGCCGGGCCATGTTCAACGAGCTCTGGCCGGGATTCGACCGCGCCGAGGTACCGATCGGGTCGATCACCAACGGCGTGCACGCCCGCACCTGGGCGGCGCCGCAGTGGCTGCAACTGGGCCGCGAGCTGGCCGGGCCGGACGACGCGGCGTTCAGCGATCCGGGGGTGTGGCTGCGATTGCGGGAAGTCGACCCCGGTCATCTGTGGTGGATCCGCTCCCAACTGCGCTCGTTGCTGGTCGACGACGTCCGGCGGCGGCTGCGCCGCTCGTGGATCGAGCGCGGCGCATCCGACGCTGAATTGGGTTGGATCGCAAAGGCTTTCGATCCAGACGTGCTCACCGTCGGCTTTGCCCGCCGGGTGCCGACGTACAAGCGGTTGACCTTGATGCTGAGCGACCCCGAGCGCCTGGAACGACTGCTGCTGAACGACGAACGGCCGATCCAGCTGATCGTCGCGGGGAAGTCGCACCCGGCCGACGACGGGGGCAAGGCCCTGATCCAGCAGGTCGTGCGTTTCGCCGACCGGCCCGAGGTGCGTCACCGCATCGCGTTCCTGCCCGACTACGACATGTCCATGGCCCGGTTGCTGTATTGGGGTTGTGACGTCTGGCTCAACAACCCGCTGCGGCCGCTGGAGGCTTGCGGCACTTCGGGAATGAAGAGCGCGCTCAACGGCGGGTTGAACCTGTCCATCCGCGACGGCTGGTGGGACGAGTGGTACGACGGCGAAAACGGTTGGGAGATACCGTCGGCCGACGGGGTGAGCGACGAGGAGCGCCGCGACGAGCTGGAGTCCAGCGCCCTCTACGGCCTGCTCGAACAGGCGGTGGCGCCGAAGTTCTACGAGCGCAATGAGCACGGGGTACCGCCGCGCTGGATCGAAATGGTCCGGCACACCCTGCAAACGCTCGGGCCCAAGGTGCTGGCTTCGCGGATGGTGCGCGACTACGTCGAGCAGTACTACACGCCGGCGGCGCAGTCGCTGCGCAAGACCATCGCCGACACCGGCGAGGGTGCGTTCGGCGCCGCGCGTGAGCTAGCCGACTACCGGCGGCGCGCCGAAGCGGCGTGGCCGATGGTGCGGATCACCGACGTCGACTCCACCGGCCTGCCCGACACTCCGGTGCTCGGCTCGAAGCTCACGCTGACCGCGACCGTGCAGCTGGCCGGACTGGCACCCGACGAGGTCACCGTGGAGGCGGTGGTGGGCCGGGTCGATTCCGGTGATGTGCTCCAAGACCCGGTCACCGTCGAAATGTCTTACACGGGAACGGCAGAAGGCGGCAACCAGGTCTTCTCGACGACGACCTCGCTGCCGGTGGCCGGAGCGGTCGGGTACACGGTCCGGGTGCTGCCGCATCACCCGATGCTCGCGGCCGGCAACGAGCTCGGCCTGGTCGTCCTGGCAGGCTAGCCCGCCTCGGACAGGCCGTCGGGCGCGGTGCGCAGTCGCTGCAGCGCGGCGCGGACCTGTTCGGCGTTGGTGGTCTGCCAAAACGGCGGCAAGGATGCGCGCAGGTAGCCGCCGTAGCGGGCGGTGACCATGCGCGAGTCGAGTACCGCGACCACGCCGCGGTCGGTGTCGCGGCGCAGCAGCCGTCCCGAGCCCTGCGCCAGCAGCAGTGCCGCGTGACTGGCGGCGACGGCCATGAAGCCGTTGCCACCGCGGGCGGCCACCGCGCGCTGCCGGGCACCCAGCAGCGGATCGTCCGGCCGTGGGAATGGAATGCGGTCGATCAGCACCAGCGACAACGACGGCCCCGGCACATCGACGCCCTGCCACAGCGACAACGTGCCGAACAGCGAGGTTTCGGGGTCGGCGCTGAACTGTTCGACCAACGCCGACGTGCTGTCATCGCCCTGGCACAAAACCGGCGTGGACAGTCGTTCGCGCATGGCATCGGCGGCGGCCCGGGCGGCGCGCATCGACGAGAACAGGCCCAGAGTGCGCCCGCCGGCGGCGGTGATCAGTTCGGCGATCTCGGTCAGCTGCTCGGCCGAGCCGGTGCCGTCGCGGCCCGGCGGTGGCAGATGCGATGCGACATAAAGGATTCCGGCCTTGGCATGCTCAAATGGCGATCCGACGTCGAGGCCACGCCAGGGTGGGCCGGCCGTGGCCCCGTCGGGCCCGGACTCGAATCCGTTGAGGCCCCACGCCGAGGCCATCGCGTCAAAGGATCCGCCGACCGTCAGCGTGGCCGAGGTCAGCACGGTCGTCGAGCGTGAGAACACGTGGTTGCGCAGCAAGCCGGCCACCGTCAGCGGTGCCACCCGCAGCACGGGTCGCGGCGAGCCCCGGTTGTCCTCGTGATCCAGCCACACCACCTCGGTACGATCGGGAATCGAGGGCCCGAACGACGTCAGGATCCGCGTCGTGGTATCGGAGATCTCGCTCAGTGCCGCAACGGCTTCGGCGCGCGCCGCGGCCGCCTTGGCATCGCTGGTGGTGTCGATGTCGGCGCGCGCCGCGCCGGCCACGTCGCGCAACGCCCGCAGGTAGGTCGCCAGCTCGTCGTCGAGGTGATCGATGCGGCCCGGTGTGGCGTCATGAATTGCCGCCGCGAAGGTTGCGGTCGTCGCCTCCAGCCGCTGGACCAGTTCCGGGTTCACCAGTCGGGTGATCCGTCGCGCGGCGACGCCCAGGGCTGCCGACGTCAACTCCGCGGTGGCCACCGACGTCACCCGGTCGACCAGCTCGTGCGCCTCGTCGACCACCAACAGCGAATGTTCGGGCAGCACTGCTGATTCCGAGACGGCGTCGATGGCCAACAGTGCGTGATTGGTGACGACGACGTCGGCCACACCGGCCCGCCCGCGCGCACGTTCGGAAAAGCACTCCGAGCCGAACGGGCAGCGGGCCACCCCGAGGCATTCTCGCGCCGAGACGCTGACCTGTGCCCAGGATCGGTCTGGCACCCCGGGTTTGAGATCGTCGCGGTCACCCGACTCCGTGGTGGCGGCCCACGCGGTGAGCCGTTGCACGTCGCGGCCCAGGGCGCTGGCCGCCATCGGATTGAACAGCTCCTCTTGCGGCCGTCCCTCGTCGGCGTCCGGCTCGTCGGCGGACCCGTTGTGAATTTTGTTCAGGCACAGATAGTTTCGCCGTCCTTTGAGCAGCGCGAACTGCGGGGGATGCGGCAGCGCGTCGGCAAGTGAGTCGGCCAGCCGCGGCAGGTCTCGATCGACGAGCTGGCGCTGCAGGGCGATCGTCGCCGTCGACACCACGACCGGTGTCTCCTCGTCGATCGCGTGCACGACCGCCGGAATCAGGTACGCCAGCGACTTGCCGGTTCCGGTGCCCGCCTGCACCGCGAGGTGCTCGCCCGTTTCGAATGCTCGCGCGACCGCGGTGGCCATCTCCAGCTGGCCGCTGCGCTCGCTGCCGCCGAGCGCGGCCACGGCGATGGCCAGCAGCTCGGGCACGGATGCGGACACGTCGTCGACGTTATCCGCAATCCGGCGATCAGGCCGGAATGTGCAGCGTCGGAATCGCCGGTTCGCCGTGCGCCAATTTCAGGCCCTCCCAGGGCAGGCTGTGCAGCCCCGACGCCACCAGGTCCCGGGCGGCGGCCAGGGCCGCGTGATCCGTGCCGGCCACCACCTCGCCGCCGCGCACGAGCGGGGTGGTCAGCACCCGGCATGGCTGGGTGATCGAGGGTGGCCGGCCCGCCGGATGCACGACCTCTTCGGTGATCGTGCCGGTCGGGCGGGACAGGCGCAGCGCTTCCTTGCGGCCGCCCTGGGATGCCTTGTGGCTGCTGCGTTTCTGCACCGGTATGCCGTCGACTTCGACCAGCTTGTAGACCATCCCCGCGGTGGGGGCCCCCGAGCCGGTGACCACCGAGGTGCCGGCACCGTAACTGTCCACCGGCTCGGCCCGCAGCGCGGCGATGGAGAACTCGTCGAGATCGCCGGAGACCACGATGCGGGTGCTGGTGGCGCCGAGACGGTCGAGTTGCTCGCGCGTCTGGCGGGCCAGCACGCCGAGCTCGCCGGAGTCGATGCGCACTGCCCCGAGCGTCGGCCCGGCGGCGGCCACGGCATTGGCCACCCCGATCGTTACGTCGTAGGTGTCCACCAACAGCGTGGTGCCCACTCCCAGCGCTTCGACCTGGGCGCGAAATGCCGCCAGCTCGTCGGGTCCGCCCTCGCCGGTGTGCAGCATCGTGAACGCGTGCGCGGCGGTGCCCTCGGCCGGGATGCCGTAGCGGCGCTCGGCTTCCAGGTTGGACGACGCGGCGAATCCGGCGATATAGGCGGCGCGGGCCGCAGCGACGGCGGCGCGCTCGTGGGTTCGCCGCGATCCCATCTCGATCAGCGGGCGGCCCCCGGCCGCGCTGACCATGCGTGCCGCGGCCGACGCGATCGCCGTGTCGTGGTTGAAGATCGACAGCGCCAGGGTTTCGAGCACCACGCATTCGGCGAAGCTGCCGCGCACGGTCAGCACCGGCGAGCCGGGGAAATACAACTCGCCCTCGGCGTAGCCCTCGATATCGCCGGTGAACCGGTAATCGCGGAGGTAACGCAACGTGTCGGCATCGAGGAATTGCGCCAGCAACTCGCACGCGTCGTCGTCGAACCTGAACTCCGGCAAGGCCTCCAGCAAACGACCGGTGCCCGCGACCACGCCGTAGCGCCGCCCCTCGGGAAGTCGACGGGCGAACAGTTCGAACGTGGTCGGGCGCTCGGCCGTGCCGTCGCGCAGCGCCGCGGCCAGCATGGTCAACTCGTACTTGTCGGTCAACAGCCCAGCTAAGACCGGCTCGTTCATTCCGCAACGGTAACGGCCGGCGCCAGGCGGCGGGTCTCTCGGTATCCTGGAGGCCATGGTTGTTGCGTCAGCGCCCACCAAGCCCAGCACCACCGGGCAGCGCGAGTCGGCTCCCGCCGACGTCACGGCCAGTCCATGGGTCACCGTCGTGTGGGACGACCCCGTCAATTTGATGACTTACGTTACGTATGTGTTCCAGAAGTTGTTCGGCTACAGCGAGCCGCATGCCACCAAACTGATGCTGCAGGTGCACAACGAGGGCAAGGCAGTGGTGTCGGCGGGTAGCCGCGAGTCAATGGAAGTCGACGTGTCCAAGCTGCACGCCGCCGGTTTGTGGGCGACGTTGCAGCAGGACCGCTGAGTATTCGAGGGGCATCCGGGATTTCCTGTGCGCAAATGGAAGCGGGTTGAGACCGCCGGTGGTCCCCGTTTCCGGTCCTCCTTGGCCCCGCACGAGGCGGATCTGCTCAAGAATCTGGTCGGCGCGTTGATCGACTTGCTCGACGAACGCGAATCCTCCTCGCCGTCAGACGAACTCGAGGAAATCACCGGCATCAAGACCGGGAACTCGGAGCCTCCCGGAGATCCGACACTGCGTCGGCTGCTGCCGGACTTCTATCGGCCCGAGGGCGAGGACGCGTCGAGCGTCGGGACCGAAACACCCGAAGGTCTCAACGCCGCGCTGCGCAGTCTGCACGAGCCGGCGATCATCGACGCCAAACGTGTTGCGGCACAACAGCTGTTGCACACGATTCCGGACAGTGGCGGGCGCTTCGAGCTGAGCGAGGACGAGGCCAACGCGTGGATCTCGGCCGTCAACGACATCCGGCTGGCACTGGGAGTCATGCTCGAAGTCGGCCCGGACGGGCCGGAACGGCTGCCCGCCGACCATCCGATGGCCACGCACTTCGACGTCTACCAGTGGCTGACCGTGCTGCAGGAGTACCTGGTCCTGGTGCTGATGCGCAAGCAGGCCGGATGAACGCGCTCACCGACGTCGGCGGCATCCGGGTCGGTCACTTCCAGCGACTGGATCCCGACGCGTCGTTGGGCACCGGGTGGGCCAGCGGCGTCACCGTCGTGCTCACCCCGCCGGGCACCGTCGGCGCGGTCGATTGCCGCGGCGGCGCGCCCGGCACCCGGGAGACCGATCTGCTGGACCCGGCCAACACCGTGCGCTTCATCGACGCGGTGCTGCTGGCCGGCGGCAGCGCCTACGGGCTGGCGGCCGCCGACGGCGTCATGCGCTGGCTGGAGGAACACGAGCGCGGCCTGGTGATGGAGGGCGGCGTCGTGCCCATCGTGCCGAGCGCGGTGATCTTCGACCTGCCGGTCGGCGGCTGGGATTGCCGGCCGACGGCGGAGTTCGGCTTTCTAGCCTGCGAAGCCGCCGCCGCCACGACGGCCGTCGGCACGGTCGGCGCCGGCGTGGGGGCGCGGGCCGGTGTCCTCAAGGGCGGCGTCGGGACGGCGTCGACGACACTGCCTTCGGGCGTCACCGTCGGCGCGGTCGTCGTGGTGAACTCCGCGGGCGACGTCGTCGACCGGAGCACCGGCCTGCCGTGGATGGCGGATCTGATCGAGGAGTTCGCGCTGACGCCGCCGCCGGCCGACCAGATCGACACGCTCGCGCAGCTGCGTTCGCCGCTGGAACCGCTCAACACGACGATCGCGGTGGTAGCGACCGACGCGGCGCTGAGCTCGCCGGCGTGCCGGCGCGTCGCGATCGCCGCCCAGGACGGCCTGGCCCGCACCATCCGCCCGGCACACACCCCGCTGGACGGCGACACCGTGTTCGCGGTCGCGACCGGGGCGGTCGAGGTGCCGCCGTCGGCCGATGCACCCGCGGCGATGTCTCCGGAGACGCGACTGGTCACCGAGGTGGGTGCCGCCGCGGCCGATTGCCTGGCCCGTGCGGTGCTGGTCGGTGTGCTGGCGGCCGAGTCGGTCGCCGGAATACCGACCTACCGCGACACGTTGCCCGGTGCATTCGGAACAGGGAGCTGACGTGCTGGTGATTCGCGCCGACCTGGTGGACGCCATGGTCGCGCACGCGCGCCGCGACCACCCCGACGAGGCGTGCGGAATTTTGGCCGGGCCGCAGGGCTCCGATCGTCCCGAGCGCCACATTCCGATGGCCAACGCCGAGCGCTCGCCGACGTTCTACCGCTTCGACGCCCACGAGCAGCTCGAGGTGTGGCGGGCGCTCGACAATGCCGATGAGGTGCCCGTCGTCCTCTACCACTCGCACACCGCGACGGAGGCCTACCCGAGCCGCACCGACATCAAGTTGGCCGCCGAACCGGACGCGCACTATGTGCTGGTGTCGACGCGCGACCCGGAACGCCACGAGCTGCGCAGCTATCGCATCGTCGACGGCGAGGTCACCGAGGAGCCCGTCGATATCGTCGAGCAGTATCCAGAAAGGTCCGCATGAACGTCACCGTCTCGATCCCGACCATCCTGCGGCCGCACACCGGCGGCGAGAAGCGCGTCTCGGCCAGCGGCGAGACCTTGAGCGCGGTGATCAGCGACCTGGAAGCCAACTACTCGGGCATCTCCGAGCGACTGATCGACTCCGGCAAGCTGCACCGCTTCGTGAACATCTACGTCAACGACGAGGACGTGCGTTTCTCCGGCGGCCTGGACACCGCGATCGCCGACGGCGACTCGGTCACCATCCTGCCCGCCGTGGCGGGTGGGTAAGCGGAGCGCATGACGCGCTACGACTCGCTGTTGGGCACCCTGGGCAACACACCACTGGTCGGTCTGCAACGGCTGTCACCACAGTGGGCTGACGAGCCGCACGTGCGGCTGTGGGCCAAGCTGGAGGACCGCAACCCGACCGGGTCCATCAAGGACCGGCCGGCACTGCGGATGATCGAGGCGGCCGAGGCCGACGGGCTGCTGGCACCCGGTGCGACGATCCTGGAACCCACCAGCGGCAACACCGGCATCTCGCTGGCGATGGCGGCCCGGTTGAAGGGCTATCGGCTGATCTGCGTGATGCCCGAGAACACCTCGGTGGAACGGCGCCAGCTGCTCGAGCTCTACGGCGCGCGGATCATCTATTCGCCCGCCGAGGGGGGCTCCAACACCGCCGTGGCCACCGCCAAAGAGCTGGCCGCGGCCAATCCGTCGTGGGTGATGCTGTACCAGTACGGCAACCCGGCCAATACCGACGCGCACTACCACGGCACCGGTCCCGAGCTGCTCGCCGACCTGCCCGAAATCACCCACTTCGTCGCGGGACTGGGCACCACCGGCACGCTGATGGGCACCGGGCGGTTTCTGCGTGAGCGGGTGCCCGGGGTCAAGATCGTGGCCGCCGAGCCGCGCTACGGCGAGGGCGTCTATGCGCTGCGCAACATCGACGAGGGCTTCGTGCCCGAGCTGTACGACCCCGACGTGCTGACGACCCGTTTCTCGGTCGGTTCGCTGGACGCGGTCCGCCGCACCCGCGAGTTGGTGGAGTCCGAGGGCGTCTTCGCGGGCATCTCCACCGGCGCCGTGCTGCACGCCGCCCTGGGCATCGCGACCAAGGCAAAGGCCGCCGGCGAGCGTGCCGACATCGCGTTCGTGGTCGCCGACGCCGGGTGGAAGTACCTGTCGACCGGCGCCTATGCCGGTAGCCTGGATGATGCCGAGGACGCTCTAGAAGGGCAGTTATGGGCATGAGCCCGAGTCAACAGCGCACACCCGCTACGCAACCGAAAAAGCGGCCCGACTGGATGGTGGGCGGGGCCACGGTGCTGTGCTTCGTCGTGCTGCTCTGGGTCATCGAGCTGTGGGACAGCCTGACCAATCATCGCCTCGACGCCAACGGCATCCGACCGCTGGAGACCGACGGTCTGTGGGGCATCCTCGTCGCGCCGCTACTGCACGCGAACTGGGATCATCTGATCGCCAACACCGTTCCGGCCCTGGTGCTCGGATTCCTGATGGTGCTCGCCGGCTTGGCACGGTTCATCGTCGCCACGGCCATCGTCTGGATCCTGGGTGGCTTCGGCACCTGGTTGATCGGCAACGTCGGCATGCATTGCCCGTACGTCGGCGTGCACTGCGAGAGCAACCACATCGGCGCGTCGGGGCTGATCTTCGGCTGGCTGGCGTTCCTGATCGTGTTCGGGTTCTTCACCCGCAAGGTGTGGGAGATCGTCGTCGGCATCATCGTGCTGTTCGTGTACGGCGGCGTCTTGCTCGGCGTGCTGCCCGTCACCCCCGGGGTGTCGTGGCAGGGCCACCTGTGTGGTGCCATCGCCGGCGTCGTGGCCGCGTATCTGTTGTCCGCCCCGGAGCGCAAGGCCCGGGCCAAACGCAAAGCCGGCAACGCGCCGCGGCTGACGACATGAGCTCACCATTGGCGCCCGTCGGGGTCTTCGACTCCGGCGTGGGGGGACTGACGGTCGCCCGCGCGATCATCGACCAACTGCCCGACGAGGACATCGTCTACGTCGGCGACACCGGCAACGGTCCCTACGGACCGCTGTCCATTCCCGAGGTGCGCGCCCACGCGCTGGCCATCGGCGACGACCTGGTCGGCCGCGGCGTGAAGGCATTGGTGATCGCCTGCAACACCGCCTCGGCGGCCTGCCTGCGCGATGCCCGCGAGCGCTACGACGTGCCCGTCGTCGAGGTGATCCTGCCGGCGGTGCGCCGCGCCGTCGCGACGACCCGCACCGGCCGCATCGGCGTCATCGGCACCCAGGCGACCATCACCTCGCACGCCTACCAGGACGCGTTCGCGGCCGCCCGCGACACCGAGATCACCGCGGTGGCCTGCCCGCGCTTCGTCGATTTCGTCGAGCGCGGCGTGACGAGCGGGCGTCAGGTGCTGGGACTGGCCGAGGGCTACCTGGAGCCGCTGCAACGCGCTCAGGTCGACACGCTGGTGCTGGGCTGCACGCACTACCCGCTGCTGTCGGGGTTGATTCAGCTGGCGATGGGCGAAAACGTGACGCTCGTTTCCAGCGCCGAGGAAACCGCGAAGGAAGTGCTGCGGGTGCTCACCGAACAGGATTTGCTGCGCCCGCACGACGCGGCGCCGGCCACTCGCATTTTCGAAGCTACGGGCGACCCCGAGGGCTTCACGAAATTGGCGGCCCGATTCCTGGGGCCCGCCGTCAGCGGTGTCCGAACGGTGCATCACTCGCCCATCGGCTAGGCCGCAGAGAGATTCTCATCACATCAATCGTGCGATGTTTTTCTCATGGTGGTTCCGGGCATGGCACAGTAGTGCCTGTGCGAATAACCGTGCTCGGCTGCTCGGGCAGCGTAGTCGGTCCGGACTCGCCAGCGTCGGGATATTTGCTTCGGGCTCCGGACACTCCTCCGCTGGTACTGGACTTTGGCGGGGGTGTGCTAGGCGCCCTGCAGCGCTACGCCGACCCCGGTTCCGTGCACGTGCTCTTGTCGCATCTGCATGCCGACCACTGTCTGGATATGCCGGGACTGTTCGTGTGGCGCCGCTACCACCCGTCGTCGCGTCCCCTCGGCAAGGCGATGCTGTACGGCCCCAGTGACACCTGGTCGCGATTGGGCGCCGCATCGTCGCCGTACGGCGGTGAAATCGACGATTGCTCGGACATATTCGACGTCCATCACTGGGTCGACGGCGAGCCGGTCGCGGTCGGTGCACTCACCGTGACGCCGCGGGTGGTCGCGCACCCCACCGAGTCTTACGGCCTGCACATCACCGATCCCAGCGGAGCGTCGTTCGTCTACAGCGGCGACACCGGAGTCTGCGATCAGCTCGTCGAGTTGGCTCGCGGCGCCGACGTGTTCCTCTGTGAGGCGTCCTGGACGCACGACCCGGATCATCCGCCGGCCTTGCACTTGTCGGGCACCGAAGCCGGTCGGGTTGCGGCGCAGGCCGGCGTGCGAGAGCTGTTGCTGACCCACATCCCGCCCTGGACCTCGCGCGAGGACGTGATCAGCGAGGCCAAGGCCGAGTTCGACGGTCCCGTGCACGCCGTGGTGTGCAACGAGACGTTCGACGTTCGGCACTCCGAACGAGTCTGATTCGACCGACCGGTGCCCTGACGCCGCGGCGGACTAGGGTGGCGTCGTGTCGAAACGAGAAGACGGTCGCAATGACGACGAGCTTCGCCCGTTAGTCATCACCCGGGGCTTCACCGAAAATCCGGCGGGTTCGGTGCTGATCGGATTCGGGGGAACCAAAGTCCTGTGCACCGCGAGTGTCACCGAGGGAGTACCGCGCTGGCGCAAGGGGTCTGGCCTGGGCTGGCTGACCGCGGAGTACGCAATGCTGCCGTCGGCCACCCACACCCGCTCCGACCGGGAATCGGTGAAGGGCCGGCTATCCGGGCGCACCCAGGAGATCAGCCGGCTCGTCGGACGATCGCTGCGCGCGTGCATCGACCTGGCGGCGTTGGGGGAGAACACAATCGCCGTCGACTGCGATGTGCTGCAGGCCGACGGTGGCACCCGTACCGCCGCGATCACGGGTGCCTATGTGGCGCTGGCCGATGCCGTGACCTATCTGTCGGCGGCGGGCAAGCTGTCGGATCCGCGGCCGTTGTCGTGCGCGATCGCGGCGGTGAGCGTCGGTGTGGTCGACGGCCGGATCCGCGTCGACCTGCCCTACGAGGAGGACTCGCGCGCCGAGGTCGACATGAACGTCGTCGCCACCGATACCGGAACCCTGGTCGAGATCCAGGGCACCGGCGAGGGCGCGACGTTCCCGCGCTCGACGCTGGACAAGCTGCTCGACATGGCGCTCGGCGCGTGCGACACACTTTTCGCCGCCCAGCGCGAGGCGCTGGAGTTGCCCTACCCGGGGGTGCTGCCCGAGGGGCCTAATCAGCCGAAAGCGTTCGGCAGCTGACCCGGCTGCCGGTCGCCCGTTTGTCCCACCTCGGCCCCGAGTCGTTGGTAACCTACGCCAGGCAGGGAGGGGTCCGTTGAGCGGAACGGGATTGCAGTCTCACGCCTCGAATCGGCGCGCGCTGGGCGGATTGGCCATTCTGGGTATCGCGTTGGCTCTCACCGGATGTGGGTCTTCCGACAGGCTCACGGGATCATCGTCGTCGCGGGGCGGGGTGGTCACCACGCTGCCGGGCACCGAAACATGCTCGGGGCGAGCACCCCAGAATGCCGCGTCGCGCGACGTCTACCGGCAGCACTACGCGGACGGTCTCGCGACTCCGCTCAAAGAGCGACTGAAAACCTACGACTCGGCGCTCGAATCCGGTGATGTTCACGGTGTCGGTCAAGCCGCCGGCACGCTGGGCACCGAGATACGAGCGTACGGGCGCATGGTCGACATCCCGCGTTTGTACGGCTGCTATGACCAGCAAGTGCTGGCCCATCTGCAGAACGCGGCAAAAGAATTCGCGAATGCGCTCGACTCCCTGTCGTGTGCCACCGCGAACATGTGCAACAGGAAGCAGAGTGAGGTCCCCAGCCTTATCGCGCAAGCGGCGCAGCAGGAACGGGCCGCCGTCGAGGCGTTCAATACCTACGCCGCTCAGTTCGGGGGGATGGAGATCCCGGTCCCGACGACGGGCGCACGGGCCTGGCGCACTTCGGCGGTGTAGTGGCGTTTGACTGAACTGCTGGTCGCCAGCCACAACCCCAAGAAGCTGGCCGAACTGCACCGGGTGCTGGACCGCGCCGGGTTGTCGGGGCTGACGCTGGTATCGCTCAACGAGGTGGCGCCCTTCGACGAGGCGCCCGAAACCGGTGCGACGTTCGAGGACAACGCGTTGGCCAAGGCGCGGGATGCGTTCGCCGCGACCGGGTTAGCCACGGTGGCCGATGATTCCGGCCTGGAGGTGACGGCGCTGCGTGGCATGCCCGGCGTGCTGTCGGCACGCTGGGCGGGCACTCACGGTGACGACGCCGGCAACACCGCGCTGCTGCTCGCCCAGTTGCGTGATGTGCCCGACGAACGACGTTCCGCGGCGTTCGTGTCGGCCTGCGCGCTGGTGTCGGGCAGCGGCGAAGTCGTCGTCCGTGGCGAGTGGCCGGGCACGATCGCCCGCGCCCCGCGCGGCGACGGCGGGTTCGGCTACGACCCGGTTTTCATTCCGGTTGGCTCCGAGCGCTCCGCGGCAGAGTTGAGCCCGTCGGAAAAAGACGCGGCCTCGCATCGTGGCCGCGCGCTGGCCCTGCTGCTGCCCGCCTTGCGCGCCCTGGCCTGAGCGGCGTTTCGGCTCACAGCCCGAAGCGGGCCTTGACGTCCTTGGTCTGGAAATGCTCGACGATGATGCCCAGCAGCGGGATCGTTCCGGCCAGCAGCACGCCGACGGTCTTGCCGATCGGCCACCGAACCTTGATCGCCAGATTGAAAGCCGTCAGCACGTACGCGAAATACACCCAGCCGTGCACCACTTCGATCCACCGGATCTCGTGGTGGAACGAGAGATGCGAGACGATCTCGTAGCACAGTGCGATCAGCCACAGACCCGTCGTCCACGCCATGATCCGGTAGCCCAGCAGGGCGGGGCGGATGCGGTCGGCGGAGACGGCTCCGGGTGTCTCGGGTGTGGTCATGCGGTCGTCCTGTTCTGTTTTTCGGCATCTTTGGCTGCGAGCTGGGCCAGGTAAGCGTTGTATTCCCGCAGCGCGGGCTCGTCGGCGGGCTGTTGCGCGGGCGCGGGCCGCTCGGGCAGCAACCCGGCCGGGATCTCGGTGACCGCGCCGTGCTTGCGCGGCTGCGGCGGGGCCTCTTCGTAGCGGACGAAGTTGCGGTACGCATAGATGCAGAACCACGCGAACAGTGGCCACTGCAACGCGTAGCCGAGGTTTTGGAACGTGCCCGACGCGGACTGAAAGCGGGTCCATTGCCACCAGCCCAGGGCCAGGCAGCCGCACGCCGCAGCAATCGCCAAAACGATCAGTGCGGGCCGGTGATGGCGCCTGAGAGGGGTCTCGCTGGACACCCCTCGACGGTACCGCGCGGTGGCCCGCGCAGCGCCGCCCGCCGTCCATTTCAGCGAACAACTGTTTATTGAACGACTTTGTGGGGAAGCCGCTTGAGAACCGTGTTCTCAGCCGACGCACGGAACCTCGATCGATCACAGGGACAAATAATGGGTTCTACCCTGCGCAACCTCACTCGTTGGAGCACGGCGCCGGCAAAAGGTGTTGAGACCGCCAAGTCCTGGGTCAATGTGCCGCGCGGGCTCGCGGCCCGCGCAACCACGCCGTTGCTGCCCGATGACTACCTCAAATTGCTGAACCCGCTGTGGTCGGCTCGCGAACTGCGCGGCCTCATCGTGGATGTGCAGCCCGAGACCGCGGATTCGGCAACCGTGACGATCAAACCGGGGTGGGGCTTCTCGGGCAAATACCGGCCCGGACAGTACGTCGGTATCGGGTTGCGGATCGACGGCCGGTGGCACTGGCGTTCGTATTCGTTGACGTCGATTCCGCGGCGCGACAACAAGATCGTCACGATCACCGTCAAGGCGACGCCCGAGGGTTTTCTGTCGACACACCTGGTGAACGGCGTCCAGGCGGGGACCATCGTGCGCCTGGCCTCGCCGAAGGGGGAGTTCGCGCTCCCCGACCCGCCGCCGGCCAACATCCTGTTCGTCACCGCGGGCAGCGGCATCACGCCGGTGATGGCCATGCTGCGGACTCTCGGCTCGCGTAACCAGGACGCCGACATCGTGCACATCCATTCGGCGCCCAGTGCGGACGACGTGATCTTCCACGACGAGTTGCGAGATCTCGAGAAATCTCGGGAAGGATATCGACTTCACTTGCAGCTCACCGAAACTGACGGCCACCTCGACTTCGGCGAGATCGGCGACCTCGTCGCGGACTGGCGAGATCGCCAGGCGTGGGCATGCGGCCCGCCGGCCTTGCTGGACACCGTGGAAGAGGTCTGGAAGAACGCGGAACTCGAAGAGCTGCTCCACACCGAGCGCTTCAGCATCGCCGCGACCGACAAGGGCGGCGAAGGAGGAACGGTCAACTTCGCCATCTCCGACAAGAATATCGAAATCGACGGTGCCACAACACTGTTGGAGTCGGGAGAAAAGGTCGGCATCCAAATGCCATTCGGCTGCCGGATGGGTATCTGCCAAACCTGCGTACTTCCGCTGGAGGCCGGCCATGTGCGCGACGTTCGGTCGGGAACCGAACATCGCGAAGGCGACCGCATCCAGACGTGCATTTCCACGGCCTCCGGTGACTGCACCCTCAAGATCTAGGGAGGACTCATGGCAATCACCGACATCAAGGAATACGCCCATCTGAGTACCGAGGACGTCGAGCAACTGGCGCGGGAGCTGGACGCGATCCGCGCCGAGATCGAGGAGTCACGCGGTGAGCGCGACGCCCGCTATATTCGCCGCGCCATCCAGTTGCAGCGCGCACTGGCCGCCGGCGGGCGAATTGCGTTGTTCGCCAGCCACAATCGGCTCGCGCGCTACGGCGGTATCGGCATGCTCGCGATGGCCAAGATCATCGAGAACATGGAGCTCGGCCACAACATCACCCACGGCCAATGGGATTGGATGAACGACCCGGAGATCCACTCCACCGAGTGGGAATGGGACAGCACCTGCCCGAGCGTGCAGTGGAAGCATTCCCACAACTTCGTCCATCACAAGTACACCAACATCGTCGGCCTTGACGAGGACGTCGGCTACGGGATCATGCGGGTCACCCGCGACGAGCCATGGGCGCCCTGGATGCTGGGCAATCCGATCTACAACCTGCTGCTCGGCACACTCTTCGAGTGGGGTGTCGCGGTGCACCACATCGAGACCCGCAAGCTGCGCGACAAGGAGAAGACCTGGGCCGAGGCGCGCAAGGATCTGCGGGTGATCGGCAAGAAGGCCGCCAAGCAGGCCGGCAAGGATTACCTGATCTTTCCCGCGCTGGCCGGGCGCAACTGGAAGCGCACCCTCAAGGCGAATATGGTCGCCAATCTGATCCGCAACTACTGGGCTTACATGGTGATCTTCTGCGGCCACTTCCCCGATGGCGCAGAGAAATTCACCGTCGAGGAATTCGAGAGCGAGACGCCGGGGGAGTGGTACCTACGCCAGATGCTCGGCTCGGCCAACTTCAACGCGGGCCCGGTGATGGCGTTCGTCAGCGGCAATCTGTGCTATCAGATCGAACACCACCTGTTTCCGGACCTGCCCAGCAATCGCTATGCCCAGATCGGCGTGCGGGTGCGCGAGCTGTGTGAGAAGTACGACCTGCCCTACACCACGGGATCCCTTGGCCGGCAGTACTTGCAGTCGTTCTGGACGATCCTCAAGCTCGCCTTACCGGACAGACTGCTCAAGGCGACCTCTGAAAACGCCCCGGAGACCAACTCCGAGTTGAAGTTCCGTGTCCGCGAAGGGCTGCGAGAGAGCTTCGTCGACCCCGCGACCGGTAAACGCCGGGGCCTGCGCACCGCGCTGCGCGAATTGCGGGCCGCCTCGAGGGCGGCGTGAGTGGCATAGCTCTCAGCTCGTAACCAAGGCTAGCCTTGCCTTAGCTAACCGTGTAAGGTCCCTCGCCATGGCCTCCTCTTCTTCCGCGGTGACCACTGCGCTGCAAAGCATTCTGCGTGATGACCTCAACGTCGACATGACCCGGGTCACGCCCGAAGCCAGGTTGATCGACGATGTCGGGTTGGACTCGGTGGCCTTTGCTGTCGGCATGGTCGCCATCGAGGAGCGGCTCGGCGTCGCGCTGTCCGAGGAGGAGCTTTTGACCTGCGACACGGTCGGCGATCTGGACGCGGCGATCGCGGCGAAAACGTCGTAATGAGCGAACTCGCGGCAGCGGTCACGCGGTCAATGCAGACCGCGACCTCCGAATTGGCTGTCTTCGACAAGGAGACCTCGGGGTGGCAACGGCGCCCCTGGCCGGAAGTGCACGGGTTAGCCGAAGCAATTGCGGCCTGGCTGCTCGACCATGACCGGCCCACCGCGGTCGGTCTCGTCGGCGAACCGTCCGTCGAGTTCGTCGCCGCGATCCAGGGTTCGTGGCTAACCGGCGCGGCCATCTCGATCCTGCCCGGCCCGGTGCGGGGCGCCGAGTTGCGGCATTGGGCGGAGTCGACGCTGGCCCGGTTTGCCGAAATCGGGGTCGGTGCCGTCCTGAGCCACGGCTCGCACCTCGAAAGTCTGCAAGCCGCACCGGATGCCGGCATCACGGTCGAAGACCTGGCAATCGCGGCGCGCACCAACCGTTCGGCATCGGGCCTGCCCCATGCCGATTCCACCGGCTACGCGATTCTGCAAGGAACGGCGGGGTCGACCGGTTCACCCAAAACCGCGATGCTTTCGCCGGGAGCCGTGCTCAGCAACATGCGCGGGGTGGATCAACGATTCGGCTTCGACGTCTCCCGTGACGTTGTGTGCTCATGGCTGCCCGTATTTCACGACATGGGGCTCACCTGCGTGCTCTCGGCGATGCTGGCCGGATTGCCGCTCTGGCTCGCTTCGCCGACGGCGTTCTCCGCGTCGCCCTTCAACTGGCTGAAGTGGCTCTCGGAAAGCCGCGCGACGCTCACCGCCGCGCCCAACCTCGCCTACAACATCCTGGGCAAGTATGCGGCGCTGGTGTCCGACGTCGACCTGGGCGCCATGCGGGTGGCGATCAACGGTGGCGAGCCGGTCGACTGCGAGGGATTCGCCCGGTTCGCAGAAGCCATGGCGCCGTTCGGATTTGACGCGGATGCGCTGGCGCCGTCCTACGGCCTCGCCGAGTCCACCTGCGCGGTGTCCCTGCCCGCGCCGGGAACGGGACTGAACTTCACGACCGTTTCCGACGACACCGGTGCGCACAAATACGCCGTCCTGGGCGAGGCGGTTCCCGGCATGGAGATCCGGGTGCTGACCGGCGATCGCAACGCCGGCACGACCGACCGCGAGATCGGCAACATCGAGATCCGCGGCACGTCGATGATGGACGGCTACCGAGGTCACCCGGCCATCGATCGCGACGGCTGGTTCCCCACCGGCGATTTGGGCTTTTTCGACGACGGCGGCCTGGTCGTATGTGGCCGTGCCAAGGAAATCATCTCGATTGCGGGCCGCAACATCTTCCCGACCGAAATCGAGCTGATCGCGGCCCAAGTCAGCGGGGTGCGCGAGGGCTGCGTGGTTGCCCTGGGAATCGGCGAGCGAACCGCGCGCCCCGGCCTGGTCGTCGCGGCCGAGTTCAAGGGCGATGACCAAAGCCAGGCCCGCTCCGAAATGATTCAGCGAATCGCGTCGGTGTGCGGAATCGTGCCGGCCGACGTGGTTTTCATGTCGCCGGGATCCCTGCCCCGCACCTCGTCGGGCAAATTACGCCGACTGGAAGTGCGGCGAACACTGGAGCTGGTGGACTGAGATGACCGCAACAGGTCAGACCGTTTTCGATGCCGACTATCGCGCGCTGCTGACCGATGCGTTCGACGACCGAGTCACCGAGTGGACGGCCGAAGCCGAGTTGCAGCAACGCTTTCCGCGCAAGCTGATTGAACACCTCGGCGCAAGTGGTGTCTTCAGCGCCAAGTGGACCGACCAAACCCAGCCCGACGTCGGCAAGCTCATCGAGCTTGCCCTTGCGCTGGGCCACCTGGCCTCCGCGGGTATCGGAGTGGGTGTCAGCCTGCACGACTCGGCCATCGCCCTGCTGCGCCGTTTCGGCAAGTCGGATTACCTGAAGGACATCTGCGAGAAGGCGATTCGCGGCGAGGCGGTGCTCTGCATCGGTGCCTCGGAAGAATCCGGCGGATCGGATCTGCAGATCGTCGAGACCGAGGTTCGTTCGCACGACGGCGGTTTCGCGGTCCGGGGCATCAAGAAGTTCGTCTCGCTTTCGCCGATTGCCGACCACATCATGGTCGTGGCGCGCAGCGTCGACCACGACTCGTCCAGTCGGCACGGCAACGTCGTGGTGGTGGCGGTGCCAACCACGCATGTCAACGTGCAGCAGCCTTACAACAAGGTGGGTGCCGGGCCGCTGGACACCGCGGCGGTCCACATCGACACCTGGGTTCCGGCCGACGCGATGGTCGCGCGGGCCGGCACCGGGCTGGCGGCCATCAGTTGGGGATTGGCGCACGAGCGCATGTCGATTGCCGGCCAGATCGCGGCTTCATGCCAGCGGGTGATCGGAGTTACCTTGGCCCGCATGATGACTCGGCGCCAGTTCGGCAACACGCTGTTCGAGCATCAGGCGTTGCGGCTGCGGATGGCGGATCTGCAGGCGCGCGTCGACCAGCTGCGCTTTGCCCTGCACGGCATCGCCGCACAGGGGCGGCTGGATCTGCGGGCGGCCGCGGGTATCAAGGTCACCGCGGCTCGCCTCGGCGAAGAAGTCATCGGCGAGTGCATGCACATCTTCGGTGGCTCGGGCTATCTCGTCGACGAAACACCCCTGGGCAGGGTGTGGCGGGACATGAAGCTGGCCCGGGTCGGTGGCGGCACCGACGAAGTCCTCTGGGAATTGGTCGCGGCCGGCATGAAGGCCGACCACAACGGCTACGACGACTGGGTCGGACGCTCCAACGCGTAGAGCACCATGCGCCGGTTCGGCGCGTCGTGCTCACCGAGCCAACGGCATCCGACGAACTCGCACAGTCGGCGCACCGTGGTGTTGCGGTGATCGGGGTCGAACATGATCCGCTCGCAGCGCGGTTGCAGCGCGAACACGCTGGCCACGATCCGCGGCAGCAGTCGCGGGCCGAAGCCCCGGTTCACCAGCCTCAGGTCCGCGATGGCCGCGTGCAGACCGATGTCGTAAGGGTGGGCGTCGTAGTGGTGCGAGATCATGTCCTTTGCCGCCCAATAGATCTCGAGGTAGGCGCACTCTTCGCCGCGCAGGGTTGCGATCAGCGGCAGCGAATAGGTCCCCTCGAGCTGCGCGTCGATGTGCTGACGCCAGCGCGACTCGGGCCAGGCGTACTCCCAGGTCTCGGCGAGATGAGGGCGATTCATCCACTCCGACACCATCTCTGCGTCGTCGCTGACCGCGGCGCGCAGGTCGTATGGCGGGTCCAGCACGGGGACCGGAAGCGGGCCGACGCGCCGTACCTCTTCGGGCAAGTCCCTGCGTTCGCGCTTCAGTACCTGGGTCGCCGCGTCGTCGGTCTGGGTGCTTGAGGCTCCGTTCATCGTTTGCTGACCTTACCCGAGAGTGGTTTCGAGGTTAGGTTAGGCATGCCAAATACAGCTGCGGGTCCTCTTCCGGCGGCCCCGGACCTAGGCCGCACCTTCCAGCCCCGTCGAGTGGGCATCCGCGGCGTTGCGCGTGCCAGGAGGGCGGGGACACGCCGGGCAGGCCCGACGTCGACCCACACGCGAATCCCCGAGCACACGCGTCAAAGACGCGGCCTCATTGTCCCGCCCGCGCGGGCGGGACAATGAGGCCACCGCGGTGACGTTTGCCCCGCCGCCGGAGCGGTAATATCGCTACGCCCAGGCGCGAGTGGCGGAATTGGTAGACGCGCTGGATTTAGGTTCCAGTGTCTTAGGACGTGGGGGTTCGAGTCCCCCCTTGCGCACTCCGGCGGTTCAGCCGTGAATCCCGTGCACCCGACCACCGCGCCTCGACCGGGTCACCGCGCGTCAGCTATGGTAAGGCAACCCTTAGTTACGGGTAATGTGATCGTGGCGCGGAACTCCCCGCCGCGGGAGAGGACCGCCGATGGCACGCGGGTTCCAGGGTGCGATATTGCGTGGTTTCGGCGCGCGCGATCACACCGCAACCGTGCTCGAAACCGTGCAGATCGCACCGCATTTCGTGCGGGTCCGGATGGAGTCGGCGACCCTGTTCGAAGACGTGGAGGCCGAGCCCGCCGCGTGGCTGCGGTTCTGGTTCCCCGACCCGGCCGGGTCGAGTACCGAGTTCCAGCGCGGCTACACGATCTCCGAGGCCGACGCCCCGTCCGGCCGTTTCGCGGTCGACGTCGTGCTGCACGAACCCGCCGGCCCGGCGTCGACGTGGGCGCGCACCGTCGCGCCCGGCACCACGATCGCGGTGATGTCGCTGATGGGCTCGTCGCGGTTCGACCCGCCCGAGGAGCAGCCGGCCGGCTATCTGCTGATCGGCGACTCGGCGTCGATCCCCGGGATGAACGGCATCATCGGCACGATCCCCGACGACGTGCCGATCGAGATGTACCTCGAGCAGCACGACGACAACGACACCGCGATCCCGATCACGGCGCATCCCAGGCTGCGGGTGCACTGGGTCCGGCGCGGCGACGAGAAATCGCTGGCCGACGCGATCGAGACCCGCGACTGGTCGAACTGGTATGCCTGGGCGACGCCCGAAGCCACCACGCTGAAGAACGTCCGCAAGCGGCTCAAGGAGGCGTTCGGCTTCCCCAAGTCCGAGGTGCACGCGCAGGCGTATTGGAGCGCCGGGCGCGAAATGGGTACCACCCGCGGCGGCGAGGCGGAGACCGTCGAGGCGCGCTCCGACGAGAGTGCACCGGGAAGCGTTGCGGCGCAGCCCGAGCCGGCGCCGGCCGCCGTCGACGACGTGGCCGCCGCCGGCCGCGGCAATTGGCGCGCTCAGGCCGCCGGCCGCTTACTCGCGCCGCTGCGATCGGCGCTGATCGTCTCCGGCGTGCTGCAGGCGGTGATCACGCTGGTGCAGCTCGCGCCGTTCGTGCTGCTGGTCGAGTTGGCCCGGCTATTGGTCTCGGGCGCGGACGCGTCGCGGTTGTGGGACGTCGGAATCGCCGCCGTCGCGCTGCTGGGTCTGGGCACCCTGCTCGGTGCCGCCCTCACCCTGTGGTTGCACGTGATCGACGCGCGGTTCGCGAGCGAGCTGCGCTCACGGCTGCTGAGCAAGATGTCACGGCTGCCGCTGGGCTGGTTCACCGCCCGTGGATCGGGCTCGATCAAGCAACTGGTGACCGACGACACGCTGTCGCTGCACTATCTGGTCACCCACGCGATCCCGGACGCGGTCAACGCGATCGTCGCGCCGGTGGCGGTGCTGGTCTATCTGTTCACCGTCGACTGGCGGGTGGCATTGGTCTTGTTCGGGCCGGTGCTGGTCTATCTCGTGATGGCGTCGGCGCTGTCGATCCAATCCGGGCCGAAGATCGCCCAATCGCAGCGCTGGGCCGAACGAATGACCGCGGAGGCCGGCGCCTACCTCGAGGGCCAGCCGGTGATCCGCGTCTTCGGCGGCGCGGCGGCGTCGAGCTTCCGGCGCCGGTTGGACGAGTACGTCGGATTCCTGGTGGCCTGGCAGCGGCCGCTGGCCGGTAAGAAAACCGCGATGGATCTGGCCACCCGCCCGTCCACGTTCCTGTGGCTGATCTGCGTCATCGGCACCCTGCTGGTGGTCACGCACCGGATGGATCCGGTCAACCTGCTGCCGTTCTTGTTGCTGGGCACCACCTTCGGTGTTCGGCTGCTCGGCATCGCCTACGGACTCGGCGGCATCCGCAGCGGAATGCTCGCCGCCCGGCGGCTGCAGATCGCACTCGACGAACAAGACCTCGGCGTAGCAGAACAGCCGGGCGCGCCGGGCAGCGACGCGGTGGTGTTCGACCGGGTCGGCTTCAGCTACCGCCCCGGCGTTCCGGTGATCCAGGACGTCTCACTGGAACTGCGCCCGGGCACCGTGACCGCGCTGGTCGGCCCGTCCGGCTCCGGGAAGTCGACGCTGGCGGCGCTGCTGGCCCGGTTCCACGACGTCGAGCACGGTGCGATACGTGTTGCGGGACAAGACATCCGGTCGCTCACCGCCGACGAGCTCTACACGCGGGTCGGCTTCGTGCTGCAGGAGACTCAGCTCGTGCACGGCACCGTCGCGGAGAACATCGCGCTGGCCGTCCCGGATGCCACCCTCGAACAGATCCAGGCCGCGGCCCGCGAGGCGCAAATCCACGACCGGGTGCTGCGGCTGCCAGATGGATACGACACCATGCTGGGCGCCAACGCCGCGCTGTCCGGCGGTGAGCGGCAACGCCTCACCATCGCCCGCGCGATCCTTGCCGACACCCCGGTTTTGATCCTCGACGAGGCCACCGCATTCGCCGATCCGGAGTCGGAATACCTTGTGCAGCAAGCACTTAACCGGTTGACCCACGACCGGACCGTGTTGGTGATCGCCCACCGCCTGCATACCATCACCCGAGCCGACCAGATCGTCGTGCTCGATCACGGGCGGGTCGCCGAACGCGGCACGCACGAGGAGTTGCTCGCCGCCGACGGGCGGTATCGCCGGTTGTGGGATACCGGCCAGGGTAATCCGGTGGCCGCGACCGGGGCGGCGCAGGAGGGCCGGCGATGATCCGCACCTGGATAAGCCTTGTTCCGGCCGAGCGCCGCGCGAAGGTGAACGCCTACGTCGTTCTCGCGCTCGTTTCGGTCGTCGTGCGCGCGGTCGGCGCCGTCCTGCTCGTCCCGCTGGTGGGGGCGTTGTTCAGCGACGCGCCGCAGCGCGCGTTGGCGTGGCTGGGCTGGCTGTCCGTCGCCACCGTGACCGGATGGATCGTCGACACCGCCACCGCTCGCACCAGCTTCGAATTGGGCTTCGCGGTGCTCGACCATTCGCAGCACGACGTGGCGGACCGGCTCCCCGGTGTCCGGCTGGACTGGTTCACCGCCGACAACACCGCGCTGGCCCGCCAGGCGATCGCGGCAACCGGCCCCGAACTCGTCGGCCTGGTGGTCAACCTGCTGACGCCGCTGACCACCTCGGTGCTGCTGCCCGCGGTCATCGGCCTGGCGCTGTTGCCCATCTCGTGGCAGCTCGGCGTGGCCGCGCTGGCCGGTGTGCCCCTGCTGCTCGGGGCGTTGTGGGCCTCGCTTCGGTTGACGCGCCGGGCCGACGCGGCGGCCGGCGACGCCAACAGCGCGCTGACCGAGCGGATCATCGAGTTCGCCCGGACCCAGCAGGCGCTGCGCGCCGCGCGGCGGGTCGAGCCGGCCCGCAGCCTGGTGGGCTCGGCGCTGGCCGAGCAGCACAGTGCGACGATGCGGCTGCTCGGCATGCAGATCCCCGGTCAGCTGCTGTTCAGCATTGCCAGCCAGCTGGCCCTGATCGCGCTGGCCGGCGCCACCGCGGCGCTGACCGTGGACGGCACGCTCACGGTGGCCGAAGCGGTCGCCCTGATCGTCGTGATCGCCCGCTACCTGGAGCCGTTCACCATCGTCAGCGAGCTGGCGCCCGCGCTGGAGAGCACCCGCGCCACCCTCGACCGGATCCGGGGCGTGCTCACCGCGCCCGCCGTTGCGGCGGGGTCCGGTGACTTGCCGGGCACCGCGGTGGCGCCGCGCATCGAATTCGACGACGTCGCCTTCGGCTACGACGGCGCCAGCACGCCGGTGCTGGACGGGGTCAGCTTTGCCTTGGAGCCGGGAACCACGACGGCGATCGTCGGGCCGTCGGGTTCCGGCAAGAGCACGATCCTGTCGCTGATCGCCGGGCTGCACCAACCCACCCGCGGCCGCGTCGTCGTCGATGGCACCGATGCCGCCACGCTGAACACCGAGGCGCGCCGCGCGCTCAGCAGCGTCGTCTTCCAGCACCCGTATCTGTTCCACGGGACGATCCGCGACAACATCTTCGCCGGTAACCCCACCGCCGGCGACGACCAGTTCGGCCGGGCGGTCGCGCTGGCGCGGGTCGACGAGCTGATCGGCCGGTTGCCCGACGGTGCCGACACCGTCGTCGGCGAGGCCGGCTCGGCGTTGTCCGGCGGCGAGCGGCAACGGGTCAGCATCGCGCGGGCCCTGCTGAAGTCTGCCCCCGTGCTGCTGGTCGACGAGGCGACCAGCGCCCTGGACACCGAGAACGAGGTCGCGGTGGTCGACGCGCTCACCGCCGACCCGCAAGCGCGTACCCGGGTGATCGTGGCGCATCGGTTGGCCAGCATCCGCCACGCCGATCGCGTGCTGTTCGTCGACAACGGGCGCGTTTCCGAGGACGGTTCGATCGACGAATTGCTGGCCGCGGGTGGCCGATTCAGTGAATTCTGGCGACAGCAGCACGAGGCCGCCGACTGGCACATCGCCTCCGATTAGGCCACGGCGGGTGGCACTTGCCGTATGCCTTACAGTTGATCAGTCAGTCGGCCGGTTGAGTCCTGGAGGCGTGGTTGCGTATGAGTGCTGTGGTGTCGATTCCGCGGTACCCCGGCGATGTGACACCCGCATGGTTATCCGCGGCACTCAGCGAACGCCACCCACCGGTCGAGGTGTCTCACGTCGACGTGGTGGCCATCGGCACCGGCCAGACCGGGGCGACCTATCGCGTGACGGCGCAATACGCCTCGGATCCGGGGGAGCTGCCACAAACTTTCGTGATCAAGCTGCCCGCCCAGGACGACACCGTGCGCGACCGCGTCGTCATCGGCTATCGGAGCGAATGTGCGTTCTACACCGCGGTGGCCGACCGGGTACGGGTGCCGACCCCGAGCTGCTTCTATTGCGAAATTACCGACGACGCAATGGAATACGCGCTGCTGCTGGCCGACCAGGCGCCCGCGGTGCAGGGAGACCAGATCGGGGGCTGCGGCGAGCGGGAGGCGCGACTGTCGGTGCTGGCGCTGGCCGGCCTGCACGGGCCGAGTTGGTGCGACCCCTGCTGGCTGGATCTGCCCGGACTGGCGTTTCCCCGCCCGGACGAGGATATGGCCCAGGGCCTCGGCGAGGTGGCCAAGATGAGCGCCGAGATCACCCTGGAAAAACTCGGTGACCGGATGAGCGCCGAAGACCGCGAAACCTTCACCACAACAATGGGTTTGGTGGCGCCGTGGCTGTCCACCGAGCGGGACCGTTTCGCGTTGCTGCACGGTGACTACCGGCTGGACAATCTGCTGTTCGACCCGGCGCACACCTGGGTGAGCGTGGTCGACTGGCAGACGCTCGGCGTGGGGCTGCCCGCCCGGGATCTCGCCTATTTCACGGCAACGAGCCTGAATTCCGAACTGCGGTCGGCAATCGAGAGGGACCTGGTCGACGACTATCAGCGAGCGCTGCGGGGTTATGGCGTTACCGGCTACGACCGCGAAACATGTTGGCGCGATTACCGACTCGGGATGCCGCAGGCGCTGCTGATCTCGGCCCTGGGATTCGCGTTCGCGACCTCCACCGAGCGCGGTGACGACATGGTGCTCGCGATGCTGGGTCGCGGCTGCCAGGCGGTCCGTGACTTGGGGACGCTCGAACTGCTCGGCTGAGCGCCGGTTATCGGTTGAACCGACCGTCGAGATACTCGGCCCGGCACGCGTTGCGGGCGAGTTTGCCGCTGGTGGTGCGTGGGATCGTGCCGGCGGCGACGAGCCGGATATCGGCCACCCGGACCTGATGCTCGCGTGCGACCGCGGCGCGCACCGCCGCGGCGATCGCCTCGGGATCCGCGCGCCCGACACCGGCGGCGCGTTCGGCGACCACGACCAGCTGCTCGGCGGAGCCGCCGTTGGCAGCGTCGGCCGGAACGGAGAACGCGGCGACGTAGCCGGTTCGGATGGCCGGTGAGGAATGGCTGACGGTGGTTTCGATGTCGTGCGGGTAGTGGTTGCGACCGTCGATGATGATGAGGTCCTTGATCCGTCCGGTCAGGTAGATCTCGCCGTCGATGTACACGCCGAGATCGCCGGTGGCCAGCCAGTAGCAGTTGTCCGGGGCGCCCTCGGCGTGGCTGCCCCGCTCGAGCCGGGCCTGCAGCTTGTTGCCGAACGTGCGCTGCGATTCTTCCTCGCGCCCGAAATAGCCGCGGGCGATGTTGTTGCCGTGCAGCCAGATCTCGCCGACCCCGCCGTCCGGCACCTCGGCACCGTCCGGGCCGGCGATCACCGCCCAGACGTCACGGAAGGGCCGGCCGCAGGAGACATACGCGACCGCACCTTGGGCGTCCGGCTCGACGATCACCGCGTGCCCGGCGGCGAGCTGAACACGGTCGAGAAACACCCCGTGGGCCGCCGCGTCCGGGGCGGTCATGGCCACTCCCAGCGTCGCCTCCGCCATCCCGTAGGCCGGTTTGACCGCCGTCGCGGGTAGACCGTGAGCAGCGAACGCCTCGGTGAATTTCTCGATGGCCGACATGGTCACCGGCTCGGAGCCGTTGAGCAGGCCAACCACGTTGTGCAGGTCGATGGCGACACCGTCGGGGGGTAGTCCCCGTTCGGCGGCCAGCTCATACGCGAAATTGGGGGCGGCAGCGAACGTCGGGCCGTTGGCGGCTTCCGCGCTCAGCTCTTTGATCCACCGGAACGGCCGACGGACGAATGCCATCGGATCCAGCAGCGTGAGGTATTCGCCACCGCACAACGCCGGGAACATGATCATGATCAAGCCCATGTCGTGGTACAGCGGCAACCAGCTGACGCTGTGCGTGTTTCGGTGCAGGTCGGCGCCCAGGATCATCTGCAGCACGTTGGTAACCACCGCGCGATGCGTGACTTCCACGCCGGCCGGGCTGCGCGTCGACCCCGACGTGTACTGCAGATACGCGGTGTCGTCGGTGCCGATGGTCGGCTCGGTGAACATCGAGGCCAGCGATGCCGGGATCGCGTCGACCGCGATCAATCGCGGCCGGCCGACCACCGGGTGCGCGCGCAGCGATTCCCGCACCGACTCGGCCGCCGCGGTGGTCGTCAACACCACGGCGGGCCGAGCGTCGGCCAGCACCGCCGTCAGCCGCTCGGTATGACCGGCCAGGCTCGGGGCGAACAGCGGGACCGCGATATTGCCCGCATGGACGGCGGCGAAGAACGAGGCCACGTACTCCAGGCCCTGTGGCGCCAGGATCGCGACGCGGTCTCCGGGCTTGGCGACCTGCTGCAGGCGGGCGCCGATCGCCCGGACCTGAGTCCACAGGTCATTCCAGCTCAGTTCCAGGACGCGGCCGTCCTGCTCCTTCGCGTAGTCGATGAACCGGTACGACGGACGGTCACCGAACGAGGCACGGTTTTGATCGAAGAACGAGGTGAGCGTCAAACCGTCGGGCAAGTGAATCGAGCCGTCGGCGAGTACGTAATCGTTTATGTCAGCCGCGAGTGGCTTAACAGCATCTATCGACAGATGGGGCCGTCCCATGTTGAGAGAATAAGAGAGTTACTTAGTCTTTTGCTCCACCGGGTGGGTGTGTCGCATCCGACGTTCGGTAACGATGTGATTTATGTCACGTCACAACGGCGCGATGACCAGCGGATTTGGTCGGAAATGCACCGCGGCATCCGTCGTTGTCGGCGCGGAAAGTGTTGGCACAACTCGTCGCTGGGGATCGCGGCGCGGGTTTGGCATCGGCGCTGAGCCTGGTGCCGAACCGCGGACGCATCAGTATTGGCTGGACCCCTGATCCACCCGGATCTGGGCGGCGGTGACCTTGCGCGACTCGTCGCTCGCCAGCCAGCACACGGCGTCGGCGATCTCTTCCGGCTCGGCAACCCAGTCGGGCAGAAACGGCGTCAGGACGTGCGCCAGCTGGGGGTTGGTTTCCATCGCCCTGGCCACCGCCTCGACCATGTCGCCGGAACCCATCTGCGTGTTCACCGGGCCCGGGTGCACGCTGTTGACCCGGATCGAGTGCTTGCCCAATTCGGCGGCGAAGGCCCGGGCCAGCCCGGTGACGGCGTGCTTGCTGGCGGTGTAGTGCACCATGAACGGCTGCTGCTTTGCCCCGGCCGCCGAGCTGATCAGGATGATCGAGCCGCCGCGCCCACCTTCGATGATCTTGTCCGCGCCGGCCATCACGGTGTTCCAGGTGCCCGTCACGTTGATGTCCAGCACGTCGCCGAAGTCTTCCGGCGTGATCTCGTTCCACGGCTGGGGGGCGGCAACCCCGGCGTTGGCCACGATGATGTCCAGGCGGCCCAGTGCGGCGACGCCGTCGTCGACGGCCTTGCGCAGCGCCGCCAGGTCGCGGGTGTCGACGACCGAGGCGACGATGCGCCGGTTTGTCTGCTCGACCAGGCGAACGGTTTCGGCGAGGTCTTCCTCGGTCGCCGGATCGTAGGGAACGCACGACGGGAGCTTGCCGGCGATATCGACGGCGATGATGTCGGCGCCTTCCTCGGCCATCCGCACGGCATGGGCGCGACCCTGGCCGCGCGCCGCTCCGGTGATGAAAGCGACTCGGCCCTCGAGCTTGCCCGGCATTACCGCTCCTTCGCTGTAGCCCGCCCCGCCGCTTTGACGAGGTTGGACCCGATGATCAGACGCTGAATCTCGCTGGTGCCCTCGTACAGCCGCAGCAACCGCACGTCGCGGTAGATGCGCTCGACGGTAACGCCGCGCATGTAACCGCTGCCACCGTGAATCTGGACCGCGAGATCCGCGACGTTGCCGGCCATTTCGGTGCAGAAGACCTTCGCGGCCGACGGCGCAATCCGGCGATCCTCGTCGGCGACCCACAACCGGGCCGCATCACGCACCAGCGCCCGGCCCGCCATCACCCCGGTCTGCTGGTCGGCCAGCATCGCCTGTACCAGCTGGAAGTCGCCGATCGGCGTCCCGCCCTGGGTCGCGGTGGCGGCATACGCGACGGATTCGTCGAGGGCACGCGTCGCCGCGCCGACCGCGAGCGCGGCGATGTGGACCCGGCCACGCGCCAGCGAGGTCATCGCGGCCCGGTAGCCGACGTCTTCGCTGCCGCCGACGAGCGCATCGGACCCGACGCGGACGTCGGTGAGGTTGACGTCGGCCGTCCAGGCGCCTTCCTGGCCCATCTTGGCGTCCTTGGCGCCCACCTCGACGCCCGCGGTGTCCGCGGGAACCAGGAAGACGGCAATGCCCGGGCCCTGGTCGTCGGCGGGCCGGGTGCGCGCGAACACCACGAACAGGTCCGCGACGGGTGCGTTGGTGATGAAGCGCTTCTGGCCCGAGATCACCCAGTGGTCGTGGTCCCGAACGGCTTTGGTGCGCAAGCCGGCCGGGTTGGATCCGGCGCCGGGTTCGGTCAGCGCGAAGGAGGCGACGACGTCGCCGGATGCGATCGACTCCAGCCAGCGCGATTTCTGCTCGTCGGTGCCGAACCCGACCAGAACTTGACCGGCGATGCCGTTGTTGGTGCCGAACATCGAACGCAGGGCCAGCGACGTGTAGCCCAGCTCCATCGCCAGTTCGACGTCTTGCATCAGGTCGAGGCCGAGGCCGCCCCATTCCTGGGGAATCGCGTAGCCGAACAGCCCCATCTTCTTGGCCTCGTCGCGCAGGTCGTCGGGGACGCGATCCTCGTCGAGGATTTCCTGCTCGCGGGGGACGACGGCGGTTCGGACGAATTGCCTTGTCTGAGCAAGGATCTCGCGGAAATCGTCGTCCGACACTGCGGTGGATTCGGCGGTGGCCATCGGCTCCACACTCCTCTCCCTGCCCGGGATACCCCGGTCCAGGGCAGGATCCTATATCAAATATGATATTTGCCTTGAGGTGCCCGGCAGTAGCGAAAACAGTGAAGGATGTGGGTCCAGGTGTCGTTGTTGACAGGTCAGACGGCGGTAATCACAGGCGGAGCGCAAGGACTGGGTCTGGCCATCGCGGAGCGCTTTGTCGCCGAGGGTGCGCGCGTTGTGCTCGGCGACGTCAACCTCGAGGAAACCCAGGTCGCGGCCAAGCAGCTGGGCGGTGACGACGTCGCCGTCGCGGTCCGCTGCGATGTCACGCAGTCGTCCGACGTCGAAACCCTGATCCAGACCGCGGTCGAGCGGTTCGGTGGCCTGGACATCATGGTCAACAACGCCGGGATCACCCGCGACGCGACGATGCGCAAGATGACCGAGGAGCAGTTCGACCAGGTTATTTCGGTGCACCTGAAGGGAACCTGGAACGGCACCCGGCTGGCGGCCGCGATCATGCGGGAAAACAAGCGAGGCGCGATCATCAACATGTCCTCGGTGTCGGGGAAGGTCGGCATGGTCGGGCAGACCAACTACTCGGCGGCCAAGGCCGGCATCGTCGGCATGACCAAGGCCGCCGCCAAGGAGCTGGCCTACCTGGGTGTGCGGGTCAACGCGATCGCACCCGGTTTGATCCGGTCAGCCATGACTGAGGCTATGCCGCAACGCATTTGGGACTCGAAGGTCGCCGAGGTGCCGATGGGCCGGGCCGGCGAGCCCAGTGAGGTCGCCAGCGTGGCGCTGTTCCTGGCGTCCGACCTGTCGTCGTACATGACCGGCACCGTCATGGAGATCACCGGCGGCCGCCACCTATGAGTGCTCTCCGCGAGGTCGTCATCTGCGAGCCCGTCCGGACGCCGATCGGCCGTTACGGCGGAATGTTCTCCTCGCGCAGTGCCGTTGACCTCGGGGTCACCGCGCTGAAAGGGTTGCTCGATCGAACCGGGCTGGCTCCCGATGCCGTGCAAGACGTGATTCTCGGCCACTGCTATCCCAACAGCGATGCGCCCGCGATCGGGCGCGTGGTGGCGTTGGATGCCGGGTTGCCGGTGACGGTGCCCGGCATGCAGGTGGACCGTCGCTGCGGCTCGGGTCTGCAGGCAGTGATTCAGGCGGGCCTGCAGGTGGGCGCCGGCGACAACGACCTCGTCGTCGCCGGGGGATGCGAAAGCATGAGCAACGTCGCCTTCTACTCCACCGACATGCGTTGGGGAGGGGCTCGCGACGGCGTACGGGTGCACGACGGGCTGGCCCGCGGGCGCACGACCGCCGGCGGCCGTCACTACCCGGTTGCGGGCGGGATGCTCGAGACCGCCGAGAACTTGCGCCGCCAGTACGGCATAACACGTCAGGAGCAGGACGAGCTCGCGGTGCGGTCGCATCAGCGTGCGGTGGCCGCGCAGAAGGACGGCGTGCTGGCCTCGGAAATAATCCCGGTGATCATCCCCGGTCGACAGGGCGACGACGTGATCGACACCGACGAGCATCCCCGCGCCGACACCTCGGTGGAGTCGTTGAGCAAGCTCAAACCTGTTCTGCGCAACGATGATCCGGAGGCAACGGTCACGGCCGGCAACGCCAGCGGCCAGAACGACGCCGCGTCCATGTGTGTGGTGACCACGCGGGACAAGGCATCCGAGTACGGCCTGACCCCGCTGGTCCGGATCGTGTCGTGGGGACTGGCGGGGGTGGCGCCCAAGATCATGGGGATCGGCCCGGTGCCCGCCACCGAGGTGGCGCTGGCCAAAGCCGGCCTGCAACTGTCCGACATCGACCTCATCGAGCTCAACGAGGCCTTTGCCGCTCAAGCACTGGCGGTGACACGCGAATGGAAGTTCGGCGCTGCCGATTTCGACCGAACCAACGTGCACGGCTCGGGGATCTCGCTGGGCCACCCGGTCGGTGCGACCGGCGGACGCATGCTCGCCACCTTGGCGCGTGAGCTCAATCGTCGCCAGGCGCGCTACGGACTGGAGACCATGTGCATCGGAGGCGGGCAAGGCCTGGCCGCGATTTTCGAAAGGATCGCTTGACGTGCAGCCGCTCAGCGGGGTTACCGTCATCGAGATATCCAGCTTCGTCGCCGCGCCACTGTGCGGTGTGACGCTGAATCAACTTGGCGCACAAGTAATCCGTGTCGATCCGATCGGCGGCGCCTCGGACGTGAAGCGCTGGCCGCTGGCCGCCGACGGCACGTCGATCTACTGGACCGGGCTGAACAGGGGGAAGCGCTCGGCCACCATCGACGTGCGCTCGCCCGAGGGGCAAGAACTGGTGCAGCGGCTGGTTACCGACGGCGACGGCATCGTCGTGACCAATGCGGTGCTGCCCTGGCTCAGCCATGAAGTGTTGGCGGCCAAGCGTTCCGACGTCATCCATGTGCAGCTACTCGGGCGCGGCGACGGGTCCACCGGGGTCGACTACACCGTCAACGCGGCCATCGGTTATCCACTGGTGACCGGACCGGCCAACCAGGCCGGTCCGATCAACCACGTGCTGCCCGCCTGGGATGTGTGCTGCGGGCTCTATGCGGCATTGGCGGTTGTTTCCGCGCTGCACCGCCGCGCCCAGTCGGGCGAGGGCGCACGGATCACCCTCGCGCTGGAGGATGTCGCACTGGCCACGGCGGGGAATCTGGGATTGCTGACCGAGCCTCAGGTGATCGGAACCCAGCGCGAGCGTCTGGGCAACGCCATCTACGGCCAGTACGGCCAGGACTTCAACAGTTCCGACGGGGTGAGGTTCATGGTTGTCCTGTTGACTTCCAGGCATTTTCGCGACATGGTTGCCGTGACCGGAACAGGCTCCGCGGTGGCTGCGCTGGCCGAGGCGCTGGGTGTGGACTTCAACACCGAAGGCGACCGGTACCGATACCGTGACGTGCTGTCCGGCTTGTTCGCCACCTGGTTCGCCGATCACACGGCCGAACAGGTCACCGCGGCGCTGTCGGACACGACCGTGCTGTTCGAGCGATACCGCACCTTCGCGCAGGTCGCCGAAGACCCGAAAGTGACTGCCAATCCGCTATTTTCCCGGCTGGACCAACCGGGTGTCGGTGAATATCTGGCCACCGGCCTGCCGGCGGCGTTCGACGGCGTGCACGCCTACAGCCAGCCCGCGCCCACGCTGGGCCAGGACACCGCCGATGTCCTCGGCCAGTGCCTGGGATTGACGCCCGCCGACATCGAGCGGCTCACCAGCGCCAAGACGATCGGCTGAAGGGACCGCGCATGACCAAACTCGCCCAGACCCTGGGGCTGACCGAGATTCAAACCGAGATCGTCGCTACGGTACGGCAATTCGTGGAGAAGGAGGTTATCCCGCACGCGGCCGAACTCGAACGCGCCGACACCTACCCGCAGGACATCGTCGATCAGATGCGTGAGATGGGCCTGTTCGGGCTGATGATCCCCGAAGAGTACGGCGGCCTCGGGGAGTCGCTGCTGACCTACGCGCTGTGTGTCGAGGAGCTGGCGCGCGGCTGGATGAGTGTGTCCGGGGTGCTCAACACCCATTTCATCGTCGCGTACATGCTGCGCCAGCACGGCACCGACGAACAACGGCAGCGCTTCCTGCCCCGGATGGCGACCGGCGAAACCCGCGGTGCCTTTTCGATGTCGGAGCCCGAGCTGGGTTCCGATGTGGCCGCGATCCGCACTCGGGCCCGGCGCAATTCCGATGGCACCTACACGATCAACGGCCAGAAGATGTGGCTCACCAACGGTGGCAGTTCCACCCTGGTGGCGGTGCTGGTGCGCACCGACGAGGGCTCCGACAAGCCGCACCGCAACCTGACCGCCTTCCTCGTCGAAAAGCCAACGGGCTTCGGCGAAGTCATTCCCGGCCTGCGAATTCCCGGCAAGATCGACAAGCTGGGCTACAAGGGCATCGACACGACCGAGATGATTTTCGACGGCTACGCGGCCAGTGCCGACGATGTGCTCGGCGGCACCACCGGGCAGGGCTTCTTCCAGATGATGGACGGTATCGAGGTCGGCCGGGTCAACGTGTCGGCGCGGGCGTGCGGGGTCGGGATCCGTGCTTTCGAGCTCGCGGTGCGCTACGCGCAACAACGCGAGACGTTCGGCAAGCCGATCGCCGAGCACCAGGCCATCGCCTTCCAGCTGGCCGAGATGGCGACCAAAGTCGAAGCGGCACACCTGATGATGGTCAACGCGGCGCGCCTGAAGGATTCGGGCGAGCGCAACGACGTCGCCGCCGGCATGGCCAAATACCTGTGCAGCGAGTACTGCACCGAGGTCACCCAGCAGAGTTTCCGGATCCACGGTGGCTACGGCTACTCCAAGGAATACGAGATCGAGCGGTTGATGCGCGACGCGCCGTTCCTGCTGATCGGTGAGGGAACCAGCGAAATCCAGAAGAACATCATCAGCAAGCGACTACTCGCCGAATATCAGGCGTGAAGCGATGAGCGTTCCGGATTTCGCTGCGCGGCCTCAACTTTCCGAGGACGTCGCGCGGATCATCCGTCGGCGGATATTCGACGGCGCCTACGCCGCGGGGTCATACGTTCGCCTGGACCAGCTGGCGGCCGAGTTGGGGATCAGTGTCACTCCGGTCCGAGAGGCGCTGTTTGCGTTGCGCGCCGAAGGACTGATCGCCCAGCAACCCCGCCGCGGCTTCGTGGTGTTGCCGGTCACCGGTCGCGACGTCACCGATGTCGCGAATGTGCAGGCACACGTCGGTGGGGAGCTGGCCGCGCGCGCCGCGGTCAACATCACTCCCGGCCAGCTGCACGAGCTCAAGGAACTGCAGGCGCAGCTGGAGCGGGCGTATGCCGGCGACGACCATGAGCGGATTGTCCTGCTGAACCACGAGTTTCACCGGGCCATCAATGTGGCGGCCGACTCGCCCAAACTCGCTCAGCTGATGTCACAGATCACCCGATTCGCCCCCGAATCGGTGTTCCCGTCGATCGAGGGCTGGCCGAGCCAGTCGATCAAGGACCATCGGCAGATCCTGACCGCGCTGGAGATTCACGACGACAAACTGGCGCGTGCCGCGATGTCGGAACATCTGGCCGCCGGCGCGGTTCCGTTGATCGATCATCTGGTCGCCCGCGGCGTGGTGGCCGACGACAGCGGTACCGCTTAGCCGCTCTGATCGCGGAACGTCTGCCGGTAGCCCTGCGGCGACACTCCGGACAGTCGGCGAAATTGCTCACGGAAGTTCGTCGCCGAGGCGAAACCTACTTGGCGCGAGATGCTTTCGATGCCGTCGGCGGTTCTCTCCAGGAGCTGCTGCGCGTGCCTGATCCGGACATTGTTGACCCACTGCATGGGCGTCTGACCGGTCTCGAGCTTGAACCGGCGGTTGATGGTCCGCTCGCTGCTGGACGCCTGGCGCGCAATGTCGCGCAGTGTCAACGGCAGGTGCGCATTGTTCTCGATCCAGACCAATACGCCGTCGAGTTCGGTGTTGGACATGCGGCGATTGCGGATGATGAATTGTGCTTGCCCGCCGCTGCGGTGCAGTGGGGTGACGGCCAGGCGGGCGGCGTCGGCGGCCGCGGCCGAACCGTAGTCGCGGGCGACCAGGTGCAGACACAGATCCAGCCCGGCCGACGCCCCGGCCGAGCTGAGAACTTGGCCTTCGTCGACGTAGAGCGCATCGGCATCCAGCCTGACATTGGGGTAGGTCGCCGCAAACAATTCCGCCGCGACCCAGTGCGTGGTCGCCCGTTTCCCGTCGAGGATGCCCGCGGCGGCCAGGGTGAAAGCACCGCTACAGATCGACGCGATTCGAATTCCCTTGTGGTACGCAGACTTCAATGCGGCAACCACGTCGTCGCCCACTGGCGCCGCCGCGTCGTTGCGGCCCGGCACGATGATGGTGTCGGCGTTGGCGAGCTCGTCCAGGCCGAAGTCGGTTGCGATCCGGATCGGCCCCGCGGCGACGAGGGGCTCGCAGCCACACACCCGAACCCGGTAGCCCGGCGCTGTGCCGTCCAGCCAGACGCGGCCGAACACCTCCACCGCGATCGCGAGATCGAACGCGATGACATCGGGCTCGGCGAGAATCGCGACGGAACGCATGTCTGGCAATATACCGGCGCAACGTGGCAATCCGGCCACTGGTCTCGGGCGCCGCGACCGGAGAACATGGCTGGGTGCATGCGCAAATTGTGTTGTACGACGGGTTCGACCCACTGGACGCCATCGGTCCGTTCGAAGTTCTTGCCGCCGGCGCGGAGATGGTCGCGGGCGATCTCGCGGTGACATTGGTGACGGCGGACGGCCCGCGGAGCGTGACCAGCGGCACCCGCGGTTTGGCGCTGGCCGCCACCGCCACGCTCGATCCGTCCGAACCCGGGTGCGTGATCGTTCCCGGTGCCAGTGGGCCGATCGTGGGCGACCCCGACGACGGCGTCGAGACCATCCCGGTGTTGTTGGCCCGGGCGGCGCAGACCGAGCTGACCCCGCTGCTGCACAAGGCATTTGCGAATCCGGACGTGACCATGGCCGCGGTGTGCGGGGGGTCGGTGATCATGGCGATGTCGGGCCTGATCGAAGGACGCCATGCGGTGACCCATCATTTGGGTTTGGACCTGCTCGACGCCGCGGGTGTGCGGCCGGTCGCGGCCCGGGTCGTCGACGACGGAGATCTCGTCACGGCCGGCGGCGTGACCTCGGGCCTCGACCTGGCCCTGCACCTGCTCGATCGCTTTTACGGTCCTCGAATCGCGCACGCCGTCGAGGAACTCTTCGAATACGAGCGACGGGGCACCGTATGGCGGCCCGCGGGCCGAGAACCGGTGGAGGTATAGGTTGAGCATCGAAGGCGACTGGGACGTGAAGATCAAAACCCCGATCGGCACGTTGGCCGTGCTGTACGCATTCACGCAATTGCCCGATGGGCTGGCCGGTACGGCGACCTACAAAGATGAAACTGTTGCGCTGCACGACTTTACGAGCGAACCGGCCCAGGGTGGCACCCGGCTCACCTGGCGGCAGTCGGTGACCAGGCCGATGCGGCTGAATCTGGCTTTCGATGTGCTGGTCCGCGGTGACGTGCTGAGCGGACACTCACGCGCGGGCCGGTTGCCGCGTTCGGCGGTGTCCGGGGCTCGTCGGTAGCCGGCGCCATCTCTTGTCGCACAGCCGGGGTGGGCATACGCTGCCCTCAGGGGTGGGCAACGAATGGAGAGAACAATATGGCTCCAGCGCTTCGTGCATCGGCCCTCTTCGTTGCAACCCTGACCTCCATCGCGTTCGCGGCGCCGGCGCATGCCGACCTGCTCGACCCGATCCCGGGCAACGGTGTCTTTGTGGTCGGGCCCGACATCGCACCGGGCCTCTACCACACGGGCGGGTCGGGGTCGGCCTTCGGGGTGTGGATCAACAATGTGCCGACCCAGGACTCGATGTGCTCGTGGTTCACCTACAGCACGCCCGATGCGAACAAGGACCATGTACTGCAGACGAACACCTCTATCGGTCCGATGTTCGCGAACATCAACACGTCGGTCAAGGCCTTCGAGTCGCAGAACTGTCAACCCTGGACGCGGGTCCCCTAGGACCGGGCGGCGCCAATACGTTTCAGGCCGACTGGGTTTCGCAGCGCGTCGCGGCGGCGTCGGTCGACAACCCGTTCTCCGCCCGCATGCGCCGCGCGGATGCGGCACGACGGCGGGCGAACAGTCCCGCCTCGATCATGCGGCCCGCTTCGCGTCGCAGGTCTCTGCCCACCGTGCGCCAGAGGTGAGCACCGTCAACAGCGGGGTCGCGTGCGGCGGCCATGGTCCACCGGATCAACCGGCCGGCCGTGAAAACTGCTGTTGGCGAACGGTTTCGGGAGAACACGTCGAGCAACTGCGTTGCGCCGTCCGGCCGGGCGGAGAGCCAACGATACGCCGCGTCTTCGATCGGGGACACCGCGTCGTCGCGGCCGAGCAGGTTCGCCCACTGATACATCGGCAGGCACTGCCGGTCCCGGTCCTGCTCCCACGCAACCAGCGCCGCGTCGAGTGCGACGGGATCGTCGAGGTGGGCGGCCGACGTCTCGCCCAGTAGCCGGCCGAACCGCAACGCATCCCGGATTCCCTGGGCGGTCACCGGATCTTTGAAGTGGCCGGCATCTCCCGGCAACGCCCACCCGGGTCCCTGCGAGTGTCGGAAGTACGACGGGTGTGAATAGGAGATCCGGATCTTGCCGACGCGGGTACATCCGCGCAATCGCTCGGAAAACGGTGGAACTCGGCCAACCGCCGCCCGGAACGCGGCCTCGGGATCCGTGCGAAATTCGTCGCTACGGGCCCGAGGCGGCATCAGCAGCGCCACCAATTGCCCTCCATCGCAAGGAAACACCGTGACGAGATCGTCGCCGTAACGCCACTGCATGGCCAGGTTGCGCAGATCGTCGCGGCAGTCCTGGTAGTAGGCGTACGCCATCATGCGCTGGTTCTCCCAGCGGTGGTGCTCGGTGGTGCCGACCAATCGGGCGACGGTGGAACGTCGGCCGTCCGCGCCGACGACCAACTTTGCGGCGATGGTGCCCTCCGATCCGTCCCGCCCGCGGTAACGGACGCCGGTGACGCGCCCGGTCGCGTCGCGGAGCAGATCGGTCACCCGGGTCCGTTCGCGGATGTCGGCGCCGGCCGCGCGGGCCGTCTCGACCAGGGCAAGATCCAACCCGGGGCGACGCACGCAGCTACCGGCAGTCTGACCCGCGCCGGTGTCGAACGTCCCGATCACGTCCACGCCCGGGGCGGCCAGGCCCGCGCGCGTGTGCAGCGGCGCGCCGAGTTGCAGCACGCGCTCGCGTGCGCCCAGGAACTCCAGTTCGGCCCAGTGGTGTGGGAAGAAGAGGTGTGTCGAGAGCGTGTCGGAGGGAAACGATGCTCCGTCGAGCGCGATGACGTCGCGACCGCGTTGTGCGAACGCGATGGCGGTGGCGGATCCCGCGCAGCGGCTTCCCACGATGACGACGTCGGCGCGCTCCGGCATAGGGGCGAGAATGCCAGCTCGCAGCTTGTTTTGCAAGAGGGTTCATTTTTTGAATTGACTTCCAATTAACTCGCTGGCCTATTCTGGGCGAGTGCCCGGTGGCAGCACCTTCGCGAGGACCGACGGCGCGGCGGCGCGTGCCGAACGCAGGCGGGCCCGTACCCGTGCCGCGATTCTGGACGCGGCCGAGGCGGTATTCAGCCGCGAAGGCTACGACGGGGCGCGAATCGAGGCGATCGCCGCTACGGCGGACGTGTCGGTCGGGACGATCTACACCCACTTCGACAACAAGCGCGGGGTCTATCTGCATCTGGTTGATCGATCCCTTGAGTTGTTCACCGAGTACATGGCGCGCAGCGCCGACCCGACGATGACGCCGCTGCAGCGTGTCCTCGCCGGTGGCGACGCATACCTACGGTTCCACGTGGACCACCCGGGTGCCTTTCACTTTCTGGCCTACCGAAATCCGGGTACGGCACCGCTTTCCGGCGACGACGGACCCGAGGCGAAGATCGGCGACCGGGTTGGGCTACTGCTGCGCCGGTTCGCGGCGCAGATCGACGACGCGATCGCGGCGGGTGAGGCACGACCGGTCGACTCGATTCGCCTGACCCGGTTTCTGTGGGGAGCGTGGAACGGTGTGATCGCATTGCGCCTGCAACCGGAGGGGCTTCGGCTCTCGGAGTCGGAGATCGCCGAGATACTGGAACTGGCGCGCTGGCTGCTTCGGGAGGGATTGGCGAGTTCGGCGTTGCGTGACGAGAACGGCGAGGTTGGCGACCGCGTTCCGTTGCCCCGGATCAGATGACGCCGGCCGCTGCGCGCAACATCTCGCGCAGCCGATGTGCGTCGACCTTGCCGGTGCCGCCGCGCGGCACGGCGTCGTCGGAGTCCAGCAGCAGCCACACCGTCGGAACCTTGAAGGCACTGAGCAATCCCTTTGCCGCGCCGTGCAATTGCTCGGCGGTGAGCCCAGGATGGCCGCACACCACCACGGCGCCCACCCGTTGGCCCGCCGGGCCCGGCACGTTGGTGACGAAGGCGTTGTCGATGCCGTCGATCGCGCGCAACGCTCGTTCGACCTCGCTCGGATAGACCGTGGCGCCGCTGACCTTGAACATGTCGTCGGATCGGCCGTGGTAGAACAGGAACCCCTGCTCGTCGAGGTGGCCGAGGTCGCCGGTCGGATAGAAGCCGTCGACGGTGAACAACTCTTCGCGGCTGCGACCGCAGATGCCGCGCAAGGTGTGTGGTCCGCGGAGCTGGATCATGCCGGCCGACCCGGCCGCGACCGGCTCGCCGCTGTCGACGTCGACGATGCGAACTTCCATGCCCGCGAACGGCTTTCCGCAGCTGCCCCACGCCGACGCGGGCATGTCCGTGTCGGCCGGGTAGCCGCAGTACGGTCCGAATGCCTCCGTCATGCCGAACAGGGTGGCCCGCGCACCGGGTGCGGCCCGCTGCTCGGCCGGCAGCAGGGCTTCCAGGCTGCCCGGCCGCAGCGCCGAGAGGTCGGCGCCGGACGAGCCGGCGTGCCGGGCCAGTGCCTCGGCCTGATCGGGCCAGCCGCGAAACAGGGTGACGCGCTCGCGCTCCAGCAGTCGCAGCGTGGTGTCCGGCCGGGGGATCTCCTCGGTCACCAGGGTGGCGCCGGCCAGCAGGACGGACAGTATTCCGCTGCCGAAGCCGCCCACCCAGAAGAACGGCATCGGCAGATACAGCCGGGTTTCGGCGGTGATGCACCGCGCCTCGAGACCCGAGCGCACGGCGCCCAGCGCGCTGCCGTGGGAGTGTACGACCCCCTTGGGTGTTCCGCTGCTGCCGGAGGTGAACATGACGACCAGCGGGTCGGCGGGGGTGACCGTTGCGGTCATGGCGTCGATGATGTGCCGCGCGCGAGCGCTCGCGGTGGCGTTGTCAAGCTGCCCGGTCCACCAAACCCGGCGTAGCGCAGGCAGTTCGGATTGCGGCACCGCCTTCAGGTCGTCGAGGTAGCGATGGCCCCGGAATTCGTCGACGCTGACCAGGAACTGCACGGCCGCGACGCGCAGCTGCGCGACGAGCTCGCGGGGTTGCAGCAGGGTACTCAACGGAACCAGCACGGCGCCGATGCGGGTCAGCGCGATGGCGACCTGCACCCAGCGGGCGCCGTTGGGCATGATCAACCCCACCCGGGTGCCCTTGCCGACGCCGGCGTCGACGAATACGGCCGCTAAATCGCGTGTGGTCGAATCGAGTTCGCGGTAGCTGAGCCGCGACGAGGGATCGATCACCATCGGCGTGTCCCCGTCCTGGTCGGCCCGAAGCCGCACCAGCCGGTCGACGGTGCTAGGCATCGAAGAGCTTTCTCAGTCGGCGCAGGTCGACCTTGCCGCTGGACATCAGCGGCAGGTCGGCGCGCGCCACGGTGATGAACCGCTTGGGGATCTTGTATGCGGACAGTTCGGCCTTGAGTCGCTCGCGCAGCGCGGCGTCGTCGAACGCCGCGGCGCCGTCGGTCCGGACCACAACCGCGGCGACGAGTTGCCCGCGGCGCGCGTCGGGCAGGCCGATCACGTAGGCCGGCGCCCCGCCGGTGACCTTGGTGATGGCCTTCTCCACCTCGGTCGCCGAGACGTTGGCCCCGGCCGTCTTGATCATCGCGCTGCGCCGGCCGACGAAGTAGACGAAGCCATCGGCGTCCGTGCGCACCAAATCGCCGGTGTGCAACCAGCCGTCGGCGTCGAAGCACTCCTCCCGCGCGCGCTTGTAGTAGCCCTGCATGACGTACGGACCGCGGATGCAGAGTTCGCCGACCTCGCCGACCGCGACGCATTCGCCCGTGTCGGGGTCGATCAGCATCGTCTCGAATCCGGGTGCGGGCTTGCCGAACGACCCGCGCCGCGCCTCCGGCTGGTCGGCTTCATCCTCGGCGATCAGCACGACGCTGCCGGCCTCGGTCATGCCGAGCATGTTGTGGCGCAGCTCGGGGTCGGCCGGCCTGGTGTCGGGCGCCATGATCGGGTACAGGTTGCCGCGCCGCATCGATGACAGATCACGCTCGGCATAGCTCGGGTGCTCGGCCAGATGGGCGATGCCTGCCACGAATCCGTTGGTCATGGTCGGCTTTTCGGCTTCCAGCAAGTCGAGTGTCGCGCCGGCGTCACTGGCGTTGGAGCACACCAGGGTCGATCCGGCCACCAGGGTGGCCAGCAGGCCGAACGCGAACCCGCCGATCCAGAAGAACGGCGAATTGCAGAACAGTTTGTCCGCCGCGGTCAAACCGCGAATCCTGTTGAGGTTGCGCTGATGTCCGAGCAGCGCGGCGTGCGTGTGCACCACACCTTTGGGAGTGCTGGTGGATCCCGAGGTGTAGGCGATCGCCAGCGGATCGCAGCCGTCGACGTCGGCCTCTATCGCGTCCAGGAGTGCGGGGTCGACGCTTCCGGACCGCTCGTATGCCGGCTCGTGAGTGATCGCGACGTGGCGCAGTTGCGGGGCGGCGGGCGAAAACAGCCGGGACTCGAGGTCGCCGACGGAGAGGACCTCGGCCAATCGCCGCACGTAATCGTGAGAACGAAAAGACGCTGCGGCCAACAGGATTTCGACATCGCTGTCGACCAACTGCTCGCGCATCTCACGGGCGGTGACGAACGTCGAGAACGGCACCACCACGGCGCCGATTCGTGCGGCGGCCAGCATCGCGATGACGAACGCGGGGCCGTTGGGGTAGAGCACCCCGACATGGGTCCCCTTGCCCGCGCCGAGGGCGATCAGCCCGCGGGCCAGCTCCGCGGACCGGGCGTCGGCGTCGGCGTAGCTGATCCGCTCGGCGTCGCAGACGAGCAGCGGGTGATCGTCGCGCGAGCGGGCTTGACGTCGCAGGACTTCGGCGACGGTGCAATCACCGGGCATGGTCGCGCTGTGCCGCGGACTCTTCGAAGAAGCGCCGGATCTCGCCCAGGTCGGCCTTGCCCGACGGGGTGCGCGGGATCGAGCCGACGATCGCGATCTCGGTGGGAATCTCGTAGCGGGCCAACCGCGTTCGCAGATGGTCGACCAACGTGTCGGCATCGGCGGCCGGCGGGTCGCGCAGCTCCACCATCGCGACCGGCGTCTCGCCGAGCCGGGCGTCGGGCCGCCCGATCACGGCCGCGCCCGCCACTGCGGGGTGGGCCTCCAACGCGGCGCGAACGTCGTCGGGCATCACCTTGAACCCGCCGCGGATGATCGCTTGATCGGCCCGCCCGACGATCCAGAGGAAGCCGTCCGCGTCGATGCGCGCCAGATCGGTGGTCCGCATCCACTGCGCCGAGTGCCCCAGCTGTCCCGGCTTGACCTCCAGCAGCCCGACCTGGTCGGCTCCCAGCGGCGTGCCGGCGTCGTCGACCACCCGCAGTCGCGCGCCGGGGTTGGCCCGCCCGACGCTGCCGCGTTTGGTGGCCCAGTGGTTCTGGTAGTCGGCCAGCGTCCAGCCGGCCACGCCGCCACCGAATTCTGTTGCGGCATAAGAGGTAAGAACGGGAATGCCGTACTTTTCGGTGAACGCGTCGGCGTCGTCGGCCGACAGCGGGGCGGTGCCGCAGGTGACCGCGCGGATGCTGTCCAGGTCGGCCCGGGTCAGGTCGGAGTGCAACACCGTGCGCAGCGCGGCCGGCACCAGCGATACCGCGCCGGGCCGGTGCGCGCGCACCGCCCGTGCCCACGCGTTGAGTTCGAAGCGTTCAAGCAACACAAAGGATCTCGCTTCGGTGACGCACTGCAGCACCCGGAACACGCCGCCGATGTGCACCAGCGGCGAGTTCACGATCGCGACACCACGTCGCAGCTCGAGCGGCGGGTGATCGGGGTTCGGACCCAGCACGCTGCGCGCCAGCATGTCGTAGCCGAGGTCGATCCGCTTGGGCGGACCGGTCGTGCCGCTGGTCAGCATTCGCACCGCGACTTCTGCTGCGGCAGTCGACCCGTCGTGATGCCGTGCCGACTCCCCGGGGCCCTCGAGGCGCCCGCAGACCGGCAGGGTCGGCGTGCCGGGGGCCACCAGCGTGGCCAGGTCATCGGGCTCGCCGACCACCAGGGGCAACTGCAGCGCGGCGATATCGGCGCGGGTGCGCTCGTCGCCGCGGGACGGATTGATGGTGACCACGGTCCCGCCACCCAGCAGCACACCCAGGAACGCCGCCACCTGGCCCGGCCGGTTGCGCAGCAGCATTCCGATCGCGGCGTTCTCGCGGTGTTCGGCGGTCACCGACGCCATCTGCCGTGCGGCAGCGGCGATCTGGCCCCAGGACAGCCATCGGCCGTCGTATTCGATCGCGGGGGCGTCGGGCTGCAGATCCAGCACGGCCGCGATGCGTTCGCTCAGCGGATGACGGCCCATCAGCGGATCTTTGGTTCGGCGCCCTTGCCGTCGGCGTCCCGCCGCGCAGCCAGTTCGGCGGTGCCCAGCGGGTTGCCCAGCCGGGTGTAGATCAATCCCTGCTCGAGGGCCGCGCGGTAGGGCTTGTCCAGCGATTCCCAGATCGCCTTGACGGTGCCCTGCGTCGCCGACGGCGGCTTGGCCGCGATCGTCGCGGCGATCTGGTGGGCACGGTCCCACAGCGCATCGGTCGCGACCACTTCGGATACCAGCCCGATCCGCAACGCGGTGTCGGCGCTGACCCGTTCGTCGTTGCCCATCAAGGCGATGCGCAACGTCTCGCCCAGGCCGATGCGGCGCATCAGGCCGATCGGCTCGAGCGCGCAGACCAGGCCGGCCGAGACGTGTGAATCGAAAAACGTCGCTTCTTGCGAGCAGATGACCACATCGGACTCGTTGATGAAGTAGAACGCGCCCGCGGTGCACATGCCCTGAACGGCGCACACCACCGGTTTCCACAGCTTCTGCCACTTGGGGCTGAGCAATTCGCCGGGATCCTCGTGGTTCCATATATTTTCGGGTTGCCCGTAGGGCGTTTTGATGTCCAGACCCGCGCTGAAGGCTCGGCTGCCGGCGGCCCGCAGCACCACCGCATGCACCGAGTCGTCGAGTTTGACGGTGCGCCAGGCTTCGGCCATCTCCTCACACATCGTGCGGTTGAACGCATTGAGCTGGTCGGGACGATTCAGCGTGATGGTCGCGACGTGGTCGCCCGCGTCGACGTCGAGGAGAATGGTTTCGAAGCGCGCGGTACTCATCGGCACTGCCAATTGGGTTTGCGCTTCTCCACGAAGGCCTTCGGGCCTTCGGCGGCGTCCTCGGTGCGCAGCACCCGCTCGCGGAAGGTTTCGGCCATGATCTCGGCCTCGTGCAGCGGCACGTTCAGGCCCTTGAGAATCGCCAGCCGGGTACCCCGAACCGCCAGCGGCGCATTGGAGTTGACGATGTCGGCGATCTCGCGGGCCCGGTCGAGTAACCGGTCGTGCTCGACGACCTCACTGATCAATCCGAGTTCGTAGGCGCGGGCCGCACTCATCCGTTCGTGCTTGCCCATCAAGGCCATTCGCAGGGCGATCGAGCGAGGCAACACCCGCGATATCCGCACCAATTCGCGGCCCGCGACCAGCCCGATGCTGACGTGCGGGTCGAAAAAGGTGGCCTGCTCGGAGGCGATGACGATGTCGGTCGTGGTGACCCAATCCATCCCGGCGCCACAACAGATTCCGTTCACCGCGGTCAGCACCGGCTTGGCCATCGTGCGAAACGGGGGAGTGCCCTCCTGCGGCGCCTCCCATTGGTCGTAGGTCGACAGGTACGGCCGCTCGTAGATCACCTTGCCGTCTTTGGGGATCTCCCGGACGTCGGCACCGGTGCAGAATGCGCGGCCGGTGCCGGTCACGATCGTCATCCAGACGTTGTCGTCATTCTCCACCTCGTCATAAGCGGCGCGAAGCTCGGTGATCATGTGCGGGCTCAGCGCGTTGAGGGCCTCGGGCCGGTTCAGGGTGATGGTGGCGGTATGCCCGTCGACCTCGTAGTCGATGGTGTCGAACGAGTCAGCAGGCATCCGTGTTCCCTTCATACCGGTACGACCGAAAGCCTAGCCGGTCAGCGTCCGTCGAATTTGGGCGTGCGCCGTTGCCGGAAGGCTTCCAGGCCTTCTTTGAAATCTTTTGTCCGACAGGACAGTTCCAGATTGAACAGCTCCTGACTCATGGACTGGCTCAGCGACGCCTGCAGGCCGTGATTCAGGGCCTGCTTGGCCAGTCCGATTGCCACGGTTGGCCCTTCGGCGAGTCGCGCCAGCAACTGCTCGACGGCGCCGTCGAGCTCGGCCGGGTCCGCGGCCTGGTGAATCAACCCCCAGTCGGCCGCGTCGGCCCCGCTCACCTTCTCGCCGAGCAGCAGCATGCGCCGGGCCCGCGCCACCCCGGCCAGGCGGGGGAGCAGCCAGCTCGCGCCCGAATCGGGGCTGAATCCCCGTTCGATGAACGGCTCCCAGAACACCGCATCGCGGGCCGCCACGGCAAAGTCCGCGGCCAGAGCGAGATTGCAGCCCATCCCGACCGCCCAGCCCCGCACGGTGCACACCACCGGGAGCTGGATGGTGTGCACCAGTTCGATCACCCGGTGCGCGGCGTGCGGGATCCGGCGCACCAGCTCGCCCGCGCGCGGGCGCGGTCCGCCGGCGCTGTTGGTGGCCACCCAGTCGGCGCCCGAGCAGAAGTCTTGCCCGGCGCCGCGCAGATGGATCGCGCGCAACGAGTCGTCGGCGGCGGCCTCGGTCAGCACGCGGACCATCGTCTCGATCATCAAGTGGGTCAACGAATTACGCCGCTGAGGGCGGTCCAGGGTGAGTCGCAGGATCGCGCCCTCCCGGCATGCTGTCACCGACCCCTCGGCGTCGGCCGCATCGGCGTCGTGACTCACCGTCGGATCCGGCCTTTCTCAGCGCTACGGTTACCCATACAGTAGGCAATTCGATTGATACGCTGTATAAGTTATCAAGGAAACGCAGCCGACGGAACAACCGGGTCGAACCCGGTGAAAGGGGGTCGCATGCCCGATCGCACACCGGTACGCGCCGATGACGCGAAATTCGGCGAGGCGCCCCTGGCCCAGACCGTGGCGGCCGCCGGTGCGATGCGGCGGCTGAGTTCCCTGCTGCTCTCGCTGGAACATCCGCACCCGACCGTCGATGCGATGCTGGCGAAGTTCGGCGAGTGGGAAGGCGAACTGGCGTCGGTGGCTTCGCCGGACAGCGCGCCCCGCATCGGCGAGGTCGACGGGGATTCCCCAGACCCGCGCCGGGTCTATCTCAACCACGCCACCGACATCGGCGCCTACAACCCGTCGTTTCCCGAGTACTCGTTCGATCACCTCGACGCCGACACGGCCACCGGTCGGGTCGTGTTCCCACTCGTCTACGAAGGGCCGCCGGGACTGGTACACGGCGGCTTCCTGTCCGTGTTTTTCGACTGCGTGATCCAGCATCACAGTTGCGTGATGGGGCTGTCCGGCAAGACGCGATCCCTACAGGTCACGTTTCGTCGGCCCACGCCGCTGTTGACCGAGCTGCGTTTCGACATCGCCCGGTCGCAGGACGAACGCGGCATCGCGTCGACGGCGCGGCTGTTGCTCGGCGACGACGTGCTGTGCATCGGCGAGGTCAATACCCTGGCGTCGCAGTCGGACAAGCTGAGCGGATACCGATTCGGCAGGCGGCGAAAGGAATCCGCGACATGACTGCCTCGAACGACGATCGCGTGCTTTTCGAGATCGATGCGGGCAAGAGAATCGCGACGATCACGCTGAACAATCCAAAGCAGCGCAACTCCTACGACGCCGGCATGCGTGAGGCCGTCGGCCGCTGCCTGGATCGGGTGGCCGACGACGACGATCTGACCGTGGTGCTGCTGCGCGGAGCCGAGGGGGTCTTTTCCACCGGGGCCGACATGAACAACGCATACGGCTGGTATGGCGACAAGTCCAAGGCGCCCGATGCGGCCAAGCGGCGACCCAGCCAGCGCAGACGACTTACGGTGGACCGCAAGTCATTTAGCTTCTATCACAACTTCATGGGCTTTCCGAAGGTGACGGTGGGGGAGATCTCCGGCTACGCCCTGGGCGGTGGCTTCGAGATGGCGCTGATGACCGACATCTCGGTGATCGCGCGCGACACGAAGGTCGGCATGCCGGCGACGCGTTTCCTGGGGCCGGCGCTGGGCAGCCTGCACATGTTCTTCCACCGGTTGGGGCCGGTGCTGGCCCGGCGGCTGCTGTTGACCGGTGACGTGATCGAAGCGGGCGAGCTCGAACATCTTGGAATCTTCACCGAGACATGCGATCCCGGCGCCGTGACCGCGCGCGCCCGGTACTGGGCCGAGAAGGCGGCGAAGATGCCCGCCGACGGGGTCGTCATCGCCAAGGAGGCGTTCCGCCTGGTCGAGCAGAGCCAGGCGTACAACGGTGAGGAAGTCGCGAGCTATCTTTTCCACGCCTTCGGCACCAACCTGCAGTTCGGGCCCGACGAGTTCAACTTCGTCAAGACTCGAGCCCAACACGGCACCAAGGAAGCATTCCGGTTACGCGACGAGCACTTCCATGTGCCGGAACCGGAAGCCTAGCAACCGGATTCGTGCCTAGTGGTTCGCGGTCGTCTTGGGCCGCGAGGATGGTTTCGTCGCCTTGCGCGGCCGCGATGTCGTCGACTTGGCTTTTGATCCCTCGTCGATCAACCGGTTGGCGTGGTCGAGGATGCAGGTGAGGCCGTACTCGAAATTGGTTTCATCCGGTGCGCCGATCCGGTGACCTATCCGGCTTACCTGGGCGAGCAGCGGGGTCTTTTCGGGGTCGATGGCAACGGCATCCTCGATGGCGCGCGGGCCGACGTCGGAGGACTGGTTCTTTTCGTAGAGCCGCTGCAGTACCACCGAGCCGCGGACGTGCACCGAAACCGCCGAGTAGGTGTCAAAGGCATCTTCGGGGGTGAGGCCGGCCTCGACCAGGTTGGAGATCGCCTTCTCCATCTCGAGCGCGCCCAGGCGGGCCGCCTTGGGACTCAGCGCGGCGCGAATCAAAATCAGGTCGCACAGAATTGGGTTGCCCATGAACGTCTTACGCATCGAGCGCGCGTGGTTGCGCAGGGTTTCGCGCCAGTCGCTGGCTTCGACATAGGGCGTGGCGAACACATACTTGCTCAGGGCGCGGTCGGTCATCGCGTTGAGCAAGTCGTCCTTCTTGCGGAAATACCAGTAGATGCTGGTAACGCCGACGCCGAGGTGTTTGCCGAGCAGCGGCATGCTGAGGTTATCGATCGACACCTGCTCGGCGAGTTCGAATGCGCCACTGATGATGTCGTCGGGGTTGATGGACCCGCGTTCGCGTCGTTGACGCTTATCAGCGGTTGCCTGCTTTGCCACTACGGGCACCTCCATCAAAATGTATCCTGAGCGTACGGTTTTCCAACCGTGCCACCGATTGAATCAAACTACCGGCAGATATGCTCCTACCTGCGTATATGTAGGCGTGTCGCCATTCGGGTATGACCGTCAACCGGGCTCTCGTACGCTTTTTCATCTGCTACTGTAATACCTATCGTAGGCTTTTTGATATATACGGCTGGACGGGCAAAGATGACCGGACGCACGCCATTGGCTGCCTCGCCGCGAGGGCCGCGGATATCACCATGGATCTAGGCCTGGCGAATGCGACAGCAGTAGTTGTCGGAGGTAGCCGCGGCATGGGTTTGGCCGCGTCCCGTTGCCTCGCCGAAGACGGTGCCCGGGTGGCGGTGGTCGGCCGAACTCAAGCCTGCATCGATAGCGCGGTGACCGATCTCACCGGCCGTGGCAGCCCGGACGCCCTGGGATTCGCGGCCGACATCGGTGACGCCGCGGCGGTGGACAAGGTATTCGCCGAGATCTCCGCCCGATGGAACGGCGAACTCAACGTACTGATCAACACGGTCGGCCCGGGAGCGGCGGGCAGCTTCGAAAACCTCACCGACGACCAGTGGCGTCAGTCCGTCGAAGACGGCGTGATGGGGATGGTGCGCTGCGTGCGTTCGGCGCTTCCGCTGCTGCGCAAGGCCCAGTGGGCACGCGTCGTCAACTTCTCGGCGCATTCGACACAGCGGCAAAGTGTCATGCTGCCCGCCTACACGGCGGCCAAGTCGATGCTGACGAGCGTCTCGAAGAACCTGTCCTTGTTGCTGGCCAAAGACGAGATCCTGGTCAACGTGGTGTCACCGGGCAGCATCGCGTCCGAGTCGCTCGTCGGCTGGGCCGACTCGGTCGGCGTCGACGGCAACGACCCCTATCGCCTGATGGAGGCCATCGACAAGCACTTTGGCCATCCGGCACACATGCCGCGAGCCGGGCTGCCCGAAGAGATCGGGCCCGTTGTCGCGTTCCTCGCGTCGCGGCGCAACTCCTACATGACCGGCGCCAACATCAACGTCGACGGTGGCTCAGACTTCACCTGATCTCAAATCGCTTGGCCGACAAAAGGAGTGAACTGTGGCGACAGCTGCGCAGGCGCGTACCTGGGCGCGCGGAGCATTGCGGGGAATCGGTGACTCCCTCTATACCCCGTTCTGCGGCACCGACGGCGATGACATCGACTGGGATGCCTACCGGACGCTGGTGCGTTACTGCGTCGGTGATCTCGGGCACCCGATGTTGTGGTGCACCAGCGGAATCGCCGAGTTCTGGTCGCTGACTATCGACGAGCGGAAACGCTTGCTGGAAGTGGCGATCGAGGAGGCGCGCGCCATCAACCCCGACGTCGTGATCCAGGCCTGTACGGCCGCCATGGCGCCCAAGGATTGTCTGGATCTGACGCGGCACGCCCAGCAGGCGGGCGCCGATATCGCCTACATCCAGACGCCGATGATGGAGGCCCACGGGGGCGAAGGCGTGTTGCGCTTCTTCAAATACATTGCTGCGCGTACGGATATCGCACTGGGGATGTTCAATTCGCCGTCCTCGGGGTATGTGTTGACCCCGGCCGAAAGCGCCCGGATCTACGACGAGGTACCCGCGGTGTGCGCCACCAAGGAGGGCGCCTTCCGTCCCGAGGCCAGCCGCCGGCTGCACGAATTAGCGCCCGGCCTGGCGGTATGGGAATGCGACAGGACGGTGTATCGCGCCGGGTGGTTGCGGGCGGGGATCGTCTGCCCGGCCCAATTGGGCACCGCTGGTTATCTTTTCGAAACGCCGCAGCGGCGGCAGTTCTCCGAGTATTGGGACCTGATACTCAACGACAAGCTGCTCGAGGCAATGGACTACGGGCGCGAATCCGGCATGGACCAATTCGATCTGGACATCGGGTCTTGGTGGACCTGCTACCCGGGCCGATCCGATTACTTCACCCACTGGGGCGGGGCGTTCAAGTACGCCGCATCCTTGTTGGGCCTGCCGATCGGTGACTACCCGCATTCCCGGCCTCCGCAGGCGGAGCTGCCCGCCGAGGCCAAGGCCCAAATGGAGACGGCGTACCGCCGGCTCGGGCTCATCGACTAGTCAAAGCCCTTGCGCAGCGCCTCGGCCCTGTCCTGCTGCGCTTGCCCCTGCCGGATCCAGTCGTTGCGGCCCGCGACGGTGCCGACCGCTTCCGTGGCCTTGCCGACGACGTCGATGACGACGCCCTTGACGGTGTCGAGCATTGGCGATTCCCTCCCGCTGCCTGGTGGCTGCCTCCACTACCTTTCCTTCCCTGCTCCCCCGGCCTTCCCTGCCGGCCGACGCGGGAAACCACGATTGGACCGTGGCCCTCGCCACAGTGTGCGACGTCGACCCGACTCCGGTGGCCTCCCGGACTGCGGCTCATATCGGTGAAATTCGCCGTTTGGCCTGGGTTCACGGTGCCGCGGGGACGGTTGTGGAATGCAGTACCGATAGGTATACAGTATGGGTACAAAGCCCACCGAAATCCGTAGTCAAAAGCATGAGGAGGTGCCGCGGAAGATGTCCGGCAGCGACGGTGCCTCCCAGGACCCCCAAGCTGACGACGCGGTGCTCTACGAGGCCACGGAGACCGGCGTCGCAATCCTGACGTTCAACCGGCCGGATCGCCTCAACGCGTGGGGTCCCGACATCGCGGCCGGGTTCTACGCCGCCGTCGACCGCGCCGAATCCGATCCCGCCGTCCGGGTGATCGTGCTGACCGGTCGGGGCCGAGGGTTCTGCGCCGGTGCGTATTTGGGCGCGCCGGGCGGGGCGGCCAAGGTCGGCGAATCGATGGAGCAGGCCGGGCAGACGAATCTCGCCGACCTGGTCGGTGAACGACCGCCGCATTTTGTCACCACGCTGCGCAAGCCGGTCATCGCGGCCATCAACGGTGCGTGCGTCGGCATCGGCCTGACCCAGGCGCTGATGTGCGACGTCCGGTTCGCCGCCGCGGGGGCCAAGTTCGGCGCCGTGTTCGCTCGCCGGGGCCTGATCGCCGAATTCGGTATCTCGTGGATCCTTCCCCGGTTGACCAGCATGGGCATCGCGCTCGATCTGCTGCTGAGTGCACGCACCTTTCTTGCCGAGGAGGCCGCCGAGCTCGGGCTGGTCAAGGAGGTCGTGGCGGCCGACGACCTGATGAAGCGTGTGCTGGAGTACGCCGAGGACATGGCGGCCAATTGCTCGCCGGCATCGATGGCGGTGATCAAACGGCAGGTCTACGGCGACGACATCCGCGATGTCGTGGACGCGAACAGCCGGTCCGAAGTCCTGGTGCACGAGGCGATGTCGCGGCCGGACGTCATCGAAGGGATCACCAGCTTCCTCGAAAAGCGGCCGCCGCAGTTTCCGTCGCTGCGCCCAACAGACGGCTAGTACCTCCGAAGGGATGATCATGAACAGCTTGAGCTACAAGGCGATTGACGTCGACAACCACTACTACGAACCGCTGGACGCCTTCACCCGGCACCTCGACAAGGCGTTCAAGACGCGCGGCGTGCAGATGGTCACCCAAGGCAAGCGCACCTTGGCCGTGATCGGGGGCCGGGTCAACCACTTCGTCCCCAACCCCACCTTCGATCCGATCATCGTGCCGGGCTGCCTGGATCTGTTGTTCCGCGGCGAGATTCCCGAAGGCGTCGACCCGGCCTCGCTGATGAAGGTCGAGCGGCTCACCGAGCACCCCGAGTACCAGAATCGCGACGCCCGCATCACGGTGATGGACACCCAGGACATCGAAACGGTGTTCATGCTGCCGACGTTCGGGTGTGGGGTCGAGGAGGCACTCAAGCACGACATCGACGCGACGATGGCGTCGGTGCACGCCTTCAACCTGTGGCTCGACGAGGACTGGGGTTTCGACCGTCCCGACCGCCGCATCATCGCAGCGCCGATCATCTCGCTGGCCGATCCGGCCAAGGCGCTCGAAGAGGTCGACTTCGTGTTGGCCCGCGGCGCCAAGCTGGTGCTGGTGCGTCCGGCGCCGGTGCCGGGCTTGGTCAAGCCGCGGTCCTTGGGTCATCCCAGCCACGACCCCGTCTGGGCCCGGCTGGCGGAGGCGGGGGTACCGGTGGGATTCCACCTGTCCGACAGCGGTTATCTGCACATCGCGGCGGCGTGGGGCGGCAAGGCGACCTTCGAAGGGTTCGGCGCCAAGGATCCGCTGGACAACGTGCTGCTCGATGACCGCGCGATCCACGACACGATGGCCTCGATGATCGTGCATGGTGTGTTCACCCGCCATCCGAAACTGAAGGCGGTCAGCATCGAAAACGGTTCCTACTTCGTGCATCGGCTCGTCAAGCGCCTCAAGAAGGCGGCCAACACCCAGCCGCGTGACTTCCCCGAGGATCCGGTCGAGCAGCTACGCAACAACGTGTGGATCGCCCCGTACTATGAGGACGACCTGCCGGAGCTGGCCGAGGTCATCGGCGTCGACAAGATCCTGTTCGGCTCCGACTGGCCACACGGTGAAGGCCTCGAGTCGCCGGTGTCGTTCACCGGGGAACTCACCGCCTTCAGCGAGTCGGATATCCGAAAGATCATGCGCGACAACGCGTTAGAGCTTCTCGGTGCCAAAGCCGCAGTGGCGGCTTAGGCGGCCCGGCCAGTGAGTGAATGGACCGTCGGAGCGGCTTTCGACGCGATCGCCGACGTCATCGGCGACCGCGTGATGACGGTATGCGGAGCGCGGCGCAGCACCTTCGCCGAGTCCGCGAGCCGAACCAACGGGTTGGCGAACTTCTTGAACGCCAACGGCTTCGGCGCGCACCGCGAGCGGGACACGCTGAACCGCTGGGAATGCGGTCAGGACCGGGTCGCGCTGCTGATGTACAACGACCTGTACCCGGACGCGGTGATCGCGTGTCTGAAAGCCCGGGTGGTCCCGGTCAATGTGAACTACAGCTATTCGCCGCGGGAGATCGCCGAGCTGTTCTCCTACGTGCGGCCCCGCGGCATCATCTATCACTCCTCGCTCGGTGCGCGGTGTGCAGAGGTGCTGCCGTCGGACGGTGCCGAGCTGCTGATCTCGATCGACGACGGCAGCGGCGCCGCCGAACTGCCGGGTGCGGTATCGCTGGATGATGCGCTGGCGCAAGGCGGTTCGGCAAGTCCGGCGCCGGGATCGCCCGACGACCTGATCATGATGTGCACCGGCGGGACCACCGGCCGTCCCAAGGGAGTGTTGTGGCGGCAAAGCGACATGTACGTGGCGTCGATGGTCGGTGCCGACCACGCCAGTGTCGAGGAGATCCACGCCAAGGTGCGCGGGGGCGGGCAGGCGTGGTTCGCGGTCTCGCCGCTGATGCATGCCGCCGGCATGTGGACCGCCTTCTCGGCGATCATGAACGGGTTCACGGCCGTGCTCTATGACGGGCAGGGCAAACTCGACGTGCGCTCGGTGTGGCAGACCGCCGAGCGCGAACGGGTCGGCATGATGACGATGGTTGGCGACGCCTATGCCGGCCCGCTGGTCGCCGAGTTGCAACGAGGTAGCTACGACTTGTCGTCGCTGAACGGGATCGGCACCGGCGGTGCCGCGACGAATCCAAAGTTCAAGCGCGCGTTGATGGAAAAGTTGCCGCAGGTCACCGTCATCGACGGCTACGGCTCGTCGGAATCCGGGAACATGGGGTTCGGGCACAGTCAACGCGGCACGCAGAGTGAGACTTTCGTGTTACGCGAGGGCGGAGCGGTGGTGTCGGAGGATCGCACCCGGTTCCTGCAGCCAGGTGATCCCGAGATCGGCTGGGTGGCGCGCAGCGGCCGGATCCCATTGGGCTACTTCGACGACGCCGAGGCCACCGAGCGCACCTTCCCGGAGATCGACGGTACGCGGGTGGTGATTCCCGGCGACCGGGCGAGCATCGAATCCGACGGCACCCTGCGCCTGTACGGACGCGATTCGCTGGTGGTGAACACCGGCGGTGAAAAGGTTTTCGTCGAAGAGGTTGAAGAGGTGCTGCGTACCCACCCCGGCGTCGCCGACGCGTTGGTGGTGGGGCGGCCCAGCGAGCGGTGGGGCCAGGAAATCGTCGCGCTGGTCGAGCTGCAGCCGGATGCCGGTGTCGTCGAAGAAGCCGAGCTCGCAGCCCTGTGCAAGTCGCAGCTGGCCCACTTCAAAGCGCCCAAGGCGATCCTGCTGGTGGAGCAGATCCAGCGGCTCGGCAATGGCAAACCGAACTACCGCTGGGCTAAACAAGCTGCCGCAGACCAGCTCCCGGCTACCGCACTGGCCGGCGCCGATGCGGAAGGATCCGCATGACCGATAAAGCGATTGACTGCCTGATCAACGTGCACTTCGGCGAGGTCGACTCCCAGCCCACCTGGATGCTCAAGGTCCGTGACGACTACTTCAAGGGCCCACAGTCGATGTTCGCGCCGGTCGACCTGTCCGAGCTGCTCGATGAGATGGACGAACAGGGCGTGCAGAAAGCCATCCTGATGGACAATCTCGCCAGCCCGTCGACCACCGCGCGCAAGTTCGTCGGGGCCAAGCCGGACCGATTCGCGCTGGCGATGGGCGGCGTCAACCTGCTGCGTCCGGTGGGGCCGTTGCGCGAACTGACCGCCGTCGTGCGCGACCTTCCGGTCGTGTATGCCGTAGTGGGACCGAGCTTTTGGGGTGATGGCCAGTACCCGCCCAGCGATGCCGTCTACTACCCGCTGTACGCCAAGTGCGCGGAGCTGGGCTTGCCGCTGTGCGTGAACACCGGTATTCCGGGGCCCCCGATCCCCGGCGAGGTACAGAACCCCATCCACCTGGACCGGGTGTGCGTGCGGTTTCCGGAACTCAAGCTGTGCATGATCCACGGCGCAGATCCATGGTGGGACATCGCGATCCGGCTGCTGCTCAAATACGCGAACCTTCGACTGATGACCTCGGCCTGGTCGCCCAAGCGGCTGCCGGAAAGCCTGCTGCACTACATGCGCACCCGCGGCCCGAACAAGGTCATCTACGCGTCGGACTGGCCGGTGTTGCGAATGCGTCGAGTGCTGCCCGAAGCCCGCGCGCTGGACCTGCCCACCGAGGTACTGGACAACTACCTGTACAACAACGCACAAGAGTTCTTCTTCGGCGACCGAGCCTGAGATACGACAGGAGCACTGAGATGGACCGCTTCGAGCTGCGCAGACTGGACTACAGTCTGTCCGATCACCATGTGGATCTGCAGAATGCGTACAAGCAATTCTTCAAGACCCACTGTTCCATCGAAACGGTCCGCGCCGCAGAGCCTTCCGGGTTCGACAAGAACCTGTGGGAGCGCCTGTGTGCGATGGGTGCGACCACGATGGCCCTGCCCGAGTCCTGCGGCGGTGACGGGGCGACGCTCGTCGACCTCACGCTGGTGGCCGAGGAGATCGGGCGCTCGCTCGCGCCGGTTCCGTGGGTCGATCATGTGTGCGCCGCGCGGCTGCTGGGTCGCCTCGGGGCGATCGGCGCCGACACCGCCGGCATCGCCGACGGGGAACAGCTTGCGGGGATCGATGCGCGCCTCGACGGCGCACCGGGCGTCCGCCTGATCCCGACCGGATCAATCGCCGACCACATCATCGTCCGCGACGGCGACGAGGTGGTGCGCCTGACGTTCGGGACCCGGCCGACCAAGGTCGACAACCTCGGCCGGCTGCCGATGGCCTGGGTCGATCCGGCCAATGCCGACACCCGCACCGTCGTCGCGCAGGGGGCCGAGGCGCTGGCGAGCTACGAACTCGCGCTCGACGAATGGCGATTGCTGACCGCGTCGGCACTGGTGGGCCTGGTCGAGGAGACCATGACGATCGCGGCCGAATTCTCCAAGACCCGCTACACATTAGGCGTCCCGATCTCGACGCTGCAGGCCATTTCGCATCCGCTGGCCAACATGGCCATTACCGTGCAGGGCGGGCGCAACCTGGCCCGGCGGGCGGCCTGGTTCCTGGACAACGAACCCGGCGAACGAGCCGAGTTGGCGCCGTCGGCGTTCGTGTTCATGGCCGAGGAAGCCGCCAAGGCGGCGACGATGGCCGTGCACATCCAAGGCGGACTTGGTGTTTCGGCCGAAGCCGCCGCAACGGCCTACTTGGTGCGAGCCCGCGGATGGCCGCTGGCCGCCGGTGATCCGGGTACCACCGCGAAGCGGGTCGCCGAGATCGTGACCGCACGTGAGAGTGCGGCCGCGGCCGTCTAGGACAGGAGCAAGACATGGACTTCTCCCGGGTGGAGCTATCGGAGGACGATGCGGCTTTTCGTGAGGAATTGCGCGGCTTCTTGAAAACCCATGTGACCGAGGACGTTCTGCGGCGCGACCGCGAGACCGGTGACAACTTCGACGAGGGCGTGCACCTGGCTTTGGGCGCAGCGGGTTATCTGGCGCGCGAATGGAAACCGGAATCCGATGGTGGATTCACCCGGGTGCGCCGGCGCATCTACGAGCTGGAGAAACGCCGCGCGCAGGTGCCGTGGGTGACGTGGGGGACGACCGCCATGGTGGCGCGATCGGTCGCGAAATTCGGTTCGGCCGAGCTGCAGGACGAGGTGATGCCGAAGGTCTTCAGCGGTGAGGTTCGGCTGTGTCTCGGCTACACCGAACCCGAGGGTGGCTCCGATGTCGCCACCTGCAAAACCCGTGCGGTCCGCGACGGCGATGGCTGGGTGATCAACGGCTCGAAGATGTTCACCACCGGTGCGCACAACTGCCAGTACGTGTTCTTGATCACCAACACCGCGCCGGATGCACCAAAGCACAAGAGCCTGACCATGTTCCTGGTTCCGTTGGACTCACCCGGCATCGAGATCCAGGGCATCCGCACCGTGGACGGCGACCGGACCAACATCGTGTACTACAGCGATGTCCGCGTCGACGACAAGTACCGGCTGGGTGATGTGAACGCGGGCTGGACGGTGCTGCGCGAGCCGCTCAACACCGAACACGGCGCGGTCGCGGCCGCACCCGACGGCTTGCAGGACACCTCGATCATGATGCACCAGGCCGGTTCGATGGCGACGGCGGTCGACCAGGCCGTGGCGGCCGTGATCCGGCCGGATCCCAACGGGCGCAAGCTTGTCGACGATGATTCGGTCGCGTATCGGCTGGGCCGCAGCGTCGCCCGGTTGGAGGCGGCGTTGTCGTCCCCGAACATCTACGGGCGGGTGGCCATCGCCCAGACGATGCGTGACATCTCCCCGGACCTGATGGACATCCACGGGGCGGCGTCGACCCTGCCGTTCGGCACCGACGGGGCCGCCGATGACGGCAGCGCCGAATATGTCTACCGTTTCGCGCCTTTGGTCGGAATCTACGGCGGCACCCTTGAGGTGTTCCGCAACATGATCGGCCAGTACACGCTCGGGCTGGGCAAGCCCAACTACTCACCGCCGGTCAAGAAGGTCTCGTAATTTCCGCATCCTGCGCCGAACGTGCACTGATGGCGGTGTTTTCCGGCGTGTCGCCGCCATCAGTGCACGCTCGGCGAAAGGTGGCGTCCGTCGCCGTTCAGGCGCCGGCGAGTGCCGGGGGCTTGGCGGCGTTAGGATCTGGGTTGGCGATCGGCAGCCCCATGAAGCGGCGCGCATTGTCGCCCATGAAGTCATAGGTACGCCGTTCGTCCATGTCGTCGGCGTATTTCCAGAAACCCTTCGGCTCGGCGAGCCCCTCGGGATGCGGGTAGTCGGAGCCGAACAGCACCCGGTCCCAGCCCACGGTGTCGACGACGTCGGCCACGCAGCCCTCCCAGAACGGGCTGACCCAGATGTTTCGCCGGAACACGTCGTGCGGATGCTCGGGGAAGTTCTGCGGCATCTTCTTGTACAGGTCGGCAAAGTCGTTGAACAGCGGGAAGATCCACGAGCTGCCGTTCTCGACGCTGGCGATGCGCAGCTTGGGGAATCGGGTCAGCGTGCCGTGACAAATCAGGCTGGTGATCATGTCCGCAATTTCGCGGTGGCCCAACGTCATCCAGCGAAATGCGCTCTGAGTCATGAAATTCTGGGTGTGCGGAGGTTCCCACCTGGCGACGTAATCGTCCAGCGGCGGGTAGCTGGCGTGCAACACGATCGGTAACCCGGCGGACTCGACGTCACGCCAGAAGGGATCGAACTCGGGCAGCGCCGGTGAGCGCCAGCCGTGAATCCCGTTCACCGGTCCGGGTTTGATCAATGCGGCCCGAACATCGTTGTCCAGCAGGTACTCCAGTTCGCGCTGGGCGGCGTCGACCTCGGACAGATTGACGATCGGTGTGGAGAACACCCGGTTTCGGTAGTTGTAGGTCCAGTGTTCGAGCATCCACTGGTTCAGCGCGTGGATGATCGCCAGCGTCAATTCGGGATCATCGGCCGACGAGTGCTCGACCAGGCTGGCCAGCGTGGGGTAGTTGAGTGCCTCGACGACGCCCTGGCGGTCGAGTTCGGCGATTCGGTCTTCGGGATTGCGCGTCGCGGCCGGCGCCGCGATCGCGTTGCCCTGCATCTCGCGCAGCGTGAGCCCCTCGGAGTTCTTACCGGCGAAGAACTTTTCGTGCGCACCCGGCGCGGCGACGCGTTCGAACGTCGGGTTCGGGATGAAGTCAGAGACCTTGTTGTTGATGATGATTCGGGTCTGACGCCCGATCTGGGCGAACTGGACGGACCGCGCGTACTTCTCCGGAAGATATTTCGTCAACGATTCCGGGGTTTCGTACATGTGCTGGTCGGCGTCGAAAATCGGCACCTGGGTGAACTGAGCCATCGAATGGTCCCGTCAGGTCGTGAGGATGGTCGCCGCGGCGGTGCCGGGGGCGCCGTACAGCTGGGTGAAGCCCACCTTCGGATTCCCGGGCACCTGGCGATCACCCGCCTCACCGCGGAGTTGGCGCACGATCTCGTGGATCTGCCGCAGCCCGGAGGCGCCGATGGGTTCGCCGTTGGCGATCAGCCCGCCGTCGGTGTTGACCGGCATCGGGCCGTTGATCTCGGTGGCGCCGTCGGCCAGCAGCTTCTCCTGGTCGCCGTGCTCGCAGAACCCGCACTCGGCCATGTGGATGATCTCGGCACCGGCGTCGGTGTCCTGCAACTGGATCACATCGACGTCGGCGGGGGCCACGCCGGCCTTCTCGAATGCGGAGCGGGCGGCGTAAACCGTTGGTGCCACATCTTCTTCGACCGGAGCACAGGTGGTGTTGACCTCGTAGGCGCCGTAACGCCGGGTACGGACTTCCACCGCCCGCAGATAGACAGGCGCCGACGTATAGCGGTGCGCGATGTCGGCCCTGCACATCACCGCCGCCGCGGCGCCTTCGTCGGGTGCGCAGAACATGTATTGGGTCAGCGGATAATTGAGCATCGTCGAGTTGAGGATGTTCTCCTCGGAGATGGGCTTGCGGCGAAATGCGTTCGGGTTCAAGGCTCCATTGCGGAAGTTCTTGGCCGCAACCTTGGCCAGCGTCTCCTGGGAGATGTTGTGGTCGTGCAGGTAGCGGTTCGCCTTCATGCCGAAGAACTGCGTGGTCAGATATTGCCCGTTCTCCGCATACCAGCTCGGCATGCCCACCAGCGCCGGGTCCTCGGTGAACGCCCCGCGCGGATGCTTGTCCAAGCCGATCGCGATGCCGATGTCGTAGTCGCCCAACCGGATTCCGTCCGCGCAGGCCTTGACGGCACTGGCGGCCGTCGCGCACGCGTTGAACACATTGGTGAACGGGATGCCGGTGAGCCCGACCATGCCGACGATCGCGTCCGGGTTGGCGACCGTCCAGCTGCCCCCGGTGGCGAATTGGACATCCTGCCAAGCGATACCGGCGTCGGCGACCGCGGCGAGGATGGCGTCGACGCCCATCTGCATGGCCGATTTGCCCTCGAATCGGCCGAACGGGTGTAGGCCGACCCCGATGATCGCCACGTCATTCATGCAATGGCTCCTGCGTTCTTGAGTTCTTCGATGCGGTCCCAATCCATGCCGATCTCCATCAAGACGATCTCGGTGTGCTCGGAGGCCTGGGGCGCCCGGGTGGTTTCCAGCGGCTCGTGGTTGAACTGGACCGGCCCGCGCACGACCTTGAACGGTGCACCACCCGCGGCGACCTCGACTTCGGCGATCATGTCGTTGGCGATGGCCTGCTCATCGCTGGCCAGGTCGATCAGGCTCTGGAACGGTGCCCACTGGCCCTTCATCGTCTTCAGGTGCTGGCGCCAATACTCAAAGGGTTTGGCGGCGAACGCTTTCGCGATCAGCTCGGCGGCCGCGTTGGCGTTCTGAATCAACGGCAGCACCTCGGAGAAGCGCTCATCGTCGGCGGCTTCGGGGATGCCGAGATGCTCGAAGGTGTCGCGGATCAGGCCGGTCGGGCTGATGATGCAGAGATTGATCGTGCCGCCGTCGGATGTCTCGTAGTTGCCCATGAACGGATTCACCGAGATCGCCGACGCGGAACCCGGCATCGGCGTGCGCATGACCTCTCCGGTCTCCATACCCTGCGTCATGCTGGCGCCCGCGGCCCACCAGGCCGTGCTCAACAGCGACACGTCGAGTTCGACCGCCTCCCCGGTACGCTCGCGGTGCAATAGCGCGGCCGAGATACCGCCGGCGATGAACATGCCGCCGATGGAATCGCCGAACGCGGGAATGCCTTGTCCCAGTGCGCCGCCCAACTCCTCGGGCGTCAACGCATAGCCGATGCCGCTGCGCGTCCAGAACGCCGTCCCGTCGTAGCCGCCGACATTGCGCTCGGGGCCCTTGTCCCCGTAGGCCGAACCCCGGGCGTAGATGATGTTCGGGTTCACCGCGCGAATGTGCTCGACGTCGAACTTGTGCGCTTGGCGCTGCGCCGGTTTGTAGTTGGTCAGAAACACATCGGAGGTCTTGGCGAGTTCGTAGATCACCTCCTGGCCGCCCGGCGTGGAGACGTCGATGCCGACGCTGCGCTTGCCGCGGTTGGGATGTTCCATCAGCGGATGGCGGTCCGGGTTGACCTGAATGCCACCCATGTTGAGGAAGCCGCGTTGCGTGTCGCCGCGCAGCGGGTGTTCGACCTTGATCACGTCGGCGCCCCAGTCGGCCAGAATCGCGCCCGCCGCGGGGACGAAGGTGAACTGCGCAACCTCGAGGACCCGAAAGCCCTGCATTACCTTGACCATTTCTCCCACCAACTCCGTCTTCTTCGCACCGGACGTTTCCTAACCGCGGACGCTACTTGGCCCCGAACGTCACCGGAAGGGCCGTCGGCGAGCGGAAGGGTTGTCCGAAGATGTGCGGGTCGTCGTCGGTGAGCAGGTTGATGTCGGTCAACCGGTTCAGCAGACATTCGAGCGCGACACGGGTTTCCAGCCGCGCCAGGTGCAGTCCCAGGCAGGTGTGCTCGCCCGCGGCGAAGGAGATGTGCGGCGTGGACTTTCGGAAGATGTCGAACTCCTCCGATCGTTGCCAGCGCGCCTCGTCGCGATTGGCGGAGCCGACGCACACCCCGATCACGGAGCGCGCCGGAATCGCCACGCCTTCCAGTTCGGTGTCCTCGGTGGTGAACCGCTGCACGGTGGTCAGCGGCGTCTCGAAGCGCAGGCCCTCCTCGATCGCCGGGGCGATCAGGTCGCGATCGGCTTGTACCGCGGCGAACTGCTCGGGATGGGTGAGCAGCAGGTACAGCAGATTTCCCGAGGACCGGTAGGTGGTTTCCAGCCCGGCGGGCAGCAGCAGCCGCAGGAACGAGTAGATGGCCTCGTCGCTTAGCTTTTCGCCATCGATCTCGGCGGTCACCAGATCGCCGATGATGTCCTCGGTGGGTTGGGATTTGCGATTGTCGATCTGTTCGACGAAGTAATCCTTCAACGCCGCCGACGCCTCGAACGCCTTCTCGTAGTTGACGTGGTAGCTGATCAACTGCACCGCGCGCTTGCGGAACATCGGCAGATCTTCGTCCGGCAATCCCAGCAGCCGGGCGATCACGCGGGTCGGGAATTCGAAGGTGTAGTTGCGGACCAGGTCGGCGGTTCCGGTAGCGATGAATTCGTCGATCAGCGCGTTGCAGATCGGGCGGACGATCTCGGGCTCCCAGCGGGCCAGCGCCCTGGACTTGAATGCCGCCGACACCAGGTTGCGATGTTCACGATGCTGCTTGCCCTCCATCGCCAGGATGGTCGGACCCATGAACAGGCCGATCGTCTTGTCGTAGGGCTTGGAGCTGAACACCCGCCCGTCCCGGAACACCGTGTTGACCGCGTTGAACGACACCGCCGAGTACTCGTTCTTGGGCAACAGGGACTCGGGGGTCTTGGTGTAATCCATCACCGTCCCGCGGAAGACGCCGGACTGACGACGCTTGTGCGCGAAGTACGGATAGGGGTTGCGCAGATCGACGGTTTGGTCGCCGGTGCCGGCGGTGTGAACGTTGGTCGTCACCTAAATCTCCAGCATTTGCGCGCGGACGGACGGTCGTTACGTAAGATCGTACTGTAATTATTACAGTAGACAATATGGGCTTCCCGTGCCCCGGTCTGACGAGGTCACCATGAGCACACTCGATGAACGCGCCGACAGCACGGTCGAACAGCAGCGAGCCGCTCTGGGCGCGATCCTGGCCCGGCAGCGTCAAGCCTTCATCGCCGACGGGCCGCCGTCCGTGGCGCTGCGACGCAACCGGATCGACCGGCTGATGGCGCTCGTCCTCGACAACACCGACGCATTCGTCGACGCGATGGCCACCGATTTCGGCACCCGGTCCAAGGCGGCAACGTTGTTCACCGAGGTGATCGGCATGATCTCGGTGATCGAGCACACGAGATCTCATGTTGCGCAATGGATGCGGGCGACCAAGCTGATGCGCGCCGCGGGATTGTTCGGGCTGCGCGCCGAGGTCCAGCCCTCGCCGCTGGGAGTGGTCGGCATCATCGGTCCGTGGAACTTCCCGCTCAATCTCGTGATCCTGCCTGCCGCGACCGCGTTCGCCGCGGGCAACCGGGTGATGATCAAGATGTCGGAGGTCACCTCGCAGACCGCCGAGCTGATGAAGGCGACTGCACCGAACTACTTCGACTCCGACGAACTCGACATCGTCACCGGCGGTCCGGAGGTCGCGGCGATCTTCTCGACGCTGCCGTTCGATCACCTGTTCTTCACCGGTTCGCCGGCGGTCGGCGCGTTGGTGCAGCGGGCGGCCGCGCAGAACCTGGTGCCGGTGACGCTGGAGCTCGGCGGCAAGAACCCCGTCGTCGTCGCACCCGGCGCCGACATTCGTCGGTCCGCCGCCCGGATCGCGCAGGGCCGCATGGTCAACGGGGGACAGGTCTGCGTGTGCCCCGACTATGTCTTCGTCCCCGACGATCAGATCGACACGTTCGTCGGCGCCGCCCGGGAGACGCTGCGCGGAATGTTCGGAACCATCATCGCCAACGGCGACTACTGCTCGAGTGTGAATCAGGCGAATTTCGACCGGGTCGTCGGCCTGATCGAAGACGCGCGTGCCAACGGCGCCACCGTGGAAACCGTTGCGCCGGAAGGGGAGCTCCTGCCCGACCGCGCTTCCCGCAAGATCGCACCCACCATCGTCCGCGATGTCGACGACACCATGAAGATCGCCAACGAAGAGATCTTCGGCCCGGTCCTGGTGGTCAAGGGATATTCGCGGCTGGGCGAGGCCATCGACTACATCAACCAGCGGCCGGCGCCGCTGGTGGCCTACTGGTATGGGCCCGACGACACCGACTTCCGAAACTTCTTGAACAACACCCGCAGCGGCGGCGTCGCCCGCAACGACTTTGCCGCGCAGATGATTCCGTCGGCCGCGCCGTTCGGCGGCGTGGGACGCAGCGGGATGGGCGCGTATCACGGCAAGGCCGGCTTCGACGCGTTCAGCCATCACCGGTCGGTGGTGGGCAGCGATCTGCCGTTCAGCGTCACCGGAAGCGCCGCCCCGCCGTTCGGCAAACCGATGCGGATATACGCCGACGCCATGATGCGCATGACGCGGGCGCGTACCCGCCGCCGGCTCAAGGGCGCACCGCGCGCCTAGCGGGCGTTGGGATTCAGCCGTGCGGCGCGCGCCATCAGGTCGGCGTATCCGACACCGAGCAGCCGCGGCATCGCCGCCATCACCCGCCCGTCGGGCCCGATCAGAATCCGGGCGCGGTTTTTCTCGGCCCCGCGCAGGATGGCCCGGGCGGCCTTCTCCGGCGACGTGAGCGCCAACCGGCTGAAGTACTTCGCCGCCTGCTCGGGATCCTCGGTCGCCGCGGTGCGCATGTTCGCCCCGAAGTTGGTGCGCACCACACCGGGGTGCACGCAATGCACGGTCACCGGGTGGCGTTCCATGATCATCTCCTGGCGCAGCGCCTCGGTGAAGCCGCGCACCGCGAATTTCGAAGTGCTGTAGGCGCCTTGGTAGGGCACCGCGATCAGGCCGAACGCGCTGGACAGGTTGACCAACCGGGCGGGCCGATCGGTGGTTCCGGATTCGATCAGCTGCGGCAGGAAGGCCTTCGTCCCGCTCACTACGCCACCGATGTTGATGCCGATCAGCCAGTCGAAGTCCTTCCAGGACATGTCGGCCACGCTGGCGAACAGGTCGACCCCGGCGTTGTTGAACAGCATCGAGGCGGGCCCGAGGTCGCGGCGGACGTCTTCGGCATGCCCGCACACCGCGTCGCGGTCGGCGACATCGACCTGATACGTGGTCACCTGCCCGGACCGGCACATCGCCTGTGTTTCGGCCAGATTCGCCTTGTCGATGTCGGATGCCGCGACGTGTGCCCCATCCTGCGTCAGCGCGTAGGTCAGGGCGCGCCCGATTCCCGACCCGGCACCGGTGACCACGGCGACACGATTCCGATATTTCATCTCGTTGCCCCTAGTCGCTCTCGGCTTGCTCGCGCGCCCAACGGTAATCGGCCTTGCCGGACGGGCTGCGCTCGATGACGGGGCGGAAGACGATCGCCTTCGGAAGTTTGTAGCGAGCCAACGATTGCGCGGCATGCGTCACCAGCTCGTCGGCGTCGGCGTGCGCCCCTTCGGCCAGCGCGACGACGGCGACGACCTCCTGGCCCCAACGTTCGCTGGGCCGTCCCGTGACCACCACGTCGGCCACCGCGGGATGCGACGCGATCGCGGTTTCGACCTCCTCGACGAAGATCTTCTCGCCGCCGGAATTGATCGTCACCGAATCGCGGCCCAGCAACTCGATGCTGGCGTCCTCGCGGTGGCGCGCCCGATCACCCGGAACCGCGTACCGCACACCGTCGATGACCGGAAAGGTCGCCGCGGTCTTGGCCGCATCGCCCTTGTAGCCGAGCGGAATGTAACCGCGTTGGGCCAGCCAGCCGATCCCGTCGTGTCCCGGCGGCAGGATGGACGACAGATCCTCGGCCGCCACGAAGACATCCGGGCCCGCGTTGAACGTTCCGGTAGACACCGCGCCGGACGCCGACATGTGATGCATCTGCGCCCCGGTTTCGGAGGATCCGACACCGTCGATGACGACGGCATTCGGTAGCGCTTCGATCAAGCGCTGCTTGACATATGGGGTCAGCAGGGCGCCGCCGTTGGCGATCGCGATCAGCGACGACACGTCGGCGATACCCTTCTCGACGGCGGCGAGCAACGGACGGGCCATCGCGTCGCCGACCACCGACACCACCGATACCCGCTCCCGCTCGATCGTGCGCACCACGTCGTCGGCATCCAAATGGTCGACGACGGAAGGGAAGACGACGGATTGCCCGGTGGTCAGGGCGGTCATCACGCCCCACTGCGCCGCGCCGTGGATCAGCGGCGGCAAGATCATCAACTTGGTGGGGGTGCTGGCGGCGACTCGTTCGACGATCTCGTCGACCGAGCCGGCGGGCTCGCCGGTCATCAGATTGCGTCCACCGAACGATGTCATGAAGATGTCGTGCTGTCGCCACAGCACGCCCTTCGGCATTCCCGTGGTGCCACCGGTGTACAGGACGTACAAGTCGTCGGGGGAGTGCTGTACCGGCGGCGGCTGGGACGGACTGGATCTGATGATGGTGTCGTAATCGACTGCGCCGTGCACCAAGTCGTTGCCGGAGTCGTCGGCGATCTGGATCAGCACCCGTAGCTTCGGCAGGTCGGGCAGGACTTCGGCGACCCGTGGCGCGAACGCCGCGTGGTAGACCAGGGCGGTCGCACCGGAATCCGCGAGCAGATATTGCAGCTCGCTCTTGACGTAGCGGAAGTTGACGTTGAACGGGGCGACGCGGGCCGCGAAAGCGCCGAGCAACGACTCGACGAATTCGTTTCCGTTGTAGGCGTATAGGCCGAGCAGGTCCTGGCCCACTTCGTGGCCGCCAAGGCCGGAGCGCTCGGTGTGGCAGCCAAGGCCCCGGGAGTGCAGATACGCCGCGAGCCGGTTGGACCGCTCGATGGTCTGCGCGTAGCTGAACCTCTGATCGCCCTGAATCAGCAGCTCTCGGTCGCCGATCGTGGCCGCGACGGCAGTGGCGACGGCCGGGACCGTGAATTGTGTTGCGGTGTCAGACATTGTACCTCTCACGGCTGGTGGGGTAGCAGACGCACCATCAGCCCGTTGGCTTCGCTGAGTAGCGATCCGTCGGCCGATGTCATCGTCGAGGAGATGAAGACTTTCCGGCCGTCGGTATCGCTGATGCGGCCTTTCGCGATCAATGGTTCGTCGATGGGAGTGATCTTGCGGTAGTCGACGTGCAGGTAGGCGGTGCGGGTCGGGCGAATGCCCGCGGTGGACACCACCATGCCGAACAGCCAGTCGTAGAACAGCGGGATCATGCCGCCATGCACGGCGTTGTTGCCGCCCACGTGAGACCGGGTGAAGTGCCCTTGCATCGTGACGCCGTCGGGCCCGGATTCCGTCAGCGTCCACGGCGGTAGCAGTGGATGGCCCAGCCCGGGCAGCTCGAGGACGCGGCCGGCGGGTGTCACGTGCTCCGGAGCCTGGTGGCCGTTGAGCAGGGCGCAGGCGTTTTCGACGTGCTGCGCCGCGCTCGCCCAGATCGAGCCGTCCGGGTTGGTGGACACCGTCAGATCCTGCAAACGTCGCATCGCGGCAGCGAATCGGCCCAGTTCGGGCGGCGCGTTTTCGACCGGCGAGATTTGCGGGAACCCGCCGCGGGTTCCGGGGGCGGTGTCGGCGGTGTCGGTCACTGGGCTCCTTTGGCCTGCTGCTGCCATACCTGGAGCAGATCGTCGGTGGTGGTGATCGTCGCCAGCAGCGACAGCGTGTTGGCGATAATCGCGGCACCGTACTCGGTGGGGATGCCCGCCACGGCGTCGGCGGGGACGACGACGCGATAGGCGGCGTTGACCGCATCCATCACGAGGTTGGGGATCGCGATGTTCAGCGAGACGCCGACCACGACAATCGTGGAAACCCCGAGGTTGCGCAGCACCGCATCCAGGTCGGTGCCGCCCATCGGTCCCACGCCGTGCCATCTGCGCAGCACCAGATCGCTTGGGTCGGGTCCCAATTCGGGAAGCACCTCGGCTCCCGGCGTGCCCGGGGTGATGTCGACTCCTCCTTTCCCGGGGCCGCGACTCATCGTGAAGATCTTGGCGTTGTGGTTGGACCCCAGCCCGTCGGGGCGGCGCTGCACCAAGCAATGCACGATCGGCACGCCGGCCGCCCGCGCCGCCGGCAACAGCCGCACGATGTTGGGCAGCGCGACGCGGCGGGCTTCCTCGGCGAGCATGGCCAGCCCGGCATCCGGGCCGATGACCGCGCCCTGGCACTCCTGGGCGACGATCGCGGTGCGCCCGGGCTCGAGGACGTCGGCGAGTTGCGCGCTCATGCCGGAACGTCGTAGAACTGCGTCGCCCATTTTCGCAGTGCCATATAGCCTTTCGCGTCGACCTTGGACAATGCCGGATGTTCGACGTACTTCTGGTAGCGCCAGATTTCCAGGTCGTCGAAGACGGTGGACAGGAATTGCTTTTCGATCAGGTTGCGCAGTTTGCCCTCCGGCACGTCGGAGTCATCGCCCGGGATGCGCGGCCACCAGATCGAATAGAACAGGTCCGAGCATTCGTCGTCGACCGGCGTGCAGGTGAAAATCAGCCGATGATTCTGCGCGCCCTCGAAGACGCTGATCGCCCCGCCGAGGCCGAATAAGTGGCTGTGGAACCGTAATGCGAGATCGTCGGGATTGTCGCTGCGCGCATCCGGCCAGCCCGCGATGAATTGCCATTCCTGGTCGACGATCTTCCAGTCCAGCACCCGGGGCGTCACCGTCGCGTGGTGGACGTACTCGAAATGGGCGCTGTCGGGGGCGTTCTCCGCGACGATCTGCGGATGCACCGGCTCGCGCTCGGCGCGCCGGGAGAACTCCGGATATGCCCGGTAGTAGCCCGCCGGATCCGTCTCGAACTGCGGGAACTTTCGGAAGATGTCCGGCATGTCCCACTGCGGTTCCTTGCCGTCCGGGTGGTGCCAGATGAACACGCAGTCGTATTGCTCCCGGACGGGATACGACTTGAGCCGCAGCGCCCGGTTGGGGCGGTCCGGCTGGTAGGGGATGTACCGGTTGGTGCCGTCCGGACCCCAGCGCCAACCGTGGAACGGACACTCGACGCAATCGCCGACCACCTTGCCGCCGTGACCGATATGGGCGCCGAGGTGTTTGCAATGCCCCTCCAGCACGTGCAGCGCACCCGACTCGTCGCGATAGGCGACCAGATCCTCGCCGAAGTACTGCAGCGGCCGAACCTCGCCCACGGGGAATTCCGGGGACCACCCGACCATGAACCACCCGGTGACCTTCCAGGTGAACGGGACTTTCACGGCGGCTCCTCACAAGTTCTGCTAGATACTAAGCCCGTTACAGTATAGATTTCAGCAGGTCCTCAGAAGTTCGTCCAGGGCGCGGCAGGGAGCGTGATGACGCAAGCGGTTGTCTCGGCGGCTGATGAGCTCGAAGAGCTCCGAAAACTGAAGGCGCGGTACTGCCGTTTTCTGGACACCAAAGACGTCGAGGCCTGGCGCGGCGTGTTCACCGCCGACGTGGTGGTCACCCTGGACATGGCGGTCTCCGTCGGCGGCGCCGATCCGATGACGGCACCGCCGATCGAGGGCGTCGACAACTTCGTCCCGACCGTGCTGGGCGGCCTGGAGGGCGTGGCCACCATGCACCATTGCCACACCCCGGAGCTGACCCTCACCTCGGCCACCACCGCCACCGGCATCTGGGCGATGGAAGATCTGCTCGTCTTCAGTGACGGCCGCGAGATGCACGGCGCGGGTCACTACCGCGAGACCTACGAGAAGGCCGACGGCTCCTGGCGGATCAAGACCCTGCACCTGACCCGAACGATGCTGAGGATAACGGGAGGAGACGATGCCTGAAGCCGACACCTCCTTCGACGCGCTGGTGATCGGTGCCGGGTTCTCCGGCTTGTACATGCTGCATCGGCTGCGCCAGCTCGGACTTCGCGCCCGGGTGCTGGAGATGGCTGAAAACGTCGGTGGCACTTGGCTGTTCAATCGCTATCCGGGCGCGCGATGCGACATCGAAAGCATCGAGTACTCCTACAGCTTCTCCGAAGAGATTCAGCAGGAATGGGTCTGGACGGAGTCGATGCCCGCCCAGCCCGAGATCGAGGCGTACCTGAATTTCGTCGCCGACCGGTTGGACCTGCGTCGCGACATCGCGTTTGACACCAAGGTCGTCGCGATGGAGTTCGACGAAGAGGCCGCGGTGTGGGTGGTGCGCACCGAAACCGGCAAGGCGTTTGTCGCCCCGTTCGTCGTGGCGGCCTCCGGCATCCTGTCGGTGCCGCTGGAGCCCGACATCCCCGGCATGCGGACGTTCGCCGGAGCGTCGCTGTTCACCAGCCGCTGGCCCAAGGACGGCTTCGACCTCGCCGGAAAACGGGTCGGCGTGATCGGCACCGGCTCCACCGGGGTTCAGCTCATCCCCGTCGTTGCTCAACAAGCCTTGCAGCTCTGCGTCTTTCAGCGGTCACCCGCATATACGCTGCCCTGGCGGGTGCACCGGTTCGAACCCGGCGAGCTGGACGAGATGAAGGGCCGATACGGCGAGATCCGGGAAGCCCAACGCGCCCACCCGATCGGGGCGGCGCGGCTGAGCGCCTTCTCCGTGCTGTTGGAAATGCTGAGCAGCCCGCCGATCAAGTCGGCCTCGCGCGAGGAGCAATTGCGCGCGATCGAGGAGGACGGCGTGATGGGCGCGCTCAACTGGAGCGACATCTTCTTCGACATCGACGCCAATCGGATGGCCGCCCGGCTCTACGGCGAGGCGGTGGCCCGCATCGTCAAGGATCCGCAGACGGCCGCGTCGTTGGTGCCCGTGCATCCGTTCGCGTGCAAGCGGCCGATCATCGACCAGGGCTACTACGAGACGTTCAACCGCGACAACGTGACGCTCGTCGACCTGCGCAAGGCGCCGATTCGCGAGATAACACCGGACGGCATCCGCACCGAAACCGATGACTACGAGCTCGACGTGATCGTCTACGCCACCGGGTTCGACGCGATGACCGGTGCGCTGAGCCGCATCGACATCCGGGGCCGCGACGCGATGTCGCTCGGCGAGTTCTGGGCGACCGAGGGGCCGCTGTCCTACCTGGGGCTGGCGGTCGCCGGCTTCCCGAACTTGTTCACCATCCAGGGTCCGGGCAGCCCGAGCGCAGCCACGAACTTCGTCGCCGCGCTGGAACAACATGTGGAGTGGATCGGCGATTGCATCGCGTACCTGCGCGACAACGGAATCCGCACGATCGAGGCGCTGGGTACCGCACAGCACGAGTGGATTGAGCACACCACCGCGCTGGTGGCTCCCACGGTGCTCGTGCACCCGTCCTGCAACTCCTGGTACAACGGCGGCAACGTGCCCGGAAAGAAGCGGATGTACATGGGCTATACCGGTGGAATCCCCGAATATCGGCGCCGCTGCGACGAAATCGCCGCCGGCGGATATGCCGGTTTCAAGTTGGCTTGATTGGTTCGGGGCTGGTTTAAGGTGAGCGGCATGGCGGGATTTTCGCTGGCGAAACGGTCCTTGGACATCGGCCGTGAACTCGGCTTGGTGCTGCCGCGCACGGTGGCAGGCCTCAACGAATCGACGGGCTGGGTACCGGCGTCAGCGCGGGGAGTGCGCCAATTCGGCGAGGTCATGCTGGACGAACTTGTCCTGAGCGGCTTTTCGCTGCTGGGCGGGAACCTGACCGAGCGGGTGCGCCCGCTGGCCGAGTGCGAGCCGGCGGCGCAGGAGTTGTCGGCGCTGGGCATCGACGGCGCGCATGCCGCACCAAAACCCTTGCAGGTGACGTCGATACGGAGACACCGTATCGGCGGACTGGCCTATGAACGGATGACGTTCGAGCATGACCCGCAGCTACCGGCGACGCTGGCGGCCGAGGGCCTCAGTGGTCCGGCGCGGGCGGTGGTACATCTGTGCCGCCACCGCGACCGTCCCCGCCCGTGGCTGATCTGGGTGCACGGAGCCGGCCAGGGCGGCACCGAAGATCTGCTGCTGTCGCGCATCGGCCGCATCCACCGCACGCTGGGCTTCAACGTCGCGATGCCGGTGCAGCCGGGTCACGGCTGCCGGCGCCGAGAATGGCCGGCCTATCCGGACATGGATCCGCTGGGCAACGTCGCGGGCATGATGCGGTCGGTGTCGGAGGTGCGCGCCGTGGTGCGCTGGGTGCAGCAGCAAGCCAGTGCCGTTGTGGTGTCCGGTATTTCGATGGGAACCCCGGTCGCCGCGCTGGCGTCGCATCTGGAGCGCGACATCGACGCGGTGGCGCTGTACACCCCGATCCTGGGCCTCAATGCGATGATCGCGCGGCACGTTTCGCGCTTCGGCTCTGGACGCGGCGAATTCCGCGAGCTGCTGGATTCACCGGTGGTCGCGCAGCTCACCTCGGTGATCGATCCACTGGCCGTCGATCCGGCGCCCCCGCCGCAGCGCCGGCTGATCGTCGGGGCGTGGCACGATCGCATGGCGATGCGCGAGCCCACCGACGCGTTGCAGGAACGCTGGGGCGGTCAGCTGTACTGGTACGACGGCAGCCACGTCGGCCACATCTTCTCCCGCCGGGTGCAAAATGTTTCCGAGCGATTCCTGGGCGAAGTGGTCTCGCAAAGCGGGCCAGAATCGGTGTCGCGGCGATGACGGCCACCCGGACCGCACGCGAAGTCGTCGAGCTCTACAACCTCGTGGTGTGGAACAAACGCGACTTCGCGCTCGCCGAGGAGTTGATCGGCGACACGATCATCCGGCACGAGGTGGGCGAGGCGACCGTGCTCACGCACGAGCAGGCGGTCAACCGGATCATCGATCACTGGGCGATGTTCGAGACCATCCGATTCGACCTGAACCTGGTGGTTGCCGGTGATGACGGCGAACACGTGGCAATCGTCTACCAATCGCCGATGACGCTCAAAGATGGTGCAGAGGTCGAAGTCGCCAGCATGGAGATCTTCCGCGTCGTCGCCGGCAAGATCACCGAAGTCTGGAATTGTGGCTACAAGCAAGGAGTTTGGAGTTGACCGAGACACTCGACGAATTGGGCTACTACCTGCTTGCCGGGGCCGGAGGTGAGGGTCCGGCGACGCTGATGGACGAGGCCCGCCGCGGCGAGGAGCTGGGCTTCGGCACCGCGTTCATCTCCGAGCGCTGGAACGTCAAGGAGGCGTCGTCTCTGGTCGGGGCGGCCTGCGCGGTGACCAACCGGATGCAGATCGCCACCGCCGCAACCAATCACAACACGCGGCACCCGCTGATCACCGGATCGTGGGCGACCACGATGCACCGGCTCTCGCGCGGCCGGTTCACGTTGGGCATCGGCCGGGGCATCGCCGCGATCTACGGAGCCTTCGGCATCCCCGCCGTCACGACCGCACAGATGGAGGATTGGGCCCAGGTGATGCGGCGTCTGTTCCACGGCGAGCTGATCTTCAACCACGACGGCCCGATGGGCAAATACCCGATCCTGTTCCTCGACCCGGACTTCAACGAGGACATCCGGCTGGCGCTGGTGGCGTTCGGGCCCAACACCCTCGCGCTCGGCGGACGTGCCTTCGACGACGTCATCCTGCACACCTACTTCACGCCGGAGACGTTGGCGCGCTGCGTCAAAACCGTCAAGACCGCCGCGGAGAAGGCGGGCCGCGACCCCGACAGCGTGCGGGTGTGGTCGTGCTTCGCCACCGTCGGCGACCACCTTCCCGAACAGCTGCGGCTGAAGAAGACCGTTGCCCGGCTGGCCACCTACCTACAGGGTTACGGCGACCTGCTGGTGCGGACCAATGACTGGGATCCCGCTGTGCTGGAACGGTTCCGGGCCGACTCGGTCGTGACGTCGATCGCCGGCGGGATCGACCACAAGGCCACAGCGGAGCAGATCGAGCACATCGCGACGCTGATTCCCGACGAGTGGCTGGAGCCGTCGGCGACCGGTTCGGCTCAACAGTGTGCGGACCGCATTCGCAAGGAGTTCGAATACGGTGCCGACGCGCTGATCATGCACGGCGCGACTCCCGACGAGCTGGAGCCGGTGGTCACGGCCTACCGCGCTTAAGGCAGGATCACCGTCCGGCTTACCGGCTCGGCGGCGGCCTGCCGGGCCGAGAGGCTTCGAAGCAGAGAAGCCAGCAAGGCGTCACGGGTCTCGCGGGGATCGATGAGTTCGTCGAATCCCATGCTTTCGGCCGAGCGATACGACGCTTGCAGCTCGGCGTCACGCAACTTCGCGGTGACGTCCTCGTCGGCATGCGTCGCCCGGCCCAGCGCGGCCGCGCTCATCGCGCCCATCGTGGCGCCGGGGTAGGCGAACGTCGCGGATTGGCTGTCGAAACCCAACAGCGACATGACCATCGAGCCGAACCCGTACGCCTTGCGCAGCGTCACGTGCAGCTTGACCGTGGTGGCCGCGGTCTGGGCGGCGAACATCCGCGCGCCGGCGCGCAGCACCCCGCTGCGTTCGGACCGGCTGCCGGGCAGCATGCCCGGATTGTCCGCGAAGAAGATGAGCGGCAGGTGGAATGAGTCGGCCACCATGATGAAATGCGCCGCCTTGTCCGCGGCCTCGGCGTCGATCGAGCCGGCGAGCACGTTGGGCTGGTTCGCGACGACCGCGACCGGGTGGCCACCGAGATGGGCCAGCGCGCAGATGATCGCCTTGCCGTACCGCGGCTGGACCTCGAACCAGTCGGGCCGGTCGAAGACCACGTCGAGCACGGCGCGCATGTCATAGACGCGGCGGTTGTCGCGCGAAACGATGTCGAGCAGCTCCGGCGTCGGGCGGGGGTCGCTGTCCTGGTCGGCGGGCAGTGGCGAGGGATACGACCATGCGCTGGGCGGGAAGTAGGACAGGTAGCGGCGGATGTCGGCAATGACGGCTTCGTCGTCTTCGGCGACGTTGTGGATCACCCCGCTGGGTAACGCGGTGACGGGCCCACCGAGGTCCTCCTTCGAAATGTCTTCTCCGGTGGACTCTTTGACGACCGGCGGCCCGGCGGTGAAGATCGCGCCCTGGGTGCTCATGATTCGGAAATCGCACACCGGAGCCACCAGGGCGCCGTGTCCGGCCGACGGGCCCAGCACCGCGGCCACGGTCGGCACCTTGCCCGAGCACTGCGCCTGGGCGAGCAGGTCGGTGGGGGCGCGCCCGTAATGGCCGCCGCCGGGGCGAAAGCCGGCGCCTTCGAGCAGCATCACCAGCGGCGTCTTGTCGCGCAGCGCCAGCTCCGCGATGCGGTAGCGCTTGGAGTTGCCGCCCGGTCCGATGCTCCCGGCCAGGGTGGTGAAGTCCTCGGCGCCCAGCATCACCGGCGAGCCGTTGATCGAGCCCGAACCCACCACCAGCCCGTCGGCCGCGATGTCGCCCCCGACCAGCGTGCCGATTTCGCGGAAGGTGCCCGGGTCCAGGAGTAGTTCGATGCGCGCGCGGGCGTCGAGCTTGCCCTTGCCGCGATGCTTGTCGAGCCGCTCCGGCCCGCCCATGCCCCACGCGTGCCGCCGCCGACGGTCGAGGTCGGTCAGCGTCTCCTCCCAGTCCGGGGGTTTTGTCATGCTTCTTTCCTACCTCTGTGGGGATATGGTCGCGCGTCCAGATCAGCAGGGTCACATACTGGATTGCTTACTGTAAAGTTACCCGCATGCCTGACGGCCCCCGCCTCAAGATCGACGGCGGCATCCCCAATCGACTCGACCGCGTGGTCGAAGCCGTTGGCAACCTGGAACAACAGGGCTACGACGGGGGCTGGACCGCCGAAACCAGCCACGACCCGTTCCTGCCGCTGCTGCTGGCCGCCGAGCACACGTCGCGACTCGAGCTCGGCACCAACATCGCCGTGGCGTTCGCGCGCAATCCGATGATCGTCGCCAACGTCGCCTGGGACTTGCAGGCGTACTCGCAGGGTCGCTTCATTCTCGGTCTGGGCACCCAGATTGCGCCCCACATCGAGAAACGATTCAGCATGCCGTGGAGTCATCCGGCCCGGCGGATGCGCGAATTCGTCGCCGCGTTGCACGCCATCTGGTCCGCCTGGAACGGCGAGGCCAAGCTGAGTTTCGAGGGCGATTTCTATACCCACAAGATCATGACGCCGATGTTCACCCCGGAGCGGCACCCGCATCCGGTGCCGAAGGTGTTCATCGCCGCCGTCGGTGAGGTGATGACCGAAATGTGCGGCGAGGTCGCCGACGGCCATCTCGGTCACCCGATGGTTTCGAAGCGCTACCTCAACGAGGTGACGGTGCCGGCCCTGCTGCGCGGGATGGCGCGCAGCGGCCGCGACCGCGGCGACTTCGCGGTGTCGTGCGAGGTGATGGTGGCGACCGGAGAAAACGACGCCGAGTTGGCGGCGGCCATGACCGCCACGCGCAAGCAGATCGCCTTCTACGGATCCACGCCCGCGTACCGCAAGGTGCTCGAGCTGCATGGCTGGGGCGACCTGCACGCCGAGCTGAATCGCCTGTCCAAGCAAGGCGAATGGGGCGCGATGGGTTCGCTGATCGACGACGACATGCTGGCGGCCTTCGCCGTCGTCGGCCCCGTGGACAAGGTCGGCGCCGCCCTGCAAAGCAGGTGTGAGGGCGTGGTCGACCGCGTGCTGCCGATCTTCTACAACGCTTCCCAGGCCTGTATTACCGCCGCAATGAAGGAGTTTCGCCAGTGAGCACAACGACGATGGACGATGCCGGCAGGTCCCTGGCGGATCCGTTGGCGTACACCGACGAGAAGCGGCTGCACGCGGCGCTGGCTCACTTGCGTGCCACCGCGCCGGTGTCGTGGGTCGAGGTGCCGGACTACAAGCCGTTCTGGGCGATCACCAAACACGCCGACATCATGGACATCGAACGGCAGAACATGCTGTTCACCAACTGGCCCCGCCCGGTGTTGACCACCACGGTCGGCGACGAGCTGCAAGCCAGCGCCGGGGTGCGCACGCTGATTCACATGGACGACCCGCAGCACCGGGTGGTGCGCGCGATCGGCTCGGACTGGTTTCGGCCAAAGGCCATGCGCGCGATGAAGATGCGCGTCGACGAACTCGCCAAGATCTACGTCGACAAGATGCTGGCCGTCGGGCCTGAGTGCGACTTCGTCCAGCAGGTGGCGGTGAACTATCCCCTCTACGTGATCATGTCGCTGCTGGGCATCCCGGAGGCCGACTTCGCCCGGATGCTCAAGCTCACCCAGGAGCTGTTCGGCAGCGAGGACAGCGAATTCAAGCGGGGCACCTCGAATGAGGACCAGATTCCGGCACTGCTCGATATGTTCGGTTACTTCAACGACGTCACGGCGTCGCGGCGGGCGAACCCGACCGAGGATCTCGCGTCGGCCATCGCCAATGCCCGCGTCGACGGAGAACCGCTGTCCGACATCGACACCGTGTCCTACTACCTGATCGTGGCCACCGCGGGTCACGACACCACCAGCGCGACCATTTCCGGCGGCATGCAGGCGCTCATCGAAAACCCGGACCAGCTGGACCGCCTGCGGAACAATCTCGACCTGATGCCGCTGGCCACCGAGGAGATGATCCGCTGGGTCACTCCGGTCAAGGAATTCATGCGGACTGCCAACGAGGACACCACCGTGCGCGGAGTACCGATCGCCGCGGGGGATTCCGTGCTGCTGTCCTATGTGTCGGGCAACCGCGACGAGGATGTCTTCGACGACCCGTTCCGCTTCGACGTCGGGCGTGACCCCAACAAGCATCTGGCCTTCGGCTACGGCGTGCACTTTTGCATGGGGGCCGCACTGGCCCGGATGGAAGTCAACAGCTTCTTCTCCGAGCTGCTGCCCAGGCTCAAATCAATTGAGCTGAGCGGGGATCCGGAATTGGTTGCGACGACATTCGTCGGCGGCCTCAAGCACCTGCCGGTGCGTTACTCGCTGGTCTGAGTGTGCCCCGCTAAGGCTTGAGCACCACCGATCCAACGGTCTTGCGCGCCTGAAGGTCTCGGTGTGCATCGGCCGCTCGCGCAAGCGGGTAGTGGGAGCTCACCGTGACCGCGATGTCGCCGGCGGCGATGGCATCGAACAATTCCCCTGTTCGCCAAGCAAACTCGGTGCGGCTGCGGACGAAGTGGATTCGCGACGGCCGGGTGAGGTAGACCGAGCCTGCCGCGTTCAGCCGCTGGGGATCCAGTGGCGGAACCGGTCCACTGGCCGCGCCGAAGAGTGCGAGTGTTCCGCGCACGGCCAGGCCGGCCAGGCTGGCGTCGAAGGTGGACTTGCCGACGCCGTCGTACACCGCCGCCACTCCATCGCCATCGGTCAGCGCACGGACCTTCGCGCCGAACTCCGGCGCGTTATTGGGGTAGTCGAGCACCTCGACCGCGCCGGCCCCCCGCGAGAGTTCGGCTTTGGCCGGGGTGGACGCCGTGGTGATGACGCGGGCTCCCAGGCTCGTCGCCCACTGGGTCAGGATCAGGCCGACCCCACCCGCACCGGCGTGCAGCAACACCGTGTCGCCTGGCTGCACCGGGTACACCGACTTGATCAGCAAGTGCGCGGTGATGCCTTTCAGCAATGCCGCAGCCGCGATATCGGAAGCGACATCGTCGGGCAGCGCTGCAACGAGATCGACTGGTGCGATGCAATATTCGGCGTAGGCGCCGACGGCGTCCGCGGTGGCGACCCGGTCGCCCACTCGCAATCCCGTGACCCCGGCACCCGTTGCTGCGACGGTCCCGGCCACCTCTGCGCCCAGCACGAACGGCAACTCGCGGGGATACAGCCCGGACCGGAAGTAGGTGTCAATGAAGTTGACGCCGATCGCCTCGGCCTCGATCAATACCTCACCGGGGCCGGGTGTGGGTTGTGAGATCTCAACGTAGGAAAGGACTTCCGGCCCACCGAGCTCACTGACTTCGATTGCATGCATGGCCACAGTGTGCGTCACCGGAGTGTGCCTGTCGATGCCGTTGTGCCTGGGCACACCGGGCGCCGCCCAACGCTGTGCAGGATTACATCGACACGCGCACACTAATGGGCGAGACTGAATCGCGGCGCACCGTGGAGGCCCATTAGCTCGCAGGGACAGAAAGTTGGGAAGCTCATGGCAAACGGGAAGACGGTCCACCAAGTCACCTACGACCTGCTGCGCAGGTTGGGCCTTACGACGGTGTTCGGCAATCCCGGCTCCACCGAGCAAACATTCCTGAAAGACTTCCCCGACGATTTCACCTATGTCCTTGGGCTGCAAGAGGCTTCCGTGCTGGCGATGGCCGACGGATTCGCGCAATCCACCGGCAAGCCGGCGCTGGTCAACCTGCACACCAGCGCCGGGACCGGCAACGCGATGGGCAGCCTGATCGCCGCGTACCGCGGCAACACCCCGCTCATCGTCACGGCCGGTCAGCAGACCCGGGAAATGGTGTTGTGCGAACCGTATTTGACCAACCCCGATGAGACGTTGCTCCCCAAGCCCTGGGTGAAGTGGGCATACGAACCCAAGCGCGCCGAAGATGTGCCCGCGGCATTCATGCGCGCCTACACCGTGGCCTTGCAGCCACCGGCCGGGCCGGTGTATCTGTCCATACCGCTTGACGACTGGGAAAAGCCGGCCCTGGGGCCGGCCGTCGTCCGCACCGTCAGTCATCGGGTAGCGCCCGACGCCGAGCGGCTGCGGGAGTTCGCCGACCGGATCAACCGCGCGCAGCGGCCGCTGCTGGTCTTCGGTCCCGAGGTCGATCGCAGCGGCGGCTGGGATGCCGGGGTGGCGTTTGCCGAAAAGGTCGGTGCCCCGGTGCACGGCGGCCCGCTGCCCGATCGTGCGTCGTTCCCGGAGAACCACCCGCTGTACCAGGGCATGCTGCCGCTGACCATCGCCGGGGTGGCCGAGGTGCTGCGCGGTCACGACCTGGTGGTGGTGATCGGTGCCCAGGTGTTCCGGTACTACCCGTATGTCGCCGGCGAATACCTGCCCGAGGGCAGCGAATTGCTGCAGATCACCGCCGACCCCGCGCTGGCCGGCGCCGCGCCGGTCGGCGACAGTTTGATCGGCGATACCCGGTTGGCGCTCGAGCAGCTGGTGGGTTTGATCGACAACCGCGGCGCCGCTTCGGCCCCGGCGGCGTCGCCCGCGAAGATCGAAATCGTCGACGCGGACTCGTCGCCGCTGACCCCGGACGCGGCGTGGTCCACCCTGGCCACCGTCAAGCCCGAGGATTCCCCGGTCGTCACGGAGTCGACGTCGACGATGGCGCAGCAGCTGCATTGGCTGCCCACCACTCGGCCGGGTTCGTTCTTCGCGACCGCCAGCGGTGGCATCGGCTGGGGCGTACCGGGTGCGGTCGGCGTCGCACTCGGCGATCGGGCGCGCGGTGTCAAGCGCACCGTGATCGCCACCATTGGCGACGGTTCGTTTCAATACTCGATCCAGGCGATTTACACCGCCGCCCAGCACCGGCTGCCCATCGTCTTCGTGGTGATGCGTAACGAGGAGTACTCGATCCTCAAGGCGTTCGCATTGCTGGAGAAGACACCGAACGTGCCGGGCCTCGACCTGCCGGGGCTTGATATTGCTTCTCTGGCAACGGGTTTCGGCTGCCGCGCGGTCAACGTCGACACCACCGAAAAGCTCGCCAGCGAGTTCACCACGGCGCTGACCGTCGACGGGCCCACGGTCATCGTGGTGCGGACCAAGGCGCAGCTGGCGCATCTGGGCTGACCCCGGCAGCGCGCGTGGTGGCGGCCGGGTGTGACGAGATGACCCCGCGCTTCTACCTTTATTGGCATGAGCGCGCAACGCACAGCCGAGCAGGTGTCGCTGATCGGCACCGAGTTGGTCCGGCGAACCGAACAACTCGGCGCCGTGGTCGCCTCGGCGATCCGTGACGAAGTCGACTTCTACCGGGACGCCGAGGTCGTCAGTCAGGATCAACTGGTCGAAAGCTGCACCGACAACGTGCGTTTCATCTTCGGCGGCTTGGCCGGGCCGCAGACATTCGACACCACCCCGGCCGCGCTCACCGGCGAATCGCGCGCCCAAAGCAGGGTTCCGCTGCACGTGGTGATGTCGGCCTATCGCATCGGCTCGCACCACATCTGGCAAGCGCTGCTGGACATCGTGGAGGCGCACGGCGACATCGCCCAGCAGGCATTGCTCACCGTGACCGAACGCATCTGGGAGGCGCAGGACGTCTACACCGAGGCGATGACGAGTGGCTACCGGCGACGAGCCACGCAGCAGGCCGTTGCCGACGAGGCCGAACGCGCGGCACTCACCGAGGCGTTGTTCTCCGGCACCGCGTCCGCAAACCATGGCCCGTGGGAGATCGCCGACCTGCTGGGACTGCCGACCCGCGGGCCCTATGTCGTCGTGGCCGCGCGGACACCCGAGCTGGGCAAGCACGCGCTGCCCGGCATCGTCGACATCCTGCGAAGCGCCGACATTTATTCGGCATGGCGGCTGTTGCCCGAGCTGCAAATCGGCATCGTCCACGTGCCGTCGCTCGCCGCTCACGCAAGCCTGATCGCAACCCTGCGGCGCATGAGTAGCCACGGCGTCGGAGTCAGTCCGCAATTCGATGCGCTGGCCGAGATCGGGACGGCGCTTCGCTATGCGCGGATCGCGGTCACCGGATCAAACGCGAGCGAGCCGGTCGTGGAGTTCGAGGACAGCGTTCTGGGCATCGCCGCGGTGACCGCTCCAGACGTCAACCTGCGACTGGCCGACGCGGTTCTGGGCGGTTTGGCCGGCGTCGCCGACATCGATCTGCTCCGTCAGACATTTCGGGTGTGGGTGGGGCATCGCGGCTCGATACCCGAGGCCGCCGCGGCACTGTTCTGTCATCCCAACACCGTTCGTCATCGGCTGCGCCGCATCGAGGAATGCACCGGGCGATCGATCAACGTCCCGCTCGAGCTCGCCGAGTTGTGTCTGGCCTTCGAAATCGATTCCAGGCTGCGCTGAAAAGGCGATCACTACACTCCGCGGCGGAGGACTACGCAATGACGCATCGGACGATTGTCATCACGGGTGGCAGCGACGGCATCGGTGCCGCGGCGGCTCGCCGGTTGGGCGGGGGCGGTGATGACGTTGTGGTGGTGGGACGTTCGGAGAGCAAAACCGCCGCGGTGGCGGCGGAATTCGACGCCGACTATTTCGTAGCCGACTTCGGCGACCTGGCCCAGGTGCGAGCCCTGGCAGACAAGATTCGCTCCAACTACCCCCGCATCGACGTTCTGCTCAACAACGCCGGCGGCATGAGCACCAAGATCCAGCTGACCTCCGACGGCTATGAACACACCTATCAGGTCAATTATTTGTCGCCGTTTCTGCTGACCACGCGGCTACTGCCGGTGCTCCTGGATTCGCGCGCCACTGTCGTCAACACGACCAGCTCATCGCACAAGCTGGTCCGCCGGGCCACCGTCGACGACCTGGAGAACACCGCCCGCCGCGGCGCCGGCACCGCCTACGCGTTGTCCAAGCTGGCCATCGTGTTGTTCACCCGGGAACTACACCGGCGCCACCACGCGGGCGGATTGTCCGCTGCAACAGTTCATCCCGGCTACGTCAACTCCAACTTCGGCCGCGCATCGGGATCGCGGTTCCTGGTCTTCATGCAGCAGTACACGCCGCAGGCGCGGTTCACCGCGAGCGTGGACGAAGGTGCCGACCAGCTGGTGTGGCTCGCGTCCACCGCCCCCGGTGTCGAATGGACGCCCGGGGAGTACTACGTGAAGCGCAAGATCGCCAAACCCGGTCGCCTGGCGATCGACCCGCGGCTTGCCGGCGAGCTGTGGGAGCGCACTGCGAGCAAGCTCGGCTTATTCGATACCGATTAGTATCGAATCGATACCGGGGAGTATGCTACTGGACATGTCGCCGGTCAAGCCGCATCGAACCCGCCCGACCCGCGGCGAGGTGCGCGACCGGATCCTGGATGCGGCCTCGAAAGTGTTCGCCGCCGAAGGATTCGCCGGTGCCACCATCGATGCGATCGGCCAAGCCGCGGGCTTCACCAAGGGCGCGGTCTACTCGAACTTCGAGTCCAAGGACGAACTGTTCCTGGCCCTGGTCGACCGCGAGTTCGAGCTGCGCGGCGAGCAGATCGCCACAGTGCTGGACAGCAGCGGCGGTGACACCGGCGTGGCCGCACACCAGTTGAGCCGGTCGGTGCTCGACTCGGTTCGCGATCATTCCGACTATTACGTGTTGTTGGTTGAGTACTGGCTGCGTGCACAGCGCGATCCGCAGCTTCGCGAGCGACTGATCGAACGCCGTCGCGCCGCCGCCGACCAAGCGGTGCACATCGTCAAATCGACCGACACCGGGCCGTCGGACCGGCGGTTGGCCGACCTCGCCCAGCTCGTTGTCACGGTCAATTTGGGCGTCGCGATGGAAGAGGTCTTGCGCCCCGGAACGATAAACCCCGACCTGCTCACGCAACTGATTACCGCGCTGCTGGAATCGGTTCCGGATTCCGGCAAGTAGGGAGAGCCCCACATGGACACAACAGACGAGTCGGACGTCGGTCCGCCGGTGATCACCGCCACCGGATTAGGGGTCGACGGCGAGCACGGGCCGTTGTTCTCGGGTGTCGATCTCACGCTTACGCCGGGCTTTCACGCGATTCAGATGCCCGGCGGACCGGGACAGACCACCCTGCTGTTGACCCTTGCGGGGCGCTTCAAGGCCACCCACGGATCGCTGAGGGTGCTCGGTGAAACGACGCCGCATGCGATTCGCCGACACTGCTCGATCGCGGCCTTCGACGACATCGACGACCTGGAGGAGTCGGTGACCGTCGAGACGGTGCTCGCCGAGCAACGCCGGTGGTTGGCGCCGTGGTATTCACTGGTGCCGCTGCAAGCCGGTCAGGCCGAGCTGGCAGAGGTTTTCGGCGAAACGCCGCTGCCGCCATCGGGTGCATACATCGTCGAATTGTCCGACCTGGAACTGTTTTTGCTGCGCATCACGCTGGCCGTGCTGTCGAACCGACCGGTTCTGGTGGTCGGTGACCTCGAGCAGGTTCGTGACAATTCCCGGCGAGTGATCGCGGTGGAGCGGCTCGGCGCGATCGCGAAGCAACGCACCGTCGTCGTCGGTGTCACCAACCCGCTCGGCACGGACGCGCCCGAGCACGAACTTCACGATCACCGCATCCTGACCGAAGGGGATTGACGATGCTGGCTGGACTCGCATTCGGCTCGGAGATAAAACGTTTCGGTCGCAATCGATTGACGCGCGTGGCCATCGTCGTGCTGATGCTGCTGCCGTTGGTGTATGGGGCGCTGTACCTGTGGGCGTTCTGGGATCCCTTCGGCCACACCAACAAAATGCCGGTAGCGCTGGTCAACTCGGACCGTGGTGCCATGCTGTCCGGGGAGCAGTTCAACGCCGGCGCGGAGATCGCCAAAAGCCTGACCGCGGACGGCGGCTTGGACTGGCACGTCGTGGACCTGTCGGAGGCGCGTAGCGGGGTCGACCACGGCAAGTACTACTTCATGGTCGAATTGCCGCCCGACTTCAGCGCGGCGATCGCGTCGCCGGTGACCGGGCAACCCAAGAAGGCCAGCCTAATCGCCTTCTACAACGACGCCAACAACTACATCTCGACGAGTATCGGTCGCACCGCCATCAGCCAAGTGCTCAACGCCGTCTCCAGCCGGATCTCCGGACAGGCGGTCAATCACATGCTTTCGGTGGTGATTTCGTCCGGAGCGGGGATCAAGCAGGCCGCCGACGGGGCGGCTCGACTCGATGACGGTGCCGGTCAGCTGTTGTCCGGTCTGGACGCCGCGCGGTCCGGTTCGGCGAAGCTCGCCGCGGGTGCCGGGCAGCTCTCGGACGGAATCAACCAGGCCACCGACCCACTGCTTGCGATAGCCAACGCGCTGTCGCAAATCAGCGGCGATACGCAGCAATTGCAACAGGGTGTGAGTGCGCTACAGCAGGCCAACGATCAGATCGGTACCATCGCTACGGCGCAGGATGCCGCCGCAAACTCGCTTTCCTCGGTGATCGATCAGCTCTCGGCGCGACAGGATCCGCTGGCGAACAACCTTCGTGGCGTTCAGGATCAGCTTCGTGGACACCAGTTCACGCCGCAGATCCGCCAACAGCTCACCGACGCCCAAAACGCCGCGATCGCGATGACCACTTCGCTGCGAGCGCCCGGCAGCCCGCTGGGATCGGCTCTCGACCGAGTCGGCAATAGGGGCCAAGAGCTGACGAGCAAGCTCACCCAACTCCGCGACGGAGCCCAGCAGCTCGCCGCCGGTAACGCCGAATTAGCCAGCGGGATAGCGAAACTCGACGACGGAGCCCAGCAGCTCAAGGCGGGATCGGCCGAGCTTTCGACCAAGCTTGCCGACGGGGCCAAGCAGTTGCCCAACTGGACAACCCAGCAAAAGGATGCGGTCGCGGAGACCATCGGCGGCCCGGTGCAACTCGAAGCCTCACATGAGAACGCCGCGCCCAACTTCGGCACTGGGATGGCGCCGTTCTTCCTGACGCTGGCCTTGTTCTTCGGCGCGTTGGTGCTGTGGATGGTGTTGCGGCCCTTGCAGAGCCGCCCGATCGCCGCAGAGGTGCTCGCGTTCCGCGTGGTGCTGGCCAGCTACCTGCCGGCGGCCGCGATCGCGCTATTCCAGGCGGTCATTCTGTACTGCGTGGTTCGATTCGCCCTCGGTATGCACGCGGTCCACCCCGTGGCGATGTTGGGGTTCATGGTGCTCATCTCCGCTGCATTCGTGGCCGCGACGCAGGCGATCAACGCGCTTGTCGGTCCGGCGGTGGGCCGCGTGCTGATCATGGCCCTGCTGATGCTGCAGCTCGTCAGCGCCGGCGGGATGTACCCGGTGGAGACCACGTCACGGCCCTTCCAGATCTTGCACCGCTTCGACCCGATGACCTACGGCGTCAACGGGCTCCGGCAGCTCATCCTCGGCGGCATCGACGCCCGGCTCTGGCAGGCGATCGTCGTGCTGGTAGTGATAACGGCTGTCGCACTGGCGATCTCATCGGTGTCCGCACGGCGAGACCGCACCTGGAATGTCAGCAGACTGATCCCGGCGATCAAGATGTAGGAAAAGCGACTCCGCGATCGAGAGGAAGCCCATGAGCACGGCACTGGTAACCGGTGGCGCGTCCGGCATCGGGCGCGAAGTCGCCGAACGGCTGCGCGACACGGGACACGATGTCGTGGTGTGGGACCTGTCGGACGCCGATATCGCGTGCGATATCAGCGATCCCGAGGCGGTGTCGGCAGCAATGGAGCGAACCGTGCGTGAGCATGGGGTGCCCACCCGGGTGGTGACATGTGCCGCGGTCGGAGCGGCGGGCGTGCTGCTCAAGCAGTCGCCCGCGGAATGGGAACGAGTGCTGGGCGTGAACCTCACCGGCACCTGGCTGACGATCCGCGCCGCGGCGCAGGCCATGATCGACGCCGGGGTGGGCGGTTCGATCGTCGCGGTGTCCAGCATCAGCGGCTCGATCGCCGATCGCGACATGGGTGCCTACTGCGTGTCGAAGGCCGGCGTGGACATGCTGGTCAAGGTCGCCGCCGTGGAGTGGGGGACGCACGGCATCCGGGTGAACGCCGTCGGGCCCGGTGTCACCCGGACGCCGATGCTGGCCAACCCGGAAGCGCTGCCCGGCTGGGTGGAAGGCATGACCGAGCGGACCGCGCTCGGTGGCCTGGGACAAGCCGCCGACGTGGCCGCCGCCATTGCGGGTGTGCTCGAATTACCCTGGGTGACTGGCCAAGTCGTGCATGCCGATGGCGGCCTGGCCCTACACAGTCCGATCGACGCCTACGGCCAGTTGCAGCGGCTGATGGCACACAAGAAAACCGCGGGTGACGACCGGCCGGGCTAGGGGATCTACTCGATCCCGAAATCGATGACGCCCCGGACGATCTTGCCGTTCAGCAGGTCGTCGTAAGCGTCGTTGATGTCGTCGAGCCGGTACCGCCGGGTGATCATCTCGTCGAGCTGGAGCTGCCCGGTCTGGTAGAGCCGGGCCAGCCGGAAGACGTCGGCCTTCGGGTTGCACGAGCCGAATACGGTGCCGGCCAGCGACTTGTTCGACAGGATGAAGTCCTGCAGATCGATCTTGACCGAGCTGGTCAACTGCGAGGTCATGCCGGTCAGCACGCACGTCCCGCCCTTGCGGGTGAGTCGCACCGCGTCGCGGACGTCGTCGGGAGTGATCAGCGACGGCGAGACCACGACGGCGTCGGCCATCACTCCGTAGCTCAGGTCGCGCACCAGATCCATCGCCTCGACCGCGGTTGCGGCGGTGTGGGTGGCGCCGAACTGCAACGCCGACTTCTGTTTGAACGCCACCGGATCCACCGCGACGATGTGTGCGGCACCGCCGATCCGGGCACCCTGAATCGCGCCCGTACCGATTCCACCGACACCGATCACGACCACGGTGTCACCCGGGCGCATATTGGAACGGTTGGCCACCGAACCGAATCCGGTCGGTATCGCGCAGGACAGCAGTGCGCTGGGCACCAGCGGCAGGTGGGGTTCGATCTTCACCAGCGAATTCGTCGACACCACAGTATGTTTGGAAAACGCGCCCACCTTGGCCAAGTGGCCCAGCGGCTTGCCCTCGGCGGTGTGATGGCGGTAGGTGCCGTCGGTGGGCATGCCCGGCGTCAGCACGCCGGCGCCCATGTCGCAGATGTACTCCATACCGCTGGCGCACCAGCGGCACTGCCCGCACACCGCGACGAACGACATCACCACGTGGTCACCCGGCACGAATTCCGTTACGCCGTCCCCGACTTCACGCACGACGCCCGAGCCCTCGTGACCGCCGATCATCGGGAACATGGTGGGCAGCCCGAGCGAGCGCAGCACCTCGTTGGGTGCCGACATGTCCCCCTTGAGGATGTGGTCGTCGGAGTGACACATGCCGGCCGCGGCCATCTCGACCAGCACCTCGCCCGCCCGGGGCGCGTCCAGTTCGAAATCCTCGACAGACCACGGGCCGCCGACATCATGCAGGATCGCCGCGCGGCTTTTCATGCGGCGGGGGTGAACGTGACGGGAAGCTTGTTGGGCGACCGGAAAGTGAGGCCGATGATCCTGGACTCCTCGCCGGTGCCGTCGTCGGGAACGAACGCGAGGTTCGACACCCGGTCGAGCAGGCTGTTCAACATCACCCGGGTTTCCAGCCGGGCCAAATGCATCCCGAGGCACATGTGGATCCCGCCGGCGAATGCGATGTGGGCCTGGCGCGGCCGGCGGATGTCGAAGCGATTCGCGTCGGGCCAACGACTTTCGTCCCGGTTGGCCGAGCCCATGCACATGTCGATCTGCGCTTCGGCGGGAATTGTCTTGCCGCCGATCTCGACCTCTTCGGTGGTGGTGCGCATGACCATGGTCAGCGGGGTCTCGACCCGCAGGCCTTCCTCGATGGCGGCCGGGATCAGGGACCGGTCCTGCCGGACCATCTCCAACTGCTCGGGGTGGGTCAGCAGCAGGTACAACAGGTTGCCCGACGAACGGTAGGTCGTCTCCAGTCCGGCGGGCAGCAGCAAGCGCAAGAACGCGATGATCGCGTCGTCGGTGAGTTTCTCGCCGTCGATCTCGGCGGCGACCAGGTCGCCGATGATGTCGTTGGTCAGCTTGCGGCGCCGCTGCTCGACCTGCTCGAGGAAGTAGCCGTGCAACTCGGTGGCGGCGTTGAGGCCGGCGATGATGTCGGTCGGAATCGAGATGAGGTCAAGCGACAGCCGCCGGAACATGTCGAGATCCTCCGGGGGCAGCCCGAGCAGCACCGAGATGATCCGGGTCGGGAACTCGAACGTCAGCGCCTTCACCAGATCGGCGTGACAGTCCTGCTTGATTTCGTCGATCAGCTGATCGCACACCGGCCCGATGACCGACGGCTCCCAGCGCTCCAGCGCGGTGGCCCGAAAAGCCTTGGCCACCAGGCTGCGGTGGTCGTGGTGTTCCTTGCCGCCCATCGCCAGGATGGTGTGCCCCATGACCAGACCGATGGTCTTCTCGTAGGCGGCCGATGTGAAGACCCGATCGTCGCGGAAGGCTTGGAACACACCGTCATAGCCGAACAGCACCCACTCGTCGTTCGGCCGCAGCTCCTCCGGCATCTGGGAGTGATCCCCCAGTGCGCCGTGCCAGACCGGGTCGGTACGCCGCATGTATTCGAAGAACGGATAGGGGCTGGTCTCACCGGTGAAATCGAGGGTGACGGGCTGGCCGACGGGGTCGGTGCTTAACGGCATCAGCGCTCCTCCTGAGCAATCGGTAAGGCCGTTGCCGCGGACCGGTCTTGACCGCCCCGGCGTCTTCGGCGGGTGTGTTCGAGCGGAATGTCGCTATCATAGTATAAATAGCAACGAAGCCCAACGGCTTGTGGTGGTTACCGTAACGGGCTCAGTATTGATCCGGATAGGTCCAGGAGGCGGTGATTCTCAAGTGGCCCAGCGGCGTTTCGTGTGCTCCGTCGACGAGTTGCCGCCCGGCGGGATGAAACTGGTCGACGTCGGCAAGTTCGGCGTGGGCGTGTACAACGTGCATGGCGCGTTGTACGCGATCGTCAATTACTGCTCGCACGAAGGCGCCCCGCTATGCCTGGGGCTGCTCGGGGGCACCACCGAATCCGCGCCGGAGGCGCCCGGCGGGATACGCCGGGTGCGCGACGGGCAGATCGTCCGATGCCCTTGGCACAACTGGGAATTCGATATCACGACGGGCCGCAACCTTGCCGATCCGCGACGCCGCGTCCGTACCTACCCGGTCGACGTCACCGACGGGGAGGTGTACCTGACGGCATGATTATCGACGCCAACGTCCAACCGCACTTCCGCTACAACGCCGAGATCCGGCGCTATCTCCCGGACGTCCACCAACTGCGCGCGATCCCCGATGTCGAGCAGCAGTGGTACCAGGCGCCCGGCGGCGACTACCGCCAAGACCTCTACGGCGAGCACTACCCGGGATCGGATCCCGCCACCCTGAGCCGCCACTTGTTCGAAGACGCGGGAGTCGACTACGCGATCTTGAATCCGTTGACGCGCGGCAACATCGCCGACTACCTGCTCAACAGCAGGATCTGCGCCGCGGTCAACGACTGGCTGCTCGATCGCTGGCTCGAGCCCGACACCACCGACCGGTTTCGAGGCACCATCCGGGTCAACCCCGAAGACCCGCGGGGTGCGGTCGCCGAGATCGAACGCCTGGCCGATCATCCGAAGCTGGTGCAAGTCGGTGTTCCGATGCAGTCGCGCGAGCCGTATGGCAAGCCGATGTTCGAGCCCATCTGGGAGGCCGCCGCGGCGCACGGTCTACCGGTCGCGGTGCACATCAACGGCGGCAACGGCGTCGACTATGCGCCCACCTTCGCCGGACACGCGCACACCTACCCCGGATACGCGGCGTTCATGCCGCTGAACTACTTCGTGCACCTTTCCACGCTGATCATCGAGGGCGTGTTCGGCCGGCTCCCCGGACTGAAATTCGTCTTCGCCGACGGCGGCTACGACATCCTCACCCCGCTGATGTGGCGCCTCGACACGTTCTGGCTGTCGATGCGCGACCAAACCCCATGGGTCGACCGCTATCCCAGCGAATACCTGCCGGGCCATGTCCGGTTCTGCTCGTCGGCGTTCGACGGGCCCCCGGCGGCGAGCCACGCCCAGCGCTGGATGGAGTTCAGCGGCAAATCCGAGCTGTTGATGTACGGATCGAGCTATCCCCACTGGTCGGCATCGCCGCCGACGGTGCTGGCCGAAAACCTCGATGCCGCCCAACGAGACAAGGTGTTGTGGCGAAACGCCAGCGAGCTTTACGGGCTTGAGGCAAAGGAGCGAGCGCAATGACCACGATCGAACGAGTCGAATCGCAGACCGGTCGCGACGACCACATCGCGGTCACCATCGTCGACACCGACGTGCACCCGTTGCCGGTCTCGACCGATGTGCTCAAGTCGTACGCGCCGGCCGAGTGGGTGGACAAGATCTGGCCGACCGGGAATGCGGTCGGCCCAACGTCGTATTTCTACGACACCCCGGATTCGTTCAAGACGTCGTCGCTGCGGATGGACTCGTGGCCGCCCAACGGGGGAGTCGCCGGCAGCGACCCGGATTACGCAGCCCAGCAGCTGCTGGTCGAGGCCGGTGTCAGCATCGCGTCGCTGGAGCCGATGTGCGACGCCCAGCTGCCGCAGGCCGAGCACGTGCTCAAATCCACCTACAACGACTGGCTCGCCGACGTGTGGCTGGACAAGCACAACGCGCACGGCCGGTGGCGCGGGTCGATCAGTGTCAGCGCGCAGACGCCGGAGCAGGCGGCACGCGAGGTGGAACGCTGGGCCGGGCATCCCTACCTGGCCCAGGTGCTGATGACACCGCAGACCCGCGGAATCCCTTTCGGCAACCCGCATTTCGATCCCCTCTACGAGGCCGCGTCGCGCAACGGGCTGCCGATCGCCACGCACCTCATGGGTCAGACGCCGTTCGAACTGATCCCGCTGTATCCGGTCGGCAATCCCACGCACTGGCACGACTTCTTCGCGGCGTGGCCACTGCTTTATGTGTCGCATCTGATGAGCCTGGTCTTCGACGGCGCGTTCGACCGGCATCCCGACCTGCGGGTGGTGTTCATCGAGGGCGGCTTCACCTGGGCGATGCCGGTGATGTCACGAATGGACCGGATCTGGGAAGCGCGCCGCGCCGATTTGCCGCACGTGCGGCGCCGCCCGTCGGACTACGTCCGCGAGCATGTCCGCTTCACCACTCAGCCCCTGGAAGACGTCGACATCGTAGAGTTTCGCGAATATCTGGAAATGATGGACCTGGGAGACAATCTCATGTTCTCGACGGACTATCCGCACTGGAGCTATGACTCGCCGACCTACGCGATCAATCGGTTCCCGGCCGACCAGCGGGAGCGGATCATGCGCGGCAACGCGACGGCCCTGTATGGGTTGCCGGCGACCGTCCGGGCGCTGCCGGGCGAGCCCGTCACACCGCAGAGCTGAGTCGCCCGGGCCCGGCGTCGTTGCCGGGCGCAGGGCTGTGATCAGCGAATATCACCAGAAGTCGGCGCGGTTCGACGCCGTCTGCGCTGCGCAGCCGTGGCAGCGTGCCGGCGCGCAACCGGCCAGGTCTACCGTGAATATGGTTTCCGACCTGGCCTCCCGCCGGCCCCGGAGGACAGCCCGCACCACGAGCCCGGAAGTTGAGAGGGTATGACACAAACGGATCTGACCCGCCCGCAAGGTATTAACCGCCTCGATCCGGTGCTGCGCGATGCCGCGAGCGAGCTGGGCATCGTCGAATTCCGTGCCGAGACACTGGCCGCCGAGCGGGAGCTGGCCAACGGCGCGGCCGCCGAGCGTGCCGCGGCGGTCGACACCGAGGGCGTGGCCGTCGAATCTCGCTCGATCTCCGGCCCGGGCGGCCAGCAACTGAACCTGCGCTTCTACCGCGGCCGCATCGTGGGCGACTCGGGAGCTCCGTTGGTTGTCTACGCCCACGGCGGCGGGTTCGTGTCCGGCAACCTCGACACCGACCACGCACAGTGCGTGGAGCTGGCTCGCGAGGGCGGTTGTCTGGTGGTGTCGGTCGACTACCGGCTGGCGCCGGAGAATCCGGCCCCGGCCCCACTCGACGACGTCGAGGCGGGTTTGTACTACGCCATCCGGAATGCCGCGGAGCTGAATATCGATTCGAGCCGCCTGGCCGTGATGGGCCGGGATGCGGGCGCCGCCCTCGTCGCGAGCCTGGCCCAGCGGATGTTCGACAACGAGGGACCACAGATCCTGATGCAGATCCTGCACCAGCCGATGCTGGACAGCGATGCCACGCCGTCGCGGCGCGAGTTTCAGCGCACACCGGGGCTCAACGGTCCCGCGGTGAGCCGTGCGTGGGGCCACTACCTCGGCGGCCCTGCCAGCGCCGGCGGTCAGCACGTCCCGTCGCATCGGGCGAATCTGGAGGGGCTGCCGCCCACCTTCATCAGTTGCTCGGAGATCGACCCGTGCCGCGACGAAGCCATCGACTACGCCAACCGGCTGCTGCATGCCTTCGTCCACACCGAATTGCATGTCATCGCAGCGACATTCAACGGCTTCGACTCGATGGTGCCGGATTGGGTCGTTTCTCAGGAGAATCGGGCCCTGCACGCGCAGTCGGTGCGTCGCGTCTTCGCGATGTAGCAGCTCCGCCGTCTTATCGACCCAACTCCGGTAACGCTTGGGGTATCGCCATTTGCTAATATCGAGAATGTGATTCTTGGCGGCGGCGACCTCATGTCGCGGAAGGGTTTGTCGACACCATGACCGTCGTCGACTCTCCCGAAAAGGCACTCTTCGTCTCGACAACCCAGTCCTTTCTGCAGAAGGAAGCGCCGCTGGCTCGCGTCCGGGAGCTGCACGCGGCGGGGGCTTCCTTCGACCCGGCCTGGTGGCAGCGCGCCGCGGAGCTCGGCTGGACGGGCCTGCTGGTTCCGGAGGAGTTGGGCGGCGGCAGTGTCTCGGAGAACGGTGTCGCGGACTTGGCCACGGTCGCCGAATTGCTCGGCAAGACCGTCGCGCCCGGGCCGCTGTACCCGGTCAGCATCGTGCTCACCGCGCTGTCCGAATGCGCCGATGCTCAGGCACACGCGGCCGTCATCGAGTCGCTGATCTCCGGCGAAGCCGTGGCGTCCTGGGCGGTCTCGGAACCCGGCCGCGGCTGGGAGCCGCTGGACCCGTCGGTGACGGCCACCCCGACCGACGCCGGCTATCGCATCGACGGCACCAAGGATCGCGTCGAGGCCGGCGCCCAGAGTGATCTGCTGCTCGTGGTGGCACGCTGCAACCCTGATGGTTCTGAGATCCGTCAGTTCCTGGTGCCGACGGACGCGCCCGGCGTTCGGGTCGAGCCCCAGCAGTCGGTCGATCTGGTCAAGCAATACGCGCGAGTGCATTTCGACGGGGTGGTGGTGGACGCGGCCATCGGCGGCGCGGCCGAGACCGCCGCGCTGATCGACCGACAGAGCCAGATCGCTCAGGTGCTGCAATGCGCCGAGGTGGTCGGCGTCGTGCAAACGGTGTTCGACTTCACCGTCCAGTGGGCGCTGGACCGGCACACGTTCGGCCGACCGCTGGCGTCCTACCAGGCACTCAAACACGGCTTCGCCGACATGAAGTTGTGGCTGGAAGCGTGCCGCGCCACCACGGCCGCGGCGGTCGCCGACATCGCCGAGCGCTCACCCGCGGCGGGCCTGTCGGCCAGCATCGCCAAGTCCTACGTTTCAGAGATGGCGGGTCGGATCGTTCAGGGTTGTGTGCAGATACATGGCGGCATCGGCGTCACGTGGGAACACGACCTGCACCTCTACCTGCGACGAGTTACGTTGTACCGCTCGCTGTTCGGCACGCCGGAGGAACACAACTTGCGGGTGTATGAGGCAGAAAAGGCCGAGCGTTCGGTGGCCGGGCGCGCGACGAAATGACGCCGACCGAATCCGTTGCGGAGTTCGCCGCCCGCGCCCGAGTGTGGTTGGCGGACAACCTGCCGGTGATCGACCCGGAGGCGCCGCCGCCCGCCCCGCGCGACGACGAGGACGCCTGGAAGCGGGCCCGGGAATTGCAAAAGCGGCTCTATGAAGGCGGATTCGCCGGGATCTGCTTCCCGCGCGAATATGGCGGCCTGGGTCTGGACTACGCCTACCAGAAGGCGTTCGACGAGGAATCCCTGCGCTATGAAATGCCGTTGATCCTCAATATTCCGACGTTCACCATCTGCTGCGCGACCCTGCTCGACACCGGCACCGAGGAGCAGAAGAAGCAGCACATCGCCGCGGCACTGCGCGGCGACGAGGTGCTGGTGCAGCTGCTGAGCGAGCCCAGCGGCGGATCGGATCTGGCCGGCGTCATAACCCGGGCCGAACGCCGCGGTGACCGATGGGTGATCAACGGCGCGAAGACCTGGAGCACGAGTGCGTTCGCCGCCGACTACGGACTGTGCCTGGCCCGCACCGATTGGGATGTGCCCAAGCACGAAGGCCTGACCATGTTCCTGGTGCCGATCGACCATCCGGGAATCACGTTGCGCCACATCACAATGCTCAGCGGCTCCACGGAGTTCTGCGAGGAGTTCTTCGACGGCGTGGACGTCGGCGACGATGCCGTCGTGGGGGAGGTCAACGGCGGCTGGGCGGTGGCCGCGCGGCAGCTGTATCACGAGCGCCGGGCAGTCGGTCAAGGTTCGGAATTCGCCAGCGGCAGCGGTAGCGAAGGCGGTAATGCGAATCCCGTTGACTACGTTGGCCTTTTGGAGAAGACGGGCCAGGCCGACAACGAACGCGTGCGGGAGATGGCCGGCCGGGCGCTGGTGCACCGGGCGGTGGCCGAGCAGCTGATCGACCACGTGTCCCGCAACGTCCGCGACGGTGTGCTGCCGCCGTCGGCCGGCACGCTGATTCGGCTGTTCCACGCCGAGACCGTGCAAACCGACGTCGACACCGCGATGGCGATCGCGGGAGCAGCCGGCGTGGTCGGCGAGATCGGCGACGGCCTGGAGACCGGACTGCGCTACCTGGTGCGGCAGAGTGTCGCGATCGGGGGCGGCACAACGGAGATGGCGCGCAACGTGATCGGGGAGCGAGTGCTGGGCTTCCCCCGCGAATACGCCGCCGACCGCGGGGTGCCGTTCAATCAGGTGCGGCACGGACAGACCCGCTGATCGCGGGTTAGTCTTCGGCGAAGATGTTCTCGTTGTCACCGCTGCTGACGGGTATCTGGACCATCGACAAGATGTGATGCGCGGGGCTTCCCGGCGGGGCGATCAGTTCGCAGTCACCGCCTTGTCGCACGGCCCGGTCCCGGGCGGCTGCCAGCGCGCTGACGCCCGCGGACCCCAGGTGGGTGACGGCGCTGAGGTCGATCTTCAAAGGTGCGATGCCCGAACGGCTTTCGACCGCGATCAGGCGGTCGAGCGTGGACGCGGTGGTGGAGTCGACGTCACCGCTGACCACGATGTGACCGGGCTCGCGAACCGTCGAGAGGAATTCGTTGTCGACGGCCTTGCGGAGGGTTCCCCGGCTGATGATCGTATCGGTGACGAAATTGGCCGGCCGTGACAGGCGGTGCGTCACGCTGGCCGTGGTGCCTTGGTCGCTGCGCGTGATGAGGGCGTGGGATACCAAAGCCTCTGCCATCGCCAGTCCCCGCCCACGGCCCTGTTCGCCTTCACGGTGATCCTTCCACCGGCCGCGGTCGATCACCGCGACGTGCAGGTTGCCATCGCCGGACAGCGATGCCTCGACGACAACACCGTCGGAAACCTCCGTGCCGTAACCATGTTCGACCGCGTTCTCGACGAACTCCGAGATGGCGTGCACGACGTCGGAGATGTCGTCGGCGTCGGCGCCGATCTCCGAGAGCCATCTGCGAAGCCGGGAGCGCACGGTGCGTGCGGCGTGGATCGTCGCATCGAGCTTCATGTGCAGCGGTGCCGGGGGATTGCGGCGCTGCGCGGCGAGCAGCGTGACGTCGTCGTTGTAACCGGTTGATCGGAGCAGCAATTCGAGTGTCTCCGAACAGATGCGGTCGATGGTGCGTGTCGGCGCATCGATCACGAACCCGCCGACGCCGGCGGCGATGTTGGCGGCCAGGTCGGCGAATTCCGCGGTGCTGGCGCCCAGTGGGCGCCCGGGCCGCTCGATCAGGCCGTCGGAATAGAACAGGATGGCGTCGCCGATATCGAGCATTTCGCTGCGTACCGGAAATCCGACGCGGCTGCCGAGCGGACCCGCGCCGGACGGTTCCACATAGCGCGCGGTGGACGCGGCGGTCACCACCAGCGGCGGCGGATGTCCGGCGGTGCAGTACTGGAATTCACCCGTGGCGTAGTCGAGCGAGCCGACGCACAATGTGGCCGAATCCGATCCCGGCACCTGCTCATGGAAGCGGTCGACCGCCTCGAGCGCTTCGGTGATGGTGTGGCCCTGCGATATTTGCATCCGCAGCGCGGTGCGCAACTGCGACATGACCGCCGCGGCCTCGACGCCGTGACCGACGACGTCGCCGACGACGAGCACCAACCGATCGCCGAGCGGTATCGCGTCGAACCAGTCGCCGCCGGCCGCGGTGTCCTCCGTGGCGACGAGGTACTGCGCGGTGATGTCGGCGCCGGGAATGACCGGTACGGACGAGGCCAGCAGCGCCTGCTGCATGACGATGGCCGAATCGCGAACGTTGCGGTAACGCTCGGACAGCTCCTCGATGCGTGCTTCAGTGGCCAGCCGTGCCTGCACGCGCTTGGTGACGTCGTCGAAGATGACCTGCACACCTTCGATCGCTCCGCCCTTGCCGCGGCGCGGGGTGACGAGGAAGTCGAAGTAGCGCTCCACGAGTCCCGAGCCCTCGAAGTCGGCCTGCAGCCGCCACTCCGCGCCGGATTGCGGCTCACCGGTCTCATACACCCGGTCGAGCATCTGAAAAATTTGCTGGCCCGTCAGTTCGGGGTAGATCGCGCTGAGCCGCATCCCCACCGGGGTGAAGCCCGGATTCAGGGCGCGATAGGCCGCATTGGCCGCGACGACGCGATGATCCGGCCCCTCCAGGCCGATCAACATCGCGGGGACCTTCTCGAAGATGCGGCGCACGTCGTCAGCCGTACCGACAATCTTGTCCCAGTCCTTTTCGGCCACCATATGGCCGTCCCTCCTGAGCCTTCCCTGCGGACCCTTCTACGGACCGAGAAATCCAACAATGCGCTGGTCTATTCGACACAAGCCAGTAATTAGATTAGCAATGGCTCGGGGGTGGCTGCTGCATCAGTTTGCTAACGGCCTGCGACCTTGCCGACAGGCTCTCAGGCCACTGATGTGGCCAGCGCGGTGTCGACCGTCGGATGCAGTGGCAAAACGCCGCCGAGATTGCACGCCTGGATGACGCGGGCGACGCCGGGATCGCAGCTCACCAGCCGCAATGCGACGCCGCGAGCGCGGCACCGCTCGGATTCGGCGGCCAGCACGGCGAACGCGCAGCAACCCATGAAATCAAGGCCGTTGATGTCGACGATGAAGGGACCCGGCGAGGTAGCGACCGCGGCCGCCTCCTCCACCAGCCGTCGCCAGGTGTGCTCGTTGACGGCGTCGACCTCGCCGCCCGCGCGGATGATCACGACCGCGCCGCTGCGCTGTGTCGCCGCCCGCAACGTGCTGTGTGGATCGCCCAGTTCGGAAACCAGCCGGGGGCTTAGCGCCACCCTGGTCACTGCCGACTCGACCGGAGCCAGGTTCATCGTGCACTCCTAACCGGCCACTTCAACGGGACCGCCCTGGACACCGGTGACGACATCCGTGTTCGGAGGGAAGATTCATTTCTATAGCAAGGCCGAAGGCCGCGTCTATAGTCCCGCCGTCGACCAGGACATAAAAGTGCGGGCGATGCTCAGTCCAGGATCAGGCCGAGACCGGCTTCTTGGCCGGCTTGGACACCTTCATCAGCTTCATCAGGTTGCCGCCCATGATCTTGGCGACGTCTTCTTCGGAGAAGTCGGTCAGCTCGTCGACGAAGGTGATCGGGTCCTTCAGGCCCTCGGGGTGCGGCCAGTCGGATCCGAACATGACCCGGTCGGTGCCGACCATGTTGACGATCTCGGTGAACCGGTCCTCCCAGAACGGGGTGATGTAGACGCAGCGCTTGAACGCCTCGACCGGGTCTTCACTGAACGACTGCGGCATCTTCTTGTAGACGCCCTTGAGGCCCTTGAACAGGTCCGGCACCCAGTCGGCGCCGTTCTCGATGGACAGGATCCGCAGCTCGGGGTTGCGGGACAGGGCGCCGTGGCAGACCAGCGCGCCCATCGCGTCCAGGATCGGGCGGTGGCCCATCGCGAAGCTGCGGAATGCGGTCGGTTTGAACGGCAGGAACTCGTCGCCGGGCTCCCACACGTTCGCGAATTCGGAGTAGCCGCTGTCCGAGGCGTGCATCGAGACCGGGATGTCGGCCTTGATGCAGGCCTGCCAGAACGGGTCGAATTCCTCCAGCCCGAACGACCGGCTGCCCTTGTAGCCGGGCACCGGCGCCGGACGAACGAGCACAGTGCGCGCACCGCGCTCCAGGCACCACTCGAGTTCCTCGAGGGCGCGCTCGACGATCGGCAGGGTGATCACCGGCGTGGCGAAGATGCGCTCTTTGTAGTTGAACGACCACTGCTCGTGCATCCACTCGTTGAGCGCGTGGATGACGTCGTGGGTCATCTCCGGGTCGTCCTTCATCCGCTCTTCGACCAGGCTGGCCAGGGTGGGGAACATCAGCGCGTAGTCGATGCCGAGCTCGTCCATCACCTCGAGGCGCGCGCCCGGCTCGCGGAAGGCGGGGATGGCCTTCATCGGCTCGCCCAGGATCTCGCGGTAGCTCTTGCCCTGGGCGCCGTTGCGGAAGTAGTCCTCCTGGGCGCCCGGCCGGGCCACCACCTCGAACGTCGGGTTGGGGATGTACTCGCTGATGTGACCGCGAACCACGATCTTGGTGCGCCCGCGCACCTGCACGTAGTCGATGACCCGCTTGCGGTTCTCCGGGAGGTACTTGGTCAGCGCCTCCTGCGGTTCGTACATGTGGTTGTCGGCGTCGAAGACGGGGAAGGAAAGCTCGCGCGAGGGCATAGCGATCTCCTTGAGGGCTGGATTCTCATTGGGTGGTAATGACGTTACCACTCGGGCGCAACAACATAAACCGGCGCTAGGTGTCCGTCCGAAGACCCTTCGGTGTCGCGCCGTTGATGATGGCGAAATTCACCGTCGCCGTGGCTGCGACCTCGTCGTCGCCATCGCCGTAGATGTCGATCTGCATGACCATCGCCCGCCGGCCGGCGCGCAGCATCCGGGGCACCGCGAACGCGGCGCCCTGCCGGATCGGCCGCAGGTAGCGAACGAACAGATCCGCGGTCGTCATGGTGGTGCCCGGCTGCAGAAAATCCAGCCCGTACTGTCCGCCCGCGACGTCGACGAGCGTGGCGATCAGGCCGCCCTGCAGCGCCCCGGACGTGTTGACGACGTGTGGACTCACCGGCATCGTCATCGCGAATTCGCCGTTGCGCGAGCCGGGGCGCATGCCGATCTGGGCGAACAGCTCCGCCAGCGATGGCGTGCCGGTTTCGTCGTCGACGTCCCGGATGCCCAACGCGCGGCTGCAGAAGTCGTACAGCTGGCCGGTGTCGACCGGCGTGCCGTTCAATTCGGCGCCCAGCCAGTGCAACCGCTGCGCGCCCATCATCGTCTGCATGACGATGGCGGCCGACGCGCCGACATCGAGCGCCGGGTTGAACACGCCCTCGGTGATGCCCTGCCCGACGATGTCGCGGATCAGTTGATAAAGGGGGGACAGCACGCGGGCGTATTCGCGGGGACGCGTATCGGCCAGATGCTGGTTGTAGAGGCCCAGCGCCCGGTTGAGGCTGTCCTGGGTGCTCGATTCCGGTTGCTGGCTGATGCGGTCGATCACCAGCTTCAGCGCCGCCGTGCTGTCCAGGCCGGAGGCCTCGGCGCGCCAGGTCAGCACCGACTGCGAAATGGTCCTGTCGAACAGAGCCAGAAGCAGTTCGTCCTTGCTGCTGAAATGCTGGTAGAAGGCCCGCAGAGAGGTCTTGGAGCGGGCGACGACCTCCTGCACGGTGAAGTCGGTGCGCCCGGTCTCGCGCAAGATCTCCACGGCCGTCTTGATGAAGCGGTCGCCGCGGGTCACTTCGGCTTCGTCGCTGGGGGCGGTCATGTGCGCTGGGTCCCCTTCCGTCGCGCGGGCGTGCGCTTTGAGAATGAGGTTACCGCGCGCACCATCGCGCCGTGCGGGGTCGGAGGTGGTCAGCGCGCCCCGGCCCGCCGTGGGATCGGCCCCAGGCCTATTCGGGGGTTGCGGCCTCGAGTTCGGACTCGGTCTGAGCCTCGGTCTCCGTCTCGGCCTCGAGTTCTGTCTCCGTCTCGGTGTCGGCCTCGGGTGACCGCTTCTTGAGTTTGCTGGCGAGCACCGCGACACCGCCGGCGGCAAGCAGCAGGGGCCATTCGACAACGGCGATCAGGCCGATTCCCGCGGCGACGACCGCGGTCCGGGGACGGATGTGGCCCTCCCGCATGCCGATGCGAATGTCCCTCGTCGTAACAACGACGCCCTCCGCGATCGCCGTCCCGATCTGGCTAACTGTCGAAATCGTTTGGTCGGCAACCGAGTTCGCTGATTTGGTGGCTCGTTCGATGAGCGTCACTGTGCCCTCCTAAGATTCGAATTGTTGTGCGTGTGGCCAATAATTTGTCGTCCGTTTGCTTTTCAGATTCTCTAAGTCGCGCTCTTAGATCCTCTTAGTCCCTACGGTGTAGCACGCACGTACTACTTCGATGAGTCGGCTGCGTGAATCTGCAATGTCAAAGTTAACTATCGCGAGAGGGCGTAACGCACACATATGGTCATCGAGCCGATCGTCTCGGGGCTTCGAATGGTGGTCGCGGGCGGCGTGGCCGCGGCAGCTGAGTTGCTAGGCGGGGACCGTCCCCGCCGCCGCTGGTCCGGCAATGGCCGGGGGTGGATCGAGCTGCGCATGCCCGACGAGGACCGCGCGTCCGAGTACACGACCGTCCTGAAGCGGACGATCGGCAGCACCACCGGCGTCGCACGCACCCAGGTGAACTGGCCGCTTTCGCGCCTGATCGTCGACATCGACGAAAACGGGCCGTCCGTCGACGATTTGGCCTTGATCGTGGAGGCAATCGAACGGGCCTTCACCGAGAAACCCGATCGAAACGAGTCATCCGATGTCGAAACGCCGACGCCGGCCCGGTTGCCGGTGATCGACATTCCCGGGGACGGCGCCGAGGTCGTCAACCGGATGAGCCTGCTCGGGGCCAAGGCGGTGTCGTTGGGTGTGACGACGATCTTGCAGGTGACGCGGATGCCCAGGCTGCCGCGCGCCTTCGCCGCCGCGACCACCTTCGCCGAGGCGCAGCCCGATGTACGCCGGGTGTTCGAGCGGGCCCTGGGCCGCGGGCGCGCCGACGCGTTGCTTGCGCTGGGCACCGCGGTCACCCAGTCGCTCGGCCACACCCCGTCGGTGATCGCCGCCGACATGTGCCTTCGGAGCCTGCGCCTCATAGAGGCGCTGTCGGCGGTCGAAGCCTGGAATGAGCACGAACCTCATCTGGCGCTGAGCGCGGGCTGCGAGGCGCATCCCGAAACGCGGCGGCCGCGGCCCGTGCCGGACACGGCGTCCGAAAACTACGCCCGCGCAGCAACCGCGGCGGGTCTGGCCGGCGCCATCGCGCTGACGGTCAGCGGCGGGGCCGCGCTGGCGAGCGAGGCGGTCATCGTCGCGGCGCCGCGGGCGCTCAACTACGCCCGCGAGTCGTTCGCCACCACGTTCTGCGCCGGCTTGAACCGCTACCACCACACCCTGGTGATGCGACCCGACGCGATCCGTCGCCTCGACGGTGTCGATGTGCTGATCGTCGAGCCCGCGGTGCTGATCGGTGAAACCCTGCGCGTCGCCGAGATCAGCGGCGTGGACGGAGAACTGCGCACCAAGGTGTGGCAGTGCGCCCAAACCGATGTCAACGACGGTCTGCTGGGTGCCGGCGTTCACACCGGGTGCTCGCTGTCACCCGCGCACGAGTTGCCGGAGCTGAGAGACCTCGAGGTCGTGGTGGCGCGCAACGCGGACCCCTACGCCGAGCCGCTGATGGCCGCGGCGCGTGGCGCCGATCTCAAGCTGGTGTCGGTGGATAAAGCCGATGCCGGGCACCTGCGTGGAACCTTCGACGAACTGTTGCCCGTCGAGGGCGACGACGTGGATCTCACCATCTACGGTGCGGTCCGGCAATTGCAGGCCGACGGACTAATCGTCGCCGTGGTCGGGCGTGACCTTCGGCTGGCCTTCGCCGCCGCGGACCTCGCGCTGGCGGTGTGGCCGGCCGGTCGGGCGGCACCGGCGTGGACGGCCGACGTCCTGATGCCGGATCTCAAGGTTGCCTGCCGGATCATCGACGCCATCCCGGCGGCGAAGTCGGCCGCGCGGCGCGGCGTCGAGTTGGCCGCTGCCGGAACGCTTCTGGGCTCGCTCACGCTGTTGCCGGGTGTTCGGGCCGCGGGCGTGCGGCCGAGCATCGCGGCCGCTGCCATCGCGCTCATTCCCGGATACGTGATCGGGCGGGGGGTGTCGATGCAGCCCGACCCGGCCGCCGCGGTGGACACCGAATGGCATGCGCTGGACGCCGATCAGGCGCAGAAACACATTCACGCGCTGTGGCCCGAGCTTGCCAATCCCGTCGCCGCGGCGGCGGCGGCTCAGGTTCCGAAGACGCGGATGCAGGCGCTGGCAGCCAGTTTCGCGGACACCAGTAAAGACGTCGTCGAGGCGATGTGGCACGAGATGCAGGATCCGCTCACTCCGATCCTCGCCACCGGCGCGATGGCGAGCGCGCTCGTCGGTTCGCCGCTGGACGGTGTGCTGGTCGGGATCGTGCTCGTCGGCAGTGCCGCGATTGCCGCGGCGCAACGGCTCAGCTCGGATCGTCAGCTGAACAAGATGCTCAGCGCCCAAACCCCGCTGGCCCGCGTCACCACGGGCGCCGATCAGTTCGAGCAGGTGCAGACCGAGCACCTGACGCCGGGGACCGTCATCGAGGTCCGGGCCGGTGAGGTCGTCCCCGCCGACGCGCGGGTGCTGAGCGCTGTTGCCGTGGAGGTCGACGAATCGTCGCTGACGGGCGAATCGTTGCCGGTGACCAAGAATCCCGCTCCGACACCAGGCCGTCCGCTGGCCGAACGCGCTTGCATGATCTACGAGGGCTCGATCGTGCTCGGCGGCGTGTGCCGCGCGGTGATCGTCGCGGTCGGCGACGCGACCGCCGCGGGCCGGGCCATGGCGCTGGCCCCGCGCCGCCGCGACGAGGTCGGGCTGCACGCGCAGCTGGCCGCGGTGACCGCAAAGGTGTTGCCCTGGACCCTCACCGGTGGTGTCGGCGTGATCGCCACCGCATTGCTGCGCGGCTCCGGAATCCGCGAGGCCGTCACCAGCGGCGTGTACTGCGCGGTCGCCGCGGTGCCGGAAGGCCTGCCGTTGGTGGCGACCTTGGCGCAGCGCGAGGCGGCCAGGCGCCTGACCGAGCGAAGCGTTCTGGTTCGGGCGCCGCGGTCGGTCGAGACCTTGGGTCGCGTCGAGGTGGTCTGCTTCGACAAGACCGGGACGCTCAGCGAAAACCGTCTGGTGGTGACAAACGTTTCCGCACAACCGGGTTTCGACGAGGACGTCATTCTCGAGCGCGCGGCGCTGGCCACTCCGGTGGCGGTCACCGCGCACGCTCCGCTGCAGGCGACGGATGCAGCCGTCGTCAATCGGGCCGGAAGCCAGCCGAAGCGCGACCGCGAGTTGCCGTTCCGCGCCGGGCGGGCCTACGCGGCCGGGCTGGACGGCGACACCCTCGCGGTCAAGGGCGGACCCGAGATCGTGCTCTCGGCGTGCGTCGAAGGCCAGAACGACGACCTGCGCGAGGAGCTGTTGGCGCACGTCCACGACATGGCCGCCCGCGGCCTGCGGGTGATCGCGGTCGCCGACAAGATCTTGACAGACGCCGACCTCGAGATCGCGGCGGATAGGGGTCTGGAACCATTGTGCCGCAACGGATTACGATTGTTGGGATTCCTCGGTATCACCGACACCCCGCGGGCGGACGCGCGCGAACTCCTGCTGGGGCTGGCCAAACGCGACATCGGTGTGCGGGTGATCACGGGTGACCACCCGGCCACCGCCCGCGCCATCGCTCGCGAGATCGGCCTCGACGTACCGGAAGACTGCATCATCACGGGCGCGCGCTGGGAGCGGTTGTCGATCGCCGAGCGGGCCGAGGTCGTCAAGACCAACGTGATCTATGCGCGGATGTCACCCGAGCAGAAGGTCCAGATCGTCCAGCAGATCAGCAATTCCGGGGTGGTGACCGCGATGGTGGGCGACGGCGCCAACGACGCCGCCGCCATCCGGGCAGCGGCCGTGGGCGTGGGCGTGTCCTCGCACGGCAGCGACCCGGCCCGCGGCGCCGCCGACGTGGTGCTGACCGAGGGCCGTGTCGGCAGCCTGTTGGAGGCGATCGAGGAAGGTCACCGGCTGTGGCAGCAGGCGCAGGCCGCGGTCGGGATGTTGTTGGGCGGCAACGCCGGTGAGGTCGCCTTCAACATGTACGGCACGATGGTCCGCGGCATGGCGCCGCTGACTGCCCGCCAGATCCTGCTGGTGAACATCCTGACCGACGTGTTCCCCACGACCGCGGTTGCGGTGAGCGCGGTTCGCAACATGCGAGCGCCGTCGGAGCGCGGCATCAACATCGACGATCTGATGCAGACCGTCGCCATCCGTGGTGCCGCCACGACCGTCGGCGCCAGCGCTTCGTGGAGCCTGGCCACCTTCACCCGCGCGGCCCCGCAGCGTGCGGCGACGGTCGGTCTGGTGGGCCTGGTCACCACGCAGCTCGGCCAGACGCTGCTGGATTCACGCGATCCGCTGGTGGTGAGCACCGTCGCCGGCACCTTTGTCGCGATGGCCGCCCTGATCACCACCCCGGGGCTGAGCCAGCTCGTCGGTTGCGTGCCGCTGGGGCCGCTGGGATGGATCGAGGGCGTGGCCCCGGCCGCGGCACTGACCTTGCTCACCGCCGCCAAGCCGGACCTGCTGCTCCGGATGGCGTCGATGATCGGCAAGCGCGTCTCGAAGTACGGCAACGAGGCCGACGGCGTCTTGACCAACATGGTGGGTTCGCTAACGACGTGGGCCCAGGAAATCCCGGGTATGGACAGTGGCAACGACGCCAAGCGCGACCGGGCGCCTCAACTGGAACTCACACCAGCCGGTTAACCGACGACACAACGGAGAGAGACTGACATGACCACGCTGGACCAAGACCAAAATGGCAAGGCCGAGGCGGAGATCGCCGACGAAATCGGTTCCACCGAAACCGATTCCGGCTCAGACGACCTGCACGACCAGCTCCACGACGAGTTGCATGACGAACTGCATGATGAGCTGCACGACGAGTTGCATGATGAGCTGCACGAAGAACTACATGAAGAGTTGCAGGATGAGCTCCGTGCCGGACCGACGTTCGCGCAGCGATGGGCCGCTTACGCCGAGGCGCACCCGAACTCCAAGCGGGCCCGTACCCTGCGCACCCTGCGGGAGCTGGAATCGCGGGCGATCGAGTTGCCGGTCATCGGAAAGTTCCACCGGCCCGACAAGCACGACATCATCTATGTCGCGGGGCTGGCGGCGCTGCTGGCGTTCGGGGCCGTCGAGCTGCCGATCGCGATCGTGGTGCTGGGCGGGCATGTGTTGGTCAAGCAGCACTCCAGCCGTTCGCTGGCGGCGGTCGGCGAAGTGATGGAAGACGTCTTCGGCCACCACATCTAGAACGGCGGCGGCTCGCCGTCAGGTGGGCGGGACGGTGCGGTGAGTTGTGTTGCAGCCGCGCATAACTCGCGAGCGTTGCGGTTCCGCCGTCGCTCGGCGGCGATGTAGTCGCGGCGGTAATTGGCGCGGGTGCGCCGCCGCCGCGGCATCATGGCGGCCCGGTCGGTGTAGCGGTCGGGCTCCACCGGCGAAGCTACCTCACCGGTGGGCGCGCACAAATCCGGAAACAGCAGTGCGCTGCCGGGAGCGGTCACATAGGTTTGCCCAGACGGCGATGTCCAGATCACCGTGCCGTCGGGCAGCTGTCGATCTCGCCATCCCCAAAACGTCTTGACCAAATGGTGAAAGCGGCACAGGCACTTCAGATTCGACGCGTGCGTACTTCCCCCTTGGGAGTGGGGGATGGTGTGGTCGAGATCGCTTCCGGTCGCCGGGTGGTCGCACCCGGGGAATCGACAGGTCAGATCGCGGCAGCGCACGAAATCGGCCAGGGCTTGCGACGGAACGTATCCGCGTTCGGCCGGTGCGTCGCCGGGGTGCACCAGCGGCCGCAGTCTCGCCGACTCGGCCAGTTGCGCGATCAGCTCGGCGGGGACAAGCACGTCGGTGCCGATGATCGCGCCGGGCTCGGGTGTGCTGCCGTCGACGGTGGACTGGTTGGCGACCACGTGGATGACCACGGGGCTCGGCACCGGTGTCGTGCCGGCGGGGCAGGTCGGCTGACCGCAGCGGCACTTTAGTCTGTCCGCCCCGGCTGCCAATGCGCCCAGGCCATCGGCGCGGCGCTGTTTGACGGTGCGCGGGTCTCGCTCGCACACGGTGCGCGCCAACGCATTCAATCGCGCGTCCACCCCGCGGGCGTCCGTGGTGACCAGCCTGCCGAAGACCTCGGTCAAGCCGTTGCCGGTGTCCCAGAGCGAGAACTCGCGATCCGCCTGCTGTTTGCTGGTGCGCCGAACCGCGTCGCGGTCCGCCGCCGCCACGACTCGATCGACCGCGGCGCCCAATCGGCCCCGAGTCATCGACGGCCACTGTCGCACCTTCGTTGCGAGTTTGGCGTCGACCGTAGCCATGACCTCGGGGTCGGTAATCAGGTCGGTGCGGTAAACGATCGTCTGGAACGTCGAGTAACTGATATCGCCGGCGCTCAACGCGGCACCGATGCGTGGCAGCCGATTTCGCATCGCGCGTGAATAGTTCAGGTAACTCGATGCCAGCCCTTGGCTGATGTGCAGTGCCGCGGCCACCTCCGCGGAGATCGCATCCCACGTGTCGGTTGACCAAGACTCGCGTTCCCCGCAGGCTCGCAGCCGCAGCAGGTCGAGTTCGCCGATCGCCTCGAGCCGCGCGCCGGCCGCCCGGTTCTCCGCACGTGACGCCGCGCGGATCCGATCGATGACCGACGCGGCGGCATCGTGTCGAGGCTCGAACATGCATTCGATCATAGTGCGCCGGTCCGACATTGATTCTGTTAAACGGGTTCGGGTGAGGATGGTCTTGGCCGTTCGCCGGTGACATTCATGTCGTGGAGGTGAATCGACCGGATCGGGCGGCCCGCCGGCGGCAGGGCAAGTCCGATCCGCTGGACGCCTACGCCGCTGCGCGGGCGGTGCTGGCCGGTCACGGTCTGGCCGTTCCCAAGGACCCTCAGACCAAAGCTCTCAAGGCGCTGCTGGTCGCGCGTCGCGGCGCGGTGAAGGGCCGCACCGCGGCGATCCAGCAGGTCAAAGACCTCCTCGTTACCGGACCGGCTGACCTGCGTGAGCGTTACCGCCGCTACACCACCACGTGCAGACTGCTGGCTGCACTGGCCCGATGCCGACCGGCCGCACACGACGACCCCGTCACCAAAGCGGTGCTCACTGCGTGCAAGGCCCTCGCCCAGCGCATCGAGGTCCTGCCATGCCAGATTGACGAGCTGACCAAGGAGGTTGACGCGCTGACCAACGCACTGAACCCGGCACTTCGCGCCGCTTGCGGCGTCGGCCCTGACACCGCCGCCCAACTGCTCATCACCGCTGGCACCAACGCCCATCGACTGCGTTCGGAGGCGGCATTCGCGATGCTGGCCGGTGTCGCACCCATTCCCGCATCGTCAGGGAAAACCACCCGCCACCGGCTCAGCCGCGGCGGAGACCGCGCCGCCAACAACGCGCTGCACCGCATCGCCCTCGTGCGTTGGTCCCACGACCCCCACACCCGCGACTACGCGGCCCGCCAACTGGCCGCCGGCCGATCTAAGAAAGACGTCCTGCGGCTGCTCAAACGCGCCATCGCCCGCGAGATGTTCAGACACCTCACCGCACCATGTCCGATCGACGACTACAGCGACCTCAGACCCAGCAGACAAGCCCAGAACATCACCCTCACGGCAGCCGCACGACAGCTGGGAGTGTGGCCCACCGAGATCTCGCGCCTGGAGCGCGGCCTCAAACGCGATGACACCCTCGCCACCAATTACCGTGCCTGGCTCGCCACACAAAACATCGACGCCGCTTGACGCCATAACAGAGATAGGAGCATCAGGTGCTAGCCGCCCCCGGGCGGCGGGCTGCGCCGCGCCAACGGGGACGATGGCGAATTGGGCGACACACGGGTCGAAGGCGTTCGAAGACCAAGATGGTCCGCGACGCTGGACGAGGCGCTGAATGCCTGACGTCTGACTAGCGGCAGGTGCGCCTTATGTGCGCTAGGAGACGATCTCTGTCCGTAATGATGTCGAGTAGGTACACCGCCGGCACGAGGACAATGTCTGCCGGCAGTCGGCAGCTGTGCTCAGCGAGGATCTCGGGGGTTTTGTTGAAGCCGTGCGTTGTGTTCCGAAGAGCGTTCCACAGATGCGTGAGCCGCGATTCCGTGGTTGCGTTGGGGTTTGGGCTGGAGACGATGAACTCGTCGGCGACCTGATCTGCTGCCTCCAGAGCACGATAAGCCGGTGCCATGATCAGGGGCTTGATTCGGTCTGGGACGTGTTCTTCAATTTCCTCGATAGCTTTGCGAATTCGCGACGGCAGCATGAGTTGGCCGATACCACCGCTCCCCATGATGCTGTCTCCAAGGATGTCCATGGCTTGATACATCAGCATCAGTTGCGCTCCTTGATCGCGGGGATGGCGAAGGATTGCGCCAACGCGGGCGACGAGCTGCTCGAAATTGAGCATCCAGCGCTGATGCGCATCGGGTAGGTAGAAATCGTTGGTATCGACGTAGGTAACGGGTGTGAAGATGTCGCGCAGCGTGTTGTTGATCCGTCCAGCCCACCAGTCGACGGCCTCGGAGAATGCGGCCTTGTGTAGCTGGGTCTCGTCGAGAACTTTGGTGTCGAAGTCGTGTGCCGGGTTGTGGTGCGTGAGTATTTGTAGCGCGTCGCGTTGGTCGCGGCTGGCCCCTAAACCATTTCCACCGATCACTCTGCCGAACGTGTAGACGATGACCTGACCGGTTCGAGGTGCTGCGATGCCCCACATTGATGGGGACATGTTGGCGAGCAAGGGCACGAAGTAGTGGCCGCCGAATATGGGGCCCTCCAGGAGCGCCTCCGTCGACCGAAAAGCCAATTTATCTGGGTTTGCTTTCGCGGTCGCAATGACTTCGGCCGCAGTGTGGTGTTTGAGCAGGAGAAAGAATTGAGTGAGCTTTGTCCAACGGTAGGCGAATGGGTCGATCCGGATGTCGTGAACTGAATACCGAGGAAACAGCGGCTCTGTCGACCCGTCGTCGTGGGTGAGGGGTATGTCCGCGAGCGTTTCGCTGCCCCATCTGATTGCGTCTGGGACTTGGTGGTCAGGAACGGCGATCAACGTCGTGGTGATCCGTTCGAGCCTGGACGCGAGAGTTGGATGCGCGTCGAGCTGTTGGGTGAGCTTTCCGAACTCGCCAAACAACTCGCGAGGCATCCCGCCAGGGGATTCTGGGGTAGGTGCCTTTGAGACCTGGAATCTACTGCGTTTGAGTGCTGGACCGTGGAGGACTTGCGATTCAACGAGATCCGTTCGGCCAGCGGCTACCTCCCACACTGTGTCGGAGCCTGTCGGCGCATTTACGACAAACAAACCGCAGTGGTCAATGAGCCCTGCTGGGTCCCCGCCGAACATCTCCCGTGGCAAGTCGATCTTCATTGACATTGATGCCTCCGTGGGGCCCTATGGTCTATCTAGGAGCCGGTGATGGCAGCGCCCAAGGGTCGTCGCTTCTGAACCACCCATCCCTCGCGGTGCCACTGCACAATGGTTGCGGCCAGGGTCACCACGGCACGTCCCTCTTCAAGAGACGGCGTGCGCTTCGGTCCGCTTGCTCCGCCGCCGTGCCGGTCGTGGTTCGGCCACATCAACCGCAGCATCGCGACGAGCGGCGAGACATCGTGTGACTGATCGCTTCCGGGAAGGATCATTCCCCACTGCGTACCCTGCTGTCCGCCCAACTCGCCGATCACGTTACTTAGGGTTGCTTTGCTATTGTTCGGCACGACAACAGGAATCAAGATGTCCTCGATCGCTTTAATAGCGTGGTCCCAGGCGTCAGAGGGATTGCCGTTGCGCCCAAAGGCATTCGACCACGCTTCTCTCAGCTCCTTCGTCGCTTCATCAGCCGTCGACGTCGCGGCGTTGAAGGTAGATTGGGCCTCGTCGCTCACAACCTCGGTGAGCGATACTCGATCATCGGCCACCCGCCAGACCGAAGCCCCAGACTCCAAAACCCGCTGCAACGCGGGCCAGTCATTGTGGGTCTCGCCCCAGACGTTTAGCGCCGCATCAATGAGGTCTAGAAAGATATCGTCGTCCTTCACGCCTTCCGCCAACAACGCCGTCATGAGGTGCTGCCTCGAATTCCGGGCACCGACGTCGCTTCGTATGCGAGCAGCAAGTTCCTGCATTTTGTCTTCTGCCCAGGCGCCGCTCAACGTCCGCCCCCGATACCCACAGATGCCCTGAAACCAGTGCTCGATTCCTCCCAAGATGTGGTCGGGCCCGCCGTTATAGGGACCGTCCGGTTTCGCACCGCGGGACCTCTGTGAAAGCGGTTGCCATGGCATTTGTTCAGCATACTGTGATGCGTCTCGGACGGATCCGGGCTTGAGCCGATGGTCGCGCTATTCCCAAAAGTGCCTTCGCCTACCGCCTGAATGGTAACGAATACGCTTACACGACAACTAAATATGCGTCGCGTGCGACGATGCGACCGTGAGAGAGACCGGCCACGGGCCGCAAATCGATCGTTCTCACGTAGTGGCCCAATGTCCCCGGCTGAGCCCCGGTGCTAGCCTCCCCGGGCGGCGATCATTGCCGAGCGATTGACCTTGGTCGCCGCCGTGCGGGGGATCGCGTCGACGAACTCGACCGTCTTGGGCGCCTTGTAGGGAGCCAGCCGGTTCTTGGCGTACTCGATCACTTGGGCCTCATCGAGCGACGCGCCGTCGGCGGCTTGCACCACGGCATGCACCCGCCGTCCCCACCGCTCGTCGGCAAGCCCGATCACGACCACGTCGGCGATGTTGGGGTGGCCGGCGAGCGCCGATTCGACCTCTGCCGGAAAGACATTGGCGCCACCGCTGACGATCATGTCGACCCGGCGGTCGACCAGGTAGAGGAAGCCGTCCTCGTCGAGATGGCCGATATCGCCGGCGGAGCGAAACCCGTCCTCGGTCGACGGCAGCGGCGGCGCCCCGCCGAGATAGCGATACCCCGCGCTCATCGGTGCGCGCAGGTAGATATCACCGTCTTGACCGGTGGGCACCGGGTTCTTGTCGGCATCCAGAATCCGGATCTCGGTGTCGCGGAAGCCGCGTCCGACGCTGCCGGGGTGCGACAGCCACTCGTCGCCGCGCAGCGCGGTGAGCCCGAGATTCTCGGTCATGCCGTAGGCCGTCACGATCCGCTCGGGGCTCAGCAGTTCGAACCAGGTATGCAGCAGCGAGGGCGGCATTACCGCGGCGCCCTGCAAGATGAACACGACGGTGGACAAGTCGCGCTGCCGGACGTCGGGCCGCGCGGCGATGCGCGCCAGCATCGTCGGCGTGGCGGTGAAGTTGGTGATCCGATAGCGCTCGATCACATCCAAAACCAGTGCCGCATCGAACTTTTCGAGTATCACCAAGTGGTTTCCGCCGAGCAGCATCAGGAAGGTGGCGAAGCCGTTGGTGTGGTACATCGGCGCGGGCACCATGATGGTCTGCGGCATCTGCACTGGTGCCCAGTTGGTGATGAACGGTTCGCCCTGCTCGGGAATCCACAGTGACGGAGCCAGGTTCAGGATCACCTTGGGCACCCCGGTCGATCCGCTGCTGCAGATCCCGTTTGCGGTGGGGGAGACGGCTTCGGGCAGCGGGTCGTCGGACTCGTCCGCCGCGCGCGCGTCCAGCTCCCATCGGGTCTGCTCGTCGACGACGACGGCGGGGTCGATCACCGCGCGCACCCGATCGCGCTCCCACTCCGGCAGGTCCCAGTGCATGGGGATCGGGACCGCGCCGATTTTCCAGCACCCCATGGTGGCCAGCACCAGGTGCACCGAGTTCGGGATTGCCAGTGCGACAAGGGAACCCGTCTGCGCTCCGGCGCCCGCCAGGGCCCGCCCCCATTGGTTGGCGCGGGCGTCGAGCTCACCGAAGGTCAGCGCCGCCGCGGTGCCGTCGAGCGCGACAACCGTGACGGCCGCCGTGTCGCGCTGCTCTTCGGCGAGGCTGGCAAGTTTGGTGCCGAACGGGACTCCGTCCGCGAACGGGTTGGGCGTCACCCCGGCTGTGGCGGACTCTGTGCTCATTGGCGCCGCTCTCCCCCGCAAGCGGGAGGTGCCCCCACCTCGTCGCTGCGCTCTGCATCGTCGCCGGCGCGCGTCATGCGGATACGGGCTCGCTGAACAGGGTCTCGAAGGACCCGTCGCGGACGTCGGAGATCAGCCGCAGCCCGAGCGCCTCGGCGCCCAGCGGCAAGCGGATCAGCGGCTGGGTGTGCCGGTCGAGCACGCTGACGTCGGACTCGTCGCAGAAGCCCAGGGCGCCGAGCAACTGATGGGAGGTGCGCAGCACTTGCCGGGCGGTGTCGGTGGCCTTGAACCGCAACACCAGCGCGTCGGCGGAATGCACCTGCACCGGCAGCGATTCCGGCCGGCAGATGGTGTATTTCGCCAGCTCGTGCAGTCCGCGTAACGCGACCGAGGCATCCGCGACGGCGAACCGGACGGCTTGGAAATCGGCCAGCGGCTTACCGAACTGGATACGGGCCTGCACATGGTCGGTGACGATCTGCAGCGAGCGCTGCATTGCTCCCAGAATCCGCCATGATCCCAGCACGAGATGAAGATTAACGTCGGCGGCCGGAACTGTCCCGTCGGGTGCGCCTAATGTGGCCGGCACCAGGAAGGGGCCCAGTTTGGCGTTCGTCCGCGACGCGATCTGCAGCCGGTAACGATTGCCATCCAGGTCGGCGGCGATCCAGTCGCCGGGTAGGTCGCCGTGGTCGATGCGCGCTGCCTCGGGATTGACCAGGGCCAGCCGCGCACCGTCGATGGCCAGTAGCTCGTCGACGAGAGGATAGGGCAGCGCGTGCGCGCCGGCTGTTTGGCAGAGTACCGCCGCGGCCAGCAGGTCGTCGGGGCCGGACCGGACATCGAGCTCGAACGCGCCGAGCTCGTTGCACGCCGTGCGTGCCGCGTCCCGAACGCTGTCGTCGTGTTCGGCCCGCAGCGCGGCCTGCGGCCCGCCGAGGCGGTCGAACCGCTTGGCGGCGACCGCTGCAAAATCGCTAATATCTTGTGGCAGTGTGGTTTTCACCGGTGCTCTCCCAGTGCGTCTCGAGCCACCAGCATCCGTTGCACCTCGATGGTGCCGGACGCCACGGTGGCCGCTTGTGCGTAGCGCCAATGGTCTTCGATCGCCCCGTGCAGTGCCGCCGACGCCCCGCTGTCCAGCGCGGTCGGGCCCAGCACGTCGAACAACAACTCGGCGACTTGCTGATCGCAGGTGGTGGTGGCGATGCGGGCGGCGCTGGCCGCCGCCCCGGCCGACGGATCGTCTTGCAGCGATACGGCGCGATAGGCCAGCAGCCGGGCCACCCGCAAATCGACCAGCGCCCGGACCCACCGGGCCCGAAGCGATTCGGGAAGCTCGTCCCACTTCTCGCCGAGCTCGCTCTGCATTCGGTGCAGCAGCGACTCGCAGCGCGCGTAGCGAGCGATGCCGACGCGCTCGAATGCGAGCGCTTCCCGCATCACCCGCCAGCCGTCGCCGGGCTCACCAAGGACGTCGCCGGGGAACGCCTGCACGTCGTCGAGGAACATCTCGTTGAGGTGATGCGGTCCCAGCATCGACGGAATTCCCCGTACCGTGAAGCCCTTGCGATCCATCGGAATCAGAAAAAGAGTGAGCCGCTTGTGCTTTGGGGCGTCGGGGTCGGTGCACGTCGCCAGCACGCACCACGACGCCATCTGCGCGTACGACGTCCACACCTTCTGGCCGGTGATGCGCCAACCGTCCCCATCCGGCACTGCGCGGGTGCGCAACGACACGAGGTCCGTTCCGGCCTCCGGCTCGGAAAACCCTTGGCACCAGATCACATCGCCGGATGCGATGGCCGCCAGGTGCTTTGCCTTCTGTTCCTCGGTCCCGTAACGCATCAGTGCCGGGCCGACCCAGTTGACGCCCATGTACTGCGGGCCGCGCGGTTCGTGCTGGGCCCACATCTCCTCGCGCAATACCGTCTGCTGCCAGACCGAACCACCGCCGCCGCCATGCTCTTTCGGCCAGGCCAGGGCCAGCAGCCCCTCGGAGGCGAGTAGCTTGCAGAACGTCTCGGTAGTGGCGAGGTCCTGCGGATCCTCGGTGCAGGCCCCAAGAAAATCGGGTGGCACGTGATGAGCGATCAACTCGCGCAGGCGGTGTCGCAATTCGACGGCGTCGTCACCGAGGTCGTAGTCCATCGTCATCCCTTCGGCAGCCCGAGCAGTCGCTCGGCGATGATGTTGCGCTGCACCTCCGACGTGCCGCCGTAGATGGTGGCGGCCAGTGCGTCCTGACGTTCGAACAGCAGGTCCGGGTCGCTGGCCGAACGCGGCCCTTGGGCGGCGGCCGCGAGTTCCCAAACCCGTTGCAAGGTAATCGATCCGAGCAGTTTCATGATGTCGGCTTCCGGGCTGGGCCGGCCGGACAGCTCGTTGCCCAACGCGCGGTACCCGGTGGCCCGCAGCGCCTCGGCGTCGGCGAGCAGCGACCCGAGCTCGGTGTAGAGGTCCTGGTCTTCGGTGCCGGCGCCGGCATTGCGCACGGCGTCGAGCCCGCGCTTGATCTCGACCCAGTTCATGATCCAGATCATCTGGCGTTCATGGTGCAGCGAGGACAGCGCGACGTTCCAGCCGCCGTTCTCCGGACCCAGCAGGTTTTCCGCGGGGATCTCGACGTCGTCGAGGAAGACCTCGCAGAAGGTCTCGTCGGAGACCGACGACATCCGGATGGGTTCGATGCGCACGCCGGGGGAGTGCAGGTCAAGGATCAGGCACGAGATGCCACGGTGTTTCGGCGCGTCCGGATCGGTGCGGGCATACAGCGTGCACCACCGCGATTCGTGAGCCTGCGTGGTCCAGATCTTGTGACCGTTGACCCGGAACACATCACCGTCGCGCTCGGCGCGGGTGCGCAGGCCGGCGAAGTCCGACCCGGCCTCCGGCTCGGACATACCCAGCGCCCACCATTCGTCGCCGCGCAGCAGCGGCACCAGCAGGCGCTCGATCTGGGCGGGGGTGCCGAACTGGCGGATGCCGGGTGCGGCGACGCCGGGCCCCTGGATGTTGGGCAGCTTGGGTACCGACCGCAACGCGCCCTCGATCCGGATCTCCATCGCGTCGCGCAGGCCCAGCGATCGACCACCGTGCTCGCGCGGCCAGGTGGGCTGCAGCCAGCCCGTTTCGAACGCGGCCCGCTGATAGGCGCGGCGCAGTGGGATGTCCCAGCGATATTCGCGGTAGTTCTCGTAGTAGTCGTTCGGCAGGAACGCGGCCAGCCAGTCGACGAACTCGGCGACGGTCTCGGATCCAGTGGTCATGCCGCGCCTCCGGCGAAACGGGCGCCCACCTCGTGGTAGAGCGCGCGACCGTCTCCCAGCAGCGCCGCACCCTGCCAGGCGTGCCGGACGTAGAGGTGGGCATCGTGCTCCCAGGTCTGCCCCAGCGCGCCGTGCACCTGGACCGCGGTGCGGGCGCAGCCGGCCGCGGCGTCGCCGGCCGCCGCCTTGGCCAGTGCCGCGGCGGTCCAGGCGTCCGCGGGTGCGGTGTCCGGATCGGCGAGGCGGGCCGCGGCCGCGTAGGTGAGGCTGCGGGCGCGCTCGATGCCGACATAGTTGTCGGCCAGCGCGTGCTTGATTCCCTGAAATGCGCCGATCGGGGTGCCGAACTGACGGCGCGACTTCGCGTGCTCGACGGAGAGGTGCAGCGCGGCGCTCGCCGTGCCGACCAGATCGGCGGCGACAGCCACCAGTGGTGCGGTCAGTGCCGACTCGAGGTCGACGGGCGCGACGGCCAAGGGTTCGGCGTCGACCTCGATTTCGGCCAGTGGTTGAGTGGGATCGGTGGACTCGCCCGCGGTGATCGTCACGCCGTCGCCGGTGCGCACGACCACCGCGACGTAGCCGTCCAGGGATTTGGCCAGCGCGACGATCAGCTCCGCCCGTGACGCGTTGGGGACGGCGACCGCCCGGCCGCGCACCCGTCCGTCGCGCAGCGTCATCGGCGGCCCGGGCAGCCGAGATCCCTTGGCGTGCACCGCCAGGGTGGCAATGACCCCGCCGGCGATATCGGTGAGCACCGAGTCCAGACCGCCCGCCCGCAAGACGCCCGCGGCCAGACCGACGCTGCTGAGCAACGGAATCGGCGCCAGTGCGGCACCGCACTCCTCGAGAACGACCGCGAGTTCGACGGGTCCGTAGTCGCCGCCCGCGGGTGCGGCGAGCTCGGTCCAACCGAGGTCGACTACGGTCTTCCACAGAGCGCGCCAGCGCTCCGGATCCGTCAGGGCCTGCCGGGCGGCATCGGGAGGACATTCGGTACGCAGGATGCCACGCACCGCGTCGCGCAGCGACAGCTGATCCGAAGTCAGTCCGACGTCCATAAGACCCCTAACATAATAAAGATAGTAAACTAGCGACGCGGACGAGCATAGGTGGGCGCATGGTCGAGTGGTATCTGTTCCTGCCGCAAGTACGGCTCTCTGTGGGCGATATCACCGAGCGGGCCCGTCATGCCGAAGCCAGTGGTTTCGACGGCATGGCGTTCATCGATCACCTCGAAGCGCCGGGGTTGCCCGGCGAAAGTATTTGGGAGGCAATGGCCGTCGCCACCTGGGTGGCGGCCAAGACCGAGCGGCTGCGGATCGGCCACCTGGTGCTGTGCGACGCCTTCCGGCATCCCGCCGTCCTCGCCAAGCAAGCCGTCAGCCTCTCGGACGCGTCGGACGGCAGGTTCGATCTGGGTCTCGGGTCGGGATCCTGGCCCGCGGAGTTCACCAGATTCGATGTCGGTCAGCAGGATCCGGTGGCCCGCGTTCAGCAGCTCGGCCGGCACCTGGCCCTGATCAGGCAGTACTGGGGCGACGGCGCCGACGAGGACGGCGCGGTGCAGTTGCCCAAGCGCAGCCATCCGATACCGCTGGTTCTGGGTGGCAGCGGACCCCGCATGATGGAACTCGTTCGCAATTACGCGGATTGGTGGAACCTGCAGGCCAACTACATCGACCGGTTGCCCAAGCTGGCCCCGGCGGCGGGCAGCGCCCGGATTTCGGTCCAGCAGATGATCGGCTTCGCCCGGTCGGGCACCGACCCCGACACCGTGCGTGAAGTCAGCACCCGTCGATTCGGCAACCTCGGGGCCGGGCTGGTCTGTGGTGACGCGGACGAGCTGACCCGGCACTTCGCGGGTCTGGCCGCCCAGCGGGTCGAGCGCTTCTACGTGTGGTTCGCCGATTTCGCGAACCCGGAGTCGCTGCGCGAGTTCGGCGAATCGGTGATCAAGACGTTCCCTGGCGCCGGCGCCGGGCCTCGTTAGGGATGACCGGCGGTCGGGCATACGGACCGCGCTGCACCGCCGAAAGCCGGATCTCCGGCACATCGACGGACGGGTCCACGGTGTCCAGCCAGGCAACGGCCGCGGCGACATCGGAGATCTGAATCGCGTACATCTCGAAGGGAACGTCCTGCAGCATCTCGGTTTCCACCGGGCCGGGCGTCACGATATGCACGGCGATGCCGTCGCGGTCGACCTCGAGCGCCAGGGCCCGGGCGAACGCGTTCATGCCGGCTTTCGACGCGGAGTAGGCGGTGCGGGCGGGCATCGGCTCGTGGGCGGCCGACGACGAGATGAACACGAACCGCGAGCCCGCGCGCATCCGCGGCAGCACCGCGGCGGTCACCACGAAGCACGAATCCAGGTTGGCCGAGATGATGGTCTGCCACTGCTCGAAAGTCTGCTTGCGCGCATACGTTCCGCCGAGCGCCCCGGCGGCGTGAACGACGAGGTCGATCGTCTCCAAAGTGCTTATCGCAGCGGCGAATCCGTCGGGATCGGATGCGTCGGCCACGATGTGGCGGGCCCCGATCTCCTCGGCCGCCGCACGGAGCGGATCCGCGCGCCGCGCCACCAGCACCACGTCATAGCCCAGTTCGGCCAGCTTGTGCGCGCAGCCCTTTCCGATCCCGCCGCTGCCGCCGGTGACCAACGCGGTTCGCATGCCGATGAGTGGCTTCCTCAGGACTGCCGCAGATCCCGCGGGCGTGACATTGCCTGCGGTGACAGCGCATAGATCCGTTGCGTGGGCCGGCCGGCCAGCACATAGGTCTGGGTATCGGCGAGGTGACGGCCCGCGATGCGCCGGGCACGGTCGACGTCACCCTCCGCAATGGTCTCGGCCAGCTTGATGTGCGTGTTGAGCACCGCACGCCGCTGGGTCAGCGAGGGATAGGTGCCGCGTGCCGCGCTCTCGTCGGCCCACTGCTTTTCGTGACTGCTCCACAGCGTTTCCAGGCTGCCGACCACTGCGATGATGGTGTGGTTTCCGCAGCCCTGGACGATGAGATCGTGGAACTGGCGGCCGATTTCGGTGAACAGGCGCCCGTCGTCGAGGTGCTCGGCCATGGAATCGTTGACCTGCTTGAGCTCTGGCACCAGGGTGTCCGCCCGGTCCGGGCGCTGGGCCGCCAGCGCGGCGCAGGCGGGCTCAAGTTCCTGCAGCGCCATGCCCAGGTCGGCAACCTGAACGGACTCGCTCTGCAGCAACAGCCCCAGCATGTAGGCCGCGCTGGTCTTAGCCGGTGCGTGCACCACGGCGCCGCCGCGGTTACCGCGGCGCACCGAGACCAGGCCCTCGGTTTCCAGGATGCGCAGGGCTTCGCGCAGCGAGACCAGGCTGACGTTGAACTGTTCGACCAGCACTTCCTGGCGTGGCAGGAGATCGCCGTCGGCAAGCTCGCCGTCGATGATCTGGCGACGCAATTCGTCGGCTACGATTTCGGCGATCCTCGGCGCCGACAACCGGCGACGGGCATCGGGCCCAATTCCCAGAGCGGGCATCCAATCCTCGCAGTCGCGGCAGGGAGAGCGTCGCGGCACCCGGTGCGCGTACTCAGCTGGCTTAGCTATTTTAGCAGTAATGATATAAATAGCATCTCTGATCGCGTGTCGGTCGGAAGGGCGGATGCAATTGAGCCAGGGGTCTGACGACCATCCGACACCGCTGCATGAGTTGCGTGTTGTCGAGATCAGCGACCGGATAGCTGGCAGCTACTGCGGCAAGTTGCTGGTCGACGTCGGGGCGCAGGTGCGCAAAATCGAACCGCCGCAAGGAGATTGGCTGCGGCGCTATTCCGCGTCCTGTTCGCCGGTGCCAGACGGCCAGGCGTCGCCGTTCTACAGCTACCTCAACGCCGGCAAGCAGAGCATGACTTTTGCGCCCGGCTCGCGGCGATTGCGGGCCGAGTTGGCGGGCGCCGACGTGATCATCCTCACCGCCGGCGCGGCGCGCGCCGCGGCGCTGGGCATCGATGTCGGCCGGCTGCTGGCGGATGCACCGCGGGCGGTCGTCGTCACGATCTCCGACTTCGGCTGGACCGGACCGTATGCGGACCGCGCTGCCAGCGAATTCACCTTGCAGGCCTGGGCGGGCTCACCCGGTTTCCGCGGCGACCCGGCCGGCCCCCCGATCTCGATCGGCGGCGACCTGGGGGAGTACATGGGCGGTGTGTTCGCCGCGTTCGGCGCGCTGGCCGTGCGCCGCCGCGTCGAGCACGGCGGTCCCGGTGAGCATCTCGATCTGTCCATGCTCGAGGCGATGACGTTGATGCAGAGCAGCGAGTGGCTGCATTCGCAGCTGCTGCGGGTGCCGCCGATCAGCCGCACCACCGAGGTCCCGTCGATCGAGCCGGCCAAGGACGGCTACGTCGGCATCACCATGGTCACCGGCCAGCAGTGGCTCGACTTCCTGGCGATGGTCGAGTGCCCGGCGCTCGAAGAGATTGAGCAACTGCGTTTTCAGATCGGGCGCTGGGGCTACCGCGACCTGATCCGCGGGCAGATCGGCCCGTGGCTTGCCGAACGGACCGTCGCGGAGGTCGTCGAGCTCGGCCAACTGTTCCGGCTGCCGATCGCTGCGCTCGGCAACGGCGCCACGATCCGCGAGGTGGAATACGCCACCGAACGCGGGGTATACCTGCCCAACCCCGCCGGCTTTCACCAGCCCCGCCCGCCGTGGCTGATGTCGGCGTGCGCGGCGCCTGCGGTCGGCGAGACCGCCGCCCCAGGCGCCGACAACGACGAGTCGCCCTGGCGCGCAGTCGAATCCGAAGGTAAGCCGGCGCCACCGACCCGGCCGCTGGAGGGCGTGAGGATCGTCGACCTGACCGCGTTCTGGGCCGGGCCGGCGGCGACCCACCTGCTGGCGGCATTCGGCGCCGAGGTGATCAAGGTCGAGTCTATCCAGCGCCCCGACGGCATTCGGTACTCCGGCGGGATGCGCAAAGACGTGGACGACTGGTGGGAGTACGGCTGGGTGTTCCACGCGATGAACACCAACAAGCGTTCGGTCACCTTGGATTTGGGCTGCGAGGAAGGCCGCCGCCTGTTCAAGAAACTGGCGGCCGGCGCCGACGTCGTGATCGAGAACTTCTCCCCGCGGGTGATGGATCAGTTCGGGCTCACCGCCGACGTGCTACTCGAGGTCAATCCCAAACTCGTCGTTGCGCGAATGCCCGCGTTCGGCCTGGACGGCCCCTGGCGCGAACGAGTCGGATTCGCCCCCACCATGGAACAACTCGCCGGCCTGGCCTGGGTGACCGGACTGCCGGATGCCCCGCCCGTGACGCCGCGCGGCGCCTGCGACCCGCTGGCCGGCGTGCACGCCGCCTTCGCCGTGCTGGCCGCGCTGAGCTTCACCGAACGCACCGGAACCGGTCAGCAGCTCGAGCTGCCGATGCTCGAAACGGTCCTGAACGCCACCGCGATACAGGCGATCGAATCCGAGGTATTCGGAAAGACATTGAGCCGCAATGGTAATCGTGGTTTCGGCGGATTGATCCAGAACCTCTACCGGTGTGCCGGCGAAGACGATTGGATCGCGGTCACCGTGCGCGACGACCAGCAGTGGTCGGCCCTCGTCGAAGTGATGGGGCGACCGTCCTGGTGTGACGAGGGTCTGGCCACCGCCGACGGCCGGCGCGAGCGGGCCGACGACATCGACCAGCGGCTGCAGGAATGGTTCGGCGCGCAGCCACTGGAATCGACGGTCGAGCGGCTGGCAAGCGCGGGCGTGCCCGCCGCGCCGGTGGTTTCGCCGTCGCTGGTGACCGAGAACCCCCAACTGTGCGACCGGGGTTTCTTCGAGACGCTGCAACACGCGAGTATCGGGTCAGCCCGCTATCCATGCCCGCCGTTCGCATCGCTGTCCGGCCAGGATCGGTGGCTATTGCGCCCGCCGCCGCTGCTGGGCGAGCACAATGGAGAAGTACTGCGCGATCGGTGCGGGCTGACCGACGAAGAACTGGCGAACCTCGCTGCCAGCGGGGTCATCGGAACCCGCCCCAAGGGCCTATAGAGGAGGCAACTGATGCGCGTGACCGTCGACGAGACCTTGTGCGAAGCCCAAGGCTTCTGTGAATCACTCGCCCCGGACATCTTCGAACTCGGCGACGAGGACGTGGTGCAGATCGCGGACGGCGAGGTGGCGCCGGACCGGGAGATCGACGTCCGCGCCGCGGTGGACCAGTGCCCGAAGGCCGCACTGCGGTTGCAGGACTGAGGAACTGCGAGGCCTTCTTGTCATCGGGAGACATGGCGAAGTACGCCGCGATGGGGCCGTACTTCGAGCTAGTCGTCGGCGCCCTCGACGGTTTGGTCGACGGCACCGACTTTTTCGATATCCACGCCGAGGATGCGGTGGTCGAGTTCGTCATCACCGTCCCGACGTATCCGAGGAAGATCGTCGGGCGCGAAGCGTTGGCCGAACTGTATGCCGATTACGGGGATTCGATCGTCCAGACTCACAGCAGCGACGTGCACCGCTACTTCGACCCCGAGCGGTCCACGGTGATTCTCGAGTACACGATGCACGGCACCGTCGTGAAGACGGGCGCGCCCTACGTCAACCGATTCGTCTCCGTCATCACGATCAAGGGCCGAAAGATCGTGGGATGGCGCGATTACCTGGATCCGCTCGCGGTGTTCGCCGCGTTCGGCGAGGGGCCCGCCCCGTACTGATCAGCGTCGTGCGGTCAGCGAGATCGCCATCTCGTCATAGATCGACATGTTGGTGGTCAGGTTCGGATACGACACCGTGGCGGGCCCGATTTCAAAGCGATCGCAGCGCAGCAGTAGCTCGTCGAGCACCGCGCGCAGCTCGGCGCGCGCCAGCATCGCGCCCAGGCAGTGGTGTGGCCCGCCCCCGCCGAAAGCGACGTGCGGGTTGGGTTGCCTGCCGATGTCAAAGGTGAACGGGGACTCGAACACTTCCTCGTCGCGGTTTGCCGAACGCAGCATCGACACCACCCGGTCGCCCGCGGGGATGTGCTGGCCGTCCATCTCCACGTCGACCTTCGCGGTGCGGGTCCAGTACGCCACCGGTGACGCCCAGCGCAGCACCTCCTCGACGGCGCTGGGGCGCAGCGCTTCCTGCTCGCGATAGCGCTCGATCTGCTCCGGGTTGGCGACGAACGCCTGCAGTCCCATGGCCAGAGCGTTTTTGGTGGTGTCACTGCCGGCGAATGCCAGCACGAAGAAGAAGAACTCCAGCTCGTTTTCGGGCAGGCTGAACTGCTCGCCGTCGTCACCGGTGATCACCGCGGATGCCAGCGTGCTCCAGATGTCGTCGGTGGGGTTGCCCCGCTTTTCGGCGGTGAGCTCCATCGCGTACCCGAAGACCGAGGCGAAGAGCTCGAGTTCCGCCTGCCCGCTCGGGCCCGCCTCGGGCGCCATTGCCTTGAGGATGCGGTCGAAGATGTCGAAGATTCGCGGCCGGTCCTCCTCGGGGATGCCGATGATGTCGCCTATCACCGTCATCGGCAACGCGTCCGCGACGTCCTCGATCCAGTCGCCACCACCCTTGGCGAGCAGGCGGTCGATCATCTGCGCCGCCCGCGCCCGAATGCCGTCCTCCAGCTTGGCGATCGCCCGCGGATTGAAGGCGTTGGAGATGAGTTTGCGGCGCTTGTTCAGGTCCGGCGGGTCCAGCGTGATGATGGTCGGGTACGACGAGAACATGGCGACCGGCTGGATCAATGGGCCGCCGCCCGCTGTGAACGACTCGGTGTCGCGGTGCAGGCGGACCGCGTGCCGGTGTTTGGTCGCCACCCAGAAATCTCGGCGCACGGTCTGGGCCACGCCGGGCGTCAGGCCGTGCCGGAAAAGCCGTCTGGTGTGCCGCAATTCGGCGAACAACTCGTCCGGAAAACCGTTACGCCACAAGGCGAAATCGGATAGGTCCACTGCAGCAGCAGTCATGCGCAACTCCGCTCGCTCTGGCAACACGCGGCGACCCGCTGGCGCCGCGTTGACGTTCAATGCTTAAAATAGTAAAAATAGACTTTAGTCGTCGAAACGCGGTGAGGTAAGAGCGGCCCGGCCGCGTGGGAAACGGAGTTCTCGTGACGAATACGATTCCAGAGTCAGACCCGTCGGAACGTGAGTTCGGACCCTCTGGCATTGCGCTGTCCACCTATCGGTACCCGACCGGGTGGTTCATTGTTGCCTTCGCCAGCGACGTGAAGCCCGGCGACGTCAAGCGACTGCACTACTTCGGTGAGGAGCTGGTGCTGTTCCGCACCGCTTCCGGCAAGGTCAGCGTGCTGGACGCGTACTGCCAGCACCTCGGCGCCAACATGGGCGTCGGCGGGACCGTCGAAGACGAGAACATCGTCTGTCCCTGGCACGGCTGGCAATGGCGCGGCGACGGCAGCAACGCGCTGATCCCGTACAGCAAGATCGGCTGCAAGAACAATGTTCGAATCCGGACCTACCCGACCATCCAGTGGTACGGCTTCATCCTGGTCTGGCACGAACGCCACGGCCGGGCGCCGTACTGGCAGCCGCCCGCGCTGCCCGAACTGGAGACCGGCGAGTACTACCCGCTGCACCCGCACAGCCGGATGCTCAACCGGGTCAAGGTGCACGCGCAGATGATCATCGAGAATGCGGCCGACCCCTATCACGTGCAGTACGTGCACAAGGCCGCCAATCCCGCCAACACCGCCTCGTTCGAGGTGGCCGGCTATCACCTGCATGCCACCGTCAACGCCCACTTCGGTGGGGGCCGGGCCAAGACGTGGCTGACCCCCAACGGGCCGGTCGACGCCAAGATCATCTACGACAACTACTCGTTGGGGCTGGGGCTCGTCCGGTTCCCGAGTGACTTGGTGGCCACCATCGAGGTCACCGGGCAGACGCCGGTCGACGAGCACTACACCGACTACTTCTACACGCAGGCTTCCGTCCGCGAGCCCGGCGACAGCGGTGACAAGCCGACCGGCCGCGCCGCGAAATTCCTGGCGCTGCAGCAAGAAGTCATCAAACAGGACTTCTTCACCTGGGAGAACATGAAGTACCTGGAGAAGCCGAACCTGGCTCCCGAAGAGGCACACGACTACGCGGCCCTGCGCCGCTGGGCGCACCGCTTCTACCCGGGCACGGAGCCCTCACCGAGCGACTTCGGATACACCGCCGGAGGCGAACCCGACCCGGCGGCCGCGAAAGCCTAATGCCTTTGGGGCCCGCCGATTTCGGCGTCGATCGCTTCACCGTCCCGGCCGTGCTGGATCGCCGGGCCCAGCAGCACCCCGATCGCGTGATGATGTCGATCGCCGGTACCGAGGTCACGTTCGAGCAGATGCGGCGGCGCTCCCGCGCGGCGGCCGAGCTGCTGCGCGAATTGGGGGTGGGCCGCGGCGACGGGGTGGCACTGTTCACCGGCACCTGCCCGGAATGGGTGTACTTCTGGCTGGGCGCGGCCCGCATCGGCGCGGTGAGCGGGGCGGTCAACGCCGCCAACAAGGGGGACTTCCTGAAGCACACCCTGCAGTTGTCGCGGGCCAAGGTGATTCTCACCGACGCCGAGCGCCGGGCCCGCGTCGACGAGGTCGCCGACCGGCTGGACACGGTGACCGACATTGTGGTGCAAGATGATTCGCTGAGCCACGCGCTTACGCGCGCAGCCAGCTGTATCGACGATCCCGGGGAGCCCGACGAGGTGGGAGCGCTGTTCTACACGTCGGGCACCACCGGACCGTCCAAAGCCGTTGCCACGACCTGGAATTACCTGTTCTCGGTCGCCGCGACCGTTGCGTCGTCCTGGGAGTTGCGGTCGGGGGAGGCGCTGTGGACGGCGATGCCGTTGTTCCACCTGAGCGCCGCACCGAGCGTGCTGGTCCCGATGCTGACCGGCGCAACGACCGTGCTGGCGCAGTCTTTTCACCCCGGCCAGGTGTGGGACGACATCCGCGCTCATGGCGCCGTCGGCTTTGCCGGAGCCGGCGCGATGGTGTCGATGCTGTACAACCTGCCCGCCGATCCGCGTGACGCGCAGCTGCCGTTGCGGTTCATCTCCGCCGCACCGATCGACGCGAGCTCCTATCACGACATCGAAAAGCGTTACGGCTGCCGCATTGTCACGATGTACGGGATGACCGAGGCCTTCCCGATCGCGGTCAAGGGCGTGGCCGACGAGGGCGTCCCCGGCACGTCGGGCCGGCCCAATCCCAACTTCGACGTGCGCATCGTCGACGACGACGGCAACCCGCTGCCCGTCGGCACCGTCGGCGAGATCGCCTGCCGGCCCAGGTACCCGCACGTGATGAGCGAGGGCTATGTCGGCCGCGACGCCCAGGTGGACCCGCACCCGGAATGGTTTCGCACCGGAGATCTGGGCCGGCTCGACGCCGATCAGAACCTGACGTATCTGGACCGGATCAAGGATTCGCTACGCAGGCGTGGGGAGAACATCTCCTCGGCCGAAGTGGAACGCGTCGTCATGGGCCATCCGGCGGTGGCCGAAGCCGCGGCGATCGGGGTGCCCAGCGAATTGGGGGAGGACGACATCCTGCTCGTGGTCGCGCTGCGCCCGGACGCCGTGCTGGATTGCGCCGAGCTGCTCGACTTCTGCGCCGGCCGGATGCCGTACTTCTGCGTGCCCCGATACGTCGACCAGGTCAACGAACTCCCGAAGAACGTTATCGGACGGGTGCGTAAAGATTTGCTGCGATCCAAGGGTTTGAGTTCTGAGGTCTGGGATCGGGAAGAATACGGATATATTGTTAAGCGGTAAGTAAAGTCGATGTTACGTAGTTCTTTTCTTTTTTCCTTCGGGGAGAGGCTGGCGAGTAGAAATGACGTTGTCCTACCAGCAGGAACAGTTCCTGCAAGCTGCGACCGGCCGCGATGCGATCTTGAATTTGAACGCCCGGCACAATCGTGCTTACTCCGACGGCGACCGCGATAGCTGGATCGCGACGTTCCGCCATTCCGGTGCCAGCTTTGTTCGCGACGGTGAACTCTTCGCCGATCTGCGTTTGGCGTTCGACGGCGGCGAAGGGCAACGCTTGGTGACCATCGATCACGAGATCGCCGTCGAGGGTGTCCACGCGATGCAGCGTTGTGTCGCCGTGCTTTTCTCCGCCGCCTTCGGGGACACCGCGCTGCGCGCCACCGGAACCTACCGGGATGAGCTGATCTACGAGCGCGGTGGCTGGTACTACACGTCGCGCAATCTCTCCTGGGATGTGGTGCCGAGCCGGCACCCGCTTGTCATGTAAGCGGCACCGCTTCGTGGATCGTGATCTCAGCTACGAATTAGCCTTCGGCACATACGAAGACGCGCTGCGCATGGTCGGCGCGACGAGCGAACCGCGCACGGCGGTGAATCCGGTCGGCGGGGCCCGTATTCAGTTGTACGCCTCTATGATTCACGACGGCAATCGTTCGTACTGGGACGCGGAGTTCGCACGGGAGCAGTGGGGAGGCCTGCTGGCCCCGCCGGGTCTGTTGATGGGATGGCTGATACCGCCGCCGTGGGAGCCCGGCGGCCGGCGGCCCGCGGCCTCGCTGATCCTGCGAGTGCCGTTGCCGGGCACCACATTCATCAACGCCGCCAACGACGTCGAGTTCCCCGAACCCATCGTCGAGGGTGACGTGCTCACCAGTGTCGAGGAATTGGTGTCGGTCTCACCGGAGAAACGGACCCGGCTGGGTGTCGGCCATTTCATCGAGACGCTGGAGACCTACCGCCGTCAGGACGGCACGGTCGTCGCCCGGTCACGGAATACGTTGTTCCGCTTCACCCCGGCAGCGCCGCAGTGACGGGCTTGGATTGGAACGAGATCACCGTTCCCGTCGAGCTGCCGGAGGTGGTCGACGAGATCAGCTACCAGCGGGTGGTGGAGAACGCCGGAGCGACGTGGGACTATTTCCCGGGCCATTTCGACCCCGAGTATGCCCAAAGTCAGGGCAACCCAACGATTTACCTCAACACCATGCATCTGGCCGGGTTCGCCGACCGCGTCGCGACCGATTGGGCCGGACCGAGCAGCCGGGTGGTGCGCCGCTCGCTGCGGCTGGCCGGTTCGGTCTATGCCGGCGACACGATGATCGGCCGCGGCCGCGCGGTGGCCAAGCGGCGCGACACCTCGGTGGATCCACCGCGCTGCCTGGTCGACATCATCATCGAAGTGACCAACCAGCATGGCGCCCTGTGTTGTCCGGTCGAGCTCACGTTGCAGATGCCCGGTGGATGACGACGTAGTCGCGGTGCACGGCGACACGGATGTGCAGGCCAAACTCCTTGCCCGCCTTGGCCGCAATCCGTTGTGGCCGAGCGATCTATAGCGGCGGCAGCTGGCCCTTGGCGATCACCGTCTGCAGCTCGACATACTCGTCGAGGCCTTCCGGCCCGAATTCGCGGCCGATGCCCGAGTGCTTGAAACCGCCGAACGGACTGCCGATGTCGAGCGTATACATGTTGATGCCGTACGTGCCCGCGCGCACACTGGCGGCGACGTCCAGGCCGTGGGCGATGTCCGAGGTCCACACCGATCCGGCCAGACCGTAGTTGCTTTCGTTGGCGATGCGGACCGCGTCGGATTCGTCGCGATAGCGCAGCACGGTCAACACCGGTCCGAAGATCTCTTCGCGCGCAATGCGCATGTCGTTCGTCGCGTCGACGAAAAGCGTTGGCCGCACGTACCAGCCGCGCTCGGCCGGACTGTCTTGTGCGGTATTGAGGCCACCGAGCACGATGCGGGCGCCCTCGCTTTGTCCGGACCGGATGTACTCCTGCACCTGGCGTTGATGCCGTTGAGCGAACAGAGGCCCGATGTCGGTCGCCTCGTCGGTCGGATCCCCGACGTTGAGATTCGACATCATCTCGGCCAGCGCGTCGACGAACTCGTCGTGCCGTTGTTCGCTGACCAAAAGGCGGGTCTGTGCGACGCAGGCCTGTCCGTTGTTCATCAGGCTGGCCGACTTCAGCCCGGCCACCGTCTTGGCGATGTCGGCGTCGTCGAGAATGATCGCCGCCGACTTGCCGCCCAGTTCCAGGCTCACCCGTTTGAGCTGCTCTCCGCACAGCGCGGCGATGCGGCGTCCGACGGCGCTGGAACCGGTGAACGAGATCTTGTCCACGCCGGGATGGCGCACCAGCGCCTCACCCACGTCGGTACCGCCGGGCAGCACCGACACCACGCCGTCGGGCAGGCCGACCTGCTCGATCATTTCGGCCAACCACAAAGCGTCCAAAGGTGTTTCGGGCGCGGGCTTGATGATGACCGTGCAGCCGGCGATCAGGGCCGGGATGAGCTTGGGCATGATCAGGAATTGCGGCACATTCCACGGCACGATCGCCCCGACCACCCCGACCGGGGCCCGGCGCAGGTGCACTTCGCCGAGCACGCCTTGGCGGCGTTCCGCCCAGGGGAAGGCACGGGCGGCGGCCAGCGTGAGGTGGATCAAGGCTGCCGCGGCCGCTCCCTGGCCCATCCGGCTGAAGGTGCGTGGGGAGCCCATCTCGTCGGTGATCAGGTCGGCCATCTCGTCGACGTGGCCGGCATAGATCGCGGCGAATTCCTCGACCTTGACCATCCGTTCGGCGTGGGTCAATCGTGGCCAGGGGCCATGGTCGAAAGCCTGTCGCGCGGCGGTGACCGCGGCATCGACATCCTCGGGACCGGCGGCTTGGACGTGGCCGATCGGCTCTTCGGTATGCGGGGAGATGACGGCGAGCTGGCTCGGGTTGAAGGGCTTGCGCCACTGCCCTCCGATGAACAGTTCGGCATAGGTCCGATGGTCGGATTTTTCTCTCATCGGGGCACTTCCTTGGGGAGGGGATGAGGCCGTGACCGTAACTTCGCTATTGACGCTAACATAGCAAAAATGAAAGATAGCGCCGTGGCAGGGAAGCCGAGATGAATACCGACTGGCGCAGTTACCCGTATCAGCTGGTGCCCGGTGACGACCAGCTGGATTTTCCCGCCGCCGAGGGCGAACACCCGGACCAGGAGTCCGACACGTGGTTCATCGCCGGACAACTCCAGGCCGTCGAGAGCGACCGGTCGTTTGCGTTCCTGACGATCTTCAACAAGAACCAACCCGGGGGAACCGTCGTCGCCGACTTCTACACAATGGCGCTGTTCGACCTCGACACCGGTGATTACGGCACCTACACCGATTACGACATGCCGCCGAAGAACATGGAGCCGGGCGCTCAGCGCAAATTGTCCATGGCCGCAGGCTATCTCGACATCAGCTATCACAGCAGTGCCGGCACCGCGTCGTGGACCACCTGCCGTGACGCCGAGGACCGGTTGCTGCCTTACACGTATCGAGTCAGTCTGGTCGGCCGGGATCACCAGGGCCGGTCCATGCGGTTGGACTTGGTCGTCACCCCGACGCGCGCGCCGGTGCCGGTGGGGGCGTCGACCTACAACGGGAAGATCGTCTGCTTCGGTCAAAAGGACACCTACTCGTATTTCCAGACCGGGATGTCGATGAGCGGGACGCTGCGCTGGGGGGAGACGATCGAGCAGGTTTCCGGCAGCGCCGGACACGTCGACCGGCAGTGGTTCCCGAAGTATGCCGGCGGCGGCGGAAGCGGGGGAGACCCGCGGGCCCGCTCGCACGAATGGCGCACGATCAATTTCGACAACGGCGTCGACCTGAGCATCTGGCGGCAGTTCGATCGTACGAACGGCAATGAGCTGCAACCCTTTACCGGTGTGACGACGTGCCATCCCGACCCCGCCATTGCGCCGGAGTGCGCCGAGGACGTGGAGGTGACCGTCAGCAGCTACGTGAAATGGCCGACGACGGTGCGGCCCCTGGTGCGGCCGCTGGCGCCGGCCCGGTACATGCCCGACCGGCACCGGATCACCTGCGCCACACTGCAACTGGATCTCGTCGGCGAGCCGCTGGTGCCGGCGCCCGCGCACGGCCTGCCCATCGAGTACATGGAAGGCCCGTACCGCTACCAGGGGACGCTGTGGGGTAAACCGGTGAGCGGCTTCGCGTTCAACGAGCGCTCGTTGGCGCTATATCGGGACTGGGAGCTGGTCGAAGTGCTGGCCACCACCGTGGCCGACGTCGACCCGGGTTTGCAGTCGGTGGTCGATCAGCTGGTGCCGTTGGTGGCCGCGGGCCGTCGGGGCGCGGCCGTGGAATTGCTCAACGGCGCGCGTCCCGTGCAAAACGACACGCTCGCAACGCTTCTCGACGATCTGATCGCGGCACTGTCCGAGGTGGAGTCAGCCGCCGGCAGCTGAGGCGGCCAGCGCCTCGGCCCACGCGATGTGGCGATGCTGCAACCCCGGCTCGTTGCGGCCGAACACCAGGTGATCGCGAGCGCCCGAACTGAGATTGGCCTGCAGCCCCTCGACCAGCCGGTAGTCTTCGTCGCGCACAGTGGCGTGCGCATACTCGAACACGGCTTGAGCGCCGGCCGCCACCGATTCGTCGGAGATGTCGAGCGGCGTCGAATTCTGGTGCACGGTAATCGATCTGCCCGGCTCGTCGCCGGGGTAGATCCGGAACAGCTCGCCGTTGGCGATCGTCACCGACAGCACGATGTTGGGGAACAACGCGTAGATCACCACCATGTTGTGGAACGGGTCCCACTGCTCCTCGGGAACATTCTCCAGCTCGAGGATCGCGTTGAGCGGGAAGATCAATCGATGGTGGGGTCCGTAGGAATCGAAAACCGTGCAGTTGCTGCGGGCAATGGTGGCGAAGGTGTCGCGGTGCACGGTGGCGAAGTGGTAGTTCTCGGCGAAGGTGTCGACGGCCAGCTTCCAGTTGATCGGGGCGTCGAGCACCTTCTCGCCCAGCGGAGACCAGCGCCCGATGCCCCACGAGTCGAGTTCGTCGGCCAGCGGTCCCAGATGCGCGGCGACGTCCAGGGTGGCGTCCTTGTCCAGCGCCACCCAGAGGAACCCGGCGAACTCGGCGGCGGGGAGTTCGGTCAATGCGTCGGACTTGACCGTCGTATCCGGGAAGCCCTCCCGGCCCGGCAGGCCGACCAGCTTGCCGGTGTTGTCGTAGGTCCAGGCGTGGTACGGGCAGCTGAATCGCTTCGCGGTGCCGCAGCCCGTCACCACCGGCGACTGGCGGTGCAGGCAGACATTGTCGAATGCGCGGACCGACCCATCGGATGTTCTGGTGAGCAGGATCGACCGCCCCATCACTGTCTTGGTGCAGTAAGCGGCGGGCTCGGCGAGCTCCGAGACGTAGCCGACCAGTTGCGGGCTGGCCAACAACAACGCCCTGTCGCTGAGGTGGCGCTGCATCGATGTGTACTCGCCGGCGTCGACGGTGTGCGGTCGCGGAGCCAGGTCGGTTGTCTTGTCGCGGGCCAACTTCAAGGCCCGTCGGGTCAGGTCGATGAGCTGGTCATGGTCCATTCGAAGCCCCCTCTGACGCTAACTTTATAAAGTTAATAGTGACAATAACAATGGGTCCGTCGAGCGTCTGGTGTGCGCTCATTGTTTTCGGTGTTACGTTGCGGCGGTCTTCCCCGGCGTGTCACCGCCCTGCGCGCGCACCCAGCGCCGACGCCGCACATTCGCCGCCCTGGACGCACACTCGGCGCCGTCATGCAACACTCGATCCCCGCGCCGGTGCAGCTGTGACTGATGGGACGGCAGCGAACTAAACACGCGATGCCCGGAAGTGACAAACCTGTAACCAGTGTGATTGATGTGTCTATTGATGTTTGTGTCGTACCCTGTCCGATGTGTCGATCTCACGTCGTGACGTGCTCAAATTCGCGGCGGCGACCCCGGCCTTGGTCGGCCTGGGCGTCGCGGCGTCGTCGTTGGGCGCCCCGACGGCCTCGGCATCGCTGGGCACCTTGTTGGACTACGCCGCGGGCGTGATCCCGGCCAGCCAGATCCGCGCCGCCGGCGCCGTGGGGTCGATCCGCTACGTTTCCGACCGGCGGCCGGGCGGTAACTGGATGCTGGGCAAGCCGATCCAGGTCGCCGAGGCTCGTGACCTGCACAGCAACGGGCTCAAGATTGTCTCCTGCTACCAGTACGGCAAGGGCAATTCCGCCGACTGGCTGGGCGGCGCCAACGCCGGGCTGCAACACGCCCAGCGGGGCATGGAGCTGCACGCCGCCGCCGGTGGCCCGCCCGAGGCGCCGATTTACGCGTCGATCGACGACGACCCGTCCTACGAGCAGTACAAAAGCCAGATCGCGCCCTACCTGCGGTCCTGGGAGTCAGTGATCGGGCACCAGCGGACGGGCGTTTACGGCAACGCGAAGACGATCGACTGGGCGCTGCACGACGGCCTGGGCTCCTGCTTCTGGCAGCACAACTGGGGCTCGCCCAAGGGCTACGCCCATCCGGCGGCCAATTTGCACCAGGTCGAGATCGATAAGCGCAGCGTGGGCGGTGTTGGGGTGGACATCAACGAGATCCTCAAGCCGCAATTCGGGCAGTGGGCCTAGCAACCGCGCGTCCTCGCACAGATTTCTGAACCAGTAGCCCATCCGGCCGGGCTTGCGCAAGCCGATTCCAGCAAACACTCGTTCGCCGTTTGTCGCGCCGCGCGGACTGCGGCTGGAGCGAGACGGCTCGGCCGCCGCGGCGCGACGGGCGGCGCGCACTACAAATTCTTAACATCACGATTTGATAACAATGCCGCCTTGAACAGCGCAGTTATAGCTACTCGACCGTAACCACCTGCATGCAGGACGTTTGTTCTGGATACCCGGAAGGCCGGTTAATCCGGGTGTTACCCACGACACGGTTACCCGTGCGTAGAACTCACCAGTAACCGATCTGCGCAGAAAAACGACCCGAATCCTTATGACACTCTTAGTACAGCCGATGCAGTCTGCCGCGCCGCTTGGTCGACATGAGTGGCCCGCCGACAACACACCGGTCAGCCGCTATTCGGGCTGCGATTCAAAGCGGAATCGACCCACAGCCAGCTGGAGTCCCGCTCACCGGGGCTGTCAGCAGGCCGAACGAACCGATACGTGAAGACGCATACAGGGAGATATACAAGGTGACGATCCACGAGCACGACCGGGTGTCCGCTGACCGCGACGGCAATGGCCCGCACAGCACCCATGCTCTCGTCGACCGTCTCACGGCGGGGGAGCCCTACGCAGTCGCGTTCGGCGGTCAGGGCAGCGCCTGGTTGGAAACCCTTGAAGAACTGGTGTCCTCGGCGGGCATCGAGACCGATATCGCCACGCTGGTCGGCGAAGCGGAGCTGCTGCTCGAACCGGTGGCCAAAGAGCTGGTCGTGGTGCGTCCGATCGGCTTCGAGCCGCTGCAGTGGGTGCGTGCGCTGGCGGCCGAGGACCCGACCCCGGCGGACAAGCACCTGACGTCGGCCGCGGTGTCGATGCCCGGTGTGCTGCTCACCCAGATCGCGGCCGGGCGTGCCCTGGCGCGACAGGGCATGGACTGGACCGCAACCCCGCCGGTCGCCGTCGCCGGCCACTCGCAGGGCGTGCTCGCCGTCGAGGCGTTCAAGGCCGAGGGCGTGCGCGACGTCGAGCTGCTGGCCCTGGCCCAGCTGATCGGCGCGGCCGGGACGCTGGTCGCCCGTCGCCGCGGCATCTCCGTGCTCGGCGACCGCCCGCCGATGGTGTCGGTCACCAACGCGGATCCCGAGCGCATCCGCCAGCTACTCGACGAGTTCTCCCAGGACGTCCGGACCGTGCTGCCCCCGGTGCTGTCCATCCGCAACGGTCGGCGCTCGGTCGTCATCACCGGCACGCCGGAGCAACTCTCCCGCTTCGAGCTGTACTGCCAGCAGATCTCCGAGAAAGAAGAAGCCGAGCGTAAGAACAAGCTGCGCGGCGGCGACGTCTTCGCGCCGGTGTTCGACCCGGTTCAGGTCGAGGTGGGCTTCCACACCCCGCGGCTGGCCGACGGCATCGACATCGTCGGCGGCTGGGCCGAAAAGGTCGGCCTGGACGTCGAGCTGGCCCGGCGCCTGACCGACGCCATCCTGGTGAGCGGCGTCGATTGGGTGGAAGAGATCACCGCGGTGCACGACGCCGGTGCGCGCTGGATCCTCGACCTGGGTCCCGGCGACATCCTGACCCGGCTCACCGCGCCGGTGATCCGCGGCCTCGGCGTCGGCATCGTGCCCGCCGCCACCCGCGGTGGTCAGCGCAACCTCTTTACCGTCGGGGCCACCCCCGAGGTGGCACGGCCCTGGTCGAGCTACGCGCCGACCGTCGTGACCCTGCCCGACGGCCGCGTCAAGCTGTCGACGAAGTTCACCCGGCTGACCGGGCGCTCGCCGATCCTGCTCGCGGGCATGACCCCGACCACGGTCGACGCCAAGATCGTCGCCGCCGCGGCCAACGCCGGACACTGGGCCGAGCTGGCCGGTGGCGGGCAGGTCACCGAGGAAATCTTCGGTGCCCGCATCGAGGAGCTGTCCGGGTTGCTCGAAGAGGGCCGGACCTACCAGTTCAACACCCTGTTCCTCGACCCCTACCTGTGGAAGCTTCAGGTCGGCGGCAAGCGCCTGGTGCAGAAGGCCCGCCAGGCCGGCGCCGCGATCGACGGCCTGGTGATCAGCGCAGGGATCCCGGACCTCGAGGAAGCCGTCGCGCTGATCGACGAGCTCAATGAGGTCGGCATCAGCCACGTCGTGTTCAAGCCCGGCACCATCGAGCAGATCCGCTCGGTCATCCGCATCGCCACCGAGGCGCCCACCAAATCGGTGATCATGCATATCGAGGGCGGGCGCGCCGGCGGTCACCACTCGTGGGAGGACCTCGACGACCTGCTCCTGGCGACCTACTCGGAGCTGCGCTCACGCTCCAACATCACCGTCTGCGTCGGCGGCGGTATCGGCACGCCCGAGCGCGCCGCCGAATACCTGTCCGGCCGTTGGTCGCAGTCCTATGGCTTCCCGTCGATGCCGATCGACGGCATCCTGGTCGGCACCGCCGCGATGGCCACCCTGGAATCCACCACTTCGCCCTCGGTCAAGCAGATGCTGGTCGAGACCACCGGCACCGACCAGTGGATCGGCGCCGGAAAAGCCCAGGGCGGCATGGCTTCCAGCCGCAGCCAGCTCGGTGCCGACATCCACGAGATCGACAACACCGCGTCGCGTTGCGGCCGGCTGCTCGACGAGGTCGCCGGTGACGCCGACGCCGTTGCCGAGCGCCGCGACGAAATCATCGCCGCGATGGCCGGCACCGCCAAGCCGTACTTCGGCGATGTCGCCGAGATGACCTACCTCCAGTGGCTGCAGCGCTACGTCGAGCTCACCATCGGTGAGGGCAACTCGACCGCGGACACCGCGTCGCCCGGCAGCCCGTGGCTGGCCGAAACCTGGCGCGACCGCTTCCAGCAGATGCTGCAGCGCGCCGAGGCCCGGCTGCACCAGCAGGACCACGGCCCGATCGAGACGCTGTTCAACGACGAGGCCCTGCTGGAGGACCCGCAGGCGGCCCTTGCCGCGCTGGTTGACAGCTACCCCGACGCGAAAACCGTTGTGCTGCACCCCGCCGACGTGCCGTTCTTCAACACGCTGTGCAAGACGCTGGGCAAGCCGGTCAACTTCGTGCCGGTCATCGACAAGGACGTGCGGCGCTGGTGGCGCAGCGATTCGCTGTGGCAGGCGCACGACGCCCGCTACGACGCCGACCAGGTGTGCATCATCCCCGGCACCGCCGCGGTCGCCGGCATCACCCGGGTCGACGAGCCCGTCGGTGAACTGCTCGACCGCTTCGAGCAGGCCGCCATCGACGACGTGTTGCGCGCCGGCGGCGAGGCGAAAGCCGTCAGGTCGCGCCGGCTGGGCCGCCCGGATGTGACCGGGGCGCTGGCCGTCGTGCTCGACGCCCCCGATGTGCTGTGGGCCCGACGCACCGCCACCAACCCGGTGCATCGCATCGCCGACCCGGCCGACTGGCTGGTCCACGAAGGTCAGCGCGCCACCCACTCGTCGACCGGAGCTCGCCTGCAGGTCCAGTCCGATGAGCGCGTCGTGCTCAGCATCCCGATCTCCGGGGTCTGGATCGACATCCCATTCACGTTGCACGCCAACACCATTGACGGCGGTATGCCGGTGGTCTCCACCGACGACGCCACCGCCGCGATGCGCGCGGTGCTCGCGATCGCCGCCGGTGTGGACGGGCCGGAGTTCCTCCCGCAGGTGACCGACGGAACGGCCACCGTGACGGTGGACTGGGACCCCGAGCGGGTCGCCGACCACACCGGCGTCACGGCCACCTTCGGCGAGCGCCTGGCGCCCAGCCTCACCACGGTGCCCGACGCGTTGGTCGGTCTCTGCTGGCCCGCGGTGTTCTCCACGATCGGTTCCGCGGTCACCGAGTCCGGTGTTCCCGTCGTCGAGGGCCTGCTGAGCCTGGTGCACCTGGACCACGCCGCACACGTGGTCGGCAAGCTGCCCGCGCAGCCGGCCCAATTGACCGTTACCGCAACGGCTTCGGCGGCGATCGACACCGACATGGGCCGGGTCGTCCCGGTCTCGGTGACGGTGGCCGATCCCGACGGTAAGGTGATCGCCACCCTCGAGGAGCGATTCGCGATCCTCGGGCGTACCGGTGCCGCCGAACTCACCGACCCGTGCCGGGCCGGTGGCGCGGTGTCGGAGAACACGACCGACACTCCGCGGCGCCGCCGTCGTGACGTGAAGATGACCGCGCCGGTCGACATGCGGCCGTTCGCCGTCGTGTCCGGTGACCACAACCCGATCCACACCGACCGGGCCGCCGCGCTGCTGGCCGGACTGGAATCGCCCATCGTGCACGGCATGTGGCTCTCGGCCGCCGCGCAGCACACGGTGACCGCCACCGACGGCCAGGCCCGCCCGCCGGCTCGCCTGATCGGCTGGACGGCCCGATTCCTGGGCATGGTGCGCCCGGGTGACGAGGTCGACTTCCGGGTCGACCGCGTCGGAATCGACCAGGGCGCAGAGGTTTTGGAGGTCACCGCCAAGGTTGGCACCGACCTGGTGATGTCGGCGACCGCGCGACTGGCCGCACCCAAGACGGTCTACGCGTTCCCCGGCCAGGGCATTCAGCACAAGGGCATGGGCATGGAGGTCCGCGCCCGGTCCAAGGCGGCCCGCAAGATCTGGGACGACGCGGACAAGTTCACCCGCGAGACCCTGGGCTTCTCGGTGCTGCACGTGGTGCGCGACAACCCGACCAGCCTGATCGCCAGCGGTGTGCACTACCACCACCCCGACGGTGTGCTGTACCTGACGCAGTTCACCCAGGTCGCGATGGCGACGGTGGCGGCCGCGCAGGTCGCCGAGATGCGCGAGCAGGGTGCATTCGTCGAGGGCGCCATCGCGTGCGGGCACTCGGTCGGTGAATACACCGCGCTGGCCTGCGTGCTGGGCGTCTACCAGCTGGAAGCCTTGCTGGAGACCGTGTTCCACCGCGGGTCGAACATGCACGACATCGTGCCGCGCGACGAGATGGGCCGCTCCAACTACCGGCTGGCCGCGATCCGTCCCTCGCAGATCGATCTGCCCGATGACGAGGTCACCGACTTCGTCGCCGAAATCGCTGAGCGCACCGGGGAATTCCTGGAGATCGTCAACTTCAACCTGCGTGGCTCGCAGTACGCGATCGCCGGCACGGTGCGCGGTCTCGAGGCGCTCGAGGAAGAAGTGGAGAAGCGCCGCGAGATCAGCGGCGGCAAGCGCTCGTTCATCCTGGTGCCGGGCATCGACGTGCCGTTCCACTCGCGGGTGTTGCGGGTCGGCGTCGCCGACTTCCGCCGCTCGCTGGAGCGGGTCATGCCGCGCGACCAGGATCCCGAGCTGGTCATCGGGCGCTATATCCCGAACCTGGTGCCGCGGCCGTTCACGCTGGACCGCGACTTCATCCAAGAGATCCGCGATCTGGTGCCGGCCGAACCGCTCGACCCGATCCTGGCCGACTACGACACCTGGCTTACCGAGCGGCCGCGTGAGATGGCCCGCACGGTCTTCATCGAGCTGTTGGCGTGGCAGTTCGCCAGCCCGGTGCGCTGGATCGAAACCCAAGACCTGCTCTTCATCGAGGAGGCAGCCGGTGGTCTGGGTGTGGAGCGGTTCGTCGAGATCGGTGTGAAGTCCGCGCCGACCGTCGCGGGACTGGCCACCAACACCCTCAAGCTGCCCGAATATGCGCACAGCACAGTCGAAGTGCTCAACGCCGAGCGCGACTATGCGGTGCTGTTCGCCAACGATACCGACCCCGAGCCGGAGGCCGACGAGCCCGCTGAGTCGGCCGCACCGGAAGCCGCGGCAGCTCCTGAAGGCGCCGCGCCCGCACCGGCACCCGCGCCGACCGCGCCCTCGGGCGCCCCGCGGCCCGATGACATCGGATTCGACGCGGCCGATGCGACTTTGGCGCTGATCGCCTTGTCGGCGAAGATGCGCATCGACCAGATCGAGCAGCTGGACTCGATCGAGTCCATCACCGACGGTGCATCATCGCGGCGTAACCAGCTGCTGGTCGACCTGGGTTCGGAGTTGAACCTGGGCGCCATCGACGGTGCCGCCGAGGCCGACCTGGCCGGGTTGAGGGCGCAGGTGACCAAGCTGGCACGCACCTACAAGCCTTACGGCCCAGTGCTTTCCGACGCGATCAACGACCAGCTGCGCACGGTTCTCGGGCCGTCCGGCAAGCGGCCGGCCGCCATCATCGAGCGGGTCACCAAGACCTGGGAGCTCGGCGAGGGTTGGGCCAAGCACGTCGTCGTCGAGGTTGCGCTGGGAACCCGCGAGGGCACCAGCGTGCGCGGCGGTGCGCTGGGGCACCTGCACGAGGGTGCGCTGGCCGACGCCGCCGCCGTTGACAAAGTCATCGATGCCGCGGTCGCCGCGGTCGGTGCGCGCCAGGGTGTTTCGGTGGCGCTGCCCTCGGCGGGCGGTGGCGGTGGAGCGACGATCGACGCCGCTGCGCTGTCGGAGTTCACCGACCAGATCACCGGCCGTGACGGAGTGCTCGCTTCGGCGGCCCGCCTGGTGCTGGGCCAGCTGGGTCTGGACGACACGGTCAGCGCCGCGCCGGTGGCCACGGACGCCGAGCTCATCGACCTGGTCACCGCCGAATTAGGTTCGGAATGGCCACGTTTGGTGGCGCCGGTGTTCGACGCCAAGAAGGCCGTCCTGTTCGACGACCGCTGGGCCAGCGCCCGCGAGGACCTGGTCAAGCTGTGGCTGACCGACGAGGGCGACATCGACGCGGACTGGGTCCGGTTGTCGGAGCGGTTCGAAGGTGCGGGCCACATCGTCGCGACCCAGGCCACGTGGTGGCAGGGCAAGGCGCTGGCGACGGGCCGTCAGATCCACGCCTCGCTGTTCGGCCGCATTGCCGCCGGCGCCGAGAACCCGGAACCCGGTCCCTACCACAGCGAAATCGCGGTCGTCACCGGAGCTTCGAAGGGTTCGATCGCCGCGTCGGTCGTGGCGCGTCTGCTCGACGGCGGTGCCACCGTCATCGCGACGACGTCGAAGCTCGACGACGAGCGGCTGGCGTTCTACCGCACGCTGTACCGCGACCACGCCCGGTTCGGCGGGTCGCTGTGGGTGGTCGCGGCCAACATGGCCTCGTACTCCGACATCGACGCCCTGGTCGAATGGATCGGTACCGAGCAGAACGAAAGCCTTGGGCCGCAATCGATTCACATCAAGGACGCGCAAACCCCGACACTGCTGTTCCCGTTCGCGGCACCGCGGGTGGCCGGCGATCTGTCGGAGGCCGGTTCGCGCTCCGAGATGGAGATGAAGGTTCTGCTGTGGGCCGTGCAGCGGCTGATCGGCGGTCTGTCGAAGATCGGCGCCGAGCGCGACATCGCGTCACGGTTGCATGTGGTGCTGCCGGGCTCGCCCAACCGCGGAATGTTCGGCGGCGACGGCGCTTACGGTGAGGCCAAGGCGGCGCTGGACGCGCTGGTGAGTCGCTGGCACGCCGAATCCTCGTGGGCCGCGCGAGTCAGCTTGGCGCACGCGCTGATTGGCTGGACCCGCGGCACCGGGCTGATGGGTCACAACGACGCCATTGTCACCGCCGTGGAGGAGGCCGGTGTCACCACCTACTCCACCGACGAGATGGCCGCGATGCTATTGGCCCTCTGCGACGTGGAGTCGAAGGTGGCCGCGGCCGGCAAGCCGATCGAGGCCGACCTGACCGGCGGTCTGGGTGAGGTCGAACTCGACATGGCCGAGCTGGCCGCCAGCGCACGCGAGCAGGCCACTGCCGCGAGCGAAGACGCCGACGACGAGCCGGCCGAGGGCACCATCGCCGCGCTGCCGTCGCCGCCGCGCGGGTTCACCCCGGCGCCGGCGCCGGAATGGCCCGACCTGGACCTCGACCCGGCCGATCTTGTGGTGATCGTCGGCGGCGCCGAACTCGGCCCGTACGGTTCGTCGCGTACCCGGTTCGAAATGGAGGTCGACAACGAGCTGTCGGCCGCCGGTGTGCTCGAGCTGGCCTGGACCACCGGCCTGATCCGCTGGGAGGACGACCCGCAACCGGGTTGGTACGACACGCAATCCGGTGATCTGGTCGACGAGGCCGAACTGGTCGAGCGCTACCACGACACGATCGTCGAGCGTTGCGGTATCCGCGAGTTCGTTGACGACGGCTCGATCGACCCCGACCACGCGTCGCCGTTGCTGGTCTCGGTATTCCTGGAGAAGGACTTCGCGTTCGTCGTCTCCTCGGAGGCCGACGCCCGTGCCTTCGCCGAGTTCGACCCGGAGCACACGGTCATCCGGCCGGTGCCCGACTCCAGTGACTGGCAGGTTATCCGTAAGGCGGGCACCGAGATTCGGGTGCCGCGCAAGAACAAGTTGTCACGCGTCGTCGGCGGCCAGGTCCCGACCGGGTTCGACCCGACGGTATGGGGCATCAGCCAGGACATGCTCAGTTCCATCGACCGGCTGGCCGTGTGGAACATCGTCGCGACCGTCGACGCATTCCTGAGTGCCGGGTTCAGCCCGGCCGAGGTGATGCGCTACGTGCACCCGAGCCTGGTGGCCAACACCATGGGCACCGGCATGGGCGGCGGTACCTCGATGCAGACGATGTACCACGGAAACTTGTTGGGCCGTAACAAGCCGAACGACATCTTCCAGGAAGTGCTGCCGAATATCGTTGCCGCACACGTGGTTCAGTCCTACATCGGCAGCTACGGGTCGATGATCCACCCGGTCGCCGCGTGCGCGACGGCCGCGGTGTCGGTCGAGGAAGGCATGGACAAGATCCGGCTCGGCAAGGCTGAGCTGGTGGTGGCCGGCGGCATCGACGACCTGACGCTGGAAGGCATCATCGGCTTCGGTGACATGTCGGCCACCGCCGACACCGAGATGATGCGCGGCCGCGGCATTGCCGACTCGAAGTTCTCCCGGGCCAACGACCGGCGTCGGTTGGGCTTCGTCGAGGCCCAAGGCGGCGGCACCATCCTGCTGGCGCGCGGCGACCTGGCGCTCAAGATGGGTCTGCCGGTGCTCGCGGTGGTGGGCTTCGCGCAGTCGTACGCCGACGGGGTGCACACCTCGATCCCGGCGCCGGGACTCGGCGCGCTGGGTGCGGGTCGTGGCGGCAAGGAATCGCCGCTGGCACGCGAGCTCGCGAAGCTGGGCGTGGGTCCCGACGACATCGCGGTGATCTCCAAGCACGACACCTCGACGCTGGCCAACGACCCCAACGAGACCGAGCTGCACGAGCGCCTCGCCGACTCGATGGGACGGTCCGAGGGTGCTCCGCTGTTCATCGTGTCGCAGAAGAGCCTCACCGGGCACGCCAAGGGCGGCGCGGCGGTCTTCCAGATGATGGGGCTGTGCCAGATGCTGCGCGACGGCGTCATCCCGCCCAACCGCAGCCTGGATTGCGTCGACGACGAACTGAGCGGGTCGGCCCACTTCGTCTGGGTGCGGGACACCTTGCGGCTCGGCGGGAAGTTCCCGCTCAAGGCCGGGATGCTGACCAGCCTCGGGTTCGGTCACGTGTCCGGGCTGGTCGCGCTGGTGCACCCGCAGGCGTTCATCGCAACGCTGGACCCGGAGCAGCGGGAGGACTACCAGCGGCGCGCGGACGCACGCCTGCTGGCCGGTCAGCGCCGGCTGGTGTCGGCCATCGCCGGCGGTGAGCCGATGTACCAGCGGCCGCCGGACCGCCGCTTCGACCACAGCGCACCGGAGAAGCGTCAGGAGGCTTCGATGCTGCTGAATCCGGTCGCGCGACTGGGCGAGGACGACGCCTACCAGGTGCCTGCCGGATGACTTTGGTGATCGGTTAACCTGGCCAGCCATGGGCATTGTCGGTGTCGGGATCGATCTCGTCTCCATTCCGGATTTCGCCGACCAGGTTGACCAGCCGGGAACGGTGTTCTCCGAAACGTTTACGCCGGGTGAGCGTCGCGACGCCTCCGACAAGAGTTCGTCGGCGGCGCGTCATCTGGCCGCACGATGGGCCGCGAAGGAAGCCGTGATCAAGGCCTGGTCCGGGTCACGGTTCTCGCAGCGGCCGATCCTGCGCGAGGACATCCACCGCGACATCGAAGTCGTCACCGACATGTGGGGCCGGCCGCGGGTGCGGTTGACCGGGGACATCGCCAAGCATCTGGCCGACGTGACGATCCATGTGTCGCTGACGCACGAAGGGGACACCGCGGCCGCGGTCGCGATCCTCGAAACGACGTGAGGCGCCGACTAGCCTCGGGGACATGAGCGATCTTGTTGAGCGCGTCCGCGACGTCTTGGCGTCGGTGCGCCGCGATCTCGAGGACTTGGTGCGGATCGAATCGGTGTGGGCCGACCCCGGCCGCCGCGACGAGGTGCATCGCAGTGCGCAGGCAGTCGCGGATCTGTTGTCCCAGGCCGGATTTGGCGATGTGCGCATCGTCAGCGAGGGTGGCGCACCGGCCGTCATCGCACACCATCCCGCACCCGCCGGGGCACCCACCGTGCTGCTGTACGCCCACCACGACGTGCAGCCCGAAGGCGACCGCGATCAGTGGGCATCGCCGCCGTTCGAGCCGACCGAGCGCAACGGCCGCTTGTACGGGCGCGGCAGCGCCGACGACAAGGCCGGTATCGCAACGCATTTAGCCGCATTCCGGGCACACGGCGGCCAACCGCCGGTCGGTGTGACGGTCTTCGTCGAAGGGGAAGAAGAATCCGGGTCGCCGTCCCTGGGCCGGCTGCTGGCCGCCCACCGCGACGCACTGGCCGCCGACGTGATCGTCATCGCCGACTCGGACAACTGGAGCACCGAAATCCCGGCGCTGACGGTGACCCTGCGTGGCCTGGTCGACTGCGTCGTCGAGGTGGCCACGCTCGACCACGGGCTGCACTCCGGCATTTGGGGCGGCGTGGTGCCCGACGCGCTGAGTGTCCTGGTGCGGCTGCTGGCCAGCCTGCACGACGACGACGGGAACGTGGCCGTCGCCGGTCTGCACGAAAGTACCGCAGCCGCTGTGGATTACCCGCCCGAGCGGGTGCGCGCCGACTCCGGGCTGCTGGACGGAGTGTCGGAGATCGGCACGGGTTCGGCGCCGCAGCGGCTGTGGGCCAAACCCGCGATCACGGTGATCGGAATCGACACCACACCGATCGAGAAAGCGTCGAACACGCTGATCCCGCGCGCGGCCGCGAAGATCAGCATGCGGGTCGCACCCGGTGGTGACGCCGCCGCACACCTGGACGCGCTGACCGCTCACCTGCAGCAGCACACGCCGTGGGGCGCGCAGGTCAGCGTCACCCGCGGCGACATCGGGGAGCCCTACGCCATCGATGCCAGCGGCGGCGTCTACGAGGCGGCGCGGGCGGCCTTCCGGCAGGCGTGGGGCACCGACGCGATCGACATGGGCATGGGCGGCTCGATCCCGTTCATCGCCGAGTTCGCCGCGGCCTTCCCGCAGGCGAAAATCCTCGTCACCGGCGTCGAAGATCCCGCGACCCAGGCCCACAGCATCAACGAGAGCCTGCATCTGGGCGTGCTGGAACGTGCTGCCATCGCCGAGGCGCTGCTGCTGGCCAATCTGGCCTAGCGCGACTCACCTGTCGTCGGGTGCTTTTTGACGCTGAGACACGATGTTGTTGTTACCCGTCTTGTTGATCGTCGGCGACCCGGAGTGGTAGATCATCGCGTTGTCATCGCCGAAAACGCTGATCGTGTCGGCGCTGTCGACGGTGACGTGATTTGCGCTTCCGGAGACGTCGAGCCGGCGACAGTGGCCCGTGACGGTGTAGGTGTTGTTGTCACCTTCCAGCCTCAGGTTTCCGTCGTTGCAGTCGATCTTGTCCTTCGCACCGCCATTGATCATTGTGAGATTTCCGTGCACGGTGGTGCCGGTGTAATGACCCACGAAAGCCGCGATCGCGAACGCGGCCAGGCACCCACCCATTAATATCCCCCATCCTCGCGGCGTGTTCGCCAGCTTCGCGACGTCCCCAAACCGGTGCCACCAGGTCGCCCCGGGCGTACCCCCGCCACCCCGGCCGCTCTTCGACGTTCCGGACGGGCGGGGCGCGGCACCCGGCGGCTGCCCGACGCCGCGCTCCAGCTCGCGTATGTAGTCCTCGGGGTCTTGCTTCTCCGGGTCCATCATTCAATAGTCCGCCCTGCAGTTCGGTTTTGGTGGTGTCGTCCCGAAGTCGCGACGTTTCACGGCCAGGGGAAGCCGGGTGCCGGTGGGGGTACGTCGGCCGGATTGGCCTCCTCGAAGTGATACACCGGGCCGGACGGGCCGTTGGTAACGGTCACCGCGAACCAGTGGCACACGCTCAGGTCGAATCCCGGTGGTATCGGAACCGTGTATCCCCATTTCTGGCCGGGGCAGTAGTGCCAATAGGACGGCCCGGCCTGAGCGGGGGCGGCCAGTCCCAAACCAGCCGCTGCCATGCCGCCAGAAATCAGCGCGCTCGTGAGGATCCGGCCCACGGTGCGCGGTGTATTCATCGGAAGACCTTTTCTTTGCCAATTGCGCCGTGCATTACGGCGACCCATTGGCGAAATTTTGGCGACCACGTGCGGCTACCGATCCCAAATTGAAGCCAGGAATGCTTTTCTAGACGGGTCGTCTCGCCGCATACTGCTCTGATAGGCAGCCACTCGTCCGCAGGAGAGGCCACACGGTGACTACGGAAGACACCCTGACCGGCAGAGCCGGTAAGACCAACCGTTACCACTTTGATCGCCACACCCCGGAGTACCGCGAACGGTTCACCGCGATCACCGAGGAGATGCACGCCAGGTGCCCGGTGGCATGGACCGACACCTACGACGGGCATTGGGTGGCCGCGGGCAGCCGGGAAGTCTTCGAGCTCGCTCGCTGTCCGCACGTGTCCAACGATCACGACGTGACCGGTGAAGGCACCGGCTACAAGGGCATCACCATTCCGACGCTGCCGCAGGGCACCGGCGTCCGCGGCGGCATGCTCGAGATGGACGAACCCGAGCACTCCGCCTACCGCAGCATCCTCAACCCCTACCTGTCCCCGGCGGCCGTCAAGCGCTGGAAGCCGTTTGTCGACGAGATCGTGCGGGCGAGCATCGACGAGAAGATCGAAGCCGGGCGGATCGACTTCGTCGACGATCTCGCGAACGTGGTGCCGGCCGTCCTGACGCTGGCGATGATGGGCGTGCCGCTGAAGAAGTGGCAGCTCTATTGCGAGCCGGCCCACGCCAACGTCTACACCCCCGCCGATTCTCCGGATGCTCCAAGGGTTTTGGAGCAAACGATGGCCATGGGCGCGGACCTGTTCAACCACCTCCTCGAGATCCGGGATAACCCGCGTCCCGGTCTGGTTGACGCGTTGGCGCGGCTCGAAATTGACGGCGAACCGGCGCCCGACGCCGAACTGCTCGGCATGCTCGGCCTGATCATCGGCGGCGGCTTCGACACGACGACGGCGCTGACCGCGCACGCACTCGAATGGCTCGGCGAAAATCCCGAGCAGCGCGAACTGCTGACGCGGGAGTCGGAAACGCTGCTCGACTCGGCGACCGAGGAATTCTTGCGTTACTTCACGCCCGCTCCGGGGGACGGTCGCACGATCGCCGCCGATCTCGAAATCGCGGGCACGCGGTTCAAGGAGGGCGATCGCCTGTGGTTGTCCTGGGCGATGGCCAACCGCGACCCCTCGGTGTTTCCCGATCCGAATCGATTGGACCTCGGCCGTAAGAACAACCGGCACTTCAGCTTCGGGCTCGGCATCCACCGCTGCATCGGCTCAAATGTGGCGCGCGTCGTGTTCAAGTCGATGCTCACGGCGGTACTCGACCGGATGCCCGACTACCGCTGCGACCCCGAGGGCACCGTGCACTATCCGACGATCGGTGTGATCCAGGGCATGCAGCACCTTCCGGCGACCTTCACGCCCGGGCGGCGGCTTGGACCCGGGATCGACGAGACGCTGGACAAGCTGCAGCGGGTCTGCGACGAACAGGGATGCGCGCGGCCCATCACCGAGTACGCCGAGGCCGCCGTCATCGACTAGACCGACAGATCGCGCCTTAGCTTGGCGACGTGGCCGGTGGCCTTCACGTTGTACTGCGCGACCGCGATCTTGCCCTTTTCGTCGATGACGAAGGTCGAGCGGATCACGCCGGTGACCGTCTTGCCGTACAGCTGCTTTTCGCCGTAGGCGCCGTACGCCGTCAGCACCTTGCGCTCGGGATCGGACAGCAGCGGGAAGGTCAGCTTCTCGGCGTCGCGGAACTTGGCGAGCTTCTCCGGCTTGTCGGGGGAGATCCCGACGACGTCGAGGCCGGCGCCGCCCAGTTCGGCCAGGCTGTCGCGGAAGTCGCAGGCCTGTTTGGTGCACCCCGGCGTCGATGCCGCCGGGTAGAAGTACACGACGACGCGGCGCCCCTTGTAGTCGGCCAGCGATACCTTGTTGCCGTCGGCGTCGGGAAGGCTGAAGGCGGGCGCTTTGTCCCCGGGTGCCAGCCGCGTGGTCTCGGTCAAGGTGCTTCCCCTTTCGGTTCACCAGAGCGTCGGCATTAGGGTAGTGCCTCAGGTGCACGAGGCTCAGTTGGAGGACAGACACGTGGTGGACCGCGACCCCGACGCCATCAAGCAGGAGATCGACGCCGCCCGCGACCAGCTCGCGGCCACCGTCGACTCGCTCGCCGAGCGCGCCAACCCGCGCCGCCTCGCCGACGACCTCAAGGCCAAGGTGATCGGCTTCGTCACGAAACCCGCGGTGGCCGCCACGCTGGCCGGAGCCGGGGCCCTCGTGGTCATCGTGGTGGTGCACCGGGTCAGGAACCGCTGACCTCGCTCACCGGGTAGACAGACAGCTCTGTCTACTGGCCTGACCTCTGCTAGCGTCGGCCTATGGACAGCCCTGCCCGGGAGGTCGCCACCGCGACCGATCAACCTGTGCGATTGGCGTCCCCGTCCGAACGGCTGCTCGCGGGAGCGACAAGATTATTTGCTGCGCACGGGATTCGAGGAGTCGGTATCGAGCGGATCCTGCGCGAATCGGGATGTGCGAAAGCGAGCCTCTACGACTCGTACGGTTCCAAGGCGGGTTTGGTGCTGGCATACCTGACCCAGTTGGATCGCGCTGATCGGGACCGGTGGGAGAAGGCGACCGAAACGGTGGTCAGCCCCGTCGAAAAAGCTTTGACGTTCTTTGATCTCGCGATCGCCAATGGACTCCGCGGTGAATTTCCCGGTTGCTTGTATGCCAACGTCGTGACCGAATTTCCCGGCGTGCGTTTTGAACCCGTCGATGCGCACCGCCAATGGGTGCGATCGTGTCTGACCGCGTTGATGGAGTCGGCCGGCGCACGTCCGCCGGATTCGACCGCCCGGCAGTTTCAGTTGCTCTACGACGGCGCGCTGGCGGGCTCCAAGCTCGAACGCTCGGTGGAGCCGATCCAGCTGGGCCGCAGTTTGGCGGCCGAATTCATCGATCGCGCCTGCCGTCGATAGCGGGCGGCCGGGCCGGTTCCGATCAGTGCGATCCAATTTCGGCCGGCGGTGTGACCAGTGTCATTTTCCAGCACCGCGGCCGAACGGACGCGGTTCACGCCGGTAGACGATGACGAGACGATTTCCGTCGCTGTGTTGAATTACCCAGCGCAACAACGTAATTCGTAGTCGTGTTGGCGGCTTGTTCGGCGACGACGTCGATGCCAGGCCGCAACGGCGGCCCCGGCGCGCGGGGAGACCTGCGTACCGCCCCACGCTGGCCGCGTAGACAGAGCGGTCTGTCTGTGGAAGCGTCGCCCTCGTGCCTGCCCTGCGGTGTGCAAGGCGCTCCGGGCTTCCCGAAAGGACACCAACGTGGCAATTGGCACAGTGCGGATAGTCGGTGGTCACAAGAGTTTTGGGGCCGCGAGACCCGCACTCGCCGGCGTCGACCTGACCATCGACGACGGGGATTTCCTGGCGATACTGGGACGCAGCGGAAGCGGCAAGTCCACCCTGCTGCGGGTGATCGCCGGCCTCGAGCAACTCACCTCCGGAACGGTCGAGTGGTCCACCGGTAACGGCGTGGCCCGGCCGCACACCGGTGTCGTATTCCAGCAGCCGCTCCTGATGCCCTGGCTCAACGCCCGGGAAAACGTCCTCTTCGCAGGACGATTCGCCGCGAACCGGCAGTACTTCGAGCCCGAATACGCGCAGGAGCTGCTGCGGCGTTTCGACCTGGAGCAGGTGGCCGACCAATATCCCGACCAGCTGTCCGGCGGGCAAGCCCAGCGCGTCTCGATCATCCGCGCGGTGGCCACCCGGCCCCGGCTGTTGTTACTGGACGAGCCGTTCAGCGCACTGGATCCCGCGATTCGTGGCGATTTGCGGACCTGGCTGGCCGATCTGGCCCTCGAGCTCGGGATCACCGTCGTACTGGTCACCCACGATGTCGACGAGGCGCTGCAATTGGCCAGCCGGATTGTTCTGCTCGGCCCCGACGGGCGGATCCGGCGCGAATGGCGGCCAGATACCCATGACACCGAGCTGAGGGAGCAGATTCTCGACCACTACCGACTGGTCGAACAATGACCGGCCTGCTCTCGCGCCGGTCGCTGCTCGCCGGGAGCGTCGCGCTCGCCGCGGCCGGGGGCGTGGCCGGGGTGGCCGACCTGGCCCGCGCCGCGAGCATCGACCGGACCAATACCAGCGGACAGCTCCGGATCGGATACCTGCCCATCACCGATGCGGCACCGCTGTTGATCGCCCACGCGGCCCGGCTCTACCAACCCGGCGTGGTCAGCTCGGCCAAGCCCGTGCTGTTCCGCAGCTGGGCGTCGCTGGCCGAGGCGTTCGTCACCCGGCAGGTCGACGCCGTGCACATGCTGATGCCGATGGCCATCCAGCTGCGCTTCGCCTTGGGCAGTGCCGTGCGGGTGTTGGCCTGGAACCACACCAACGGTTCGGCGCTGACCGTCGCGCCGAACGTCACCGACATCGGACAACTCGCGGGAACCCAAGTGGCGATACCGTTTTGGTGGTCGATCCACAACATCATCCTCCAGGAGCTGCTGCGCGCGCACGACCTGGTTCCGGTGGTGCGCCAAAGCGCGTCACGCAGCGCCCGCACGGTCGAGCTGATCGTGATGAGCCCGTCGGACATGGTGCCGGCGCTGGCCAACCGTTCCATTGGCGGCTATGTGGTGGCCGATCCGTTCAACGCGATGGCTCAGGTGCGCAAGATCGGACGCATCCAAACGTTTTTGGGCGACGTGTGGCGCGACCACGCCTGCTGTGTGGTGCTGGCGCACGAGGATCTCATCGAGAACCGGCCGCAGGCGGCCGGCTCCCTGGTCAATTCGATTGTGCTTGCGCAGCAACGGATTAACGACAACCGGCCCGCCGCCGCGAGGGCGCTGTCGACCGGAGGGTATCTGCCGCAGCCGCTGCCGGCCATCGAGACCGCACTCACCTACAACCCGAAGGACTATCGACTCGCGCATCCGGATTGGCAGCCGCAGCGGTTGGGCTATCAGCCCTTCCCGTTCCCGAGTTTTACCCGACGGTTGGTGGAGGCGATGCACGACACCGTGGTCGACGGCGACCGGCGGTTCCTGGATCGGCTCGATCCCGCGGTCGCGCACTCGCAATTGGTTCACGACAGCTTCGTGCGCGCGGCGCTGGACGCGCACGGCGGTGCCGCAAGCTTCGGTATTCCGTCCGACCTGACCCGAACTGAAGAGGTACAGCCGCTATGACCGCACAGGGAATCGAGACCGCCGCGCCGGGAGAGACGGTCACATCGGCGACGACGCCCGGGCCCAAGGGGTCCGTGCTGCGGCGCTGGTGGCCGCCCGCGCTGGCGATCGCGGCGGCGGTTGCCCTCTGGTGGCTTGTCACCGCCGTGCTGGCATCTGGGCAGTCGCTGCTGCACCAGACCACACCGGGCCAGGTGGCCAAATCGTTGGTCGAGCTGTACAAGCGGGGCGTGCTGTTGTCCGACACCGAGGTAAGCCTGTGGCGGCTGCTGGTCGGCTTGCTGGTGGCCGCGGTCATCGGGATTCCCGCCGGACTGTTCGTCGGGCTCAGCGACACCGCCGATCGCGCCACTCGTCCCGTCATCCAATTTCTGCGCATGATCTCGCCGCTGTCGTGGGCTCCGATCTCGGTGGCAATCTTCGGAATCGGCAACGAGCCGGTCATTTTCCTGATTGCCGCGGCGGCGGTGTGGCCGATCCTGATCAACACCGCGGCCGGCGTGCACAGCGTCGACCCCGGCTACCTACAGGTGGCGAAATCGTTTGGGGCGACTCGAATTGAGCAGCTGACGGTCGTGGTGCTGCCCGCCATCCGCGGGCACCTGCAAACCGGCCTACGGGTCGCGCTGGGCATCGCGTGGGTGGTGCTGGTGCCGGCCGAAATGCTCGGTGTGCGTTCCGGTTTGGGCTATCAGATCCTCAACGCACGCGATCAGCTGGCCTACGGTCAGGTGGTCGCCGTGATCGTGGTCATCGGTGTCATCGGCTACGCGCTGGATCTGGCAGCGCGCCGCTTGCTGTCGTCGGGGCGCGGCTGAATCAGGCGGTATCGGGTGCGGCACTGCGCTGCACGTGCACCGGCAGGTCGTCGGCCCACGGCTGGGTGGTGACCATGTCGTCGACATCGACGTAGCCGCGCTCGAATTCGCCCGTCGCCGCGTCCACCAACCGGTACTCCTGGGTCTGCGTTTGGATGGGCTGCGCGTCGAGAATCACCACCCGCACGTCGCCGGGCTCGAAGCCGCACCGCTGCTGTAACGCCTCGATCAGGCACTCGTTGTGCATGTGCCCGTCGCCGAAGTTCCAGCCGAGCACCATCGAGCAGAGCACCTCGCCCTCGCACAGGTTGTAGTCGTCCTCGTCGTAGCCGGCCAGCGCGCGGTGCACCAGCGTGAGCAGCGCGCGCCCGTGGGTGTTCATGCCGCGAAACGCCAACGCCAGGTGCAGCGGGATCAGCGTCTCCTCCTTGCTCCCATACAACCGCTCGAGCTGCAGGTGCTGCATCGGGCCCAGCGCCCGGGAGCCGACGCGGAACTTCTCGTCCACCGACGGCTTCACGCACCACAGCGTGGTGTCCCAGTTGCCGGCGTAGTAGCGCATACCTGGCAGGAAGGAAACCTTGTGCGGGAACAGGTTTCCCACCACGACGACTGTCGTGATGACCGCCAACAGCACGACGGGCCAGGGGCTGGTTAGGTCCGGCAGCCCGATGGGTGCGTGCGCCACGAACAACCACAGCACGCCGAAGATCATGAACACGTTCCACTCCAGCGGCACGCCCATCGGGAAGGCCAGCAGGATGTTCAGGTGGAACACGATCATCACGAACGCGGCGATTGTTGTGGGCCAGCCGCCGTGTGAGAAGAGCAGTGCCAGCGGCACCAAACCCTCGATCGCAGTGGAGAAGTGCGCGATAAAGCCCGACAGTGCGCTGGGCCTCAGGTCGTCCGGATAGTGCTTGAACAGCGACCGCTTGAGCACACCCGACGGCAGGAACGGGTTGTTGGCCAGCATCGTCGAAATCACGAACGGGAAGTGTCTGGTGATCTTCGAGGTGGCCGCGCCGATCCAGATCGCCATGAAGACGAGCTTGGCCCCGATCACGATGTCGGCGCCGGAGAATAGGAACGGCAGCGCCAGCGGCCCGTACACCTCGGCGCGGGCGGCCAGGAAGATCACCTTGTCGCGCAAGCTGATCGCGGCCAGCACGGCGAGGATGGCGATGGTCTGCCACCGCGGCAGCACACCAATCACCGTGTCCAGAGCTGGAATTGGGCCGGAGCCGTCGGATACCAGCGCCGTCGCGAGCAACACCAGCAGCGCGCCGTAGAGCAACGCGTCGAACGGGGTCCGGTCGATGCCCATGGTCAGCGGGACACGGTCAGGCCAGGGTGGCAGCCGGATGGTGCCGGGCCGCAGCCAGTACAGGATCGATCCCATCGGGGGGAAGTAACGTCCGGCCAGCGGCCCGAAACAGCAACCGAGACCGACGACTTCGAACAGCATCGTGAACAGCACGGCCTTCTGGAACACGATCGGCTCCGACCACCACGCGGTGACGTCGGTGAAGCCGCCGACGCCCGTCGTGCACCAACCGAAGAACCAGCCGCCCAAGATGTAGAGCGCGATCTTCACGCCGTACATCACATGCATGATCAGGGGAGTACCGAAACCGTTCTGGGCGACATGGCGCTGCATCGGGATGATCCGCTCGGCGCGTGGGAGCTTGCTCCACTCGGCCACGTCGACGACGGGCAGGTTGGGCTGGATGAACCCCATTGCAGCTCCTTAAGCGCGGCATTTCACCAGGGGCGCCGACCGACGGTCCGGCATCGGCGCCACGAAGAAACTACAGCTAATGACCGCCAATGCGTAGGGATATCCCGTCTACCGGAACGGACAAATCCGCAGCGGCGGGGTTGCGGGCCGGCGCGCTGGACTAGCATCACGCCTTCTGCTTGAGAGACGCACCCGCGCATTGCAACTCGTAGTCGTCGGGGTTTGGACGGTTGGTCCATCTCCAATAGTCGAAGATGCGGAACCCGTACAACGTGGGTACGTGGCCCGCCGCGTTCTTGTAGTAGCTGCTCGAGACCGCCGGGTGCGTGTACACCATCTCCTTCAGCCGCTCCTGGCTGCGGCGGTTGTATTCGTCGCATACGTCCGCCCGTGGCATAGCCGAGGCGAAGCCGCCCGCCAGCACCATGTCGATACAACCCATGATGTAGCGCATCTGGCACTCCGAGTTGTAGATGATGCTGGCGCCGTTCACCGCGTTGGTGCCCGGCCCGAACATGCAGAAGAAGTTCGGGAAGCCCGGCACCGTGACGCCCAGATAGGCGTACGCGGAATCGCCCCAGGCCGTGTTGAGTTCGACGCCATCGAGCCCGCGAACGTTGATGGGTCCGAGTTGGTGATTGACGTCGAATCCGGTGGCCCACACCAGCACATCGGCGGGTCGATGCACCCCATCGATGGTCCGCACTCCGTCAGCTGTGATCTCGATGATGCCGTCGGTGATCAGCTCGACGTCCTCGCGTTGCAGTGTCGTGAGCCAGGTTCCGTTGTCTTGCAAGGTCCGCTTACCCATTGGGGGATAGTTCGGGGTCACCTTCGTCAGGAGTTCCTCGTCGGCGCAGAAGACCCGCATCCACGCGATGAACATCTCGCGGATCGCGTGGTTCGACTCGCTGCACGAGAGTCCGCCGTTGTCCCAGGCCGGGTCGATCTTCACCTGTTCGTCGAGCGCGTCGGCGATCGGCCACCACGACACGAACCGCGACCATCTTCCGTAGTACGGCAGATGGCGGATCGCCCACCTGGCTCCGTCGGGGATGGCGTCGTGGTAGATAGGGTTGGGCGCCATCCACTGCGGCGTGCGCTGGTACACGTCGACGTGTTGAGTCGAGTCGGCGATCGCGGGCACGAGCTGGAATCCGCTGGCGCCGGCCCCGATGACCGCGACCCGCTGACCCGTCAGATCGATATCGTCGCGCCAATCCGCGGTGTGGAATGACGGCCCGCGGAAGTCCTTGGCGCCCTTGATGTCCGGAATCACCGAGTTGCTGAACTGGCCGACCGCGCAGATCACGGCACGCGCGGTCAGCATTTCCTGCCCGCCGTCCGCCCCGCGGGTCGTCACCCGCCAGGTTGCCGATTCCTCGTCCCAGTCCGCGCCGATCACCTCGGTGTTGAATCGCACATTGCGGGCGATGTTGTAGCGGGTGGCGACTTCGTCGAGGTACCGCAGGATCTCGGGCTGTTCGGAGAAGTAATGCGTCCAATGGTCAAGTGGCTCAAATGAGTACGCGTAGTACTGGCTGGCGATGTCTACGCGACAACCCGGATAGCGATTGGCCAGCCATGTTCCGCCGATGCCCGACTGTTTTTCGATGATCGTGAACGGTATGTTCGCCGCCTGGAGCTTGATCCCGGCCAGCAGCCCACCCTCACCGCACCCGATGACGACGACGGGGAAGTCAGCGCGCTGCTCGGGTGTCGACGACAGTACCGGCCCACACTGATCGGCATCGCTGAACCGCAGGTCCGCGGCGACGTATTCCAGGTATTCCTCGGTGACCTGTCCGGCGGATATCGTCTCGAACATCACCCGCATCTGTTCAGCGTTCGGCACGAACGGGGGCGGACAGCCGCGGTCGCGGTAGTCGCGAATCACGTCGAAGGCACGCTTGCGTACCAACTCCTTGTCAGGCTCGCTCATAGCGCCCTGCAGATCCATCGCGATGAGCATGAACGGCCGTGGAAGCTCGTCGAGCAGACCCATGTCGCCGGTCATGTGAACCATCGACATCAGCAGCGCCGGAACGCTCGCCTGATCAACGGCCGCCTGGATTACGTCATCGGAGTCGTCGAACGGCAGACCAAGCAATCGGTCCAGGTCCTTCGGTGCGGATGTCGAGGCAGGGTGGGACACAATTCCTCCGAATGACTAGACAGATCTCCAGCGATGTCTAGTCGTAGGTTAGCATCGTGGCCAACGCAGGTGAAGGAGACGCAATGAGCACGGCGCCCGAGCCCATTCCCTTCAAGATCGCGATTTACGGATTCTCGGGTCCGACAACCGAACTCGGCGTCGATACCGCGAAGGACGCGGCCGCGGCGGACGACATCTGGCGGCGATGATCACTTCCGCGGAACGGATGGCTGGCGGCGCGACTTCGGTTGTGGCGCACGCTTAGTCGTGCCCTTACCCGTCCGGGCCGGCGTAGCTGCCGCAGCGTTGAGGGAGATGGCCGGCGCAACCCACCTATGCAGGAATGCCCGCAATTCCTTGCCGCGATGTGGTGGGCGCCCCGGGTCGATGACCAACGACTGAAAGATCCGCAGCATGAACTCAACGAGTCGGTCGAGTTCATCGTCGGCGATGCCCGCACTGGCCCAATCGACGTTGAACCTCTCCACTATTGAGCGGCCGAAGGTCATGGCCGTCTCGGAGGTGACGCCTGCCGAGAAGGTGCTGGCCTTGCCGGGGGTCAGCAGCAGGCTCAGGTACCGCTCGTGCGGAAGCCTTTCCAGGGTGTGCGCCATTGCCTCGACAACCGCGTCGGCCGGCTCGTGAATCTTGTGCACGTGCGCCGCCAAGCTGTCCAGGAACGGGCCGGCCTCGGCGATTGACGTCGCGACCAGCAGCGCTTCGGTGCTGGGGAAGTAGCGATAGACCGTCTGGCGGGTGACGCCGACGTCCTTCGCCACATCGGAAATGCCGAAGTCCGTGCCGGACCGATCGATCCTGCGCCGCGTGGCGTCGAGGAGACGGGCGATCGCTTCCTCGTCGTTGGCCGGCGTCGCACCGGACCACCCATGTGTTCGCATCAGCGAACAGGATCCCATACGTCCACTACCGGGACGTTGCGATGGCATCAGTCCATGGTCAGACGGAGGAGGCGGCGGAGCGTTCCTCGCGCGCGCTGGGCTCCGCCGACTGCGCGGCCGCCGCGGGTGATCGGCGGCCTGCGCGCAGGAAGCTGCCGGTGCGTACCTTCCCGAGGATTTCGGTGGGTCGGCCGTGTGCCACCACCTGCTGGCCGCCGATGAACACCGCAACGACGGTGGCGTCGTTGCGATTCACCATGCGCGACAACCCACCGTACTGTTCGACGCGCTCCTCGGCGTACTCGTCCAGGGAGTCATCGAGGCGCTCGGGATCGATGATCGACAGATCCGCCCGGTCGCCGACCCGTAGGTGGCCGGCGTCGAGTCCGTACCAGTCGGCGATCTCGCCGCTGAGGCGGTGGATGGCGTATTCGATTGACATGAACGGAGTTCCGGCATTTTCCGCATCCCGCACGTGTCTGAGCAGCCGTAGGCCCATGTTGTAGAAGGCCATGTTCCGCAGGTGCGCACCGGCATCCGAGAACCCCAACTGGATGTAGGGCTCCGTGGCGAATTTCTTGAGCACCTCGGGGCGGTGGTTGGAGATGGTGGTGAACCAGCGGAGTTTGGTGCCATGCTCGAGGACCAGGTCGAGGAACGCGTCGACAGGGTGCAGGCCGCCGCGATCAAGGCCGACCTCACCGAACGACTTTCCGATGACGGTCGAGTCCGGGCAATCCGTGATCATCGCGTCGAAAAAGTCGCGGTGCCACACCCGAATTCCGAACTTCTGGTCATAGTCTTTGCGGAACCGCCGCCGGTAGGCCTCGTCGCGCATCAACTCATCACGTTCCAGACAGTCCGCCAGGTGCATCGCTTCCTGCCCCGATCCGAACTCCTCGAAGATGACGAAGTCGATGCCGTCGGCGTAGACGGTGAACGGTACCGGGAGATGCTGGAAGCGGAAGTTGGCGCCGAGCGAATTGACAGCCGTGGCCAATCCCTTGAGGAAGTAGAAAGCGACAGGATTTGACTTGGCGTCCGCCGCGGCCAGCAGGCTGGTCTTCAGCGGCTTGCGATACAGGCCGATCGACTGCAGTGCCTGAAAGACCAGATTCACCGGCATCGCGATGTCGGGAGCCGATTGCAGGATGCGGCCCCGGTCGCGCACCAATTTCTTGAGCCGACGGTTTTCGCGCCATTTCGCGTAGGTCGACGGCAGGGTGCGGGACCGGCAGGTCTGGCCGTCGAGTTTGTCGAACCGAAGCTGGTTGGTGGACAACCCGATGAAGCCGGCGTCCAGCGCGTCGGTCAGCATCCGCTCCATGCGTGCGATTTCGGCGCGGGTGGGTTTGATGTCGTCGTTGGTGGAGCGGTCGAGTCCCATCGTGACGGTGCGGATGTCCGAATGTCCGATGAAGGAGCACAGGTTTGGGCCCAGCGGCAGGTCCTCGATGGCGGTGATGTACTGCTCGCCGCTGTTCCACGTCTTGTGTGCGCCGATTGACTTGATCACGTGTTCGCGCGGAATTGCCTCGACCCGGCCGAATAGGTCGCCGGCGTCTTCGGCGTCGACGTGAATGGTTGATATCGAGCACGATCCCGTGGCCACAGTCGTCACGCCGTGCCGGACCGACTCTGCCAACCCGGGGCCTTCGAGGACCTCGATGTCGTAGTGCGTGTGAATGTCGAGGAACCCGGGGACAACCCACTTTCCGGATGCGTCAATGACGTTGCGGCAACCGGCTTCGTCGAGGTCGTTGGTCGAGACCGCGGTCACGTGCCCGCCCGAAATTCCGATATTGCGGATAGCCGAGGGCGCTCCCGTCCCGTCAAACCACCGTCCGTTGCGGATGATCGTGTCGTATGACATACCCGTTCCTCGCCGTTGGGAGCGGCAGGCGCCTTGCGGCGCTGGCTCGCGTTCTCTAGACCATACGCCCTTACCGCACGTGGATGGTGACGGGTGGAAAAATCAATACCATACAAAAACCAAAAATGTATGCTCTGACGAAGCCCGTCGACGAGCCTGGGGATGCGGAAATGACCGATCTGGCTATTCGCAAGATGCCGTGGACCTTTGATGCCGCCCTGCCGTTCCAGTGGCAGCCGGCAAACCCGCTGGTGGGGGTATTCGGCAACCTGTTCACCTTTTTCGCTGTGCCGTTCGAGCAATACATCATCAATGCGCGCCGACGAGGGCGTTGTAGCGGCGAAATATTCCGGTGCGCTGCACCAGAACCCACGACGCGTACCCGAAGAACGGGTACATGGCCACGATGTAGAGCGGCAGTCGGTCGTACAGAAACTGGACGCTGAATTGGTTGTGTACGAACGCCAGGCCCATCGATTTCTCCACGCCGAACCACTGCCGAAAATAGGCGACGGGTTCGATCAGCAGCAGGCAGAAGATGCCGGCGAACCAGATCACGAGATTGGACGAGTCACCCTGAGCGCGTCGCCACCCCAGGGCATGCACTAGGCAGGCGATGGCGCCGACGGCGAGGGTCACCTCGATCAGCGGCAGCGTCCAGTGCTGCAGCGAGAACGGGTTTCTCAGCGTGATGAAAGGGTTACCGGCACAGTCGAGTCCGCCCATCTTGGCGGTGAGACGCGCGTATTCGGCAGTACAAGTCTCCATTGCGCCACCTTCCGGCCGGTCGGAATGGCTGCCCTGACTGGCGACCATACACATAGGCCAATGTGGTTTGTCTAGAGCGAGAGCGCTTGGCGGAACTGATCCTTGTGCTCGACACGACGATCATGCATTTGTTGTTGCGTGTCTACCCTGTGGAACTGGGCTGGATCGGGCACGGTGGGGTGTCTTTCCTGCGGCCAACGACAACGCGCTGCTCTTTCGGCGGATGTCTGATGACGGTTGTCGAATTCGCGGGAGCGCAACCTAATCTAAGGCGATTAGGTTTAGACTCACTTGCGCAGCCCCCGATGCCCGACCAGGCATTTCAGACCCCGGCCGACCTGTGAGGTGAGTCGATGACCGCGTTGGAGAGCACCGTCCCGGCAGTGCGGACCGAAAGCGAATTGGCGGATGCCAAAACGGTGCATACGTTCTGCAGGTACTGCCTGGCGTCGTGTGGCGTGGAGGTGACGGTCAAAGACAATCGGGTGCTGAAGATCTCGGCCGACAAACAGAATCCGCATAGCTGGCACGACTTCTGCGCCAAAGGCCGGACCGCCAATCAGATGGTCGAACACCCGCGGCGCATCCTGGCCCCGATGCGCCGCGTCGGCGATAGCTATGTGGAGGCCAGCTGGGAAGAGGCGATCACCGATATCGCCACCCGGATGAATGCGCTTATCGAAGCCGGCGGCCCCGATGCCGTCGGCTGCTACTGGGGCAATGCGGCGGCCTTCTCGGCGCCCAACGTCATGTTCATGACCGCGTTCATGGATGCGCTCGGCAGCTACAGCCGCTACTTCGTCGGTTCCGTCGACCAGAACGCGATGCACGTCGTCGCCACGGCGATGTATGGCTCCCAGCTGATGGCGCCGGTGTCCGATATCGACTACTGCGACTACTTCCTGCTGGTGGGGACCAACCCGGCGGTCAGCGCCTGGAATTGGCTGGAGACGGTCCCGGCGGGGTGGAAGCGCACCCTGGACCGGCAGCGGCAGGGCGCGACGGTCGTCGTGGTCGATCCGGTTCGATCCGAGACGGCGGCCAAGGCGGACATGCACCTGGCCGTCCGGCCGGGGCAGGACTGGGCGCTACTGCTCGGCATGGTCAAGGTCATCCTCGACGAGGGACGCGAACATCGGCAGGACTGCCTCGAATTGGCAACGGGCGTACCCGAACTGCGCAACCTGGTCGCCGAGGCCGACCTCGACGACCTCGCCGCCCGGTGCGACATCCCGCGAACCCAGATCGAAGCGGTGGCACGCGATTTCGCGGCGGCGCGCGGCGCGATGGTGGTGACCCGGACCGGGGTGTCGCTGCATCTGGCCGGCACCATCGGCGAGTGGCTCGGTCACGTTCTCAACGTCATTACCGGGCGGATGGATCGGCCGGGCGGTCGCCGCTACGAGCAGGGCTACGTGGACTCGCTCAAGCTCTTCGACATGATGGCCAAGCCGGTCGCGCACAAATCCAGGTTGCAGCGTCGTGACATGGTCGCCGGCCATCACGGCCTCGACGAATTGCCGGACGAGATCACCACGCCCGGCCACGGACAGATCCGCGGGATGATCATCAATGGTGGCAATCCGGTGGTGGCCGGACCCGACGGCGCCAAACTGGATCAGGCCCTGGCGGACCTTGACCTGCTGGTGGCCGTCGACCTGGTCCAGCGCGAAAGCCACCGGCACGCGCACTGGCTGCTGCCCGTCGTGCACTGGCTGGAACGCGACGACCTGCACGCCCTCACCAGTGGTCTGCACGACGAGCCGTTCGCCATCTATGGCCTCAAGGCCATCGAGCCGCCCCCGGGTGCGCGGCCGGAGTGGCGGATCTTCACCGACCTCGCGCTGGCAATGCGCAAGCCGTTGTTCGGCATCAAGGGTGTCAACGGCTTCGTCAAGGCATCGCGCACGCTCGCCAGGATCACAAGACGGCCTGCGCTGGAATTCAACCCGCAGTGGATCGACCGCCTGCTGGTGGCCACCGGCCGCAAGGTGAAGTGGCGCGACATCGTGGCCCATCCGCACGGTTTCGTCTTCGGCAAGCCCGAATACGGCCACTTCAAGGCCGCGCTCAAGACCGACGACAAGATGGTGCACGCCGCGCCGCCGGAATTCCTGGCCAGGTGCCGGGAACTGCTGGCCGATCCGCATCCGTGCGCCCCGCCGGGCTACCCGTTCCAGTTGGCGAACCGGCGACACCGGCATTCCATGAACTCGTGGATGAACGACCTGCCGGGACTGCACCCGTCCGGCAAACGCAACGAAGTGGTGATTCATCCCGACGATGCCGCACCGCTGGGCATCGCGACCGGAGACCGGGTCAAGGTGTTCTCACCCGTCGGTGAGATCGAACTGCCCGCACTGATCAGCGATCAGCCGCGTCGTGGTGTCGTGATCGTCGACCACGGCTGGGGCTCAAGGACTTTCGATCCCCGCGGCGGCGGCGCGCCGGAGTCGTTCGGGGTCAACCGCAACTTGCTGATCGACGGGTCGAAACACGACCCGCTTTCGCAGTCGCCCGCGATGAGTTCTTCCTACGTGGGTCTCGCCCCCGCCGAATGAGTGGGCTGGCTCAGCCGACCGCCACCGCGTGGGGCCAGGCCAGTGGGTTGAGCTCGCGGTAAGGGTCGTTGGCGCGGACGGCCAGCAGATCGCTCAGGATCGTCTCCAGCGATTGCTGGGTCGCGGTGCGCACCGATTCCACCCAATTCTCGGTCGATGCGTTTTCTGGCTTCGCGGTGTCGATCGGCTGACCGAAACTCAGATACATCCGCTGTGGGCGGGGGATGAACGTGGGTCCGACGCCGCGCATCAACGGCATCGCCATATCCGCATTGCCGGACAGTCTCGTGCTGAGGGCCTGGCTGAGCCGGCCCATTCTGCTGTCGCGGGTAACCAGGCTCTTGTAGACGTCGTCGCCGCCGACCAAGCCGACGGGAACGATCGGGTAGTCGTTTTCCACGGCGATGCGGGCGAACCCGGAACGGCCGCGCCAATTGAGGTGGTACTCCTCGCCTTTGAACTTGGCGATTTCTCGGCCCCCGCCCGGGAAAACCAGGATGGTCTCGTTGTGCCGCATCAGTTCTCGTGCGGTCTCCGGCGCACCGACAACGCCGCCGTAGGCGGTGATCAGATCGTGCCCGAACCCGGGCCGTTGGGAGAACCTTCGGTCCGCCAGCGGCCGCACCCGAACCCCCAGCGCGCGCCGCACGAAGTGTGGAATCAGCAGCACTTCACCGCCAATGAACTGAGTGTGGTTGCCTACCAACAGGAATCGGCCGTCTCCCGGCAGCGTCTCGAGGCCGGCGACGTAGGGCCGCCACAGGTCGATCAGGGGCGTGACGCCGTCATGAACCTTCTCGAGCACGACACGCAAGAACTGCGCGCGGTGTGGATGGTTCATCACGGCATCGATATCGATCGGCATGTTCACGGCAACCTCGGCTCGGGCTCGGGAAAGATGACACCACTATACCGAACGAACTAGTTCGTATGGGATATGATCCTGCTCATGCGGACCACGACCGAACTGCGCGAGACGATCCTGACGGCCGCGCGGTCGGAGTTCGCGCAGTACGGGCTGGCCGGCGCCCGGATCGATCGCATTGCGCGCGCCGCGGACGCCAGCAAGGAGCGCCTTTACGCGCACTTCAAGGACAAGGAGACGCTGTTCCGCGGGGTGGTCGCCGCCGACATGGCGGAGTTCTTCGCCGCCGTCACGCTGCGTGCGGACGCGGTGCCGGAATTCGTGGGCGACATCTACGACCTGGCCTGTCGACGGCCCGAGCACTTGCGGATGATGACCTGGGCCAACCTGGAGGGTCTGGTGTTCGACCCGCCGCCCGTCGAGGGTCGTGAATCCGTCGCGGCCCGCGACATCGCCACCATCGAGGCGGCCCAGGCGGCGGGCTACGTGGACGCCTTCTGGCAGCCCATGGACTTGCTGGTGCTCTTGTTCGGCATCGCCTTGGCCTGGGCGCAATCGCCGCATCCCGACGCTGAGACGGCCGATGTTGCGGTGATTACCGCGCGCCGCGCGGCCGCTGTGGAGGCGGCCCGGCGGATTGTTGCTCCCACAACCTGAAATTGTGGTGCGCCGTCAGGGTTTCGAACCCCGGACCCGCTGATTAAGAGTCAGCTGCTCTACCAACTGAGCTAACGGCGCTTGGTCAGCCGAGATTGCGTTGCGACTTTAACAGGCATCCTGTCGCAGCGCGAAATCGCTGGATCTTCCAGTGTAGAGCCGGCGCGACGGGCGACGCTGCCACGTTTTGCGGACGTGATCGACGCCGGCTTAAGGTCACGGGCCGGATAAACCAGTTGAGTTGCCATGAGCACCGGGCGTAACCCATTAGAATATTTGCAAGTATTCTCCGGTCAGCGGTGACCGTACATAAGCCTGAACATTGTGGAAGGTCACTTGATGGCGCCTTTGCGTAGACGTCGATCGTGGCTGGCTGCTGGGTTGGTCATGTTTGCCGTAATCGGTGTCGCTTGCAGCAGCAACCAGGCCGCCACGCCGCCGAAGATCATCTTCGACAAGGGCACACCGTTTGCCGATCTGCTGGTCCCCAAGCTCACCTCCTCGGTGTCGGACGGCGCCGTCGGTGTCACCGTCGATGCGCCGGTCACGGTGAACGTCGCCGATGGCGTGCTGGCGTCGGTCACGATGGTCAACGACAACGGCCGTGCGATCGCCGGCCAACTCAGCCCCGACGGACTGCGCTGGTCGACCACCGAGCAGCTCGGCTACAACCGGCACTACACGCTGAACGTCAAGGCGACCGGGCTGGGCGGCGCGGCGAGCCGCCAGATGAGCTTCTCGACCAGTTCGCCCGCACACCTGACGATGCCGTACGTCGCTCCGGGCGACGGCGAGGTCGTGGGCGTCGGCGAACCGGTGGCGATCCGGTTCGACGAGAACATCGCCGACCGCGCCGCCGCGCAGAAGGCGATCAAAATCACCACCAACCCGCCCGTCGAGGGCGCGTTCTACTGGCTGAACAACCGCGAAGTGCGTTGGCGCCCAGAGCATTTCTGGAAGTCGGGAACCGCGGTCGACGTGGCGGTCAACACCTACGGCGTCGATTTGGGCGACGGGATGTTCGGCGAGGACAACGTCAAGACCCACTTCACCATCGGTGACGAGGTCATCTCGACCGCCGACGACAACACCAAGATCGTGACCGTCCGGGTCAACGGTGAAGTCGTGAAGACGATGCCCACCTCGATGGGCAAGGACAGCACCCCGACGGCCAACGGCTTCTACATCATCGGCGGCCGGTACAGGCACATCATCATGGACTCGTCGACCTACGGCGTTCCGGTCAACTCACCCAACGGATATCGCACCGAAGTCGACTGGGCCACCCAGATGTCCTACAGCGGCGTCTTCGTGCACTCCGCGCCGTGGTCGGTTGGTGCGCAGGGCCATACCAACACCAGCCACGGCTGCCTGAACGTGAGCCCGAGCAACGCCGAGTGGTTCTACGACCACAGCAAGAGCGGGGACATCGTCGAGGTCGTCAACACGGTCGGGTCGACGCTGCCCGGCACCGAGGGCCTGGGCGACTGGAACATCCCCTGGCCGCAGTGGAAAGCCGGCAACGCCAACACCTGACGCCCTAACCCTCGGGCTTGGGCCCGATGCTGCCGGCGTGCTCCAGCCGCTGCTCGACGATCGCCTTGATCGCGTCCTGGGTGGTCGAATTTCCGGTGATGGCGCGCAGGAAATCTTCCCGGCGTAGCCGCCAGAGCGTGCCCGGCTGCAGGCACCGCACCGTGGCGGTGCGGGGCACATCGAACAGCAGGGCGATCTCCCCGAAGTGGTCACCGTCCTGCAGCGTTCGCACCGGCCGGCCGTCGACGACGGTTTCGAAGACGCCGGAGCCGATCAGGAACATGTCGTCGGCGGAGTCGTCTTGCCGGACAACGACATCGCCCTCGGCGGCCGCGACGGCGATCAAGGCCGAGGCAAGCTGGTCGGTGGCCGCGACCGACAACGGCCGGAACGCTTGCACGCTCCTGATGGCGTCCAGTTCCTCGCGCTGCACCGGAGAGCGGCGTTCCACCCGCAGGACGCGCCACAGGCCGTAGATCGCACCCAGCAGCGCCAAACCGGCTGCCACCCGCAGCGTCCCGCGCACCCCGATCGCGGCGTTGACCTGAGCGGCGCAGAACCCGGCCACGCCGACGACCGAGACGGCGATCACCGCGTTGATTCCGGCGAGCAGGTCCAGCGACCGCCCCGACGCGCTGCGCTGCAGCAGGGTGCGCCCGCACACGATTTGATACGCGATCCCGATGCCGAACACGCTCAGCAGCGGGATGGCCAGAGCCTGCGCCGAGGTCACCGCGAGGGCGAACAAGACCAGTGCGCAACCGAGAAATCCGGCGACCATCGGGAGCGACATCGAGTGGCGACCGAGCGAGAGACTGGCGATGCCGCCCACCAGTCCGCCGATGCCGACCGCCCCGATCAGCACCGGCGTCCCCGACGCGCCCATGTGCAGCAGGTCGGTCGTGATGCTGGTGACGATGCTTTGCGCGGTACCGGTCAGCGACGCGGTGATGGCCATGACGGCGACCACTACCCGGGCGTTCGTCGACCTCCGGAGGACACCGATTCCACCGGCGAGTTCGTTGACGACTCGGGAGCCTTCGTTGCGCACCCGGGTGTCTATCCCGCGAATGGTGAGAAGCGGCCACGCTCCCAGCGCGCAAAACGCCACGATGGTCACCAACGCGGCGGTGGGTCCGGAGGACCCCAGGGCCACCGCGGCCACACCCGCACCCACCAACACCCCGGAGGTCTCGAGCAGGGCGGAAACGGCGTTCGCGGCGACCAGCTGGGCGGCAGAGTCGGCCAGCCACGGCATCAGGGCGTCGTTCAGTGCCTTCGGGGCGGACTGGGTGAACCCTTCCAACGCGATCACCGCAAACAGCAGCGCGGTCACGGTGTGGTGTCCCAACAGCGGAATCACAAGCGCCACTGCGGCTCCGCGGGCGATGATCGAGCCGGCCAGTACGCGCTCGCGCCGGAACCTGCCCGCCAGGGCGGCATAGACCGGGGCGCTGATCGCCCCCGCGATCTGCCGAACGATCAGGAACCAGCCGGGGCCGATCGGGCCGCGTAGGTCGAAGGTGACGACCAACATCGTCGACACCCAGGCCACATGGGCGACCACCCCGGCGGCGATCGACGATTCCGCTCTGACGATATTCGCGTTGGAGAAGGCATTGCGGAATGCGGACCACCGACTTGCTCGTGCCGGCGCCTCGGCCATCCGGTCAGCATATCGTCACGCCGGCGGGAGCGCTTGGCTTTGCGTCGACGAACTAGTTGCGGCGCAACAGATTACAACAGATACATGAGTTCGACTGCGGCGCAGTCGCTTTACGCGCCGCGCAGGATAGTCGGCCGCCGCAGACCGCTATGCGCAGGTGAAGAGCGGGTCGCACACGACGGTGAACGTGCACCCCGATGCCGCGGGGGCAGTGAACGCGAGGACCAGGGCGAGGACGACCTTGTACTTCAGACCAGACATGACCACTCCGTACCTATGCAATGGGGTGATAGTACGCCATGCGATCTTGAATAGACATGGCGCTGGCAAACATCGGTGGCGGCGTTTCATCGTCCCCGGGTGCCGGGGTGAACCGGGCCGCTGCCCGGGTGGCAAGGCCGCTGCGCCACAACGCAATAGGTGACCGGGTTCGACACCGGCCGCACGTCGATTCCGGCCCCGCCGAGCCGGCTATGGTCGCGGACAAGCAAAAAGGTCAGAGGGCGGATAAGCCCTCTGACCTTGTGGGGTGAGTGACGGGACTCGAACCCGCGACATTCAGGATCACAACCTGACGCTCTACCAGCTGAACTACACCCACCACGGCCGCCTAAGAGGCGGCGACTGTCGATACTAGCGGTTCGGTGGCTCGACGGCCGAATCAATTGGCTGTGCTGCGCCGTCGGTGCCCGCTAGATCGGCGGCCGCTGCCGCGATTTCGCTGGTAGATGGCCCCGGCAGGGGCACGAACGCGGTCCGGCGGTAGAACTGCAGCTCGCGGATGGACTCGCGGATGTCGGCCAGTGCCCGGTGGGCCAGCCCCTTGGCCGGCTGGCCGAAGTACACGCGGGGGTACCACCGGCGGCAGAGTTCCTTGATCGAGCTGACGTCGATAATCCGGTAATGCAGAAACGAGTCCAGGGCGGGCATGTCGCGGGCGATGAACGACCGATCAGTGGCGATCGAATTGCCCGCGAGCGGCGCCGTCTTGGGCTGCTTGACGTGCTTGCCGATGTATTCGAGCACCATCGCCTCGGCGGTGGCCAGGTCGACGGTCGATGCCCGCACTTCGTCGATCAGCCCCGAGCGGGTGTGCATTTCGGTGACCACGTCGATCATCGACGACAGGGCGGCGTCGTCGGCGTGAATCACCACGTCGACGCCGTCGCCGAGAATGTTCAGATCGGCGTCGGTGACCAGGGCTGCGATCTCGATCAACTTGTCCGCTCCCAGATCCAGGCCGGTCATCTCGCAGTCGATCCATACCAATTCGTCACGCACAGCGCTCAGCGTATGCCCACGTGAGCCCTGCCCCTGTCTCCCCCTGGCAAGTAGTGTTGAGCGTTGCAACTTTCGTCGGGAGAGGGGCGGGGCGCGATGACCACCGATTCAGCGGCCGGACCCGCGCAGCGGATCGCGGGCGGCTACGCCGTCGAAGGCCAGGCACTGGAACTGGGCACCGTCGTCATCGACGGCAACGCCGACCCGAGCGCGCAGATCCACATCCCGCTCGCCACCGTCAACCGGCATGGTCTGGTGGCCGGGGCGACCGGAACGGGCAAGACCAAGACGCTGCAGCTGATCGCCGAACAGCTCAGCGCCGCCGGGGTTCCGGTGCTGATGGCCGACGTGAAGGGCGACCTGTCCGGTCTGTCCCGTCCGGGGGAGGCCAACGACAAAACGGCGGCGCGGGCAAAGGACACCGGGGACGCGTGGGCGGCGACCGGCTTCCCGGTGGAGTTCCTGTCGTTGGGCACCGGCGGGCTCGGCGTGCCGATACGCGCGACCGTCGCCAGTTTCGGTCCCGTGTTGCTATCAAAAGTGTTGGGGCTCAACGCCACTCAAGAGTCGACCCTGGGCCTGATCTTCCATTGGGCGAAGGAGAACAACCGCTCGCTGGTCACCCTGGATCAACTTCGCACCATCATCAGCCACCTGGCCGGCGAGGAAGGCAAAGCCGACCTGAAATCGCTGGGCGGGGTGTCGTCGACGACGGCCGGCGTCATCTTGCGTGCGCTGGTCAACCTCGAAGGCGAGGGCGGCGACACCTTCTTCGGTGAACCGAAGCTCGACCCGCAAGACCTGCTGCGCGTCGACAACCAGGGCCGCGGCACCATCTCGCTGCTCGAGTTCAGCGGCCAGTCACTGCGTCCGGTCATCTTCTCGACGTTCCTGATGTGGTTGCTCGCCGACCTGTTCAACGAGCTCCCCGAGGTCGGCGACATCGGCAAACCCAAGCTGGTGTTCTTCTTCGACGAGGCGCATCTGTTGTTCACCGACGCGTCCAAGGCGTTCCTCGAGCAGGTCGAGCAGACCGTCAAGCTGATCCGCTCCAAGGGCGTGGGGGTGTTCTTCTGCACCCAGTTGCCCACCGATCTGCCCAACGATGTGCTGTCCCAGCTGGGCGCGCGCATCCAGCACGCCCTGCGCGCGTTCACCCCCGACGACCAGAAGGCGCTGTCGAAGACCGTCCGCACCTATCCGAAAACCGATGCCTACGACCTGGAGTCGGCATTGACCTCGCTGGGCATCGGTGAGGCCGTCGTCACCGTGCTGTCCGAAAAGGGCGCACCGACACCGGTTGCGTGGACGCGCATGCGGGTGCCCCGCTCGTTGATGGGCGCCATCGACACCGACGAGATCGTCAAGGCGGCGAAAGACAGCCCGCTGCAAGCCAAGTACGGCCAGACGAAGCAGCAGCCGTCAGAACCCGAAATACCCTCGGCACCATCGGCTCCAGAGGCTCCGGCGCCGCGGGGTCAATACGACCCGCTGCCTTCTTTTCCTGACCCGTACGACATCCCGCCGATGCCCGCGCCGGCCGAGCCGAAGGGCCCGGCCATGTGGGAGGAAGTGCTGCAGAACCCGACCGTGAAAAGCGGTATCAACACCGCGATTCGCGAGGCGGTGAAAAGCATCTTCGGCACCGGTCGCCGCCGTCGGTGACGCGAGCGTAACGCCACGGCGAAATATCGGGCCGATTTTCGCCGCCAGGTTACGCTCGCGGGAGAATGCTCAGCCGCCGCCGAGTTTCTTGTAGAAGCTGCCGACGATCGGCGCCACGATCGCGCGGGGGGCATACCCGCTGCCGACCGACATGGCCTTGGAGGTCAGGCCCGGGACGACGCGCATCTTGTTGCGCTCCAACGCATCCAGCGAGATCCGCGCGGTGTGTTCGGTCGAGATCCACAGGAAGTCGGGCACCAGCCGTTCGACCAGTGACCTCTCGGCGTCATCCGGCAGGTCGGTGCGCACCGGGCCCGGCGCCAGCAGCGTGACATGCACACCCGAGCGGCGCAGTTCGCCGCGCAACGACTCGCTGAAGGTGTTGACGAACGCTTTGGATGCGGCGTAGGTCGCGTTGTAAGGGATCGGCGAATTACCCGCCGCTGAACCGGAAATCAAGATGCCGCCCGCCGCGCGCTCGACCATCCCCGGCAGTACCGCCAACGTAAGGTCGTGCACCGCCACGGTATTCAGTTGCACCTGAGCCTTTTCGCCGGCCGGGTCGAGGCCGGAGATCGGGCCGAACGTTCCGGTACCGGCGTTGGCGCACAGGATCGAGATGTTGCGGGTGGCCAATTCGTCGCACAGTTTGGCCCGTTCTGCCGGGTCGGCGAGGTCGGCGGCGCGCACTTCCACGGTGACGCCGTACTTCTCGGCTAGCCGTGCGGCGAGGTCGTTGAGTTTGTCTTCGCGTCGCGCGGTGACGATCAGGTGGTGTCCGCGCGCGGCCAATTCCGTGGCCAGCGCCTCGCCGATGTTTTGCGAAGCTCCGGTGACAACGGCGCGTGCATCGGGGCTGGGAGCGGGTACCGGCATGCGCCAATCGTAGACAGCGGCCGAATCTCGACGACAATGGCTGCAACGGGCCGGCGCCGCGGGCGGCGGCTTGTCGGCTCACCAAATAGAGTGCCGGGCATGGGTCAGCCAGAACCGGGGGCGGGCGAGGTCGCGCGATCTCGGGTGCTGGCGTGGGCGCTGTGGGACTGCGGGTCAACGGGTCTGAACGCGATCGTGGCGACGTTCGTGTTCTCCGTCTACCTGACCAGCAGCGTGGGAGAGGGCCTGCCCGGCAGGACCACGCCGGAGAGTTGGCTGGGCCGCGCGGGGGCGCTCGCCGGATTGACGGTTGCGCTGCTGGCGCCGCTGGTCGGCGTGTGGGTGGAGTCGCCGCATCGCCGACGCGTGGCCCTGAGCGTGTTGACCGGCCTGGCGGTGACGCTGACCTGCGCGATGTTCCTGATCCACGATCGCCCCGCCTACTTGTGGGCCGGGTTGGTGCTGCTGGGCGCAACAGCGGCCTGCGGTGACCTGGCCAGCGTCCCGTACAACGCGATGCTGCGTCAGCTGTCGACTCCGCAGACGGCCGGCCGGATCTCGGGGCTGGGCTGGGCGTCGGGTTACCTGGGCAGCGTCCTGCTGTTGTTGCTGATCTACACCGGCTTCATCGCGGGCTCCGGCTCCGGGCCCGACGCGGTGCGGGGGCTGCTGCGGGTGCCCCTGGCCGACGGGCTCTACGTCCGGGAGGCCATGCTGGGCGCCGCGGCGTGGCTGGCGGTGCTGGCGTTGCCGTTGCTTCTCGTCGCGCACCGGCTGCCCGACACCGGCGAGGTGTACCAGCCGACGACCATGCTGGGCGGCTATCGCAAGCTGTGGACCGAGATCTCCGCGGAGTGGCGGCGCGACCGCAACCTGGTCTACTTCCTGGGCGCCAGCGCGCTCTTCCGCGACGGGCTTGCGGCGATATTCGCCTTCGGCGCCGTGCTGGGTGTCAACGTGTACGGCATCTCGCAGGCCAACGTGCTGATATTCGGTGTGGCGGCCAGCATCGTCGCCGCCGTCGGCGCGGTGGCGGGCGGCTTCATCGATCACCGGATCGGATCCAAACCGGTCATCGTCGGGTCGCTGGTGGCAATCATCGCCATGGCGCTCACCATGATGGTGCTCTCCGGTCCGGTGGCCTTCTGGGCGTGCGGCCTGCTGCTCTGCCTGTTCATCGGGCCATCGCAGTCCTCGGCGCGTGCCCTGCTGTTGCAAATGGCCACCAACGGCCGGGAAGGCGTGGCGTTCGGCCTCTACACGATGACGGGCCGAGCCGTCGCGTTCGTGGCGCCCTGGCTTTTCTCGGTGTTTGTCGATGTGTTCGGCGCGGTGCGCGCCGGGCTGGGCGGGATATCGCTGGTGCTGATCGCCGGACTGATCGCGATGATCGCCGTCCGTGTCCCGCCCCGGCACACCGCCGCGGTCGAACGGGTCGAACAGGCCTAGCGTCCGGCGGCGTCGCAGACCGTGATGCCGGCACCGAGGCGTTGGCGCACCTGCACGCCGTCCACGCTGACCGAGCAGGTGACGTTGTGGCCGATGTTGATGATCGTGACGCTGGCCGGATGAGCAGGCGACTGCGACAGGCTGACCTGCTTGGTCCACGGCAGCGAGACATTGAACTCGGTCTGGAGGACGTCGCCGGTATCCCAGTAGGTGATGCTGATCGCGCGTCCCTCGCCGCTGACGTTGTAGACGACGTTTTGCATCGCGCCCGGGGTGGGCGCGGATCCGGCCGAGCTGCTCGGCGGCGGTATCGGCAGCGCCGTCTGTGACGGCCGCGACGCCCGGGTCGACGGGGTCGGCGTCGGGCTCTCGCTCGAGCCGGGCATCGCGGGTAGCGGCGGCACCGCGGTCTGGGTCTTCAGCGCGCCATTGGTGAGAACCAGCGCGATCAGCAGCGCGACGACCAACAACACCGCCGCGCCGGCGCCGATCAACAGCCAACGCGGCAATCTCGGGCCCTCCGGCGGCGGGGGACCCACGTCACCGGGCGGCAAGCCGCCCGGTGGGGGCTGGTCCTGGTCTTGCTGCCAGTACGCCGGCAGCCGCCTCGTCGTATTGGTTTCGTTCAGGCTCGGCGCCCACTGCGGCGCATAGCCGCCGTAGGTAGGCGCAAAGGGAGCTTGGTCGGCATAGGCCGGATCAGCGGGCGGCGCGTTCCGCGGGCCAATCGGCCCGGTCGGTTCCGCCCCCGCTTGAGGGGGACTAAACCACTCGGGTCGACGTGGATCGTTCATGTCCACCTCACAGTTTGCAGGGTACCTAAGCCGAGCGGCTGGGCGTGGAATCTCCCGATGACGCCCGATTCAGCGGACTTGGCCCCCGGCTCCCAGTGCGGCGATCGTCATGGCCCGCATGACGGCACGCGACCGCGTCCCGCGGGCCGGCTTTTCCGCCGCCTTCATGCTGTGCGGCGTCGAGTTCAGCAGGCCGAACACCGCGTGCGCCGCCAGCCGAGCATCGGCTTCGGCCAGCGCCGGATCCAGCTCGCGCAGCACGCCGACCCATACCTCTACATATTGGCGTTGCGCCTTGCGTACCTGCCGCTCGGCGGCCGCGGGCAGGTGTGCCAGGTCGCGGTCCTGGATGCGGATCAGGTCTGGCTCGCCGAAGGCGAAGTCGAGGTGAAAATCGATCAGCCCGTCCAGCGCTGCGGCCGCGTCCGCGCTGCGCGCGGTCACTTCGCGGGCCCCGGCGAGCAGCCGAGCGCTGATCCCGACCAGCAACTCGACCAGCATCGATTCCTTGTTGGGGAAGTGGCGGTAGATGGCCGGGCCGCTCACCCCGGTGGCGGCGCCGATGTCTTCGAGTCGCACCGCGAGAAATCCGCGCTCGGCGAAGAGCCGTTCGGCCGCGGCCAGCAGTTGCAGTCGCCGGTCGGATTTCAACTGGCTGCGGCGATTTGGCGGTTCGGATTGACCGGGCGGACTGTCCGGGGTGGACGCTGTCATGACGGCCCTCCGGAAGTTTCGGTTAATCGTCACTAACGTAGCACGAGTTATTGGTGATTAACTCAGATCGCGCAGATACCCGGACACCGCCGCGACGTCCGCGACCGGCAGGTTCGGATCGATCAGGCCCAGCTGGCGCAGCAATGCGGCCTGATCCCAGTAAAGCCGTTCGCTTGCCATCAGGTCGCCGCGGAATCTGACGATCACGACGGCGGGCACTTCCACGGTTTTGCCGGTCGCAGCCAGTCCCGGCAGGAGGAACGGCACGACTCGGTCGTGGGTCATCCGCATGATGAACTCATCGACAAGCAAGCCGTCACCGACCGATCGGGCGATCGGCTCATTGGTGGTGTCGGCGGGAATCCCTGGAATGAATACGTCGGCGTAGTAGCGCCGCAGGTTCTCCCTGCCGGAGCCGCCGCTCATGGTCGGCAGATGCATGACGGTCGCGTCGTCGACCATCGTGGCCACCGCGAGGTCGGCGTCCTTGGTCGCGAATTCGCTCGCCATGTGGCGTTCCCACAGCTCGACCATCTGATCGTGGTTCATGGCTAGGAACCTAGCAACTGGTGGTAGATCTGCGAGCGCACCGCGCGGGCCTCGGGCAGCCACGAGGCCATGGCCCAGCAGTGAATTTCGCCGTCGCGCAGGTCGAAGGTGAACTTGGCGCCCGGTGTGGCGCGCGATTTCGCTTGCAGTGCAACGGTATCGGGGCCCAGCACGGCCAGGGCCCGGGTGGTGGTATGCCGCGGCGGGTGACGGCTGGCAATCAATGCGTTGATGCTGGCGCCCAGATCAATACCGACCAGGCCGACAATCGAGCGCAAGAGTTGCAGCGTCGGCGCGCCGATCCGCGCCTGCCACGAAGGTCGACCGGTGAATACGGACGCGCCCTTTGTTTGGGCCGGCGTGCCTGGCATGACTTCCCCTGTGGCGATTGCGCATTCTCGCTAGCGATGATCAACGAAAAATGTAGGCAATTTGGGGACTCCGGGTAAAGCAAACACCCGTTGTCTTCGCCCGGGGACACCGGATCTATCAGGGAGCGTTCGCCGCCGCGGCTCGGGTCAGGCCGGCCTCAGCTGCACTGTGGCAGCCGTCCCTGGACGCGGATGCACACCCGATGGTATTCTCGCTGAGTTAATGATCATTAACTGAAGTCGCGTGACGGCGAGGAGGCCTGTCGTGACTGTGACCGCAAAGGTCGCACCGTCGTTCGCCGACGAGCACCGCCGGCTCGTCGATGAGTTGAACGTCAAGCTGGCGGCCGCGGCATTGGGCGGCAATGAGCGCGCGCGGGAGCGTCACGTCAGCCGCGGCAAGCTGTTGCCGCGCGAACGGGTGGACCGGCTGCTCGATCCCGGCAGCCCGTTTCTGGAACTGACCCCGCTGGCCGCGAACGGGATGTACGACGACGAATCCCCGGGGGCCGGGATCATCACCGGCATCGGGCGGGTGTCGCAGCGCGAGTGCGTGATCGTCGCGAACGACGCGACGGTCAAGGGCGGCACCTACTACCCGATCACGGTCAAGAAGCACCTGCGCGCCCAAGAAGTCGCATTGCAGAACCGGCTGCCGTGCATTTACCTCGTCGACTCCGGCGGCGCCTTCCTGCCGCGCCAAGACGAGGTGTTTCCCGACCGCGAGCATTTCGGGCGAATCTTCTACAACCAGGCGACCATGAGCGCCAAGGAGATTCCTCAGGTCGCCGCGGTGCTCGGCTCGTGCACGGCCGGCGGTGCGTATGTGCCGGCGATGAGCGACGAGGCCGTCATCGTCCGCGAGCAGGGCACGATCTTCCTGGGTGGCCCACCACTGGTCAAAGCCGCTACCGGAGAGATCGTTTCGGCCGAAGACCTCGGCGGCGGCGACCTGCACTCGCGCGTCTCCGGGGTCACCGACCATCTCGCCGACGACGACGAGCATGCACTGCGCATCGTGCGTGCGATCGCCGCGACATTCGGTCCGCGTGAGCCCAGCCCGTGGGAAGTGCTGCCGCCGGTCGAACCCAAGCACGCGCAGACCGAGCTCTACGACGTCGTCCCGCCCGATCCGCGGGTGCCCTACGACGTGCACGAGGTCATCCTGCGGCTGGTCGACGGCAGCGAATTCAGTGAGTTCAAGGCCTTATATGGCAAGACACTGGTAACCGGATTCGCGCGCATCCACGGCCACCCGGTCGGGATCATCGCCAACAACGGCGTGCTGTTCAGCGAATCCGCGCTCAAGGGAGCACATTTCATCGAGCTGTGCGACAAGCGCAAGATTCCGCTGCTGTTCCTGCAGAACATCGCCGGCTTCATGGTCGGCCGCGACTACGAGGCCGGCGGCATCGCCAAACACGGCGCCAAGATGGTCACCGCCGTGGCCTGCGCCCGGGTACCCAAGCTGACCGTCGTGATCGGCGGATCCTATGGCGCGGGCAACTATTCGATGTGCGGGCGGGCGTACTCGCCGCGCTTTCTGTGGATGTGGCCCAATGCCCGGATCTCGGTGATGGGTGGCGAACAGGCGGCCTCCGTGCTGGCCACGGTGCGGGGCGAACAGCTCAGTGCGGCGGGCAAGCCATGGTCGCCCGACGACGAAGAGACGTTCAAGGCGCCGATCCGGGCCCAGTACGAGGACCAGGGCAACCCGTACTACTCGACGGCCCGGCTCTGGGACGATGGCATCATCGACCCGGCCGATACGAGAATGTATGTCGGGCTGGCCCTTTCGGTGTGCGCCCAGGCGCCGCTGGAACCGGTCTCCTACGGCGTCTTCCGGATGTGAGTGCAGTGTTCGACACCGTCTTAGTGGCCAACCGCGGCGAGATCGCCGTGCGAGTGATCCGAACCTTGCGCCGGCTGGGTATCCGGTCGGTGGCCGTCTACAGCGATCCCGACGCCGACGCGCGACACGTGCGGGAAGCCGACGCGGCGGTACGGCTGGGCGCGGCACCCGCCCGCGAAAGCTACCTCGATATCGAGAAGGTGCTCGATGCCGCCGCGCGCACCGGCACTCAGGCGATTCACCCGGGTTACGGGTTCCTTTCGGAGAACGCCCATTTCGCTGCCGCATGCGAGCGCGCCGGGGTGGTGTTCCTCGGCCCGCCGGCCCGCGCGATCGAGGTGATGGGCGACAAGATCACCGCCAAGAACGCGGTCGCCGCCTTCGATGTGCCGGTGGTTCCCGGTGTGGCGAAATCGGGATTGACGGACGACGAGCTCGTCGCCGCGGCCGCCGACGTCGGCTACCCGGTGTTGATCAAGCCGTCGGCCGGCGGCGGCGGCAAGGGCATGCGGCTGGTGGAAGATCCGGCCCGGCTGCCCGAGGCGCTGGTCGGTGCGCGCCGGGAGGCGGCGTCCTCGTTCGGCGACGACACTCTGTTCCTGGAGCGATTCGTGTTGCGGCCCAGGCATATCGAGGTACAGGTCCTTGCCGACGGCCACGGCAACGTGGTGCATCTCGGCGAGCGTGAATGCAGCCTGCAGCGGCGTCACCAGAAGGTCATCGAGGAGGCGCCCTCGCCGTTGCTGGACCCGCAGACCCGCGCGCGGATCGGGACCGCGGCCTGCAACACCGCCCGCAGCGTCGACTACGTCGGGGCCGGCACGGTGGAGTTCATCGTCTCCGCCGAGCGACCCGACGAGTTCTTCTTCATGGAGATGAACACCCGGCTACAGGTGGAGCACCCCGTCACCGAGGCGATCACCGGGCTGGACCTCGTCGAGTGGCAGCTGCGCGTGGGCGCCGGTGAGAAGCTCACGTTCGCCCAGGACGACATCGAGTTGCGCGGGCACGCGATTGAGGCCCGGGTGTACGCGGAGGATCCGGGGCGGGGCTTCCTGCCGACCGGCGGGCGGGTGCTCGATGTCTTCGAACCCTCGGGTCCCGGTGTGCGAGTTGACTCGTCGCTGCTGGCGGGCACGGTGGTGGGCAGCGACTACGACCCGATGTTGAGCAAGGTGATCGCGCACGGAGCCGATCGCGACGAGGCGCTCGCCGAACTCGTCCGGGCGCTGGCGCAGACGACGATTCTCGGCGTGCAGACCAACATCGAATTCCTGCGCTTCCTGCTCGCCGACGAACGAGTGCGCGCGGGCGACCTGGACACCGCGCTGCTCGAGGAGCGGCTGCCTGACTTCGCGCCGCTGCCGGCGCCCGACGACGTGCTCGCGGCGGGCGGGCTGTACGTCCAGTGGGTGTTGGCCCGTCGCGCGCGAGGCAACGTGTGGGCGCAACCGTCGGGCTGGCGCGTCGGCGCTGACGCGGCGCCGGTACGCACCGCGATGCGCACGCCGCTGCGCACCGAGACCGTCTCGGTGTCCGGCCTGCCGGCGGCCGCCACGGTACGGGTCGGCGACGGCGAAAACCTCTCGGCGAGCGTGGAAGTCGAGCGACGACGGATGAGTGCGACGCTGGCCGGGCTGCGCCGCGAGTACCGGTGGGCCGAGGCCGACCGCCATCTGTGGATCGCCGACGAGCGGGGCACCTGGCATCTGCGCGAGGCCGAGGAAACCAAGATCCATCGCGGGAGCGACACCAGGCAGGCCGAGGTGCTCAGTCCGATGCCCGGCAGTGTGATCGCCGTGCAGGTCGACGCCGGCGCCGAGGTGTCCGAGGGCGACGTGGTCGTGGTCGTAGAGGCGATGAAGATGGAACACTCGTTGGCCGCACCGGTTTCGGGACGTGTCGAGCTACTGGTGTCGGTCGGCGATCAGGTGACGGTTGACCAGGTGCTGGCCCGCCTGGTCCCAGACTCCGAAGAGAAAAAGGATTAGAGGATCATGACGACAACGATCTCCGCGGGGACGCTACCCAAGGAATACGAAGACCTTCGCGCCACCGTCGCCGATTTTGCGCGCAGCGTGGTCGCTCCCGTTTCGGCCAGACACGATGAGGAGCACAGCTTTCCCTACGAAGTCGTCGCCAAGATGGGCGAGATGGGACTGTTCGGGCTGCCGTTCCCCGAGGAGTACGGCGGCATGGGTGGTGACTACTTCGCGTTGTCACTGGCCCTCGAGGAACTCGGCAAGGTCGACCAGTCGGTGGCGATCACGCTGGAGGCCGGGGTGGGTCTCGGTGCCATGCCGATCTACCGGTTCGGCAGCGAGGAACAGAAGCAAACGTGGCTGCCCGACCTGGTGGCCGGCCGGGCGCTGGCCGGCTTCGGGCTCACCGAGCCCGGCGCGGGTTCGGACGCCGGAGGTACCCGCACCACGGCCAAACTCGACAACGGCGAGTGGGTGATCAACGGGTCCAAGCAGTTCATCACGAACTCGGGTACCGACATCACCTCACTGGTCACCATCACCGCGGTCACCGGGACCATCGGAGACGGCAAGAAGCAGATCTCGACAATCGTCGTGCCCAATGGCACACCGGGTTTCACCGTCGAACCGGTTTACAACAAGGTCGGCTGGAACGCGTCGGACACCCACCCGTTGACGTTCGCCGACGCCCGTGTTCCGGAGGAGAACCTGCTGGGCATCCGCGGCAAGGGGTACGCGAACTTTCTGTCGATCCTCGACGAGGGCCGCATCGCGATCGCCGCACTGGCCACCGGTGTGGCACAGGGCTGTGTCGACGAGAGCGTCAAGTACTCCAAGGAGCGCGAGTCGTTCGGCCAGCCGATCGGCTCTTACCAGGCGATCAGCTTCAAGATCGCACGCATGGAGGCGCGCGCGCACGTCGCGCGCACCGCGTACTACGATGCAGCCGCAAAGATGTTGGCGGGTAAGCCATTCAAGAAGGAGGCGGCCATCGCCAAGATGATCTCGTCGGAGGCGGCCATGGACAACGCCCGCGACGCCACTCAGATCCACGGCGGATACGGCTTCATGAACGAGTATCCGGTGGCGCGTCACTACCGCGACAGCAAGATCCTCGAGATCGGTGAGGGCACCACCGAGGTGCAACTCATGCTCATCGCGCGTTCGCTGGGCCTGTCATGACCGAAAGCAAGTCGGTTGTCCAGCGCGGCTTGTGGTTCGAGGAATTCGAGATCGGCACGACGTACCTGCATCGGCCGGGCCGGACCGTCACCGAGGCCGACAACGTGTTGTTCACCACGCTGACCATGAACACCCAGTCGCTGCACCTCGACGCCGCGTGGGCCGCCGAACAGCCCGGCTTCCGCGGGGAGCGGCTGGTGAATTCGATGTTCACCCTCTCGACGCTGGTCGGGCTCTCGGTCAGCCAGCTGACCCTGGGCACCATCGTGGCCAATCTCGGCTTCTCCGAGGTGTCCTTTCCGAAGCCGGTTTTTCACGGCGACACGTTGTACGCGGAGACCGTTTGCACCGGCAAGCGCGAGTCGAAGAGCCGACCCGGCGAAGGCATCGTCACCCTGGAGCACACCGGGCGAAATCAAGATGGTGAGATCGTTGCGCGTGCGGTCCGCACCACCCTGGTGCAGAAGCGACCAGCCTCCGAAACCAGCTGACGAGGAGCCCCGATGAACCTAGCCGCCGCCGGGCCCGGGTGGCTGTTCTGCCCGGCCGATAGGCCCGAGCGATTCGCGAAGGCCGCCGCCGCGGCCGACGTGGTGATCCTTGACCTCGAGGACGGCGTGGCGGAGGCGGACAAGCCCGCCGCCCGCAAGGCGCTGCAGGAGAACCCGCTGGACCCGGAGCGCACCGTGGTGCGGATCAACGCGGCCGACACCACGGAATACCCTCTTGACCTCGAAGCCTTGGCGGGTACCGCCTATTCGACGGTGATGTTGTCCAAGACCGAATCGGCGGCACAGGTGACGGCACTGGCGCCGCGCGACGTGATCGCGCTACTGGAAACACCGCGTGGCGTGGTGTTCGCGACGGAAATCGCCGCGGCGCAGGGCACGGTGGCGCTGATGTGGGGCGCCGAGGATCTGGTCGCCACGCTCGGTGGCAGCTCCAGCCGCAAAGCCGACGGCACCTACCGGGATGTCGCCCGGCACGTGCGGTCCACGGCGTTGCTCACGGCGAACGCCTTCGGCCGGGTCGCCCTCGATGCGGTGCATCTGGACATCGGCGACCTGGACGGCTTGCGCGCCGAGGCCGAGGACGCCGTCGCCGTGGGCTTCGCCGGCACCGTCTGCATTCACCCGACCCAGGTCCCGGTGGTGCGCAAGGCATTTCGGCCCACCGAGGAGAAGCTGGACTGGGCGCGCCGGGTACTGGCGGCGGCGCAGAACGAGCGCGGAGTGTTCGCCTTCGAAGGGCAGATGGTCGACTCGCCGGTGCTCAAGCACGCTGCCGCGCTGGTGCGCCGGGCCGGAGATTCCGGCTAGGAGTTCGGCCCTGCTCGCGGCGTCGTAAATTCGGCGAGCCTACGTGTTCTGAAAACGTCAATTGTCGCCTCTGGGCCTGGTCAGGAGCGGATACTCGGGTTCACGGTTGTTGCCATCCGTCGAGCAGTCGGAGGAATCATGGCAATGCAGTTTGACGGCAAGGTGGCGTTTATAACCGGCGCCGCGCGTGGGCAGGGTCGTTCGCACGCGGTTCGGTTCGCCGAAGAGGGCGCCGACATCATCGCGTTCGATCTGTGTGAGCAGATCGACAGCGTCGCCTACCCGACGGCCACGCCCGAGGACCTCGACGAGACCGTCAACCTGGTCGAGAAGACGGGTCGGCGCATCGTCGCCGAACGGGGTGACGTCCGGGACTTCGACCGGCTCAAGGCCGCCGTCGCGACGGGCGTCGCCGAATTGGGCCGGGTTGACTTTGTGCTCGCCAATGCCGGGATACTGCCCGCCTTTGGCGACCAGGGTTATGAGATGAAGTCATTTGCCGACGCGGTCGACGTCCTGCTCAATGGCGTCTATTACACCGTCGAAGCGGCGGTGCCCGCCCTGGTGGAACAGGGCGAGGGCGGCGCCATCGTCATCACCAGCTCATCGGCCGGCCTGAACAGCCTGTGCCCGACGTTCAGCGTGCGCAACCACGGGTTCGCCGGCTACCACGCCGCCAAACACGGCGTGGTGGGTCTGATGCGGTATTTCGCGACCACGCTGGCGGAGAAAAACATTCGCGTCAATGCCGTGCATCCCTGCGGGGTCGCCACGCCGATGCTCGAGAACGAGTCGGTCGCGCAACGCATGGCCGAATTTCCGGAGGGCGCCAGTGCATTGGAAAACCTGTTGCCGGTCCCGATGATTGAAGCCTCCGACGTGACCGAGGCAATGGTTTATCTGTGCGGGCAGTCCGGCCGATATGTCACCGGAATCTCACTTCCCGTCGACGCGGGTTACACCGTCAAATAGCGGCCCCCACCACCAGTTGCGGGATTGCGTACCCGGTGTTTCGCGTCTTAACGAGATCGCAAAAAAGCGGAAACATTCGCGAACGCCCAGGCCGCAAATCTGTCGTAATCTTTGATCCACCAGAACAGTTGCTCGCTGCACTGACTAGCTCCACGGAAGGAACCAAATCATGACCATCGCCCGGGGCTTCGCCGCAACCGTCGTTTGCGCCGGTTTAGCTGTCGGAACAGCCGGCACAGCGTGGGCTACACCGACGATGAACGGCAGCTACACCGAGACCGTCACAACGCCGAGTGGCAAAACCATCGACAACACCTGGGCCGTCAACTCTTGCGGTGACGGATGCCTCTGGATCAGGGCCGGGTTGGGCGCTAGCCAGGCCCGCTTGGTCGATGGTCAATGGGTCTTGGACACGATGAGCAACGTCAGTTGCCCGGACGGCTCCTACACCCTCTATGGCACGACCACTCACACGGTGTGGGATCCCAACAGCCTTACCGGCACGTCCGCGCACACCTACATCTTGGGAGCCTGCGGCAACCCGCCGGGATACACGCAGGTCGACCAGATTGCGATCAAGTCGGCTTAGCGACACATTCTCACTCTCAAAACCCCTGAAGCCCTTGGGATTTCAGGGGTTTTGAGCTATCACAACGGTTGCGTGCTCTCGGCCGGCTGGTTGGACGCCGAGCAGATAACTGCTGTATAAGGCAAGCTAACTAATCGCGCCGCTCAACCGACGGCGGCCGGCCGACGACACCGTGGAGCGCTATGGGCAGCCAGTACTTTCCGTACGTCATTGCGGTGGTCATGCTCGCCCTCGGGCTGACGCTCACCGTGGATGACTTCAAGCGGGCCGCCACGCTGCGGCGACCGCTGGCGGTGGCGCTGCTGTGCCAGGCCTTGCTTTTGCCGAGCCTGTGTCTGCTGATCGCCGAGGCCTTCCACCTCGAGCCGCATCTGGCGGTCGGGCTGATGCTGATGGCCGCCACACCGGGCGGGACGATGGCGAACATCGTCAGTCATCTGTTCAACGGGGACCTGGCGCTCAACCTGACGCTGGCGGCGATCAACGCCGCCCTGTCGGTCGTGGCCCTGCCGGCGATCCTGGCCGCATCGATGACCTGGTTCCTCGGCGAGGGACGCTTCATCCCGCTCCAGCTGGACAAGTTCGTCATGGTGTTCGCCCTGGTGCTCATCCCTACGGCGATCGGCATCGCGATACGCAACCGTTTCCCCGAGCTGGCCCGGCGATTGAAAACGCCCGTCAAGATCGTCGCGGTACTGCTGCTGGTCGTCGCGATCGGCGGGGCGATCGCCCAAGGCGAGACCACGCTGCTGAACAACTTCGGCGTGGTGAGCGGGGCGGTCGTCTCCTTCTGCGCGGTCAGCCTGACCGTCGGTTATCTGGCGCCCCGGTTGATGCGCCTGGGTCCGCCGCAGGGGATTGCCATCAGCCTGGAGATCGGTCTGCACAACACCGTGGTGGCCCTCGGTGTGGCGCTCAGCCCGCAACTGCTCAACAGTGTCGAAATGGCAACTCCGGTAGCGATTTACGGCGCTCTCTCGCCGCTGATGGCCCTGACGTTCATCGGCGCGGTTCGCCTGCTGGACCCCGCGTTCCGGGTCAAGGCCCAGCCCGAGGCCGTCGCGAGCGAACCCGCGGCGTAAGCCTTACTTGCGCCGGGCCGCGGCCAGACGTTCGGCGAACTCCGCTGACCGGATCGAGGTCACCTGCGGTCCAAGCTCGGTGCGCATCGCTAAGCGGTGGTGCTCGGTATCGAGTGACCCGGGGCTCGCCGTGGCACGCATGGTGGCCTTGGTGGCCAGCACCACCTCGCGCGGAGCGGACGCGGGTCCGGCGGCCAGTTCCAATGCCGCGGCGACGGGATCGTCGGCGACGCTGAGCACCAGCCCGTGCCGCACGGCGGCTTCGGCGTCCAATCGCAAGCCGAACAGCAGCGCGGCGCGAGCGACTTGTGGCCCCACGGCCCGCTGCAGCATCCAGGTCGCACCGCCGCCGGGGTGCAGCCCCAGCTTCTGGAAACGGGGATCGAACAGCGCACCGGGCCCGGCGATGCGCACGTCGGCGGCCAGGGCCAGGTTCAGGCCCGCACCGACCGCCGCGCCGTTGACCGCCGCAATGGTCGGCAGCGTGCAACTGCCGACTGCCATGAAGCCGTCGTAGACCTGCTGTAGACCCGATTCCGCGGCTCCGGCACCCGCGGCGGCCAGCGCACTGAGGTCGGCGCCGGCGCAAAACGCTTTGCCCGCCCCGGTGACCACGACGGCGTGCACACCCGGGTCGGCCTCGGCCCGCTCGACCGCGGCGCGCAACCGAGCCGAGCTCTCGCTCGTCAGCGCGTTGCGCCGATCGGGGTCGTTGACGGTGATCAGCGCGACGCGATTGTCCACGCTGAACAGGATGGAATCGGACTCGGCCATCGGGCACCTCCGCAGTCGATCGTTGGGCGAGCTAAAGGGTACTTGGAGCAGCGGCTTCAAGAATCCGTAGAGGATGCCGCAAGCCCCGCTGCTGATGCTGAAAACACCAGTGAAAGGCATCACGACGAAGGGGCATCCATGCGCACCACGATCAGCACCACATCGCAGGCGATCCGCTGGGCGATCTTCTCGGCGATAACGGTGGGCTTGACCGCGCTCGGCCTCGGTGTCGCGGCGGCCAACCCGCCGCAGCAGGACCAGCCGTGCTCGCTGCGGTACGCCACGATGCGCGACGCCGACGGACACATGATGCAGTGCGACCGGATGATGAACGGAAACCACGGCCTGGTGTGGCAGAGCACCCCGGGGTCGTGATCGTCGCTAGTCTGGCCGGGTGAGCGACCAAGTGCCCGGTGGGGTGGTGCACACGCTGCCCGCGGATCTGCGCGAGGCGCTGACGACGAACTCCACCGCACTCGCGGCGTGGAAGGACATCACGCCCCTGGCGCGCAACGAATTCATCTGCTGGGTCGAGGACGCCAAGCAAGAGGCCACCCGCCAGCGCCGCATTCGCCGGACTCAGGAGGAACTGGAAGAAGGCCAGCGCCGGCCCTGTTGCTGGCCGGGCTGCAAGCATCGGGAGCGCACCGGCCACCTGGCTGTTGTCGATCGCCCGCCGCGTGGTTGTCGATCAGATCCGCTACAACTCGAGCAGGCTCCGCACCGCCCACGCGGCTGACCTCGAGGACGCAACGGCACGACTGAGCTCCGGCAGCCGGATCGAAAACATCGTCGAAATGCGCATGCTGCTCGACCGACTGGCGTCCGAACGCCGCGAAGCCCTGATACCACTCAGGTCGTCGGCCTCTCCTACGCCGAAGCGGCCGGTGTCGCCGGATGCCCCGTCGGCACCATCCGCTCCCGTGTGGCGCGGGCCCGCGACGAATTGCTGCGCGTCGCCGACGAGAGCGAACAGGCCGGCTAGTTGTACTGCCTGGGCAGTACAACTAGCCGTCTTTAGAGATGGCTTGCCACGAAAGTCGCGGCCTGACCGGGCATTCCGGATCCTGCGTAAGACAGGTGCACGGGAGAAAACAGCTCGTCATGTGAGGGCAGCGCCAGGGCCCCGCCCGGCGTGCACACGGGATCGCCGGCCGCGCACAGGTCGATGGCCTTGGCGCCGTACCACGGGCTGACCTCGCTGACCGGCCCTCCTAGGTATCTGTCCGACGGATTGCCGAACAGCGCGAGCGCCGCGACGTGACCGGCTTCGTCGGCCGTGAGTATGTCGGGGATCAGGCCGGCAATCGGTGCCCGGGCGATGGTGGCCTCGTCTATCGCCATGGCGCCCAACGAATATCCACCAAGCACCAGCTTGGTGCTGGGACAGGTGGCAACCATGGACCGGACGTGAGCGTGGACGTCGCTTCCCCCGGCGGATGCCGACGGCGCGAAATCGTCGCCGGCGGGGTAGTCCACGGGATACACCCCAAGGGACCGACCGCCGACCTGCGAGCGCAGTGCGTCGATGAATTGCTGGCCGACCACTCCGACGCCGGGTGGTTCATCGGTGGCGCGGGCGAACGTCACCTCGACGTCGGGGCACGGGGCGGCGGATGCGGGGGCGATCAGGGTCGGTGCACTCACGAGCGCTGCGAAAGTCAGCACCGCGGCACCTAGCGGGTAAGCGAACTGGCGCGCGTTCACGTCCCCATGCTGACATATCGCCCCAACCGCTGAAAGACAACGCCAGTGGCACCTCTTGCATCTGATACATACGGTCTGTATCTTCATACATACCGTATGTATCTAAATAGAGGTAGGTTCGAATGAATGATGTGCTGAGGGCTATCGAAGAGGACCGCAAGGCCGTCTTGGCGCTGTGCGCGCAACTTCCTGAGGGGGTGTGGGCCAAGGAGAGTGGGTGCCCGGGCTGGTCGGTGCAGGATCTCGTGTCGCACCTGGCGTGCAGCTTCTGGCTCGCCGTCGACCCGGCCAAGCTGCCCGATCCCGCTGGATTGCCCGCCGAACGGGCCGCGGACCTCTACGTCGACTCGCGCCGTTCGATGACTCCCGAACAGGTGGTCGCCGACTATGAGCAAGTCAGCCGCAAGGGTCTCGAGATGCTGGCCGCGGTGGCGGACCAGGACTTCGAGGTTCCGCTGGGCGATGTCGGTACCTATCCCGCGTCCGTGGTGCCGACGGCCTTCGCGTTCGAGGAGTTCATCCATCTTCGGTTCGATCTGTTCGCCCCCGACGGCCCGTTGGAGGGCGAGCCCCCGCCCGCCGACGAGCTACGGCTGGCTCCGACGCTCGACTGGATCGAGGCGTCGTTGCCGCAGCAGAACGCGAATCTCCTTGAGGCGGTGGAAAAGTCGGTCGAGGTCCGCCTCGAGGGACTGTGCGCGCGGACGCTGAACATCGGTCGCGGGACGGACGTCGCCGCCCACATCTCCAGCGATTCCTTAGCGTTCGTGCGGTGGGTGACGCAGCGGGGCAGCTGGGAGGAGTTGGGTGTGCGAGCCGAAGGCGATCCGTCGACCCTGGAGACGATCCGCAAGCTCAGAGTCTTCTGACGAGCGGCGCGGTTGGCGCCGATTCCTCGGCGACATGCGGTATGTATGAAGCCGTGGGCTCGATGCAGGAAAAGCGCCGCACGCAGGCCGAACGTGCCGCCGACACGCGTGACGCTCTGATTGCCGCCGCCCGCCCTTTGTTCGCATCGCCGGGCTTCGCCGAGGTTTCCCTGGAAACGATCGTGCACGACGCCGGGGTGACGCGCGGTGCCCTGTACCACCATTTCGCTGACAAAACGGAGCTGTTCGCCGCGGTATTCGAGAAGGTCGAGGGCGAAATGGCCGACCGAATGGGCGAGGCGATCGCCGCCGCGGGGGAGACCGACCCGGTCGAAATCATGCGCCTGGGCTCGGCCTTCTGGCTGGATGCCTGCGCCGATCCCGAGGTGCAACGCATTGTGCTGATGGACGCGCCCGGGGTGCTGGGGTGGGAACGCTGGAGCGAGATCGGGCAGCGCTACAACATCGGGCTGGTGCGGAGTCTGATCACCGCCGCGATCGAGTCCGGACGCATACCGCCGCAGCCGGTGGAGGCGACGGCGTTGACGATGCTGGGCGCACTCCGAGAAGCAACTCTCTTCATCGCCCGCGCCGACGATCAGCGGCAAGCGCGCAAAGACGCCGGCGCGGTGATCAATCGACTCGTCGATTCCCTGCGGGCGTGTTAGGCCAACGCAATTGGGTCCAAACCGAAATCGGTTCGTACGGCCTCGACAAAGTCACTGACAGCCGCATTCGAGGCCTGGTTCCAGTTATTCGACGGTGTGCCGGCCCCGGAAATGAGGGCCGCAAAAAGCGTGACGACCGCGGCGTACTGAGCTTTTCGCAGGATGTCGTTAGGCATTATCAACTTCATTTCCGACATAACGCTATTCAATTCAACCATTTGAGGCGCCGCGCGGAGTGCCGCGCGGAGCGTGGCAGCTGCAATTTGCTCGACCATGGGAGGAGTCGGCTCCGCGGCGCGGGAGAGAAGCTCGAGCGCCGGGGAAGCTGTCGCCACGGCCGCGCCGCTTTTTTCCTGCTCGACGAGGTTCTTGACGTCTTGATTGGACGACACCAGTTCATCAAATTCCGCGGATAATTCTTTGAACTTCGACGAACTAATCTCGCCCTGCACTATATCCAAGGTTTTCACGAAGCGAACCGATACATCGCGCAGTAATACGTCGTGCTGCCTTTTGGTTTCAAGGGTTTCCCCTCGATGAAATGCAGCTTTCGAGGACATGAATGTCGTTACGCCGCCAACACCGGCACCTAGCAACGTCGCAAGCGATGTGAGTACAGCCTGATCCATGTGCATATGTGAATCCTTGTCCCTCGAGAGTCCTAGGCTTACGCTATGGGGTCCAAACCGAAATTGCTACGCACCGCGTCGACAAAGTCAGCGACGGCCGCACTTGAGGCTTGGTTTCCGTTACTGGCGCCGGCCTCGGAAACATGGGCCGCGAAAAGTGTGACGATCGCGGCGTACTGGGCTTTTAGCAGGATATCGCGAGGCATTGTGAACTTCATTTCTGCCATGATGCCATGCAGTTCAGCCATTCGAGGTGCCGCCCGGAACGTGGCGGCCGCAATTTGGTCAAGTTCCGTTGCGTCCGAGAGGAGTGCGAGCGCCTGATCGGCTGTTGCCGGGGCCCCGCCTGCTTTTATCCGTTCGAAGAGAATTCCGGCGGCTTGATTGGACGCGATTACTTCATTAAGTCCCGCGGATAATTCTAATGTCGGTACCGAATTAATCACGCCCTGTGCAATGTCCAGGCTTTTCACGAAGCGGAGCGATGAATCGCGCATTAATGCCTCATGCTGTATTTTCGTTACAACAGTTTCGCCGCGATAAAAATAGGGTTTGGTGGAAGCAAATGCAGTAAGGCCGCCACCGCCGGTACCTAGTAGCGTCGCACTCGAAGAAGTGAGTACAACCGGGTCGGTGTGCACCAACGGGAGCCAGCTCAGCGGCCCCCCGAGCGCCAAATCCGGCGCAGCCCCCGCGGCCGGGGGCGCCCCGGCAGCCACCACCAACGGATCGCCAACGATCGCCGGTGGCGGCGCCCCGACGGCCGGTACGGCAACCCCGGGAACAGCGAGCGGCGCAGCCAATCCCGGTACGCCGTGCGGCGGGGCCAACCCCGGTACAGCCTGCGGTACCGAGGCCGGCTGAGCCGCCGGAGCCTGGACTCCTGGAACCTGCTCGGCGGGCGCCGCCGTCGTCCCGGACGTCGTCCCCGACGTCGTCGTCCCGGACGTCGATGTCGACGAGGTTGTCGAAGCCGACGAGGTTGTCGACGTCGATGACGTTGTCGATGTGCCAGCCGTTGCCGCCGGCGCCGCCGCTGTCGGCGTCGCTGTCGTTGCCGGCGTGACTGCCGGCGCCGCCGGGGCGATGGAGCCGTTGATGACGGTGACGTTGGCGCCCTCAATCCCGCCGGTGAGGGTGCTGCCGGAGGGGAAGGTGACCGTGGAGCCCGCTGGGACATTGACAGTGCCGGATACGACGGTGAGGTTGCCGGTGGGGAAGCCGCGGGGGAGCACTTGGCCGGGAGCGAGGTAGAAGGGCTCTTGGAACTCGGGGTAGCTGAGGTAGGCGCCGTTGACTCCACCGGTGATGGGGTTGTCGCCTTGGAAAGGGGAGAAGATGGTGACACCCTGGCCGACGGTGACGGCGCCTTGGTTGACGCTGACCGATGCGCCGTTGGGGCCGGCGGTGTAGGCGGAACCGGGGTCGATGGTGGTTGTGGGCTTTTCCTCGGGGGGTGGCTGCAGCGACTGCATCAGGGATTGGGTGCGCTGGGTGGCGGTCTTGCCGGCGTTTTGGGCCTGCGCGCGGGCCTGGTCGAGCTGCCCGTCGGACTTGGTGGTCTGTGGCGGCTCGTCGAATGATTCCAGGGTGCTGGCGGTTTCGGCCGCGGCGGCGTAGCCGTACATCGCGGTGGCGTCTTGAACCCACATCTCCATGTACTGGGCTTCGGTGGCCGCGATCGCCGCCGTGTTCTGCCCGAAAAAGTTGGTTGCGATCAACGCCAGCAACAGCGCCCGGTTGGTCGCGATCACCGGCGGGGGCACCGTCAGCGCAAACGCCGCCTCGTAGGCCGCCGCCGCCGCGTAGGCCTGAACGCCGGTCTGCACGGCCACAGCGCCGGTCGCTGACAGCCACCCCGCATAGGGTGTCGCCGCGGCCGCCATCGCCATCGAAGCCGGGCCCAACCACACCTGGCCGGTCAGCCCCGCAATAACCGAGGAGTAGCCGACCGCGGTGTACTCCAGCTCGCCGGCCAGCGCGTGCCATCCCGCCGCGGCGGCCAGCATGGGACCCGCCCCCGGCCCGGCATACATGAGCCCAGAGTTGACCTCGGGCGGTAAAAGGGCAAAATCCGGCATGTCTTTTCGCTTTGGGAGTTAAGCGCTGATTTGTCAGCAGGAGCGTACTCGCAAATGGTGGGACATGACGTGTCTGAGAGAAACCCCGAGTGACGGCTCGCTTAACGATTGAATTCCGCGGTGAACCACCCCGCGGACATGTGAAATAGACGCGGTCGCTGGGCCTTTCGGGACCGTGCCGCTCGTCGGTCCCAGGCGACTTCAGGCATTGCGATGTGAGGATTCCACGACTCCGGCGCAGGCCGGCCGCGACCCGGACTTTATGCTGACCGTCCCAATTCTCAATGACCCCCGCAGCGCCCGCAAGTCGGCCCACAGCAAACGATAGAGCCGTCCGCGACGGGCTCGAGACGCCCGGCGTGACGCCGCACGGCTTCCTCAAGACCGTGGCAACGCTTTCTGATCGGTGCCCCCGGCACGACTCGAACGTGCGACCTAGGGATTAGAAGGCCCTTGCTCTATCCACCTGAGCTACGGAGGCAATGCGCAGGTCAGTCTATCCAACGAACGGCGACTCCCCGACTCGCCGACGCGACACGCGCGAAAAGCCTTGCACCGCTATTGAAATCGGTTATTGTATTGAGCCTCGACACACGTACAACACCAGCTGGTAAGCAGCTGTTAACCGCAACGAGGCGTGTGCACAGGGTCGAGGAGACCGTTTCAAATGGGCGTGGCCATGAGCATGACTGCGAGGTACGCGAGGGCGGGCTCCCAAGCGTTTCGCCTGGTAGCGGATGCCAGAGGTGCCTCAAAGGCCGCCGCCCTGCTGCTGCGCGGATCGCCATTTGCCCTGGGCTGGTTTGCCGGCTGGTTGTCCACGGAATTTCCCCCGCATGTCGTGACCGGGCACGCGTTGTCCCGGGTATCGGCACCCGCCATCGGTCGCGTCGGCGCGTCCTGGGCCGGGCAGCGTGCGGACCAAACGCTCACCGCTGCCCTCGAGGAGTCCTTCGGGCCGGACTACGCGGACCTGGTGAGCCACCCGACCAGCGAGGAATCCGAGTGCGCACCCCGTGGCGGGCTGTTGCACCGGCCCGGGCCACATGCCCGGTATGCCGCAGAGACGTCGGACATTTCATACGGACCTAGTGCTCGCGACAACCTCCTCGACATCTGGCGGCGCCATGACCTGGCGCCGGGCCGCCGCGCACCGGTGCTGATCCAGGTCCCCGGCGGGGCATGGGCCGTCAACGGCAAACGCGGCCAGGCCTACACGTTGATGAGCCGCATGGTCGAACTCGGCTGGATCTGCGTGTCGATCGACTACAGCAAGAGCCCACGGTCCACCTTTCCCGCGCACCTGATCGACGTGAAGCGGGCGATCGCCTGGGTCCGCGAGAACATCGCCGACTACGGCGGCGATCCCGGCTTCATCGCGATCACCGGCGGCTCGGCCGGTGGCCACCTGGCCTCGTTGGCGGCGCTGACGCCCAACGACCCGCGCTTTCAGCCCGGGTTCGAACACGCCGACACCACGGTTCAGGCGGCGGTGCCGTACTACGGCGTTTACGACTTCACCAACGCCGAGGTGATGCACGAACTGATGCTGCCGTTCCTCGAGCAGTTCGTGATGCGCGCTCGATACGCCGACACACCCGAGCGATTCGCGGCGGCGTCGCCGATCACCTACGTGCACGACGAAGCGCCCCCGTTCTTCGTGCTGCACGGCGCGAAGGACGAATTGGTTCCCTGCACGCAGGCCCGCACCTTCTGCGCGGCGATGCGCGCCGCCGGGGCCCCGCTGGTGGCGTACGCCGAACTCGGCAACGCTCACCACGCGTTCGACATCCTGTCCACGGCCCGCTCGCGGCTGGCGGCGAAGTCCGTCGCGGATTTCCTGGGCATCGTCTACGGGCGCCGGGCGAGCTCGCTGCTCGATTCGTGGCCGCTGTCGGCGACGCCGGCCAGCTGAGTTGCGCAGCTCCACTACCGGCGACAACGTTTCAACCGCCGGTTCGCTGCACCTGCCGTAGCGACCGAATCGTGCCTTTCACCAGTGCGTCAACGCGACTAGCGTTGGTGAGGCTATCCGGTTGGCGGAGCTGAGGCAGGAGGCTTGACGGCGGTGACGAGGTTGGCGCGTCGGGTGGGCGAGCATGACTGAGGCCGAGGGGGCCGCCGGATTGTCCGACGAGCTCGGGCCGGTCGACTATCTGCTGCATCGAGGCGAAGCGAACCCGCGGACCCGGTCGGGGATCATGGCGCTGGAACTCCTCGACACGACGCCGGACTGGGACCGGTTCCGCACCCGGTTTGAAAATGCGTCGCGAAAGGTGCTGCGGCTGCGGCAGAAGGTCGTCGTGCCGACGCTGCCGACGGCCAATCCGCGCTGGGTGGTGGACCCCGACTTCAACCTGGACTTCCATGTCCGGCGGGTGCGCGTCTCCGAACCCGGCACGCTGCGTGAGGTATTCGATCTCGCCGAGCTGATCCTGCAGTCGCCGCTGGACATCTCGCGGCCGCTGTGGACGGCCACCCTGGTCGAGGGCCTGCCCGACGGCAAGGCCGCGACGTTGCTGCACGTCAGCCACGCCGTCACCGACGGTGTCGGCGGTGTCGAGATGTTCGCCGAGATCTACGACCTCGAGCGCGATCCGCCAGCCCGGCCGACGCCGCCGCTGCCGGTCCCGCAGGATCTGTCGCCCAACGACCTGATGCGCGAGGGCTTCAACCACTTGCCGGTCGCCGTGATCGGTGGCGTCGTGGGTGCGCTGTCCGGCGCGGTGTCGGCGGCCGGGCGGGTGCTGATGGAACCGGTGTCGACGGTGTCGGGGATCGTGAACTACGCCATCTCCGGCATCCGGGTCGTCAACCGGGCCGCCGAGCCGTCGCCGCTGCTGCGCCGGCGCAGTCTGGCCACCCGTTCCGAAGCGATCGACATCCCGCTCGCCGATCTGCACAAGGCCGCCAAAGCCGGCGGGGGATCGATCAACGACGCGTATCTGGCCGGCTTGTGCGGCGCCTTGCAGCGCTACCACCAGGCCCTCGGTGTCCCGATCGGCTCGCTGCCGATGGCGGTGCCGGTCAGCCTGCGGGCCGACGCCGACACGGCCGGCGGCAATCGGTTCACCGGTGTCAATCTGTCGGCGCCGGTGGGGGCCGGGGATCCGGTGTCTCGGATGCGCAAGATCCGTGCCCAGATGACACAGCGCCGCGACGAGCCCGCGATGAACATCATCGGCTCGATCGCACCGGTGCTCAGTGTGCTGCCCACCGCCGTGCTGGAGGGAATCACCGGATCAGTGGTCGGCGCCGACGTGCAGGCCAGCAATGTTCCCGTTTACCCGGGCGACACCTACATCGCCGGTGCAAAGGTATTGCGGCAGTATGGAATCGGCCCGCTGCCCGGTGTGGCGATGATGGTGGTGCTAATTTCGCGGGGCGGGTGGTGCACCATCACGGTGCGTTACGACAGAGCATCGGTACGAAAGGAAGCCTTGTTCGCTCAATGCCTGTTGGAGGGCTTCGACGAGATTCTCGCGCTGGCCGGCGATCCGGCGCCGCATGCGGTGCCGGCATCGTTCGCTGTGCAAGCCGATTCGGTTTCCCGATCGGAGTCGGGCTCATGAGCGCGGCAAAGGATCGCGAGATACCAACGCCCCCAAAGGATTTACGGTTGCCCGGCTCGGTCGCCGAGATCCGTGCCAGCGCCCCCGGGCCCAAAGTCGGCGCATTCTTCGACATGGACGGAACGCTGGTCGCGGGGTTTACCGCGGTTATCCTCACCCAGGAGCGCTTGCGCCGACGAGACATGGGCGTGGGGGAGCTGCTCAGCATGGTTCAGGCCGGTCTGAACCATAGGCTCGGACGCCTCGAGTTCGAAGATCTGATCAGCAAGGCATCCGAGGCGCTGCGCGGCCGGATGCTGAGCGACCTCGAGGAGATCGGCGAGCGGCTCTTCGCCCAGCGGATCGAGTCGCGGATCTACCCGGAGATGCGCGAGCTGGTGCGCGCCCACGTAGCGCGCGGCCACACCGTGGTGCTCAGCTCGTCGGCGCTGACCATCCAGGTCAATCCGGTGGCCCGCTTCCTCGGGATCGCCAACACGCTCACCAACAAATTCAAGGTCAACGAGGACGGCTTGCTGACCGGCGAGGTCGTCGAGCCGATCTTGTGGGGGCCGGGCAAAGCCGATGCGGTGCAACGGTTTGCGGCCGAGCACGACATCGACCTGAAAGACAGCTACTTCTATGCCGACGGCGACGAGGACGTCGCGTTGATGTACCTGGTGGGCAATCCGCGGCCCACCAACCCTGAAGGCAAGATGGCCGCCGTCGCCAAGCGCCGGGGTTGGCCGGTCCTGGAATTCAGCAGTCGCGGCAGCGTGGGCATCCGGCCGCAGGTGCGCACGCTGGCCGGCATCGGTTCGATGATCCCGGTCGCGGCCGGCGCACTCGGGGTCGGTCTACTCACGCTGAGCCGCCGGCGTGGGGTGAACTTCTTCACCTCGACGTTCCCCCAGACGCTATTGGGAGCCAGCGGCGTGAGCTTGAACGTCATCGGCAAGGAGCATCTGACCGCACAGCGTCCGGCGGTGTTTATCTTCAACCACCGCAACCAGGTTGACCCCGTCATCGCCGGCGCGCTGGTGCGCGACAACTGGATCGCGGTCGGCAAAAAGGAACTGCAAAAAGACCCGCTCGTCGGCACGCTGGGCAGGCTGACCGACGGGGTGTTCATCGACCGCGACGATCCGGTCGCCGCGCTCGAGACGATGGCCGAGGTTGAGGAGCGCGCCAAGAAGGGCCTGTCGATTCTGATCGCCCCCGAGGGCACCCGGATCGACACCACCGAGGTCGGGCCGTTCAAGAAGGGGCCGTTCCGCATTGCGATGGCGGCGGGAATTCCGATCGTGCCCATCGTTATTCGCAACGCGGAGATCGTCGCCGCCCGCAACTCCACCACGATCAACCCCGGCACGGTCGACGTCGCGGTGTTCCCGCCGATCCCCGTGACGGACTGGACGGTCGAGTCGCTACCCGACCACATCGCCGAGGTGCGCCAGCTGTATCTGGACACCTTGGCCAACTGGCCCGAAGACGAACTGCCCGAGGCCGATCTGTACGCCGAGAAGAAGGCGGCCAAGAAGCCCCGGGCCAAGCCGGCCGCCAAGGCCGCCGCGACAAAGGCTCCCGCGAAGAAAGCTGCCGCGAAGAAAGCCCCGGCGAAAAAGGCCGCGCCTGGAAAGTCCGCGGCCAAGGCCAAGCCCCCGGCCAAATCGCAGCCACCGCAGCTGAATTCGAGTGAGTCCTCGCTCAACGACGGCGAGGCGCTGCAGCCCGGTGCCGACCAGCCCGGCACCAGCGAGTCGCCCAGGCCCCGAGGGCGCACGTGACACAACCGGCCGCAAACACCAGCGCAGTCCTGACCGCGCAAGATTCGCTGGTGCTGGCGTCCATGGAGTCCGGCATCGAGACGCAGCTGGTGATGGAATGGCTGAGCCAGCAGCGAGCCCGGAATCCGGATGTGAAGTTCGACGTGCTCAAACTGCCCTCCGGCGATGCGCCGCCAACCGCGCTGAATCTGCTGGTGGATCAGCTGGATTCGGTCGAAGACCGCTCGATCGTGCCGGTGCGCGTGTTCTGGCTACCGGCACCGGATCGCGGCCGGGCCGCGAAGCTGGCCGGGCTGCTTCCCGGGTGGGATCCCTACCACCCCAACCAACGTCGGCAGCGTCACATCCTGAGCAAGGATCGCCACCGGGCCCGGGTGGTGGCCGGTGAGGCCGCCAAGGTGTCCGAACTCCGCCAGCAGTGGCGCGACACCACCGTCGGCGAGGACGGGCGTGATTTCGCCCAATTCGTCACGCGCCGTGCCCTTTTGGCGTTGGAGCGGGCCGAGTACCGGATCCTCGGGCCGCAATACAAATCACCGCGACTGCTGAAGCCGGAGATTCTGGCATCCGCGCGATTTCGCGCCGGCCTGAAAAAGATCCCGGGCGCCAGCGTCGACGAGGCCGGCAGGATGCTCGACGAATTGGCCACCGGCTGGAGCCGGGTGTCCGTCGACCTGGTTTCCGTTCTGGCCAGGGCGATTTGCCGCGGATTCGAACCGGAGATCGACTACGACGCGTTCCAGATCGCGGCGATGCGCACCGGGCTGGAAATTCACCCGGCGGTGCTGCTGTTCTCGCACCGGTCCTACATCGACGGCGCGGTGGTGCCGGTCGCGATGCAGGAAAACCGGTTGCCGCCGGTGCACGTGTTCGCGGGGATCAACCTGTCGTTCGGATTGATGGGCCCGCTGCTGCGGCGCTCCGGCGTCATCTTCATCCGCCGCGACATCGCCGATAATCCGCTCTACAAGTACGTGCTGCGTGAATACGTCGGCTACATCGTCGAGAAGCGTTTCAACCTGAGCTGGTCCATCGAGGGAACTCGGTCGCGCACCGGCAAGATGCTGCCCCCCAAGCTTGGTCTGATGTCGTACGTGGCCAACGCGTATCTGGATGGCCGCAGCGAAGACATTCTGCTGCAACCCGTTTCGATCGGCTTCGACCAGCTGCACGAGACAGCCGAATACGCCGCCTACGCCCGCGGTGGAGAGAAGACCCCGGAGGGCGTGCTGTGGCTGTACAACTTCATCAAGGCCCAGGGTGAACGCAACTACGGCAAGATCTACGTCCGATTCCCCGAAGCGGTCTCCATGCGGCAGTACCTCGGCCCGCAGCATGGCCCGCTGGCTCAGGATGAGGACGCGAAACGTCTTGCGCTGCAGAAGATGTCGTTCGAGGTAGCGTGGCGGATCCTGCGCGCAACCCCGGTGACGGCGACCGGTTTGGTGTGCGCGTTGCTGCTGACCACTCGCGGTGCGGCGCTGACGCTCGACCAACTGCACCACACCTTGCAGGACTCACTGGACTACCTGGACCGTAAGCACACCCCGGTGTCGACGAGCGCGTTGCGGCTGCGCAGGCCCGACGGTGTGCGCGCGGCCGTCGACGCATTGTCCAACGGGCATCCGATCACCCGCGTGGACGGTGGTCGCGAGCCCGTGTGGCTGATCGCGCCCGACAAGGAGCACGCCGCGGCGTTCTACCGGAACTCGGTGATCCACGCGTTCCTGGAGACCTCGATCGTCGAACTCGCCCTGGCGCATGCCCGGCACACCGAAGGCGACCGCATGGAGGCGTTTTGGGCGCAGGCGATGCGGCTGCGCGATCTGCTGAAATTCGACTTCTACTTTGCCGATTCGACCGCGTTCCGCGACAACATCGCCGAAGAGATGGCATGGCATGACGATTGGGAGGCCCACGTCGCGACCGGCGGCGCCGCGATCGACGCGCTGCTGTTCGCCAAGCGGCCGTTGATGTCCGACGCGATGCTGCGGGTGTTCTTCGAGGCCTACGAGATCGTCGCCGACGTGTTGCGTGATGCGCCGGCCGATGTCGGGCAGCAGGAACTCACCGAGTCCGCACTCGGGGTCGGCCGGCAATACGTGGCGCAGACCCGGGTGCGCAGCAGCGAGTCGGTGTCGACACTGCTCTTTGCCACCGCGCGTCAGGTCGTCGCCGATCAGGATCTGATCGCGCCGGCCCCGGATCTCACCGAACGCCGGATCGCCTTCCGGCGGGAATTGCGGGCGATTCTGCGGGACTTCAGTTACGTCGAGCACATCGCCCGCAACCAATTCGTGGCCCGCGAATTCCAGGCGCGACAGGAGCGCACCGCTCACCAGGCCGGGTAGTGGGGGTGTTGCGGGCGCCCGCCCATACCCTGGATGTATGACGGTCGGCCAGTCCGCAGCCAAAGCCAGAGAGCTGGTGTGGCCGCTGCTTACCGGCGTCGCGGTGCTGGCCGGTTGCACGGCCGCCGGCATCGGGGCGTTGTCGCTGGCCGACGCGCTGACCGCCACCGGACTGCCCAATCCGGGCCCGGCAACCACGCTGGGTCTGCCGTTCGTCCGGGCGGCGGGTGAGATCGCCGCGGTGCTGGCCGTGGGGTCGTTTCTGTTCGCGGCCTTCCTGGTGCCGCCGCAGAAGTCCGGCGTGCTCGACGCCGATGGATACCGCGCGCTTCGGGTGGGGACGGTCGCGTCGGGCGCCTGGGCGGTGTGTGCTCTCCTGCTGATCCCGCTGACCATCTCCGACGTCTCCGGGCACCGGCTGGCCGAGATCCTCAATCCGGTGCGGCTCTGGTCGCTGGCCAGCCTGGTCAACACCGCCTCGTCGTGGCGCTGGACGGCGTTTCTGGCCGCCGGCGTCACGCTGGCCAGCTTGGCGGTGCTGCGCTGGTCGTGGACGCCGCTGCTGTTGGCCGGCTCGCTGGTCACCCTGATCCCGCTGGGCCTGACGGGCCACTCGTCGGCCGGCGGCTCGCATGACCTGGCCACCAATAGCCTGTTGATCCACCTCGTCGCCGCCAGCCTGTGGGCCGGCGGGCTGCTGGCCGTGCTCGCACACGCGCTGCGCGGTGGCGACCACCTCGCCCTGGCCGCCCGGCGGTTCTCGACGATCGCATTGTGGTGCTGGGTCGCGATGGCGCTCAGCGGCGTGATGAACGCCCTGGTGCGGCTGCTGCCGTCGGACCTGCTGACCACGACATACGGGCGGCTGGTGCTGGTCAAGGTCGTCGCGCTGGGTGCGCTCGGGGTCCTGGGCTGGCGGCAACGGCGCGCCGGAGTCGTTGCGCTGCAACGTGATCCCACGTCGCGCAGCGGCCTGATCCGGCTGGCGCTGGTCGAGGCGGCCCTGTTCGGCGTGACGTTCGGCGTCGCGGTCGGACTCGGCCGTACCCCACCGCCACCACCGCCGGTCCGGCTGCCGTCGATTCCTGAGGCCGAGATCGGTTACGACTTCGAGGGCGGGCCGACGGTGGCGCGCGTCCTGTTCGATTGGCGCTTCGATCTGGTCTTCGGTACGGCCGCAATCCTTTTGGCCGCGCTGTATGTGGCGGGGGTGCTGCGGCTGCGCCGCCGCGGCGATCACTGGCCGTCCGGCCGGATCGTGGCCTGGTTGTTGGGCTGTCTGACCCTGCTGTTCGTCACATCATCCGGGGTCGGCCGCTACATGCCGGCGATGTTCAGCATGCACATGGCCGCGCACATGGGGCTGTCGATGCTGGTGCCGATCCTGCTGGTGCTGGGCGCGCCGGTGAGCCTGGCGCTGCGGGCGCTGCCCGCCGCCGGCCGCGACGACCCGCCGGGCATGCGCGAATGGCTGCTGGCCGCCCTGCACAGCCGGGTGTCGCGCATCCTGACCAATCCGATCGTGGCCACGGTGCTGTTCGTCGCGGGCTTCTACGGCCTGTACTTCACCTCGATCTTCGACGGCGCGGTCGCCAGCCACGCCGGGCATCTGGCGATGAACGTGCACTTCCTGGTCAGCGGCTACCTCTTCTATTGGGTGGTGATCGGTGTGGACCCCACGCCGCGTCCGATCCCGCCGCTGGCCAAGGTGGGCGTGGTGTTCGCGTCGCTGCCCATGCACGCGTTCTTCGGCGTGGAACTGATGGGCACCCCGACCGTGCTGGGCGAGGCCTACTACCGGTCGCTGGGCTTGAGTTGGCATACCGACCTGCTGGGCGATCAACACTTGGGCGGCGGAATCGCTTGGGCGGCAGGCGAAGTGCCGCTCGTCATCGTCATGCTCGCGCTGCTGGTGCAGTGGGCCCGCAGCGACGCGCGCACCGCGCGGCGCCTGGATCGGGCCGCCGACCGCGACGACGACGCCGATCTGACCGCCTACAACGCGATGCTGGCCGAAATGGCCCGCGGCTCGAGGCCGCGGCCCGCGTCTCAGGGACCCGCTTCGCCCGATCCGCGAGCGTAACGTCACGGCGGTTTCCGGCGCGGATTTTCGCAGTGAGGTTACGCTCGCGGATCGGGCGGGGAGCGGATGTGCGTTTCACCGGGTGTCGCGCAATTGAGCGGCCCGTCGGTGACCTGGCCGCCGCCGACGGCGCCTCGCGTCCTTTCCACAGTCGCGAGTTTGTCCACAGAGCCTGCCGGCGATCGGACCGGATTGCCGGTGAGTCGTCGGTGCCCCAGCGCTCAATGGGCATCAGTCACGCGCAATACGAAAGGAACCAAGTCATGTTCGAAACACCCCTTACCGTGGTCGGTCACATCGTCAACAATCCCGAGCGTCGGCAGGTCGGAAGTCAGGAGGTCATGAAGTTTCGCGTCGCCAGCAATTCGCGCCGCCGCACCGCCGACGGCGGCTGGGAGCCGGGGAATTCGCTGTTCATCAATGTCAATTGCTGGGGCAAGTTGGTCACCGGCGTCGGGGCCGCGCTCGGCAAGGGCGCCCCGGTGATCGTGGTCGGCTTCGTCTACACCAGCGAGTACGAGGACCGTGATGGCAATCGGCGTTCGTCGCTGGAGATGCGCGCGACGTCCGTGGGGCCCGATGTCTCGCGCGCGATCGTGCGCGTCGAAAAGCCCGGCTACACCGGCCCCGACGCGGAACCGGCGGCCGTGGTCGGCGACACCACGGTCGAGCCGGTCGCCGAGGATGACGCGGCCGAATCCGGCGACGGCGCCGAGGACCCCAGCTCGCTGTCTCTGTCCGCCTAGCCGACGGCGTCGGGTCGGCGCCCTTGGGTGATGCCTAGGATGGTCGCGAGATCATTCTCGAACACCAGAAAGGCAAAACCGCGGCATGGCTGAGTTCATCTACACGATGAAAAAGGTCCGCAAGGCGCACGGCGACAAGGTGATCCTGGACGACGTCACGCTGAGCTTTTTCCCGGGCGCCAAGATCGGTGTCGTCGGCCCTAACGGCGCCGGTAAGTCGAGCGTCTTGCGGATCATGGCCGGTCTGGACAAGCCGAACAACGGCGATGCATTCCTGGCCAACGATGCGACGGTCGGCATCCTGCTGCAGGAGCCGCCGCTGAACGAGGAGAAGACCGTTCGCGGCAACGTGGAAGAGGGCCTGGGCGAGATCAAGGTCAAGCTCGACCGCTTCAACGAGGTCGCCGAGCTGATGGCCACCGACTACTCGGACGAGCTGATGGAGGAGATGGGCCGGCTGCAAGAGGAGCTGGACCATGCCGACGCGTGGGACCTCGACTCGCAGCTCGAGCAGGCGATGGATGCGCTGCGCTGCCCGCCGCCCGACGAGCCGGTGACCAACCTGTCCGGTGGTGAGCGTCGCCGGGTGGCGCTGTGCAAGCTGCTGCTGTCCAAGCCCGACCTGCTGCTGCTCGACGAGCCGACCAACCACCTGGACGCCGAGAGTGTGCAGTGGCTCGAACAGCATCTGGCCAGCTACGCGGGCGCGATCCTGGCCGTCACCCACGACCGTTACTTCCTGGACAACGTCGCCGAATGGATCCTGGAACTCGACCGCGGCCGCGCCTACCCCTACGAAGGCAACTACTCGACCTACCTGGAGAAGAAGGCCGAGCGAATCGCGGTGCAGGGCCGCAAGGACGCCAAGCTGCAGAAGCGTTTGCAAGAGGAACTGGCCTGGGTGCGCTCGGGCGCCAAGGCGCGCCAGGCCAAGAGCAAGGCCCGGCTGCAGCGCTACGACGAAATGGCCGCCGAGGCGGAGAAGACGCGCAAGCTCGATTTCGAGGAGATCCAGATACCGGTCGGGCCCCGGCTGGGCAATGTGGTGGTCGAGGTCGATCACCTGGACAAGGGCTACGACGGGCGCACCCTGATCAAGGATCTGTCGTTCACCCTGCCCCGCAACGGCATCGTCGGCGTCATCGGTCCCAACGGTGTCGGTAAGACCACGCTGTTCAAAACCATCGTCGGGCTCGAGGAGCCGGACAGCGGCACGGTCAAGGTCGGCGAGACCGTGAAGCTCAGCTACGTCGACCAGAGCCGCGCGGGGATCGATCCGAAAAAGACCGTCTGGCAGGTCGTCTCCGACGGGCTCGACCACATCGTCGTCGGCCAGACCGAGGTGCCGTCCCGTGCGTATGTGTCGGCGTTCGGATTCAAGGGCCCCGACCAGCAGAAGCCGGCCGGGGTGCTCTCCGGTGGTGAGCGCAACCGGCTGAACCTGGCGCTGACGCTCAAGCAGGGCGGCAACCTGATCCTGCTCGACGAACCGACCAACGACCTCGACGTCGAAACGTTGGGTTCGCTGGAGAACGCGCTGGAACAATTCCCCGGTTGCGCAGTGGTGATTTCGCACGACCGCTGGTTCCTCGACCGCACCTGCACGCACATCCTGGCCTGGGAGGGCGACGACGACAACGAGGCCAAGTGGTTCTGGTTCGAGGGCAACTTCGGTGCATACGAGGAAAACAAGGTGGAACGACTCGGAGTCGAGGCCGCCAGGCCGCACCGGGTGACGCACCGCAAGCTGACGCGGGACTAGTGTCAGCTCTGCCAGCTGCCCCGCGACGACGCGGCCGATCGGTCGCCGAGAAGTGCGGTGACTGAGCGTAGGGCCATCCGTGCGGAGTAGGGAGCTAGCGGCATGACGATCCGTTCGGGACCGAAGCAGCAAACGACGCCGTGGACCGCGTTCTCCTCGATGTCGGACGTGCCCGAGTGGATCTCCAAGGCCTACATCGAGACCTATCGCGGCCCCCACGACAAAGAACCCGGAACCCTCGAAACCGGCGTCATCGACCTGAACATCCCGGCCGCCATCCTCACCCCGGCGTTGCTGAGTGCCCACTACCGGCTCGGCGAGCACCGGCCGCCCGGCGAGAGCTGCGTCGCGGTCTACCCGCCCGAGGATCCCGCGGGTTTCGGGCCCGCGCTGCAGGTCGTCACCGACCACGGTGGCATGTTGATGGACTCCGTCACGGTGCTGCTGCACCGACTCGGCGTCTCATACTCCGCACTGATGACCCCGGTGTTCGACGTCCAGCGCAACCCGTCGGGCGACCTACTCAGCATCGAACCCAAAGCGCCCGGCACGCCGCAATACGTCGGCGAGGCCTGGATCCACATCCAGTTCGTGCCGTCGGTCGACACCAAGGCGCTCGCCGAGGTCGAAAAATTGCTGCCGCGGGTTCTCAGCGACGTCCAACAGGTGGCCTCCGATGCGGCGGGGATCATCGCCGCCCTGAGCAATCTGGCCGCAGACGTCGAAACCAACGTCGGTGGGCGATTCACGGCGCCCGACCGCGAGGATGTCGCGGCACTGCTGCGCTGGCTGGGTGACGGCAATTTTCTGTTGCTGGGCTACCAGCGATGCCGGGTGCATGACGGTCTGGTCTCCGGCGACGGGACCAGCGATCTCGGCGTGCTGCGCAGTCGGACCGGTTCTCGGCCGCGGCTGACCGACGACGACAAACTGCTGGTCCTGGCTCAGGCCACGGTCGGTAGCTATCTGCGCTACGGGGCCTACCCCTATGCCGTCGGGGTGCGCGAATACGTCGACGGCGGCGTGATCGAGCACCGCTTCGTCGGGCTGTTCACCGTCGCCGCGATGAACGCCGATGTCCTGGAGATCCCGGCGATCTCGCGCCGGGTCCGCGAGGCGCTGGCGATGGCCGACAACGACCCCGCCCATCCGGCTCAGTTGATCCTCGACGTGATCCAGACCGTCCCGCGCTCGGAGCTGTTCACGCTCAGCGGCGAGCGGCTTTTCACGATGGCCAAGGCCGTCGTGGATCTGGGATCCCAACGGCGAGCGTTGTTGTTCGTGCGGGCCGACCGGCTGCGCTACTTCGTCTCGTGCCTGGTGTATGTGCCGCGGGATCGCTACACCACCGCCGTGCGGTTGCAGATCGAGGACATCCTGGTTCGCGAATTCGGTGGCACGCGGCTGGAATTCACCGCGCGCGTCAGTGAATCGCCTTGGGCGCTCATGCATTTCATGGTGAGACTGCCCGAAGATGCGGGCCCGGTCGACGTCTCCGAAACCAACCGGATGCGAATCCAGGCGCTGGTCAGCGAGGCCGCGCGCACCTGGTCCGACCGGCTCGTCGCCGCCGCGCCTGCCGGCGGGATCTCGCACGCCGACGCCGAGCACTACGCCGACGCCTTCTCCGAGGGCTACAAGTCGGCGCTGACGCCCGACGACGCGCTCGGCCACATCAGCATCATCAAGGAGCTGACCGACGATTCGGTCAAGCTGGTATTCACCGATCGCGGCGAGGAAACCGCGCAACTGACCTGGTTCCTGGGCGGGCACAGCGCCTCGCTGAGCCAGCTGCTGCCGATGCTGCAGAGCATGGGTGTGGTGGTGCTCGAGGAGCGCCCGTTCACGGTCGTCCGGCCGGACGGATTGCCGGTGTGGATCTATCAGTTCCGCATCTCGCCGCACCCGACCATCCAGCTGGCGCAGACGCAGGCCGACCGGGACGCGACGGCGGAACGATTCGCCGAAGCGGTCACCGCGATTTGGCACGGCCGCGTCGAGGTCGACCGGTTCAACGAGCTGGTGATGCGCGCCGGGCTGAGCTGGCAGCAGGTCGTGCTGCTGCGCGCCTACGCAAAGTACTTGCGGCAGGCCAACTTTCCCTACAGCCAGGCCTACATCGAATCGGTGCTCAACGAGCACCCCTCGACCGCGCGATCGCTGGTGCGGCTGTTTGAAGCGCTTTTCGATCCCAGCACCGCGGGATCGGCGACGAGCCGCGATGCGCAAACGGCCGCCGCCGCGGTCGCCGCGGACATCGACGCGCTGGTCAGTCTGGACACCGACCGCATCCTGCGCGCCTTCGCGTCACTGGTGCAGGCGACGTTGCGCACGAATTACTTTGTGACACGCGAAGGTTCGGCCCGGGCTCGCAACGTGCTGGCGATCAAGCTGGATGCCCAGCTGGTCGACGAGCTTCCGCTGCCGCGGCCCAAGTACGAAATCTTCATCTACTCACCGCGTGTCGAGGGCGTGCACCTGCGGTTCGGCCCGGTGGCGCGCGGCGGGTTGCGCTGGTCGGACCGGCGCGACGACTTCCGCACCGAGATCCTGGGCCTGGTCAAGGCGCAGGCGGTCAAGAACGCCGTCATCGTGCCGGTCGGGGCCAAGGGTGGATTCGTCCTCAAGCGACCGCCGCTGCCCACCGGGGATGCCGCGGCCGACCGCGACGCGACCCGCGCCGAGGGCGTCGCCTGCTATCAGCTCTTCATCTCCGGATTGCTCGACGTCACCGACAATGTCGACCACTCCACCGGCAAGGTCAGCCCGCCACCGCAGGTGATTCGCCGCGACGGCGACGACGCCTACCTGGTGGTCGCCGCGGACAAGGGCACCGCCACCTTCTCCGACATCGCCAACGACGTCGCCCACTCCTACGGCTTCTGGCTGGGCGACGCCTTCGCGTCCGGCGGATCGGTCGGCTACGACCACAAGGCGATGGGCATCACCGCCAAGGGCGCCTGGGAAGCCGTCAAGCGACACTTCCGCGAGATGGGCGTCGACACCCAAACCGAGGACTTCACGGTGGTCGGCGTCGGCGACATGAGCGGCGACGTGTTCGGCAACGGCATGCTGTTGAGCAAGCACATCAGGCTGATCGCCGCCTTCGATCACCGGCACATCTTCTTGGACCCCGACCCCGACGCGGCGGCGACGTGGCCGGAACGCCGGCGGATGTTCGACCTGCCGCGGTCCAGCTGGGAGGACTACGACAAGTCGTTGATCAGCGAGGGCGGCGGGGTGTACAGCCGCGAGCAAAAGGCGATCCCGATCAGCCCGCAGGTGCGCCTGGCGCTCGGCATCGACGACGAGATCACCGAGATGGCTCCGCCCAACCTGATCAAGGCGATCCTGCTGGCGCCGGTGGACCTGCTGTTCAACGGCGGCATCGGTACCTACGTCAAAGCCGAGTCCGAGTCCGACGCCGACGTCGGCGATCGTGCCAACGACCCGGTGCGGGTCAACGGAAACCAGTTGCGCGCCAAGGTGATCGGCGAGGGCGGCAACCTCGGCGTGACGGCCCTGGGTCGCGTCGAGTTCGACCTGGCCGGTGGGCGGGTCAACACCGACGCGATGGACAACTCCGCCGGCGTGGATTGCTCCGACCACGAGGTCAACATCAAGATCCTGATCGACTCGCTGGTCACCGGCGGCAAGGTGAACGCCGACGAGCGCAGCGCGCTGCTGGAATCGATGACCGACGAGGTCGCCAAACTGGTGCTCGCCGACAACGAGGACCAGAACGACCTGGTGGGCACCAGCCGCGCCAACGCCGCGAGCCTGCTGCCGGTGCACGCGATGCAGATCAAGTACCTCGAGGAGAACGGCGTCGACCGCGAACTGGAAGCCCTGCCATCGGAGAAGGAAATCGCGCGGCGCACCGAGGCCGGTCTCGGGCTCACCTCGCCCGAGCTGTGCACGCTGATGGCTCACGTCAAGCTGCTCCTCAAAGCGGAGATGCTGACCACCGAGCTGCCGGAGCAGGACGTCTTCGCCTCACGGCTGCCCCGGTATTTCCCAACACCTTTGCGCGAACGGTTCACCCCGGAGATCCGTACTCATCAGCTACGCCGCGAGATCGTCACGACGATGCTGATCAACGACATGGTGGACGCCGCCGGCATCAGCTATGCCTACCGGCTCACCCAGGATGTCGGCGTCGGGCACATCGACGCGGTGCGCACCTGGGTCGCCACCGACGCGATCTTCGGTATCGACCAGATCTGGCGCGGTATCCGCGCGGCGGACATCCCGGTCGCGGTGTCGGACCGGATGACGCTGGACACGCGACGACTGATCGACCGGGCCGGACGCTGGCTGCTCAACTACCGGCCGCAGCCGCTGGCCGTCGGCGCCGAGATCAACCGGTTCGCCGCCAAGGTCAAAACGCTGACCCCGCGCATGTCGGATTGGCTGCGCGGTGACGACAAGGCCATCGTCGAACAGGAAGCCGCGGCGTTCGCCGCCCAAGGCGCGCCCGAAGAGCTGGCCTACCTGGTGGCGGCCGGGCTGTACCGCTTCAGCCTGCTCGACATCATCGACATCGCCGACATCACCGAGACCGATCCCGCCGACGTCGCGGACACGTACTTCGCGCTGATGGACCGGCTGGGCACCGACGGCCTGCTCACCGCGATCTCCGCGCTGCCGCGCTACGACCGCTGGCATTCGTTGGCGCGCTTGGCGATTCGCGACGACATCTACGCCTCGCTGCGATCGCTGTGTCTCGACGTGCTGGCGGTGGGGGAACCGGACGAAAGTGGGGAAGAGAAGATCGCGGAGTGGGAGCACATCAGCGCGTCCCGGGTGGAGCGGGCGCGGCGCACGCTCACCGAAATCTATGCCAGCGGCGGCGAGGACCTCGCGACGCTGTCGGTGGCCGCCCGGCAGATCCGTCGCATGACCCGCACCAGCGGGCGGGGGACGTCCGGGTGACCGTCGGATACGTCGCGTCGGTGCCGGTGCGCTGGTCGGACATCGACATGTATCAACACGTCAACCACGCCACGATGGTCACGCTGCTGGAAGAGTCACGGGTTCCCTTCCTCAAGCCGGCCTTCGAGGTCGATATCTTGGAGATCGGCCTGCTGATCGCCGACGTGCGCGTCACCTACAAAGCGCAGCTGAAGTTGGTGGATTCGCCTCTGCAGGTGACCATCTGGACCAAGCAGCTGCGGACGGTCGACTTCACGCTGGGCTACGAGGTGCGGTCGGTCAGTGCCGATCCGGAGTCCAAGCCGGCCGTCATCGCCGAGTCGCAGCTGGCCGCCGTTCACATCCAGGAGCAGCGGCTGGTGCGACTTTCGCCACAGCATCGGGAGTATTTGCAACGGTGGCTGCGTTAGCCGATCGCGGACTGTGGCTGGGCCCGGCATCGATGCAGGCCCACCGCGCCGACCTGGCCGCGTTCGTCGATCACGCTGTACGCCTTGACGATGCCGCGGTCGTTCGGTTGCGGGCTCGATCTTCGGGCTTGCTAACCGCCTGGATGGCAACGGGTTTCGACGTGCTGGCCAGCCGGGTGGTGGTGGGCCAGGTGCGGCCCGAGGACATGACCGTCGCCGCGAACGGGCTGGCGCGTGGGCTGTCGGCGATGGACGACACCGGCTACGTCGATCCCGGTTTCACGATGGACTCGTCGTGGCGCAGTGCGCTGCCACCGGAATCCGGCTTCACCTACCTCGACGACGTGCCGGCCCAGGTGATGCTGGACCTGGCGCAAGAAGGAGTGCGACTGGCCAAGGAGCACAGCAGCGCGCACGGCCCGCCGGCCTCGCTACTCGACCAGGAGGTGGTCCGGGTCAGCTCCGCTGACACCAGCGTGGGGCTGCCGATGCGTTGTGTGTTCGCTTTGACCGCAATGGGTTTCCTGCCGCAGTCAAGGGATGCAATCGACGCGAGCGAAATGATCCGGGTCCGGACCCTTCCGGCGTGGTTACGTCTCGACGCGCGCTTCGGATCGGTGTACCGCCGTCGCGGCCAGGCGGCGCTGCTGCTGCGCTGAGCGGTGCGTCAGGCCCGGTACTGCACCCACAACGGCAAGACGGCGTCCAGGTAATCCATAAACTTCTTGAGCCCCACCCGGTATTGCCCGAATCCGTATGGATCTTCGGCATATTCCGGAAATGCGATGCCCAGTCCGAAGAGCCCCGGGGCAAGGATTCCGTTTCTCCTGTTGTAATCCAGTGGGCCCCACTGCGGTGTCTCGGGCAGGTTTCTCCGCTCGAAGCCCACGGTGTAGACCACACGGTCGCACTGGCCGAGTTTCTCGTCGAATTCCGGGCTGGACACCCAACATCTCTCCAGCCGCTCCGGGTAGACCCCGTCGATGTTTTCCCGAGCCCACGCGGCCGCTCGGCCCTTGAGGCCGGTGTCGTCGAACAGGATCCAATCATCAAGATACACAGCGTATTTCAATGGGCTCTGGTAGAAGTTGATCACCCTCTTGACGGGGTGGCGCAGCAGATTCGGCAGTACGATCATCGACGAGTGCGACGAGCCGAAGACGGCCACCGTCGCGCCGTCGAGCGACTGCTCGGCGAGCCGGTCGGGATCCAGCGCCACCTCCACCGCAATCTCGTCGAGGCCGGGATAGGCAAGCTTCTTGGGCACCGCGCCGACGGCGAGGATCACATTTTCGGAGACAACTTCTTGGTGCTCCGTTTCAATTCTCCATCGCCTGTTGCCCAGGAAAAGCGACGTCGCTGTGGTTTGAAAGACGTCTACCCGCTCGCGCAAGTGCGCGGTAATCCACACCAGTGGATCGGCGACCAGGTCAAGGGCGCATGTCTGGCCCGGGTCGATATCGTGCAGCGGCAGCGCCGGTGCCTCCGAGAAACGAAACGCCGCAGAGCCATTCAGGAAGTGCAGGAAGGTTTCGGCGATGGTGTTGCTCGACACCGCCCGCCACTTCTGGCCGAGATCGCCTGCCGCAAAAGCGGGATCGATCCAGGCGATCTTGTCCGCCGCGACGCCCTGATCTAAAAGCCTTCCGACCGCAGCAATTCCGGCGGGGCCGGCTCCGATCACTGCCCACGCATACGCTGCCATGTAACACATATAGGCCAGCGCGGGCCGCGACGCGAATCGGCCCCCGGTGGGAAGCTAGACCAACCAGGCCGCCGCGTCGGTCGGCAGCTGGCCGTCGACCAACGGCGCACTGGCGAAAATGGGTTCGCCGGCGGGCAGCGGCATCGGACGTTTTCCGGTGTTCAGCGCGCACACCAGACCGCCTGCGCGGCGCCGGAATACCAGCCCATCGTCGGTCGCGGTCAGCCACTCCAGCTCGAGGCCGTCGAATTCGGCACGCTCCCTGCGCAATTTGAGCGCCGTGCGGAAAAACGCCAGCGTCGAGTCGGGATCGGCGTCCTGCTTCTCCACCGTCAACGGCGCCCAATCCGCGGGCATCGGCAACCAGGTATCGGGCGAACTGGAGAACCCGAACGGGGGAGCATCGCCCGACCACGGCAGCGGAACCCGGACCTTGTCGCGGCCCCGCTCGGTGTGTCCGGACCGTTCCCAGGTCGGGTCCTGCAGCACCTCTTCGGGCAGGTCCAGTACGTCGGGCAGCCCGAGCTCCTCGCCGTTGTAGATGAACACCGTGCCCGGCAGGGCGAGCATCACCAGCAGCATCGCCCGCGCCCGGCGCAGCCCGATCTCGCCGCCGCCGTAGCGGGTGACCTCTCGGTCGATGTCGTGGTTGGACAGCGTCCAGGTCGGAACGGAGTCATAGATCGCGGTGGCCGCGAGCGAATTCTCGACGGCGTCGTGAATTTGGTGCGCGTCGAAGCCGACCTTCGTCAGCCGGAAATTGAAGCCGAGATGCAGTTCGTCGGGCCGCAGGTATTCGGCCCAGAGCATGTTGTCCAGCACCCACACCTCGCCGATGGTCACCGCGCCGTCGTACTCGTCGACGATCTTGCGGATCTTGCGGTGGATGTCGTGCACGGCCGGGTTGTTGAAGCGCGGGTCGTCGTCGCTGTGCGACAGCACCTTGACGGCTTCCTTCGCGTCGGGCAGGCCGGCCGGCTTGGCCATCCCGTGTGCCACGTCGATGCGGAAGCCGTCCACGCCGCGGTCCAGCCAGAACCGCAGTGATGCCTCGAAGTCGTCGAAGACCTCGGGGTTGTCCCAGTTCAGATCGGGCTGGTGGGTGTCGAACAGGTGCAGGTAGTACTGGCCGGGATTGCCGTCGGGCTCGACCACTCGCTCCCAGGCGGACCCGCCGAAGACCGACGTCCAGTTGTTCGGCGGCAGCGCTCCGTCGGGCCCCTTGCCGTCGCGGAAGTGGTACAGCTCCCGGGCGTCGGTTCCCGGGCCGGCGGCCAGCGCGGCCGCAAACCACGCGTGCTGCGAGCTGGTGTGGTTGGGCACCACGTCCATGGTGATCTTGATCCCGCGCTGGTGGGCCTGCGCGATCAGCCGTTCGATCGCGGGCATCCCGCCGAACAGCGGGTCGATGTCGCGAGGATCGGAGACGTCGTAGCCGTGGTCGGCCATCGGGGAGACGGTGACGGGGCTGAGCCAAATCGCGTCGATCCCCAGCCGTTCGAGGTGGTCGAGGTGGGCAACGATTCCGTCGATGTCGCCGACGCCGTCGCCGTTGCTGTCGGCGAATGACCGGGGATAGACCTGGTAGAAAACCGCGTTCGACCACCATGCTGCGGGGCTCATGCTGCTCCGTTCGGTTTGGGGGAATCAGAAGGGCGAATTGACCAGTGAGTGCGCAGCCATCTCGAGGTAGTTGAGCAACTCTCGGCGGTGCTCGTCGTCGAGAGTCTGCGAGTCGATCGACGCGACGGCGGTGTGCATGCACCGCAGCCACGCGTCCCGCTCGATCGGGGTAATCCGGAACGGCACGTGACGCATCCGCAGCCGGGGGTGTCCGCGCTGGTCGGAGTAGGTGCGCGGGCCGCCCCAGTACTGCTCGAGGAACATGCGTAACCGCTCCTCGGCGCCCTCTAGGTCGTCCAGCGGATACAGCTCACGCAGGATCTCATCCTCGGGGACCTGGGCGTAGAAGCGCGCCACGATCGTCTTGAATGTCTCGGCACCGCCGACAGCGTCGTAGAAGGATTGTTGTACCTGATCCATCACCCCCCATTGTGGTGCATCGGCCGGCTGGCGCAGTCAAACGGCCGGATGCGCAACTGCTGTTCACCGGCTCGACACGGCGAGCACCTGCAATTAGGCGTGCGATTGGCGGCGAATCATGGTGGACTATCCGCGGAGGATTTATGGCGCAGGGCAAAAGACGCCGCAGCCACCGAAGTTCAGGGGCCGCGGCAGGGCTGACCGGACCCACAACGGCGTCGTCCCTGCATAGCATTTCCCACCGCCCTACCCAGGCTCTTTCGCACCGTCCCGCCCCGGGGGCCGACACCCATCCGCCCAACCGGCACGAAAGCGCTTCGATCTGGAGCCGCCGCCGGGTGCTGCTGCTGAATTCCACCTACGAACCGTTGACGGCGCTGCCGATGCGGCGGGCGATCGTGATGGTGATCTGCGGCAAGGCCGACGTGGTGCACCACGATCCCGCCGGTCCGGTCGTCCACTCGGCGAGCGAGTCGATCGTGGTGCCGTCGGTCATCCAGCTGCGGTCCTATGTCCGCGTTCCATATCGGGCCCGCGTCCCGATGACCCGCGCCGCGCTGATGCACCGCGACCGGTTCTGCTGTGCCTACTGCGGGGCGAAGGCCGACACCGTCGACCACGTGGTGCCGCGCAGCCGCGGCGGCGGCCACTCCTGGGAGAACTGCGTCGCCTGCTGCTCGACATGCAACCACCGCAAGGGCGACAAGCTGCTCGCCGAACTCGGCTGGGCCCTGCGCCGGGCGCCGTTGCCGCCGACCGGACAGCACTGGCGACTGCTGTCCACGGTCAAGGAGATGGATCCGTCCTGGGTCCGTTACCTCGGCGAGGGCGCGGCCTGACCGCGAATCTTGTGTCCAGGCGCGCCGCGGGATCACTCGGTGGGATACGGTTTCGGTCGTGAGTGCTATGGAGATTCACCTTTACTTGGTCGGAATCCCGGCGTTGCTGGTGATCGTGCTGGCGGCGCTGATCTGGTCGCGCAAGGGGCCGCACCCCGCGACCTACAAGATGTCCGAACCGTGGACGCATCCACCGGTGCTGTGGGCTGCCACCGACGAATTCGTCGGCCACTCACACGGACACCACGAGTTCTCAGTCGGAGGTGGCGCCAGTGGCACATGGTGAGGTAGCGACGAAGGCGCCCGCCGCGCTGCCGGTGGGCTTTGCGATCACCACGAGCGGACGGGTGTCTGGCGTCACCGAGCCCGGTGAGCTCTCGGTGCACTACCCGTTCCCGATCACGGACCTCGTCGCCATCGACGACGCCCTGAAGTACGGCTCGCGCCAGTCGATGACGCGGTTTGCCATCTACATCGGCGATCTCGGGAGCGACACCGCGGCCCGGGCTCGCGAGATCCTGGCCGACGTGCCGACGCCGAACAACGCGGTGCTGCTGGCCGTCTCGCCCGACCAAGCCGTCATCGAGGTCGTCTACGGCTCGGAGGTCCGTGGCCGTGGCGCCGAGTCGGCCGCCCCGCTGGGCGTGGCCGCGGCCTCGTCGGCGTTCGAGCAGGGCCACCTGGTCGACGGCCTGGTCAGCGCGATCCGCGTGCTCAGCGCCGGGATCTCGCCGGCCTAGCGGCTAAGCACCGTCGAAGGTGCGGGCCCGCAGCGCCCGCTTCACCCCGGCCTGGCCCTCCAGCACCAGGCGGCGCAGGGCCGGGGGCACCTCGGAGTCCGGTGCGGACAGGAACGTGTCGGCAGCGGCGATGCCGTCCTCGCTGATGTCCCAGGACGGATACAGCCCGATCACCACGGTCTGCGCGACCTCGCTGGAGCGCCGCGCCCAGACGCCGGGAATGGCCTGGAAATAGCGCGCGGCGAACGGCTTGAGCAATTCGCCCTGGCCGGGCGCCCCGAAGCCCGCGATGATCGAGCGGGCCGACGTGTTGGCCACGGTGTCGTCCTCGACCACGGTGGTGAACGCCTGCTCCTTGACCTCCAGCTGGGGACGGGCCGCGGCGGCCTGGGCGCCGTGGCGCTTGCCGGTCGCCGTCGGGTCGCGCCGCACCTCGGCGTCGATGAACGGCGTCTCCATGCCGTCGGCGTCGATATCCCCGGCGGTGGCCAGCGCGGTCACGATGCGCCAGCGCAGGTCGGTGTCGACCTCGAGGCCCGCCAGGCCCAGTTCGGCCGGGTCGCGGTCGAGCAGGTCGGCCAGCGCGCCGATGTGCCGGTCGGACAACACCGACGAGCAGAGCGTGTTGACGAAGGCGAGCTGGTGATCCGAGCCCGATTGGGCCGCCCGGGCCAACTCCAGTACCCGATCGGCGAACTGCGGCCAGCCGTGTTCGCGAGCCCAGCCCGGCTCGGCGTAAGCGCCCAGAGCCGTCTGCGCCTGCAGCAGCAGCCGTTGTGCCACACCGACTTCCGTCTCGGCCTGCACACCAGCTGAGACCAGGGCGACGAAATCGCGGGCACGCAGTTCGGCCTCACGGGTCATCTCCCACGCCGCGGACCACACCAGCGAGCGGGGCAGTGGCTCGGCGATGTCGGCGATGCGGTCCAGCGCGGTCCGCAACGACTGGGCGTCCAGGCGCAGCGAGCAATAGGTCAGGTCGTCATCGTTGACCAGAATCAGCTGCCCGGACGAAACACCAACCAGCCCAGGCACTTCCGTCTCGGCTCCTTCGACGTCGAGCTCCTCACGGTGCAGCCGCACCAACTTGCCCGAGCCGTCGTCGTCGTAGATCCCGACCGCCAGCCGGTGCACCCGGGTCTCACCCGCGCCCGGAGCCGCGCCGCTCTGCGCCACCACGAACCGGGTGAACTTCCCGTCGGCGTCGGTGTCGAACTCCGCGCGCAGGGTGTTCAGCCCGGTGGTCTTCAGCCACTGCTGGCCCCAATTCGACAGGTCGCGGCCCGACGCCTGCTCCAGCGCGGACAGCAGGTCGCTGAAGGTGGCGTTGCCGAATGCGTGGGTACGGAAGTAATCACGCAGCCCGGCCAGGAAGTGCTCCAGCCCGACGTAGGCGACCAGCTGCTTGAGCACCGAAGCGCCCTTGGCGTAGGTGATGCCGTCGAAGTTCACCTCGACCGCGTGCAGGTCGGGGATGTCGGCGGCGATGGGGTGCGTCGATGGCAGTTGGTCCTGGCGGTACGCCCATGACTTCTCGACGGTCGCAAAGGTCGTCCACGCCGAGGTGTATTCGGTCGACTCGGCCTGGCACAGCACCGACGCGAACGTCGCGAACGATTCGTTGAGCCACAGGTCGTCCCACCACGTCATGGTGACCAGGTCGCCGAACCACATGTGCGCCATCTCGTGCAGCACCGTCTCGGCGCGCCGCTCGTAGGAAGCGCGAGTCACCTTGCTGCGGAAGACGTAGTCCTCGAGGAAGGTCACCGCCCCGGCGTTTTCCATTGCGCCGGCGTTGAATTCGGGGACGAACAGCTGGTCGTACTTGCCGAATGCGTACGGCACACCGAAGTTCTTGTGGTAGAAGCTAAATCCCTGCTTGGTCTCGGTGAACAGCCGCTCGGCGTCCATGTGCTGGGCCAGTGAGGACCGGCAGTAGATGCCCAGCGGGATCTCGCCGTGCTCGTCACGGTAGGAGTCGTTCCACTCCGAATACGGACCCGCGATCAACGCCACCAGATAGGTGCTCATCCGCGGTGTGACCGCAAAACTGTGCACGCCGTTGTCGACCGAGGTGGTGGCGCCGTTCGAGATCACCTTCCAGTGCGCCGGCGCGGTCACCCGCAGGTCGAAGGTGGCCTTGAGGTCGGGCTGATCGAAGCAGGCGAACATGCGCTTGGCGTCGGCGGTCTCGAACTGTGAGTACAGGTAGGTCTCGTTGTCGACCGGGTCGACGAAGCGGTGCAGTCCTTCGCCGGTGTTGGAGTAACGGCAGTCGGCGTCGACGACGACGACGTTGCGGTCGGCCAGTCCGCGCAGCGGGATGCCGGTCGACTCGTCGTAGCCGGAGACGTCCACGTCGCGCCCGTTGAGGGTGGCGCTGCGCACGGTCTCGGCGGAAAGGTCGATGACCGTGTCGGCGCCGGCGAGTGCGTCGAACACCACGGTGGTGGTGGAGCGGAAGGTTCGTTCGCCGGGCCCGCCGTTGCCGTCGGTGACGTCGAGGCTGATCTGGTAGCTGTCGACGGTGATCAATGCCGAACGCTCGACGGCCTGGTCTCGGGTCAGGTTAGGTAATGCCACGCGTCCAACTTAGTAGCGTCGCGAGCCGGCAGCGCGGACCGGGAACACGCGCGCGGCGGCTACGGTTGTGCTGAACGGTGTTCTAACCGTTCCCGATCTCGTCCGGAGAGGACTGCGCAATGTCCGAGAAGGCCCCCGCGAAAAACCAAGCCGATTTCTGGTTCGACCCGCTGTGCCCCTGGGCATGGATCACGTCGCGCTGGATTCTTGAAGTCGAAAAGGTTCGCGACATCGACGTGAATTTCCACGTGATGAGCCTGGCGGTGCTCAATGAGAACCGCGAAGACCTGCCCGAGCAGTACCGCGAGAACATGAAGCGGGCCTGGGGACCGGTGCGGGTCGCGATCGCCGCCGAGCAGGCGCACGGCGCCGAGGTGTTGGCCCCGCTCTACACCGCGATGGGCACCCAAATTCACAACAAGGGCAACAAGGAACTCGAAGACGTCATCAAGCTGGCGCTCGACGAGGTCGGTCTGCCCGCCGAGCTGGCGGACGCCGCGACCAGCGAGGCCTACGACGAGGCGCTGCGCAAGAGCCACCACGCCGGCATGGACGCGGTCGGTCCGGACGTCGGCACGCCGACCATCCACGTCAACGGCGTCGCGTTCTTCGGGCCGGTGCTGTCGCGGATCCCGCGCGGCGAAGAGGCCGGCAAACTGTGGGACGCCTCGGTGACGTTCGCCGCCTATCCGCACTTCTTCGAGCTCAAGCGCTCGCGCCACGAGGCGCCCGAGTTCGACTGACCTTGCTCCGCTCGGCGACGTGACACCCCGCGCGTTGCGTCGCTGAGCGCACCGGGTAAGGATTGCGGGCATGCGCGTCTACCTGGGTTCAGACCACGCTGGATTCGAGCTCAAGCAAGCGATCGTCGAGCACCTGAAAAAGACCGGACACGAGCCGATCGACTGCGGCGCCTTCACCTATGACGCCGAGGACGATTACCCGGCGTTTTGCATCGATGCCGCAATACGCACCGTGGCCGACCCGGACAGCCTCGGCATCGTGATCGGGGGATCGGGCAACGGCGAGCAGATCGCGGCCAACAAGGTGCCGGGCGCCCGCTGCGCGCTGGCGTGGAGCGTCGAGACCGCGTCGCTGGCGCGTCAGCACAACAACGCACAGCTGATCGGCATCGGCGGCCGGATGCACACCGTTGCTGAGGCGCTCACGTTCGTCGACGCCTTCCTCACCACGCCGTGGTCGAAAGCCGAACGCCACCAACGGCGTATCGACATTCTCGACGAATACGAGCGCACCCACAAGGCACCGCCGGTGCCGGGCGCGCAGGCTTAGGGACCGTCTTGCCCGAAGGGCATACGCTGCACCGCTTGGCCCGGCTGCACCAACGACGCTTCGGCGGTGCGCCCGTCGCGGTGTCCAGTCCGCAGGGCCGCTTCGCCGAGGCTGCGGCCGCCGTCGACGGTCGCGTGCTGCGCAAGTCGAACGCCTGGGGCAAGCACCTGTTCCATCACTACGCCGGCGGGCCGACCGTGCACGTGCATCTCGGTCTCTACGGCACCTTCACCGAATGGGAACGCTCCGACGAGCTTCCGGAACCGGTCGGACAGGTACGGATGCGGATGGTCGGCGCCGAGTACGGAACCGACCTGCGCGGGCCGACGGTGTGCGAGGTGATCGACGAGGCTCAGGTCAGCGAAGTCGTCGCGAAACTCGGTCCCGACCCGTTGCGCAGCGACGCCGACCCAGCGTGGGCGTGGAATCGAATCGCGAAGTCCCGCAGGCCTATTGGTGCATTGTTGATGGACCAGACCGTCATCGCCGGGGTGGGCAATGTGTACCGCAGCGAGTTGTTGTTCCGGCATCGCATCGACCCGTACCGGCCCGGCCGGGCGGTCGGCGAGGCGGAGTTCGACGCGGCATGGACCGATCTGGTCGCGCTGATGAAGGTCGGTTTGCGGGGCGGCAAGATCGTCGTGGTTCGGCCCGAACACGATCACGGCCCGCCGTCCTATGCGCCCGACCGGCCCCGCACCTATGTGTACCGGCGCACCGGTGAGCCGTGTCGCGTATCGGGGGATCCCATCCGCACGGCAGTGCTGGAGGGCCGAAATGTGTTCTGGTGTCCGACCTGCCAGAAGTGACGTCGTCGAACTGACAGGAAACTGGCAGGAAGAAACGCTGGCGTCTACAGTTTCGAGCGGCGCACGCTTGGGTAAGAACTGCCCTGTGAAACCGATAACGCGTTTAACTGCAACGATTTTCGCTGGGGCCGCGGTGGGTCTGGCGGGTGTTGGCGTCGCCGCCGACGCCGCCGCGCAGCCCGGTCCATTTCCGCAATGGTGCCCGGGGGAGTGGTGGGACCCGGGCTGGGGCAATAACTGGGACTGGAACAGCTGTCACGACTGGCGTGGCGGGCCCGGGCCCGGGGGCTGGAACCCGCCCGGACCGGCCGGGGGCCCCGGCTGGGGACCGCAGCCTCCAGGACCGTGGGGACCGCCGCCGCCTCCGGGCTGGCACCCCTGATAGAAGTCCACATCGATAACCGCGCCCTGCCGACGCTGTTCGGCAGGGCGCGGTTATCTCGAGTCGGTCAGGAGACGTCGACGCCCAGCACGGCGTAGACCTCGTTCGACAGGGCGAGGCTGCGGGGGTCGGCGTTGGCCTTGGTGGCGTCGAAACGATTCGCCACGTACGCGTAGCCGATGCGGTGCTCGAGGTCGACGAACCCGAAGGAGCCGCCCAGCCCGCCGTGGCCGAAGATGCGCGGGTTGGGCCCGTTGACGCAACGCTGATTGAGCATGTAGCCCAGGCCCCAGCCGTGGTCGGCGACCCGGGGGCCGAGCACCAGGTCGGTTTCCTGACCGCCCTGGCATTCCCGGATCAGGTCCATGTGCTCGCGGCTGAGCAGTTTCTCCTGCGCGAGCGCGTTGTAGAAGGTGGCCAATCCCAGCGCCGACACCTGGCCGTTGGTGCCGGGGAACTCGAGCCGGCGCCACAAGTCGAGGTCGTAGGAGCTGACCTCGTCGTCCGGGGCCCACCCCATCGCGACCGACAGGCCGGCCTTGGGGTGATCGTCCAGCGAGCTGGGGTGGCTGGGGATGTTCGTCAGCAGGTCGCGCATGTGCGGCTTGTTGACCCGCTCGGCGCAGCGCCGCTGCTCGGCGTCGGACAGGCCGATGTGGACGTCGGCGCCCAGCGGCTCGGCGATCTCGGCGCGCAGGTACTGACCGATCGTGCGGCCGGTGACCCGGCGGAACACCTCGCCGAGGATGAAGCCGAACGTCGTCATGTGGTAGCCCTGGGCGGTCCCGGGCTCCCACCACGGTTCGGCGGTGACCAGCTGGTCGCAGACGAAATCCCAGTCGCAGACCTGCTGCCAGGTGATCGGGGCGCGCGGCCCGATCACGCCGGATCGGTGGCACATCACCATCGCCAGGGTGATGTCTTCCTTGCCCGCCTGACCGAATTCGGGCCAATAGCGGGCGACCGGCGCGTGTAGATCCAGCTCACCGCGGTCGACGAGCTGGTGGACGCAGGTGGCCGACAGCCCCTTGGTGCCGGACAGCACGGTGGTCAGCGTGTCCTGTTGCCAGGGCCGGGTGCCGGCCGCGTCGGCCCAGCCGCCCCAGAGGTTGACGACGAGCTCCCCGTCGACCCACACGGCGACGGCCGCGCCTTGCTCGCTTTGCTGGGCGAAGTTGCGCTCGAACGCGTTGCGTACCCCGACGAAATCGGACGCGCATGAGCCGTTAATGTCAGCGTCCGTTTTCAGGTCGCTCATGGCGCCTTTCTGTGGAGCAGCACTTACCCCGAGCGGGCGACGGGAATCGAACCCGCGTAGCTAGTTTGGAAGACTAGGGCTCTACCATTGAGCTACGCCCGCATGTATTAGTCGAGCGTGACTGTATCTGGCGGCGAACATCAAATCTAATCGACGCGGTCTTGTGACCGCTCTGTTAGGTCTGCGAGGTCGTTGTCGAGCCGACGCCGTCGAGCCGTAGGATCGCGAGGTCAGCGCGGGGTGTAGCGCAGCTTGGTAGCGCATCCGCTTTGGGAGCGGAAGGCCGCAGGTTCAAATCCTGTCACCCCGACCACACCGCGCCGCACCACCGAACACGAAGAACGAGGAGCACACCCGTGAAGAGCAGCGTCGAGCAGTTGAGCCCCACCCGGGTGCGCATCAACGTGGAGGTGCCGTTCACCGAACTCGAGCCCGACTTCCAGCGCGCCTACAAGGAGCTGGCCAGGCAGGTCCGGCTGCCCGGGTTCCGGCCCGGCAAGGTGCCGATGAAGTTGCTGGAGGCCCGCTTCGGCCGCGAGGAGATGCTCGACCAGGTCGTCAGTGAAGCGCTGCCCACCCGGTACGGGCAAGCGGTCAGCGAGACCGAGGTGCACCCGATCGGCCGGCCCGAGATCGAGGTCACCAAGAAGGAGTACGGCGAGGACCTCGCGTTCACCGCCGAGGTCGACATCCGCCCCAAGATCACCCTGCCGGACCTCGGCGCGCTGAAGGTGTCGGTGGATCCGATCGAGGTCAGCGACGACGACGTCGACGCCGAGCTGCAGTCGCTGCGGGCCCGGTTCGGCACCCTGACCGGAGTGGACCGTCCGGTGGCCGACGGTGACTTCGTCTCGATCGACCTGTCGGCGACGATCGACGGCGAGGACATCCCGGGCGCCGCCGCGCAGGGCCTGTCGCATGAGGTCGGATCCGGCCGGCTCATCGAGGGTCTCGACGATGCGATCGTCGGCCTGTCGGTCGACGAATCCAAGGAATTCACCGCCAAGCTCGCCACCGGCGAACACGCCGGCAAGGACGCGCAGGTGACCGTCACCGTCAAGTCCATCAAGCAACGCGAACTGCCCGAGCCCGACGACGAATTCGCGCAATTGGCAAGCGAATTCGACACCATCGACGAGCTGCGCACCAATCTGCGCGACCAGGTGGGCAACATCAAGCGCGCCGAGCAAGCGGGCAAGATCCAGGAAGCCACGATGGACGCGCTGCTCGAGCAGGTCGAGGTGCCGCTGCCCGAGGGCATCGTCAAGGAGCAGTTCGACAGCGCCATGCACGGCGCCATCGACAGCGTCAACCACGACGAAGCCAAGTTCGTCGAGGTGCTGGCCGAGCAGGGCAAGACGCGCGAGGAGTTCGAAACCGAGACGCGCACCGCGGTAGAGAAGGACGTGCAGCGCCAGCTGTTGTTCGATGCGCTGGCCGACGAACTGGAAGTCCAGGTCGGCCAGGACGACCTGACCGAGCGACTGGTGGCGACGTCGCGGCAGTACGGCATCGAGCCGCAGCAGCTGTTCGCCTACCTTCAGGAAAACAACCAGCTGCCGGCCATGTTCGCCGACGTGCGGCGCGGTCTGGCGATCGCCGCGGTGGTCTCGAAGGCGACGGTCACCGACACCGACGGCAACGCCATCGACACGAGCGAGTTCTTCCCGGACCGCACGAAGAACGACGCCGACGGCGAGGACTCCGAAGACGCCGACGACGTGGCGGACGAGTCCGGCGAGGAATGACCCAACCTTGACGCTGTGAGCGAACGCGCCCGGTTCGGGGGTGCGTGGCCGCGAAACGGCGCGCTTGGTTGGTTAGTGTCGTCAGTACAGATCTGAAAGAAAGCAGGTAACCCGGTCGTGACTGATATGCGTTCGAATTCGGTGGGTCTCAACCTCACGGACTCGGTCTATGAGCGCTTGCTCTCCGAGCGCATCATCTTCCTGGGTTCGGAGGTGAACGACGAGGTCGCCAATCGGCTGTGCGCGCAGATTCTGCTGCTCGCCGCCGAGGACGGTGACAAGGACATCAACCTCTACATCAACTCCCCGGGCGGATCGATCAGCGCGGGAATGGCGATCTACGACACGATGGTGCTCGCGCCGTGCGACATCGCCACCTACGCGATGGGTATGGCCGCCTCGATGGGCGAGTTCCTGTTGGCGGCCGGCACCAAGGGCAAGCGCTACGCGCTGCCGCACGCCCGCATCCTGATGCACCAGCCGCTGGGCGGGGTCACGGGTAGCGCGGCCGACATCGCCATCCAGGCCGAGCAGTTCGCCGTCATCAAGAAGGAAATGTTCCGGCTCAACGCGGAATTCACCGGTCAGCCGATCGAGCGGATCGAGGCGGACTCCGACCGCGACCGCTGGTTCACCGCCCCGGAGGCGCTGGAGTACGGCTTCGTCGACCACATCATCACCCGCGCCGCCCACATCAGCAATGGAGAAGCCCAGTGAACCCCGAAACCCAACCCCAGGCGCGCTACATCCTCCCGTCGTTCATCGAGCACTCCAGTTTCGGTGTCAAGGAGTCGAACCCGTACAACAAGCTGTTCGAGGAGCGCATCATCTTCCTCGGCGTGCAGGTCGACGACGCCTCGGCGAACGACATCATGGCCCAGCTGCTGGTGCTCGAGTCGCTGGATCCCGACCGCGACATCACCATGTACATCAACTCCCCCGGTGGCGGGTTCACCTCGCTGATGGCGATCTACGACACGATGCAGTACGTGCGGGCCGACATCCAGACCGTGTGCTTGGGTCAGGCCGCCTCCGCGGCCGCGGTGCTGCTGGCCGCCGGCACGCCGGGTAAGCGGATGGCGCTGCCCAACGCGCGCGTGCTGATCCACCAGCCGTCGCTGTCCGGCGTGATCCAGGGCCAGTTCTCCGATCTGGAGATCCAGGCCGCCGAAATCGAGCGGATGCGCACGCTGATGGAGACCACCCTGGCCCGGCACACCAACAAGGAGCCCTCGGTCATCCGCAAGGACACCGACCGGGACAAGATCCTGACCGCCGAAGAGGCCAAGGACTACGGGATCATCGACACCGTTCTCGAGTACCGGAAGCTCTCCGCGCAGACCGCGTAAGTGTCGACTTCGTCGAACGTGCTCTCATGGTGAGTTTCCGGCCGATTTCCCGCCATCAGAGCACGTTCGGCAACACGGTTCTCAGCTCCTCGATGTCGTTCGGCCCGACTCGGCAGCATCCGCCGACGATGCGCGCCCCGGCCGCGATCCACTGCCGGGCAAGCTCGGCCGAGAACCGCGACCGGCCCGACCAGTTGCGGCCGTCCCACTGTTCGCCGCTGTTCGGATAGACGATCACCGGCTTGCCGATCGACGACGCGATCTCGATGGCTCCCAGCACGTCGTCCGGGGCGCAGCAATTGACACCGACCGCGACGATCTCGTCCACGCCGGCCGCCACCGCGAACGCCTCGCCGAGCGACTGGCCGGCGCGCGTTGTGGTCCCGTCGATCGTGTAGCTGAGCCAGGCCGGCACGCCGGCCGTCCGCACCAGCCCGACGAGGGCCTCGGCTTCGTCGGCGTCGGGCACCGTTTCGCACGCCAGCACGTCGGCGCCCGCCGCGGCCAGGATCTCCAGTCGTGGCCGATGCCAGCGCCTCAGCGCGGCAACGGAAAGGCCGTAGCGTCCGCGGTATTCGGATCCGTCGGCCAGCGCCGCGCCGTACGGTCCGACCGAAGCGGCGACGAGCAGGCCGCCGGCGCCGCTCTCGTCGCGCGCCGCCCGGGCGAGTTCGACGCTGCGGCACAACAATTCGACGGACTGGTCGCGGTCAAACCCATGGGCCGCAAAGCCTTCGAGCGATGCCTGGTAGCTGGCGGTCGTCGCGATCGTGGCGCCGGCCCGAAAGTAGGCCTCGTGCACGGCGACGATTTCCTGCGGGGCATCCGACAGCAGCCGTGCCGACCACAGCGGGTCGGACAGGTCGTGACCACGTGCTTGAAGCTCCGTGGCCAGACCTCCGTCGCTGATCAGCACGGATTCGCCGGGCCTGAAAATTCCGCCAGCCAATCCCACCCGGCCACTGTATGGTGGTGGCCTGGCAACCGGCCCGTTTCGTGTCAGCAGCCTCGGTCGGGTAACGACCGCGACACGCCAAAGACACGGAAAGCGCGTCTGCGCCAGTGACGGGGGTTGGCGGGCTATATGTTTTCGGACAGGCATGAATACCACTGACGCGATTCGCCGCTAATGCTCGCGGCGTGCCCAATCTAGCGGGTAGCGTCGGGGGAACACATGCGGCAGGTTAAGACGTACGTCGAACAGGAAGTAGGCACTGAGGCACCATGGCGCGCATCGGAGACGGCGGTGATCTGCTGAAGTGCTCGTTCTGCGGAAAAAGTCAGAAGCAGGTTAAGAAGCTCATTGCGGGCCCCGGGGTCTACATCTGCGATGAGTGCATCGATCTTTGTAATGAGATCATCGAAGAGGAGCTGGCTGACGCCGACGACGTCAAGCTGGACGAGCTGCCCAAGCCTGCGGAAATCCGAGAGTTCCTCGAGGGATACGTCATCGGGCAGGACACCGCCAAGCGGACGCTGGCGGTCGCGGTCTACAACCACTACAAGCGGATTCAGGCCGGCGAAAAGGGTCGCGACTCCCGGTGCGAGCCGGTCGAGCTGACCAAGTCCAACATCTTGATGCTCGGCCCCACCGGCTGCGGCAAGACCTACCTGGCCCAGACCCTGGCCAAGATGCTCAACGTGCCGTTCGCCATCGCGGATGCCACCGCCCTGACCGAGGCCGGCTACGTCGGTGAAGACGTCGAGAACATTCTGCTCAAGCTGATCCAGGCCGCCGACTACGACGTCAAGCGCGCCGAGACCGGGATCATCTACATCGACGAGGTCGACAAGATCGCGCGCAAGAGCGAGAACCCGTCGATCACTCGCGACGTCTCCGGCGAGGGCGTGCAGCAGGCCCTGCTGAAAATCCTGGAGGGCACCCAGGCGTCGGTTCCCCCGCAGGGCGGCCGCAAGCACCCGCACCAGGAGTTCATCCAGATCGACACCACCAACGTGCTGTTCATCGTCGCGGGTGCGTTCGCCGGGCTGGAAAAGATCATCTACGAGCGCGTCGGCAAGCGCGGCCTGGGCTTCGGTGCCGAGGTTCGCTCCAAGGCCGAGATCGACACCACCGACCACTTCGCCGACGTGATGCCCGAGGACCTGATCAAGTTCGGCCTGATCCCCGAGTTCATCGGCCGGCTCCCGGTCGTTGCCTCGGTCACCAACCTCGACATGGAGTCGCTGGTCAAGATCCTGTCCGAGCCGAAGAACGCGCTGGTCAAGCAGTACACCCGCCTGTTCGAGATGGACGGCGTGGAGCTGGAGTTCAGCGACGACGCCCTCGAGGCGATCGCCGACCAGGCGATTCACCGGGGCACCGGTGCCCGTGGCCTGCGCGCCATCATGGAAGAGGTCCTGCTGCCGGTGATGTACGACATCCCGAGCCGCGACGACGTCGCCAAGGTGGTCGTGACCAAGGAAACGGTGCAGGACAACGTCTTGCCGACGATCGTGCCGCGCAAGCCGTCGCGCACCGAGCGCCGCGACAAGAGCGCCTAACCGACGGTCGGGTAGCCCCGACGAATTCCTCGCGACGCCCGAAACGGCGTCGAGAAATAACGCGCCGGACAACGGCCGATTGCGGCCCGGCACCGAAGTGACCAAGACCACAGTTTTGTGTCGTACTCGTCGGTAGCCCTCGCTGACTACGCGTTTTGCCTAAGATATTGGTAAGTACGCGCAGCCGGAGACGTCCTTCTGACCCGAAAACCAGTGCAATAATTGGTACTACCAGTCTCATACAACCGTGTGAGAGTGGGACTCCCTTTGACGGCGCGTAACCTGAAACTTCGGATGAGTGCCTGTCCGGTTAACAAATGGAAGGCGGAGACGTGGATTTGAACGGCAGTGGAGCCGGGTCAGATTCTCACGGCGGGTCCTCGGACCGTCAGCGCCTGGAACAGGTTGTCATTCGATTCGCCGGAGACTCCGGCGACGGTATGCAGCTGACCGGTGATCGGTTCACCTCGGAGGCCGCCCTTTTCGGCAACGACCTCGCGACCCAGCCGAACTATCCCGCCGAGATCCGAGCCCCCGCAGGCACATTGCCCGGGGTCTCGTCCTTCCAGATTCAAATCGCCGACTACGACATCCTGACCGCCGGCGACCGGCCGGACGTGCTCGTCGCGATGAATCCCGCGGCGTTGAAGGCCAATATCGGTGATCTGCCCCGCGGCGGGATGGTGATCGCGAACTCCGACGAATTCACCAAGCGCAACCTGACCAAGGTCGGTTACGTAGCAAACCCGCTGGAGACCGACGAGCTGTCCGACTATGTCGTGCATTCCGTCGCGATGACCACGCTGACGCTCGGCGCCGTCGAGACGATCGGCGCGACCAAGAAAGACGGGCAGCGCGCCAAGAACATGTTCGCGCTCGGCCTGCTGTCGTGGATGTACGGCCGGCCGATCCAGACCAGCGAGAACTTCATCAGGGAGAAGTTCGTCCGCAAGCCCGACGTCGCGGAGGCCAACGTGCTCGCGCTGAAGGCGGGCTGGAACTACGGCGAGACCACCGAGGCTTTCGGCACCACGTACGAGGTGTCCCGGGCGACGCTGCCGACCGGTGAATACCGGCAGATCTCCGGCAACACGGCGCTGGCCTACGGCATTATCGCGGCGGGTCAGGTTGCCGACCTTCAGGTCGTGCTCGGCAGTTACCCGATCACGCCGGCGTCGGACATCCTGCACGAGCTGTCCAAGTACAAGAATTTCAACGTGATCACCTTCCAGGCCGAGGACGAGATCGGCGGCATCTGCGCCGCGATCGGCGCCTCGTACGGCGGCTCGCTCGGCGTCACCACCACCTCGGGCCCGGGCATTTCGCTCAAGTCCGAGGCGATCGGCCTCGCCGTGATGACCGAACTGCCCCTGCTGGTCGTCGACGTGCAGCGGGGTGGACCGTCGACCGGTCTGCCCACCAAGACCGAGCAGGCCGACCTGCTGCAAGCGCTGTTCGGCCGCAACGGTGAGTCGCCGGTGGCGGTGCTGGCCCCGCGGTCGCCGTCCGACTGCTTTGAGACCGCGCTCGAGGCGGTGCGCATCGCGGTGTCGTACCACACGCCGGTGATCCTGCTGTCCGACGGCGCCATCGCCAATGGCTCTGAGCCGTGGCAGATTCCGGATGTCGGCTCGCTGCCGCAGATCCAGCACACCTTCGCCAAGCCCGACGAGCCCTTCCAGCCGTATGCCCGCGACCCGGAAACGCTGGCTCGCCAGTTCGCCATTCCTGGCACCCCCGGGCTGGAACACCGGATCGGTGGCTTGGAAGCCGCGAACGGTTCGGGTGCCATCTCCTATGAGCCGGTCAACCACGACCTCATGGTCCGGATCCGCCAGGCCAAGATCGACGGCATCTCGGTTCCCGACCTGGAGGTCGACGACCCGACCGGCGACGCGGAGCTGCTGCTGATCGGGTGGGGCAGCTCGTACGGCCCGATCGGCGAGGCCTGCCGGCGCGCGCGGCGCAAGGGCATCAAGGTCGCGCACGCCCATCTGCGCTACCTCAACCCGTTCCCGGCCAACCTCGGCGACGTGCTGCGGCGCTACCCGATGGTGGTGGCCCCGGAGATGAACTTGGGCCAGCTGGCGATGTTGCTGCGGGCGAAGTATCTGGTCGACGTCCAGTCGGTCACCAAGGTTCAAGGCCTGGCATTTTTGGCCGACGAGATCGGACGGGTTATCCGGGCCGCGCTGGCGGGAACCCTGGCCGAAATCGAGCAAGACAAGGCGATGGTCGCCAGAATGGCGGCAGCAACGGTTGGAGCTAACGCATGACGAGCGGGATCGCTGGCGACCTGGCGGGCACGGACCTCGGCTTGACTCCGAGGTTGAAGAAGAACGACGGTGTGCCCACGACGGATCAGCCGCAGAAGGGCAAGGACTTCACCAGTGACCAAGAGGTCCGCTGGTGCCCGGGCTGCGGCGACTACGTCATCCTCAACACCATCCGCAACTTCCTGCCGGATCTGGGTCTGCGCCGCGAGAACATCGTGTTCGTCAGCGGAATCGGCTGCTCCAGCCGGTTCCCTTACTACCTGGAGACCTACGGGTTTCACTCGATCCACGGCCGCGCGCCGGCGATCGCGACCGGCCTGGCGCTGGCCCGCGAGGACCTGTCGGTCTGGGTGGTCACCGGCGACGGCGACGCGTTGTCGATCGGCGGCAACCACCTGATTCACGCCCTGCGCCGCAACGTCAACATCACGATCCTGTTGTTCAACAACCGGATCTACGGGCTGACCAAGGGCCAGTACTCGCCGACGTCCGAGGTCGGAAAGGTCACCAAGTCGACGCCGATGGGCTCGCTGGACCACCCGTTCAACCCGACCTCGCTGGCGCTGGGCGCCGAGGCGACCTTCGTCGGTCGCGCGCTGGATTCCGACCGCGCCGGGTTGACCGAGGTGTTGCGCGGTGCCGCCGAGCACCGTGGCGCCGCGGTGGTCGAAATCCTGCAGGACTGCCCGATTTTCAACGACGGCTCGTTCGACGCGCTGCGCAAGGAAGGCGCCGAGGATCGGGTGATCAACGTCCGCCACGGCGAGCCAATTGTGTTCGGCGCCAACGGCGAATACTGCGTGGTGAAGTCCGGCTTCGGCCTTGAGGTGGCCAAGACGGCCGACGTGGCCGTCGAAGAGATCGTCAAGCACGACGCGCACGCGGATGATTCCGGCTATGCGTTTGCGCTGTCGCGGCTGTCGGACCAAAACCTCGATCACACGGTGCTGGGCATCTTCCGAAACGTCAACCGGCCCACCTACGACGACGCGGCCCGCGCTCAGGTCGCCGCGGCCCGGTCCGCAACACCGTTCGACGCGGCCGCGCTGCAGTCACTGCTGCGCGGGCGTGACACCTGGACCGTCGACTAAGGGGCTGCACTCGTGTCCGATGCAGTGTCATTGGCCGCAGTGGTACTCGCCGGGGGCGAATCGCGGCGCATGGGCCGCGACAAGGCCACGTTGCCGGGTCCCGGCGGAGTCGCCACGATGGTCGAGTACGTCGTGGGCGTGGTGGCCGAGCGCTGCGAGCCGGTATTCGTCGTCGCTGCCCCGGGCCAACCGCTGCCAAAGTTGGAGTCGGCGCGGGTAATTCGTGACGAGATACAAGGATTGGGGCCGCTGCCGGCGACCGGGCGAGGATTGCGCGCCGCCGCGGAAGTGGGCGCCCAGTTCGCCTTCGTCTCTGCGGTCGACATGCCGCTGCTGACAGCGGAATTGATCGACGACCTGATGGCGCTGGCCACCAAGACCGACGCCGAAGTGATCGTGCCGTGGGACGGTCGCAGCCACTTCCTAGCGGCGGTGTACCGCACCGATCTGGCCGACCGCATCGACGCGCTGGTGGCCGCCGGCGAGCGCAGAATGAGCGCCCTGATCGATGCGTCGGACGCCCAGCAGATCGTGTTGCCGGATTCGCGCGCCTTGACCAACGTCAACACCGACGCCGAGTTGCGCGCGCTGGTGCTTCCCGGAGCCTGATAGGCCCGGCGAGTTTCGCCATTCTTGAAATCTCTCGCTGGATTTCTTCTCAATTTATCGAGATAAACATATCGCTTAAATGCGTTACCAGTTAACCGATTATTCATCCGAGTTCATAATTGATGTAGGGACGAATAGCCAAACAATTGCGGGCCTATTGGCGGAGACGCCGGGAAAGCGCCGGTGATGTGTGCTGGATTGCATTGGAACACAACGGCTTTCGAGCGTGCGACGAGGCATCGGCGGGGCCGACGGTGACGGGCGCCACGATGCGGGCCGGGAAAGTGGCCGCAGGAATTTGCCCAGCAAATTGCTTTGCGCAAATCCGGACGGTGCGGCACGTGCGGTCTCGTCGGTCACGGTAGGCGGCGCCGAGTCGGCGCGCTCTGCGGGCCATCGACGCGTATGTCTCACTAAAGCCTTTGAAGCACTGCGTAACTCGCCCGAAACGGTTGCCGAGACGCGTTTACACGTTGCTAACACTCCCGCTTAGGGAACCCTACCTCCGCATGAACGAATGAGGTTGCGGAACAGCCCATTTCGGCTGGTAGAGGCGGATTTTGGCGATCAATACGGCGCCGGGTGAACCGCTCAAAAAGCCGGCCGTGCGACCCGTGTGACTCCCGGGGCGGGAGCGAAGTTGGCGGCAGCCAGTGGCCCCGGGCAAATGCGTGGTCCAGCTCACAAAATTTGCGTGATTCGAGTCACGATTGTGTCTTGATCTTGACCTGGGGCTTTCCAAAGATAAGGCGTCACTGACCTGCATAAATAAATAGCTACTCGCACCGTGATCTGCTCGTTATTGTTCCGAGATATCGGCGTGTCGGATATGACGAATGTGTCGCGGTCTCGTACGGTGCCTTTTAGCCCGAAAGGGGTAATAGAAAATTTAATCCACGAACCCGTGTGTGAGCGGGCTGCGGACGGCTACGGCCGTCTTGCGGCCGGCGGCTTTTCGCCCGCTGGGCAGCTGTTGCCCTCGCTGTCGTGCCGAAACGAGACGGCACGTTCCAGAGCACCTATTTCCACTTCACGAACCACCTAAACCCACCCGTGGGTTTGCTTTGGCGCGCGCGCTTGCGAAAGGAACATTTTGAACAACGTCCGTAAGACGCTCATCCTCGCTGCTATCACAGGCTCGCTGGTGTCGCTTCCGGCTGCCAGTGCCAGCGCGGATGTGCCCCCGCCGCCGGCTCCTGACGCCCCGGCTCCCGGCGCGCCCTTCGCGCCGGCGGGCTTCGACGTCCCGCCGCCTCCGGCCCCGGACGCCCCGCCGCCTGCCCCGGGCTTTGACCCGAACGTGCCGCCGCCGCCCGCGCCGGTGGGCTTCGACGTCCCGCCGCCGCCTCCTGCCCCGGACGCCCCGCCCCCGGTCAGGGCGTACAGCGTGAACTGGGACGCCATCGCGCAGTGCGAGTCGGGTGGCAACTGGGGGATCAGCACCGGTAACGGCTACTCCGGTGGCCTGCAGTTCACCCAGAGCACCTGGCGTGCCAACGGCGGATCGGGTTCTGCCGCCAGCGCGAGCCGTGAGGAGCAGATCCGGGTGGCCGAGAACGTGCTGCACTCGCAGGGGATCGGCGCGTGGCCGGTCTGCGGCCGTCGCGGCTGACGGACAGCTGACGTCTTAACATCGCAAGCAACAGGAAATGCCGGGCCTGGTGCCCGGCATTTCCTGTTGCGCAGCTCACGGTGACCCACTGCCCTTCAGCGGCCCAAATCAGTCGCCGACGCGGATCATTCGGCGGCTGGTGACCTGATGACATCCCCCTTGGGTTGCGAAGACATCGCGCATCGTGACGTCGTCGTAGCTGACCGAGAATGATCCGTCGGCGTTCAAGGTTGGCACATATGGTCGCACCTCGACGACGTTCGTCAGGGGCGAATCAGAACCAGACGGGGGCTCGCGGCCGCCGGGGCGCCGCTATCGATCCGGTACCGTCGCGACGATGACCGCAACGGGGCGAGAATTCGACATCGTGCTGTACGGGGCGACCGGCTTCGTCGGGAAGCTCACCGCTGAATACCTGGCACGGGCCGGCGCCGGTGCGAGGATCGCCCTGGCCGGTAGGTCGACAGACCGCTTGCGTGCCGTTCGCGACAGCCTGGGCGAAGCCGCGCAGTCCTGGCCGGTGCTGAGCGCCGACGCGGCGTCGCCGTCGAGCCTGGATGACATGGCCGCGCGGTCCCAAGTCGTCGTCACCACCGTCGGCCCCTACACCCGCTACGGCATGCCGTTGGTGGCCGCGTGCGCCGCGGCGGGCACCGACTATGCGGACCTGACCGGCGAGGCGATGTTCATCCGCGAGGCCATCGACCGGTATCACAAGCAAGCCGCCGACAACGGCGCCCGCATCGTGCACTGCTGCGGATTCGATTCCATCCCTTCCGATCTGACCGTGTACGCGCTGTACCGCGCGGCACAAGACGATGGGGCCGGCGAGCTCGGCGATACCAACTTCGTGATGCGTCGGTTGGTCGGCGGGCTCTCCGGTGGGACGGTCGCGTCGATCATGGGCGTGCTGCGAGCCGCATCCAGCGACCCCGACGTGCGCCGTCAGCTTGCCGACCCGTACACGCTGAGCACCGATCGCGGGGCCGAACCCGAGCTCGGCCGCCAGCCCGATCTGCCCTGGCGGCGCGGTCGCTACATCGCACCGGAGCTGACCGGTGTCTGGACGGCCGGGTTCTTGATGTCGTCGATCAACACCCGAATCGTGCGGCGCAGCAACGCATTACTGGATTGGGCATACGGCCGGCGCTTCCGCTACACCGAACACATGAGCCTGGGTTCGTCGCCGCTGGCACCGGTGGCCTCGGCCATCATGGCCGGAATCGGCAACGCGGCGGTCGAGCTGGGCAGCCGCTACTTCCGGCTGATTCCGGACAAGCTGCTGGACCGGATCGCGCCCAAACCCGGCACCGGTCCGAGCGCCAAAAGCCGCGACCGTGGCTATTACCGGCTGGAGACCTACACCACGACAACCAGTGGTGCGCGTTACGTGGCCAGGATGGAGCAGCGGGGAGACCCTGGCTACAAGGCGACCGCGGTGTTGCTGGGTGAGTGCGGCCTGAGCCTCGCGCTGGATCGTGACAAGCTCTCGGACCTGCGTGGTGTCCTTACCCCCGCGGCGGCGATGGGTGACGTTTTGCTGACCCGGTTGCCCGCGGCCGGCGTGTCGCTGCGGACTCAGCGGCTGGATTAATCCCGCTGCCGCAACACCTTTCGGTCGGCGGTGCATGGGACTAGTGTCGTAGGGGACTTGCCTGAAACATCAGTCCAATCAAGGTGGCGATTACGATGGCCGGTCTCGATGATCTGTACGCGCAGATTCCCACAGCCGACATCGCAAGCAGGCTCGGTGCCGACGAAGGCGAAGTCGACGCCGCGGTGCACACCCTGGTGCCGGCGCTGTTGAGCGGCCTGCACCAGAATTCACAAGATCCTGAGCACGCCGCCAGGATCGAATCCGCCGCGACCGCTGCCGACAGCGACGGGCATCAGGCGGTCGCGACGCTCTTCGGTGGCAGTGATGCCGACCAAGTCGCGTCCGCGCTGGCCGGCGGGGGAGCCGGGAATAGCGACCTGCTCAAACAGCTGTTGCCGGTTGTGCTCCCGATTGTGCTGGCGTACATCGGAAAGCAACTATCCGGTGGCTCGGCGCCGCAGACCACGCAGGCGCAGTCCGGCGGTCTCGGCGAGGTGCTGGGCAGCATCCTGAGCGGCAGCAGCGGCGACAAGTCGCTGGGCGGCATTCTCGGAAGCGTGCTGAGCGGCAAAGGCGGCGGCCTCGGCGACATTCTCGGTGGCCTGCTCGGCGGCAAGAAGTAGCCAACCCGGGCCCACTATCGGGCACCGGCAAGCGGGTCCGGCGCCATCACGCCGGACTGGATGACGAGAGGGAAATGCCATGTCAGACATGCTGACTGAAGGACAACAGCTGCAGCGGGGGCAATCGCTGGCCTCTAACAACGGGGCCTACACCCTGACGCTGCAAGACGACGGCAACCTGGTGCTGGCCGCACGGGGAGAGGCGCTCTGGGCGACGGCGACCAACGGCCAGGACGTGCAGCGCGCCGAAGTGCAGCACGACGGCAACTTCGTCCTGTACACATCGGACAAGCCGGTTTGGCACACCGACACCCAGGGCAAGAAGGACGTCCGGCTCGTCCTTCAGGATGACTGCAACCTGGTGCTCTACGCCGCCGACGGACCGGCGTGGTCCAGCCACACCGAGACCGAGGGTCCGCCGCCTCCGGCGCCGGCCGCCGAGCCCGCCGTCGCGGATGTGACGATCGACACCGCCGAGCCCACCCCGGAGCCCCCGCCAGACGCCGCGCCCGAGCCCGAGCCGCGCACCTACACCGTCGTCTCCGGCGACACGATGTGGGCCATCGCGGAGCGCTTTTACGGTGACGGCAGCAAATATCGGGTGATCACAGACGCCAGCGGCGTCGCCGATCCCGACCTGATTCACCCCGGCCAGGTGCTCACGATTCCCTGAACACCGCGGCCCAACCGGCACCGACCGACCACCTGCGTGTTCGGGCGCTTACACGCGGGCTCGCCGCGGTTCCTAGAATTGACCGGTGACCGCCAGCCCCAGCTCTGCCGCCGACCTGCCCAAGTCGTGGGATCCCGGTGCGCTGGAGACGGCGATCTACCAGAAGTGGGTGGACGCCGGTTACTTCAAGGCGGACCCGACCAGTTCTAAGCCCGGGTACTCGATTGTGCTGCCGCCGCCAAACGTCACGGGCAGCTTGCACATGGGCCACGCGCTGGAGCACACGATGATGGATGCCCTGACCCGCCGCAAGCGCATGCAGGGATACGAGGTGCTCTGGCAGCCCGGGATGGATCACGCCGGCATCGCGACCCAGAGCGTGGTGGAAAAGCAGCTCGCGGTGGACGGCAAGACCAAAGAGGACTTCGGGCGCGAGCTCTTCGTCGACAAGGTGTGGGACTGGAAGCACGAGTCCGGCGGCGCCATCGGCGGCCAGATGCGGCGCCTCGGTGACGGGGTCGATTGGGACCGCGACCGGTTCACGATGGACGAGGGCCTGTCCCGCGCGGTGCGGACGATCTTCAAGCGGCTCTACGACGCCGGGCTGATCTATCAGGCCGAGCGATTGGTCAACTGGTCGCCGGTGCTGGAAACTGCGATCTCGGACCTCGAGGTCAACTACCTCGACGTCGAAGGCGAGCTGGTGTCGTTCCGGTATGGCTCGCTGGACGACTCGCAACCGCACATCGTGGTCGCCACCACCCGGGTCGAGACGATGCTGGGCGACACTGCGGTCGCGGTGCACCCCGACGACGAGCGCTATCGCCACCTGGTCGGCACCACACTGCCGCACCCGTTCATCGACCGGCAGCTGATCATCGTCGCCGACGAGCATGTGGATCCCGAATTCGGCACCGGTGCAGTCAAAGTCACGCCCGCACACGATCCGAACGACTTCGAGATCGGTCTGCGCCACGAGTTGCCGATGATCTCGATCCTCGACACCAAGGGCCGGATCGTCGACACCGGAACGCAATTCGACGGCATGGACCGCTTCGAAGCCCGCGTCGCGGTTCGTGAGGCGCTGGCGGAACAGGGGCGGGTGGTCGCCGAGAAACGGCCCTACCTGCACAGCGTCGGGCATTCGGAGCGCAGCGGCGAACCGATCGAGCCCCGGCTGTCGCTGCAGTGGTGGGTCAGGGTGGAGACGCTGGCCAAGGCCGCCGGTGACGCGGTTCGCAACGGGGACACAGTGATTCACCCCGCCAGCCTGGAGCCGCGTTGGTTCGCCTGGGTTGACGACATGCACGACTGGTGCATCTCGCGACAACTGTGGTGGGGCCACCGCATCCCGATCTGGTACGGGCCCGATGGCGAGCAGGTGTGCGTCGGACCGGACGAGTCGCCGCCGCAGGGTTGGGAGCAAGACCCCGACGTGCTGGACACCTGGTTCTCGTCGGCGCTGTGGCCTTTCTCCACCTTGGGCTGGCCGTCGCAGACCGCAGAGCTGGAAAAGTTCTATCCGACAAGTGTTCTGGTGACCGGATACGACATCCTGTTCTTCTGGGTGGCGCGGATGATGATGTTCGGCACCTTCGTCGGCGGCGACGACGCGATCACGCTCGGCGGCTCCCGCGGCCCGCAGGTGCCGTTCACCGACGTCTTCCTGCATGGGCTGATCCGTGACGAATTCGGCCGCAAGATGAGCAAGTCCAAGGGCAACGTGATCGACCCGCTGGACTGGGTGGAGATGTTCGGGGCCGACGCGTTGCGGTTCACCCTCGCTCGCGGCGCCAGTCCCGGCGGCGACCTCTCGGTCGGCGAGGATGCCGTCCGGGCGTCGCGCAACTTCGTGACCAAGCTGTTCAATGCGACCCGCTTCGCGTTGCTCAACGGCGCGCAGCTGGCGCCGGTGCCTCCGCTCGCCGAGCTGACCGATGCCGACCGGTGGATCCTGGGGCGGTTGGAAGAGGTTCGCGCCGAGGTTGATTCGGCATTCGACAGCTACGAGTTCAGCCGGGCGTGCGAAGCGCTCTACCACTTCGCCTGGGACGAATTCTGCGACTGGTATGTCGAAGTGGCGAAGGTGCAGCTCGCCGACGGCCTCACCCAGACCACCGCGGTACTGGCCGCGGGCCTCGACACGCTGCTGCGGCTGCTGCAGCCGGTCATCCCGTTCGTGACCGAAGAGCTATGGCAGGCGTTGACGGGGGAGCAGTCCCTCGTCATCGCCGAGTGGCCGAAGCCTTCCGGTATCAGCCTGGATCCCGTTGCGGTGCAGCGCGTCAGCGATATGCAGCGGCTGGTGACCGAGGTTCGCCGGTTCCGCAGCGACCAGGGTCTGGCCGACCGGCAGAAGGTGCCGGCCCGGCTGGCCGGTGTCGAGGACTGCGATCTTGGCACTCAGGTCACCGCGGTCAAGTCGCTGGCCTGGCTCACCGCGCCTGGGCCGGATTTCGGCGCGTCGGTGTCCCTGGAGGTTCGACTCAGCGGCGGCACCGTCGTCGTCGAACTCGACACGTCGGGCACCATCGACGTCGCCGCCGAGCGTCGTCGCCTGGAAAAGGATCTGGCGGCAGCACAGAAGGAATTAGCCTCTACCGCAGCCAAATTGGCCAACGAAGACTTCCTGGCCAAGGCACCCGAACAGGTCGTCAGCAAGATTCGCGACCGTCAGCGACTGGCCCAAGAGGAAACCGAGCGCATCAACAGCAGGCTGGCCGGGCTGCAATGACCGAAGAGCCCGACTGGCTCGACACTCCCGGGGACACCAGCGTGGTTCCGACGCCGGACGAGATCGCGTCCCTTTTGCAGGTCGAGCATCTGCTGGACCAGCGCTGGCCCGAGACCAAAATCGAACCGAGCCTGACCCGGATCAGCGCCCTGATGGATCTGCTCGGCTCGCCGCAGCTCAGCTATCCGTCGATCCACGTCGCGGGCACCAACGGCAAGACGTCGGTGGTGCGCATGATCGACGCGCTGCTGACCGCGCTGCACCGGCGCACCGGCCGAACCACCAGCCCGCACCTGCAGTCGGCGGTCGAACGCATCGCGATCGACGGAAAGCCAATCAGCCCAGCGCAATACGTGGCGACCTATCGCGAGATCGAGCCGTTCGTGCAGATGATCGACGCGCAGTCGCAGGCCGCGGGCGGTCCGGCCATGAGCAAGTTCGAGGTGCTGACCGCGATGGCGTTCGCCGCCTTCGCCGATGCTCCCGTCGAGGTCGCCGTCGTCGAGGTGGGCATGGGTGGCCGATGGGACGCCACCAACGTGATCAACGCGCCGGTCGCGGTCATCACCCCGATCGGCATCGACCACGTCGAATACCTCGGCGAGGACATCGCCGGGATCGCCGGTGAGAAGGCGGGCATCATCACCAAGGCCCCGGACGGCGCGCCCGACACTGTCGCGGTCATCGCGCGACAGCTACCGGAGGCGATGGAAGTTCTCCTGGCACAGTCTGTTCCGGCCGACGCCGCCGTCGCGCGCGAGGATTCGGAGTTCGCGGTGCTGGGTCGTCAGATCGCGATCGGCGGGCAAGTATTGGAGCTGCAGGGCCTGGGCGGGGTGTACTCCGACGTGTACCTGCCGCTGCACGGCGAGCACCAGGCGCACAACGCGGTCGTGGCTCTCGCCGCGGTCGAGGCGTTCTTCGGCGCCGGTGCGCAGCGCCAGCTCGACGTCGAGGCGGTGCGAGCCGGGTTCGCCGCCGTCACCAGCCCCGGGCGGCTGGAGCGCATGCGCAGCGCCCCGACGGTGTTCATCGACGCCGCGCACAATCCCGCCGGAGCGGCGGCGCTGGCGCAAACGCTGGGCAGCGAATTCGACTTCCGGTACCTGGTCGGGGTCCTGTCCGTGATGGCCGACAAAGACGTCGACGGCATCCTTGCCGCACTGGAGCCGGCCTTCGATTCCGTCGTCGTGACCCACAACGGGTCGCCGCGGGCATTGGATGTCGAGTCGCTGTCGCTGACCGCCCAGCAGCGGTTCGGACCCGACCGGGTGTTGACCGCCGAAAATCTGCGCGACGCCATCGAGGTCGCGACGGCGCTGGTCGACGAGGCCGCCGCCGACGGGGAGGCCGAAGAGTTTTCCGGCACCGGAATGGTGATCACCGGCTCGGTGGTCACCGCCGGGGCCGCGCGCATGTTGTTCGGTCGTGACCCGGAATGACGGATAGCGACCAGACCCCGCCGCCGGCGGACCCCTGGAAGAGCTTCCGGGGAGTGATGGCCGCGACGTTGATCCTGGAGGCGATCGTGGTGCTGCTGGCTATACCGGTCGTCGGCGCCGTCGGGCCCGGCCTCAACGGGGCGTCGCTGAGCTACCTGATCGGGCTCGCGGTGCTGCTGATCCTGCTGTGCGGTGTGCAGGGCCGACCCTGGGCGATTTGGGTGAACCTGAGCGTCCAGCTGGTCGTGCTCGCGGGGTTCGCGGTGTACTCGGGCGTGGGCTTCATCGGGGTGCTGTTTGCCGGGCTGTGGCTGCTGATCGCCTACTTCCGCGCCGAGGTCCGCCGACGTCAGGAGCACGGGCAAGCACCGCCGGGCTGAGTCCCGATTCGTTGGGTACGCTGACCGCCGTGACCGAACGGACCCTGGTATTGATCAAGCCCGACGGCGTCGAGCGGCGACTGATCGGCGAGATCATCGGCCGCATCGAGCGCAAGGGCCTCACGATCGTGGCGCTCGAGCTGCGCGGCGTCGGCAAGGAACTGGCCACCCAGCATTACGCCGAGCACGAGGGCAAGCCGTTCTTCGAGTCGCTGCTCGACTTCATCACGTCGGGACCCGTCGTGGCGGCAATCGTGGAGGGCCCGCGCGCCATTGCGGCGTTTCGGCAGCTTGCGGGCGGTACGGATCCGGTCGAGAAGGCCACGCCCGGCACCATCCGCGGCGATTTCGGCCTGGAAACGCAGCTGAATCTGGTGCACGGATCCGATTCGATCGATTCGGCCAAGCGCGAAATCGCGCTATGGTTTCCCGGCGCTTAGCCCTCTAGCGCGCCTGGCTTCCAGGTCAGGCTCGTTTGGGCCCACGGCGTGATGTGGGATACTGACTGCGGGTGAACGTCGCCGGACCGGCGTCGGACACCCGAATGAAGACTTAGACAAGCGCGACCATTGCCAGCTCGCGATGTAGCGCCGCATGTCAGGCCGACATTCAGCACGGCACCGAGTTGGTTCTAGCCGAGTCGCTCGGGGCAAGACCATCACAAGTCCGGGAGAAAGTGACCCGGGTACATAGCGAAGCCCTCGCGTGGCCGCGTCGACATGACGCGCCCGGGGGCTTGAGGAGAATACGTGATAGACGGTGACCAAACTTCAGACCCATCAACTGTGCCGGCCCAGGAAGACCTGCCGGACCGATTGAGAGTCCATTCTCTGGCACGAGCGCTGGGGACCACCAGCAAGCGGGTGGTAGACGCGCTCAGCGCGCTGGATGGACGCATCCGCAGCGCACATTCCGGGGTGGACTACGAGGATGCGATCCGGGTGCGTGACCTGCTGTCGCCCCGGCCGCCGGAGAACTTCGTAGCCTTCAGCAACGCCGAAGCCGCCTCGCCCGGGGAACCCGGGCCCCGGCTGATGACGGAGCCCCCGATCGATCGCCCCGCCTACATGCCGCTGTTCGTAGCGCCGCAGCCGGTCGCGGCCGATCACACCGCGCGCGCCGCCGACAGCACCGACACCGACGATTCCGACGGCGACGACGACGGCGAGGACGACGAGGAGCAGGCCGATCGGCCCGCCAACCGGCGGCGGCGACGCGGCCGGCGGGGACGTGGCCGCGGCCGCGGCGAACAGGGCGGATCCGACCAGGACGACGACGGCGACGGCCCGAAATCCGGTGACTCGGATGACTCTGACGACGCCGACGACCAGGACTCGGACGACTCCGACGACGGCTCCGATGACGGTTCGCCGGACGGCGGCAATCGGCGTCGTCGCAGGCGCCGTCGGCGCAAGTCCGGTTCCGGTGACGACAACGACGACGGCTCGCCCGATGATCCGCCGAACACCGTCGTGCACGAGCGCGCGCCGCGTGGCAAGGGCGGCTCCTCCGACGACGGCAGGAACAACGGCTCGAGCAATGCCGAGATCAAGGGCATCGACGGGTCGACGCGGCTGGAGGCCAAGCGGCAACGCCGCCGCGACGGGCGTGACGCCGGACGGCGCCGCCCGCCGGTACTGACCGAGGCCGAATTCCTGGCGCGCCGCGAGGCCGTCGAACGGGTCATGGTGGTGCGCGACCGGGTCCGCACCGAGCCGCCGCACCCCGGCTCCCGCTACACGCAGATCGCCGTGCTCGAAGACGGCATCGTCGTCGAGCATTTCGTGACGTCGGCGGCGTCGGCGTCACTGGTCGGCAACATCTACCTGGGCATCGTGCAGAACGTGCTGCCCTCGATGGAGGCGGCGTTCGTCGACATCGGTCGGGGCCGCAACGGCGTGCTGTACGCCGGCGAGGTCAACTGGGAGGCCGCCGGACTGGGCGGCGCCGAGCGCAAGATCGAAAAGGCGCTCAAGCCCGGCGATTACGTCGTCGTCCAGGTCAGCAAGGACCCGGTCGGACACAAGGGCGCCCGGCTGACCACGCAGGTCTCCCTGGCCGGCCGCTACCTGGTGTACGTGCCGGGTGCGTCGTCGACCGGGATCAGCCGCAAGCTGCCCGACACCGAACGCCAGCGTCTCAAGGAGATCCTGCGTGAGGTGGTGCCGTCGAACGCCGGAGTGATCATCCGGACCGCGTCCGAGGGCGTCAAAGAGGACGACATCCGCCAGGATGTCACCCGCCTGCAGGAGCGCTGGGAACAGATCGAGGCCAAGGCGAGCGAGACCAAGGAGAAGGCCGCCGGCGCTGCGGTGGCGCTCTATGAAGAGCCCGACGTGTTGGTCAAGGTCATCCGCGACTTGTTCAACGAGGATTTCGCGGGCCTCATCGTCTCCGGCGACGACGCCTGGAGCACCATCAACGACTACGTGAATTCGGTTGCGCCCGACCTGGTTTCGAAGCTGACCAAGTACGACCCCCCCGCGACGGCGGACGGTCAGCCCGGGCCGGACGTGTTCGCGGTGCATCGCATCGACGAGCAACTGGCCAAGGCGACGGACCGCAAGGTGTGGCTGCCCTCGGGCGGAACGCTGGTCATCGACCGGACCGAGGCGATGACGATCGTCGACGTCAACACCGGCAAGTTCACCGGATCGGGCGGCAACCTCGAACAGACGGTCACCAAGAACAATCTCGAGGCGGCCGAGGAGACCGTGCGCCAGCTGCGGCTGCGCGACATCGGCGGCATCGTGGTCATCGACTTCATCGACATGGTGCTCGAATCCAACCGCGACCTGGTGCTGCGCCGGCTGACCGAGGCGCTGGCCCGCGACCGCACCCGTCACCAGGTGTCCGAGGTGACCTCGCTGGGCCTGGTGCAGTTGACCCGCAAGCGACTGGGAACCGGTCTGATCGAGGCGTTTTCGACGTCGTGCCCGAACTGCGGCGGCCGCGGAATCCTGCTGCACGCCGACCCGGTCGACTCGGCCCCGGCGACCGGGCGCAAGTCCGAGTCCGGCGGCGGCCGGCGCGGCAAGCGGTCGAAGAAGAACCGATCCGAAGAGCCCGCCGATCAGCCCGCCGTCGCCAAGGTGCCCGTACACGCGCCGGGCGAACACCCGATGTTCAAGGCCATGGCGACTCGCGACAACGGTGAGGCCGAGGAGGGTGGCGAGGACGTCACCACCGAGGTCGACGAGCAGACCAAGGTGGAGGGTCCCGCCGATCTGGACGCCGACTCCGATGCCTTTGAGGACGCCGAGGACGACGACAACGACCAGGACTCCGACGACGTCGACGAGGAGGACTCGGCAGACGAGGACCTCGACGATGACGACGACGACCTCGACGAGCTCGACGACGAGGATCTCGACGATGACGACGAGGACCTCGATGACGACGAGGACCTCGATGACGACGAGGACCCCGACGACGAAAACGGCGACGCGGAGGATTCCGCGGCCGAGGCCGGGTCGGACTTTGAGCGTCCGCGGCGTCGGCGCGCGGCGGGCCGGCCGGCCGGCCCACCCATCCACATGGGCTGATCTGTCCCGCGGCGGGCTGCCGAGTCTCTTGCGTCGCCGGTCCGGTTGACGGTTACCTGGCGCTTGCCCGATTCTTATTAGATCGCCTTACTGTACTGACGCTTAATAGGCAGATGCAGGGGAGCCGTCGTGGATTTTGGGTTGCTTCCGCCCGAGGTCAATTCAGCGCTGATGTATTCGGGTCCCGGGCCCGGGCCGCTGCTGGAGGCGGCGGTGAGCTGGGAGGCGGTGGCCGCCGAGCTGGAGTCCACCGCGGCGGGCTATTCGGCGCAGGTTTCGGGGCTGAGCGGTCTGACCTGGTCGGGTCCGTCGTCGGTGTCGATGACGGTGGCGGCCGAACCGTACGTGGGGTGGTTGCAGGCGAGTGCCGCGCAAGCCGCCCAGACGTCGGCGCAGGCGTACGCGGCCGCGTCGGCCTACGAGGCGGCGTTCGCCATGACGGTGCCTCCGCCGGTGATAGCGGCCAACCGTGCGCAGTTGATGGCATTGGCTGCCACGAATTTTCTGGGGCAGAACAGTGCGGCGATTGCGGCCACCGAGGCGCAGTACGCGGAGATGTGGATCCAGGACGCCACCGCGATGTACGGCTACGCCGTCGATGCGTCGGCCGCGGGCACCCTGACGTCGTATCAGGAACCGCCGCAGACCACTGATGAGGCGGGACGGGATGCGCAGGCTCGCGCGGTGGCTGACAGCGCGGCCGACACCGCGAGGGCCGAAACCCAAAACCTGACCCAGCTGGCACAACCGGCCACCCAACAGGTGGCCGCCGCCAACGCCGCGCAGCAGATCACCGGCGGCAACGTCACCATCGGATCGGGCGGAAACCTCACCATCGGCCCGGGTCTCACCACCGTTGGGCCAAACGGGACCTACACGTCGATCACCATCGAGTCCGGCGGCACGCTGACCGTCAACGGCACTCTCCTGATCCTCCCCGGCGGCACGATCACCGACGGCGGCACGCTGATCATCAACTCCGGTGGCACCCTCACCGTCTCCAACGGTGCCAGCGTCACCGTGGGCAGCGGCGCCGTGCTCAGCGTCAACAGCGGTGGCGTCCTGTCGATCAATAGCGGCGGCGTTGTCACCGTCAACGGAGCCCTTTTCATCCAGGGGGCTGTCACCGACGCCGGCACCCTCACCGTCAACGCCGGCGGCGACGTCACGAGTTTCGACGCCGGCACTCTCACGGTCGCCGACGGCGGCGCCCTCAGCGACTACGGCAGCCTCACCGTTCTGCCTTCCAGCAGTCTCACCGTCGACGACGGCGGCACCCTCACCGTCGCCAACGGCGGCACTCTCAGCGACTACGGCACCCTGGCCAACAGCGGAACCCTCGCGCTCGACAACGGGGGCACCCTGACCGTCTACCCCGGTGGCGTGTTGAACGATTACGGCACCATCACCAACTACGGCACCCTGGCCGTCAACGACGGCACCGTCACCAACCCGGGCATCCTCTCCGTCCATGACGGCGGCGTCCTCGACGACTACGGACACCTCGCGGTCAATGCCAATGGCACGGTGGACGTCTACACCGGTGGCACGGTCAACGAATACGGATCCCTGACCGTGGACGCCGGCAGCACATTCAACGATGCCGGCGCTCTCAACGTCAACGACGGCGGCGCCGTCACCCTGAGCAATGACGGCGTGCTCACCGTGTACAGCGACGGCACCCTCACCGTCTCCGACGGCGGCACCGTCAGCGACGGTGGCGCGTTGACCGTCGCCGACGGGGGCACCCTGACCGATGGCGGTGCCCTGACCGTCGACACCGGGGGCACCCTCACGGACGACGGGGCCCTCACCGTTGGCGATGGCGGCACGCTCTGCGTCAGCGACGGTGGCGCGTTGACCGTCGCCGACGGGGGCACCCTGACCGATGGCGGTGCCCTGACCGTCGACACCGGGGGCACCCTCACGGATGACGGAGCGCTCACGGTTAGCCATGGCGGCACGCTGTCCGTCAGCGACGGTGGCGCGTTGACGGTCACCGACGGGGGCACCCTGAGCGTCAGCGATGGGAGCACTCTCACCGACGCGGGCGCGGTGAGCGTCGACTCCGGTGGCACCCTCACCGTGGGCCATGACGGCACGATGACCGTCACCACCGGCGGCACCCTCAGTGATTACGGCACCGTGTCCAACATCGGCACCCTGTCCAACAGCGGCACGCTGACCGTGTACCCCGGCGGTGCGTTGGACGACTACGGCACCGTCCTCAACTACGGCACCCTGGCCGTCAACGACGGGACCGTCACCGACCCGGGCGCTCTCACCGTCTACAACGGCGCCGTTCTCAACGACTACGGTCACCTCGCGGTCGATGGCCACGGCACCCTCGACGTGAACCTCGGTGGCATCGTCAACGAATACGGTTCGCTGACCGTGGACGCCGGCAGCGCCTTCAACGATGGTGGCGCGCTCAACGTCAACGCCGGTGGCACCCTCACCCTCGGCGATGGCGGTGTTCTGACCGTCTACAACGGCGGTACCCTCACCGTCGCCGACGGTGGCACCGTCACCGTCGGATCGGGCGGCACCGTCCCGATCGGCAGCGGCGGCACTCTCGCCGTCGACGCCGGCGGTGCGCTCACCATCAACGGCGGCGGGTTCGTCGTTGTCACCGACGGCAGCATCGTGCCCGTCGCACCAGGCGGCACGATCGTCGTCGGCCCCGGCGACGTCGTCACCGTCTACCCCGGCGGCTTTGCGGGGTCCAGCGGCTACTTCGGCCCGGTGACCGTGGGTCCGGGGGTGCTGTCGGTGACGCCGCCGCCCGCTTCCGTAGCTTCCCCGGGCCTCGGCTTGTCGAGTTCACCGGGCCTGGCGGGCACCTCGGGAATCCAGCCCCGGTTCGATCCCGGCGCGCTGACGGACGCTTTCGCCGGCTCGCCGAGCTACGCGGATTGACCAGGAGTTAGCCAACAGCGAACAAATGCCTGGACGTGGGGCTTCATGCCATTGCCGGACCCGGCCTCGAGTCGGCCGCGGCTCGCCCGAGTGCTGGTTTGACCCTGTAGCCGCTGGTCACGTACCCTTGGACAGTTGTCGTCAAGCCGGGCACCTGACTTCGGCGGGCGACAGGCGGGAAGATTGTCCCGCTCCCCAGACCCAGCACGCGCATCGCAGTTAGCACGCGCGCGGAAGACGTGAGGAAGAGGCAGGAGCAACGATGGCGACCTACGCAATCGTCAAGACCGGTGGCAAGCAGTACAAGGTCGCCGTCGGTGACGTGGTCAAGGTCGAGAAGCTCGAATCCGAGCCCGGCGCCAAGGTGTCGCTGCCGGTCGCGCTGGTTGTCGACGGTGCCACCGTCACTTCCGACGCCGCCGCGCTGGCCAAGGTCGCGGTGACCGGCGAGGTACTCGAGCACACCAAGGGCCCGAAGATCCGTATCCACAAGTTCAAGAACAAGACCGGCTACCACAAGCGTCAGGGACACCGTCAGCAGCTGACGGTCCTGAAGGTCACCGGAATCAAGTAGCGGAGGCGACAGACATGGCACACAAGAAGGGCGCTTCCAGCTCGCGCAACGGTCGCGATTCCAACGCGCAGCGGCTGGGCGTCAAGCGGTTCGGCGGCCAGGTCGTCAAGGCCGGCGAGATCATCGTCCGCCAGCGTGGCACCCACTTCCACCCCGGCGTGAACGTCGGTCGTGGCGGCGACGACACGTTATTCGCGACAGCGGCCGGCGCGGTCGAGTTCGGCGTGAAGCGCGGACGCAAGACCATCAGCATCGTCGCGGCCGAGCAGAACGCCGACTGAGCGTCGCGGGTGCGCATTCACCCGTGATTAAGGGGAACCCCGATGCCTCGGTTTGTCGATCGGGTCGTCATTCACGCGCGGGCGGGTTGCGGCGGTAACGGCTGCGCGTCGGTTCATCGCGAGAAGTTCAAGCCGCTCGGCGGCCCCGACGGCGGCAATGGCGGCCGCGGCGGCAGCATCGTCTTCGTCGTCGATCCCGCCGTTCACACGCTGCTGGATTACCACTTCCGTCCGCACGTCACCGCTCCCAACGGCAAGCAGGGGGCGGGCAGCAACCGCGACGGCGCGGCCGGTGCGGATCTGGAAGTCAAGGTCCCCGACGGCACCGTCGTCCTGGACGAAAACGGCCGGCTGCTAGCCGATTTGGTCGGTGTGGGCGCCCGCTTCGAAGCCGCGGCCGGCGGCCGTGGCGGGCTGGGCAACGCGGCGCTCGCGTCCCGCGCGCGTAAGGCGCCCGGCTTTGCGCTGCTGGGTGAGCCCGGCCAGGCCCGCGACCTCACCCTCGAACTCAAAACCGTCGCCGACGCCGGGCTGGTCGGATTCCCGTCTGCGGGAAAGTCGTCGCTGGTGTCGGTGATCTCGGCGGCCAAACCCAAGGTCGCCGATTACCCGTTCACCACGTTGGTCCCCAACCTCGGTGTCGTCTCGGCCGGCGAGAAGTCGTTCACCGTCGCCGACGTGCCCGGCCTGATCCCGGGCGCGTCCGAGGGTCGCGGGCTGGGGCTGGATTTCCTGCGGCACATCGAGCGGTGCGCGGTGCTGGTGCACGTCGTCGACTGCGCCACAGCTGATCCCGGCCGCGACCCGATCTCCGACATCGACGCGCTGGAGGCCGAACTCGACGCGTATACGCCCACCCTGCAAGGTGATGCGGCGCTGGTCGACCTGGCGGAGCGGCCGCGGGCGGTGGTGCTCAACAAGATTGACGTGCCGGAGGCGCGTGAGCTTGCCGAGTTCGTCCGCGACGAGATCGCCGAGCGTGGCTGGCCGGTGTTCCTGGTGTCGACGGCAACCCGGGAAGGGTTGCAGCCGTTTATCTTTGGGCTCTGGCAGATGATCTCGGAATACAACGCCTCGCGCCCGGCCCCGGTGGCGCGACGTCCGGTGATCCGCCCGGTGCCCGTCGACGACAACGGTTTCACCGTCGAGCCCGACGGCGAGGGCGGCTTCGTGGTCACCGGAGCGCGCCCCGAGCGGTGGATCGGCCAGACCAACTTCGACAACGACGAAGCGGTGGGTTATCTCGCCGACCGCCTCGCGCGCCTCGGTGTCGAGGAGGAGCTGCTGCGGCTGGGTGCGCAACCCGGCTGCGCGGTGACCATCGGTGAGATGACGTTCGACTGGGAGCCGCAAACCCCTGCCGGCGTTCAGGTTCCATTGACCGGCCGCGGCACCGACGCGCGGCTGGAACGCACCGAGCGCATCGGCGCCGACGAGCGCAAGGCCGCGCGGCGCCGGCGCCGCGAACGCGGTGACGAGCCGTGAGCGCGCATCGCGAAGCCATCCGCACCGCGCGCAGCCTGGTCGTCAAGATCGGGACCAACGCGCTGACCACGCCGTCCGGGGTGTTCGACGGGGGCCGGCTGGCCGGGCTGGCCGATGCCATCGAGGGGCGCATGAAGGCGGGCACCGACGTCGTCATCGTGTCCTCGGGTGCCATCGCCGCCGGTATCGAACCGCTCGGATTATCGCGTCGGCCAAAGGATTTGGCCACCAAACAGGCGGCGGCCAGCGTGGGCCAGGTCGCGCTGGTGAACGCGTGGAGCGCGGCCTTCGCCCGCTACGGCCGCACGGTCGGGCAGGTGCTGCTGACCGCGCAAGACATTTCGATGCGGGCCCAGCACACCAACGCGCAACGCACCCTGGACCGGTTGCGCGCGCTGCACGCGGTGGCGATCGTCAACGAGAACGACACGGTGGCCACCAACGAGATCCGGTTCGGTGACAACGACCGCCTCTCGGCGCTGGTGGCCCACCTGGTCGGTGCCGAGGCGCTGGTACTGCTCTCCGACATCGACGGGCTCTACGACACCGACCCGCGAAAGACCAAGGAGGCACACTTCATTCCCGAGGTGGCCGCGGCGTCGGACCTTGATGGTGTGGTGGCCGGCCCGGGCAGCGCGCTGGGCACCGGGGGCATGGCGTCGAAGATGTCCTCGGCGCTGCTGGCCGCCGACGCCGGGGTGCCGGTGCTGCTGGCCGCGGCAACGGACGCCGCGACGGCGCTGACCGATGCGTCGTCGGGCACGGTGTTCGCCGCTCGGCCACAACGGATGTCGGCCCGCCGATTCTGGCTGCGCTACGCCGCCGATTCGGCCGGCTCGCTGACCCTCGACGAGGGTGCCGTGCGTGCGGTCGTCGGGCAACGCCGCTCGCTGCTGGCCGCGGGTATCACGGCGGTGTCCGGGCAGTTCCACGGCGGCGATGTCGTCGAATTGCACGGGCCGAATGCGACGGTGGTGGCCCGCGGCGTCGTTGCCTACGACGCGACCGAGCTCGCAACGATTATCGGCCGGTCGACCTCGGAGCTACCCGACGAGCTGCGGCGGCCCGCGGTGCATGCCGACGACCTGGTCGCGGTGTAGCGTCTCAGCTCGATTGCGACTTGAGATACAAAGTGGCCCAGATTATTTCGGCCAACGTGTCGGAGAGTTCTGCGTCGTAGGACTCCGGTGCGCCCGGCAGGTTCTGCTGACAGGTCCGCTCCACCATCCAGGTCAGCGCGCTGGCCGTGGTGGCCGCGGGCAGTTCGAGCCGGATGGAACCGTCGGCCTGGCCGTCTTCGATGACGCGCCTCAGCCGCGCGGCGATCGCGGTCAACAGATTGCCGTAGGTCGCGCCCACCACCGCGTCGTAGGCGGCCATCTCGTTGAGGGCGACCAGCACCGGCTGATGGCGGCGATAACTGGCAACCAGGCCCGCCATGGCCGCGCGGACGTCGGCGGGATCATGGCGCCCCGCCACGCTCCACCATCGATCGGCGCTCTCGGCCAGATCGGCGAACACCTGGCCGGCCAGCCGGCGCAGCAGATGGCCCTTGTCCTCGAAGTAGATGTAGAAGCTCGCCCGCGAGATGCCGGCCTCGGTCGACAGCCGGTCCACGCTGAGCTCGGTGAAGCTGGCCCCGCCGCGCATCAGCCGCTCGGTGGCGTCCAGTAGCTGGCGCTCTATCTCCTCACGCCGCTGCTCGCGCTTGGGCTGCGGCTTGCGGGTAACCGGCGGCATTTCCCGAGCATAACCGACAGTTCAACATATTGACTAGACATACCGTCTAGGCATACTGTCAACGACGTTGGATCACACGACGGAGGACGAACGATGGCAGTGCTGACCGGGCGTACCAGCCGCCCACGTGCGTATGACGCGATTGATCTGTCCTCGCGCGCGTTTTGGTCGACGACGGCAGCCGACCGGGAGCGCTCGTTTGCGGTGCTGCGGGCCGAGCGGCCGGTGAGCTGGCATCCCCCGGTCGAAGATTCCCTGATGCCCGATCCCGACGATCCCGGTTATTGGGCGGTCACCCGGCGCGCGGACATCGTCGCGGTCAGCCGCGACAGCGAGGTGTTCCTGTCCGGCAAGGGGGTGATGTTCGAAAGCGTTCCGGTGGAGCTGCTGGAAGCGTCGCAATCCTTCTTGGCGATGGACCCGCCGCGGCACACCAAGCTGCGCAAGCTCGCCCACGCCGCGTTCACGCCGCGGCAGGTGCGCCGCATCGAGGAGTCGATCCAGGCAAACGCGAAGACGATCGTGGAAGAGCTTCGCGAGGCCGGCAGCGGCGCGGATTTCGTCGATCACTGCGCCAAGGAGCTGCCCATCCGCACGCTGTCGGACATGGTGGGCATCCCGGAATCCGAGCGTGAGCGCATGGCACATGCCACCGACGCACTGGTGTCGTGGGCCGACCCCGAATTCCTCAACGGCCGCCCCGCATTGGAGGTCATCTTCGAACAGCAGATGTACCTGCACGGGGTCGTCGGCGCGCTCGCCGCGCAGCGCCGCGAGAACCCAGGTGAGGACCTGATCAGCAGCCTGGTGCACGCCGAGGTGGACGGTGACCGGCTTACCGATGCCGAGGTGGCGGCGTTTTTTGTGTTGCTCTCGGTGGCGGGCAATGACACCACCCGGCAGACGATGAGCCACACGATGAAGGCCCTCACCGACTTCCCGGCCCAAAGGGCTTGGCTGCTAGCCGATTACGAGAGCCGGATCGGTGTGGCGGTCGAGGAGTTCGTTCGTTGGGCGACGCCGGTGATGACCTTCCGCCGCACGGCGGCAACCGATTTCGAGCTCGGCGGTCAGACCATCGCCGCGGGGGAGAAGGTGGTGATGTTCTATTCGTCGGGCAACTGGGACACCGAGGCGTTCCAACGTCCTGATCACTTCGACCTGAGCCGCAGCCCCAACCCGCACGTCGGATTCGGCGGCGGCGGACTGCATTTCTGCCTCGGCGCGCACGTGGCTCGCGCGCAACTGCGGGCGATCTTCGGTGAGTTGTTCCGCCAGCTGCCGGACATTCAGGCAACCGATGCGACGTACGTGGCGGGCAACTTCGTGCGCGCGGTGCGCAGCCTACCCTGCACGTTTTAGCGTTCTAGGGCAAGGCCAGTGGCGCCAGCGCACCTCCCAGTTCGGAGGCGAGCAGCACCAGCAATTCCGAGCAGCCGGCGTCGAGTTTGACGGTGGCCAGATCGTCGCCGCGGGTAGGGCCGCGATTGACGATGGCGATCGGTATGCCGAGCGCGGCCGCGTGCCGCACGAATCGGTAGCCGGAGAATACGGTCAGCGACGACCCCGCGACCAGTAGTGCCTCGGATTCGTCGACCATCGAAAACGACTGTGCCACTCTTTCTTTAGGGACATTTTCGCCGAAGTAGACGATATCGGGCTTGAGCATACCGGTGCAGTGCGGGCAGTCCAGGTAGCGGAAGGACCCGGTATCGGTGACAACGGCGTCGGCGTCGGGTGCCACCGCCAGCCCACCGATCGCCTCCGCGCGCTCGATGAATCCCGGATTGAGCGCCTCGAGCTCCTCGGCCAGCGCCGCACGGCTCATCGTGTGGCCGCAGCTCAGGCAGATCACCTGCGCGTAGGTGCCGTGCAGATTGATCACGTTCTCGCTGCCGGCCTTGGTGTGCAGCAGGTCGACGTTCTGGGTGATCACGCCGCTCACCACCCCGGCGCGCTCCAGCGCGGCCAGCGCCCGATGCCCCGCGTTGGGCAGGGTCGCGTCCATGTGCCGCCAGCCGACGTGGTTGCGCGCCCAATAGCGCTGCCGGAACGCGGAATCGGAGGTGAACTGCCGGATCGTCATTGGGTTGCTCGGCGGCGAATCGGGACCGCGGTAGTCGGGAATGCCCGAGTCGGTGGAGATCCCGGCACCCGTCAGCACGGCGATCCGGCGTCCGGCCAACAGCGCAACCAGCTCCGGTGATTCGGGGCGTGCTGTCACGTATTCGAGGGTACGGACTGTGCCGTTCAGTCGCCGGTGCGTTCGAATTTCACGTCTTCGTCATAGGAGCCTGAACAACTGTCGGTGCCGGTCACCTGCTTGTGGCCGTGGCCCGTCAATAACGTGATCGGATCTTGCGGCGGCTGCGGCAACGGAAATTCCCAGTGGAACGTGGTTGGATCCGATATTTGCGTTTTCTCGCATCCTCGTTTGCCGTCAAATGCGTAGGTCCACTTGCCGTTCGAAAAGTGATAGATGTTGTATCCGACCCGACTGATGCAGCGTTCTCCCGTGCGCAGGCAGTCGGTCTGAACAATGGGCTCCCAGGTGCCTGTCAAGTGAGTGTCGAGAGGCTTCTGCGTTGCGTGGTAGCGGCCGTGGAATGCGGCGGCCGGGGACCCGACAGGTGCCGGTATCCCAGCCGGGTCCGGAAGAGTATTGACGTCGACGTCCCCGATCCGGGTGAAGGTGACGGTTCGCTCCGTCTCGCATTCGGGGGGCCCCGTGGCGCGATATTGGCCGCCCACCGATCCGTCGGGCCGCAGTTGCAGCGTGATGACGGTCCAGTATTCGGCGGGGAATTGGCATCCGTCGAAGCCCGACACTCCGGGTGGCGGCGACGCCACCGGGTATGCGCCGACCGCACGCCACTGTCCGCCAATGTCGTCGAACACGAATTCCGACTGCAGGGTAGCTCCGCCGGTGGCCGTTGCCGTTGCGACGCAGCCCGTGGGACGACATGCCGAACGGACCGCCCACTGTCCGCTTGATGACGTCCCTCCGTCGTCCGGTTTCCCATTGGTGCCCGAGGGGCCGAAGTCGACGCGGTACACGCCGGTGAACGGACCGGTGTTCGGCGCGGCGACGGGCTTCGCGGCCGGCTGGTTGGCAGGCCCGCTTCCGACGGTGAACACAATGATGGCGACGACGATTGTTGCGACCACGACGGCCCCACCCGCGAGTGCGATCCGGAGGTGTTTTCGGCGTTTTGGGTCACCGGCAGCCAGTGGGGGCAGGGTGAGTCGGCTTGCGTGTTGGGTCGCGGCAAGGCTGGGGTCGGCGGCCTTGGTTGCGGCCTGTGTCACGAAATATGCTGAATCGCTTAGGGTTTGGGCTGGCCTGGCGATTGGGTCGGTGACGGCATCGGTCGCGGCGGTGGCCAATTCGATGGTGGTGGCGTACCGCTGATCGGGGTCTTTGGCCATGCCGTTGGCAATCACCGGATCGAGCGTGGCCGGCACGTTGGGATCGGTGATCGACGGGCGTGGCGGCGGTTCCATGAAATGCGCGGTGATTTGCTGTTCGGTGTTGTCTCCGGCGAACGGGGTGTCCCCGGTCAGGCACTCGTACAACACGCAGGCCAGCGCATAGACATCCGAGCGGGCATCGACCTGGCCCGCTCGCAGCCGCTCCGGGGCCATGTAGGGCCAGCTGCCGATGACGCCGCCGGTACCGGTCATTCGGGTTTGGTCTGCGCCGCGGGCGATCCCGAAGTCAATCAGGTACGCGAAGTCGTCCTCGTCGAGCAGGATGTTGGACGGTTTGACGTCGCGGTGGACCAGTCCGATCTTGTGGGCGGCGTGCAGAGCTCGGGCCACCTGCTCGACGATGCGCACCGCTCGGGCCGGGTCCAGCGGCCCTTCACTCAGAACCTGTTGCAGGTCGCGGCCCTCGATCAAGCGCATGTTCACAAATAGCCGGCCGTCGATCTCGCCGTAGTCATGAATTGGGACCACATGCGGGCTGTTGAGTTGCGCCGCCGCTTCGGCTTCTCTGCGAAACCGTTGCACGAACGTCGGGTCTTGAGCCAGCTGCGGCGGTAGCAACTTAATTGCGACTATCCGGTTAGTCGATGTGTCGTGCGCACGCCACACTTCGCCCATCCCACCGCGGCCCAACAATTCCACCAAGCGGTAGCGCCCGAACGGGGTTCCATCCATATCAGCCTCCCGGCGTCCACGGTCGAACACACGATAGTTCGGGCGACAACGTTTGCACATAGGAAACACAAATGTTCGGCGCTCCAACGCGATATCCGAGGCCAGTGGGGTAGTCGATTACGCATCCCCGGCAGCGCGGCGCGATCGCATACTTGACGCCTCTGCACGGAAAGGCGGGCTGATGTCCGAATCCCAATTCTCGCGGGTGGAGAGCTGCGATGTGTGCATCGTGGGAGCCGGTATCGCCGGGCTCAACGCCCTATTCGCGGTCAGCCGATACCTATCGCCGGACCAGAAGGTGATCCTGATCGATCGCCGGCCGCGCCTCGGTGGCATGTGGGTCGATGTGTATTCGTATGTGCGCCTGCATCAACCACATCCGATGTTCACCGCGGGCAACATCGAGTGGACCCTGGGCAAGGATCGCGCCCACTTGGCGTCCAAGGGTGAAGTGCTCGGCCATTTTCAGCACTGCGTCGACGTGATCAGGGAGCGTGTGCAAGTCGACGAGTACTTCGGCTGGGACTTTGAGTCACACCAAGAAGCGGACGGAGTCGTGTGGGTCAACTGCCGGGCGGTCGACGGGCGGGTGCTCGTCGTCGGAGCCAAGCGATTGATCAAAGCCTATGGCCTGGCGGTCATGCCGAACGAGCCGCTGCAGCTCTCCAGCCGACGCGTTCATTCGGTGTCGCCCGACTACTGTGACGTCCGGGCCGGCGATATCGGGGAAAGCGCTGCGCCGGTGTGGATTATCGGCGGCGGAAAGACCGCGATGGACACCGCGCACGCGTTGATCACCGTGCGCCCCGGTCGCCAGGTCAACCTCGTCGCCGGCGCGGGAACATTCTTCACCAGCCGCGACAAATTTTTCCCGACCGGCGCCCGGCGGTGGTGGAAGGGTAGGCCGCCGAGCACCGTCGCCGCACAGTTGAGCCGACGGTACGACGGCGCGAACGAATCAGAGATCCGGGAGTGGTACCGCTCCACTCACGGCACGTTCCTGACTCCGCAGGCGGACAACTTCGTGTTGGGAGTGCTGTCCGAGGACGAGAATCGCGCGATCTCCGCCGGTCTCAATGATGTCGTCATGGATTATCTCGACGATGTCGTCGATCGCATGTGCACGACCGAGTTGGTGTTCCGCAGTAAAGCGACGAAGACAATCGAACCGGGCAGCTGGGTCGTGAACTGCACGGGGTACGTGGGGGCCGACCGCGAATACCCTTACGAACCTTACATTTCGCCCAGTGGTGCGGTCGTCTCGATCAATGTGCGGTCGGCCGTGCTGCACTTGCCTGCGTTCATGGGGTACTTCCTGGGCCACCTGATGATGTTGGACAAGCTCACCGACATTCCGCTCTACGAAGTCGACTGGCAGGAACTGAGGCGCGAATCGCCGGTGGCATTTCCGTACGTGCTCTTCGCGCTCGCCCAGCACAATCTGAGCCTGATCTACGACAACGTCCCCAGCGGCGTATTCAAGGAGAACGGTCTCGATTTCGATCAGTGGTATCCGCTACCGCGCCGCCTGCCGGGCCAGATACGGTTCCTGCTCACGCACCGCCGCGAATGCGAACGCCAGCGCCGCGTTCTGGACACGGTGCGGGAACGATTCCAAATCCGTTGCGGTCCAATAAGTGAGGAGCGGGTAGCCAGTCAAATCGGATGAGTGGATCGAGCTACTCAACCGCGGCGCCGGTTACGCCCCTTATGATTTGGCGATTTCCCAGGGACCTGCAGATGAACGTTGAGGACGGGTGCAACGCGATCGGTGAGTTCGGCAATCGGCGTGGAGGCGACGGGTTCGACCTGCAGGATGTACCTCAAGAAGGCGACACCGAGTAGTTGCGCCATCGCCAGATCGATTCCGATCTCGGCATCCGGCCCGGGAACCTCCGACGCGATCAGCTGATACAACTGACCCTGGATGAATTGCCGCACCAGCGTGGCCGACTCCTCATGCGTGGCAGCCCCACGCAAAATCGCCAGCAATGAGGCGCGGCTGTCGGGCTGCTCCCAAAACCCGAAGAACACCTCACTGAGTCGCCGGCCAATCTCGGCACGATCGCCTCCCGCGATGCGACCGGCGATCTGCTGCGGGTCGAACGGCCACCCGATCGTGGTCCGGAACAGGTCGTCCTTGGTGCCGAAATAGTGTCGAATCAGCGCGGTATCCACCTGCGCCTCGGTGGCGATGTCCCGTAGCGACGTCTTGTCGTAGCCGCGTTCGGAAAACAGGCGTCGAGCGGTCAGCAGGATCTGATCGCGCGTATCGGTTTTTCCCGGACGCCGTCCGACGGGTGACATACGACAAAATTCTACAGCTGTGGACTTTCTATCGGCTCGGGGCTATCGTGAGCCGTAGAATTCCACAGATGAGGAATTGTTAGGAGGAAGACCGTGCGGACATCAGTGGCTAGCGTCGGGTCAGCGGCGTTCTTTGTGGTGGCTCCGGGCACCGTTGTGGGTGTGATTCCCTGGCTGATCACCGGTTGGGTGCTGCCCAACGGCGGCGCGCCGTTGCGGTGGGCGCAGGCAGTAGGCGTCGTGCTGATCGCCGCGGGGCTCATCCCGCTGCTGCACGCGTTCACGCAATTCGCCAGGGCCGGAGGAACTCCCGCGCCCGTTGCGCCGACAGAACATCTGGTGATCACCGGGTTCAATCGCTATGTCCGAAACCCGATGTACGTCGGACTCGTGCTGGCAATTCTCGGGCAGGCGTTGCTCCTTCGCAGTCCGGGGTTGGTGGTCTACGCCGCGATTGTGTGGATTTCCACCGCATCTTTTGTGCTTCTCTACGAACAGCCAACCCTGGCAAGGCAATACGGGGACGAGTACGAGGAGTACAAACTCAACGTGCCCGCCTGGCTACCGCGCTTGCGGCCCTGGTGACCACGGAGTTTCAGGGGATCAGGATGTAGCTCATCCCCGGGGCTTGTGCGACGGTCCGTGTGTCGAATTCGTGGAAGCCCGTGGTGCGGTAGCCGTTTGACGCGGTGGCCCCGTAACCCGTGTTCATCTCGGTGATCGTGATGGAGTTGCCGTTGACGGCGTCGACCCAGGCGACGTGTCCGACGCCTCCGACGAGCGCGCTGCTGAAGACCGCGATCGAGTGGGGCTGCGCTTCGTTCACTACCGTCCAGCCTGCCGCTTGGGCTTGGTTAGCCCAGTTTTCGGCATTTCCGGTGAGCGCTCGGATGTAGTAGCCGGTGTGGGCGTGGATTTGTTCTTGGGCGCCCCAGGTGCAGTAGCCCTCGTAGTCGCCGCTCAAGGGGTTGTGGTCGATCGTGCGGCCTATGCTCGCTGCCGGATCCCCGTTGGCCGGAGCCGGCGCCATTGACGCTCCCAGGGAGAGTGCGCTGGTCACCGCGGCGGCGGCCACAACTGCGCTGCGCTTCATGCGCCTCCTCTCGCCCGCCCATCAACCCGTTACCTTCCTGTTATCGGAGCGAGACCAGAATTCGTTTCATCATGTCGGGTGTTTGGTGGACGGGCCATTTCGGCGCTGGTAAAAGCGTCGGCTAATCGCGGCGGTGCAGGGCTTCACGGCGAGTTCACGATCGCTGAGCGGCCGGTACGTTCAGTCTTGTCCGGCCTTGTGCTCGGGTACTAGCAAACTTCCTCCGACGCCGTAAAGACCGATCTTGCGTTGGATGGAGCGCATTAACGGAGCCGCTTCGTCGTCGTGAAAGTTGGATCTGAAATCCAGGCCGGAGCCAACCAAGTTGCTAGCCCACGAAGAAAGACCACGCGAGCCCAATCGAGCCTGGACATTGGTTCCTTGCGTCCGAGGGCCGTCGCGAGTCGGTGGATTGAGCCATCGAGGCTTTTCTCGTCTGGCAGTCCCAGGGCTCGGGCCATCACGGCTTGATTGCGAATCGGTCCGCCGTATTCGTTCAGGCCATGGCCAAGAAGGTCGTGCTCATCGTCTGTTAGCTCGATGTCGACGAGCTCCGTCGCGGTCATAAGCCTAAGCAGCTGTAAAATTGTTTCCAGTTCCGGCCCGGTCGGTGGGACGCAGCGCTAACCCATCAGCGCCCGGGCTGCTTGTTCCCCAGCGGGATTGAGTTGGAGCCAAATCCGGAAGTCATACAAATCCGGCTCGTCGTAGTGGCCGACGAAGAGGTCGCGGACGCGGTCCATGGCGGCATCGATTGAGAGGTCCCACGGCACGACGCGTTCATCAGAAGCGCCGAGTATGTCGCCAATCTTCATGAGCCCGTCGTCGAGCAACGATCGGATGGTGCGCAGTACTAAGTCCTGGCGGGCGGCGACATTGTCGGCGAGGTTTTCGCGGCTGATGATCGCTGTGACTTGTGCCATCGGTATGCACATCGCCGTTCCATCGAGCAACAGCTCATTGCGCAAGATGTCGTCGGCGTCCAACTGGAGCTCGACACGATCGCGAAACGGTTCATCGGGTCCAGTCATCGCACTCCCCACTCCTGCCGATATCTTGCGTTGCCTGCAATCGTCACTCTTCGGGTCCCAGGAATTCTTCTGGGATCTCACCCAATAGTGGGAATCGGTGATCCTTGGTGTGCGGTATGTGGATGGGGTGAGGTCCAGTTGCCGGCGAATTCGGGGGTAGGCCGCCGAAAAGCGATCCCGGCAATCCCGCCGCTGTTTGCCTTTCCGGGGGTGGGCTTAGGCGACGGTGCCACTTCAGTCGGTGGGTGGGCTGGCGCTTGAGGAGTGGTAGCAGGTTGTCCTGCTGCGGGAGGGCCGACAGGCCGCGGCGCGGGGGGTGCCGGTAGTTCCGGTACACCCCCTCGTGGGTTGATATGGATTTTCGTAGTCCCCTCGGTCGGGGAACTTGATGTCGAGGACTTGTTGTCCGTTGGGCTCGGCGCTCCACCGCCGCCCAATCCTCGTCCCGTCGGGTAGCTGGTATTCGACGCCCTTACTCGGGTCGCCGTATGCATTTGGGATCTCCACTTCGTGTTGCTTGGCCCAATTCAATAGATTCTCAAGGTCCTGAGGCGTGCGGACCTCTCTGATGGATGGTCGGTTGCCAGCGGGCAGTTTGTCGAGCACCCGGCGGATATCGTCGCCGCTCGGACCGTCGGTTTGCCCGGGTTCTGGATTCGGAGCGTCTCTGAAGGTGTGCAGATCGACTGCTTGAATTTTCGGCTTGTTGTGGCGGGGCGCGGATGGCGGTTCGGCGAAGGTCACCGCGTTGAGGGGTTCGGTGGCCGCGGTGATCTTGGCGGCGATCTCTTGGTCGTGGACGGCCAGCCGGACAGCGCGTTCTTGAATCTGTGCGGCGTAAAGCTGCGCTTGCGCCTACGCGGCGGCGCCACCGCGCGACGGTGTCACCGAAAGGTGTTCGCCCACCACATAACCGGCGGCGCTCGCCTCCCTGGCCACGTCCAGCACGCTCTGCTTGGCCGAATAGAGAGTCTCGGCTCCCCGGCGCGCTACGGCCGTGGATTCGTGCAGCGCATCGGCCAACCTCCGAACTTTTATGAGATCAGCGAAGGCGCGTTCCTGCGCGGCCTCGGCAGCGACACCTTCCCAGACCGTCCCGCCCGGCGACACGGACGCCCGATGAATCGAGCTAAGCGATGTTTCCCAATGCTGGGCGGTGGCTGTCCAGTCCTTGGCGCGTTTTCGAGGTGGGCGACGTCCCACGCTTGACTCTCTGACAAGCTGGGCGCCCCGACGCCAACAACCCCGACCACTGGTCACACCTGAGTGATCGAGCTACCTAGTGCGGCAGCGCTGTGCGCCCCAGCGCTGTCGCTGGCAACAAACTCAGCGCCGGCTACGGCGGCCTTGATCGCGCTTGCCTGCGATCTTCCCGCCAACGTGGCGATCACACCGTCGAGCGCCGCATATGCGGATCCGACAGCGCCGGAAGTCGCCTGGACTGGTAGCCCTACAGTTGGTACTGGAGTCGCTGCCACCAAACCGCGTCGCAATGCGCTGCCAGCACCTGCAGCCCCTCATTGCTCACGTGCAGCACATCCGCCACCTTGCAAAGTCTAAAGCTCACGCGGAAATAAGCTAGTAACTTCACCGCGAATCGCGCGGTGCGTCGACTCCGACATCACGGTCGCGGTCCATAGTCAAACCACATGCATTGCTAGCCAACCCTTTTGGGTGGTCCGACTATGCAAAGGATTTGGTGAGCGCGCGGTGCCACCGAGCTCAGCTATTCGCTGAGCAATCAAAATTGCATTTTGGAGCTCTGAACACCCATAACGCCGGTACGGTAAGCGCACCACAGTCTTCGGCAAGGAGGCATTTCGTGCGGCGAAAACTATTCATGCTCACGGGGGTGGTGGCCACCGCGGTGCTGATTGCGGGATGCTCGAGCGGCAAGTCGGGGTCGAGTCAGACGCCGTCGTCGAGTTCATCTGCCACGCAAACAAGTTTGGCGGGCCCGGCGTCGTCCCAAGCACCGTCTTCCTCGGCGCAGGCAGCGCCGCCCGACGCGTCGACGTGCCTTGACATCTCCTTTGCCAAAGACAGCCTCATGCTGTCCACCAAACGGGAGGATGCGCGCAAGAATGCCGACATCCTCGAGAAGTACAACCCTCCCGACAACGTCAAGGCCGCGATCGAGCATTTCGTCAACACCGTCGGCGCGGCCCCCGGCGACCCCGACCGCGAAGCCAACGACCACTTGATCGCCAATTGGCTCAAGCAAATGTGCCCCAACGTGAACACGTACTGATCCACAGAATTTGTCGCGACCTCGCTGGCCGTACCTGTGGGTCTGGGCTACCTTCTCGGCCCACGCCGATACCCGGCGCGTGCTTATTGACACTGGTCGGGCGACAATGGAAGGGCAATGGACTTTTACAACAGCTATAGCCAGGGTTTTGTCCGGGTCGCCGCGTGCACGCACCACACCACGCTCGGTGACCCGGCGGCCAATGCCGCCTCGGTGTTGCGATCGGCCGGCGAGTGCCACGCCGAGGGTGTCGCACTGGCCGTTTTCCCCGAACTGACGTTGTCCGGCTATTCCATCGAGGACATCGTCCTGCAAGACCTTTTGCTCGATGACGTCGAAACCGCGCTCGCCGACGTCGTCACCGCATCCACCGAGCTGTTGCCGATCCTGGTGGTCGGCGCGCCGCTGCGCTATCGGCAGCGCATCTACAACACCGCCGTCGTCATCCACCGCGGTGTGGTGCTCGGGGTGGCACCCAAGTCCTATCTGCCCACCTATCGCGAGTTCTACGAGCATCGCCAAGTCGCGCCCGGCGACGACGAGCACGGCGTCATCCGCATCGGCGACATCGAGGCGCCCTTCGGACCCGATCTGCTGTTCACCGCCACCGACTTTCCCGATTTCGTGCTGCACGTCGAAATCTGCGAGGACATGTTCGTGCCGATTCCGCCGAGCGCGGAAGCGGCGCTGGCCGGTGCGACGGTGCTGGCGAACATGTCCGGCAGCCCGATCACGATCGGGCGCGCCGAGGACCGTGAGCTGCTGGCGCGCTCGGCATCGTCGCGATGCCTGGCTGCCTACATCTATGCCGCCGCGGGCGAGGGCGAGTCGACGACCGACCTGGCCTGGGACGGGCAGACCATGATCTTCGAAAACGGGGTGCTGCTGGCCGAATCCGAGCGTTTCCCGAAGGGGGAGCGTCGTTCGGTGGCCGACGTCGACACCGGGCTGCTGCGTTCGGAGCGGCTGCGGATGGGCACGTTCGACGACAACCGGCGCCATCACCGGCCGCTGGCGGACTCGTTCCGGCGCATCGAGTTTCGGCTTGATCCGCCCGCCGGCGACATCGGACTACGGCGAACGATCGAGCGTTTTCCGTTCGTGCCCGCCGATCCGCAACGGCTGCAACAAGATTGCTACGAGGCCTACAACATCCAGGTGTCGGGACTCGAACAGCGTTTGCGTGCACTGAATTTCCCAAAAGTCGTGATCGGGGTGTCCGGGGGTTTGGACTCGACGCACGCGCTGATCGTCGCCGCCCGCGCGATGGACCGCGAAAACCGGCCGCGCAGCGACATTCTCGCGTTCACGCTGCCCGGCTTCGCGACGGGCGAACGTACCAAACGCAATGCGATCGAGCTATGCCGTGCGCTCGGCGTGACCTTCGCCGAGATCGACATCCGCGACACCGCGGCGCTGATGCTCAAGGAGATGGATCACCCGTTCTCCCGCGGCGAAAAGGTGTACGACATCACCTTCGAGAACGTCCAAGCCGGCCTGCGGACCGACTACCTGTTCCGGCTGGCCAACCAGCGCGGCGGCATCGTGCTGGGCACCGGCGATCTCTCCGAGCTGGGCCTGGGCTGGTCGACCTACGGTGTCGGCGACCAGATGTCGCATTACAACGTCAACGCCGGCGTGCCCAAGACGCTGATTCAGCACCTGATCCGCTGGGTCATCGCGTCGGGGCAGTTCCCGTCGGACGTCGACGCGGTGCTGCTCTCGGTGCTCGACACCGAGATCACCCCCGAACTCATCCCGGCCGGTGAGGAAGAAGAACTGCAAAGCAGCGAGGCCAAGGTCGGACCGTATGCGCTGCAGGACTTTTCACTGTTCCACGTGCTGCGTTACGGATTTCGGCCGTCGAAGATCGCGTTCCTGGCCTGGCACGCGTGGAACGATCCCGAGCAAGGGAACTGGCCGCCGGGATTCCCTGAGGACAAGCGGCCGTCTTATCAGCTCAAGGAGATCCGGCACTGGTTGCAGATCTTCGTGCAGCGGTTCTACTCGTTCAGTCAGTTCAAACGTTCGGCATTGCCCAACGGCCCCAAGGTGTCCCACGGCGGCGCGCTGTCCCCGCGCGGCGACTGGCGCGCCCCGTCGGACATGTCGGCGCGCATCTGGCTCGACGAAATCGACCGCGAGGTACCCGAAGACTAGCGCTGTGTCACCATGGCGCGGAGAGTATGACCTCGCGTACCCGATCCAATGCGTTGGCGAGCTCGGCCAGTGATGGCGTGCCCAGTGCGAGCCGTAGCGCATTGGGCGGATGTGGTGTGACACAGAATGCTTCGGCTGTCGATACCAGGATGCCTTGGTCTGCCAACTCGTGTGCGATGTAGTCGGCGCGCACACGCTCGGGGAGCGTCAGCCAACCGTAATAGCACGACGAATGAGCCTGGTAGTCAAAACCTTTCAGTACGCGATGAGCGATCTGCTGGCGTTCCCGCGCGTCGCTGCGGCGCTGCTTTTCCAGCCGGGTGACGGTACCGTCGGTGAGCCAGCCGGTGACCAGTGCCGATACCAGGCTTGAGGTACCCCAACTCGAGGTGCGCACCGCCTGTTTGGCACGGGCGACGTTTTCGTCAGGCACCACGACGAACCCGAACCGCAGACCGGTGGCAACGCTCTTCGAAAGACTGGCGACATGCAGGGTGCGTTCCGGGGCCAGTGCGTACAGTGTTGGCCCACTGTTGGGTTCGAGGAACGCATAGGTGCCGTCCTCGATCACCGCGCATTCGTGACGACGGGTGATCTCGGCCAGGCGCTCCCGCTGTTCGCGCGACATGATGTAGCCGAGTGGATTGTGCAGCGTCGGCATCGTGTAGACCGCGGCCACTCGGCGGCTTGAGCACAGCGCGGCGAGGGTGTCGAGATCCGGGCCGGCCGGCCCTGAGGGGAACGAAACTAGTTCCAGGGAGCGGTCTTCGGCGATCAGCTTGATCCCGGGATAGGTGAGTTCTTCGACCGCGATGACCGACCCGGGGCGCGCCAGCACGCGTAGCGCGATGTCCAGCCCGTGCTGGGATCCGGCGGTCAGCACGACATTGTTGGGCGGCACGTCGATCCCGCGGTCCAGCAGATACGTGGCGACCGCGGCCTTGTCGCTGGTTCGTCCACCCGGCGAATGCTGGGTGAGCACCGACTGCAGGTCCCCGGTCGTGGCCATGTTCCGCAACGCTTCACGCAACTGTTCGGCCTGATCGGCGGCGAGCGGCTGGTTGAACGACAAGTCGGCAGCCCGCGACGCTGGCGCAATTCGTCGGCCGTCCAGTCCGCCGTAGCCACCCTGGTCGCGGACGAATGTGCCGCGCCCGGGCTCACCGGCGACCAGACCGGCGTTCCCAAGATGGGCATAGACGCGAGTCGCGGTGGCCAGGGCAATGCCGTGACGGCGGGCGAGTTCGCGGTGGGTGGGAAGTCGGGTGCCGGGCGGCAGGCGGCCGTCGCGGATCTGCGCAGTCAGCTGATCCACGATGGCGGTATAGCGGCTGGTCGGCATCCGTAGCCCACCTTGTATCTAGGACAATTTCTCGATTGTTCTATCACACTTGGTTAGCGTAATGGAAGAGACCAACCAACTAGTCGGTTGTCTTGCATCGCCAGCCTTAGGGGTAGGAGGCCTCCCATGTCGACCATCGAAATCAGTGCGGGCACAATTTATTACGACGCTATCGGGCCCTTGAATGGCAGACCGGTGGTGTTCGTCCACGGCTACATGATGGGCGGCCAGGTGTGGCGCACGGTGAGCGAACAGCTGGCGGCGCGCGGCCTGCGCTGCATTGCGCCCACCTGGCCGATGGGAGCACACACCCAACCGCTGCGCCCCGGCGCAGACCAGACCATCACCGGCGTCGCCGGCATCGTCGCCGAGGTGCTCGCCGCCCTGGACCTCGACGACGTCGTGGTGGTCGGCAACGATTCCGGCGGTGTGGTCACACAACTCGTCGCAGTGCACCATCCCGAGCGAATCGGCGCCATGGTGCTGACGAGTTGCGATGCGTTCGAACACTTTCCGCCGCCGATCCTCAATCCGATGATCTTCGCGGCCAGGTCCACGATGTCGTTCCGGATCGCGCTGCAGGCCATGCGGCTGCGTAGCGTCCGCACCCGTGCCTACGGCGGGTTGGCGCACCGCGATATCGACGATCTTGCCCGCGTGTGGGTACGTCCGGCGTTGTCCGATCCCGCGGTCGCCGAAGACCTGCGCCAGCTCACGCTGTCGTGTCGCACCGAGGTGACCACCGATGTCGCGGCCCGGCTGCCCGAGTTCGAGAAGCCCGCCCTGATCGCATGGTCGGCGGATGACGTGTTCTTCGCGATCGAGGACGGTGAACGACTAGCCGCCACCCTTCCCAACGCGCGCCTGGAGGTCATCGAGGGGGCTCGCACATTTTCGATGGTCGATCGGCCGGCCCGGCTCGCCGACCTGCTGTCGACAATCGCGGTGCGCGCCTAGCATGTCGCCAACGCACCCGTTCGACGCCGCCATCCAACTCGACGTCATCGACGACAACACCTTTCGCGGCAGGACAGATCCCGAGTGGGACTCAATGGTGGGCCCGTTTGGCGGGATCACGGTCGCTGCCTTGCTGCGCGCCGTCGCATCACACCCGGCCCGCATCGGGGACCCGGTGGCACTGACCGTGAACTTCGCGGCGCCGATCGCGAAGGGAGACTTCGATATCTCGCTTCGCGCTGCTCGCACCAATCACACCAACCAGCACTGGATCGCCGAGCTCCGCCAGGACGGCGACATCAAGACAACCGCCACCGCGCTGTTCGGAGTTCACCGCGACACCTGGGCGGACACCGAAGCTCGCCCGCCCAGCGCACCGCCTCCGGAACAGCTCGCTCGCGACAGCGTCCAGCAAGACTTCGTCGGCTGGGCACGCCTGTACGACTTGCGGTTCGTCGAGGGAGCATTTCCCGGCGAAGGCGCACAACGCAGTTCGGCAGCGACGACGACTATGTGGATGCGCGACCGAGCACGGCGCCGGATCGACTACCCGGCGCTGGCGACGTTGTGCGATATCTTCTGCCCGCGCGCATTCCTGCGCTGTGGTGGACCCATTCCCGCCGGGACTATCTCGCTGACAAGCTACTTCCACGCCGATCAGGCCGCGTTGGATGCGCTCGGCGATGGCTTTGTGCTGGGGACCGCCCACGCCAACCGCTTCTTCGGCGGCTACTTCGACCAGAGTGCACAGCTGTGGACCCGCGACGGTGTCCTGCTGGCCAGCTCGCATCAGATCGTCTACTTCAAAGGCGATGCGTGCAAGCCTCGAGAGGAAGACCATGTCCGCCAACGCAGTTGAGTGCACCGGCAACCGCGACGGATTACTTCGCCTGACAATGCGGGCCGACGCCGCGATCAGCGGCTTCTTCGGCATGGCCGGCCTGGCTGGCTGGATCCCCGAGTTCTCCGGAGCGACAAAGGCTTTCGGGTATGGCGCCGACTCGTTCTTTGTCGCCTACGGCTTCATTGTGTGGCGTCTGGCCGGAGTGAGGTCCGTACGTCGTGCCGGCATCGGCGTTGTCGTCGCCAATCTCGTCTACACCGCGGCAGCCGTCGTCCTCGTTCTCGGACAGATCCTTGCGCTGACCGACTCTGGGGTGACTTTCGCGATAGTGTCCGCCGTCTACACATTGGTGTTCGCTGGACTGCAATACGTTGGCTCGCTTCGCATCAAGAGCTCGCGATGATGCCGGCCTCGCGTGGTGCCATGGCGGCGGCGGCCATCCCCAGCGGTGCGCTCCGGCGCTGCGGCGGCAATGCAGTACCGAAGACCCGCCGATCGCCGTTGTTCTATCTCCGGCAGGTCAGACCGAGCGACGGCCCAGCATTGATTCGCATGCATGAACGCTGCAGCCGTGCAACACGATATTCCAGATGGCTGGCGCCGAGCTCGGTCTTCCCGGACGCATACCTACGGTCGATGTCGGCATGCGGTCCCGAACACATCGCGATCGTGGCAGTGTGTAGCGGCCGGCCGTCGCGCATCGTCGGATTAGCCAGTGCCGCAGCGGATTCAGGTGGTGAGCGCGAGCTCGGCTTTCTGATTGAGGATGACTACCAGGGGCTAGGGATCGGCAGGGTGATGCTCAACGCGCTGATGAATCTGATCGGACCGGACGAAGGCCTGCACGTATCCGTGCTGTTCGAGAATCAGTGGCTGATCGGCAAGCTTGCGCGATTCGGGACGGTCGTGACCCAGCTGGACAACGGCATCATCGACGCGCGGGTGACCAGAACGCCACGCCGACCGCGGGACCCGTAAAAGGGTGAAAGAAGGGAGATCTAAGGTGGCGTATGACTATGCCATTTCCTCGGAGTGGCTGACCACCACAGGTCGACCACATCGAGGTCGCTCTCGGATCAACGTTTATCCAATCGTCGAAACCAAAGAGGCCCGCTACAGCGACATGGACGTCAACGGCCACCTCAACCATTTGGCGTTGGAAGCACTGCACGAAGACGCGAGGGCGCGGATCAACCAGAAGTACGTCCCTGGCACCTATGACCCGACAAATCGGGTCCTACGACTGGTGACCTCCCAGAACGTCGTGCATTTCTTGGGCGAGGTGCATTGGCCGGCAACGGTCGAGGTAGGAATCGGAATTGGCGGTATCGGGCGCACGTCCGTCGTCGTGTCATCGGGAATCTTCCTAGCGGGCAGATGCGTCAGCGTCTGCGATATGACCCTCGTCTTGGTGGGAGACGGTGGTCCAGTCAACTTCCCCGACGATAATCGCGAAGTGATGCGAAAGTTGCTGCTGCGCTGCGCATAAACAAGGAGGCCAACATGACACAAGCCGACCACTACGAGCAGTTTCTAGCCTTACATCATCAATCCGAAGCCTTTGTGATGCCCAACGCGTGGGACGGGCTGTCGGCACTGATCCTCAAGCAAGCCGGTTTCCCAGCACTGGGCACGTCGTCGGCGGCGTTGGCCGCAGCGTTGGGTCGCCCGGACGGACGCCACGAGGTTACCGTCGCCGAGCATTTGACGCACGCGAAGTTGCTCATCGAGGTTGGTCGCCTGCCTGTCAATGGTGACTTCGAGGACGGTTACGGCGCGACCCCTGAGGACGTGGCCGCGACCGTGCGCGCCGCCATAGATACTGGGCTGGCCGGGATCGGTGTTGAGGACACCTCCGGCGATCCCGCTCATCCGATCCGTGATTTCGATGACGCGGTCGCACGGGTTCGGGCAGCCGCTGAGGCAGGGCGTGGCCGCATAGTCCTTACCGGGCGCACTGACAATTTCCTACAGGGCCGCAACGATCTTGACGACACCATCCGTCGGCTCACCGCGTTTGCGGAGGCCGGAGCGGATGTGCTGTACGCCCCGTACCCGCCGGACATGGCCGCACTCGACGCGATCGTTAAGGCGGTCGCTCCGAAGCCGGTAAATATCGTGATGGGTACCAAGACCGAGCGGCCCACGGTGACACAGCTATCGGCGGCCGGGGTCAAGCGCATCAGCACCGGGTCAGCGCTTTACAACCACGCCGCCGCGGCGGTGCAGGCGGCGGCGACGGCATTGACTCGAGGCGACCTTGCCGGTGCGATGAGCGGGATGCCGACGCGCGACGTCGCCGCCCTCCTCGCGAGCGACTAGCGCTGCTCGAATTGGATTGACGCGAGCGTAACCACACTGCGAAAACTCGGGGGAGAATTCGCAGTGTGGTTACGCTCGCGAACCGTTTACGTCCGGGCGCGGCGCCAGCCTTGGTATTGCAGCTCGGCGAAGAACAGCGTGTAGACGCCGGATCCCAAGGTGACGACCACACCGGTGGCGGTCAATGGGAAGGCCTCGGCGAGCACCAGAACGACGGAGGCGACGGTGAAGAGCAGGTTGCCGATCACGACGGCCATCCCGGCGCGGCGCACCGACGGCAGCGAGGCCAGCCAAAGCACCAGCACGCCGTAACCGATCAAGAACGCGGCCATGCCGTACTCGAACGCCTTCGTGGTGCCGGATGCCGTGGCGAGGTAGCCGGCCAACGGGACGCCGGCGAGGCCGACCAGGCCGCTGATGGCGGCGTCGGCGCGCATCGCGAGGCGAAGCAGTCCGTCGCGGGTGCCTTTGCGGTCAAGAGTGGTGGCGGACATGGGGTTCCCTTCTGGTTGGGTGATACCGATGCCACCGACGTTGCTCGCAAAGCACTGCCAGATCGACGCCAGGCGCTGCCAAGTACTGCCAACCGCAGGTCAGCGTGGTGTGGCCGCTGCTGTGGCCTAGCGCTCGTAGGTGCCGGTCAGTGTGCCGCGAGCCAGTACGTGCCCGGACATCGCGGCCAGCAGGGCCTTGGCCGAGGCGATGCTCTCCGGAATCGCGACGTCGATCGCGAACACATGGAAGCGGTAGTGGTGCGGCCCGTGACCGGGAATCGGTCGTGGGCCGGCATAGCCGCGATGCCCGAGATCCGCACGGATGAACCGGATCCCCGCCGTCCCCGGCTGCAGCGCGCCCGCCGCGACCCGGTCAACCGTCGGGTCGATCACCGCGACGGTGTGTAGCAGTGGGCGGGGGAGCGGGACATCGACGTCGTCGACGATCAGCACCGTCTGCCGGGTCGCGGGCGGCAGCCCGTCCCAGCGCAGGTGCGGCGAGTTGTTGTCGCCCACGCCCTTTCCCGCACTGGACGACGGCATCGCCGCACCGTCGGTGAACGCCGCGCTGGTGACCGTGATGGATTCTGGCGCGTCAAAGCCGCTGCCGGATAGCGGGCCTCGCTGTGCACCGGCGCGCACGCCGCGCAACAACCTGCCCAGCAGCGCTATCACGCTCCGCTTCCGGCGCCGCGCATGGCGACCGCGCTGGAGCGCAGCAGGTCGCCTAGTTCGGCGGGTAGATAGCCCTGCGCCGCGAGCCGGGGCATGACGCCTCCGCTTTCGATGATCTCGAGGATCAGGTCGGGCAGTCTGGGAACCGTCCCGTACTCTCCGGTGCTGTCATTGCGCCAGCTGCCTTCGGACAGGTTGAAGGTGCCGGTCTCGCCCTCGCTGAACGCGGTGGTGGCGTTGGGCACGGTGATCGCGGGCAGCCCGGCGTTCACGGCGTTGCGGAAAAACAGCGAGTTGAATTCCTCGGCGACCAACCCGGCGACGCCGAGTTCAACGAACAAGGATGCGACCGGGCGCGAGGAGCCGACACCGAAGTTCCTGCCGCCCAGCACAATATCGCCCGGCGAAACCTGATCGGTCCAACCCGGCCGGACCTCGTAGAAGATGTGCTTGGCCGCTTCGGGAGGATCCATTTTCATCGCGAAGGCGGGATACATCGCGTCGGTGTTGAGGTTGTCGCCGAACACCCAGACCTTGCCGGAGAAGCTTATCGTCATGCCGCCACACTCCTCGGGTCGGTGATGTACCCGGTGATCGCCGACGCGGCAACGGTCGCCGGTGAAGCCATGAAGATCTCGGCCTCGGTGCTGCCCATGCGGCCGGTGAAATTGCGCGTGCTGGACGTGATGCACACCTCGCCGGGCCCGATGACGCCCATGTGGTAGCCGAAGCAGGCGCCGCACGTCGAATTGGTGACGACGCCACCCGCATCGGCGATGTCCTGCAGGTAACCCAGCCGCATGGCCTGGCGGTACACCGCCTGCGAGGCCGGCGTGACCAGCAGCCGCACCCCCGGAGCAATGGTCTTGCCGCGCAACACCTGTGCGGCGATCTCGAGGTCCTCGAGTTGACCGTTCGCGCACGACCCGATGAACGCCTGGTCCACCTTCTGCCTGCCTAACTGCGAGACGGGCAACCCATTGCGGCTCACGGTGCCCGGCCGCGCCACATAGGGTTCCAGGGCGGACAGGTCGATGTGCCGCACCTCGTGGTAGGCCGCGTCGGGATCCGGTGCCGCCGCGGCATATCCGGTGACACCGGCGTCGTCGAGGAATCGGGCGAGCACGTCGTCGGCTTCGAAGGTGCTGAAGTCGGCCGACACCTCGGCGCCCTGAGTCGCGATGGTGCGCCGGTCATGCATCGGTATGCCGGCCAGGCCGGGCCCGCCGAATTCCAGGTTGAGATTGGCGGCGTCGCCGTACTTGTCGGCGATGTGCAGGAAGATGTCCTTGCCGCTCACCGTGTTCGGCTTGACGCCCTCGAGCTCGTAGCGCACCGTCGGCGCAACCTGAAACCATGTGGTGCCGGTGCACATGATCGAGTAGATCTCGGCGGGACCCAACCCGCGAGCAGCGGTGTTGTAGGCACCGGCGGCACAGGTGTGAGAGTCGGTGCAGGCCAGGATCTCTCCCGGCCGGGCCAGGCCGTTCTCGGCGATGACCTGATGGCAGATGCCGTGCCGGCCGACATCGTAGAAGCGCTCGATACCGAAGTCGGCCACGAACTTGCGGGCATGCGGGCCGCCGGCGGCATCCTTGATGGTCGGCGCGGGCACGGCGTGGTCCATCACGACCGCCAGCTTGTCGGGGTCGTGAATCCGGTTGGGCTGGATCCACATGGTGGCGAACTGCAGATCGATCAGCACGGTCATGTCGACGTCGACGACCACGGTGTCGCCCGGTGACACGGCCTCCAGCCCTGCTCTGCGCGCGAAGATCTTTTCGATGATGGTCATGCCCATGAGGCGTCCTTACTTGCGTGCCTGGCGTCGAGCTCCAGCCATTCGGCCATGCCGACCAGGTTGAAGAAGTCGGCGGGGCTGGTGGGCAGATGAGCGGCGACGTCGGTGCCGTTCAGCTGGCAAAGGCTTTGCAGCATACCGAATGTCGCTTGCATCAGCAGGTTGCTCGGGTGGATCGCGATCGCGTAACCCAACTCCTGCAGGCGGGAGGCCGACTCCAGCGGGGTCAGGCCGCCCAGCACCAGATTGATCAGCAGGGGACCGTCGACCTCGCGAGCGATGCGCTCGATCTCCCGCTCGTTCTGCGGCGCCTCGACGAAGATGATGTCCGCGCCCGCCTCGGCGTATCGATTCGCTCGCTCGATCGCGGCGTCCAGCCCGAGCGGGGCGCGGGCGTCGGTGCGGGCCACGACGAGCAGGTTGTCGTCGGATCTGGCGTCCAGCGCGGCCGACAGCGTCTGTTCGAACACCGTGGCATCGACGACCTGCTTGTCCGGCAGATGGCCGCAACGCTTGGGAAACACCTGGTCTTCCAACTGAATTGCGGCCACCCCGGCCGATCCGTAGGCGCGCACCGTGCGCACCACGTTCATCGGTGCGCCGTAGCCGGTGTCGGCGTCGGCGATCAACGGAATGTCGCCCAATGCGCCGGTGATCGTGCGGACCCGGTCGGCCATCTCGGTCGCGGTGACCAATCCGATGTCGGGCAGGCCGAATCCCGACGCCGCGACGCCCGCGCCGGTCATGTACGCCGCGACGTGCCCGGTGCGTTTGGTCAGCTGTGCGGAGATGCCGTCGAAAACCCCTGGCGCGACGATGAGTTCGCGCTTGTCCAACAGTTCGCGCAGACGTTGCCGGGCCGGTGTGCTGGGCATGGTCATCCTTTCAGTCCAGGGCGCCCGCGACGGGCGCGGCGAGCAGATCGGTGAGATCCCTGATGTCATCGAGGTTTTCCAGCCCGACCACCGCGCGCTCGATCGCGTCAGCGCGGCCCCGGTTGGTCACCCGATCGGCTAGGGAGTGAAACTTCGCGGCGAGTTCGTCGTTGGTGACCGGGTCGGTGGGCGCGCCGTGCGGCAGGTCGACGCGCGCACGGTGTACCGCGCCGTCCCGCATGGTCACCGTGACATCGGTGCGAAACCGCTCGGTGATCGGCGCGTTGGTCAACGACTCGTCCAGGTGCACCGAAGTGTTGGCGATCAGCGCCCAGATGTCGTCGGAGTCCAGCCGGGCTGCGGTGAACTGCTCGGGCAGCACGTTGCCGTCCAGCAGTGCCGCGGCGGTGGCGTAGCCGATATTCATCTGAGCGCCGATCGGCGTTAGGGGGCGCTGCGGATCCCACCAGCCGTGCTTGTAGACGGTCTCGCCGACGGTGATCTCGATTTTCGAGATGTCTCCGGGTGCAACCGAATTTCGCAATTGCCGGGCCGCGTCGATCGCCCCATGCAGGCCGCCCATCGCGGCGTAGGACTTGACCATGATGAACGTGGTCTCCCAGCGCTGACCGAGCTGGCCGGTCAGCAGCGCGGCGTCGGGGTCGTGGCCTTCCCCGAAAACGCTGAGGAATCCACCATATTCACGCTCGAACACCCGCTTGATGCCGGTACAGCCGGCGGCGGCAAGCCCGGCCGCATAGAAGCCGTTGCGGGCGGCGAGGCCGTGGTGCATGCGCTTGCTCATCGCCTCGTACTGCGCGGCCATCAGCCCCGCCGACTGGGTGCCGGCCAAACCGAGTGCGTCCTCGAGCTGCGCCGGCGACAGGCCGCGCAACTTGCCCGACGCCATCGCCGCCGAGTGCGTGCCGAAGACCGAGCCCGAGTGCCAGCCACGGTCCAGCATCTGGGTTCCGTGCAACGTGTACCCGACGCGCGGACCCACCTCGAACCCGGCGATCGCCGCGACCAGGAGTTCGGCACCCGTCGTCGGATGCTGTCGCGCCGAGGCCGTCGAGAGCAATGCCGGGATGAGCAGCGAGCAGCTGTGCAGCGGCGCCAGGGGATGGAAGTCGTCGAGCTCGAAGCCCTGAATGAAGGTGCCGTTGAGCACCGCGGCCGCGGGTGCCCCGGTGGTGTGACCGGTGCCGATCACCACGCAGTCACCGGGACCCTCCAGCCCTAGAACCGCGCCGGTGGCGACGCGTGACCAGGGCAATTGGGCACCGACCAGGGCGCAGCCCAGCCCGTCGAGCAGGAGATATCTCGCCCGCTCGGCCAGGTCCGGCGGGACGTCGTCGAGTGTGAGGCCGGCGACCCAGGTGGCCAGCCGCCCGGTCGGGCCCGCCGGGTCGGTGGCGGCTTGCTGCGGCACCGCGGTCATCGGATCCCCCTGCCTAAATCAGTTGTTATATACATATAACAACTGAACGACGGGCGCAAGGAAAACGGTGTGGGAGCATGACGACCATGCAGGGGGCCAATGCCGAAAGCGGCCCGGTATCCGCCGGCGCCGGGGTGCCGCTGCACCGGCAACTCTTTTTGGTGCTGCACGACGAGATCGACCGTGGCGTGCTGGCTCCCGGCGACGCGTTGCCCACCGAGCAGACGCTCTGCGACCAGTTCGGCGTTTCGCGGATCACGGTGCGTCGCGCGCTGGCCGACCTGGCCGACCAGGGATACATTGAGCGCCGGCACGGCATCGGTTCGTTCGTGCGCGAGCACGGGCCGGCCGATCTGCCGGTGGCGGGCGGTTCCTACATGGACGGGCTACGGCAGGCACAGTTCGAGACCGAGGTCGACGTGCTCGAACTCGACTCGCGCCGGCCTCCGCGGCCCGTCGCCGACGCGCTCGAGACGTCCGGCGAGCTGCTGCACATCGTGCGGGTGCGGCGCCAGCGCCGAACCGGTGAGCCGTTGATGGTCACCGAGGCCTGGCTGCCAAACGAGTTGGCGGACAAGCTGACCGAGTCGGCGTTGCGGCGCGAACCGCTATATGAGCTGTTGTCGGATGTCGGGATCGTGGTGGAGCGGATGCGCCACGAGATCACCGCAGAGATCGCGGGCCCGCGCCACGCCCGCCTACTCGACACGGCAATCGGCGCCGCGTTGCTGCGCGTCAACCGCCTCGCGTTCGTGGCGGACCGGCCGCACCACTACCTGTCGATTCTGTTGTCGCCGAGCCGCAGTCGGGTTTTGATGAGCCAGTCGGCGGCCGAACTGGAAACCGGCGATGGTTTGGCGATCGCCCACGACGTGCGCCGGGACTCGCGCTAACGCATCAGTCCGACACCCGGGACGAAGCGGCCGACGCTCGCCGCATAGGCCCGATACGCATCGCCGTGGGCTCGCAACAGGTGTGGCTCCTCCACACGCCGCACCTGCAGTTCGACGGTGGCGATAAGCAGGATGAAGCCGGCGCAACCAACAAGATTCGGTGTCACCAGTGCGATCCCGAAGCCGAACGCGAACATCGCGGTGTAGATCGGGTTGCGCACCTGCCCGAACACGCCGGTGCGCACCAGTGTGGTGGTCTCCCGTTCGTCCACCCCGATCCGCCACGAATCACCCATCGCGAGTTGCGCGTACACCGTCGCCGCGATGCCGGCCACCGCGATCGCAATCCCGGCGACCTGGATCCAGGCGAAGCTCAACGCGGCCAGCGGGGCAACGACGTTGCATAGCTGCAGGATTGGCGCGCTCACCGCGACCAGCAGCGCGAACACGAAGCCGCCGCCGGCTAGCCAATGTATTGGCCCGCCTTTAACCCGGCGAAATCCGGTGGACCCGGTGCGGCGGTACTGCAGCCAACTGCGCCAACCGAATCCGAGCACCCCGAAAATAGCGAAGAGCACCAGGGCGACGGCGGCGGCGATCATTGCGCGGGGTCGGGCACGGCCGCGTCGATGGCGTCGGAATCCGGTGCGCAGTCACCGGCCCCGGGCACCAGCGTCGACAACGCCGCCGCGGTGCAGGCGCGCTGCAGGGCGGTCAATCGCTGCGCCCGCGAATCCGGGTCGCGTGGCCAGTTCGCGGCCAGCACTCCGGCGAAAACGTCGCCGGCACCGGTGGTGTCTACCGCGTTGACCGTGGGTGCGGGCACCCAGAGCTCGTCGTCGGGACTGACGTAGCGGGCGCCGCGGGAACCAAGGGTGGTCACCAAATGAGCCGGACGCCAGGGCAGTTCCGCGGTTTCGGCTTCGTTGGCAATCACCACGTCCGCGAGCTCCGCCAGTTCGGCCAGCGCGCTTCGCTGCTGGTGGCTCGGTGAGGCGTTGACGATGACGACCGCTCCGGCCGTTTTGGCTGCGCGTGCCGCCGCCACCGCGGTAGCGATCGGAATCTCCAACTGGGTCAACAACACATCGCAGTCGGCGACCGCGCGGGAGGCCGCGGTGTTCATGGCCAGCTGCCCGTTGGCGCCCGGTGCCACCACGATGGTGTTCTCGGCGCCGGCATCCACCACGATGATCGCCGTACCGCTGGGGCCGGGCACTGTCACGGTCGCGTCCAGCCCAACGCCGTTGGCCACCAGATGCGCCCGCAACTCTTCGGCCGCCGCGTCGTCGCCGACCGAGCCGATGAATTGCACCCGTGCACCCGCCCGGGCCGCGGCCACGGCCTGGTTGCCACCCTTGCCGCCGGGTGCATGGCTCAACGACGACGCGAGCACCGTCTCGCCCGGGCGGGGAAGGGTGTCGACGTCGCAGGTGATGTCCATGTTGACGCTGCCGACCACACAGACCCGAGCCATCTCGACAACGTTAGTACCGTGCGGCTTGCCTTTTGCATGCGTCGCATGGCTCAAACGCCAATTTTGTGATGTCCGCGCGCTAATGTGCTGCGTGAGCAGCGCCTATTTGGGAAGGAGGAAGCGAGTGACTTCGAGTGAGCTGGCCGACGGCAAATCGGCCACCGAATCCGTCCCGGCCGAAGAGGCGACGACTCCAGAGGGTGGGTCGCACCGGATTCGCAGGTTTCGCCGTCGGCGATTGGTGCGGGTGGGCATCCAGTCCAAGCTGTTGATGACGCTCTTGATCTGCAGCGTCTTTTCGGTGGCGGTCGTTGGCCTCATCGGGGCCCTCACCGGCCGCAGCGCGCTGCGGCAAGTCGAGGCCGAGCGGCTGATCGAATTGCGCGAGTCGCAGAACCGGCAATTGGACGCGCTGTTCAAGCAAATGACGAATTCGCTCGTGGTCTATAGCGGCGGGTTCAGCGTTGTTCAGGCGATGGAGGCGTTCACCGCCGGCTTCAATCAGCTGGGCAACGCAACGATCAGTCCCGCTCAGCAGCAGTCGCTCGTCAACTACTACGACAACCAGATGATCAAACCGATCAAACGGATCACCGGTGAAACGATCGATATCAACGCGGTGATGCCGAGTTCCAACGCCCAGAAGTACCTTCAGGCGAACTACACCGCGCCACCCAGGCCCAGCGCCGACGGGCTACCCGTCGCGGATGCGGGCGACGGCAGTGCGTGGTCGGCGGCCAACGCCCGATTCGACTTCTACATGCGCGGAATCGTCACCCGCTTCGACTACCGTGACGTGCTGTTGCTCGACAACGAAGGCAATGTCGTCTACTCCGTGGCCAAGGGCCCCGACCTCGGCACCAATGTCTTCACCGGCCCGTATCGCGAATCCAATCTGCGCGATGCATTCCAAAAGGCGTTGCGTTCCAACGACGTCGACTTCGTCTGGATTACCGACTTCCAGACGTATCAACCGGCACTGGACGCCCCGACCGGTTGGGTGGTCTCGCCGATCGGCATGAACGGCAAGATCCAGGGCGTCATGGCCTGGCCGCTGCCGACTCCGAAGATCAACCGGATCATGACCGCCGACAAGCAGTGGGAAGCCGCCGGCATGGGCCCCTCGACCGAGTCGTATCTGGTGGGCCCGGACGGCTTGATGCGGTCCGATTCTCGGCAATTCCTCGAGGACCCGGAGCAATATCGCAAGGACGCCATCGCGGCCGGAACTGCGCCCGACGTCGTGAACAGGGCGATCCAGTTGGGCACCACGATCCTCGTACAGCCGGCCCCAACCGCGGGTTTTCGTGCCTCCCAACGCGGGCAGACCGGAACCGTCACCGCCACCGACTACACGGGCAACAGTGAGATGGAGGCCTACGCCCCGGTGGTGGTGCCGAACTCCGATCTGCATTGGTCGATTCTGGTGACGCGCGACGACTCCGACGCGTTTGCGCGGCTGGGCAGATTCAGCCAAACGCTGGTGGTCGGTGTGGCGTCGATGATCTTCGTCGTGTGTGTCGCCTCGATGGTGCTTGCCCAGATCATGCTGCGGCCGGTGCGGCGGCTACAGGCCGGTACCCAGAAGATCAGTTCCGGCGACTACGAAGTCAACATCCCGGTACGGTCGCGCGACGAAATCGGTGACCTCACTCAGGCTTTCAACGAGATGAGCCGGAATCTGGCGATCAAGGACGAGCTGCTCAATGAGCAGCGCAAGGAAAACGACCGGCTATTGCTGGCGCTGATGCCGGAGTCGGTGGCCCAACGGTATCGCGAGGGCCAGGAAACCATCGCGCAAAAGCACCAGGACGTGGCCATCATATTCGCCGATATCGCTGGCCTGGACGAGATTTCGATCGATCTGTCCGGCAACGAATTGGTGGGAATCGTCGACGAACTGTTCCGGCAGTTCGATGCGGCCGCCGAAGCCCTTGGCGTCGAACGGATTCGCACGTTCCACAACGGCTACCTTGCCAGCTGCGGGGTTGTCACGCCGCGACTGGACAGCATTTACCGAAGCATTGACTTCGCGCTGGAGATGCGTCAGATCATCGAGCGGTTCAACAGTCAAACTTCACACGAGCTGAAGCTGCGGGTCGGCATCAACACCGGCAACGTGATCAGCGGACTGGTGGGACGATCAAGTCTGGTCTATGACATGTGGGGTGGTGCGGTCAGCCTGGCCTACCAAATGCACAGCGGCACACCGCAGCCCGGTATCTACGTCACCTCGAGCGTGTACGAGGCGATGCGGGATGTCCGGCAATTCACGCCGGCCGGCACCATCTCGGTCGGCGGAACGGATCAGCCGATCTATCGGTTGTCGGAGCGGTAATGAACGCATTCCACTCGGCGTGGTTCTACTGGGCAATAGCCGTAGCGATCGGATTTCCGGTCACGCTGATCCTGCTTACCGAGCTGCACCACACGCTGACTCGCCGGAACAATCGGCTGTCCCGGCAGGTCAGCCTGCTGCGGAACTTTTTGCTGCCGCTGGGCGCGCTGTTGCTGCTACTGGTCAATGCCGCACAGATCCCGGCCGGAGACGCCCCGGTGCGCATCCTGTCCACACTGTTCGGCTTCCTGGTGTTGGTCATGTTGCTGTCCGGGCTCAACGCGACCGTGTTCGAGGGTGCACCCCAAGACAGCTGGCGCAAACGGCTCCCCACGATTTTCCTCGACGTCGCCCGATTCGCACTGATCGGCGCCGGCCTGGCCGTCATCTTGTCCGTAATTTGGGGTGTGCGGGTCGGCGGGTTGTTCACCGCGCTGGGCGTGACGTCGGTCGTGCTCGGTTTGATGCTGCAGAATTCGGTCGGCCAGATCGTGTCCGGGCTGTTCATGTTGTTCGAGCAGCCGTTCCGCATCGACGATTGGCTCGACGCGTCCAACGAGCGTGGGCGGGTCGTCGAGGTGAACTGGCGGGCAGTACACATCCAAACCGGCAGCGGGATACGGGTCATGCCGAACTCGATGTTGGCCAGCACCTCGTTCACGAATCTCAGCCGCCCGCCCGGCACCCACAAGCTGTCGATCAAGACGACATTCGCGGCCGCGGACCCGCCCGACCGAGTCTGCGCGATGTTGACGCGGGTCGCCTCCGAACTGCCGCAACTCAAGGCCGGCAGCATTCCCCGTTCGGTGCCGGTCGGCAACGGCGAGTACTCCACCAGCATCGGGCTGAACTCGCCCGCCGAGGATGGCGGCGCGCGATCAACCTTTCTGCGCTGGATCTGGTATGCCGCCCGGCGGGAAGAACTGCACCTCGATGACGCCGACGACGACTACTCGACCAGGGAACGGGTCGAAGATGCGTTGCGGTCCGTGGTGGCGCCCGCGCTGCGGCTCAGCGTCGCCGATCAGCAGGCGCTGCACTCCTCGGCGCGAATCGTCCTCTACGGCGCCGACGAAATCGTCGAATACGCAGGGCAGGTGCCGGTGGGGATGACATTCGTGATCGCCGGGCGGGTGCAGATGATGGCGACGGCCGAGGACGGGGCGGTCGTGCCGATCAGCACGCTGGAGGCGGGCTCATTCCTGGGCCTGACCGCGCTTACCCGGCAACCGAACCTCGCGAGCGCATACGCGTTGGAAGAAGTCACCGCCTTGATCATCGATCGCGACCACCTCGAGCATCTCGTGATGCGTGAACCGTTGCTGCTACAGGACTTTGGCAACATCCTGGAAGAGCGGCAGAGCAAAGTGCGGCAAGCCGAGCGTGGTGAGCGCGTCGGGTGACCCGGGCCGCTACCCAGGCCGCCTTACCCGACCGGCTCAGGCCCGTTACCCTGGATCAATGAGTCTGCAAGCGCCATCGCGTCCTGACTTGCGTCAGGAGGTCCACAACGCCGCCCGTCGCGCCCGCGCCGCGTCCCGCGTGCTGGCGTTGTTGCCGACGGTGGCCAAGGACCAGGCGCTGCAGTCCGCGGCCGAGGCGATCACCGCCAACACCCGGCAGATCCTGGTTGCCAACGCCGAAGATCTGAAGGCCGCGCGGGTCGCTGGGACCCCCGACGCGATGCTCGACCGGTTGGCGTTGGACCCCAAGCGGGTGGAGGGAATCGCCGCTGGTCTGCGCCAGGTTGCCGGGCTTCCGGACCCGGTTGGCGAGGTGCTGCGCGGCTACACGTTGCCCAATGGGCTGCAATTGCGTCAGCAGCGGGTTCCGCTCGGCGTCGTGGGCATGATCTACGAGGGCCGGCCCAATGTCACCGTCGACGCTTTCGGGTTGGCGCTCAAGTCCGGCAATGCCGTGCTGCTGCGTGGTAGTTCGTCGGCGGCGCGATCCAATCAGGCGCTGGTCGAGGCGCTGCGGGTGTCACTGGCCAGCGAGGATCTACCTGCCGACGCGGTCCAGCTGCTGTCGTCCGACGACCGGTCCACGGTCACGCACCTAATTCAGGCGCGCGGCCTGGTCGATGTGGTGATCCCGCGTGGGGGAGCCAGTCTGATCGACGCGGTGGTCCGCGACGCCCAGGTACCCACCATCGAGACCGGGGTCGGCAACTGTCACGTCTACGTGGACGGCGGCGCAGACCTGGATGTGGCAGAACGGGTTCTGCTGAACTCCAAGACCCGGCGGCCCAGCGTGTGCAATGCGGCCGAGACGCTGTTGGTGGACGCCGCGATTGCGGCGGACGCGGTGCCGCGGCTGGTGGGGGCCTTGCAAGACGCCGGTGTGACCGTGCACCTCGACCCGGACGAGGACAACTTGCGCCGCGAGTACCTCTCGATGGACATCGCGGTGGCGGTCGTCGATGGCGTCGACGCCGCGATCGCCCACATCAACGAATACGGAACCGGGCACACCGAGGCCATCGTGACCACCAATATGGCTGCGGCCCAACGATTTTCCGACGGTGTCGATGCGGCCGCGGTGATGGTCAACGCGTCGACGTCGTTTACCGACGGCGAGCAATTCGGTTTCGGCGCCGAGATCGGCATCTCGACGCAGAAGCTGCACGCCCGCGGTCCGATGGGCCTGCCCGAACTGACCTCGACCAAATGGATTGCGTGGGGTGATGGCCAGGTTCGTCCTGCCTGACCCCGATCTACCAAAAGTCTTTTAGGAGAACCTGATTGTGAGCGTGCCCGCCCGGCCCACCCCGCTGTTCGCGGACATCAGCGACGTCTCGCGGCGATTGGCCGAGACCGGTTATCTGCCCGACACGGCCACCGCGACGGCGGTGTTTCTCGCCGACCGGCTCGGCAAGCCGCTGCTGGTCGAGGGTCCCGCCGGCGTGGGCAAGACCGAGCTGGCGCGCGCCATCGCGCAGGCCACCGGCTCGGGTCTGGTTCGGCTGCAGTGCTACGAGGGTGTCGACGAGGCTCGCGCCCTGTACGAGTGGAACCACGCCAAGCAGATCCTGCGCATCCAGGCCGGCTCGGGCGATTGGGACCAGACCAAGGATGACGTGTTCAGCGAGGAGTTCCTGCTGCAGCGCCCGCTGTTGACCGCGATCCGGCGCACCGAGCCGACGGTGCTGCTGATCGACGAGACCGACAAGGCCGACATCGAAATCGAGGGCCTGCTTCTCGAAGTGCTCTCCGACTTCGCTGTGACAGTCCCCGAGCTGGGTACGATCACCGCCGAGCGCACGCCGCTCGTCGTGCTGACCTCCAATGCCACCCGCGAGCTGTCCGAGGCGCTCAAGCGTCGCTGCCTGTTCCTGCACATCGACTTCCCCACGCCCGATCTGGAACGGCGCATCCTGTTGTCCCGGGTCCCCGAGTTGCCCGCGCATCTGGCCGAGGAGTTGGTGCGCATCATCGGCGTCATGCGCGGCATGCAGCTGAAGAAGGTGCCGTCGATCGCCGAGACCATCGACTGGGGCCGTACTCTGCTGGCGCTGGGCCTGGACACCATTGACGACGCGGTCGTCGCCCAGACGCTTGGCGTGGTCCTCAAACACCAATCCGATCAGCAACGCGCGGCCGGGGAACTGAGGCTGAACTAATGCCCCCGCGCCGCGTCCGCCCCACCAGGCCACTCGCCCCGTACGGGTTGCCGGGCCATCTGGTGGGATTCGTGGAAGCGCTTCGCGGAAGCGGGATTTCGGTGGGCCCGTCGGAGACGGTGGACGCCGGCCGGGTGATGGCCACCCTCGGCCTCAGTGATCGCGAAGTGCTGCGCGAAGGCATCGCGTGCGCGGTGCTGCGCCAGCCCGACCACCGCGACACCTACGACGCGATGTTCGACTTGTGGTTCCCCGCGGCGATGGGTGCGCGCGCCGTCGTCGTCGACGACGACGGCGGGGCCGGCCAAGACAGCGACGCCCTGCCCGCCGACGATGTCGACGCGATGCGGCAGATGCTGCTGGATCTGCTGACCCAGAACGAGGATCTGGCCGACATGGACGAACGACTCGTCGCGATGATCGCGCGGATCGTGGAGGCCTACGGCAAATACAGTTCCAGCCGCGGTCCGTCATTCTCGTCGTATCAGGCGCTCAAGGCGATGGCGCTGGACGAGCTGGAGGGCAAGCTGCTTGCCGGACTGCTCGCCCCCTACGGCGACGAGCCGACACCTACCCAAGAGCAGATCGCCAAAGCACTTGCCGCTCAGCGGATAACCCAACTGCGTAAGATGGTCGACGCCGAGACCAAGCGGCGCACCGCCGAGCAGCTCGGCCGCGATCACGTCCAGATGTACGGCATCCCGCAGCTTGCCGAGAACGTCGAGTTTCTGCGGGCTTCGGGTGACCAGCTGCGCCAGATGCAGCGAACCGTAGCGCCACTGGCCCGCACGCTGGCGACCCGGCTGGCCGCCCGTCGGCGTCGCAGCCGCGCCGGGACCATCGATCTGCGCAAGACGCTGCGCAAATCGATGTCGACCGGGGGTGTGCCGATCGACGTGGTGCTGGCCAAACCCCGTCCGGCGCGCCCCGAACTGGTCGTGCTGTGCGACGTGTCCGGTTCGGTGGCCGGGTTCAGCCACTTCACCCTGCTGCTGGTACACGCACTGCGCCAACAGTTCTCACGCGTGCGGGTGTTCGCCTTCATCGACACCACCGACGAGGTGACTCACATGTTCGGGCCGGAATGCGACCTGGCCGTGGCGATCCAGCGAATCACCCGCGAAGCCGGCGTCTACAGCCGCGACGGCCACTCCGATTACGGCAATGCGTTCGTCTCGTTCCTGCAGGCCAATCCGAATGCGTTGTCGCCGCGCAGCTCGCTGTTGGTACTCGGGGACGGGCGCACCAACTACCGCGACCCGGCCATCGACGTGCTGTCCGACATGGTGACCGCCGCGCGGCACGCACACTGGCTGAACCCCGAGCCCAGACACCTGTGGGGCAGCGGCGATTCGGCGGTTCCGCGCTACGAAGAAGTGATCACCATGCACGAATGCCGCTCCGCCAAGCAGCTCGCCACGGTGATCGACCAACTGCTGCCGGTGTGATCACGGCTTCTTCCGGTAGACGAGCCAGCGCATCTCGATCGGGCTCATCTCACGAACGATCGGAAACGCGTTGACGCCGCCGATCCAATCCGGGTACCAACGCGTGGGCGGCCACGCGCCGGGCGGCAGGTGCGCCTTCTCGTAGTCGTATACCGCGTCGTCAGCGATCAGCTCGAAGGGCAATCCGGCTGCCGCGGAGTCGATCTCGTCTTGCGTGAAGACGCCGGTGTGAAAATGCTGGCCGAACTCGCGCGCGGCCTGGTCCAGCGCGTGCTCGTGGTCGGCCAGAAACGTGTTGAACACCAGGCGTGCACCCGGGGCCAGGCAGTGACCGGCGAGTTCGAAGAGGCCGCGCAGCTGTTGTGTCGAAACGAAATCGGACACCACTTCGGAAAGCAGGATCAGCCGATAGTCGCGTCGGAGCTCATCCATTGTGGAGAAGACGTCGCCCACGATGACGCGCACGTCGACGGATTGTGCTGCGGCATCGGAGCGAATCACGTCGGCGAACTCTTGGGTCAACTCGACCGCGTCGACCGGGTGTCCGCGTCGCGCCAGGGCCAGCGCATTGCGCCCGATTCCAGCCCCGATGTCGAGTACCGGGTGCGCGGCGGGATCGGTGGCCTCGTGGGCCAGCGTCCACACCCGGGCGTCGGGCCGCTTGCCGAACAGCGATGGCCCGGGGCGGGTGAGCCAGCGCGCGTAGTAGCGCTGCAGGGTCTGCGGGTGAGCGGTGATCTGAGACTGCACCGGCCGGCCGCGGAAAGCCGCGAACACGACCCGCACGATCGACCGCGTCGACGCCGCGTGGGCCTCGGCCAACCGTCGCCTGAGCCGTCGCCTGACCCGGGCCCGTTCTTCGTCGGACAGCTCTCTGCCCAGCTTCGCGCAGAGGCCCACGCACACCGTCAGGTATTCGTCGATCAGGCCCGGAACCGCCGGCAGGTCGACCGTTGCGGCGATGTCCCCGATTGTCGCGGCGTCGAGCAGTTGCTGGACGATCGACTCCTTGAGCACCTGCGGCGGCGCTGGCGCCGGTTCGGCCGGCGAACTGTCCACAGAGTCCTTCTACACGATCGGGCGGCGACCGGGGCCGGCCCGGTCGCGGTCGCGGCGACTGCCCGGCTCGAGCGGCCCGGTAAGCTGGCACATCGTGCAAAAGCGCCGTCGCAGGTTGGGCGTAATGGGTGGGACCTTCGATCCCATCCATTACGGGCACCTGGTTGCCGCCAGTGAGGTGGCCGACCTGTTCGACCTCGACGAAGTGGTGTTCGTGCCCAGCGGTCAGCCGTGGCAGAAGACCCGTAACGTCTCCGCGGCCGAGGACCGGTATCTGATGACGGTGATCGCTACCGCCTCCAATCCCCGGTTCTCGGTCAGCCGGGTCGACATCGACCGCGCCGGCCCCACCTACACCAAGGACACGCTGCAGGATCTGCACGCGCTGAACCCGGATTCCGAGCTGTTCTTCATCACCGGTGCCGATGCGCTGTCATCGATCCTGTCCTGGCACGGCTGGGAAGTTCTGTTCGAGTTGGCGCGGTTCATCGGCGTCAGCCGGCCCGGTTACGAGCTGCGCCACGAGCACATCACCGAGGTGATCGGCGAGCTGGCCAAGGATGCACTGACCCTGGTTGAGGTTCCGGCACTGGCGATCTCGTCGACCGACTGCCGTCAGCGCGCCGCGGAGCGCCGTCCGCTGTGGTACCTGATGCCCGACGGCGTCGTGCAATACGTCTCCAAGCGCCGGCTCTACCGCGACCCGGTCGAGGGCGAGGCCAAGGCGACGCTGGGCCCGACGCCGTCCGGCCTTTCCGCCGGGAACAACTCATGAGCGCCACCCAGGAAGCCATCGACATGGCGACGATCGCGGCGAACGCGGCGGCGTCCAAGCTCGCCAACGACGTTGTGGTGATCGATGTCTCAGGCCAATTGGTCATCACCGACTGCTTCGTCATCGCCTCGGCGTCCAACGAGCGGCAAGTCAACGCGATCGTCGACGAGGTCGAGCAGAAAATGCAGAAGGCCGGCTACAAACCCGCACGCCGCGAGGGTGCGCGGGAGGGGCGCTGGACGCTGCTGGATTACCGCGACATCGTCGTGCACATTCAGCACCAGGACGACCGCAACTTCTACGCCCTGGACCGCCTCTGGGGCGACTGTCCGGTGATCCCGGTGGACCTGGACGCCGATTCGCAGGATTCGGCGAGCGCGCAATGAGCATCCGTCGCCTGGTGATGTTGCGGCATGGGCAAACCGACTTCAACGCCGGCAGCCGGATGCAGGGCCAGTTGGACTCCGCGCTCACCGAACTGGGCCGTGCCCAGGCGATCGCCGCCGCCGAGGTGCTGGGCAAGTTGCAGCCGTTGGTGATCGTGTCGTCGGATCTGCATCGCGCCTACGACACCGCGATCACGCTGGGGGAGCGGACCGGGCTGCAGGTTCGCGCGGATGAGCGGCTACGCGAGACGCACCTGGGCGAGTGGCAGGGCTTGACCCACACCGAGGTCGACGGGCAGGCCCCGGGCGCCCGGGTCACCTGGCGCGATGACGCCACCTGGGCGCCGCATGGTGGGGAAAGCAGGGTCGACGTCGCCGCCCGCAGCGTGCCGCTGGTCGCCGAGCTGGTGGCCGGCGAGCCGGAATGGGGAGACGCGGACGAGCCCGACCGGCCCGTGGTGCTGGTCGCCCACGGCGGACTGATCGCCGCGTTATCGGCTGCGCTGCTGAAGCTTCCGGTCGCCAACTGGCCGATCCTGGGTGGGATGGGCAATGCTAGCTGGGTGCAGCTCTCCGGCCACTCGCAGGACTCCGGCGCCGACTTCGACGGCATCCGCTGGCGCCTCGACGTGTGGAATGCTTCGGCGCAGGTCTCCAACGATGTCCTCTGACCTACGACCCACGCTGCTGGTCTTCGCCGATTCGCTGTCCTACTACGGTCCCACCGGGGGACTGCCCGCCGACGATCCTCGTATCTGGCCCAATATCGTTGCCTCCCAACTGGGTTGGGATGTGGAGCTGATCGGGCGCATCGGCTGGACCTGCCGCGACGTGTGGTGGGCCGCCACGCAGGACCCGCGGGCCTGGGCGGCGCTGCCCAGGGCGGGCGCGGTGATCTTCGCGACCAGCGGGATGGATTCGCTGCCATCGGTGTTGCCGACCGCGTTGCGTGAGCTGATCCGCTATGTCCGGCCGCCGTGGCTGCGGCGCTGGGTCCGCGACGGCTATGGCTGGCTGCAGCCCAGGCTTTCGCCGGTGGCCCGCGCCGCCCTGCCGCCGCATCTGACTGCCGACTATCTCGAGCAGACCCGGGGCGCAATCGATTTCAACCGCCCGGGCATCCCGATCGTGGCATCGCTGCCGTCGGTGCACATCGCCGAGACCTACGGTAAGGCGCACCACGGTCGTGCCGGGACGGTGGCGGCGATTACGGAGTGGGCGCAGCAGCACGATGTGCCCTTGGTCGATCTCAAAGCCGCTGTGGCCGAACAGGTTATGAGTGGTCGTGGCAATCCGGACGGCATCCACTGGAATTTCGAAGCCCACCAGGCGGTCGCGGAGCTGATGCTCAAGGCGCTGGCCGAAGCCGGGGTGTCGACCGAGAAATCGCGCGGCTGAGCAAATGACCGTCGTGGTGGTGACCGATGCCTCGTCGCGCCTCCCGGCCGATCTGCTCGAAAAATGGGCGATACGCGTTGTCCCGCTGCATGTCCTGCTCGACGGCGGCGACCTGCGCGACGGTGTCGACGAGATTCCCGACGACGTCTATCGGCACCACGCGACGACCGCGGCGGCCACCCCCGCCGAACTCAGCGCCGCCTACCGCCAGGCGTTGGCCGATTCCGGCGGGGATGGCGTGGTGGCAGTGCACATTTCGTCGGCGCTGTCGGGCACCTGTGGCGTGGGCGAACGGGCGGCAGCCGACATCGGCTCGGCCGTGCGGGTGATCGACTCGAGGTCGGCCGCGATGGGCACCGGCTTCGTCGCGTTGGAAGCGGCTCGGGCCGCGGCCGCGGGCGCTGACCTGGACGCCGTCGTGGCCGCCGCGAACTCGGCGGTAAGCCGCAGTCACGCGTTCATCGTGGTGCACGGTCTGGACAACCTGCGGCGCAGCGGCCGGATCGGTGGCGCCAAGGCATGGCTCGGCACCGCGCTGTCACTCAAGCCGCTGCTGCGCATCGAGGACGGCAAACTCGTTCTGGCCCAACGGGTACGGACTGTCACCAAGGCGACGGCGGCGATGCTGGACCGAGTCTGCGAAATCGTCGGCGATACTCCGGCGGCGGTAGCGGTGCATCACGTCGCCAACCCGGACGGCGCGAACGAGGTGGCGGCGGCGTTGGCCCGGCGGTTGCCGGCGTGCGAGCCGGCGATCGTCACATCGCTGGGGCCGGTGCTGGGTGTGCATGTCGGCCCCGGAGCCGTCGCGGTGTGTGTGGACGCGCCCGCGCCCTAGGCGGGTATCGGCTTTCGGGCGTTGTCACCGCGCGGGTGAACGACCTGCGGCCACCAGAACCAGCGTCCGAGCAGCGTCGCGATCGACGGCATCAACAGGGTGCGCACGATCAGCGTGTCGAGCAACAGGCCAATGCAGACGGTTGATCCGAACTGCCCGAGAATCGTCAGGTTGCTGCCCAGCATCGACGCCATCGTGAAGGCGAACACCAGGCCGGCCGCCGTGACCACCCCGCCGGTGCCGGCCATCGATCGGATGATCCCCGTCTTGAGCCCGGCGTGGATCTCCTCCTTGAATCGCGAGACCAGTAGCAGGTTGTAGTCCGATCCGACGGCCAGCAGGATGATCACGGACAGGGCCATCACGATCCAGTGGACCTTGATGCCGAACAGGTCCTGCCAAATCAGCACGGACAGACCGAATGACGCGGCAATCGAGCTGGCCGCGGTCCCGACGATCACCAGCGCGGCAACCGCGCTTCGAGTCAGCAGCAGCATGATCATGAAGATCAGCGTCAGCGCCGACACCACCGCGATCATCAGGTCGTATTTGGCGCCGTCGGCCATGTCCTTGAAGGTTGCGGCGGTGCCGCCCAGATACACCTTGGCGTCGGCGAGCGAGGACTGCTTCAGGCCTTCTTGGGCCGCCGTTCGCTCGGCGCTGACCCGCGAAATTCCTTCCGGGGTCATCGGATCGCCCTGATGCGTGATGAAGAAACGCGCCGACTTACCGTCCGGTGACAAGAACATTCGAAGCCCCGTCTGGAAATCCGGATTGTCGAAGGCCTCCGGCGGCAGATAGAAGAAGTCGTCGTTCTTGGACTGATCGAAGCTCTGCCCCATCACGATCGCGGTATTGCTCATCGCCTCCATCTGGTTGATCATCGCCCGGAAGGTCTGATAGAGCGTCAGCGTGATGCCCCTGGTGGTCTTCAACGTCGTGATCAGCGTGGGAAACAGCGCGTTCAGATCGTGGGTGGCCTGGGCGGTGTGCTTGATGTCGGCCGTGAGGTAGTGGAACTGCTCGGCAAGCTGGTCGAAGCCGTCCAACGTGTCGAACAGGGATCGCAGCCCGTAGCACAACGGGATGTCGTAGCAGTGCTTCTCCCAATAGAAGTAGGTGCGCACCGGCCGGAAGGTGTCGTCGAAATCCGCGATGTGGTCGCGCAAGCTATCGGTGATCTGCGACGTCACCGCCGTGGTGGCCGCGCTGTCGTCGGCGGCATGGGCCAGATCCAGCGACACCTCGTACTGGCGCTGCGTGGTGTCGATCTGGGTCTGCAGGTCATCGGCCATCTTGAGGATGTCGTTCATGCGCTCCTTGAGGAAGCCCATGTTCTGCATCGTTGTCTGGCTTTGGATGCTGTTCTGGAACGGTATCGAGCTGTGCTGAATCGGAATGCCCAGTGGCCGGGTGATGTCCTGGATCATCGCGATGCCCAGCACGCGAATAACGTTGTGCGCCACCCTGTCCAATACCAGCATGTCGGCCGGATTCCGCATGTCGTGTTCGGCCTCGATCATCAACATGTCGGGGTTCATCCGGGCCTGGGAGAAGTGCCGGTCCGCGGCGGCCTGTCCCAGGTTGGATGGCGCGGAGGCGGGCAGGTAGTGACTGTCGTTGTAGCTCGTGTGGTAGCTCGGCAGCGCGACCATGCCGACCAGGACGACCGCGGCGCTGACCGCCAAAACCGGTGCGGGCCAACGTACTACCGCGGTGCCGACCCGCCGCCACAGCCGGCCTTGCTTGGCGGCGCGCTTGGACTCGAACCGGCCGAACTTACTGCCCAGGAAGACGATGGCCGGACCGAGCGTGATTCCGGCCAACACCACGACCAGCATCCCGATCGCCACGGGTGCGCCCATGGTGTTGAACCACGGCAGCCGCGCGAAACTCAGGCAGTAAGTCGCACCGGCAATCGTCAGGCCCGAACCAAGCACCACCGGGGTGACGCTGCGAAACGTCGTGTAGTAGGCGGTTTCTCGATCCTCGCCGCTGCGGCGCGCCTCCTGGTAGCGGCCAACGAGGAAGATCCCGTAGTCGGTACCCGCGGCGATCGCCAGCATCGTCAGGATATTCGCGGCGAAGGTGGTGAGCCCGAATGCGTTGTTGTAGGCGAGAACCGCGACCACTCCGCGCGCGCACGCCAGCGAAACCAGCGTCATGAACAGCTGGATGAGAGTGGTGGCAATGGAGCGGTAGACCAGCAGCAGCATGATCGCGATCGCACCCAGGGTGAACAGCGTGATCTTGGCCAGGCTCGCGTTCCCGATGACGTGTGAGTCGTCGCTGAACGCGGCGGGACCGGTGACATAGACGTTGAGTCCGGGCGGTGTGGCGTTCTTTTCGATGACCTTGCGGACTGCCTCCACCGACTCGTTGGCATGGGTGGTGCCCTGGTTGCCGGCCAGGTTCAGCATGACGTAGGCGCCCTTGCCGTCCGCGCTTTGAGCGCCCGCCGCTGTCAACCGGTCACCCCAGAAGTCCTGGATGTGCTGGATGTGGTTGTGGTCCTGCTGCAGTTGGTGAATCAGGTTGTCGTAATAGCGATGTGCGTCCGGGCCCAGTGGCGCCTGACTCTCCAGGACGATCATGATCGTGCTGTTCGAGTCGAATTCTTTGAAGTTGTGGCCCAGCCGCATCATCGCCTTCATGGACGGCGCGTCCAATGGCGCCATCGGCGCCGAGTGCGCCTCACCGACGACCTCGAGCCGAGGGACGGCCACGTTCACCAAGACGGTGATGAACACCCAGCCCAACAGCACCGGCACCGCGAACAAGCGGATCATGTGCGGGACAAAGGGGCGGTGCGGGTGTCCGGGGTCCGCCTGGGCCGGCGCGCCGATCGGTCCGGGATCGGTGTCGTCCAGGCCGGTGTGGCCCTTGTTATGCAGGTCGCTCACGCGGATTTCACCAGGCAGAACGTCTGCGCGTTGTGTCCATCGGAGTTCTGCTGGTCGCGCACGACGTTGTCCACCGTGATCTTGCAGCTGATCCGGTTGCCGTCACTTTGCGCCATGATGTTGGCGCTCACCGACGGCAGCGTGGTCGAGATCGTGGTCGACCAGGGCAGCGGCGCGTTGTCGATCTGGTGTGTGTTGGCGTTCTCGTCCCAGTAGTTGATGTTCGCGGTGGCGCCCGGCGGGCCGGAGATTTCGTAGACGACGACCTTCGGGTTGAACTGCACGATCTCGATGCCCTTGCCGGCATTCGCGTTGAGGTCCTGCGAACCGAAGATCTTGTGCAGCCGCGACACGACCAATGCCGAGACGGCCAGTACCACAATTAACAGCAGGGGGATCCACGCCCGTTTGAGCGCCCGAGTTATCGCGTCCGGGTTCGGCGAAGCCCGCATGTTGACCGCCTTCCGCTCACCGCTGCGGGGGCCTGCCGTCCTGCCTCGGAAGGCTCGCCCACCGTCGTCGACAACCTTAGTTGTCTGCGGAACCTTTGCTCGGCTAAGTACTCTAAACCTTAAAGGACGGAAGCGTTCCTCCGGGGTGGCGGGTCTGTGGCCGGCGTCGTACGGCTAGCGAGCCAGGCGCCCGGTGACCGGCGGCAAGTCAGCGAGGGTCGCGATCCCGGGCTTGGCGGCCACCACGGCGGGCACGGCGTTGGTGACCGGCATCGCGGTATAGATCATGCCGAGGCCCATGAACCCGGGCTCGGTCCAATCCTTGGGCGGCAGGCAATGCAGCACGGTCCGCATGTTGGGCATGCCGTAGACCTGAATGACGTGGCCGTGCTCGAGCGGCTTGGGTGGGTCGACGTGGTTACCCATGGTCCAGTTGAATCCGACGCTGACGACATTGCGGTCGCCTTCCCAGCCGCGGTGGTAGCCGTACACGCCGCCGACGGTGCCGGCGGGGATCTTCATGAAGCCCAGATCGGAGTCGCCGGTGGCCGCGGTGAACGTGACGTCGAAGGTCATCTTGTCCAGCTTGGCGCCGATCGCGTCGGCCATCATCGCCGCGGACTCGGCGAAGACTTCGCTTTCCCGCCGCACGTTCTCCGCCAGCCCGGGTGTGTCGGGATCTTGCGAGAAGCCCATCGCCGTCTGGGTTTCCGCGGATTCGTAGGTCGAGCAGTCCACCGACTCGGTGATCCGGATTTCGTCGACGCGCTCGCAGGAGGCGGACAACACCATGCCGACCATGTTCGTCATGCCGGGATGCGCACCGCTGCCGAAGATCGTCGAATTGCCTCTGGCGCAGGCGTCTTCGATGCGCTTGCGGTCCTGCGGTGTCTGCTTGCCGCCGGTGATCCAGGCCGCGCTGGAGCACACGTTGACCCCCGATTCAAGCAGCCGCACCAATTCGTCGATGTTGGGCCACAACGGGTTATAGCAACACGCGTCGGCGCGCAGCGCGATCAGCGCGTCGATGTCGTTGGTGGCTTGCACCCCGGTCGGCTCCGGCCAGCCGGAGAGTTCGGCGGCGTCCACACCGACCTTGTCCGCCCCGTGCGCGTACACCCCGACCAGCTCCATGTCGGGCCTGCCGATGATCGCGTGCAGCGACCGGCGTCCGATGTTCCCCGTCGTCCACTGGATGACGCGTAAGGGACGGTCTGTGCCGGGAGTGCTCATCGTGGCTCCTTTGCCGCTGCGGGGGTGGAACCATTATGCGAAGGCCCCGAGCCGGTGCAGCGGTCGGGCGCCCGCCGGCCGGCCTTAGGCGTCCAGCCGAACGAATTGGCCCTGCCGGTATTGCTCGACGCAGAAGGCGCGCCGGATCTTGCCGCTCGTCGTGGTGGGAATCGATCCGGCCGCGACCGGCACGAGATCACCGGCGTTCAGTCCGTGCGCATTGGAGATCGCCGAGGTGACTTCGCTCTTGACGTCGCTGAGCCAGCGCGCCGTGTCCTCGCCGGCGCCGGTTGGCTTCTTGAGTTCGATGACGGTGACCAGCTGCTCGGTGCCATCCATCGGAACCGAGATGGCCGCGACCCGGCCACGCGTGATCTCTTGCACGGTCGCCTCGATGTCCTCGGGATAGTGATTGCGCCCGCGGATGATCAGCAGGTCTTTGATGCGCCCGACGATGAACAGCTCATCGGAGTGGATGAAACCCAAGTCGCCGGTTCGCAGCCACGTCCCGTCGGGCGTGCCGGGCGACGGGTCCACAAGCGTTGCGCCGAAGCAGCGCTGCTCTTCCGGTGGCCTGCGCCAATAGCCATCGGCGACATTCTCGCCGTGCACCCAGATTTCGCCGATCACGTCCGGCGGGCATTCGCGATTCGTCTCGTTGTCGACGATGCGCACCGTGGGGGATTGCGGCACTTGGTACTTGACCAGCGTCGTGCCTTTCCTGGCCGCGCACGGCTCAACACGGCCCGCGCCGAGCGCTTCGGTATCGAAGTATGCCGCCGGTGCCGATTCACTCCAGGTGCCGGTCGCCACGAAGACCGTCGCCTCGGCCATCCCGTATGAGGGACGCATCATGTGGTCGCGAAAGTTGAAGTGCGCGAACCGATCCACGAACCGACGCAAGGTGGCCGGCTCGACACGCTCGGCGCCGCTGATGATGCCCAGCACGCCGCCGAGGTCGAGCCCGGCCAGGTCTTTGTCGGTGGTCTTGCGGGCGGCCAAGTCAAAGGCGAAGTTAGGCGCGGACGACCACGTGTGGGGGTTTTCGGCGAGCGCACGCACCCACCGGGCCGGCCGCTCCAAGAATCCGACCGGACTGGTCAGCTCGGCGCGACGGCCGCTCAGGATTGGGGCGCAGACCCCCAGTACCAAACCCATGTCGTGGTAGAACGGCAACCACGACACGATCGTGGTGTCCAAGGGGATCTTGGTTCCGGCGTCTGAGAAGAAGCTGCGCATCAGCTGCTCGAAATTCACTTCGAGGTTTCGGTGCGAGATCGTCACTCCGGTCGGCGTTCGGGTCGAACCCGAGCTGTACTGCAAATACGCGACGCTGGGCAAATCGGTTGTCCGGATAGTTGTTTCGCTATCGACGTCCAGGTTCATCGAGTCGATTTCGACGATCTTCGGAACGTCGTCCATGCGTGCTCGATCGACGTACTCGGCGACAGCTTCGGCGTGCGCGGACGTGGTGAGAACAACCGACGGCGAGGTATCGGCAAGGACCGCACTCACCCGGTCGTGACTCGAGCCGCGATGCGGCAATGGAAGTGGAACCGCGATGAGCCCGGCCTGCATGGATCCCAGGAACGCCGCAATGTAGTCGAGGCCCTGGGGAGCCAGGATCACCGCCCGGTCGCCGACCGACCCGTGCGGGCCGAGATCGCGTGCCACATTGAGTGTTCGGCGGGCTATCTGCGACCACGTGAGGCTCTCGGCAACACCGTCCCAGTTGCCCTCGTAGTCGGTGAACGTGTACGCCACGTCATGCGGGCGCAGGCTGGCACGGCCGTGCAGCATGGCGAGAATCGATGATCCAGACATAGGCGCCGTCAGTGGTCGGCTTGGCCCGCGCCGTGGGACAACACGGATGTGGCGCCGCTGAGGATCTGCGAAAGTGGGTCGGCGCCGCCGCCAAATGTCGCCTGGTTGGCCGGCGCGGTGACTTCCGCCGGGTCGAAGCCGTGCACCGGGTCCACCTGAACCGGAGCGGTCGCCGGGTCGTCGTTGCGCGAATAGCCCGCGTTCACCCGGGGGATCAGGATCGCGTCGAGCTTGTTCAGCGTGTCTTCGTCGATCCCGACGTATTTCAGCGGCATGACCAGGGGAAGGTGCTTTTCCGGGACCATGATCGTGGTGTCCTTGGCCCCGCGAGAGTTGATCGTCGTTCGGATGTTCTGCGGCGGCACCATGCTCGGGTTCGTAAAGGCCACCGCGGTGTGACCCGTGGCGAGGCCCAGCAGCGTGTTGGCGAGGGCGAACATGTTGTCCGGCCGGTCGGGGAAGTCCGCGATCGAGTCGTACGCGGCCACGAATCTGTTTGTGTCGTACTGACTCTCGTACGCCGGAGGCATGGTGTAGTCGAGCGCGGGAACAACGCTGCCGACCGGGAACATGGCGCTCAGGAAGCTCTGACCGAAGGCATGACGCCCGATCGGGTCACCGAATGTGGCGAAGTTCAGTTTGTCCGGCGGGGGAGCGGTCGGGTCAGTCGCCAGCCGCGCCTGCTCGCCGTCGACCACGAACCCGCCCTCGGACAAGCCGATCGCCGTTCCGGGACGACCGGCGCGGATCGCCGCATCGAGGTTGTCCACTCCCACGTCGACCGACTCGCCGACGCTGGGGCCGTCGAGACCCAGGCCGGGGAAGAGTTCATCGAAGCGGCCGATGCCCGGAAACAGCCGCTCCAGCACGTGGCCCTGCACCTGGCCCGCCGGGTACCGCACGATTTCGCGCTTCTGACCGGGGAACCATTGGGCACCCTCCTGACGGATGTACTCGTCGTAGGGGATGCCCAGAACGTGGGCGCCTCCGAGTGCGTACGCGGTCTGGTCGCCCGGCGCCCCGGGGGTCGGCGGCCCGCCGATGGGCGTGTCGTCGGCCGACGCGGTGCCGACGCCGAAATATCCTGTGGCGCCGACTGTTACCAGCGCTGAAACTCCTGCGAGTAGCTTCTTCATTCCTAATCCTGACCGCTCGGATTCGTCTCGTAGTCTCACATAGATCATGCGTAGGCCCTAACCGGCTTGTGGCTCGGCGCGTCGGAAGGGCGCGGTCCGCACGCCCGCTTGCGCACCCACTCGGGAAGGCCACCAGTTTGCCCGTCCGACCAGCGCGGCGATGGCGGGAACCGTGATGGTGCGGACCAAGAAAGTGTCCAGCAAAATTCCCACGCCGATCACGAAACCGCCCTGGACCACCGTGCCGATGCTGGAGAACAAGAGACCGCACATCGAGGCGGCGAATATCAGACCTGCCGCGGTGATTACACCGCCCGTCGAACTGAGGGTGCGAATGATGCTGTAGCGCATGCTCTGCGGCGATTCCTCACGCATCCGCGAGACGAGCAGCATGTTGTAATCGGCTCCCACCGCAACCAGCACCACGAATGCCAGCGGGGGCACGCTCCAATGCAATTGCTGGCCCAGTAGGTATTGGAATACGAGTACGCCGATACCCACCGCGGACAGATACGAAATAACCACGGAAGCAACCAGATACAGCGGCGCGACAATCGCACGCAGCAGCGCGATCAAGGTCACCAATACGACGAGCAGCGTCACCGTGATGATGAACCGGATGTCGTGTTGGTAGTAGTCGCGGGTGTCCTTGAGGCCGACGGCGTATCCCGACATCGAAATCGTGGCGTCCGAGAGCGCGGTATTCGGTTGTGCTCCCCGGGCGGCCGCACCGATCGCATTGACCTGGTCCATGGCTTCGGTGCTGAACGGATTCAGTTTGGTTTGAACCAAATACCGCACCGAGTGGCCGTCCGGGGAGATGAATACCTTGGCGGCCTTCTGGAACTCCTCCAACTGCAACAGCTGGGGCGGGATGTTGAATCCGGCCATTGCTGGTTGGGCCGCATCGCGTTTCAGGGACAACAGAAATGCCGCTGACTCGCTGAGCCCGGCGCCGAGCTGTTTGACTTGGTCAACGAGTTGCGCCACGGCATCGGCCACTTGCCGGCTCCCGCCGGCCAGCCGGTTTGCGCCGTCTTGCACGCTGTTCAGATTTGCCTGCAGGCCGCCGGGTTTGTCCATCCCCATGGAGTGCATCACCTTGGTGAGCTTCCCCAATGCGGCACGCACCCGGTCCGTCGACGCTTTCAGGGCCTTTCTGTCCTGGTAGTCCTGCAATTGGTGGGCCAAATCGTTGATCGCGTCGAGGTCCGCCTGATCGCGCGAACCAACCAGTTGCTCGAATGCCCCGCGGGTGGTGCTGCACGATTGATCGGCATCGCAGACCGGGTTGCCCTGTAGCGCAGTCAGTACCGGGCCGATCCAGGCGAACATGTTCCTGGCCGCCGAGAAATTCCAGCCCATGGCGTTGCTGAGCGAATTGACATGATCGACGAGCTGGGCCGCGAGGTCGACCTGTTTGACCAGAGCGTCGCCGGTGTATTGGCTCTTCGCCGACGAGAACGCGCCTTGCAGTTCCTCCAAGCTGGCCGCGAGCTGGGTGACCTGGCCGCGGACGTCGCCGAGGCTGTTGGCCAGCGTGCCGGCCCCGTTGACCAGCCGGTTGAGGTCACTGGTGTGGTCGTTGATCATGGTGGATCCGCCGGCCAGCAGGGTGCCGATAGCGCCCGCCTGATAGGTGGCCCGGAATTGTTCGGGCACGTTTCCGGTGGGACGCGTAATGCCGCTGACCGCGGCGATATTCGGCAATTGGCTGACTCGGTCGGCCATTTGTTCCAGGTCTGCAAGGGCTCTCGGCGTGCGAAGGTCATGCGGTGACTGGATGAGGATGTACTCCGGAATGGATTGATTCACCGGGAAATGACGATCCAGCGCGGCATAGCCGATCGAGCTCGGCGCCGACGACTGCAGGGCCTTGCGATCGTCGTAGTTGTAGCGCACCAAGCCGGCGCAGCTGGCCAGGATGATCAGCACCAGCACGCTGGCAACCAGATTGGCCTTGGGCCGGCGCACGATGCGGATGCCCGAACGCCGCCAGAACCGCGCGGTCAGTTCGCGTCGCGGTTTGACCCAGCCACGCGGGCCCGCGAGGGCCAGAATTGCCGGCAGCAACGTCAAGGCCGCGAGGAATGCCACACCGACCCCGATCGCCGACGACGCGCCGACCGTTTTGAATACCCCCATTCGGGCGAAGCTGATGAGGAGAAAAGTGATTCCGACGGTGGCGGCGGAGGCGCCGATCACTTTTCCGATCGAGATCATGGCGTGCTTGATCGCCTGATCGGAATCCGCCCCGGACCGCAGATAGTCGTGATAGCGACTGATCAGAAAGACCGCGTAATCCGTCCCGGCGCCGGCCATTATGGCGCTGAGAAATACGATCGACTGGTTCGAGACGCCGGACCCGGTGAATTGGGAGTAACCCGCCACCACCGCCTGCGCGATTACCAGGGATATCCCGATCGTCAGCAGCGGCAGCAGCATGGTGACCGCGCTGCGGTAAATCACCAGCAGCACGATGAGCACCAGCACGGCGATCGCCAGCTCGATCGGAAGCCGATCCTTGTCGCCGGCGACCGTGAGATCGGCGACTGTTGCCGCGGGGCCGGTGAGGTTGACCGTCAGGGGAGTTCCGGCGACCGAGCGTGTGACGAGGTCGCTGATCCGGTTGAAAGCGGCGTACGACCCAGGAGTGCCCAGCTCGCCCGCAACGCCGACCGGCAGCACCCAGGCCCGGTGATCCTTGCTGGTCACGACCGAGCGCAGCGGCGGCGTGGTGATGAAATCCTGCACCATCACCACATCTCGCGTGTCCTGGCGCAGCGTGTCGACGAGTTTGCGGTAAGCGGCCTCGTCGGCGGGGCTTAGCCCCTTGTCGTCGGTCAGGACCACCAGCAGCAGGTCTTCGGAGCCCGATTCGTGAAACGCCTTGGTCATCTCTCGAGCAGTGACGCTCGACGGTGCATCGTTGGGCAAGATGGCCAGCGGATGCTTCTGGGCCATCTCGCCGAGCGACGGCAATGTCAGCGGTAGCGCGACCGCAACCGCGACCCAGAGCCCGATCACCACCCAGGGCCACCCCACCACGAAATCGGCTAACCGTCGCATATTGCCCTCGCCCCTGGTCGGCGCAGTCGTGTGCGCCCGCCGGCAACGCTCGCCGGCGTTCTATCAAGCCCCGCTAGTTCCCGGCGGGGCCGACCGAAATTCGCGCACCGCGGAAAAGCTCTAGCCATCGGATGGACCCACGCTACGCGACGCGCCCCCAGTGTCCGCTGCAAGCGACCCGCTCGCACACCGACTTCATAGCCGCCATGTAGCGGCTGACTGATTTCCTGGCGACCGGATTGTCGGGATGCATGATCGCCATCACCGTGCCTTCGCCGTACCGGAACACATAAATGGTCAGCTGATAGGAGTACCGGCCGTCCGGATAGATTCCGATATTGTTCGCCAGACCCAGGTCGGCCGCGGCGAGAATCGCGTTGAGTGGCGCAGCGCCGCCGTGAAAGAAGTTCGACACCGGAAAGTTTGGCTGTGGCCAGCTCAAGTGTGGCGCCAATTCCAACACCCGGTAGTAGGGCACCTTCGCCATGTCCAGACTCGAATCGAAAGAAGCCTGCGCCGCCCACGCGGCATCGCCGAAAGAGGCCGCGGCAATCGGCACGGTGATCGGAATCAGTCCGGTAAACCAGCCCTGCGTCATGAAATTGTCCGCGGCGGTCCGAGAGTCTCTGGGGGTGAGGCCGTAATAGGTCAGCGCGCCCGTGAATTCATGCTCCAGCAGGGCGAAGCACGCGAATAAGCCGCCGACGAAGCGCGCCCCGGCGGCCGTGCAGGCCGATTCGAACCGCTCCGTTTGTGCCGGATCCATCAGAAGTTCGGAGGTCATATCGCTGCTACTCGACTCCGATGGGTTCCCGAGGGGCAGGGGGAATTCGGGGAAACCGCCATTGTTGTTGTCGGCGAAGTCGATCCACGCCCGCACCTCGGGCGAATCCGCGGTTAATGTGGACGTGTATTCGCGTTCTCGGACGCAGAATTCGTCGAAGCTGCCGGCATCGGGAAGAGCGAGGGGCTCACCGCCGCCGCTCAACGCCGTGTACATGCCGTTGGCTTCCATCATCGTGGTGCCGATCAGTGTCGCGTCCCCGTGCACGTGATCCATGGCGGCAAAGAATGTGAAATGGTTCTCGCTTTGGATGATCCCGAAGGTGAAGCAGCCCCACTCCAGCGGGTTCGGTATGGCCACGACATGAGCGCGTATTTCGTCAGTGGTCATCTGGCCGTGATCGATTGGCGCGAACTCGATATCGGCCGGATCGCCGTGGGTATGCCGGACGAACTCTCCGCCGCCGGTGTGCTCGAACCAACTGCGGAACGTGTCGTGTCGGCGCAGGTAGGCGTTGACGGCGTGGTCCATGGCCGCGACATCACAAGTCCCAGGTAACTCACAGGTGGCGATGATCTGCCGGGAAAAGTTCAGCCCCGCGGCCGCTCGTTCGCAGTAGTTGCGCAGATGCTGACCCTGCATGTAGCTGACCGGCACCGGGCTGACCGGCGCCTGTCGGACCTTGTCTTTTGCCGCGTCAGTGGGGTGCCACGAGGTAACCGAGCCTGGAGTCGGCGTCCAATCATCGAGTGCGCCGATCGTAATTTTCCCGATGCGCAAAACTACGTCCCCCTCGGTTAAAACGGTCCCCGTCCGGCCACTGGCGGCGACACCAAGATAACCCGCCCGGCGATCGCCTCCGCAGCGAAGCGCGGGCCACCGCCTACACTCACTCAGGGATCCGACGGGCCGTTGGGACGATCGGACGGCCGGGCGAGAGACGCAGGGCGGCAGCCGCACTGGTTGTCGTTGCGCGGTGGGAGCACTGCAATCGCGGTGCTGGCCGTCGGAAAGTTGCTTCTGAAGCGCAATCGGGGCCGGGGGTGGGGTCGAACTGTTCATCGGCCAAGGCAGGGGAGGTCAAGGACATGGCATCCGTGGAAGATCTGAGAGAGCAGACCTCGGGTTTTGCAATCGTCGGCTATGCCGCCCGTTTTCCGGGTGCTGCGGATGCGGACGAGTTCTGGGATGTGTTGCGCGACGGTCGGGATGCGATCTCCGAGGTACCGCAGGACCGCTGGGACGTCGACGAATTCTTCGACCCGGAACCCGGCGCACCGGGCAAGGTGGTGACCCGTCGCGCGGGTTTCGTCGACGACGTGACGGGCTTCGACGCGCCGTTCTTCGGTATGTCGACGCGCGAGGTCAGATTGATGGATCCGCAACACCGGATCTTGCTGGAGACGGCATGGCGTGCCGTCGAGCATTCGGGCACCGCGCCAACGGCGCTGGCCAACAGCAACACTGGCGTCTTCGTCGGTCTGGCCACCCACGACTACCTCGGAATGGCTTCCGACGAGCTGACTTACCCCGAGATCGAGGCCTACATGGCCATCGGGACGTCGAGCGCCGCCGCGGCGGGCCGGATCAGCTATCGACTGGGGCTGCAGGGTCCCGCGGTCGCCGTCGATACGGCGTGCAGCTCGTCGCTGGTGGCCATCCATCAGGCGTGCCAGGCGCTGCTGTTGGGAGAATGCGACCTCGCGCTGGCCGGCGGTGCGAACGTCCTGCTCACCCCGGCGACCATGATCACCTTCTCCAGCGCTCACATGCTCGCGCCGGACGGCCGCTGCAAGACGTTCGATGCGGCCGCGGACGGCTATGTGCGCGGCGAAGGATGCGGCGTCATCGTGATCAAGCGCCTCGAGGACGCGATTCGCGACGGCGACCGGATTCGGGCCGTGATCCGCGGCAGTGCGATCAACCAGGACGGTGCGTCGGGTGGATTGACCGTCCCGAACGGCGTTGCCCAGCAGCGGGTCATCGCCGAGGCGCTGAAGCGCGCCAACCTCGAACCCCACGACGTCGGGTATCTGGAGGCACACGGCACCGGGACATCGCTGGGTGACCCCATCGAGGCCCAGGCCGCGGGCGCGGTGCTCGGCGCCGGGCGCGAAGCCGGCCAACCACTGCTGATGGGCTCGGTCAAGACGAACATCGGTCACCTGGAGGCGGCCGCGGGAATCGCCGGTGTAATCAAAGTCATTCTCTCGCTCGAGAACGAGTTGCTGCCGCGGCACCTGCACTTCGAGAACCCGTCGCCGCACATTCCCTGGGATCGGCTGGCGGTGCAGGTGGTCAAGGAGGCCACGGCCTGGGAACGCAACGGGCGCCCGCGCATCGCGGGTATCAGCTCATTCGGGTTCGCCGGAACGAACGCGCACGTCATTGTGTCCGAAGCGCCCGAGCAGGCGGCGCAGCCTCTCACGGCACCGGTCCCGGTCGAGCAACCCGGGGGCCGGCGGTTCAGCGTTCTTCCGCTCTCGGCGCGAACGCCCGCCGCGCTGGTGCGGCTCGCCGATGAATACCGCAGCTGGATGAGCGCACACCCGGAGGCCGGCCTGGCGGACGTGTGCCTCACCGCCGGGACGGGGCGCGCACACTTGGAGCACCGCGCCGCGTTGGTGGTCAATTCGCGAGAATCCGCGATGGAGCTACTCGGCGCACTCGCGGACGACCGCCCCGCACCGGGCTTGTTCCGCGGTGAATCTCATGACACACCCAAGACGGCCTGGCTGTTCACCGGTCAAGGCAGCCAGTACCCCGGCATGGCCCGGGAGTTGTTCGACACCGAGCCGGTGTTCGCCGAGACGCTGAGTCGTTGCGCCGCAGTGGTCGCCGATGTTCTCGAAAAGCCGTTGATCGAGCTGATTTTCGATATGGACAGCCCGGACAGCGAAGCGACGCTGCGGCAGACGTCGTACGCGCAGCCCGCGTTGTTCGCGGTCGAGATGGGACTGGCCCGTCTTTGGCAGTCGTGGGGCTTCGAACCAGACGTCGTGCTGGGCCACAGTGTCGGACAGTATTCGGCGGCCTGTGTCGCGGGCGTGCTAGGTCTCGAGGACGGCGCCCGGCTGATGGCCGAACGCGGCCGCCTCTTCGGAAGTTTGCCCGCGGGCGGGCGGATGGTCGCGGTGTTTGCCGCCGCCGATCGGATCGAGAACCTGACCAACGAGTTCCCGAGTCTGTCGGTCGCGGCCTACAACGGTGCGAACACCGTATTATCCGGCCCCGCAGGGGATCTGGAGAAGGCGGTGGCTCCGCTGGCGGCCGACGGTGTCCGGTGTGACTGGCTCGACACCAGCCACGCATTTCACTCGGCGCTGCTGGATCCGATTCTGGACGAATTCGAGTGGTATGCGGATCAGTTCGAATTCGGTACACCACAACGGATTCTGATCGACAATCGCACCGGCGTCGCGCTCGGCCGCAGCGTGCGCCTCGATGGCGCGTACTGGCGCCGTCACGCGCGTCAGCCGGTGCAATTCGCCAAGAGTGCGCACACCCTGGCCGAGCTCAATTGCAAGGTATTGCTCGAGATTGGCCCGCGGCCGGTGCTCGCCGCCGCGGCCCTGAGTGCCTGGCCCGACCCGGCCACCGCGCCGCGGGCGATCACGTCGCTGCGCCGGAACACCGCCGACCATCGACAGATCACCGAAGCCGTTGCCGAGGCGTATGTCCTGGGCCACCTGCCCGATTTCGACACCTTCCGGCGGCCGCATGCGCACAAACTCGACCTGCCCACCTATCCGTTCGAGCATCGTCGGTACTGGTTCCGCGACAATCAGGAACCGGTCGGCCAACAACCGCAGCTTTCCGCGCGTACCCAGGCCGTCCGCCTTCTCGAGGACGGCCGGATCGAGGAACTCGCGGCCCTGCTCGGGGGTGCACGCGATCATCGGACCCTGAAGGTGCTTACCAAACTTGCCGCACAACACAACCAGGAACGGACCACCCAGTCCATCGCCGACGACCGCTACGAGATCCGTTGGGAGAACGCTACGGCCCGCCTGTCCGGTGCGGGAGTCGGCGAGGGGTCCAGCTGGCTTCTCGTCGGCGAGGACTCCCCGGCGCTTCGGCCGCTAATCGGCGAGCTCGTCGCCCGTGGACATCAGCACCGGTTCGTCGGGTTGCCGACGTCGGATGCCGACACCGAACAGCTCGCTGATGTATTGCGCGCCGCGGATTCGACACTACGTGTCGTGCTCGTCGCGGCGGTGGACTCCGAGGACGCCCCGTCGATGCAGTCGCTGTTGCGGATGCAACACCGGATCCTGGGTGGGACGCGGCGACTCTTCCGCGCGGCGGTCGCCGCCGATTTGCGCACCCCGATCTGGGTGGTAACCCGTGGCGCGCAGCGAGTTACCGACGCGGACACCGTGGCGCCGGAGCAGAGCTCACTGTGGGGCTTCGGACGTGCCGCGTCGCTCGAGCATCCGCAGCTGTGGGGCGGGCTGGCAGATCTGGCGCAGGCCGGCGCCGACGAGTGGGCTCACTTCATCGACGCGATAGCGACGCCGAGCGAGCTCAGGGAAGACCAGATCGCGCTTCGCGATCAAGGCGTCTACGTGCCCCGGCTGGTTCGGCGGGACGGTCAGCCGATCGGGTCGCCGCTGGAACTGCGCGATGACGCAACGTATTTGGTGACCGGCGGGCTGGGATCGGTCGGGCTGGAAATCGCCGGCTACCTGGCTGCACACGGCGCCACCCAGCTGGTGCTGACCAGCCGGCGCGCGCCCAGCGAGGCCGCACAGCAGCGCATCGATGCGCTCGGCGAACAGTATGGCTGCGAAGTCCGGGTCGTTACCGCCGATGTCGCCGACGCGCACGACGTCGCACGCCTGCTGGCAGGCGTGCAGGCCGAGTTACCGCCGCTGGCCGGCATCGTCCATGCCGCGGGCGAGATCGGTACCACGCCGCTGAGCAGCCTGGACTACGAATCCCATCAAGCCGAAGTCGACCGGGTCTTCGCTGGGAAGGTTTGGGGTGCTTGGTATTTGAGCCAAGCCGCGACTGATTTGCAGCTCGACTTCTTCATCACCACCTCGTCCATCGCCTCGGTGTGGGGCGGATACGGCCAGACCGCCTACGGCGCGGCCAACGCATTCCTCGACGGGCTGGCCTGGCGCCTGCGCGAGCAGGGCACCGCCGGGATCAGCGTCAACTTCGGACCCTGGTCGGCCGGCATGGCCGACGCGGAATCTCGTGCCCGGCTGGATCAGCGCGGGGTCCGGACGCTATCACCTGCCGATGCACTGGCCGGCCTGGCCGATGTCGTGGCCTCTTCGTCGGCTCAGGGTGTGGTAGCCCGGATCGACTGGACCCGTTTCCTGCCGCTCTATCAGCAAGCCGGCCGCCGGGCATTCCTGGCGGAGTTGGAGCGCGAGGTGCCCGATGCGGTGCCGGCCGTGCTGCCTTCTGGGAAAACACAATTGGTCGAGCGGCTCACGAGCGCGCCGGTGCAGCAGCGCAAGAGACTTCTGACCGATTACCTGCGCGAGGCGGTAGCGGAGATCACGCGCGTGGATGCCGCGGAGATCCGCGAGGACGCGGGGTTCTTCGACCTCGGCATGGATTCGCTGATGGCCGTCGAATTGCGGCGCCGCATCGAGCAGGGGGTGGGCAAGGAGATACCGGCCACCCTGGCGATGGACCATCCCCGGCTGTCCGACGTGGCCGACTATCTGCTCGACGAGGTGCTCGGGCTCAGCGGGCAAGCCAAGTCTGCGCCCCAGCCGGCGTCGGCGGTGACGACTCGCACCGACGAGCCGATCGCGATCATCGCGGTGTCGTGCCGTTTCCCCGGCGCGCCCGACCCAGAAGCCTTCTGGGAGTTGCTATCCGGCGGTGTCGATGCGATCCGGGAAGTCCCGGAGGACCGATTCGACATCGACGAGTTCTACGACCCGGATCCCGAGACGCCGGGCAAGACCTACACGCGCTTCGGCGGATTCCTCGATGGAATCGACGGGTTCGATCCGGAATTCTTCGGCATCTCCCCGCGCGAGGCGGTCTGGATCGAACCGCAGCAGCGGCTGATGCTCGAAACGGTATGGGAGGGGCTGGAACGCGCCGGGTACTCACCGGCGGCGTTGCGCGGCAGCCGGACCGGCGTTTTCGCCGGGGTGGCGGCTAACGAGTATGCGCACCTGCTGTCGGCGGAGCCGATCGACAAGATCGAGCCGTACTTCATCACCGGCAATGCGCTCAACGCCATTTCGGGTCGCGTTGCGTTCGCGCTCGGACTCGAAGGGCCGGCCGTGGCGGTCGATACCGCTTGCAGTTCGGCCCTGGTGGCCGTCCATCAGGCGTGCCAGGCCTTGCACTCCGGCGACTGTGACCTCGCGGTGGCCGGCGGTGTCAACGTCTTGCTCTCTCCGGTGACGGTCATCGCGGCCTCACGCGCCCGGATGCTTTCCCCGGTCGGTAAGTGCAAGACCTTCGATGCCTCCGCCGACGGCTACGTGCGCAGTGAGGGCTGCGGAATTCTCGTGCTCAAGCGGCTCGGCGACGCCGAGCGCGACGGCGATCGGGTCCTGGCCGTGATTCCCGGCAGCGCGGTCAACCAGGATGGCGCTTCCAGTGGATTGACGGTGCCCAATGGTGGTGCACAGCAACGACTCATCGGGACGGCGCTGACGCGCGCGGGCCTGGCAGGCGGGGATGTCGACTACCTCGAGGCGCACGGAACGGGTACCCCGCTGGGAGATCCGATCGAGGTGCAGGCGGCCGCGGCCGCCTACGGAGGTTCGCGTGACGCGGACCGACCGTTGCTGATGGGATCGGTGAAGACCAATATCGGACACACCGAGTCGGCATCGGGCGCGGCCGGTCTGATCAAGGTCGTGCTGTCGCTACAGCACGAATTGCTGCCGCAGAGCCTGCATTTCGACACCCCGTCGCCGCATATCCCTTGGGATGCGTTGCCGGTGCGGGTGGTGCGCGAGTCGACCCCGTGGCAGGCCAACGGCAGGCCGCGGCGCGCCGGCGTGAGTTCGTTCGGGTTCACCGGCACCAATGCGCACGTGCTGATCGAGGAGGCGCCCGCCCGAGCGGGATCCCCCGCGGATCCGTCGGATTCGGCGGTCGTCGACACTGGCGGGCAGCCGGTCACTGTGCTGGCGCTGTCCGCCCGATCACCGGAAGCGCTGGTGGAGTTGGCGCGGCGCTACGAGTCCTGGCTGAGCGTGCATCCGGACGTCGACCTCGCCGACGTCTGCCTCACCGCGGGGACGGGCCGTTCACACTTCGAGCATCGCGCCGCGCTGGTGGTGGATTCGGTCGAGGGCGCGCGCGAAGGCCTGGCCGAGTTGGCCGAGAATCGGCTGCGCCCCGGTGTGGTGCGTGGCGAGCACACGCACCTCCCGACCACGGCCTGGCTGTTCACCGGGCAGGGCAGCCAGTATCCCGGGATGGCGCGTGAATTGTTCGACACCGAACCGGTTTTCGCTGAAACCGTGACACGGTGTGCGGACGCGATCAAGGACCTGCTGCCGCGCCCGCTGCTGGAGGTGCTGTTCGCCACCGACCGCGAATCCGGAGAAGCGTTGCGGCACACGTCGTTTGCCCAGCCGGCGCTGTTCGCTGTCGAAATGGGGCTGGCGCGGTTGTGGCAGTCGTGGGGCATCGAGCCCGACGTGGTGCTGGGGCATAGCGTGGGCCAGTACGCTGCGGCATGTGTGGCCGGTGTTTTCAGCATCGAGGACGGCGCACGACTGATGGCAGAGCGCGGCCGGATGTTCGGCAGCCTGCCCGAAGGCGGCCGAATGGTGGCGGTGTTCAACGACGCCAAGCACGTCGAGCAGATCGCCGGTGAATTCCCGCGGGTGTCGGTCGGTGCCTACAACGGACCCAACACCGTGCTCTCGGGTCCGGCCGACGACCTCGAACAGATCGTCGCCAGGTTCAGTGACGAAGGGATCCGCTGCACCTGGCTGGAGACCAGCCACGCGTTTCACTCGGAGCTGCTGGACCCCGTGCTCGACGAATTCGAGTCGTACGCGGCCCAATTGGAGTTCGCTGCGCCGACGTTGCCGCTGGTCTGCAACCGTACCGGCGCCGTGCTCACGGCCCAGACCCCGCTGGACGCGGGGTACTGGCGGCGGCATTCCCGCCAGCCGGTGCAGTTCGCCGAAAGTGTGCGCACCGTGGCGGCCCTCGGGTGCTCGGTCGTGATGGAGATCGGTCCGCAACCGGTGCTGACCGCGGCGGCGGTGCAGGTCTGGCCGGAGCACCTGGCCGCACCGCGGGCGATCGTCTCGCTGCGCAAGGGCGTTGGCGATCGGCGCCAGATCGCCGACGCGCTGGCCATGGCCTACATCGGCGGGCACCGGCCCGATTTCGCCGCGCTGCATCGTCACGCCCGACGCGGCCTCGAACTGCCCACCTATCCGTTCCAACGCCGTCGCTTTTGGCCCAAGTCGTCGGGCATCGCCGTCGACGGCCCCGCGGTGTCCGGAATCCTGGGCAGTGCCAAAGATCTCGCTTCCGGCGACTCGGTGTACACCAGCAGGTTGTCCGTCAAGTCGCAGCCGTGGCTTTGCGACCACGTCATCTACGGCACCGTCGTCGTCCCCGGGGCGACGTACGCGGCGATGGCGTTGGCCGCGGTCGGTACGCCGGTACGGGCCAAGGACGTCTTTTTCTACGAGCCGATCATCTTGCCGGAGAAGAGTTCTCGTGAGGTGCAGCTGACGTTGCACCCGCAGGAGGACGGCGATGGCTGGAAATTCCAGGTGCACAGCCGCCAGTACGGCGAGCGCGGCGCCGAGTGGTCGTTGAATGCCGAAGGCGCCGTGATCTCCGGGGTTGACGACGAGCCGGAAGCCGAGGAGGCGGATCCGGTCGACGAAGCGATCGAGCAGCTGAACCGGATGCGGCCGCAGGAGCTGTTCGAGACCTTCGCCGACTTGGAGCTGGCGTGGGGTCCGACCTGGTCCGGTTCGCTGAAGTCGTTGTGGCTCGGTGAGGGAGAGGCGATCGGCGACATCGTCGTCGGCGAAGAACTCGCCGAGCAACTCGGCGCCGAGCCGATGCACCCGGTGCTGATGGACCTGTGCACCGGTGTCGCCTTCCCCGCGTTCCCGGCACTTCTCGCGGCCGAACAGGGCGTCAACGATCTGTTCCTGCCGCTGCGCTACGGGCAGGTGACGCTGCGGGAGAAGATGCCCCGACGGTTCTACTGCCGCGCGAAGTGGCACACCAGTGCGCTCGACGCCGAAACCCAGGTCTTCGATCTCGAATACCTCGATCGAGATGGCCGGCAGCTGGGCGGGATTCGCGACTTCACGGTTAAGCGAGCACCCCGCGAGGCCCTGCTGCGCGGTCTGGGCGGCGATGCCACCCGGCTGCTCTACAGCCTCGGCTGGCATGAGGTGCCGGCACCGGCGCCGGACGAGGAGGCCGCGGTTTTCAACGGCACCTGGCTGATTGCGGGATTCGACGAACTGGCCGCCAATGTGCCGGGCTGCATCCCGTTCGACCGGAACACCGATCCGGAGCTCCTCGGGCAGCTGTTGGCACAGGCGCACGAGCGTGGTCTGCCCTTCTCCGGCGTCGTCTGGCGCAGCGCCGCGCCGAACCGCGCAGAGTCCAGCGCCCAGGGCGCCGCGCGGATCGAGACCGAAATCGCGAACCTGCTCAGTGCTGTGCACACGGTCCAAACCGGCCAGGTGAAACTGCCTGGCGGACTGTGGATCATCACCGAGCGGGCCGTGGCCACCGAATCCGGTGAGCCAGTCGATCCGGTGCAGGCGGCGCTGTGGGGATTCGGGCGGACCACGATCAACGAGGAACCAGGGCTGCGTTGCCGGCTCGTCGATTGCGACGGATCCGAGGAGGCGGTGCGGGCGCTGGCCGGCCTGTTGGCCACGCCGGTTGACGAACCGGAACTTGCGCTGCGCCAAGGGAAGTTGCTGGCCTCGCGGCTGCTGCCGTGGGCGCGCAGTGGTCATCTCACGGTGCCGCGCTCGTCGGACTACGTCCTGGCACCCACCGAACGCGGCGCGATCGACAATCTGCGGCTGACCCAGGCGGAGGTGCCGGCGCCGGACGAGGGCTATGTGCAGGTCCGGGTGGAGGCCGCCGGCCTCAATTTCCGGGACGTACTCAACGTGCTTGGCCTCTACCCGGGTGACCCGGGTCCGATCGGCGGCGACTTCGCCGGAACCGTTACCCAATTGGGCAGTGGGGTAACCGGACTCGAGGTGGGCCAGCGTGTCTACGGCTTCATGCAGGGCGCGTTCGCCAGCCGCTTCAATGTGCCGGCTCAGTTGCTGGCGCCGATTCCCTCCGGCGTGAGCGCGGTGGCCGCGGCGACGATTCCCGCCGCGGCATTGACGGTCCGGCTCGCGTTCGACTGGGCGCGGGTGCAGCCCGGTGATCGCGTGCTGATTCACGCCGCCAGCGGTGGTGTCGGCCTGGCCGCGATCCAGATGGCGCAGCGGTGCGGTGCCACGGTTTTCGCCACGGCCAGCACCTACAAACGCGCGACGCTGCGCAATTTAGGTGTGAAGTACGTGTATGACTCGCGTACAACGGATTTCGCCGACCAGATCCTTGCCGACACTGACGGTGCCGGCGTCGACGTGGTGCTCAACAGCCTGACGAACGAAGGCTTCCTCGAGGCGACCGTGCGGGCCACCGCGCGGAACGGCCGGTTCGCCGAGATCGCCAAACGCGACATCTGGACTCACGCACAGATGGCGGAGGTCCGCCCCGACATCGCCTACGAGATCGTGGCGCTGGACACGGTGACCTTCCAAGAGCCGGAGCGTATTCGTGGCCTGTTGACCGAGGTGTCGGAGGGGCTGGGCAAGGGCGAGTGGACGCCACTGCCCGCCGAGATCTACCCGCTCACCGAAGCGAGGGCCGCGTTCCGCCGCATGCAGCAGGCACGGCACATCGGAAAAATCGTGGTGCAGATCCCGAATCCGTTGCAGCCGAGGGCCGATCGGACCTATCTGATCACCGGCGGGCTGGGCGCGATCGGCCTGCACACAGCGTCGTATCTGGCCCAGCTCGGGGCCGGCGACATCGTGTTGACTAGCCGGCGCGGCCCCGATGCGGACGCGCAGCGCTTGATCGAGGAGATCGCCGAGCGCTATAAGTGCCGCATCCACGTCTTCGCCGCCGACGTCGGCGACGAGTCTGAGGTCGCGAAGCTGCTGGAGCGCATCCGCGCGGGACTGCCGCCGCTGGCGGGTGTGGCCCATCTGGCCGGCGTGCTCGACGATGCACTGCTGTCCGCCCAGAGCCTGGAGCGATTCCGAACGACGCTGGCGCCCAAGGCGTTCGGGGCTTGCCATTTGGACAGGCTGACGAGGGACGACGAGCTGGACTTCTTCATCGTGTCCTCCTCGGTGTCCAGCTTGTTCGGTTCGCCGGGTCAGTCCAACTACGCGACCGCCAATGCGCTGCTCGACGGTCTGGTCGCGCAACGACGGGCGCAAGGTCTGCCCGCCACCGGGGTCAATTTCGGTCCCTGGGCTCAGGGCGGGATGGCCTCGTCGGAGGCCGCGATCGCCAATATCACTGCGCAGGGCCTGATTCCGCTGGAACCGTCGGCGGCGCTGAGCGCGCTGGGCGAGGTTGTCGCCAACGGAACCGGGCAGGCCACCGTGCTCAAGGCCAATTGGCAGCGTGCCGCGAAGGTGCTGGGCAGTTCGCGTCCACCGATCCTCGACCTCGTGTTGCCCATCGCCGTCGGGGAAGTGACGGGCGACAGCGAGCTGCTCAAGCAGCTGATGGAGGTACCGGTGCCGCAGCGCGCCGGCTTCGTGACCGAGTTCCTGCAGCGCGAGGTGCAGAACTTCCTGCGGCTCGCGCAACCGCCGGCCGCCACCAGTCGGTTCCTGGACCTGGGCACGGATTCGCTGATGGCGATCGAACTGCGCAACCGATTGCACAGTCAGTTCGGCGGCAAGTTCACGATCAACGCCACCGCGGTATTCGATTATCCGACCATCGGGGGGCTGGCCGAGTATCTGGTGGCTCAGCTGCCCGACGCGGAGTCGGCGGCAGACGCGAGCCCGGAATCGGTTGCGGCACCGGAGTCGCCGGAATCGCCGGCGGAGGAGCCGCAATCGGTGACGGAACCGGAGTCGGGGCAGTCAGGGCCGCCCGAACGTCGACTTGTCGGGTGAAAAGTCGACGTCTCGGCCCAACAACTCGACGTTCGGCCGGTGAAAGCGCTAGAGCCGGGCCAAGTCGTAGTCGCCGAGGTGGTCGATCAGGTTGTGCACGTGATCGCCCGAGGTGCCCAGGGTGTGCTCGATCGCGGTGAGCCGGGCGGCGTAGTGGCTCACCGGATATTCCGCGGTCACGCCGATCCCGCCATGCATCTGGATCGACTCCTGCGCGATGTGCCGGCCCGAGCGGCCGATCTGCACCTTGGCCCGCGACGCGATCAGCGGGTCGAGGTTGCCGTCGGCGATCGACATCGCGGCGTACAGGCTCATGCTGCGTGCCATTTCCAGCGACACATAAATGTCCGCGGCTCGCTGGGTCAGTGTCTGGAAATTATTGAGCGTGACACCGAACTGCTTGCGCGTCTTGAGGTAATCGGTGGTCAGCCGCAGCGCTTCCTCCATCGCCCCGACCGCCTCGGCGCACAGCGCCGACTGGATGCGAACGATCGCACCGCTGATGGCACCCGATGCGTCGATTGCCTCGCCCAACGCATCGGCGGGTGCGCCGTCCAAGTCGATCTGCGCACCGCGTTGTCCGTCGAAGGTCCGGAACGGGTGACGGGTGACCGCGTTCGCGTCCACCAGGAACAGGCCGGTACCTCCGTCTGGCAATGCGGCGCTGACCACCAACGCATCGGCGCAGTCCCCGGCGAGCACGGGGTTCTTGCGTCCGGTCAACGTCCATGAATCACCTTGCCGTACAGCCTGAGTGGTGACCGTCGTGGTCGGCTTGCGGTGGCCCGGCTCCAAGTGGGCGAAGGCCAGTAGCCGCTGGCCCGCCGCGACGTCGTCGAGCTGTTCCTTCTGGGTGTCGGTGCCCCGCTCGGCGATCAGCGCGCCCGGTGCCAGCGCGGCGTGCAGGATCGGCTCGGGAGCCAGCCGCCGCCCGGCCTCGGTGAGCACGACCATGATCTCGATCTGGCCTGCCTCGTCCGGGTCGAAGCCCAGGCCGAGAATTCCGGTGTCGGCGAGCTGACTCCAGACCTCACGGCTCCAGCCGAGATCGGAGCCGATGACCTTGTTGCGGCTCTCCGGGTCGTAGCTGCGGGACAGCAGATCGCGGGTGGTATCGCGCAGCAGGCTCTGCTCGTCGGTCAACTGAAGGTCCATGGCTGCCTCACAATCCCAGAATGGTGGACGCGATGATGTTGCGCTGTACCTCGCTGCTGCCGCCGTAGATCGACGTCTTGCGGTAGTTGAGGTAGCGCGGTGCACTGTGCTGCGCCCAGTCCGGGGACGCGATGCCTTCCCCGTCGCAGGGCAGCGCGTCCGGGCCGGCCACCTCGACAAGTAGCTCGGTAGCGATCTGCTGCAATTGGCTGCCGCGCAGCTTGAGCACCGACGACGCCGGGTTGGGTTGTCCGTCCGCGGAATCCGTCACCACTCGCGACTGGGTGAGTTCCAGTGCCAGCAGCTCGTTTTCGGCCTCGGCCAACCGGGCCGCGAACAGGGGGTCGTCGAGCACCCCGGCTTGCGCCGCGAATTTCTTCACCTCGGCGAGGCGCACCTTGGTCCGCCCCACGCCGGCGATGCCGGTGCGTTCGTTGCCCAGCAGGAACTTCGCGTATGTCCAGCCCTTGTTTTCTTCTCCGACAAGCTGATTGGCGGGAACGCGGACGTCTTCGAAGAAAATCTCGTTGACCTCGTGCCCGCCGTCGATCGTCTTGATGGGTCGCACGGTGATGCCCGGCGTGTTCATCTCGAAGAGCAGGAACGAGATGCCGGCCTGACGCTTGGGCGCCTGCGGGTCGGTGCGGACCAGGCAGAAGATCCAATCGGCGTACTGGCCCAGCGTGGTCCACGTCTTCTGGCCGTTGACGACGTAGCTGTCGCCGTCACGCACCGCGGTGGTACGCAGCGACGCCAGGTCGGAGCCGGCTTCGGGCTCGGAAAAGCCCTGGCACCACCAGATGTCGAGGCTGGCCGTCGGCGGCAGGAAGCGCTCCTTGATCTCCTGCGACCCGAACTCGGCGATCACCGGGCCCACCATCTTGGTGTTGAAGTTCAGCGGCTCCGGGACGCATGCCAATTGCATCTCGTCGGCCCAGATCTGGTGCTGGGTGGGCGTCCAGTCCTTGCCGCCCCACTCGACCGGCCAGCTCGGTACCGCCAGGCCGTGTTCGTGCAAGATCTTGTGGCTGGTGACGATGTCGTCGTGGACGACTTCCGCCGAACCCTGGCGTACCCGATCGCGCATCTCTTGCGGAATCTTGGTGGTGTAGATGGTGCGGAGCTCGTCGCGGAATGCGGCTTCCTCCGGTGTCAGCGCCAGTTGCATGCGGACTCCTTTGCCTGGGTTGAGCGTGGCGACCGCTTTTTAGACGGATGGGCGACCCCGCCCGGTCGTGCGCTCCGGCTTCCATCTTGACCCATCGGAGGCTGTGCTTGTGCACAGCCTCCGGTTAATCCACAGCAAGCGGTTGAGACGCCGACGGCAGGGGCGGTTTTGGCGGTCGGCGCACCTACCGTCGGCGCATGCGAACAGAACAGCCCAGCGAGCGACTGCACCGGCGTCTCGGCACCGATCCAGCGGTCGATGTGCCCGCCGAGGAACCGGACCCGGACGCGCCGGGTGAGGATCAGAACTCGTTGCTGCCGCGCTGGCTTCCAGACGCATCGGACGGCGGAAGCTGGTGGGCCCGGCTGCGAGCCGATCCGGGCCGCGCCGGCGCGATCGGATTGGCCGTGGTGGCCGCCCTGGCCGTGCTTGTCACTATATTCACGCTGGTTCGCGACCATCCCGCACCGGTGATGTCGGCGAAACTGCCGCCGGTCGAAAAGGTGAGCCCCAAAACCTCGGCGAGTCCGGGCCCGGACCGGCCGGTGGTGGTCAGCGTGGTGGGCCTGGTGCACAAGCCCGGCCTGGTCACGTTGACACCCGGCGCGCGGATCGCCGACGCGGTGCAGGCCGCCGGGGGCGCGATGGACGGGGCAGACACCATCGGACTGAACATGGCCCGTCCGCTCGGTGACGGGGAGCAGATCGTGGTCGGGCTGGCGCCCGTGTCGGGGCAGCCCACCGCGCTGGGCAGCTCTGTGACGGCCGGCTCGGCTCCGGGCACCAAGACGCCGGCACCGCCGGGGCCGGTTAAGGGATCCGTGCGGCCGAAAGCCGGCGAAGTGCTCGACCTGAATACCGCGACCGTGGAGCAGCTGGACGACCTGCCCGGTGTCGGGCCGGTCACCGCCGCCGCGATCGTCGGGTGGCGGCAGACCAATGGCAAGTTCACCAGCGTCGATCAGCTCGCCGAGGTCGACGGCATCGGGCCGTCGCGGCTGGACAAGCTGCGCGCCCTGGTCCGTGTCTGAGACCGCCCTGCCACTGCGAGTCTCCGGGGAGCTCGCCCGCCTCGATGTGCGGCTGGTGCCGGCCGCACTCACCGGCTGGGTCGTCACCGCCGCGGGGATCGTGTGGCCGGTCGGCCGCGTGCTGGCCGCGTGCTGCGTCGCGTTGGTCGGCGTCGCCGGGGTACTGACCTGCTGCCCGGTGCGCCGGCCCGGACGGAGCCCGAGACTGCGGACCATGGGCGCGGGCTTGGTGGCTATCGGAGTGGCCGGTGCGGGATTCGGATTCGCGATCGCGCTGCGTGCCGACGCTGTGGTCCGCCACCCGATCACCGCGGCGTTCGGGACGGTTGCGCCGGTGACGGTGACGCCCAGCGAGAGCGCGCTGGCGTTGGGTTCGGGCCGGCTGATGTTTCGTGCCACCCTGCAGCGGCTGCGCGGCGACGAGATATCCGGCCGGGTAACCGTTTTCGCGCGGGCCTCGGACTTCGATGTGATGGCGGGTCAGCCGGTGCGCTTTGCTGCGCGGATCGAGCGCCCCACTCGCCACGACCTGACGGTGGCGGTGCTCAACGCGGCGGGCCGGCCCGTCATGGGCCGGGCGGGGGCGGTGCAGCGTGCCGCGCACGTGGTGCGCGGCCGGTTCGCCGCCACCGCGCACGAAGTGCTGCCCGCCGCGCAGGCCGCGATGCTGCCGGCCCTGGTCCTCGGCGACACCTCGGCGCTCACGGCCGACACCGGCCGGGAGTTCCGTGCGGCGGGCATGACGCATCTGACGGCCGTGTCGGGAGCCAACGTCACGATCGTGTGCGCGGCGGTGCTGTTCTCCGCCCGGCTGATCGGCCCGCGGGCCGCCGTGCTGCTCGCCGGGGTGGCATTGGTGGCCTTCGTGATCGTGGTCCAGCCGACGGCAAGTGTGTTGCGGGCGGCCGTGATGGCCGCCATCGCGCTGGCGGGGATGTTGACTTCACGTCGACGACAAGCGATTCCGGCGCTGTCGGCCACGGTGCTGATACTGCTTGCCGTCGCTCCCCAGCTGGCCGTCGATGCCGGCTTCGCGTTGTCGGTGCTGGCGACGGGCGCGCTGGTCGTCATCGCGCCCGTCTGGTCGCGGCGCCTGGTGGTCAAAGGCTGCCCCAAACCGCTGGCGGACGCGCTCGCGGTGGCGCTGGCCGCGCAGGTGGTGACCGCGCCGCTGGTCGCCGGCATCTCGGGCCGGTTCAGCCTGGTGGCCGTGGCCGCCAATCTGGCCGCGGCGCCCTTCATCGCGCCCATCACCGTGCTGGGCAGCGCGGCGGCCGTGCTGTGCGTGCTGTGGCCGCCGGGTGCGCAGCTGCTGATGCGTTTCACCGGACCGGAAGTGTGGTGGGTGACGAAGGTGGCGCACGTCGCGGCCGGCGCACCCGCGGCGACCGTACCGGTACCCGACGGTCTGGCCGGTGTGCTGTTGGTCGGTTGTGCGACCGCGCTGCTGCTGGCGCTGACCATGCTGCTGTGGCGGCGGGCCTGGTTTCGTGCCTCGACCCGGGTGGCCGGGCTGGTCGCGGCCGCGTGCGTGCTGGCCTGGTCGGCGTCGGAGCTGCTGGATCCCCGAGCGGATTGGTCGGCCCTTCGTGACACCATCGTGGGGTGAGCGAGGCTTCGCCGTTGCACTTGGTCCTGGGGGACGAGGATCTGCTGGTCGAACGAGCCGTGGCCGATGTGCTGCGGGCGGCGCGTAGACGCGCCGGCACCGACGACATCCCGGTCAATCGCATGCGGGCCGGCGACGTCAGCACCTATGAGCTCGCCGAGCTGCTGAGCCCGTCGCTGTTCGCCGACGAACGCATCGTCGTGCTGGAAGCCGCGGCCGAAGCAGGCAAGGACGCGGTCGCGATGATCGCCGGGGCCGCCGCCGACCTGCCGCCGGGAACGATGCTGGTGGTGGTGCACTCCGGTGGCGGGCGGGCCAGGGCGCTCGCCGACCAGCTCAAGGCGCTGGGCGCCGAGGTTCACCCCTGCGCCCGGATCACCAAGCTGAGCGAACGAGTCGACTTCATCCGCAAGGAGTTTCGCGCGCTGCGAGTCAAGGTCGACGAGGACACGGTGACCGCCCTGCTGGATGCCGTCGGCTCCGACGTGCGGGAGCTGGCCTCCGCCTGCTCACAGTTGGTCGCCGACACCGGTGGCGAGGTCGATGAGGCCGCGGTGCGCCGCTATCACAGCGGCAAGGCCGAGGTGAAGGGCTTCGACATCGCCGACAAGGCCGTCGCCGGGGATGTCGCGGGCGCGGCCGAGGCGCTGCGATGGGCGATGATGCGCGGCGAGCCGCTGGTGGTGCTGGCCGACGCGCTGGCCGAAGCCATCCACACCATCGGCCGGGTGGGGCCGCTCTCCGGCGACCCGTACCGGCTGGCCGGGGAGCTGGGGATGCCGCCCTGGCGGGTGCAGAAAGCGCAGAAGCAGGCCCGGCGCTGGTCGCGCGACAGTGTGGCAACCGCGATGAAAGTCGTCGCGGAACTCAACGCCAACGTCAAGGGAGCCGCCGCGGACGCCGACTACGCGCTGGAATCAGCGGTCAGAAAGGTGGCCGAACTGGTGGCCGACCGGGGCCGATAGCCCAGGGCTCAGATCTTGTTGAGGGACCGCGCCAGCGCCGACTTCTTGTTGGCGGCCTGGTTCTTGTGGATGACGCCCTTGGTGGCCGCCTTGTCCAGCTTGCGGTTGGTCGACACCAGCAATTCCGCGGCCTTGTCCTTGTCGCCTGCCTCGGCGGCTTCACGGAACGCGCGCACGGCGGTGCGCAGCGAGGACTTCACGGACTTGTTGCGCAGTCGGGCGCGCTCGTTCGTCTTGATGCGCTTCTGCTGCGACTTGATGTTGGCCACGCGGAACTATCCTTCGTCGATTTGGTCTTTGCGGTGTCGTTTCAGGGGGCGCCCCACACCCGATTGCGACTGCTCAGGTTAGCAGTCGGTTACGTTTTCTCCCAAAACGGGAACTCGTGGCCTGCCATAACGTCGATATGAGGCACCATCCTAGAAGTGAGTCTTGCGAACCAGGTTGAAACAACCAGGCGCGGGTCGCGCGGCGGCGCGCGCGCGCTGGCGCGCTCCGAGCGCATCTTCAGCGGATACAACTCGTCCGACGCCTACGAGATGGCCTTCGACGAGATGTTCGATGCGCAGGGCAACGTGCGTGGCCCCTACAAGGGCATCTACGACGAGCTGGCGCCAGCGGACGCCTCGGACCTGCGGGCCCGCGCCGACGCGCTGGCCCGTGCGTTCATCGACCAGGGCATCACGTTCTCCCTGTCGGGCCAGGAGCGGCCGTTTCCGCTGGACCTGGTGCCGCGAGTGCTCTCCTCGGCCGAATGGAACCGGCTCGAGCGCGGCATCGTCCAACGGGTCAAAGCCCTCGAGATGTATCTCGACGACATCTACGGCGACCAGGAGATCCTGAACGACGGCGTGATCCCGCGTCGCCTGGTCACGTCCTGCGAACACTTTCACCGCCAGGCCGTGGGCATCGTCCCGCCCAACGGCGTGCGCATCCACGTCGCCGGCATCGACCTGATCCGCGACGAGAAGGGCACCTGGCGGGTTCTCGAGGACAACCTGCGCTCGCCCTCGGGCGTGTCGTACGTGATGGAGAACCGGCGCACCATGGCGCGGGTCTTCCCGAACCTGTTCGCCACCCATCGGGTGCGTGCCGTCGACGACTACGCCTCGCACCTGCTGCGGGCCCTGCGCAACTCGGCGGCCACCAACGAGGCCGACCCGACCGTGGTGGTGCTGACGCCCGGCGTCTACAACTCCGCGTACTTCGAGCATTCGCTGCTCGCCCGGCAGATGGGCGTCGAGCTGGTCGAGGGCCGCGACCTGTTCTGCCGCGACAACCAGGTGTACATGCGCACCACCGAGGGGCAGACCCAGGTCGACGTCATCTATCGGCGCATCGACGACATCTTCCTCGACCCGCTGCAGTTCCGCGCCGACTCGGTGCTGGGGGTGGCCGGTTTGGTCAACGCCGCCCGCGCCGGCAACGTCGTCATCTCCAGCGCGATCGGCAACGGCGTCGGCGACGACAAACTGGTCTACACCTACGTGCCGACCATGATCGAGTACTACCTCGGCGAGAAGCCCCTGCTGGCCAACGTGGACACCTACCGGTGCTGGCTGGACGACGAACGCGAGGAGGTGCTCGACCGGGTCGGCGAGCTGGTCATCAAGCCGGTCGAGGGATCCGGCGGCTACGGCATCGTGTTCGGTCCCGACGCGTCCGAGAAGGAACTGGCGGCCGTCAGCAAGAAGATTCGCGACGACCCGCGCAGCTGGATCGCGCAGCCGATGATGGAGCTGTCGACCGTGCCGACGCGGATCGGCAACGCGCTGGCACCGCGCTATGTCGACCTGCGGCCGTTCGCGGTCAACGACGGCGACGAGGTATGGGTGCTGCCGGGCGGGCTGAGTCGGGTGGCGCTGGTCGAGGGCTCGCGGGTGGTCAACTCCAGCCAGGGAGGTGGTTCCAAGGACACCTGGGTGCTGGCGTCGCGCGCGTCGGCCGCAGATCGTGAGCTGGGTGCCGCCGAGGTGGTGCGTTCGTTGCCGAAGTCCATGTCCGAGAAGGGGCCCGACGACGACTCGCCGGAGTCGCCGCACCAGCAGCCCCTGCAGACTGAGCAACCGCAGGATGGGAAGCCGGCGAAAAGGCAGAAGCAAAAGCAGCAACAACAACAGAGGGCAGGTCGCTGATGTTGGCCCGAAACGCCGAGGCGCTCTACTGGATTGGCCGCTATGTCGAGCGGGCTGACGACACCGCGCGCATTCTCGACGTGGTGCTGCATCAGTTGCTGGAGGATTCCAGCGTCGATCCCGACCAGGCGTCCCGGCTGCTGTTGCGAGTGCTCGGCATCGAGCCTCCCAAGCACGACTTGGACGTCTGGTCGTTGACCGACCTCGTCGCCTACAGCGCCGACTCCAAGGGTGGAAGCTCGATCGTCGACGCGATCACGGCGGCGCGCGAAAACGCCAAGTCGGCGCGCGAAGTGACGTCCATCGAAATCTGGGAATGCCTCAACACCACTTACCATGCCCTGCCGGAACGCGAACGTGCCGCCAAACGCCTTGGCCCACACGAGTTTCTGTCGTTTATCGAGGGCAGGGCCGCCATGTTCGCCGGCCTGGCCGACTCGACGCTCTCGCGTGACGACGGCTACCGCTTCCTGCTGTTGGGCCGGGCCATCGAGCGCGTCGATATGACGGTGCGGCTGCTGCTGTCGAGGGTCGGGGACAGTGCGTCCTCGCCGGCGTGGGTGACGCTGTTGCGTTCGGCCGGCGCCCACGACACGTACCTGCGCACCTATCGCGGGGTGCTCGACGCCGGTCGCGTGGTCGAGTTCATGCTGCTCGACCGGTTGTTCCCCCGGTCGGTGTTCTACTCGCTGAAGCTGGCCGAAGAGAGCGTCGAAGAGCTGGTGCGCAACCCGGCGAGCCGGGTGGGGGCCACCGCCGAAGCGCAGCGACTGCTGGGGCAGGCCCGCAGCGAGCTGGAATTCATGCCGCCCGGGGTGTTGCTCGACACCCTGGAGGCGCGGCTGGCGGGCTTGCAGACGACCTGCCGAGATGTCGGAGACGCGTTGTCGCAGCAATACTTCCACGTCACACCGTGGGTGGCGTGGTCGGATGCCGGTCACAGCGCCAGCCTGGTCACCCGGAACGGAGATACCTGATGTGGCGGCTGCGCGTAGTGCACACGACCGGGTTCGCCTACCAATCGGCGGTGACCGCCTCCTATAACGAGGCCCGGCTGACCCCGAGCTCCGACACCCGGCAAAACGTCATCCTCAACCGCGTCGAAACCATTCCGGCAACCCGGTCCTATCGGTACATCGACTACTGGGGTACCGCCGTCACGGCGTTCGACCTGCACGCGCCACACAGCGACCTGACGGTGACGTCCTCGTCGGTCGTCGAGACCGAGCAGCCCGAACCACCCGCCAAGGATGTCACCTGGAGCGACCTGCATTCCGCGGCGGTGATCGACCGGTTCGACGAATTGCTGCAGCCCACCGAGTACACGCCGTTTAGCAAGCGGGTCAGGTCGATCGGCAGGAGAATCGCCAAGAGCAGCGAGCCACAGGAAGCCGTCAAGGCCGCGGCCGGCTGGGTGCACGAGGAGCTGGACTATCTTCCCGGGACGACGGGGGTGCGCTCGTCGGGGCTGGACGCCCTGAAGGAGGGCAAGGGAGTCTGCCAGGACTTCGTCCACCTGTCGTTAATGCTCTTGCGCGACATGGGAATTCCGGCCCGCTACGTGTCCGGCTACCTGCACCCCGAACGCGACGCGGTGGTCGGTGACACCGTGGAAGGCCGAAGCCACGCGTGGCTGCAGGCGTGGACCGGTGGATGGTGGAACTACGACCCCACCAACGACACCGAGATCACCGAGCAATATGTCGGCGTGGGCGTCGGCCGCGACTACACCGATGTGTCCCCGCTGAAGGGCATCTACTCGGGCCAGGGCGCGACGGATCTCGACGTGGTCGTCGAGGTCACCCGACTGGCCTAGCGGCATCAGATCCGCTGCCGCATCGCGAGAACCGGCCTGGGTCAAGCGAAGTGGACGGCTACGGCCGCGGCGGGACTTCGACCCGGTGCAAGTCGTCGCCGAGCTCGATGCGCCCGCCGAATTCCGAGGCGGCCAGCGTCCGCCACTGTTCTTCTTGTCCGGGCACCAACGCCGGCACATAGTGCGTCATCACCAATGTGCCGACCCCCGCGCGGGCCGCGGTCGCCGCGGCTTCTTCGACCGACGAGTGGTAGTCGCAGATGTCCTGCAGCCGCTGCTGCGGGATCTGCGTGACGATGTCCTTGCGGATCACGGTGTGCACCAACGCGCCCGCCCCGGCCGCCAGTTCGTCGAGGCCGTCGCACGGCACGGTGTCCCCGGCCAGCACCACCGAGGCGCCGTCGGCGTCGATCCGGAACCCGATGGTCGGTGCTACCGGCCGGTGGTCGGTGGGCGCCACCCGAATCGAGACGCAGTCGCGGTCCCACACCGGGCCCTCGGTGTATTCGTGCACCTCGATCGGTGGCGGCGTGTTCAGGTCGTCGTGGTGGGCGATCCGGTAACCGATGTCGTGGCCGAACGCCTTCAGCATCGCCTCGACCGTCTCCGCGGTGCCCGGCGGCCCGATGATCGGGAACGGCGCGGGATCCGGGGTGAACGTGGTGATCCACCGCGTGATGAGCAGGTCGCCGAGATCGCCGATGTGGTCGCTGTGCAGGTGGGTGAGCAGCAGCGCCGACAACCCGGCGGCGCCCACGCCGACTGCCGCCGCGCGCTGCAGGACACCACGCCCGCAATCCACCAGGAACACCTGCCCGCCGGCCCGCACCAGCGTCGCCGGCCCCGCTCGGTTCGGGTCGGGGATGGGACTGCCGGTTCCCAACAAGGTGATCTCGATCATGGCCCTCATCCTTCAAGACGGGTCGGCGGATTGTGGCCCATTCGGCTGATCGCTGGGATCGGCCGTTGTCACATGCGGATGTGACCCGCGGACCCGCGGCCATCTGGTGATGATCAGTTAACGGTTTTCGTGTTGCCTTTCCCGCCGCGCGAGATAGCCGTAGCCTGGTGTGAAGCAGATCACAACCAGCTGGAGGCTTGATGCGGATAGCGGACGTTTTGCGCAACAAAGGTGCGGCGGTCACGACGATCAATCCGGACGCCACGGTCCGGGAACTGCTCGCCGGCCTCGCCGAGCAAAACATCGGCGCCATGGTGGTGGTGGGAGACGAGGGAGTGGTCGGCATCGTGTCCGAGCGCGACGTCGTGCGCCAACTACACGCGCATGGCCCCAGCGTGCTGACCCGCCCGATCTCCAAGATCATGACCGCGACTGTTGCGACCTGCACGAAGTCCGACACGGTCGACGAGATCAGCATGCTGATGACCAAGAACCGGGTGCGCCACGTGCCCGTGCTCGACGGCAAGAAGCTGATCGGCATCGTGAGCATCGGAGACGTCGTGAAGACGCGGATGGAAGAGCTCGAGGCCGAACAGCAGCAGCTGCAGTCCTACATCACGCAAGGCTGATCGCCCTTTTCGCCGAACGTGCACTGATGGCGAGAATTCGGCCCATTTTTCGCCGTCAGTGCACGTTCGGCGATGGCGTGAGTCGAGCACGTTGCGCAATAGCGTGTTTCAGCGCCAGGCGTAGTCGGTGCGCAGCCGGGCGGCCACCACGTCGAAGATCTCGCGTTCCAGGATCGCGCCCTCGCGGCGAATGCCCTCCTCGGGCACGTCGAGCACCCGATCCAGCCGCACCCAGCTTTCCCGGCCCTCGCAATCCCAGTCGCCCGCGCCGATCCCGACCCAATCCGGGTCAGACGCATAGTGCTCCTGACTGGACAGCATGAGCCCGAGCAGGACGCTGCGGTCGCGGCCCACGACGAGCACCGGGCGGTCTTTTCCGCGGGTCGGATCGTCCTCGTAGACCACCCAAGTCCAGACGATTTCCCCGGGATCGGCCCTGCCGTCGAGGTCGGGGGCGTAGACGACCTTGCGGGCCCGTTGGGCGGTGGGGAAGCTGTCGCTGGTCACCGGGCGGCCCTCGGTGATCGATGCCGACTCCGACTCGCCGCCGGAAGCCCGCGCGTTCGCGGTGGTTTTCACGACCTGTTCGATCTCGCGGTACACGGCATGCGCGGTCTGGACCTGCTGGATGAGTCGCGGAACCCCGTAGACGACCACGTTCTGGGCAAACCGCTGGAATGTCTTCCACTGCGATTTCCGGGCAGGGGCCATAGGTGCAGTTTAGACGCGGGCGTCCGATCGCGACTGTGTCCGAGTATGTCCCGACCAGCCCGCATGGATACCCTGGACGTACCCGCGAATCGCCGGTCAGCAGCAACAACAGCACTAGCCAGGAGATCCCCATCAGCAGTTTCGCCGACAAGACCTTCACCGCGCCGGCGCAGATCAGGAACTTCTGCATCATCGCTCATATCGACCACGGCAAGTCCACGCTGGCCGACCGGATGCTTCAGCTCACCGGCGTCGTCGACGAGCGGTCCATGCGTGCTCAGTACCTGGACCGGATGGACATCGAGCGGGAGCGCGGCATCACCATCAAGGCACAGAATGTCCGGCTGCCCTGGAAAGTCGGCGACGAAGAGTTCGTGCTGCACCTGATCGACACCCCGGGTCACGTCGACTTCACCTACGAGGTGTCCCGCGCGCTGGAGGCCTGCGAGGGCGCGGTGCTGCTGGTGGACGCCGCGCAGGGCATCGAGGCCCAGACGCTGGCAAACCTTTACCTGGCGCTGGACCGCGACCTGCACATCATTCCGGTGCTCAACAAGATCGACCTGCCGGCCGCGGACCCGGAGCGCTATGCGGGCGAGATCGCGCACATCATCGGCTGCGAACCCGGCGACGTGCTGCGCGTGTCCGGCAAGACCGGCGAGGGTGTGGCCGACCTGCTCGACCACGTGGTGCGCGAGGTGCCGCCGCCGCAGGGTGACGCCGACGCGCCCGCTCGCGCGATGATCTTCGACTCCGTCTACGACATCTACCGCGGTGTGGTGACCTACGTCCGCGTGGTGGACGGCAAGATCACGCCCCGCGAGCGCATCGCGATGATGTCCACCGGCGCAACGCACGAGCTACTCGAAGTCGGCATCGTCTCGCCCGAACCCAAGCCCAGCCAGGGCCTGGGGGTGGGGGAGGTGGGCTACCTGATCACCGGTGTGAAGGACGTCCGTCAGTCCAAGGTCGGCGACACCGTGACGACGGCCCGACACGGCGCCAAGGAAGCGCTCACCGGTTACCGCGAACCCAAGCCGATGGTCTACTCGGGGCTGTATCCGGTCGACGGTTCGGACTACCCGGACCTGCGCGACGCCCTGGAAAAACTGCAACTCAACGACGCGGCCCTGACCTACGAGCCGGAGACGTCGGTGGCGCTGGGTTTCGGATTCCGTTGCGGCTTCCTGGGTCTGCTGCACATGGAGATCACTCGCGAGCGGCTGGAGCGCGAGTTCGATCTGGACCTGATCTCGACGTCGCCCAACGTCGTGTACCGGGTGGTCAAAGAGGACAACAGCGAGATCGTGGTGACCAACCCGTCGGACTGGCCCGACGGAAAGGTTCGCGAGGTTTACGAGCCGGTGGTCAAGACCACCGTCATCGCCCCGAGCGAATTCATCGGCACCATCATGGAGCTGTGCCAGTCGCGCCGCGGTGAGCTCGGAGGCATGGACTATCTGTCGCCGGAGCGCGTCGAGCTGCGCTACTCGATGCCGTTGGGGGAGATCATCTTCGACTTCTTCGATTCCCTGAAGTCGCGGACCCGCGGCTACGCCAGCCTGGATTACGAGGAGGCGGGTGAGCAGCTGGCCGATCTGGTCAAGGTCGACATCCTGTTGCAGGGCGAGGCCGTCGACGCGTTCAGTGCGATCGTGCACAAAGACGGCGCGTCAGCCTACGGCAACAAGATGACCACCAAGCTGAAGGAACTGATCCCGCGCCAGCAGTTCGAGGTGCCGGTGCAAGCGGCTATCGGATCGAAAATCATTGCGCGCGAGAACATCCGCGCGATCCGCAAGGACGTGCTCTCCAAATGCTATGGGGGAGACATCACCCGCAAGCGCAAACTTCTGGAAAAGCAGAAGGAAGGCAAGAAGCGGATGAAAACCATTGGGCGCGTGGATGTCCCGCAAGAGGCGTTCGTCGCGGCGCTGTCCACCGACGCCGCGGGGGACAAAGCCAAGAAGTAGCGATTGGCTCGGGGGGAGCGAATTGATGCGAGCGCTTGCGCTGTTGGCGCTCGCCCTGCTGACCGCGGGTTGCGTCCACACCGTGGTCGGCATGCCGAAGCGCGCCGTTCATCCCGCCTCACCAGTGGTGCCGCTAGAGCAAGTCCTACCGACCGACGACGAAGTCACGGCCGCGGCCGGTAACCCTCTGATGCCCGAAGGACCACCGCAAGTCGGCGGTACCGAGGTGCTGCCGAACGGGATTCGCGACGATAGCAACGCCGCGCCCATCGAATGTATCGGTGCGACTTCCCCATTGCTGCGCGTCGTCTACGAAAAGGGATCGGTCCGCGCGGTGGCTGCCCAGAGCTATTGGAATCCCAACTTGCGCGTGCCGGTGTTCGGCGTGCGCGCGGGTGCGGTCCGGTTGGCGTCGTCTGCGGATGCACAACGACTTTTCGCGTCGTTCGTACCGCAATGGCAGAAATGCGCGGGCACTACTGTCACCCTGTACACCCACGACACCGAGAACACCGAACTGTATTCGAAGGTGACCGACGTCAAGGTCGATGAACCAATACTGTCGGCGACCGTCATCGCCTGGGACAACCACCACACGCCGCCGACTCCCAACGAGCACGTCGTCGGGATGGAGTCCGACGTAGTCGTCGACGTCAGAGTTTCCGTCGGGCCGCACGCAGAGGCCGGAACCCGGGCCATCGATATCGCCCGGGTGATGTTGCGGAAAGTGTCGAGCACGAATTGAGTGTCGAGTGTATTGCCTTGCCGGGTAGTGGCTTTCGCTACATGGGGGCGTTGGCGGGCTGGAACATCCCGGAGCCGTCGGATTCCTCCTCGGCGCGGATCACGTGTACCACCGCGTTGATCAGCGCCAGGTGGGTGAACGCCTGCGGGAAGTTGCCCAGGTGCCGGCCGGTGCGCGGCTCGATCTCCTCGGCGTAGAGATGCAGCGGGCTGGCGTAGGACAGCAGCCGCTCACACAACCGCTTGGCCCGTGCCACCTCACCGATCTCGACCAGCGCGGACACCAGCCAGAACGAGCAAATGGTGAACGTGCCTTCCTCGCCGGACAACCCGTCGTCGGTCTGCTCGACCCGGTAGCGCAGCACCAGGCCTTCCTCGGTGAGTTCGTTGGCGATGGCCAGCACCGTGTTGCGCACCCGCGGGTCGTCGGGCGGCAGGAATCGCGTCAGCACCACCAGCAGCAGCGAGGCATCCAGCGCGTCACTGCCGTAGCGCTGGGTGAACACCCCGCGCGAGTCCACCCCGTTCTTGAGGATGTCGGCCTTGATCTCCTCGGCGATGACCCGCCACTGCTGGGCATAGCTCTTCTCGCCCTGCCGCTCGGCCAGTTTGGCCCCGCGGTCCAGCGCCACCCAGCACATCACCTTCGACGACGTGAAGTGCTGCGGCTCCCCGCGCACTTCCCAGATGCCGCGATCGGGCTCGCGCCAGTGCGCGATCGCCTCGTCCACCTGCTTCTTGAGTACCGGCCACAACGTCTCCGGAACCTGTTCGCGGGACTTGGCGTGCAGGTAGAACGAATCGAGGATCGAACCCCAAATGTCGTGCTGGATCTGGTCATAGGCGCCGTTGCCGATTCGTACCGGGCGCGCGTGGTCATAACCGGAAAGGTGATTCAGTTCCTCTTCGACCAGGCTGCGTTCGCCACCGACTCCGTACATCACCTGCAGCGGATGGCGCTCGTTGTTGTTCGCGCCGGACACATCGGCGATGAACGCGAAGAAGTCGTCGGCTTCGCGATCCAGGCCGAGCGTGTACAGGCCCCACAGTGCGAAGGTCGAGTCGCGGATCCAGGCGTAGCGGTAGTCCCAGTTGCGTTCGCCCCGTGGCGTCTCCGGCAGCGACGTGGTGCTGGCGGCCAGCAGCGCGCCGGTGGGCGAATAGGTCAGGCCCTTCAGGGTGAGCGCGCTGCGCTGCAGGTACGCCCGCCACGGGTGGTCGGGGAAGTTGCCGATGTTGATCCACTGCCGCCAGCACTCGGTGGTCTGCCACATCTTGTCGGCGGCCTCGTCGTAGGTCTGCGGCGCCGGGTGCTTGGTCCAGCTGAGCGCGACGAACACGTCGTCGCCTTCCTTCATCCGGGTGCGCGCGCGTGCTTCGCGGCCCTCCAGCCCGATGTTCAGGTTGCTGGTCAGGCGCAGCTGGGGGTGGTCGTCGGGTTGCTTGCTGGCGCGTGCGAGCGCCTCGCCGTACGCGTTCGCCGCGTATTCCCAGGTGGGGCCGATGCGGTGGTAGTCGAACGCCGGTTCGCAACTCATGACCAGCTCGACGGTGCCGCTGACGCAGCGGACCGTGCGCAGCAGGATGTGCTCGGCGTCCCAGTCCATCGGGGTGCGGCGGTGGGTTTTGGACCGGCGCTCGATGTCATGCCAGGGGCCCATCACCAGCGCATCGCGCACGATCAGCCAGCCGGTGTGGGTTTGCCAGGTGGTTTCCATGATCAGGCTGCCGGGCAGGTAGCGGCGGGCCGAGGGCACCGAGACGCCGTACGGGCCGAGCCGGAAATGGCCCGCACTGCGGTCGAGGATCGCGCCGAACACGCTCGGCGAGTCCGGCCGGGGCACACACAGCCATTCGACCGAACCCGCGGGGGAGATCAGGCACGTCGTTTCCCAGTCGGACAGAAATGCGTAGTCGGCGATCGGCGGAAACGGGTTGCGCAGCGCGCTGCCGGAGGTGAACGGCGCCGGCGCGCTGAAATCGAGCGGCGAGACCAGCTCCGATTGGCGTGCCGATGGAAACGCCTGCTCGGGGGCGGCGTCGGCGGGCTGGTCGGCGGGTTCGGCGTGCATGACCATCTCGCCATCATCATCTGTCGACCCGCCCGGCGTCCATTATTTGCCGACGTGACGCATTGCGGCGACGGTCGGCGAGTTACCCGTGCGGTCTGGCGAATTCCGGTGCGTGTTCGGACAGCGGACCGATCGCCACCAAGTAGGCGAGCACTCGCCGCAGCGCCGGCAACCGGCCGGCCAGCCGAACGCCCCGGGGCGCGTCGCCGTCGTTTCCGGCCACCACGTCGGCGACCACTTGGGCGTGGATCGTCCGTTGCACGGCCTGGATGATCGCGGTGGGTATCCAGCGGCGCACCTGCACCCGTAACAGCTCGCGTGTGGTTAGCCGTCCGGCATGCAGCGGGCCGGCCAGCAATCGCGCGGTGGCCACCGCATCGGCGACCGCGAGGTTGATTCCCACCCCGCCGACCGGCGACATCGCGTGCGCCGCGTCGCCGATGCACAGGGCGCCGTCGGTGTACCAGCGGCGCAGCCGATCGAGTTGCACGTCAAGCAGTTTCACGTCGTCGAACGAAGTCAGTGTGCCGACCCGGTCGCCGAGCCAGGGCACCAGATTCACCAGCACCTGGTGCAACGCCTCGATGCCCTCCGACCGCATTTCGGTGTCGGCGCCCTTGGGGATGATGTAGGCGATCTGGTAGTAGTCGCCGCGGTCGATCATGATGAGCCCGTGTCCGGACACGAACCTGCCGGCCAGTCCGCTCGGGTCGTCGGGATGGCGAGGCAACCGGAACCACCAGACATCCATCGGGGCGCCGAACCGTCGCGGTTCGAATCCGATCGCGGAGCGCACCGTGGACCCGCGCCCGTCGCAGGCCACCGTCAGCAAAGCACGCATCTGCTTGCTCTCACCGCTGGAGTCGCGGTAGGTGACGCCGGTGACGCGGTCGCCGTCGCGAACCACTCCGGTCACCTCGGTGCTGCGTAACAACCGGAAGCTGGGTTCGGTCTCGGCCGCGGTGGCCAACAGCTCCAGGAAGTCCCACTGCGGCACCAGGGCGATGTGCTGATGCGCGCCCGGCAGGTGGGACAAGTCGAGGTTCAACGGTTGGCCTTGCATCTCCAATTGGATGCTGTCGATCAGGCGGTGGGGGAGCTGGGCGAAGCGCGATCCCAAACCGAGTTCGTCAAGCAGGCGCAGCGTGCTGGCGTGCACGGTGTCGCCCCGGAAGTCACGCAGGAAATCCGCGTGTTTTTCCATCACCGTGACTCTTACACCGCCGCGCGCTAACAGCAGGCCAAGCACCATGCCGGCCGGACCGCCGCCGGCGATGACACAGGTGGTTTCCTCGGATGCGACAGCCACCCGCCGATCTTCACATATTGGTGTTTCGACTGCTCGGACGAATAGTGTGAGCCCGGTGAACGGGTTCCTCAATTGGTGGGACGGAAATGAGCTGTGGATTTCCGGACTTCCCTTCGTGCTGCAGGCCATGGTGGTGATGCCCGTCGTGCTGGCGGTCGCCTACATCGCGGCGGTGGCGCTGGACGCCGTGCTCAGCAAAGGGATGGAGCTGTTGCAGCGTGCCCGTCAGATCGATGGGACGCCCAGGTAATCGGCATGCCCCGGTCTCAGGTGACGCTGGTTCTCGTCACGCTCGTGGTGTTGGTGATCGTCGCCTGGTGGGTGACGCACTGAGGCGGGCGCGCCGACTTGCGCCCAGACCCGGTCCGGTGGCGGGCCAGCGATTTCCTGTTAGGCTTCGCGCCATGCACCTGACTTCCGAAGCCCCGGAATGTGATGTCTTCGTGCACTGTTGTCGCTGACTACCACCCGCGCGCGGTTTGGTACGGAGTTCGCGAATTCCCCGGACGTTTTCGTTGCCTTTCCGCAGCAACGGACCGATATCCGTAAGCCCGCATCGAAAGGCCGTCAATGCATATGGACAACGCCAGCGCCACGCGCTGGCGGCCTCTCGTCGCGCTCGCACTGATCGTCGGTGTTGTCGCGGCTTGTGGCGGCGGCCCCAGCGACGTCGTCGGCGGCAGTGGGCCGTCGGGCGCGCATACCACCATCACCCTGGTCGCCTACTCCGCCCCAGAACCCGGATGGAGCAAGGTGATTCCCGCATTCCAGTCCTCCGAGGAGGGCAAGAGCGTGCAGGTGATCACCTCCTACGGCGCCTCCGGTGACCAGTCCCGCGGGGTTGCCGAAGGGAAGCCGGCCGACCTGGTGAACTTCTCCGTCGAGCCCGACATCACCCGATTGGTCAAGGCTGGCAAGGTTTCCAAAGACTGGAACTCCGATGCGACCAAGGGCATCCCGTTCGGGTCGGTGGTGACTTTCGTAGTGCGCAAAGGCAATCCGAAGAACATCAGGGACTGGGATGACCTGCTGCGGCCCGGCGTCGAGGTCATCACGCCCAGCCCGCTGAGTTCGGGCTCGGCTAAATGGAATCTGCTCGCCCCGTATGCCGCCAAGAGCGAGGGCGGCCGGAATAGCCAGGCGGGGATCGACTTTGTCAGCCAGTTGGTGCGAGACCACGTGAAATTGCGCCCCGGGTCCGGTCGGGAAGCCACCGACGTTTTCGTCCAGGGCAGCGGCGACGTGTTGATCAGCTACGAGAACGAGGCCATCGCCACTGAGCGGCAAGGAAAGCCGGTCGAACACGTCACCCCGCCGCAGACCTTCAAGATCGAAAACCCGCTGGCGGTGGTGACAACGACCCCGCACCTGGACGCCGCCACCGCGTTCCGCAACTTCCAGTACACGGCGGCAGCGCAGAAGTTGTGGGCGCAGGCCGGTTTTCGGCCGGTTGACCCGTCGGTCGCGGCCGAATTCAGGGACCAGTTCCCGTTGCCGTCGAAGCTGTGGACGATCGCCGACCTGGGCGGCTGGGCCACGGTCGATCCGCAGCTTTTCGACAAGAACAACGGCAGCATCACCAAGATCTATACGAAGGCCACCGGATGACCGTGACGACGACCCCGGACCCGGAAGCGATCAGGCCCGAGCTCGACGAGCCCGGTGTGCAGCTGGCCGCAGGGTCTTTCGGGCGACGCGGCAACTCGTCGCTTCGCGTCGGGGTGGCGACGCTGTGGCTGTCGGTGATCGTGCTGCTACCGCTGGCCGCCATCGTGTGGCAGGCCGCCGGTGGCGGTTGGCGGGCATTCACCGAGGCCGTGACGTCGCGTGCCGCGCTGGACTCGTTTCAGGTGACGCTGACCATTTCCGCCGGGGTCACGGTGGTCAACCTGCTTTTCGGCCTGCTGATCGCCTGGGTGCTGGTGCGTGACGACTTCCCCGGCAAGCGTCTTGTCGACGCGATCATCGACCTGCCGTTCGCATTGCCGACGATCGTGGCCAGCCTGGTGATGTTGGCGTTGTACGGGAAAAACAGCCCGGTGGGCCTTCATCTTCAGCACACCGCGTGGGGCGTGGCGGTGGCGCTGGCGTTCGTCACCCTGCCGTTCGTGGTGCGAGCCGTTCAGCCGGTGCTGCTGGAAATCGATCGCGAGACCGAGGAGGCCGCGGCGTCGCTGGGCGCCAGCGGGCGCAAGGTCTTCACCTCCGTCGTGTTGCCGGCGTTGTTGCCGGCGTTGTTGTCCGGTGCGGGCCTGGCTTTTTCGCGGGCCATCGGCGAGTTCGGTTCGGTGGTGTTGATCGGTGGCGCGGTGCCCGGTAAGACCGAAGTCTCGTCGCAGTGGATCCGGACCTTGATCGAGAACGACGACCGTACCGGTGCCGCCGCGATATCCATTGTGTTGCTGCTGGTCTCGTTCGTCGTGCTGTTCGTCTTGCGCCTGGTCGGCGCCCGCGCGGCCCGGCACGAAGAGAGGTCGAAGTGACATCGTCGCCGTGGGTTCGCTACCTCACCCGGTATGTGGCACTGGCCTACGTCCTGGTGTTGCTGATCATCCCGGTGGCGCTGATCTTGTGGCGGACGTTCACCCCCGGGTTCGGTCAGTTCCTCGACTGGATCAGCACCCCGGCGGCGATATCAGCACTGGACTTGTCACTGCTGGTGGTGGCCATCGTGGTGCCGCTGAACGTCTTCTTTGGTATCCCTACCGCACTTGTCCTGGCACGCAACAAATTTCGTGGTAAGGGTGTGCTGCAGGCGGTCATCGACCTGCCGTTCGCCGTTTCGCCCGTCATCGTTGGTGTGGCGTTGATCGTGCTGTGGGGGTCCGCCGGTGCGCTGGGTTTCATGGAGAAAGACCTGGGCCTGAAAATAATCTTCGGCTTGCCCGGCATTGTGCTTGCCAGCATCTTCGTCACGTTGCCGTTCGTGGTGCGTGAAGTCGAGCCGGTGCTCCATGAGCTGGGAACCGACCAGGAGGAAGCGGCGGCCACCCTGGGTTCTGGTTGGTGGCAGACCTTTTGGCGGATCACGCTGCCGTCCATCCGGTGGGGCCTGACCTACGGCATCGTGCTGACCATTGCTCGTACTCTCGGTGAGTTCGGCGCGGTGACCATCGTGTCGTCCAATCTTCCCGGGAAGTCGCAGACACTGACGCTGCTGGTCTCGGACCGCTATAACCGGGGAGCCGAATACGGCGCCTACGCGTTGTCGACGTTGTTGATGGGTGTTGCCGTGGCCGTGCTCATCGTTCAGGTGATTCTCGATGCGCGCCGGGCGCGAGCAGCGAGCAAGGCGTGACAAGGAGAACGGACATGACCGACGCCAAAACCGGCGACCTCGCGATCACCGTGCGCGACGCCAACAAACGCTACGGCGATTTCGTCGCATTGGAACACGTGGACTTCGTCGTTCCCACCGGCTCGCTGACGGCATTGCTCGGGCCCAGCGGTTCGGGCAAGTCGACCCTGCTGCGCACCATCGCCGGCCTCGACCAGCCCGACACCGGGACGATCACGATCAACGGCCGGGACGTCACCCGGGTGCCGCCGCAACGGCGCGGCATCGGATTCGTGTTCCAGCATTACGCCGCGTTCAAGCACATGACGGTCCGCGACAATGTCGCGTACGGACTGAAGATCCGCAAGCGACCCAAGGCCGAGGTCAAGGACAAGGTCGACAACCTGCTGGAAGTGGTGGGGCTCAGCGGATTTCAGGGTCGTTACCCCAACCAGCTCTCCGGCGGTCAGCGCCAGCGGATGGCGCTGGCGCGAGCGTTGGCCGTCGACCCGCAAGTGCTGTTGCTCGACGAGCCGTTCGGCGCGCTGGACGCCAAGGTCCGCGAGGATCTGCGGGCCTGGTTACGGCGCCTGCACGACGAGGTCCACGTCACCACGGTGCTGGTCACCCACGATCAGGCCGAGGCGCTCGATGTGGCCGACCGGATTGCGGTGCTCAACAAGGGCCGTATCGAGCAGGTCGGATCCCCGACCGAGGTCTACGACGCTCCCGCGAACGCGTTCGTGATGTCGTTTTTGGGTGCGGTCTCGACACTGAACGGCAGTTTGGTTCGCCCGCACGACATTCGGGTCGGCCGCAATCCCGAGATGGCGATCGCCGGCGGCGACAGCGCCGCCGAGTCCATCGGGGTGGTCCGCGCGACCGTCGACCGGGTGGTGGCGCTGGGCTTCGAGGTACGCGTCGAGTTGACCAGCGCGGCCACCGGCGGCAGCTTCACCGCCCAAATCACCCGAGGCGACGCCGAGGCACTGGCCCTTAAGGACGGCGACACCGTGTACGTGCGCGCGACGCGCGTGCCGTCCAGCATCGCCGCTACCGCGCCGTTGGGGAGCGCCGACGAAGATCAGAGCACGTTGACGTCGGCTTGAGTGTTACTGCTGCGTCGACCAATAGGGCGGCCGCTGCGTGAGCCGCTCGATGTATTCGGTCACCGTCAGCTCGTCGGATTCGGCGGTATCGTCACCGTGCGCGAACGGGCACCATCGCGGATCGGCTTCGATGATCCACACCGCTTCGAGTTCCACCTCGGGTACCGGGGTGCCCGGCGGCGGCGAGATCAGGTCCGCGGCGAATCCTTCCGCGCCGGGCCAGGTGAGGCCGTCGCTGTAAATGACTTCGTTGTTCCGGTTTTGGGCGACGACATGGTAGTGCGGCAGGCCGGCCAGATGCTTGGCGAGCCGGTGCGAGTCGTGATCGCCCATTGCGCCATGTTAGTGGTGCAAGCGATTTGATGTCGCCTCAGGCAGCGATCTGTTCGGCGGCCGTAGCGGCGAAGCGATCCAGCACCGTCTCGGCCACCAAACGGTGGGCACCCAGCGGGGCGGCCATCTCGATGCGGGCCTTCGCGGCGAATCTTTGTACCCGGTCGGGTATTAACCCCGGAGCCAGGAACCACGGCGCGATGATCACCCGGCCGGCGCGCTGGCGGCGCAGCCGGCCCAGCGCTTCGGCCAGCGAGCGTTCCTGTTGGGTGGCGAACGCGGTAGTTGCCCCTGCCCAACTCGTGCCCGCCAACAGCTTTGGCGCCACCCGTCCCGTGCGGGCGTTCACCGCCAGGTCGGATGTGCCGATCGCCACGACGAGAACACCGACACTGTCATCGAGGCGCGAGACCCCCAGCTCCGTCACGCGCCGACGCAGCACCGACACCAGCCGGTCGTCCTCACCGAGCACCGGTGCCTGCGATACGTGTTGGGTCGTAACGCAATCGGCGATCTGGGCAGGGATGTCGACCCGGGCGTGGTAGGCGTTGGCCAACAGCAGCGGGGTGACCACCGCCGGGCCATCCACCGACGTCAGCACATCGGCCAGGCTGGGTGAGCTGTGTTCCAGGAATGCCAGTCGCACATCGAGATTCGGCCGCAAGCTCGCCACCTGGCCGGCGACGGCCCGCGCGTTGGCCGCCGACCGTGGATCCTTGCTTCCGTGCGCGGTCAGCACGAGCGTGGTCACGACGCGTGCAACCCGCATTCGGTTTTGGCCTGTCCCTGCCAACGTCCGCTGCGGGGGTCGGCGCCTTCGGCCGGTTTGGCGGTGCAAGGGGCGCAGCCGATCGACGGATAACCTTCGTAGACAAGCGGATTGACCAGGACGTCGTGCTCGTCGATGTAGTTCTGCATGTCGTCGTCGGTCCACGCCGCCAGCGGGTTGATCTTCACCAGTTTGAATGCCTCGTCGAAACTGATCAATGGCGCGTTCGCGCGGGTGGGTGCCTCGACCCGGCGTATCCCGGTCACCCAGGCGGAGTAACCACTGAGCGCTTTGCTCAGCGGGGCGACCTTGCGCAGCCGGCAGCATTCACCGGGGTCCCGCGCGAACAGGTCTTTGCCGTTGCGCTCGTCTTGCTCGGCCACCGTGTGCTCCGGCGTGACGTTGAGAACCCGTACGTCGTAGACGGATTCGACCGCGTCGCGAGTACCGATCGTTTCGACGAAGTGATAGCCGGTGTCGAGGAACAGCACCGGTACACCGGGGCGCACCTTGGACGCCATATCCACCAGCACGGCATCCTGCATATTGGAGGCGACGATGTAGTTGCATGTCGCCCAGCCGCGCGGTCCGTTGATACCGCCGAAGTTCTCATCCGTCCAGCGCAGCAGCTCGGTCGCGCTGGCGCCCTCCAGTTCGGCCGCGCCCCGGGCGGCCAGCTCGCGCAGGGCGGCGTAGGCCGGATCGGTCGCTTGGTCGCTCATCGCAGATCGCCCTCCTCGGCGCGAAGCGCCCACTGCGCGAACCGTTCCCCGTCGTTGCGGTGCTTGAGGAAATTGCGCGCCACCCGATCGATGTAGTCGCCCAGCTCGTCGCTGGTGACCTTGTGCTGGCGCAGTTTTCGACCGAATCCGCTGTCCAGGCCGAGGCTGCCACCCAGGTGTACCTGGAAGCCCTCGACCGAGTTGCCATCGCCGTCGTCGACCATCTGGCCCTTGAAGCCGATGTCGGCGACCTGAATTCGCGCGCACGAGTTGGGGCAGCCGTTGATGTTGACGGTGATCGGAACATCGAGCTGCGAGTTGATGTCTTCGAGCCGAGCCTCCAGCTCGGGTACCAAAGTCTGTGCCTTGACCCGAGTTTCGGCGAAGGACAGCTTGCAGTACTCGATCCCGGTGCACGCCATCAGGTTCCGGCGCCAATGCGACGGCTGCGACTGCAGGCCGAGTGCCTCCAAACCGGCGATCAGGTCGTCGAGCTTGTCGTCGGGGATGTCGAGGATGACCAGCTTCTGGTAGGGCGTGAACCGGATCCGGTCGGAGCCGGCCTGCTCGGCGAGGTCGGCCACCGCGGTGAGGATGGTGCCCGACACGCGCCCCGCGATGGCGGCGACGCCGACCGCGTTGAGCCCGTTCTTGAGTCGCTGCACGCCGACATGGTCGATCGGATGCTTGACCGGCTCGGGGGCCGGTCCGTCGATCAGCGGACGCTTGAGGTACTCGGTCTCCAGGACTTCGCGAAACTTCTCGATGCCCCAGTCCTTGATCAGGAACTTCAGCCGCGCCTTGGCCCGCAGCCGCCGGTAGCCGTAATCGCGGAAGATCGAGGTCACCGCGTGCCACACCTCGGGCACCTCTTCGAGCGGCACCCAGGCGCCGACCCGTTGACCCAGCATCGGGTTGGTCGACAGGCCGCCACCGACCCAGAGGTCCAGCCCGGGGCCGTGCTCGGGGTGGTTGACGCCGATGAACGCGATGTCGTTGACCTCGTGCACCACATCCTGCAGACCCGAGATCGCGGTCTTGTACTTGCGCGGCAGGTCGGCGAAGTCGGGGTCGCCGATGTAGCGGCGGACGATCTCGTCGATCGCCCAGGTCGGGTCGAGCACCTCGTCCAGCGACTCACCGGCCAGCGGTGAGCCCAGGATGACGCGCGGGCAGTCACCACAGGCCTCGGCGGTCTGCAGTCCGACCTCGGCCAGGCGCCGCCAGATCTCGGGGACGTCCTCCACCCGTATCCAGTGGTATTGCACGTTCTCTCGATCGGAGATATCGGCGGTGTCGCGGGCGAATTCGGTGGAGATCTGGCCCACGGTGCGCAGCGCGGCCGCCGACAGTGCGCCGCCGTCGCAGCGCACCCTCATCATGAAGTATTTGGCTTCCAGCAAATCGGCATTGTCGTCGCCCGTGAACGAGCCGTCGTAGCCCTGCTCGCGCTGGGTGTACAGACCCCACCAGCGCATCCGGCCCCGCAGATCGTTCTTCTCGATGCTGTCGAAGCCCTCTTTGGCGTAGACGTTTTCGATGCGTTCGCGCACCTCGAGCGGGGGGCCGGCCTGCTTGAACTCCTCGTTGGGGTTGAGCGGCTCGCGATCCCCCAGCGCCCACTGGCCCTCGCTTCGAGCCTTGGCGGGACGGGCTGTGGTCATTCGAAGGTCTCCTTCGCGGGCTGTGCAAGCGTGGACGCGCGACTCACCGGTGATTTGCGGCGGCCGCAGATCCGGCGCCAGCTGGACGTACAGGTGGGGGCGGGTCTACGGGGTCAAGCCGGACAGCTACAGCTGCAGACGCGCTTGAGATCGATGTGCCGTCGCGCCACTAACGCAATGCGCAAGCTGGGCTGGGCGAGGGTCACGCGCCCATTCTGCCACGGATGACGACGGGCCGTGCCACCAGGTCGGATTTGTTCTCACGGTGAGCAAAACTACCCGACAATCCTGGGTAATTCGACACACAAAACCGAGAAATCCCTGAGAGGCCGCCCGCCGCCCGTCTGACGTGCCCGATTAGCCGACCGTCCGGACAAGTCGGTGTCGATGCGTCCGTCCTGCGGCGCCGCGAGGTGGCTCGTACAGTCGTGCGCCGGCGACGGGGTGAATTTGCTCACCTACGCATCCGTCGGGCGACCGGCGAGACCCGGCGAACGTGCAATCATTTGGCATGGCTCTTCGCGCGGCACCGGTTGAGCTGCCCGGGATGCAGCGCAACCCCGGACGGTCGTTCGGGGTGTACGTCCATGTCCCGTTCTGCATAACCCGTTGCGGGTATTGCGATTTCAACACCTACACACCCGCGGAGTTGGGCGGCGTCAACCCGGACGCCTGGCTGGAGGCGTTGCGCACCGAGCTGGCGCTGGCCGCCGCGCGGCTGGACGCGCCGACGGTGAACACCGTGTTCGTCGGGGGTGGGACGCCGTCGCTGCTGGGCCCTGCGCGCATCGTCGCGTTGCTGGACATGGTGCGCGAGCATTTCGTACTGGCGCCGGACGCCGAGATCACCACCGAGGCCAACCCGGAGTCCGCCTGGCCGGACTTCTTCGAGGCCGCCCGAGCGGCCGGGTTCACTCGGGTGTCGCTCGGTATGCAGTCGGTGTCCCCATTCGTGCTGGGCGTCCTCGACCGGATCCACACGCCGAACCGGTCGGCGGCGGCCGCCCGCGAGGCATTGGCGGCGGGCTTCGAACACGTCAGCCTTGACTTGATCTACGGAACGCCGGGTGAAACCGATGACGAGCTGCTGCGCTCGGTCGATACGGCGATCGCGACCGGCGTCGACCACGTGTCCGCATATGCGTTGGTGGTCGAGGAGGGAACCGCGCTGGCGCGCAGGGTCCGCAGCGGCGAGCTGGCCGCACCCGACGACGACGTGTTGGCCCACCGCTACGAGTTGCTCGACGAGCGCCTGTCCGTGGCCGGCTTCGATTGGTACGAGGTGTCCAACTGGTCGCGGCCCGGCGGTGAGTGCCGACACAATGTCGGCTACTGGGACGGTGGGCAGTGGTGGGGTGCGGGACCGGGTGCGCACGGATATGTCGGCGCAACGCGGTGGTGGAATGTCAAGCACCCCACCAGTTACTCGGAGACGCTGGCCGATTCGGTGTTGCCGGTAGCGGGATTCGAGCAGCTCGACGCCGCGGCATTGCACACCGAGGATGTGCTGTTGAAAACCCGGATGCGCCAGGGACTCCCGCTGGAGGTGCTCGACGCCGCGGAGCGCGAACGAGCCAAAACCGTTGTTGCCGAAGGCTTGCTGGTCGCCGATGCCGACCGGCTGGTCCTCACGCCGCGTGGCCGGTTGCTGGCCGACGCGGTCGTGCGGACACTGCTGGGGTGAGCCGCGTCAGACGCCGAACCACCGTCCGATCACGCGGGCAATCTCGATGTAGAGCGGGATTCCGATGGTGACGTTGTAGGAGAACGTCAGACCCAGTGACGCGGCCAACGGCAGTGTCGGGCTCGCTTCCGGGATTGCCAGTCGCTGGACCGCCGGCACGGCGATGTAGGACGCCGCGCCGCACAGGACCGCGAACAGCACGTAGGTGCCCGTCTTGAAGTCGGTGTGGGTCACGCTGGCATAGGTGCACGCGACGAAAATGCCCAGCGTGGCAAAGACATTCGGGGCCAGCAACGCAAAGAAGATGAATCCGGGCCCCGCCGTTCTCAGGTCTTTCAACTTGCGCGACGCCGTCATGCCCATCTCGAGCAGGAACAGACAGAGCACACCCTGGAACGCCATGACGAAGAACTTGTCGTCGTCTTGGACCACCTTTTGGCCCTGCAGACCACTGATCAGGCCGATCACGATCCCGCCGATCAGCAGCACCAACCCGGGGTTGAGGAAGACCTCCTGGATCAGCTCACGGGAGAACAGCGACGGCTTCTTCTTGGTGAGCTGGGTACCCGGACTCACATCGAGTTCCTCTGTGCGCTCACCCTTTTCCAGCGAAAGCTCGAGCTCCTCCTCGATACCCAAGGCGCGCTCGGTCTCCAGGCTCTGGCCGTGCGGAGGCCGTGCCGCGGTGCCGGGCCCGACGCCGACCTTGACCGCCACGTAGTCCGGCTCGTCGGCCATGTTGCCCGCCGAGTCGACCCCGCGGTGCCGCAGATGCGCTACCAGGTAGAGCGCCACCAGGCAGCCGGGAATCTCCATGACGGCCAGCATCACCGGCATGTAGGCGTTGAAGGCGATGTTCACCGCGGTAAGGACCGCCACGCAGGTGGCGAACGTGCCGGCCGAGTCCGACCCGTAATAACCGGCGACGGTTGCCCGGTCGATTCTGCGCAATTTGGTCAGCCAGCCGAGCAGGTAATAGGCGATGATGCCGATCGTGAAGTTGAGCACGAAGCCCAACACCATGAATCCCACGATCGCCCCGACGCTGGAGGCATTGACCTCGGCGAGTTCCTCACCCCCGTGCCAGCCGATAGCCAACAGCAGGTACATGGTGAGGCCTTGGTAGATCACATAAGGGAACTCGAATCGCACCTTCAAGATCGGAATCAGAAATCCGAAGTAGAAGAAAAGCAACAGCGGCTTGAACAGGTTATGCGTGAAGTTATGCCAGAACTCTTGCAGCATTAGTGCCTCTCTTTTTCCGTCCGGTGGCCCGGGTGAAGCACCGTCTGCGAGCGGGGCTACCTCGAACATCCCGACGACCGTGGAAAATTTAGCTCCGCCGCTGCCAAACCGCCACTCGGATCTGACCCGAAATGTGCATGTTGTTCCAAGCCGCGCCGAAATGGCTGCACCTCACAAAACCCGTGGTCACAGCGATGCTGGTAGGACCGGGTGAGTCGCGATTAGCGTGAATCTGGTGTGAGTTGGCTGTGCATTTACTGTCAGGATTAGCGTGTCGGTGCTCAGCCGGATATTAGCGAGGGCCGGACCCCGGCGCCTCGTTTGCGGTGCGTCACGGACAGCCATGCGGACGGTGAGTAATGCGTCGTAATTTCTTCGAATCCATCGACCCGCGAAACCGTAAGCACGCCCGTTTCCTGGTTAATTTCGAGTTCGTCCCCGTCGGATGCGTGGACTTCCTCACCGTTCGCGAGCCTGATCACGAACATGACGTTCCTCTCGGTCGATGGGCGGTAATCGAGATCGGGCATTTGCTGCGTCATTCGCGCCCGGCCGGATTAAACCTCCGTTACGTTTTTCTGTCAGCAGCCAGATGAGACGTCCGCCCCGGGTCGCGCGACTCCGGGCACGCGCCTGGGATTCGAATCCTTTTGGGGTTCACTCGAACTACCCCCTTCTCCGCGCCGGTCGGCCTGGCGAGCCCCCCATGCAGTCGGCGTCGGAGCCAGTGATGGTACGGGGAACACAGCCATGTTAGCCCGTCCCTATGCGCTTGGCAGGTGAACGAGGGGCAAACGTTTGGGCCTCACGACGCCGTTGCAGCGATCGCCGCGCCACCCTAGACACGACGGCTTTCATTGCCACTGCCTGCGGAAATGGGCGGGGGGCAGAGGCCGCGCGGCGCACTGTCCGGATTCGTTGCAGAGGTGATGGCGGATTAACTCCAAACGAGATCTGCCCGAGGGCAACGGCTTCAGAGACCCCAACTTTATGAGGCTGCTATGTTAGGTTAGCCTTACCAATTGTGACTGAAGCTAGCGTCGAGACAAATTCGATCGGTGCGGCGTTTCCGCTGATTCCCATCCCGGCCCGCGTCGACCCTGCTGATCTGGCCGCCGAGTTGGCGGCGGTGCTGGACAAGCGGGTCGGCGAGCAGTATTTGCTCTACGAACACACCGGCCAATGGGTGCTGGCCAGCGGTGTGCACGCGATGGTCGAGTTGGATAGCGATGAATTGCGGGTTATCCGCGACGGCGTGACGCAGCGACAACGGTGGTCCGGGCGGCCGGGATCGGTTCTCGGTGCGGCGATTGACGCGCTGCTGCGAGAAACCGACCAGGTTTTCGGTTGGATCGCATTCGAATTCGGTGTCTACAAGTACGGGCTGCAACAGCGGCTGGCGCCGGGCACCCCGTTGGCCCGGCTGTTCTGGCCCAGTTCCCGGATCGTGGTAAGCCAGGACGGCATTTCTCTCTCCTCGGACGCACATCGCGAAGTGGTGCTCGAATTACTCCGCGAGGGCGTGCCTGACCTGCGTAAAGCCCGCGGGATCGATATCGCCGCCGACGGATCGAAATACCGCAATCGGGTGAATACGGCGGTCAGCGAGATCGCGGCCGGGCAGTACAACAAGGTGATTCTTTCCCGTTCCGTGGAAGTGCCTTTCGCGCTGGACTTTCCGTCTACCTATCGGCTGGGCCGCCGGCACAACACGCCGGTGAGGTCGTTTCTGCTGCAGCTGGGCGGAATTCGGGCGCTGGGCTACAGCCCCGAGCTCGTCACGGCCGTGCGGCAGGACGGCGAGGTGATCACCGAGCCGTTGGCCGGCACCCGCGCGCTCGGCCGCGGTCGGGCCAACGACCGTCAAGCCCGCGATGACCTGGAGTCGAACTCCAAAGAGATTGTCGAGCATGCGATTTCGGTGCGCACCTCGCTACAGGAGATGAGCGAGATCGCCGAACCCGGAACGGCGATCGTGACCGACTTCATGACCGTGCGGGAGCGGGGGAGTGTGCAACACCTGGGCTCCACCGTCACCGGGCGGTTGGATGCGTCCAGCGACCGAATGGACGCGTTGGAGGCGCTCTTCCCGGCGGTCACCGCCTCGGGCATCCCGAAGGGCGCCGGCGTCGAGGCCATCATGCGTCTCGACGAAGCGCCGCGGGGGCTGTATTCCGGTGCGGTGGTGATGGTCTCGGCCGACGGAGCTCTGGATGCCGCGCTGACCCTGCGGGCGGCCTACGAATCCGACGCAAAGACCTGGCTGCGGGCCGGCGCCGGGATCATCGAAGAATCGCAAGCCGAGCGCGAATTCGAGGAGACCTGCGAGAAGCTGTCCACGCTGGCGCCGTATCTGATTGCGCGTCAGTAGCTCTCAGTTGGCTTGGCGGCGGCGTTCCGCCAACTCGTCGGGCGGTGCTTCGGCCCCGCCTTCCGGTGAGCGCTCGAGGTAGTCGGCGAGGATGCGGCTGGCCAACGACTCGATGCTCGATTCAATCGAGGACGCCAGCGTTGCGGTGACGGTGGCGACCGCCTGGGTGCGGAACCGAACCAGCATCGTGATCAGCTCGGCGATCTCGGCGTCCGCGGGCAGCGCCTGGCCCGGCTTGATCTTGTCGAGGACGTGTTCGGCGCCCGCGCGCACCAGCAGGTCGCTGATCTTGTCGATCTGGGGCACGATCTGTTCGTGCAAGTCGACGAGCTTCTCCAATTTGACGCCGTAGCCCCGGATTTCGTTGAACGCTTCGATCAGCTTGGGCCGGGTCACGGTGGCCTGCGCGCCGTCGACCCGGATCACCTGCAGCGCGACCAGCCGTTCGAATGCCGTCGGATCGTCGACGAGCCGACGGGCGTCGACGAGCGCCATGGTCTCCGGTTTCTCGGTGGTCCAGGTACCCACGATGGCCGTCTCCAGGCCCAGAACATCGCCGAGGTTCTTGCCCTGCTCCCACGCGCTGAGCATCTCCTGCACGTGGGCGAGGTTGTAGCCGCGGTCGAGCATCGAAGTGATCAACCGCAGCCGGGTCAGATGGGTGTCGTTGAACAAGGCGATGCGGCCGACCCGCAGCGGCGGCGGTAGCAGCCCGCGATCGCGGTAGACCCGGATGTTGCGGGTCGTGGTGCCGGCCAGCCGGGCCAGGTCGTCGATCCGGTACTCCCCGGACGCCGCGGTACCGTGCGGGTGACGCACCGCCGCGTCGAAAAGCTGGGACACCGCGGTCTCGATGAAGTCCCGGGATTGGCGGCGAACGCGTTTGGGAACCCGTCGCACGTTGTACAGGACGCTCGCGATGGTGCCGGGCTCCGGGCGAGGCGGTCGGTCGGATGGCATCTCGGCCTCAGGCGCTCGAGGTGACGCTCGCCGCGGCACGGCCCGCCACCGCCTGGTAGTCCGCAAAACGGAAATCGTTCATCTGGCGAAGATACTGGGTCGCGAAGCCCGGGTACATCGAGCCGTTGAACCCGTCCTTGGTCAGATACCAACTGCGGCAACCCGACATCCACGTCGTCTTGGTGAGCCGGCGCTGGATGTCCTCGTTGTGGTGCAGCTGGACGTCTTCGCGCACGTCGAGATAGCGCAGGTCGTCGTCGAGGATGGTGCGAATCCCGCGCACGGCGTAATCGAGCTGGCCCTCGATGTAGACCAGTAGCGAATTGTGGCCCGGCCCGGAGTTGGGGCCGGTCATGAAGAACAGGTTCGGGTAGCCGTGCGCGTTGATGCTCTTGTAAGCCTGTGCGCCGTCGGCCCATTCGTCGGCCAGCGACCGTCCGCCGAGACCGGTGACGGCGAACGGCGGGCCGGTGAGGTGGACGTCGTAGCCGGTGGCGAACACGATGCAGTCGAGGTGGTGTTCGATGCCGTCGCTGGTACGGATGCCGACCGGGCTCAGCGTCGCGATGGGCCAGGAGATCAGTTTGCAGTTGTCGCGCTGCAGCGCCGGGTAGTAGTCGCTGGAGACCAGCATCCGTTTGCAGCCGGGGGCGAAATCGGGCGTCAGCTGCCGGCGCAGCCACGGGTCGGAGACGGTGGCGCGCAGATGGGCCTGGCCGAGTCGGGCCACCAGCGAGGTGAGTGGGGTGTTCCATACCAGGGCCGTGGCACTGGCTTCGTGGCCCCAGAACAGCGCTCGGCGGGCAAGTTGTTGGGCGGCTGGAACTTTGGCGAACAAGGTCTGCACCGCCGTCGGGGTCGCCACGTCCAGCCGGGGCAGCACCCAAGCGGGGGTGCGCTGGAACACCTTCACGAACTCGGCCCGCTTGACCAGTTCGGGAATGATCTGGATGGCGCTGGCGCCGGTACCGATGACGGCGACGCGCTTGCCGGCGAAGTCGTAGTCGTGATCCCAGCGGGCGCTGTGGATCTTGTGTCCGGAGAAGGTGTTCAGGCCGCGGATGTCGGGGAAGCTGACATCCGACAGCGGGCCGGACGCCAGCACGACGGTGCGGGCGCGAAAGCGCTTGCGGTTCTTGGTCTTGGCCGTCCACACCCCGGTGTCCTCGTCGAAGCTCATCCCGACGACCTCGTGCTTGAACCGGATGTGACGACGGATGTCGAATTTCGTCGCCATGTCTTCCAGATGGCGGCAGATCTCGGCGGCGGGTGAGTACGTTCGCGACCAGGTCGGGTTCTGCGCGAACGAGTAGGAGTACAGCAGCGACGGGACGTCACAGCTGGCCCCCGGATAGGTGGTGTCGCGCCACGTTCCGCCCACCCGGTCGGCGCGCTCCAGGATGACGATGTCGGTGATCCCGGCCTCGGCCAACCGAATTGCGGTACCGAGTCCGGTGAAGCCGGCGCCGACGATCAGCGTTGCGTGGGTGTGCTCTGCCACGATCACGCCGCCGGGTCGTGCGTGAGTTCCCTGGACCAACTGGGCATCGGCCTCAGCAGTGGCTTGGGATAGAAATCCGACAGCCACACCATGGAGTTGGCCAGCAGTTGATAGGGGTGTCGCGGGTTGACCACCCACATGCCGTGCCGCTTGAGCAACTTGTAGGTGGGCACCCGCCGGGTGCGCTCGCCCCGGTCGCCGAGCTGCTTGAAACGGTTGACCGCGTTGAACAGCCGCTCCGGCTCCATGCCCATGCCGGCCATCTCGTTGCGGACCCGATTGAGCAGCGGTACGTACATGACCATGCCGAGGATCAGGCCAGGGGATGCGAAGCGGCCGACGAATTCGATGGCCAGCCGACGGGCTTTGGCGTTGCCGATCATCTCCAGCACCTCGAAATCGACAGTGATGTGCCGTGATTCGTCATTGTTGATCTTCTCGAAGACCTGATGGCAGACCGGGTCCTGCACCGATTCCAGCAGGAACTTCAGCAGTGCGCCGTCGAGTGCCACCTCCAGCATCGGGATCACGGTCCCCAGCACCGACAGCGGCATGTCGTCGGCGAAGTTGTCCAGCCACTCGATGGCCAACCGGATGTTGACGTTGGGCTTGGGGATCTCGCCCTCCTCGAGCATGCCCCAGCGCTTCATCAACGCCAATTCCGCGTTGGCGTGCCGTTGTTCCTCGGCGTGGAAATACCGGTAGATCTCGGCGATGGTCGGGTTCGGCGCCTTTTTGGCCAGCGCCGCGAATCCCCTTGCGCCGATGTTCTCGATCCAGCACAGGTCGGCCATGAAGGCCTTGAGCTTCGGCCGGAACTCGGGCCGGATGGTGTCGGCACCCGGTGCGTCCCAGTCGATATCGGCGAGCGCCCACTGTCGATCCTTGATCTTGGCGAGCATGGCTTCCATGTCGATGGCCACCAGCAGCCCCCTTCCCCTCGGCTATCAGTGCATGTTCGCGCGGGATGCCAGGCCGGCCACGCGGGTATAGGCCTGTGGTGCAATACGTTTGATGTTCCAGCCGATCTTGGCGTCGAACTGCGGCATGCAGTAGAGCTCGCCACGATCGTGGGCATCCAGACAGATCCGCGCCACCTTCTGCGCCGAGAACCCGGTCCAGCGCATCAGCTTGTTGGCGAGGTCACTGGATTCTTCGGTGATGCGGCCCGATTCGACGATGTTGGTCTTGACGAACGTCGGACACAGCACGGTGACGCGGATGCCGGTGCCGGACAGTTCGGCGGCCAGCGTTTCGGACAGCGAAAGCACCCCGGCCTTGCTGACGTTGTAGGCGCCCATACCGGGGGCCGCGGCGAACGCGGCCGCCGAGGCGACGTTGATAATGCCGCGCGGGGCGTGCGCCGGGCCGGCCTCGCGCAGGATCGGGGTGAACACGTGGCAGCCGTGAATCGGCCCCCACAGGTTGACGCCCAGCGTCCATGTCCAATCATCCAGGGGCACATCGCCGATGGCCGCGCCGCCGGCACCGACCCCGGCGTTGTTGATCACCAGGGTGGGTGCGGCCGCGAAGAAGGACTGTGCCGTTTCTGCCAGCGTGCTGACGTCGTCGATCCGCGAGACGTCGCAGCGCGCCGCCATCGCCTTCGCACCCAGCTCGGTGATCGCGTCGGCGGTCTCTTGCGCGGCGGCTTCGTCGATGTCACTGCAGACCACCGTGCCGCCACGGCGGCCGAGCTCGACGGCGAACGCGGCGCCGATGCCGCTGCCGGCCCCGGTCACCACGGCCAACGCGTTGTCGCTGGTGGTCTTCGACGTGCCGAGCAGTTTGTCCAGCGGTCCGAGCATCGTCAGCCCGTCTCGTCGGCCAGGGCGCGCGCATCCTGCAACGCGTGGGCGATGAACCGCGCGACGTAGGCCATGGCCTTGGCGGCCTCGGGTGTCATCCGCGGAAGTGCTTGGAACACATGGACTTGGTGCGGCCACACCTGCAGCTCGCAGCGGCCGCCGGCGGCCTTGATGTCCGCGGCCAGCTGCCGCGCATCGTCCTGCAGCATTTCGGCCCCGCCGGCCTGAACCAGCGTCGGGGGCAGCGCAGGTCCGCCGGCGACGTCGAGCGTCAACCGGGGGTGAGTGAGTTCGATACCCGGGTGATACAGCGCGACCAGGCGGGCCGCGTCGGCCGCCCGGGTCGCGGGATCGGGCCGAATCTTCTCGCGGGCGCGCGACAGCGCGAACGTCATGTCGATCAGCGGCGACAACAGCACCAGGGCGGCCGGGGATTGCGCGGCGACCTCGGGCTGCAACAGCATGTCGACGGTCAGATGACCGCCCGCCGAATCACCGGCGATCACAATCTGTTTCGCCGGCACGCCGCACGTTTGCACCAGCCAATCCCAGCCCGCCCGGACATCGTCGGCGGCGGTGGGGAACCGGTAGCGCGGCGCCAGCCGGTAGTCGACGCTGAACACCGGCAACCCGGTCAGCGACGAGAGCCAGGATGTCAACCGCCGGTGGGTCTTTGGCGAGCACACGGCATAACCGCTGCCGTGCACGTAGTAGATTGCGCCCGCGTCGGTCGACGAACGCGGCGCCTCGCTCGTCGGCGTTCGGGGCCCGTACACCCATTCGCCCTTGACCCGGCGGCCGTCGGGCAATCTCGTGTCGACCTGCTGAACGCGGGTGCCCGCCAGCGAGGGGCCGAAGGTGGCCATCACTCGCGCGATCATCCGGCGCGACAACCAGATTCCCCAGGCTTTTTCGGGCGGCACCACACCGCTGAACGGCCGCAAGGTGCAGGTGCTTACCGCTGCCGCGCCGCGGGACCGCAAAGACCCCCGGGCCGGGACGACGATGTCCGCCATGCAACGGAGTCAACCGCAAATGGTGACATTCGTCAATGGCAGCTTTGGGACCGACGTGTCAGCGCGTCCATTGCGTCGTGAATGTGGCGACCGAGTCGGCGACGCGGCGTCGGGCCGAGACCGGATCGGTAAACGTCGCGGCAAGGGCGTCGACGGCGCGGTCGGCAAGCGGGCGCCACTTCGCGACCCAGCCGTCGATGACGGCAGCGTTGGCGGGATTGGCGCCCAATGCGTAGCGGGCCAGGGCGCTGCTCCACGCCTGGCTGCGGGTCGTGTCGACTCGGGACTCCTGCAGCAAGGCGGCGGTCAGGCCGTCCCCGTTGGCCGTTGCCAGATCGACGAACGCTTCCTTGAACAGCGCATCGAGCGTCGGCTTGACCACCACGTTCAGCGCGGTGAATGCCTCGCCCCAGTCGTAGGCCAGCAGTAGGCGTTCGAGGGCTTCGCGGGCCGGCTGCCACGCCTCGTCGGTCTCCCAAATCCACCGGGTCGCTTCGGTATTGGCCAGGTGCGTGCCGTGGCCGAGCGACAGCGACTTCGCCCGGTAAGCGGTCCACTGCAACGCCCGTAGTTCGTCGGCGGCTTGGAAGAACGCGGCGTTGGTGATGTAGGCGCTCGGCGCCAACTGTCCGACGTAGAGGCTGGTGATCTGCAAGACGTGAAACACGTAGCGGGCCGGCACGTAGATGCGGTTCAGCGTCTCGACCCAGGCGGGGTCCAGCCGCGCATCGTGGTCGAGTGCCTCGTAGTGGTCGACCACGCCCTCGGCGTAGACCTCACGGTCGTGTTGCAGCGCAATATAGCGGCGGTAGTTCAGCGCCGCCGGATCGCGAAAACCCTCCCAATCGTCGGCTTGCAGCGGTGAGCCTTCGCGATGCTTGAGGTACCACCGGTTGATCGCACTGTCCGGGTCGAGGTCGAACGGAGCGGGCTTGCGGTTGAAGTGGTAGTGGAAATTGCCCGTGACGGCCTCATACTCGGTCGGCTTGCGCCGGGTATCGCCAGTGATGCTCCACGTCTTGAGCCGGCGGGGCGTTGCGGCGGTCATCCGTCAGTCCTCTCGTTCCAGGTACCAGTGCAGTTCATCGTCGCCGATGTACCGGATCCGGCCGGCAAAGCCAACCAGCGCCGGTTCCAGCGTGGCCAGCGGGAACGCTTGTCCCGCAGCGGCTTCCAAGCTGGATCTCGTGACTCGCAGGAAATGCGGCGCGTGGATGCGTACATAGCCGGCGTGGTCTTCGACGACGACTGCGGCGTCGGGGTTGTCGGCATAGATGGCGTCGGTCAGTGCGGAGACGATTTCGGGATCAAAGCCCCGCACAACGGGACCGACCAGTTTCGCCGCCTCGCTGGTCGCGGTCATTGCCGGCCCCTTTCTTCGGTGAGGGATATGACGATTTGGTCGCCGTCGCGGCGAACCGGGTGGCTCTGCAGCTGGCAGTTGGCGGGATTGACACCGGAGCCGGTGGTCAGATCGAATTCCCAGCTGTGCGCGCCGCATGTCAGGACGTCATCCTCGATATTCCCTTCGGCCAGTGGGTAATTCGCGTGCGGGCACAGGCCGTCGTAAGCGCGGATTTCTCCGTTTCGCAGGTGGACGAGCAGGATCGGCCGATCGTCGACATAGAATTCGCCGACTTCGCCCTCCCACAGCTCGTCGATGGTGGCGACGGGAGTCCAGGTCTGGGTACTAGTCATAGAAGGCCTCGACGTGGTCCATCGGGCCGACGCCGGATGCGGCAATGCCCGCCTGTTGGTCGAGCACCTTCCCGTTGTGGCGCAACCGGATCGGTGCATCGCGTCTGGCCACCCGGTGTCCGACGACGTGGTGGGCGATCGCCGCACCCACGGCCTCGACGGTGTCGCCGTCGTCGACGGGGATCAGCAGTTCGAGCACGTCGCCCTCGAACAGGGCGGTCAGTGGAAGTAGCGCCATGGCCCTTAACCCTTCGATCCGTTCAGTGCCCATGCGTAATCGCTGGCGTCCTGGCCCTGCTCCTCGGGTAAGAGCCCGAAGTACTGCAGTACGGTTCCCAGATCCGGTGGGCTGATCTCTCCGGACAGCACCCGGTCGATCAGGGATTGGTGGCCGGCGAATCGATCCGGCCGTTGGACGAAGATCCACCGGCACGGTTCCGAGCAGAACAGGTACTCACGCCCGTTGTGCACGTGTGTGAGCGGCGCGGGATCGGTGTGGGCGCCGACGGTCACGCCTGCGGCCCGAACCACCGGTAGCTGACACATGTTGCAGGTGATTGGCAGCGTCTCGGGCAGGGTGGCAGCGATATCGCCGTTGCGGACGTTCTCGGTGATGACGTCCCAATTCTTGCCGAAGTCGCGGTTCCAGCCGGGGTACTTCTCCTCGAGCCACAGGCGCTCGGCCTCGGACACGCCCGCGTCGGGATTCCACCACACCGTCGGCCGGTAATACCACACCCCGAGATGGATGGCGTGGTGATACCACGTCAGCTCGTTGATGAATTCGTCCCAGTACCAGGGAAATTCGAGCCCATAGTCGCGGAACTGGTCGGCGAACTGCTTGACCACCCAGTCCTCGATGAACTCCTTGAAGCTCATCCGCCGGCTCTCCAGCGGGGTGTAGTAGTCCATCGACAGGCCGGTCAGCAGCGCGAAGATGCGCCACGACCGCCAGAACATGTGGTCGATGAGGAACTGGCCCCACTCGGCCTCGCCGTTGTCGATGAGGACCTTGATCGTCGGCTCGCCCTGCTGGGCATGACGCGCCTCGTCGGTCTGAATCGAACTGATCAGCGCGCCGAATTCCAGGTCGCCCACATCGATGGCGTCGGCGGCCATGCCGAGGAACTGCAAGTTGGTGAAGCCGGTCTCGAGCGTAAAGGTCAACTGCAACGCTATCGACAAGGCATCGTTGGCCACGAACATGTCGTCGAACAAATAGCGCACCGCGAGCACGATCCAGTCGTTGGTGTGAAATGCCTTGAGCGCCCAGTCGCCTCGCGGCTCCTTGTCGAGCAGGCCGTACGGGAAGAACGCCTGAATCTGGCCGTGGCGAACCTCGTCCAGGGTGCCGAAGGTGGCGGTGTTGCGCCAGGCCGCGGAGCGGCCGAACCGTCCCATCCGAGCCTCGCCGATCGACGCCAGGTACTCGGGCATCGTGATCGCCCCGTAGTGGGCGACGATCACCGACTTCCAGCCCGGATCGAGTTGGTCGAACAACTTCGAGCGCCCGATCGCGTTCTTCAACGAGTACGTCGTGGTGTCCTTGGTGACCTGGTTGTGGACGTACTCGCGGTAGCCGATTTTGTAGGGCTCGTCCCACTTGAGCCAGCCCTCGGCGGAGACGCGATGCGTCCCGGAGAGCTCCTCAGGAAACACCTCGTCCTCGGTGACGTAACGGAAGGTCCAGTTGGTGTCGCGAGCGAGGTCGTACCAGTCGCTGCGTGCGAGTTTGGGCATGAGTCGTCCTTGGTCCGTCTTTGGGCTGCCATCTCAGCCGCATTGAGCTGCGTGGATGACGTGATTGGCTTCCATCATGCGGTATGTTCCAAGGAGTCCTAAGGGTTATCCTCACAAAGATTCGCATCCTCTTCGGCCCGGTACGCCACAGTTACGATCCGGTGCGAGCCCCTACGGACAGCAAACGAATGAGGAGAAGGCTGGCGTGACCGTTACCGACGAATACCTGGCGAACAACGCTGCTTACGCGAGCACATTCAAGGGGCCCCTGCCGTTGCCTCCGAGTAAGCAGGTTGCGGTGGTGGCATGCATGGATGCCCGGCTGGACGTGTACCGGATCCTCGGCCTCGCCGATGGTGAGGCTCACGTGATCCGAAACGCCGGCGGAGTGATCACCGACGACGAAATCCGATCGCTTGCGATCAGCCAGCGGCTGCTGGGAACCAAGGAAATAATCCTGATCCATCACACCGACTGCGGCATGCTCACCTTCAGCGACGAAGAATTCAAGTCGGGCATTCAGCAAGACACCGGGATCAAACCCGGATGGGCGGCCGAAGCGTTCCCCGATGTTGAGGAGGACGTCCGCCAGTCGCTGCGCCGCATCGAACAGAGTCCCTTCGTGACCAAGCATGAATCCTTGCGTGGCTTCGTGTTCGACGTCGCGACGGGCCGGCTCGACGAGGTCGTGCTCTGAAGCCCCAGGGCGCACGGCACCGCAGCCTCGACTCGAAGATCGTCGCGGCACTGGACCGAGCGGGTGAAGCCCTGCACGTGCTGGCGCGCCGCAGTGCGGAGGCCCACGATCTGTCGAGCACCCAGATGCGGGTGCTGGTCTGGCTTTTCGTCGGACCGCCGCCCGTGGCGCGCAGCACCACGCTGGCTCGCGAACTCAACGTCGCCGATCCGACCGTCAGTGATGCCATCGCGGCGTTGATCCGCAAGGGTCTGGTGGTGCGCAGCCGGGATCCACACGACGGACGCCGCCGCGACCTGGTGCTGACCCAAGCCGGGCGCAAGGCCGCGACCGAATTGTCCCGCTGGACAGCGCCGGCGGAGATCGCGACGTCCAAGCTGGACCGTGTCGAAGCAGAGCAGTTGCTCGACAGCTTGCTGATCGTCATTTCGAAACTACATGAGGCGCAACTGCTTCCGGTCGTACGTGCATGCAGTACCTGTACACAGCTGGAAACAATCGCAGCCGACACACGAAGCTATCGGTGCAGGTTCTACGACACGCCGATGTCGGTCTCCGATCTACGGGTCGACTGCGCCGAACACGTCACCGCCTAGCAATCAGCCCGCGCCTAGTCCGGCAACCAGTCGTAGTGGTCGGGCTGACGCCACCACGCGCTGATCCACCCCATGTACGACGCCCCTCGCCCCCGGTGACGTCACGAGACGACGCCACCGACCAAACCTTCGGTCGTATGTTACGTAGCAGCAGCGCGGGTGCAGGGCGGTTCGCGCAATTCTCAATTCCGACGTTGGAGTTCGAACACCGGGATCACGCGCGTGGTTTTGGTCTGATACACCCCGAAATTCGGTGCTTGGGACACCACCTGACCAAACAGCGAATCGCGCTCCGCACCCAAGGCCTCCCGGGCGATGGCCTCGAACGATTCGGTGCCCACCTCCAGGCGCACCTGCGGATTGGCACGCAAGTTGTGCACCCAGGCGGGATCGTTCGTCGCGCCCCCGCGGGAACCGACGATCACCATGGCGCCATCGACCGTGAAATAGGCGAGCGCGGTCAAGTGCGACAGACCCGATTTCGCGCCGGTCGTGGTCATCAGCAGCACGGCCATGTCTTGCAAGGCGCCGCCGACTTTGCCGTCGTTTTCCCGAAACTCTTGAATGATCTGCTCGTTGAATGCCTGCAGCGCGACCGTGTCGGTGCGGAAGCGTTCTTCGTCAAACTCTTGCACTCCGCCGAGGCTAGGGCGCGTCGGGCCGTACGCGGGGCGATGTGGTGGCCGGAAAACGATGGTTGTCAGCCAAGGCCGCCGCGCATCGAAAGGGGTTTGTTTCCTAACGGCCCGGCAGCGCGAACGGCGCCGGCGCGGCGGGGCCGGCACCTGGCAGCGGGAACGGATTGGCGCCGGGAAGTTGCATCGGAAACGGCATCTTGCCGTTGGCCAGCGATGTCATCACGCCCGGGCATTCCATCTGGATCGCCATGCTGGCGACCATTCCGGCCATGTTGGGCGGAAGTCCTTTGATCAGACCCAATTGCGAGGTCACCGATGCGAGGGTCGCACCCGGCTTGACCAGCGCCGGGCAGATCGACTGGCCGATCCCGGCAAGACTGTTGGTCACCGAGCCGTTGGTGCCGTTTCCCATACCGTTCAGCGCGGGGGTGATGGGGTCGGGGGACGGGTCGGCCTGCGCGAGAGCGGGCAAGGCGGCCCCGGCGGTGAGTATGCCCGCCGCAACCGCGAGCGGACGAAGCGCCGCCGCAGCCGCATTGATGAAATCTGCCCATACCGTCGGTTGGTGAACCTCTGTGGAGCGACGGACAGTCCATGGGCGGTACATCATCAGTGCGGTCATAGTGCTCCTCGGTGATCGCGGAAGTGCACAGCTGCGCACTGCCCTTCACTTCGGTAACAATTGGCAATCCGTTACAAAACGAACCGATATACCGCTGCCCCGCTGGTGGGGTGGGGTGCGGACACGATGGATCGCCCCTGGCATCCAACCCCGGAATCGCCGTCGACGGATAATCAATCCGGTGGCGCCGAGATCCGCCCGGAAAGGAAAGCCGCTGATGATCCGCGGAAGATCCGTCGTCGTAACGGGTTCCACGTCGGGTATAGGCCTTGCCCTCGCACGGGCCTTTGCTGCGGAGGGGGCGAACGTAACCCTCAATGGCTTCGGCGACCCGGAGGCCATCGAGCAGCAGCGGCGTGAAATCGAGGAGACTTTCGGGGTGACGGCGGCCTATTCGGGCGCCGACGTGACCAAGCCGGTCGAGATCGCCGAGATGATCGGCGACGCCGAAGAGACCTTCGGATCGGTCGATGTCCTCGTCAACAACGCCGGCGTCCAGTTCGTGGCGAAGCTGGAGGACTTTCCGGTCGAGAAGTGGGACGCGGTGATCGCGACAAATCTGTCGGCCGTCTTCCATACGTCTCGGTGTGCACTGCCCGGGATGAAGCGCCGCGGCTGGGGCCGCATCATCAACATCGCTTCGGCGCACGGCCTTGTGGCGAGCGCCGAAAAGTCGGCCTATGTTGCGGCCAAGCACGGCGTTGTCGGACTGACCAAGGTGGCGGCGATCGAAACCGCCGATTGCGGGATCACCTGCAACGCAATCTGTCCGGGGTGGGTCATGACCCCTCTGATAGCGCAGCAAATCGAAGCGTTCGCCAACACGGCGGGGAAGTCCTTTGACGAAGCCAAGCAGGAATTCGTCGCCGAAAAGCAGCCGATGGCCCGCTTCACTCGTCCGGAAGACGTTGGCGCACTTGCGGTTTTCCTGGCCGGCGATGCGGCTGCGACCATCACCGGCGCGAGCTACTCCATCGACGGCGGCTGGACCGCCCAGTAATGTCCCATGGCGGTGCCGCTACGCGGGTTGTGGCTGCGGCAGCGGACGGGTACGCACCAGCGTCGGCCACCAGAACCACGGTCCGAGGATCCGCAGAATGCACGGCACCACGAACGAACGCACGATCAACGTGTCAAGCAGCAGGCCGATGCACACGGTGGAACCGACTTGTCCGATCGTTCGCAGATCGCTTGTCAGCATTGCCAGCATCGTGAACGCGAACACCAACCCCGCCGACGTCACCACGCCACCCGTGCTGCCGAGCGCGCGGATCAGGCCGGTGTGAATTCCGGCGTGCAGCTCCTCTTTGACACGGAGGATCAGCAGCAGGTTGTAGTCCGACCCCACCGCCACCAGGATGATGAACGTGAGCGGCAGTATCAACCAGTGCAAAGGCAGACCGATGAGATGCTGCCAAACGAGGATGGAAAGTCCGAACGCGCCGGCGTAAGAGAAGGCCACCGTGAGGGGAATAACCAAGGCGGCCATCAGACTTCGCGTCAGGAACAACATGATCAAGAAGATCAGCACGAAGGCTGCGATCGCCACGATAAGCAGATCGGACGCGGCGTACTGTTTGATGTCCTTGTTGGTTGCTCCGGAACCGCCGATGTAAACCTTCGAGCCGGCCAGCGAGGTTTCTTTGAGCGCCACTGTTATCGCCGTGGGGAACTGCTCGACGTGCTGCACGCCTTCCGGGCCGTTGGCGTCTCCCTCGTGGGTCACGATGATGCGGGCGGCCTTGCCGTCGGGCGACATCAGTAGCTGCATGCCGGTTTTGACGTCCTCGTTGTCGAAACCCTCGTGCGGAATATAGAAGAAGTCGTCGCTGCGGGCCTGGTCGAAGTCGAGTCCCACATTGATCTGGTCATCGAACGTCTGGTCGGTCTGCGTAGACTGCAGCGACGACTGACCGTAGGTGCTGACCAAAAGGCTGGCCAACGCCTCGGAGTCGTCGGCGGTGAGTTTCAGCTGCGTGATGATTTGCGGCAGGGTCTTATCGATGACTTCCAGAGACGTGACGGCGTCCTTGATGTCGTCCGCCAGCTTGTCGAGCCCGTCGACTGCCTCGAACAGCGATCTGAACGCGTAGCAAACGGGAATGTCGAAACAGTGCTTCTCCCAATAGAAATAGCTGCGTATCGGTCGGAAGAAGTCTTCGAGGTTCGAAAGTTCTGACCTCAGGTCGTTGCTGACCTGTTGCACGTCCTGCAGGGTGAGAACCGTCTTGTGCAACTCATCCGACATCGTTTGGAAGAAGCCGATTTCTTTGCGCAAGACCGCGACGGTGTGCATGGTGATCTGCGCCTGCTCGTCGGTATTGGCGTTTTGCTGCTTGGTGAACGGGAGCTGTTGGCCGCTCCCGCTGCCTTGCGTGGTGAACAAGTACGGGATGGTGGCGTGTTCCAACGCTCGGCCCATCGGCCTGGTGATGCTTTGCACCATCGCGACGCCGGGAAGGCGTTCGAGCGCCTTGGCCGCGCGGTCCAACGAGATGAAGTCGCCCGAGTTTCGCAGGTCATGATCCGACTCGATCATCAGCATCTCGGAAAAGAGCTTGCTCTTCGGAAAGTGCCGATCCGCCGCCTGGAAACCAAGATTGGCGGGAGAATTGTGCGGCTGGTACTGACGGTCGTCGTAGTTCTGCCGGTACGTCGGGACGAAGATCGCCCCGAGCATGACGGCGGCGGTACTGGCCGCCAGAATCGGCACCGGCCACCGGACCACGCTCGTCCCGATCCGCCGATAAAGATGCGCCTTGGCTTTGCTTTTCGGGTCGAAGAGCCCGAATAGGCTGCCCACGGTCAAGAAGGCCGGGCCGAGCGTCAGCGCTGCCGCGATCGTGAACAGCATGCTGATCGCGACAGCCGGCCCCATGGTGTGGAAGTAGTTGAGTCGCGCGAAAGTCAGGCAATAGCACGCCCCCGCGATCGTCAGCCCCGAGCCAAGGATGACGGGCGTGACGCTCTTGTACGCGGTGTAAAACGCTTCCTCCCGGCCTTCGCCGTCATGGCGCGCCTCGTGGTAGCGGCCCATCAAGAAGATGCCGTAGTCCGTCCCCGCTCCCAGGGTCAGCGCGACGACGATGTTCACGGCGAATGACGAAAGCTCGATGTACCCAAGATGTCCGAGGGTTGCGATAACCCCCTTCGCGACGAGCATCTCGAACAGAACTCCGGCCAACGGCACGAACAGGGTGACGGGGGAGCGATACACCAGCAGCAACATCCCGATGATGAGAAAGATCGTCACGATCGTGATGTCGTTCAAGCTTGAATTCGCGATAGCCACCGTGTCCGAGGCGAGCGGCGCCGCGCCGCTGACGTAAACTTTGAGACCGGGCGGTGGCGTGTCCTTCGCGACGATATCCCGAACGGCCGCAACGGATTCGTTCGCTTGCATTTGGCCGATATCGCCGGCGAGGCGTAACAGCACGTATGCGCATTTGCCGTCGAGGCTCTGTGCTCCGGCCGCGGTGATCGGCTTGCCCCACAGATCCATCGCGTACTGCACATGCTTGGCGTCCTGCTTGAACCGGCGCACCAAATCGTCGTAGTACTGATGATCCGTGTCGCCCAGCGGCCGATTCGCTTCCAGCACAATCATGGCCAAGCTGGTCGAATTCGACTCGTGGAACTTCGCACCGATGGACAACAACGCCCGCTGCGACGGCGCGTAGTGCGGGACCACCGGCCCCGCGAGCTCTTCGGCGACCCTCTCCACCTGCGGCATAAAGGTGTTCGTCGACACGGCCAGCAGGCCCCAAAAGGCGATGATCGGTATCGCGAAGACGCGGACCATTCTTGGGACGATGGGTCGTTTCGCCGGACGCTCCGACCGGTGCTCGCTCATGCGGATTTCACCAGGCAGAAGACGTGTGCGTCCTGATGATCATCGGACTGTTCAGCGCGGACAACGCCATTAACCCTTAGCCGGCAGCCGATTTGACCACCCCGAACCTGCGCCGAGATGCTGCCGGACACCACGGTGAGGGTGGTCGACTCCGTGTGCGACCACGGCAACGCCGTGATATCAACCCGATGCGGATGTCCGTTGACGTCCACCCAGACGAGCATCCCGCCCTGCCCGACCGAGCCGAACAACTCATACGTGACCCGTTTGATACTGAACTCCGGCGGTGCTGCCGGCTGATTGACGGTGATGACGGGCGGGGGATCGGAGAATTGGTGCACCTTCCACATCGCTACCCCGCCCACGGCGAGCACCACGACGGCAACCAAAGGCATCCAGCCTCGTGCCAAGACGGTCCTGCCGACCGACCGAGGGCTCACCCGATCACCCTTTCGAACGTCGCCCCCGCACCCTGCGCTCTCATCCCACCCCACCTGTGGCCTGAATAGTAGACGGTCATGTACTCAATGAGATGGACTGACCGTACAGGATGACTACGGACGTTTCCATCTACCGGGGCCCACGGCAACACCCACGAGCTGCACCGGGAATCCGCGAAAGCGCCGCCATTACGAATGGGCGTGAACGTGCCTTTTGCTGCCGATCACGTTGCCGACGGAAAATGGCACGTCAGAACGGTATGGACTACGTTATGCGCGTTGCGTCACGACATTTTCCGCAGACGCCTTTTCAACCCGGCGCTGCGCAGAATCTGAGTCGTGAAGTTCAGGGAGGCGAGCATGGGAAACACCCCGAGGAAGGTCCGCTCGGAGGGTGTCGCTCCATGCAAGTGGTAAAGGCTCCCAAAGACGTAAAAGCAACCGAGCATGAATAGAGCGCCGGGAATGCAGAACGCCATCGCCGAGCTACGGACCGCGACGATCTGCCTCGCGTAGTCCAGTTCGTTCTTCGACAGCGGTTCGCGTTTGCGCACCTTCACGGTGACCGTTCTGGCGATTCCAATTTCGTCGCTGATCGGAGTGGGAGCGCGGTCGCCCAGGCGTTTGACGTATACGGCAGCACCGGTGGCGAACACCAGGGCCAGCACCAGGGCGACCACGGTCAGCAGTCCATATAGCCCCTGTGCCATCACTTGCTCCTTCGCTCCGCCCGTTGTGGACGCTACCGATCACTAGCTTAGGCCCGAGCCGGTGTCGAGGGAATCCCGCTGTCAGCGTTCGGTCAGGAGCGGGTAACGGTTGGGGCTCGTTTCGGTGATGGCGCCGCACGTCGGGCGCTGCCGCGGATCGTGGGGTTTAACAATGCCGGACATGACGCAATCGCGGGAGTCCGACGATGGCGCGTGAGATCTCGCGGCAGACGTTTCTGCGCGGTGCCGCTGGAGCGCTGGCGGCCGGCGCGGTGTTCGGCGCGGGCCGGCTCGGCTCCGCCCCGGCTAAAGCCGCTCCGAATGCCACTGGCTGGGAAGGACTTTCGTCCGCGCTCGGCGGCAAGGTGCTGCTCCCGGACAGCCCGCAATTCGGCTCGGCCAAACAGGTTTTCAACACCAACTACAACGGCCTGACTCCGGCGGCGATCGTCACCCCGACCTCGGCGGCGGACGTGCAAAAGGCGATGGCCTTCGCCGCAGCCAATCACCTCAAGGTCGCACCCCGCAGTGGCGGGCACTCCTACATCGGGGCGTCGACGGCCAACGGCGCCATGGTGTTTGACCTGCGCCAGCTGCCCGGGGGAGCCAACTACGATGCCGCCACCGGGCAAGTCACGGTGACACCGGCGACGACTCTGTATTCGATGCACGAGACGCTGGCCGGCGCCGGCCGCGGAGTCCCGACGGGTACCTGCCCATCGGTGGGCGCCGCGGGCCACGCCCTGGGCGGCGGGATGGGGGCCGATTCGCGGCACGCCGGCCTGCTCTGCGACCAGTTGACCTCGGCGCAGGTGGTGCTCCCCGGTGGCCAGGCGGTCACCGCGTCCGCCAACAGCAACCCCGACCTGTTCTGGGCGCTGCGCGGCGGCGGGGGCGGCAACTTCGGGGTCACCACCTCGCTGACCTTCAACACGTTCCCCACCCGCGACCTCGACGCGGTGAACCTCGATTTCCCGGCGCAAGCGTTCGCGCAGGTGCTCGTCGGGTGGGCCAACTGGTTGCGCACCGCCGACCGCAACAGCTGGGCGCTGGCGGACAGCACCACCGACGGGTTCGGCACCCACTGCCGCATTCTCGCGACCTGCCCGGCCGGGTCGGGTCCGGCCGTGGCGAACGCCATCGTTGCCGCCGTCGGCATGCAACCGAGCGGGACCGACACCCATACGTTCAACCGCATGGACATGGTCAGATATCTGGCCGTCAACAACCTGAACCCGCAGCCGCTCGGCTACGTCGGCGGGTCGGACGTATTTCAGAGCCTCACCCCGGCAGCCGCGCAGGGAATTGCCGCCGCGGTCAACGCTTTTCCGCGCGGTGCGGGCCGGATGCTGGCCATCATGCACGCCCTGGACGGTGCGCTGGCCACCGTGGCTCCAGGTGCCACCGCGTATCCGTGGCGTCAGCAGGCCGCGCTGGTGCAGTGGTACGTCGAGACCGGCGACCCGGCCGCGGCGACCAACTGGCTCAACACCGCACACCAAGCGGTGCGCCCCTATTCGGTCGGCGGCTACGTCAACTACATCGAGGCCAACCAGCCGCCCGCGCGCTACTTCGGCCAGAACCTGTCCCGGCTGTCGTCGGTGCGACAGAAGTTCGATCCGGGCCGGGTCATGTTCTCCGGGCTGAACTACTAGCCGCTTCGCGTCGTTCGTCGTCTCGCGTTGAGTGTGCGCTCACGGCGTTGAGTGTGCGGCCAGGCCGCCGACACGCCGGGACGGCCCGCCGCCGGTGCACACCGAAAGCGGTGAGTGCACACGCGATGTGACATCAGCCGGCACCGTCCCGCGAACGGCCCGTCGTCGAGCTGGCGGGGCGGTCGGCGGGGAACGGCGTAAAAATCCTCCGCGGGCCGCGCTGTGTCCGGGATCACCTGGGCTCCTTAGAGGGGGCTTGGTAGCAACGGCCCAGGGAGAGAGGATAGGGTAACCAAAAAAATTAGGGCAGCCTGTGCTAATTCAGGGAGGTTTCGTGGTGCGTCCCCCCGCGGGCTCGGAGAACATCCGTGCGGAGGTAGCCGAACTGATCGGCATCGGTGTTGGCGCTGTTCAGCATGCTGACAACCTGACGTTTCAGTGCCGAGATTCCGTCGCAACGATGTCGCTGGCCGATCGGTCAGGGCTCGTAGCCGCAGGCTCCCTCGCTGCCATGGCACGACGGACGGTCGCCAGTAGCAATGTCGCCGGGGCATTCGGTGAGCGCAATGACATTCCGTGATCTGATCAGCATGCCGGCCACATTCCCGTCTTGGATCAAGCTGGTGCCCGGGCGCGGCGAGAGGTCGGCACTGGGCGCCACGGTGGTGTTTCCGCACGCCGGGGCCGCCGCCGCGAGCTACCGGGTGCTGGCCACCGCACTGGCCGCGGCCGGCGACACGTACATCGTGCAGTACCCGCAGCGCGCCGACCGGCTCGCCGAGCCTGCCCACGAGACCGTGCACGACCTTGTCCTCGGGCTCTTTGAGGCCGCGCCTTGGCGCAGCGTCGCACCGCTGCGGTTGTTCGGGCACAGCATGGGCGCCGTCGTCGCGTTCGAGTTTGCTCGGGTTGCCGAGGAGCGCGACGTCGCCGTGCAGAAGCTGTGGGCTTCCGCGGGTCCGCCGCCGTGCGTCGTCGCCGAGATGCCCGAGCTGCCGACCAGCGATGGCGAGGTGCTCGCCGAACTCGCCGACCTGGGCGGCACGGATCCCGAACTGCTTGCCGACGAGGAATTCTCCGAACTGCTGACCACCGCGATGCGCGCCGACTATCAGGCCTTCAATCGCTACCACCCCAGTCCCGACACCCGTATCGGTATCGACATCCACGTCTTGGGCGGCCGTGACGATCACCGCATCGCGATCGATGTGCTGCGGCGCTGGGATCGGCACACCGCCGGGTCCTTCGAGCTGTCGTTGTACGACGGCGGGCACTTCTACGTCTACGACCACGTCGATGCGATCGCCGCGCAGGTGAACGCCAATGTCTGACCGCGGCTTGGAAACCATCGATATCGACCCGGTCGTGATCGTCGGGATGGCCGTCGAGGCACCCGGCGGTATCGACACCGCCGACGGTTACTGGGACCTGCTGGCACACGGCCGTGAGGCACTGGGCCCGTTTCCGACCGACCGCGGCTGGTCGGTCGCCGACCTGCTGGCCGGATCACGACGCAGTGGATTCAAACAGATCCACGACCGCGGCGGATTCCTCAGCGGCGCAGCCACATTCGACCCGGAATTCTTCGGCATCTCGCCACGCGAAGCAATCGCGATGGACCCCCAGCAGCGGGTGACGCTGCGGGTGTCCTGGCGCGCGCTGGAGAACAGCGGCATCAATCCCGACGACCTTGCCGGCCACGATGTGGGTTGCTTTGTCGGCGCATCCATGACCGGGTACGGGCCCGAGATGGCCGAATTCTCCCGGCACAGCGGCCATCTGCTCGCCGGGACGGCGCTGAGCGTGATCTCGGGCCGGGTCGCCTACACGCTGGGCCTGACGGGTCCGGCGCTCACCCTCGACTCGTCGTGCGCGTCGGCGCTGGTCGCCTTCCACGTCGCGGTGCGTGCCCTGCGGGACGGCGATTGCGACCTTGCGCTGGCCGGCGGGGTCAACGTGTTGGGCTCACCCGGTTTCTTCGTCGAGTTCTCCAAGCAACACGCCCTCTCCGACGACGGCTACTGCCGTCCCTACAGCGCGCATGCCAGCGGAACGGTGTGGGCCGAGGGATCGGCAATGTTTGTGCTGCAACGCAAATCGGCCGCGCTGCGGGCCGGCCGGCATATCATCGCCGAAGTCCGCGCCACCGCCGTCAACCAGGACGGCCGCAGTGCGGGTCTGTCCGCCCCCAGCGAAGACGCGCAGATCCGGCTGTTCCGCCGCGCGATCACCCAAGCCGGGATCAAACCCGAGGAAGTGGGCATGGTCGAGGGCCATGGCACCGGGACCCGGCTCGGTGACCGCACCGAATTGCGTTCTCTGGCAGAGACTTACGGCGACACCGAACCCGGTGCCGGAGCGCTGCTGGGTTCGGTGAAATCCAACGTGGGCCACTCGCTGGCCGCTGCCGGTGCGCTCGGGCTGGCCAAGGTTCTCGTCTCGGCCGAACACGGTGCCATCCCGGCCACCCTGCACGCCGCCGAAGCCAGCCCCGAAATCGACTGGGAAGGACAAGGTTTGCGTCTGGCGCAGACTCTGACGCCGTGGCCGTCCATCGCCGGGCAGCGGACCGCCGTGGCGTCGGCATTCGGGATCGCGGGCACCAACGCACATCTGATTGTCTCCATGCCCGAGGTCGCATAGTGCTCGATCGAGTGTTGCCCGATGGTCGTGTCCCGGTGTTGTTCACCTCGCACGACAAAGAGCTCGTTCGGCGGGAAGCGGCGGGGATCCTGGACTACCTGGACCGCAGCGGCAACGCCGCACCGGATGTCGCGGCGGCGGTCGCGTCGACGCTGCTGCGGCTGCGGCGGGTGCGACGTCACCGCGCGGTGCTACGCGCGGCCGACCGCACCGAACTCCTCGACGGGTTGTCCGCGCTCGCCCACGACGAAGAGCACCCCCTGATCACCTGGTCCGCGAAGAGCTCGACGCCGCGGATCGCCTTCGTCTTTCCCGGCCAGGGCAATCAATGGCAGGGGATGGGTGCCGACGCCAACCGGCAGCTGCCGGCGTATCGGGAGACCGCCGACGAGTGCGGGGCCGCGTTCGTCGCGGCCGGGTTGCCCTCGCCGCTGCCGTACCTGATGGACGAGCGGCAGCAGCACTGGCCGCGCACGCAGATTCAGGGAGCGCAGTTCACGCACGCGGTCAGCCTGGCCGCCACATGGCGAAACCACGGGGTGATCCCCGAGATCACCGTCGGGCACAGCCTCGGTGAGGTGGCGGCGGCGTATGTGGCCGGGACCGTCACGCTGGCGGACGCGGTCCGGTTGGTCGGCGCGCGCGCGACGGTCGTCGACCGGCTGACGGGGCGGTATGCGATGGCGGTGCTGGGGGTCGGTGTCGAAGACGCGGAGTCCGTCCTGGCCGATGCTCCGGGTTGGCTGGAAGTGTCGGCGGTCAACGGGCCGTCGTCGACCGTGGTGTCCGGTGACTACGACGCCGTGGCTGCCGCGGTGCAGCTGGCGGGGCGTCGGGGCATCTTCAATCATCTGCTGTCCGTGGACTATCCGGGTCACACCAGTGCGCTGCGGCCGTTGCGCACGCCGTTGATCGAGCTGATCCCCGATTCGGCCTTCCAGCGCGGGAACGCACGGTTCGTCGGCTCCACGTTCGGTACCGAGGTGGACGGCGACATCGACTTCTCCGAATACTGGTATGAGAACCTTTGTGGCACTGTGCGATTCGATCGTGCCGTGCGGCATGCGCAGAAGCTCGGGGTCGATACGTTCGTCGAGCTGTCCGCGCATCCGTCGCTGCTCTATCCGCTCGCCGACATCGTCGACGAGGAGTCGGCCGTGATCGTCGGATCGGGGCATCGCGACAAACCCATCACCGACTCGCTGTCGGCGAACATCGCCGCCGTCGCGACCGCTGACCCCGGTAGCCCGTGGGCCAACGCCATTCCGAACGGTGTCCAGCCGCCGTTGCCGAGGTTCCCGAACGCGCCGATGCGGGCGGTGCATCTGTGGGCGACACCAGAACCGTTGACCGACACGGTCGCCGTTCCAGCGCTTACCGCTGCCGTCGAGGACTGGCAGCAGGTGACGTCACCGACTGCGACCAGCGCAACCGGTTGTGCCATTGGCTTTTTCGGCGAGGCAGCGGCGGGCGCGCTGACCCAGCAACTGATCGATGCCGTTGCCGCGCACGACGGTTGCCAGGCGGTGCCACTGCGCGAGGCCGAAATCGTCGCGGTCATCGCCCCGGAACTCGACCAGCTGGATGCGCTTGCCGCGATTGAGCAGATCGCCGGCCGGTCCGACGCCGGCCTACCCGACTACGCCGCGGTCATCGGCCCCCGATGCCGGGCCGTCTGGTTGCTGACCGTCGGTGCCGAACAGGTGGATCCGGGTGAACCGGATGTCTCGCCGGCACAGGCCGCCCTGGCCGCGATGCACCGCAGCGTCGGTTTCGAATTCCCGGACCAGACGTTCGGGCACCTGGACCTGCCAAGCCGCGATGTCGACGCGCCGACCGCACTCGCGGTCGTCGACGTGCTGATCGGCGACGGAGCCGAGATCGCGTTGCGGGGCACCGAATCGCCCCGACGCTATGTCCGGACGTTCCGGGAATGCCGGGCAACCAGCCGGCCGTTGGATGCCGCCGCGCTGGACAACGTGGTGATCACCGGCGGAAGCGGTGCCATCGGCCTGCAGTACGCGCGGTACTGCATCGAACACGGGGCACGGACCGTTACCCTGTTGAGCCGCAACGGTGTTGACCCGGACGCGGTGGCGCGGCTGGCGGAGAATTCCGACGCGGTGATCCAGGCCCCGCTGTGCGACATCACCGACCCCGTCGCGTTGTCCGCCGTCGCCTTCGAATATGCGGGCGCGGGCGCGTCGGTGCTGATCCACACCGCCGGCATCGCCAAGGCGGTGGTGCGTGAGGATCTCACCGGTACGGATGTGGCGGAGGTATGTGACGCGAAGGTTCGCGGATTGGTGTCGCTGACCGAAGTCTGGCCGACGCGGCCCGATTGCCGGATTCTGGCCTGCTCGTCGGTGTTTGGCGTGTGGGGCGGCTACCACCACGCGGCGTACGCGGCGTCCAACCGGATGCTCGACGTGCTGGCTGCCCAGTTGCGCGCCAGCGGCCGGGACTGCACGGCGATCCGATGGGGACTGTGGCAGGCCGCCGGTGTGGTGGCGGCCAACGAGATCACCCGCACCGAGCGTTCCGGTCTGATAGCCATGGACCCCGAGCTGGCGATCGAAGCCGGCCTGTACCGTTACGACGGCGATCCACTGATTTTCGACGCGGACTTCGATCGGCTCGCGGTCTTCTTCGAAAGTCAGGGAATGCCAATGCCGTTCAGCGGCCCGGGCAGTAGCGACAGCTCCGAGCGTGACAACGGCTCCGCTGCGAAACCGCTCGACGACGTGGTGCGTGCCGAGCTGGCCGCGACATTGCACTTGGGTGATTCATCCTCGATTGACCCGAGTGCCTCTCTGATCGACCTCGGTGTGGACTCGTTGCTCGCGCTGGATCTGCGCAAGCGGCTACGCCGGACGGTGGGCAGCTCGGTGCCGGTGGCCCGCATGCTCGGCGGCATCACTGTGCACGAATTGATCAATGCGTTGGGCGCGGGCGGGGCCGGCGGGCCGAAGGCTTCGCCGAGGTTGGAAGCCGGCGCCGCTGGAATCGGGGCGCAACACTCGACGCTCGCGATGCTAGAAAGGTTGGACTCCTAGCGTGACTGACACTTCCAATGCCAGCGCCCGGCTTGACGAAAAGCGCCTGGAATTGTTGCGCCGCAAGATCGCTGAACGCGGCCTGGCCAGGCCCGAGGCCGCGGGCACAGTAGCGACCTTCGACGAGCCGCGCATGTCTGGCGGCCAGCACCGGATGTGGTTCGTGCAGTCGGTCGACCCCGACAGCGCGCTGCTCAACGTCTGCGTCTCGTATCGCGTCACCGGCACCGTCGACGTGGCGCGGCTGGGCGACGCGGTCAATGCCGTGGCCGCGCGCCACCGTGTGCTGCACACCACCTACGAGACCGACAGCGACGGCCTCCCGTATCCGGTGATCCGTGCGGATCTACGGCCGGACTGGGCCGAGCACGACCTTTCGGGCCTGGCCGAGCAGTCGCGGCGGTTGCGGCTGGACGTGCTGGCGCAACGAGACTTCTGCCGCCCCTTCGACCTGGCCAAGGATTCGCCGCTGCGGGTCACCGTCGCGCGCTTGTCGGCCGACGAACTGATACTGCTGTTCACCGCCCACCACATTGCGTGGGACGACGGGTCCTGGGCGCCGTTCTTCGCCGATCTGACGCGCGCGTACACCGACCCGGACGGTTTCGCTGCCGCGCCGGCGGCGCCGGCCCCGGCCGTCGAGCCGGCATTCGCCGACGCCCCAAGCCACCAGGAGGACGCGGACTACTGGCGGCCACTGATCTCGAATCTCCCTGAGCCGCTTGAGCTTCCGGGTGCCAACGGTTCGGTGGTGCCGAGCACCTGGCGCGCGCAGCGCACGACGACGCGGTTGCCGGCCGACGTTGTCGATCGGGTCGCGGTACTGGCCCGGGACACCGGCGCCACTCCTTACATGGTGTTGATGTCGGCCTTCGCCGCACTTATCCAGCGCTACACCCAGTCGAGTGACTTCCTGGTCGCGGTTCCGGTGCTGAATCGCGGCGTCGGAACCGAGGACGCGATCGGCTATTACGGCAACACCGTGGTGATTCGGCTGCAACCGCACTCCCACCAGACATTCCGGGAACTGCTGACCCAAACCCGGGACAGCGCCGTGGGCGCCTTCGCGCATTCGCGTGCCGACCTGGATTGGCTGGTGCGCGAATCCAATCCCGATCGCCGCCACGGCGCGGACCGGATGACCCGGGTGAGCTTCGGCCAGCGCGACGCCGACGGCCCCGGCTTCTGCCCGCCGGGTGTGCAGTGTGCGCGCGCCGAGCTGCGCGGTCACTTCAACCAGCTGCCACTGAGCTTCATGGTGGAGCTGGAGCGGTGCGCGAACGGCGGCGGATTGGTCGAGGCCGAGTATCTGGTCGAGGTGCTGGATCGTCCGCTGGTGGAACAGCTGCTGCGGCACTATGTCGTACTGCTGGACAGCGCGCTGGGCAACCCCGACAAGGCGCTGTCCGCGTGCGCGCTGATGAGCGACGAAGACGCCGAGTGGCTGCGCCGAATGTCGACGGGCGAAGAGTTCAGCACTCCGGCAGCCACGTTGCCGGAGTTGGTCAGTCGGCGCGCAGCGCAGACGCCCGACGCCATCGCGGTCGGCTACGAGGGTCGCAACTACACCTACCGAGAGATCGACGAAGAGTCGAACCGCCTGGCGCACTGGCTCATCGAGCAGGGTATCGGCACCGAGGACCGGGTCGCGCTGCTGCTGGACAAGTCGCCCGAACTCGTGATCACGGCGCTGGGCATCCTCAAAGCCGGCGCGGTGTACATGCCGGTGGACCCCACCTACCCGCAGGAACGAATCTCGTTCATCCTGGGTGATGCGGACGCCAAACTGGTTCTGCGCGAACCGGTTAGCGGCCTGTCGAACTACCCGGTCACCGCGCCCGAGCTGATTCGCCCGCTGAGCCCGCACAACACCGCCTACCTGATCTACACGTCGGGTTCGACCGGGCTGCCCAAGGGTGTCCCGGTGCCGCACGCGCCGATCGCCGAGTACTTCGTCTGGTTCGGCGACGAATACCAGATAGACGCAACCGAATCGCTGCTGCAGGTCGCTTCACCCAGCTTCGACGTGTCGATGGGCGAGATCTTCGGCACCTTGATCATGGGTGCGCGGCTGGTGATTCCACGACCCGACGGGCTGCGCGACATCGGCTACCTGACCGATTTGCTCAGCCGCGAAGGCATTACCTCGATGCACTTCGTGCCGTCGCTGCTGGGGCTGTTCCTGTCGCTGCCAGGCGTCAACCAGTGGCGCTCGCTGCGGCGCGTGCCCATCGGTGGGGAGGCCCTGCCCGGCGAGATCGCCGACAAGTTCCACGCCACCTTCGACGCGCTGCTGTACAACTTCTACGGTCCGACCGAGACCGTCGTGAACTGCACCAGCTATCCGGTGCAGGGAACGCAGGGCACCCGCATCGTGCCGATCGGCCGGCCCAAGATCAACACGCAGGTGTATCTGCTCGATGACGCGCTGCAGCCGGTCCCGGTGGGCGTGATCGGCGAAATCTACATCGCCGGAACACATGTCGCGCAGGGGTATCACCGCAGGCCGGGACTAACGGCCGAACGCTTCGTCGCCGACCCGAACACCGCGGGCGGGCGGATGTACCGGTCGGGTGACCTGGCCCGCCGCAACGCCGACGGAGACATCGAGTTCGTCGGCCGCGCCGACGAGCAGGTGAAGATTCGCGGCTTCCGCATCGAGTTGGGCGAGATCGCCGCCGCCATCTCGGTCGACCCCAGCGTCGGGCAGGCGGTCGTACTGGCCGTGGACCTGCCCCGGCTGGGCAAGAGCTTGGTCGGTTATGTGACCCCGGCCCCGGATTGTGGCACCGAATCCGTTGACGTCGAACGTATCCGGGCCCGGGTGGCCGCGGCGCTGCCGGACTATATGACGCCGGCCGGCTACGTGGTACTCGACGAGATTCCGATCACCGCCCACCAGAAGATCGACCGGACCGCCTTGCCGCAACCGGAGATCGCGGCCGGCGCCGAATACCGCGACCCGACGACGCCGACCGAACGGCGCATCGCCGCACTGTTTTCCACCCTGCTCGGCCACGACCGGGTAGGTGTCGACGACTCGTTCTTCGATTTGGGTGGCCACTCCCTGGTGGCCACCAAGCTGGTCACCGCGATCCGCTCGGATTGCGGTGTGGAGCTTGGCATTCGCGACATCTTCGAGCTTGCGACGGTGGGCCGTCTGGCCGAGCGGGTCGACCAGACGGGGTCCGGCACGCTGGTCGAGTCGCGGCCCAAGCTGATCGCGACCGCTCACGAAGAGCCCCAGCCGCTCTCGGCGTCACAGCTGCGCAGCTGGTTCGCGTACCGCATCGACGGGCCCAGCTGGGTCAACAACATCCCCTTCGCCGCGAAGCTGAGCGGGCCGTGGGATATCGAGGCGCTGATCGCCGCCATCGGCGACGTCGTCGCCCGTCACGAAATCCTGCGCACCAGCTACGTCGAAATCGACGGTGTGCCCTATCAAGTGGTCAATCCGGCCGGTGACCTGCCGATCCGCCGGGCTGCCTTCGACGGTGCTGAGAAGGACAGCGAAGCGTGGCTGACCGAGCAACTGGACGCCGAGCGTCAGCACTGCTTCGAGCTTGACAGCGAGCGACCGATCCGGGTCGCCCTGCTGCGCGCCGGCGTTGACACCGACGAACATGTGATGTCCTTCGTGGTCCATCACATCGCCTCCGACCACTGGTCGGCCGGCGTGCTGTTCTCCAATGTCCTTGACGCCTATCGGGCTCGGCGTTCGGGTGAGGCGCCGTCCTGGGCACCGCTTCGGGTTCAGTACGCCGACTACGCGGTATGGCAGAGCGCGTTCCTGGGTGACGCCGGTGGCCAGGAGTCCGCAATTGCCAGCGAGCAGCGCGAGTACTGGACACGGCAACTGGCCGGAATGCCGGAGGACACCGGGCTGCGGCCGGACTTCGCCCGCCGGCCGGTGCCCAGCGGTGCGGGCGAATCCGTCGCGTTCCGCATCGACTCGGCCACCCGCGGCAAGCTTGCCGAATTGTGCCGCGAGTTGGGCATCACCGAATTCATGCTGCTGCAAACGGCCGTCGCGGTGGTGCTGCACAAGGCCGGTGGCGGCGTGGACATTCCGTTGGGCACTCCGGTTGCCGGACGTACCGAGGCCGAATTGGACCAGCTGATCGGCTTTTTCGTCAACATCCTGGTACTGCGCAACAACCTCGACGGCAATCCGACGCTGCGCGAGGCGCTGGCCCGCGCGCGTGAGACGGCGCTGGCGGCCTACGCCCACCAGGATCTGCCGTTCGACCGGGTGGTCGACAGCGTGAGCCCGGTGCGTTCGCTATCGCGCAACCCGTTGTTCCAGGTCGTGGTGCACGTCCGCGATCACCTGCCCGCCACCCGGGTCATCGATGCGGGCCTGGACGCCCGCGACGGCGAGGACACGGTGATCACCTCGCTGGACCCGGTTTTCGACATGGCGCATGCCGACCTCAGCGTCAACTTCTTGGGCACCGACGGCGCGGACGGCACCGGATACAACTGCGACGTCATCTACCGCACCGAGCTGTACAGCCGGTCCACCATCGAGCGGTTGGCCGGCTGGCTGGCCCGGATCATCAGCGAGTTCGCCGACAACGTCGACCAAACACTGCGCGACGTTGCGGTGATCGATGACGACGAGCAGCGCCGCATCGTCGACGAGTGGAGCCGCGGTGCTCGGGCGCCACACGACCGGCCGCGCACCATTCCCGAATTGCTGGCTCCCAGCCGGAGTTGGGGTGCCGACCGGATCGCGGTGCGCTGCGGTAGTGAGCAGCTCGATTACCCTGCGCTGCACCGCCGCTCGGACAACCTGGCGGCGCTGCTCGCCGAACACGGGGTGACCCCGGGGTCGCTGGTCGGGCTCTCGACTCGGCGCGGCATCGACATGGTGGTGGCGCTGGTGGCCATCATGAAAGCCGGTGGCGGTTACTTCCCGATCGATCCCGGCTATCCATTGATGCGCAAGCAATTCATGCTCGACGACGTCGTGCCGCCGGTGGTGCTGGCGACGGCCGAAGCCGCGGACAGCACGCCGGAAGTGCCCGGTGTCACGGTGATTTCGCTGGATGACCCGCAGGTACGTGCGGTGGTGGAGAGCGGCGACGCGGCGCCGCCGGCGAGCGCACCCCATCCTGACGACCCGATGTATTTGGTGTTCACGTCCGGGTCCACCGGCAAGCCGAAGGGCGCGGTGGGCACGCATCGGTCGATGTCGGCCCGGCTCGATTGGCAGTTGCGGCATTACCCGCCGTGCGCCAACGACATTCGCCTGGCGCAGGCCTCGATCACCTTCCTCGAGGGCGGTATGGAGATGCTGGCCGGCCTGGCGGCCGGGGCCACGATGATCCTCGCCGACGACGCCGAGCACCGCGATGCCGAAGCCCTCGGGGCGTTGATGGACCGCCATTCGGTGGCGCAGGTGACGGCGGTGCCGAGCCTGGTCTCGGCATTGGTCGACACCCGGCCCGATGTGGTGCGATCCCTGTCGCGGCTGGTCTGCGGCGGCGAGCCGGTGAGCATGTCGCTGTTGGAGCGGCTGGTGGCCGTGTGTGGCGACGCCGCGGACATTCAGCTGTTGAACAACATCGGCTCCACCGAGACCTCCGGCGCGGTGTCGCGCGGGCCGCTCGGTCTGCCGAATCCGTTGGTGGGCAAGCCGGTACCGGGTGGCGACGCTTTCCTGCTCGATGAGGGTCTGCGCCCGGTGCCGGTCGGTGTGGTCGGCGAACTGTACTACGCCGGCGACCAGCTGGCCCGCGGCTACTGGAAGCGCCCCGGTCTGACCGCGACGCGATTCGTCGCCAATCCGTATGCGCTGGAACCCGGTTCGCGGCTGTACCGCAGTGGCGACCTGGCCCGGTGGACCGAGGATGGGCAGCTGGAGTTCGCCGGCCGGATCGACCACCAGGTCAACGTGCGTGGTTTCCGGATCGAGTTGGGTGAGCTCGAGGCCGCATTGACCGCGGCCGACGGCGTGGCCTCGGCGGCGGCCCGCACCTGGGAGGTGCACGGCGGTCTCTCGCTGGCCGGATATGTGGTGCCGCAGCGACCGATCGTCGGCGACGCCGAGAAGGCGGCCTTCGCGGGCGCGGTGCGTGCGGCGATCGCGACGACGCTGCCGGGATACATGATGCCCTCGTCGCTGACCGTGCTCGACGCGATGCCCAAGACCGACTCGGGCAAGCTGAACCGGCCCGGGCTGCCCAAGCCGGCGGTCAGCACGGGTGGACAGATCGAGCCGCCGCGCACCGACACCGAGCGGGCCCTGGCGACGGTGTTCGCCGAACTGCTGTCGACCCCGCAGGTCGGACGGTTCGACGACTTCTTCGCCCTCGGCGGCGACAGCATCCTCTCGGTGCAGCTGTCGGCGCGGGCCCGCGCGGCCGGCCTGTCGGTCAGCCCGCGCATGGTCTTCGAGCATCCCACGGTAGAGCAGCTGGCGGCCGCCCTGGACGCTCTGGGCGACGGGCAGACCGATTCGGATCAGGCCGACGTGCCGGCCGACACCCGCTTCGAGCCGATGACCGCGTCCGGACTGTCGGCCGACGATCTGGCCGCCGTGTCGCAGCTGTGGTCGTCGTCGCGCGACGGCACGTCATGACCGCTACCAAAACCGATGTCGCACCCGACATCGAGGACGTGATGGCGTTGAGCCCCCTGCAAGAGGGCTTGTATTCGCTGAGCGCGCTCACCGAATTCGTCGAAGGTGAAGCGGCCGACGATCCATACGTGATCGGGATGGCCGCAGACATCTCCGGTGTACTCGACGCCGAGCTGTTACGCGACTGCGCGTCAAAATTGTTGGCCAGACACCCGAATCTGCGGGCCAGCTTCTTCAGCCGGGGGATTGCGCGTCCGGTGCAGATCGTGCCGTCTCGGGTCGAATTGCCGTGGCGAGTGGTCCAGGCCGCACCCGAGGATGTGCAGGCGCTGGAGGAGGCCGAACGCCGGCGACCGTTCAATCTAGAACGGGGGCCGGCCATTCGGTTCCTGCTGATCGAATTGCCCGGCCCACAATGGCGTTTGGTGATCACCGCGCACCACATCGTGATCGACGGCTGGTCGTTGCCCGTATTCGTCAACGAGCTGATGATCTTGTACGGGGCCGGGGGAGACCCGGCGGCGTTGCCCGTTGCGCCGCGGCCGTACCGCGATTACATCGGTTGGCTGGCCAGCCGCGATCCCGAAGCAAGTCAACAGGTTTGGCGCCAGCACCTGGCCGGCCTGCCCGGCCCCACCAAGCTGGCGGCTTCGCTTGGTTCGGCCGAGGCGGCCGACGGGCAGCAGGCCGGCTTGCCGCGCAGCACCGAACTGCGGTTGCCGGCCGAGGACGCCGAGCGACTCGTCGACGGCACCCGCTCGCGCGGGATCACCGTCAACACTCTGATGCAAATGGCCTGGGCCCTGGTGTTGTCGCGGCTGACCGACACCCATGACGTGGTCTTCGGGGTCACCGTCTCCGGCCGACCACCCGAACTTGCCGGCGTCGAGACGATGATCGGACTGTTCATCAACACGGTGCCGATGCGGGTCCGGCTCGACGCGGCCGCCGCCGTCGGCGACCAATGCCGTGCGGTGCAGCGCAACGCCGCGCTGCTGCGCGAGCACGGTTTTCTCGGGCATGCGCAGTTGCGGGCCATCGGTGGCGTGGGGGAGATGTTCGACACGCTGCTCGTCTACGAGAACTTCCCGTTGGGCGGCCTGGTCGCCGGCGGCGAATTGACCGCCGGCAGTGCGAAATTCCGGCCGGCCGCGCTGCAGAGCCTGTCCCACTTCCCGGTCGCGATCGCCGCCCACCTGGAGGGGCGCGAGCTGGTGGTGTTGGTCGAGGTGCTCGACGGCGCGTTGGGGGGCACCACCGCCGAGTTGTTGGGCCGGCGAGTGCTGACCACCGCCGAGCGACTGCTGCAGGCCTGGGAGCGCCCGCTGCGTGAGGTCAGCGTCCTCTTCGACGACGAGGCAGTGACGGCCGCGACAGCATCAGCCCCGCCGGCGCGCGGGATCCACACCCGGTTCGCCGAGGTCGCGGCCGAGTCACCCGACAACGTCGCGATCAGCTGGGCGGGTGGCGCGCTGCGCTACCGCGAGGTCGACGACCTCGCCAACGCGCTGGCCGCGCGGCTGGCCGAGCGCGGGGTGAAGCGCGAAACCCCGGTGGCCATCCGGCTTTTCCGTGGCCCGGAGTACATCGTCGCGATCCTCGCGGTGCTCAAGGCCGGCGGGATGTGCGTGCCGATGGAGCCGGGTTTTCCTCCCGAACGGGTGGAGTCGATTCTGCGCCAAACCGGGGCATCGATCATCGTCGACGAGGAACTGCTGGCGGCCGGGGGACCCACCGCCGCCGGCTTCCAACCGGTCGACGTGCCGCCGGAGCAGGCCGCGTATGTCGTGTTCACCTCGGGGACAACGGGAGAACCCAAGGGCGTCATAGGAACTCACGCGGCAGTCGGCGCGTATGCCGACGATCATCTGGACGCCGTGTTGCGGCCCGCGGCCACCCGGTTGGGTCGCCCGCTGCGCATCGCACACGCATGGTCGTTCGCGTTCGACGCCGCCTGGCAACCGTTGGTCGCACTGCTCGACGGCCACGGTGTGCACGTCATCGACGAGCCGACCCAGACCGACGCCGAGGCCGTTGTCGCGGCGATCGGCGCGCACGGCGTCGACATGATCGACACCACGCCGTCGATGTTCGCCCAACTCACCGCCTGCGGCTTGCTCACGACGGTTCCGCTGGCAGCGCTGGCGCTGGGCGGCGAAGCGCTCGGTAAGTCGGCGTGGGCCCTGATCCGTAACGAATGCGCACGAACTGGATTGCGCGCCTACAACTGTTACGGCCCAACCGAAACCACCGTCGAGGCGGTAGTGGCCGACATCGCGGAGTATGACGAGCCGTCGATCGGACGGCCGACCCGGCACACCCGCGGTTACGTGCTGGACTCGGGGCTGCGCCCGGTGCCCGTCGGGGCGACCGGCGAGCTCTACCTGGCCGGCGCGCAGTTGGCCCGCGGTTATCTGGGCCGCCCGGGGGAGACGAGCCACCGATTCCTTGCCGATCCGTTCGCCGCCGGAGAGCGGATGTACCGCACCGGCGATTTGGTGCGTCGCGGGCCCGACGGCTCACTGCAATACGTGGGGCGCGCCGACGCGCAGGTGAAGATTCGCGGCTACCGGGTCGAGCCCGGTGAGATCGCCGCGGCGCTCGAATCCCACCCCGCCGTCCAGCACGCCGGCGTGCTGGTGCGGCGGCTGCAAACCGGAGCACGGCTGACCGCCTATGTGGTGATCGCCCAAGCGGCGGTGCGCAAGCCGTCGGCGGCCGAGCTGCGCGGCATGCTCGGTATCCGGTTGCCGCGCTACATGATTCCGCAGCGCATTATCACGGTCGACGAAATTCCGCTGACCGCCAACGGCAAGCTGGACGAAGCCGCGCTGAGCGCATTCGATGCGGCCGAGGCCACCGAAACCGGGGCCGGGCCCGAGACGCCCACGGAAGTCGCACTGGCCGAACTGCTTTCGGAGCTGCTGCACCAACCTCGGGTCGACGTCGCCGCGGACTTCCTGCAGCTGGGCCTGGACAGCATCATGGCGCTGTCGGTAGTGCAGGCGGCGCGGGCGCGGGGTCTCGCGCTGCGCGCCAGGCTCATCCTCGAATGCGCCAACATCCGGGAACTGGCAGAGGCGATCGATTCCGAAAATGAGTCTGCTGCAACCGAATTCGAAGACAGCGTCGGGCCCATGCCGGTGCTGCCGAACGGGCGCTGGCTCTACGAATACGGCGAGCCGCGCCGGCTCGCGCAGACCGAAGCGATCCGGCTACCCGACGGCGTCAGCCGCGAACAGCTCGATGCCGCACTGGCCAGCATCGTTGCCGGGCACGAGGTGCTGCGTACGCGACTGGACCGCGCCACCATGACGCTGGTTGCGGCGCAGGCGACCGAGGCTCTCATCGACGAGGTGCCGGTCTCGGAGGACCTGCAAGCCGTGGTTCCCGGGCACGTCGCCGGCGCTCTCGACCGGCTTGACCCCGAGCGCGGGGTGATGCTGGCCGCGGTGTGGCTTCGCCCACCGACCGGAGCGAGTGTTCTGCTGCTGGCCGCCCACGTGTTGGCGATGGATCCGGCGTCCTGGCGGGTAGTTCTCGGCGAATTGGACACCGCGCTAACGGCATTGGGCACCGGTCACTCGCCCGCACCGATCCGCGAGCACACCAGCTACCGGCGCTGGGCCGGTGCGCTGGCCGAGCGCGCCGAGCGGCTGGACACCGCGCAGTTCTGGGCCGCGCAGCTCGAAGGCGACGATCCCAATCTCGGTGCCCGACGGGTGGATCCGGGCCGCGACCGGGCCCGCGATCTGATCGTGGGCATAGTGGCCGCCGATGCGGACACCACCCACCGGCTGCTGGATTCCGGCCTGCCGCTGCCCCATCTGCTGGTGGCCGCCACGGCGGCGACGGTGACGCGCTGGCGCCAGCTGAGAGACCAGGCCACGCCGCCGCCGCTGCTGGCACTGGAAACCCACGGCCGCGCAGACGGTTTGGTAGACGAGCCCGGCGCGCACACCATCGACACCGGTGACACGATCGGACTGCTCAGTTCCATCTATCCGGTGCGGGTGGCCTCGGCGGACCCGCGGCGGGTCGGGGAGCAGTTGGCGGCCATCCCGGGTGACGGGCTCGACTACGGGTTGCTGCGCTATCTGCGCACCGACACCGCCGCGCGCCTGGCCCCGCTGCCCGGTCCGCAGCTGCTGCTGAACTATCTCGGTGCCGCCCACACCGGAGGCGGGACCGTCCTGAAGCCGGAGCGCGAACTGCTGGCCGGGGTATCGCCACAGCCGGAACCGGATCTGGCGGTGCGCCACGAACTCACGATCATGGCCACCGTGCTGCCATTCGACGGGCAGCGTGTCCTGGCCGCGCAGTGGCGCGCGCTGCCCGATATTCTCGACGACGCGGACATCTCTGCGTTGCAACAACTTTGGATTGAAGCACTGCGGGAGGTGGTGACATGAGCACGTTAGCGATCCTGGGCGCCGGCGCCAAGGCGGTGGCCGTCGCGGCCAAGGCCAAGGCATTGCGCGACATGGGCGTCGAGGTCCCCGACGTCATCGCCGTCGAACGCACCGGGGTCGGGGCGAACTGGCAGGCGAGCGGCGGCTGGACCGACGGTGCGCACCGGCTGGGTACCAGCCCGGAAAAGGACGTCGGTTTCCCCTACCGGTCGGCGCTGGTGCCGCGCCGCAACGGCGAGCTCGACGAGCTGATGATGCGGTACAGTTGGCAGTCCTATCTGATCGCGACGGCGTCGTTCGCCGAGTGGATCGATCGGGGCAGACCCGCTCCGCCGCACCGCAAATGGAGCCAGTACCTGGGTTGGGTCGCCGACCAGGTCGGCATGCAAGTGGTGCACGGCGAAGTCGACGGGCTCGGCGTCATCGGCGACCGCTGGGCGCTGCACACCCACGAGACCACCGTGCACGCGGATGCGTTGATGATCACCGGGCCGGGCCAGGCGGAGAAATCACTGCTGCCCGGCAACCCGCGAATGATGTCGATCGCCCAGTTCTGGGACCGCGCCGCCGGCCACGACCGCATCACCGCCGAGCGGGTCGCGGTGATCGGCGGCGGTGAGACGGCCGCCTCGATGCTCAATGAGCTTTTCCGGCACCGGGTTTCGACAATCACGGTCATCTCGCCGCAGGTGACGCTGTTCACCCGGGGCGAGAGTTTCTTCGAGAACTCGTTGTTCTCCGATCCCACCGACTGGACCGCGCTGACGCTGGACGAGCGCCGCGACGCGCTGTCGCGCACCGACCGCGGCGTGTTCTCGGCGAATGTGCAAGAAGCGCTGCTGGCCGACGACCGCATCCGCCATCTGCGCGGCCGGGTCGCGCACGCGGTGGGCCGCGACGGGCAGATCCGGCTGACGCTGTCCACCAACCGGTTCAGCGAGAACCTGGAGACGGTGCATGGTTTCGACCTCGTCATCGACGGCTCCGGCGCCGACGCGCTCTGGTTCACCTCACTGTTCAGCCAGGACGCGCTCGACACGCTCGAACTGGGTCTGGGTGGACAGCTGGACTCCGAGCGCCTGCAGGAGGGGATCGGCTACGACCTGTCCCTGTCCGAGGTGACCCCCAAGTTGTTCCTGCCCACCCTGTCCGGCCTCACCCAGGGGCCCGGATTTCCCAACCTGAGCTGTCTCGGCCTGCTGTCGGACCGGGTGCTGGGGTCCTGGGTCGGTCCGGCAGGTTTGTCCAGATACCAAGCGATGGTGGAGAAACGATGAGCACTAACCCGTTCGACGACGACAACGGCACCTTCTTCGTGCTGGTCAATGACGAGGAGCAGCACAGCCTGTGGCCTGCCTTCGCCGAGGTCCCGGCGGGCTGGCGGGTGGTGTTCGGCGAAGCCAGCCGGGCCGAGTGCCTGGACTACGTCGAACAAAACTGGCCCGACATCCGGCCGAAGAGCCTGCGTGAGTCGATCGCCGGGAGCCGGTCGGCTGGTTAGCCAGCAAACCCAAAATTCTGGGCTGCTACACAGGTTGCGCACAGATTAATCGGCGATATCCCGCGTAGCATCTGTCACAAGGTGCACAACTACACCATCTACACCAGGTGTGGGTGACATTCCCGTCACGACGCTGCACGCCGAAGGGGGAATCATGAAATCCGTCAAAGCCATCGTGACAGGTGTGGCCGCCCTGGGTGCCCTGGGCGCCGCGGCCATCGGTGTCACTTCGATCGCCGCCGTCCCGGCCGCGCAAGTGCAGCTCGCGGCCGTCGGCGCACCGCTTCCGCAAGACCCACCGCCGCCCGTCCCGGTCCCCGCTGCCGACGTTCCGACCGCGGACCAGCTCACCGGCCTGCTGAACAGCCTCGCCGACCCGAGCGTGTCGTTCGCGAACAAGGGCAATCTGGTCGAAGGCGGCATCAGCGGAACCGCGGCACACATCGCGGACCACAAGTTGCAAAAGGCCGCCAAGAACGGCGACCTGCCGTTGACGTTCACCATCACCAACATTGCGCCGGGCGCGGCGGGAACGGTGACGGCGGACGTCGCGGTTTCCGGCCCGAAGCTGTCGAACCCGGTGACGCAGAACGTCACGTTCGTCAACCAGGGCAGCTGGATGTTGTCGCGCGCCTCGGCGATGGAGCTGATTCAGGCCGCCGGGCAGTGAGTAGCATCCGTCAAGTTGGCCCGGAGCGGGCCGCTAAAGGGGGAAACGTGAAATCCGTAGCTATGAGCATGGCGGCGTTGGCCATCGTCGGCGGGGCGGCCGCCGGCATCGCGTCGGTCGCAGCGCCGGCGCCCGCGGTGCAGCTGGCCGCGGTTGGTGCGCCCTTACCGCAGGAGCCGCCGCCGCCTCCCGCGCCTGCGCCGGTGGGGCCGGGCCTGCCGACGGCCGATCAGTTGAGCAACCTCTGCATCCAGGCCACCGACCCGGGCGTGGGCTACTCCGTCAAGGTCGGGCTGGTCGAGAACGGCATCAATCCCGACGAGGGCCACGTTGCCGACCACGACCTGCGCAAGGCCTACCGGAACGGCAACTTCCCGGAGACCTTCACCGTGACGAACATCGTGCCGGCCGGGCCCAACACGGCCGCCGCCCAGGTGGCCATCGCGGGTCCGAAGTTCGCCGGGCCGGTCAACAAGCAGCTGGTGTTCGTTCAGCAGGGTGGCAACTGGGTGCTGCAGCACGACGCGGCACTGGCATTGCTGCAGGCCGCCAGCGCGGTGAACTAGCCGGATACAGCGCTCAGGTCGAGTCGGGCGATGCGCCGCGGGTCGGCCAGCACGTCGATCGCGGCGACCACGCCGTCGCGCACGATGAACGCCATGATCGAGGTGGGCCGGCCGGCGACGAACACCACCGCGCCGGCCGCCCCGTTGATGGTTGCGGGGCGGACCTCGCGCTCGGGGCCCGCGTAGCCGCGGGCCAGCTGGGCCACCGACGACGCACCCTCGGCCCGGAAAAGCCCCGCGCCGGAACCGAAGTCACCGCGCAGCACGACATCGGGATGTAGCACCGATACCAGCCGGTCGAAGTCACCGGACCGCCCGGCCGCGAAGAAGGCGTCGACGACCTCGCGTTGCGCGGCGATGTCGGCGTCGGGAAGCGGGTCCGCCTCGTGGATGCGCCGGCGTGCCCGGCTGGCCAGCTTGCGGGTCGCCTCCGGGGTGCGGTCGACGATCGGCGCGATCTGGTCGAACGGCACGGTGAAGACGTCGTGCAGGACGAACGCCAGCCGCTCCGCCGGCGCCAAGGTGTCCAGCACGACGAACAACGCCAGGCCCACCGCGTCGGCCAGCATCGCGCGGTGTTCGGGATCGAATTCGCCGTCGGCGTCCACGATCGGGTCCGGCAGCTGGGCGACCGGCTCCTCGCGATGACGGGTGTGGCGGTCGCGCAAGGTGTTCAGGCAGATGCGGGCCACCACGGTGGTCAGCCAGGCGTCGAGGTTGGCGATGCCGTCGGTGGAGCCGCGGTTCAGCCGCAGCCACGCTTCCTGCACGGCGTCCTGGGCGTCGTCGACCGAACCCAGCATGCGGTAGGCGAGGGCGCCCAGCTGCGGCCGGGCCGCCTCGAAACGGGCTGTCAGCGAAGCCGTCATGTGCGGCCGGCGTCGGGCAGCGCGCACACCCGGTTGCCGGAGAAGCCGGACGAACCGATGCCGAGTGCGATATTGAACCGGGCCCGCAGATTGCCCAGGTTGATCACGTGGGTAAGGGCGACGAGCTGCGGCGTGTCGAAGTGGGCGCGCAGCGCGTCGAACAGCTCGTCGGTCACCTCGACCGGGGTGCGGCTCATCGCGGTGGCGTACTCCAGGATCAGCTTGTCGACGTCGTCGAAGCACGCGGCGTTGCGGTAATCGGCCATCCCCAGCAGCTCTTCGTCGGTGATGCCCCACTGGCGGGCGATCTGCGAGCCGAGGTCGATGCAGTATTCGCAGCGCACCGTCGTCGCCGCCTTCAGCTCCGCCAGCGCGCGGTGGCGCGGGCGCAGGATGTCCAGCTTCGATTCGGCCTGCTCGAGCTTGCCGTAGGCGCTGAGCAGGCGCGGGATGTGGGCGTACATGCGCAGCGGTTCGAGCATGCCGGCCGTTTCCAGTCCGGCCATCCGCGCGAGCTTGCGTTTGGTGAAGAAGAAGGCGATCTTGGCGCCCAGGCCGGCGTCGCGGTCGGAGACTCCCTGTAGCCGGGACATGGCGAACCTCCCGAATGGTCGTGGTGCGGACCGTTATTGGCCCTCACTACGTCGACACCCGGCGACGCGCAAACGTGACCGGGCTAGTGCCCGAACGTCGAACCCGATCCCTGGGTCTGCTGGCTCAGCGGTATGTCCATGTCGTACACCCGGGCATGGAACACGGTGCGATTCCGCAGCGCGGCCTGGACCGCGCGGTGCAACCCGTCCTCGAGATAGATGGTGCCTTTCCAGCGCACGGCGTGCGGGAAAAGATCGCCGTAGAAGGTGGAGTCCTCCGACAGCAGCCGATCCAGGGCCAGCACCGTGGTCGTGGTGACCAATTCGTCGAGCCGGATCTGCTGTGGTGGTATCTGGGACCAGTCGCGGTAGGACAGCCCGTGTTCCGGATAGGGCTTCCCGTCTCGTACGCCCTTGAAAATCATTGGCGGATCTTCTCCGATGCGTCGTCGAGGCCCAACGAGTTCCTGCTGGACAGGCTAGCCGCAAACTTGTCCGCGATGTGCGGCGGACGCGTGCGCAGCGAGGTCAGCGCGATGTGTGAGACCGTAAAATGGACGCGATCAAGGAGGTAGCAACCAATGGGCAGTGCTGACGACCGTCGGTTCGAGGTGCTGCGCGCCATCGTCGCCGACTTCGTCGCCACCAAGGAGCCGATCGGTTCGAAGTCGCTCGTCGAGCGGCACAACCTTGGCGTGTCCAGCGCCACCATCCGCAACGACATGGCGGTGCTGGAGGCCGAGGGCTACATCGCCCAGCCGCACACCAGTTCCGGGCGGGTGCCCACCGAGAAGGGCTACCGCGAGTTCGTCGACCGGATCGATGACGTCAAGCCGTTGTCAGCGGCCGAGCGGCGGGCGATCCAAAGCTTCCTGGAATCCGGCGTCGACCTCGACGACGTGCTGCGCAGGGCGGTGCGGCTGCTGGCTCAGCTGACCCGTCAGGTGGCCGTGGTGCAGTACCCGACGTTGTCGACGTCGACGGTGCGGCATCTGGAGGTGATCGCGTTGACGCCGGCCCGGCTGCTGATGGTGGTGATCACCGAGTCCGGGCGGGTGGATCAGCGCATCGTCGAGCTCGGCGACGTCATCGACGATCACCAGCTCTCCCAGCTGCGCGAGATCCTGGGCCAGGCCCTGGAAGGCAAGAAGCTCGCCGCGGCGTCGGTCGCGGTGGCCGATCTCGCCCAGCAGCTGGGCGGCGCCGGCGGGCTGGGCGACGCGATCGGCCGTTCGGCGACGGTGTTGCTGGAATCGCTGGTGGAGCACACCGAAGAGCGCCTGCTGATGGGCGGCACCGCGAACCTGACCCGCAACTCCGCGGACTTCGGTGGTTCGCTGCGCTCTATCCTCGAAGCGCTCGAGGAGCAGGTGGTGGTGCTGCGGTTGCTGGCAGCCCAGCAGGAGGCCGGCAAGGTCACGGTGCAAATCGGCCATGAGACGGCGGCCGAGCAGATGGCGGGCACTTCGATGGTGTCTACCGTGTACGGCACCATGGACACCGTGTACGGCGGTATGGGTGTGCTGGGCCCCACACGAATGGACTATCCGGGAACTATCGCCAGCGTGGCCGCGGTTGCTCTTTATATTGGCGAAGTCCTGGGTGCCCGATGACGGTGCACCCGCAGAGTTTGTGGACAGCCGCGTAACGCGCGGCACAAGAAAGGTCAGGCGTGGCACGCGACTATTACGGGCTGCTGGGTGTGAGCAAGAACGCCGGCGATGCGGAGATCAAACGCGCGTACCGGAAGTTGGCGCGCGAATTGCATCCCGACATCAACCCCGACGAGGCCGCACAGGCGAAGTTCAAGGAGATCAGCGTCGCCTACGAGGTGCTCAGCGATCCGGAGAAGCGCCGCATCGTCGACCTCGGCGGGGACCCGCTGGAGAATGCGGCAGCCGGCGGCGGTTTCGGCGGTTTCGGCGGCCTGGGTGATGTGTTCGAGGCGTTCTTCGGTGGCGGCTTCACCGGGGGTGGGACGTCTCGCGGTCCGATCGGCCGGGTTCGGCCCGGCTCGGACTCGCTGTTGCGGATGCGGCTGGATCTCGAGGAGTGCGCGACCGGCGTGACCAAGCAGGTCACCGTCGACACCGCGGTGCTGTGCGACCGCTGCCAGGGCAAGGGCACCAACGGCGATTCCGCACCGATCCCGTGCGACACCTGCGGCGGTCGCGGCGAGGTGCAGTCCGTGCAGCGTTCGCTGCTGGGACAGATGGTGACATCGCGACCGTGCCCCACTTGCCGCGGCGTCGGCGTGGTCATCCCCGACCCGTGCCATCAGTGCATGGGCGACGGCCGGGTGCGGGCCCGCCGCGAGATCAGCGTCAAGATTCCCGCCGGTGTCGGCGACGGCATGCGGGTTCGGCTGGCCGCTCAGGGCGAGGTCGGGCCCGGGGGAGGCCCGGCCGGTGACCTCTACGTCGAGGTGCACGAGCAGGCCCACGACATTTTCGTCCGTGACGGCGACGACCTGCACTGCACGGTGTCGGTGCCGATGGTCGACGCCGCACTCGGCGCCACGCTCAGCGTCGACGCCATCCTCGACGGCACCAGCGAGATCGTCATTCCGCCTGGCACCCAACCGGGTTCGGTCATCACGCTGCGCGGCCACGGGATGCCGCAGCTACGCTCGGCCACCCGGGGGAATCTGCACGTGCACGTCGAGGTGGTGGTTCCCACGCGGCTGGACCACCACGACAGCGAACTGTTGCGCGAGCTGAAGACCCGCCGCAGCCGCGACGTGCCCGAGGTCCGCTCGACGCACACCGGCAGTGGTCTGTTCAGCCGGCTGCGCGAGACCTTCACCGGGCGCTAGCCACGACCCGAGGCCCACACATGGTGGCGACGCTGTTCTACGCCGAAGCATTGCCCGACACCGGTGGGCTGGCCGTCGTGGACGGCGATGAGGGGTTTCACGCCGCGACGGTGCGCCGGATCCGGTCCGGGGAGGAACTGGTGCTCGGCGACGGCGCCGGTGGTTTGGCCCGCTGCGTGGTCGAGCAATCCGGGCGCGACGGGCTGCGCGCCCGGGTGCTGGACCGCTGGACCGTCGACCCGCCGCAGCCGTCGGCGACGGTGGTGCAGGCGCTGCCCAAGTCCGATCGTTCGGAGTTGGCGATCGAATTGGCCACCGAGGCCGGCGCGGATGCGTTCGTGGCCTGGCAGGCCGCCCGCTGCGTGGCCAGCTGGCAGGGCGCCCGCGTCGAGAAGGGGCTGCGCCGCTGGCGTGCGGTCGCCCGGTCGGCGGCCCGGCAATCGCGGCGGGCACACATTCCACCCGTCGACGGTGTGGTGTCGACGGCGGCTCTGGTCCAGCGGATCCGCGACGAAGTGGCCGGTGGCGCGATGGTCGTGGTCCTGCACGAGTCGGCGACCGAGGGGATCGCGGACGTCGCGGTGGCGCGGGCAACCTCACTGTTCCTGGTGGTCGGCCCCGAGGGCGGTGTCGCGCCCGAGGAGCTGGCGGCGCTGACCGACGCGGGCGCCGTCGCGATACGGCTTGGCCCGCAGGTGCTGCGGACTTCGACGGCCGCCGCGGTGGCCCTGGGCGCGCTCGGCGTGCTCACCGGCCGATGGGAGCAAACCGTCGAGGTGGGGCCGCCGGGGCCGCTCGCGGCTGACCAGACGGAGCCCTCGGCGTACACTGAGGCATCCGCACAACCCCTGACGAGCCGAGAAGGCAGGCACCGGAAACCACGTGACGCCACGCGAGACCAACGCTGCTGATGCAGCTGGGGCCCTGCAGGCCGACGCTCAGGTGCGCAGCAGCAACGACATTCCTCCTGATCTCGTCGTCGGTTTGCTGGGCTCGTCAGACGAGAATCTGCGCGCCCTCGAACGCGTACTCAGCGCCGACCTGCATGTTCGCGGCAACGCCGTCACCATCTCGGGCGAACCGGCCGACGTGGCGCTCGCCGAGCGCGCGATCTCCGAGCTGATCGCGATCGTGGCCAGCGGCCAATCGCTGACGCCGGAGGTGGTGCGTCACAGTGTCGCCATGCTGGTCGGCACCGGCGACGAGTCACCCGCGGAGGTACTCACCCTCGACATCCTGGCGCGCCGGGGCAAGACGATCCGGCCCAAGACGCTCAACCAGAAGCGCTACGTCGACGCCATCGACGCCCACACCATCGTGTTCGGCATCGGGCCGGCCGGTACCGGCAAGACGTATCTGGCCATGGCCAAGGCGGTCCACGCGCTGCAGTCCAAACAGGTCACCCGGATCATCTTGACCCGACCGGCCGTGGAAGCCGGTGAGCGCCTTGGCTTTTTGCCGGGCACGCTGAGCGAGAAGATCGACCCGTATCTGCGGCCGCTGTACGACGCCCTCTACGACATGATGGATCCCGAGCTGATCCCCAAGCTGATGTCGGCCGGGGTGATCGAGGTGGCGCCGCTGGCGTACATGCGGGGACGCAGCCTCAACTCCGCTTTCATCGTGCTCGACGAGGCACAGAACACCACGCCCGAGCAGATGAAGATGTTCCTCACCCGGTTGGGGTTCGGCTCCAAGATGGTCGTCACCGGCGATATCACCCAGATCGACCTGCCGGGCGGAGCGAAGTCGGGCCTGCGGGCGGCCGTCGACATCCTCGAAGACATCGACGACATCCAGGTTGCCGAGTTGACCAGCGCGGATGTGGTCCGGCACCGGCTGGTCTCCGAGATCGTCGACGCCTACGCCCGCCACGAGGACACGGATGCCGGCATGAATCGGGCCGCTCGGCACGCATCCGGGACCCGAAATCGCCGATGATGATGCGGTGAGCCGGCCATGACCATCGAAGTGTCCAACGAATCGGGCATCGACGTCTCCGAAGCCGAATTGGTGAGCGTCGCGCGGTTCGTCATCGCCAGAATGGACGTCAATCCGAGCGCCGAACTGTCGATGGTGTTGCTGGACACGGCGGCGATGGCGGACCTGCACATGCGTTGGATGGACCTGCCCGGTCCGACCGACGTGATGAGCTTCCCGATGGACGAGCTCGAGCCCGGCGGCCGGCCGGACGCACCCGAGCCGGGGCCGTCGATGCTGGGCGACATCGTGCTGTGCCCGGAATTCGCGGCCGAGCAGGCCGCCGCGGCGGGCCACAGTCTCGGACATGAGTTGGCGCTGTTGACGATTCACGGCGTGCTGCACCTGCTTGGTTACGACCACGCCGAGCACGACGAGGAGAAGGAGATGTTCGCCCTGCAGGGGCGGCTTCTCGAAGAGTGGGTAGCCGAACAGGTCGAGGCGTACCACTACGACCGGCAAGACGAGAAGGATCGCCGGTTGCTGGACAAGTCAAGGTATTTCGACAATTGAGCCTTTTAAAGAGAGCACTCTGGATCGCGGTTTGCGCCGCCATGGCGTTGGCGCCGTTGGTGGTGCTGGCCGGTACGACCGGTGTGGCACAGGCGTCTCCGTGCGCGGGCGAGGGGTCGAACCCCGTGTCCTGCCAGCACTGCCTGTTTTACGTGAACGCGTATCACACCGCGAACGTGTGCAACGCCCCCGCGCCACGGCCGGCCCCGGCACCGACGAGCACCCCGGTGTACATCCCGGAGCCACCGCCGCTGCCCCTGCCGCCCACTTCCACGCGCCCGGCTCCCACACCGGTGCAGACCCCGAAGATCAATCCGCAGGCCCCGGGTGCGCCCAGAAACGTCGGGGTGATGGCACCGCCGAAGAAGCTGGACGCGCCACCGCAGGCGGTCGCGGCGGCCAAGGCCGCACCCGCGGCACGGCTCAATCTCGCCGACCCGCCGAAGCCGCCGACCCCGACGGACTTCAACCAGCAGGTGCAGAACGTCATCACCGCCCACAGCGAAAACATCGACCAGGTCAGGGCCGACAACAAGGTGCTGGTCCGGCCCCGGCACTGGGACTTCGTCGACTACGACGAGTATCACCGCCCGACCCTGTACAACCCGCTCAGCCAGGCGATGACCTTCCGCTACACCTACGACGGCGCTTCCCAGGATGCCTACCTTCCGGCCGGTGGCCGGATCGTGCTGGATGCCGGCACCGTGGGCCTGGTGTCGTTCACCGCGGTCGGCGAGAGCTATCTGGCGGCGGGCAGCTTCTACGGCGGGGCCTTCGTGCCGCCGCCCAACTGGCAGGGTCCGCCGCCGCCGGAGTACGTCGCCCCGGCACCGCCGACCCTGTACCAGAACGTGTTGGCCGACGTCCCCGCCGACAACCAGATCGTGCAAATCGGCCAGGTGGCGGTGGTGGGGCGCGACGAGAGCCAACCCGTCGGCAGTCAGGACACCTTCCTGCTCGACGACACCACCGTGGCCTGGGGCCAGGTCGTCGATCCCACCACCGGCGTGCAGATCAGGGTGAGTAAGACCCAGTCGCTGCCGGGCTTCGGGCCGACCGACAACGGCGACTTCCTGGTGGCGCTGGCCGTTCGCGGAGACCAAACCCAACCGGCGCAGCCCGCCCCGCCCGTCCAAGCCTGGTGGCCGTGGGCGGTGCGATACGGGCTGCTGGTGATGGCGGTCGTCGTCATCGCCGGGTTGCTCAATCGGCGGGGCAAGGGTGACGAGGCCCAAAAAGAGTCCGCGACCGAGTCAAGGCATTAGCGCCGTTGACCGGGATATCTCAGCTACTCGGCGCGATTGCGTTGATCTGTCTGGGTGGGGCATTCGCGGCGATCGACGCCGCGATTAGTACGGTTTCGGTGGCCCGGGTGGCCGAGCTGGTGCGCGATGAGCGCCCCGGTGCCCGGTCGTTGTCGAGGGTGATGGCCGACCGGCCGCGCTATATCAACTTGGTGGTGCTGTTGCGCATCATCTGTGAGGTCACCGCGACCGTGCTGCTCGTGGTGTTTCTCTACGACAACTTCGGCCTGAATTGGGCGGTGTTCGGCGCCGCGACCATCATGGTGCTGACCAGCTTCGTCGTCATCGGGGTGGGTCCGCGGACTCTCGGCCGCCAGCATGCGTATTCCATTTCGCTGGTGACAGCTCTTCCGCTGCAAGTGATTTCGACCCTGTTGATGCCGCTCAGCCGGCTGCTGGTGCTTATCGGTAACGCGCTCACACCGGGTCGCGGCTTGCGCAACGGCCCGTTCGCGTCCGAGATCGAGCTGCGCGAGGTCGTCGACCTGGCCCAGCAGCGCGGCGTGGTGGCCGCCGATGAGCGCCGGATGATCGAGTCGGTGTTCGAACTCGGTGACACACCGGCGCGTGAAGTGATGGTGCCGAGGACCGAGATGATCTGGATCGAAAGTGACAAATTCGCCAGCCAAGCCATGAACTTGGCCGTGCGCAGCGGACATTCCCGCCTTCCGGTGATCGGCGAGAACGTCGACGACATCGTCGGGGTAGTGTATCTTAAAGACCTTGTCCAGCAGGCGTTTTCGGCTGCCGATGGTGGCCGCGACACTAAGGTGTCGGAGGTGATGCGCCCCGCGGTGTTCGTGCCGGACTCCAAGCCGCTGGATGCGCTGCTGCGTGAAATGCAGCGCGACCGCAATCACATGGCGCTGCTCGTCGACGAGTACGGCGCGATCGCCGGCCTGGTCAGCATCGAAGACGTGCTGGAGGAGATCGTCGGCGAGATCGCCGACGAGTACGACGAGGCCGAGGTGGCGCCGATAGAAGATTTGGGCGACAAGCACTTTCGGGTGTCGTCGCGGCTGCCGATCGAAGACGTCGGCGAGCTCTACGACGTCGAATTCGACGACGATCTCGACGTCGACACGGTGGGCGGCCTGATGGCTCTGGAGTTGGGCCGGGTTCCGTTGCCCGGCGCCGAGGTGGTCTCGCACGGCCTGCGGCTGCGTGCCGAGGGTGGCCCCGACCATCGCGGGCGGCTGCGGATCGGCACCGTGCTGCTGAGCCCGGTCGAATCGGAGGAGCACGAGCTGGAGGACACTCACCATGGCTGAGCAGCTCGACGCCGAGGACGAAAAGCTGGTGGTGCTGGCGCGCGCCGCGATGGCCCGCGTCCAGGCCGACGGTGCCGCCTCGGTGCGAGATGTCGACGGCCGCACGTATGCGGCTGCGCCGGTGGACTTATCGGCGTTACGGCTCACCGGGCTGCAGGCTGCGGTGGCCGCGGCCGTATCCAGCGGGGCCACCGGCCTGGAGGCCGCCGTGCTGGTGGCCGGCTCGGCAGACGACCCCGGCATCGCCGCGGTGCGCGAGCTCAGCCCGACCGCCGCGATCATTCTCACCGACCGTGCCGGCACCCCGTTATGAGCGAATTCCGTTCGGGCTTCGTATGTTTGGTGGGCCGGCCGAACACCGGCAAGTCGACGCTGACAAACGCTCTGGTCGGTACCAAGGTGGCGATCACGTCGAAGCGCCCGCAGACCACTCGCCACACCATCCGCGGCATCGTGCACCGGGAGAACTTTCAGATCATCCTGGTCGACACCCCGGGCCTGCACCGGCCACGCACCCTGCTGGGTAAACGACTCAACGACCTGGTCCGCGACACCTACACCGAAGTCGACGTCATCGGGCTGTGCATCCCGGCCGACGAGGCGATCGGTCCTGGAGACCGCTGGATCCTCGACCAGATTCGTTCGGTCGCACCGAGAACCACCCTCGTGGTGATCGTCACCAAGATCGACAAAGTGCCCAAGGACCGGGTGGCCGCCCAGCTGGTCGCGGTCAGTGAACTCGTCGACGGCTCGGCCGAAATCGTCCCGGTGTCGGCGGTGGCCGGCAGCCAGGTCGACGTGCTGATCGACGTGCTGGCCGCGGCGCTGCCTCCCGGCCCGGCGTATTACCCCGACGGTGAGCTGACCGATGAGCCCGAAGAGATCCTGATGGCCGAGCTGATCCGCGAGGCCGCGCTGGAGGGGATTCGCGACGAGCTTCCGCATTCGCTGGCGGTGGTCATCGACGAGGTGAACGAGCGGGAGGATCGCGACGACCTGATCGACGTGCACGCGCTGCTCTACGTCGAGCGGGACAGTCAGAAGGGCATCATCATCGGCAAGGGCGGGGCCCGGCTGCGCGAAGTGGGGACGGCGGCGCGGGCTCAGATCGAGAAGCTGCTGGGCACCAAGGTCTATCTCGACCTGCGCGTCAAGGTCGCCAAGAACTGGCAAAGCGACCCTAAACAGCTTGGACGGCTTGGCTTTTAGCCAAGTCTTTTGCGGCATCGAGGTTCGGCCCAACTGATGGGCCGATCGGTTCCAAGAATCCTTTGAGGGTTTGAGGAGAAGGTCTTCTCCAACGGTCCAGACAGCCGAAGGAGGACCACCGCCATGACGCAACCGCTGACAGTCAACGTCGAAAAGCAGGAACTGCTCGCCAGGGCCGCCGAGCTGGAGGAGCCGATTCCCGGCCTGCCCTCGGAAATGCAAGCTCTGCAGGCGCCGAGCAACCTGGCGCCGACGGTCGCGGCGGCCGAACAACTGGTGTTGTCCGCGAACAACATGCGGACCTACCTGGCCGTGGGTGAACGCGAGCGGACACGTCTGGCGGAGTCGCTGCGCAACGCGGCCGACGCCTACGAGGATGCGGACGAGAGTGCCGCGCAGTCTCTGCAGAACGGAACCCCGGTGTCCAACGCCCCGGTCAAGCTCGCCGATCAGGTGGTGGATCGGGCCGCGCTGAAGGACACGCGCCTGGCGGCGGACCCGCTGCCGGTCGAATTCCAGGCGGTCAAGCAGCGGGCGTTCGACTTGGAGCAACCCGACCAAGGCGCCGCGTTTCTTGCGTTCGCGGATGCGTGGGCGGCCTATCGGGTGGCGCTGCTGCGGGCCGCCAATCGGTTCCGGCCTTTCACCGAATGGTCGGGCACCGCGTGCTCGGCCGTCGAAGCAAACTTCGATCAACAGCGAACGTGGTTGAACGCAATGGCGGACTTGTGCAACCAGCTCGTCACGCAGGCCCACACGGTCGTCGATGCGCACAAGTGGATGCGCAGTGTGCACATCGTCTATCCCGATTACAATCCCGCCGGCGGTGACTACGTCCTCGACTACGCGGAGATTCTGCGGTGCGAAGAAACCTGGGAAAGGATTTGGGACGACCCCGCTCAGGCGCCATACAAACAGTCCTATATCGAATTCTTCCAGAAGGCGCAGGAAAAGTCGGACGAGCTCGTCTCCGAATTTCAGCAGAAGGCGACCCTGCCGCTGGCCCCGGTCAACCCTCCGAAGCCGCCGGAGGCTTACCCCATCGATCCGCCGTCCGACAGCGGTGACATTCCCGACGACGGTGGGACAGTCCTGCCCGACGGCTCAGCCGGTGACGCGTCGGCCGGGGTTCCCAGCGTCCCCAGCATTCCGAGTCTGCCTTCGGCCGGCACCCCGAAGACGCCCGCGGTGCCGAACCTGGCCGGTGTGAAAGACACCAAGGTACCGGGTCTGCCGAAAGGGGGATCGCCGTCACTCAAGCCCGCGTCGGCCGGCCTCGGCGGGCTCGGCGTGCCGTCGACGCCGCTGAAGGATCCGTACTACTCCTCGGCGTCGCCGGGCCCGGCGGGAAAGGGCGGCCCAAGCCCGGCCTTTGCGATGCCGGGCGCGGGCCCGGGCGGCTCGATGGGCCCGGGCGGCATGGGCGCGGCTCCCCTTGGCGCCCAAGGCGATCGGGGTCTCGGCAAGGGCAAACGACTGCAGCAGGACGACGACGCGATCTACACCGAAAACCGGGCATGGACCGAAGGCATCATCGGGCGACTCCCGGTACCGAAGAACGGCACCGATCAGAAGGGCCAGAAGCCATGAGCATCGTGAAGCCGACGGGTCAGTACGCCGAGCAGATGCTCGAGCCGAACGGGTGGCCGCAGGTCGATGAGGACGCCTTGTACGACCGGGCTCAGCAATACACGAGGGTCTTGTCGGATGTCACCGAGGTCTTGCAAGCCTGCCGGCACCAGCGGATCGAGGTCTTCGAGGTCGGCGTCTGGACGGGCGGTGCCGCCGGTGCCGCCGGCGACGAGCTTGGCACGCGCATCGATGATCTGACGACGCTCCAACGCCGTTTGGCGAGAGTTATTGCCTGGCAACGTGATATCGCGGGCTGGGTAGTTCGAGCCAAGTCGGAGATCGGCGACAACGTGGAGCTCGCCCACCGGCAGATCAACGACCTGGAGAATGACGCCGGCCTCGACGACGCCGCGCGGACCGACGCGATCAATGCGGTCCTCAGCGCGACGCACGCGGCGAATGCCGGCGTGGTTACCGACACCGCCGAGCAGATCTTGGCAAGCAAGCAAGCGCAGCCTCCGGTTCATGCCCTGCGGAATCTGCTGAGCCAGCAGGCTTTACCTCCCGAAGACGAGTCCCAAGCGAGCACTCCCGCGCGGCCTGCGTCGGTGGACCCGGCGCCGATCGCGCCGGCACTGCCGTCGTCGTCGATTCCGGGTGTCGGCCAGCGGCTCACCGCGGCGCTGCCTCCATTGCCGGAGCCGGCGTCGGTTTCGCCATCGCAAGGTCCGGCATCGTTGTCCCCGGCGGCCTCCGTCGCCGCCTCCGCGGCCGCGATGCCGGGTGCTTCCGGCCTGCGTCCGGCGGCGTTGCACGGTTCGGCGACAGCACCGAATCCGCATGGGGGTGTGCGGAGCGACGGTGTGTTGTCGGTTCGGCCGTCGTCGGGATACTCGTCGCCCACCCAGACCGACGACACCGGCACTGCGGCCCTGCCCATGGCACCGGGCGCGCCGATGACGCCGGCCGCGGCCGGTGGTGGTCAGAGCGCGGGATCGGGTTCGCGTCCGCCGATCGGACAGGCGTCGTCGGGCAAGGCGTCCGCGGTGCGACCGGCGGCAGCCGCCAAGCCGGCGCCGCGGCACCGGGCCGCCGTGCGCAAGCAGTCGACCGAAACCACCAGTGTTCCTGAAACCGTTGCGGTCCAGTTGGTTTCGGTTTCATCGGCGCGAGCCGCGCGTGATGCCATCGCCGATGCCACGGTCGGTAACGCGGCGCGTGGCACCGGATCCGATGGGCTACGGCTGGCGCGGCACGTCGCGGCCGCCCTGAATGCACCCGTCGCCGGCAGCACGCCGGATATGGGGTTCTTCTGGGTGACCGCGGTGACCACCGAAGGCGAGATCGTGGTGGCCAACAGCTACGGGCTGGCCTACATTCCCGACGGGGTGCGATTGCCCGAAAAGGTGCACATGGCAAGCGCCGACGAGACGATCCCGGCCTTTGAGCGGGCGCGCTGGGCCACCTACCCGGTCCTGGCCGTGCAGGCCTGGGCGAGCCATCACAACGCCGAGTTGCGGGCGGTCATAGGCACCCGCGAGCAGTTGGCCGATTCCGATCCCGGCGTGGCCAAGATTGTGTTGAGCCCGGATGACATCCCGGCCGGCGGCGAGATACAGGGACGAACCCGGCTCGAAGTGGTGGACCCGGCAGCGGCCGATCGATTGGCAGCGACGCCGGATCGGGGGTTGCTCGAGCTGATACCCCCGGCGCCCGTTGGCAATCCACCGGCCAGTCAGCGTGCCATGCTGTGGCTCGCGGTGATGCAACCGCTGGCCAGCAAGCTGGCCGGCCGCCAGGCCGCGCATCTTCGGGCGATGCACGCCTACGCCGTCCACACCCAAGAGGTCGTCCTGCACCGGGCCCACACCGCCGCGGACCCGGCTGCCCAGCGTGGCAACGTCGCCGAGTGGCTGTACTGGAACCACCTCGCGACGCGACTCGACGTCCCCTTCGCCGAGGCAGCGTAATTCGCAAACCCGCTCCAAGAATCTGTCAAGGGCAATTGCCGAGAATTCTTTCAACGGCCGGAGAGCCACCGGCCGGGTTCATCGCCGAACCTCACCAAACGCATCGAGAGCAAGGAACCACAGATGACCGTATTTGTAGATGCCGCACGGCTTGTCATCAACCTGGGCAGCCTGGGCGAGCAATTCAAAGGCGCCGGCAGCTCAAACTTCAGCGGTGAATATCTGGCGTCGAGTGTGACAAGCATGGGCGCTGACGCGCTGTCCGGTGGCCTGGTCGGCTACAAGCTGATTCAGCAATATCGACTGTCGCGCAACATGTCTCCCGAAGAGTTCGACGCGGTCGGCGGGAACAAGGACACCACCAGTCTGATCCTCAAGACGCTCACCGTCGTCGATATTGTGGAGCTGACGACCGGATTCGGGCCGCCTTGCGACGGAGCAGATTTCATCGCGGGTTCGCAACAGCTCACCGAAATCTCCGAACGGCTGAAGGCGGCCCTCCCCGACGACGGCTGGCAGGGTGATGCGTCGGACGCGTATTCCCAGCAGGTGGCCGCACTGAGAACTCTCGCGCAGGCGATGGCCGAGCTGGACCGCCAGGCTGCCGACATCACCAAGAATCAGGCCGAGTGGGTCACCCACATGCGGTTGGCCTTCGGCATATTGAAGGACCTACTGATGGCGGCATTTGGCATCGAGTTGGCCCTGAAGCTGTCGGCACCTCAGCCGGCCGGCCTCGCCCTGGCCGCAACTTTCGCCACCACGGTTGCCATCCTGGGGATCGGTGCTGCCAGCTCCTTCGTTGTCACGCTGCTCCACTACTCGCAGGAAAATGCAAGCAAGGCAAACGATTTGACTAGCGAGTACCAAAAGCTGGCGCCGAGTGCGACGGGTACCACGTCCGCCGAGTCGCAGGTGGCCGTCGCGGTGAAGTCCACCACGCCCGACTTCGGCGAGGTCTCGCGGAAGATGACCGACGTGTTCAGCGCGGTCGACGTCGTCACGACCGACGCTTCGGCCAAGCAAGGCGCGCTGACCAACGCGGAAGAACCTCCCCGGCGACGTGTGCTGGGTGTCCCGGATGAGGCGACTCCCGCGGCCACGTCGTCCCACAGCGTTGCGCCCGTGGCCTCGGTTGCTCAAATACCCGGAAAGGCACCGCGACTCAATCAAAATGCGGGGCCGCGCCCGATTTACCCGGTGCCCCGGACGGGCCAGAAGGCTGGTCTCATCGAGGAGGAAGGGTTCGCCGACGACGTCGAGGACGCCGCAGCGGCCCGGGGTACCGAGGGTGCCGAGCGCGCACCGATCGAGTTCACGGCGGCCGAGGCCACCGTACGACGCGCCGGATAGACCCGTAGGTACACCCAAAACTGTTGTGAATAACCCGATACAGACTTGAAAATCAAAAGGAGATCAACCCATGTCCGATTTAGTCGTCACACCGAACTACCTCGACGAGCTGGCCACCATTGAGAACAAAGCGTCCGCCAAGATCGGATCCGCGGCCGAGGTAACCAAAGGGATCAGCTCCGACCTCTGGCTCACCCACGGTGTGGCCAGCGAGCCCTCCAATGTCGCGCTGACCCGTGTGCAGGACGCGCGGCGGTCCACGGTCGAAGCACTGCAACGTGTCTGCCAGGACCTCGCCGTCAAGCTGGGCACGGCCGCCGACGCCTACGCCAGCACTGACGAGCGGGCCGCCGGGAACATCGACAAGCGAGTCGTCGTCCACTGATCGGATGAGGCACGCTCACCCCGGTGAGCGTGCCTCATTGTCATCGAGAAGGGCTGTGCACCAACGTTTCTAATCGTGCGGACGGAAGTGTTCGTGCTCCCACCACACCTTCGGCTGTTTGGCGGCCCAACCGCAGACGGCCTCCAACTCGGCGGCCAGCGAGATCAGCATGCCCTCGCTGTTCGCCGGGCCCATCAACTGCACACCGATCGGCAAGCCCTCCGAGGTGAACCCGGCCGGCACGTTGATCGACGGCCAGCCCAGCACGTTCCACGGCCATGTGGCCGGGCACGCCTTGATCATGGCGCGGTCGGTGCCGAAGCCACTCAGCCGGTCGAAGGAACGGGCCAGCGGGGGCGGCTGCGCGGTCGTCGGGGCCACCACCACGTCGACGATGTCGAAGATCGAGCCCACCCGGCGCTGCAGCGCGGCTTCGTGCACGCGCGCGTTGCGCAGGATCGCCTGCCCCAGTACATGGCCCATCCGCAGGTTGGAAAGGGTGCGGGGGTCAAAGACGACGCCGTCACCCAGTCGCTCCTCCCATTCCCGCAGTCCCGCAGTCGATCTGGCCAGAAAGTCCCACCCCAGCCGCACACCGTAGTCCGGGTTGCCGCTCACGACCGTGTGGCCCAGCAATTGGAGCTGCTTGCTCACGGCACGGGTCGCGGCCAGGATCTCGGGATGCAGCTTGGCCCGAAAGAAGGTGTACGCGAACCGGGTTGACAGCGCGATGTTCAGCGGCCCGGGCGCGATGCTGACGTAGTCGGACGCCCGCAGCGGCGGCGGCTTGTGCCGATCACCCTCGACATTGCCCGACGCGGCATCTAGCACCAGCGCCGCGTCGGCCACCGTGCGGGCCAGCACGCCGTTGACCGTGATCCCGTTGAACGACTCCGGCAGTGGCCAGGTCGAGATGCGGCCGCGCTGCGGCTTGATCCCGACCAGGTGCGTCCACGCCGCGGGGATGCGGATGCTGCCGGCGCCGTCGGAGCCGATCGCGGCGGTCACCAGGCCCGCGGCCACCGCGGCCGCACTGCCGCCCGACGACCCGCCCGGAGTGTGTCGCCGCGACCACGGATTGCGGGTGTACCCGAACCCGGGCCCGCTGGTGAACGGCCACTGGCCCAGCTCGCAGGTATTGGTCTTGCCGACGATCACCGCCCCGGCCGCCTTGAGGCGGCGGACCACCTCCGAGTCCTGGGTGGCGGGCGGGACGTGGCCGTCGGTGCCGAAGGCGGTGGGCACACCAGCAACATCGACGTCGTCTTTCACGGCGATCGGGACACCCAGCAACGGCGCCGTGTCGCCCGCGGCCCGTCGCCGGTCGGCCGCGGCCGCGTCGGCCAGTGCCGACTCGGTCAGGACCACCCGGAATGCGTTCAGCGAGGACTGGCTGGCGTCGATCGCGTGCAGCGAACGACGCACCAATGTGTCGGACGTCACCGAGCGGCTGTTCAGCTGATAGAGCAGGTCAGTGAGTGTGGGCAGGCGCGTGCCACGGGATCCGGAAGCGGACCCGGAAGCGGACTCGAAAGCGCCAATCACGGGGTACGAGACTATCGGCGCGGATCCCCGAGATGTCGCGGCGGGGTGCAAAACTATTGAGATGCGGCTATATCGAGACCGAGCGGTAGTGCTGCGCCAGCACAAGCTCGGCGAAGCCGACCGGATCATCACCCTGCTGACGCATGATCACGGGCTGGTTCGTGCGGTGGCCAAAGGGGTGCGCCGCACCCGCAGCAAATTCGGTGCGCGACTGGAGCCGTTCGCGCACATCGATGTGCAGCTGCATCCCGGCCGCAATCTCGACATCGTCACCCAGGTCGTCTCGATCGACTCGTTCGCCAGCGACATCGTCAGCGACTACGGCCGGTACACCTGCGGGTGCGCGATGCTGGAAACCGCCGAGCGCCTGGCCGGCGAGGAGCGCGCGCCCGCCCCGGCGCTGCACCGGCTCACGGTCGGCGCGCTGCGGGCGGTGGCCGACGGACGCCGCCCCCGTGACCTGCTCCTGGACGCCTACCTGCTGCGTGCCATGGGCATCGCCGGCTGGGCGCCGGCGCTCACCGAGTGCGCCCGCTGCGCCACGCCTGGCCCGCATCGGGCATTTCACATCGCCGCCGGGGGCAGCGTCTGCGGCCACTGCCGCCCCGCGGGCTCGACCACACCGCCGCTGGGTGTGCTGGAACTGATGTCCGCGCTGCACGACGGCGATTGGGAGGCCGCCGAGGCGACGCCGCAATCCCACCGCAGCCATGTCAGCGGATTGGTGGCCGCCCACCTGCAATGGCATCTGGAACGTCAGCTCAAGACGTTGCCGCTGGTGGAGCGCAATTATCGGGTCGACCGAACCATCGCCGATCAGCGCGCCGCGCTGATCGGGCAGGATGAGGCCTGTGGCTAAGCACCACGAACGCAAATTGAGGTCCCCCGACTTCCCGCAACTGCCCGCCGCGCCCGAGGACTATCCGACTTTTCCCGACCGGTCGACCTGGCCGGTGGCGTTCCCCGAGTTGCCGCCCTCGCCCGACGGCGGCCCGAGCCGGCCACCCCAGCACATTTCGAAGGCGGTCGCGCCGCGGATCCCGGCGGATCGATTGCCTAACCATGTGGCCATCGTGATGGACGGCAACGGCCGCTGGGCCACCCAACAGGGACTGACCCGTACCGACGGCCACAAGGCGGGGGAGGCGGTCGTCATCGACGTCGTCTGCGGCGCAATCGAAATCGGGATCAAGTGGCTCAGCCTCTACGCCTTTTCCACCGAGAACTGGAAGCGTTCCCCCGAGGAGGTCCGCTTCCTGATGGGCTTCAACCGTGACGTGGTGCGCATGCGCCGGGTGAACCTCAAGGCGATCGGGGTCAAGATCCGGTGGGTAGGGTCGCGGCCCCGCCTGTGGCGCAGCGTGATCAACGAATTGGCGGTCGCCGAGGAAATGACCAAGGGCAACGACGTCATCACCGTCAACTACTGCGTCAACTACGGCGGTCGCGCCGAAATCGCGGAATCCGCAAGGGAAATCGCACGCCTGGCGGCCGCCGGCCGGCTGAACCCGCAGCGCATCACCGAGGCGACGGTGGCGCATCACCTGCAGCGGCCCGACATCCCCGACGTGGATCTCTTTCTGCGGACCTCGGGGGAGCAGCGCTCCAGCAATTTCATGCTGTGGCAGGCGGCGTACGCCGAATACATCTTTCAAGACAAGCTGTGGCCCGACTACGACCGTCGCGACCTGTGGGCGGCCTGCGAGGAGTATGCGGACCGCAACCGACGGTTTGGGAGCGCCTGATGCCGACTCTGCAGCAGCGCCTGGCCTCGATTCTCCGCGACGTGCTGACCGTCGAGGAGGAAGCCGACGGCGGGCTCACGGTGCACCACGACGGCACCTTCGCGTCGTTGCGGGTGGTGAACATCGCCGAGGGCCTCGACCTGGTGTCGCTCACCCAGGTCGTGGCGTGGGATCTGCCGCTGACCAAGAAGCTCAGCGATCAGGTGGCCAAGCAGGCGCATGACAGCAACTTCGGCAACGTGACCGTGGTGGAGAAGGTCAGCGACAAGGCCGCGCAGCGCAACTCCGGCAAGGGCGCATCCAAAACCGCGGACGTGATGCTGCGCTACAACTTTCCCGGCGCGGGCCTGGCCGACGACGCCCTGCGCACCCTGATCCTGCTGGTGCTCGATGGCGGCGCCGAGATGCGGCGTGTGCTGACGACCTGATCAGCGATACGCCTCGTCGGCGTCGAGTTGGTCGAGCAGGCGCTGCATGGTCGCGCACATATCGCTGAAGGACTGGCCGCAGCAGGCAGGGTCGGGGCCGCCGGTCGTGCTGTGGAACAGCCTGTGGGTCGATTCACGCAGTTGGGGTCCGCTGGTAGACGCGCTCGGCGCGCACCGGCGCACGGTGACGATCGATGGGCCCGGCTACGGCCGCAGCAGTCCCATTCATCGCGATTTTTCGCTCGACGATTGCGCGCACGCCGCCGGTGAGCTGCTCGATGAGCTCGGTATCACCGAGCCGGTGGATTGGATCGGCAACGCGTGGGGCGGGCACGTGGGCATCGTCCTGGCGGTCAGCCAGCCGCGGCGACCACGAAGCCTGGTAACCATCGCCGCACCGCCCACTCCGGTCGGTCGTGTCCAACGGTGGACGGAGACCGTCATCGAGTTCTGGAAATCGCTGCGTTAGCGACGGCGTCCCGGAATCCGCCGGCCGCACACTCGGCTAATCAGCGTCCGCAGTCCGCGCAGGTCCCGAAGATCTCGATGGTGTGGCTGACCTCGGAGTAGCCGTGCTTGGCGGCCACCTGTGCCGCCCACTCCTCGACCTCGTGGTCGCCCACCTCGATCGTGGACCCGCAGTGGCGGCACACCAGATGGTGGTGATGGTGCTCCGAGCATCGCCGGTAGACCGATTCGCCGGTGTCGGTGCGCAGCGTGTCGACCATTCCCGCCGACGCCATCGACTGCAGCGTCCGGTAGACGGTGGTCAGCCCGATGTTCTCGCCGCGGCGGCGCAGCTCGTCGTGCAACTCCTGGGCGGAGCGGAATTCGTCCAGGGTCTCCAGCAGCGTGGAGATCGCCGCCCGCTGACGGGTGGAACGGACGCTCGGTTGTGTCATGGCGTGTCCTCGCTGGCGTGTGCGACGGCGTCGACGACGATGTGCGCCAGGTGGTGGTCGGCCAGGCGGTACAGCACCTCGCGCCCGGACCGCTCCCCGGCGACCACACCCGCCGCCTTGAGGATCTTCAAATGCTGGCTGACCAGCGGTTGTGGCACGCCCAGCGCGTCGACCAGCTCGTGCACGCAGCGCTGGGATTCGCGCAGTTGCAGCACGATGGCGATCCGCACCGGTGCGCCCAGGGCGCGCAACAGTTCGCCGGCGGCGTCCAGGATTTCGCGCGACGGCGGCACCGGATATTCGGCGAACGGGGAATGTTCGCCGGCGCCCGCCTCGCCGTGCCGGTGAGCGACAAGTTCCGACGATGAGCCACGGGGAGCGGCCGGCGATGAAGAGGGCATCACCATGCGAGCGTCATCACCTCGAAAAGTGCGGGGTACCTGGAGTGCCCACTGTGGAGAACGACTTCCACTGTCACATGCATGATGACGCATGTCAAAGACCACGGCCCGGTCGATACCATTGCTGATGTTTCGTGGGCGACGATTTGCCGCCCTGCCTCGCAGCCATCCGAAAGGGAGTGGACCACGCCGTGGCGTCCGTCATCGACACCGTCGTTAACCTGGCCAAACGGCGTGGATTCGTCTATCCCTCGGGGGAGATCTACGGCGGCACCAAGTCGGCGTGGGATTACGGCCCGCTGGGCGTGGAGCTCAAGGAGAACATCAAGCGGCAGTGGTGGCGCGCCGTGGTCACCGGCCGCGACGACGTCGTGGGGCTCGACTCGTCGATCATCCTGCCGCGACAGGTGTGGGTGGCCTCCGGGCACGTCGAGGTGTTCCACGACCCGCTGGTCGAGTCGCTGATCACCCACAAGCGCTACCGCGCCGACCACCTGATCGAGGCTTACGAGGCCAAACACGGGCATCCGCCCCCCAACGGGCTGGCCGATATCCGCGACCCGGAGACCGGGGAGCCAGGTCAGTGGACCGAGCCGCGCGAATTCAACATGATGCTCAAGACCTACCTCGGTCCGATCGAGACCGAGGAGGGACTGCACTATCTGCGGCCCGAGACCGCGCAGGGCATCTTCGTCAACTTCGCCAACGTGGTGACGACCGCGCGGCGCAAGCCGCCGTTCGGCATCGGGCAGATCGGCAAGAGCTTCCGCAACGAGATCACCCCGGGCAACTTCATCTTCCGCACCCGCGAGTTCGAGCAGATGGAGATGGAGTTTTTCGTCGAGCCGTCGACCGCCCCGGAATGGCACCAGTATTGGATCGACACCCGGCAGCAGTGGTACACCGACCTCGGTATCAACCCGGACAACCTGCGCCTGTACGAACACCCGAAAGAGAAGCTGTCGCACTATTCCGACCGCACCGTCGACATCGAGTACAAGTTCGGTTTTCAGGGCAACCCGTGGGGTGAGCTGGAAGGCGTCGCCAACCGCACTGACTACGACTTATCAACGCATGCAAAGCATTCCGGTGCCGACCTGTCCTTCTATGACCAGGTCAGCGACACCCGGTACACGCCGTACGTGATCGAACCCGCGGCCGGCCTGACGCGGTCGTTCATGGCGTTTCTGATCGATGCCTACGCCGAGGACGAAGCCCCGAACGCCAAGGGCGGCGTGGACAAGCGCACCGTGCTGCGCCTGGACCACCGGCTGGCCCCGGTCAAGGCGGCGGTGCTGCCGCTGTCCCGGCACGCCGACCTGAGCCCCAAGGCCCGCGATCTGGCCGCCGAATTGCGGAAGTCCTGGAACATCGATTTCGACGACGCCGGCGCGATCGGTCGCCGCTACCGGCGCCAGGACGAGGTCGGGACGCCGTTCTGCGTGACGGTGGATTTCGACTCGCTGGAGGACAACGCCGTCACCGTGCGCGAACGTGATGCGATGACCCAGGAGCGGGTGTCGATGGACGCCGTCGCCGACTACCTGGCGGTGCGGCTCAAGGGGGCCTAGCAGCCCCGATCCAGCTTTTTGGACAAACCGGGCAATTTTGGTGTAGTGCTGCCCTACGATCCGGCCTTAGTCTTGTACGCAGTTGTGTCCAGTCGAAGTAGTGACTGTCGGGGTGCAGTTGTATCGCCGTTGAAGCGGCTGGTCGTGTCGAGGTAGTGGATGGTCCTGGATTTCGCGTTCTTCCCGCCGGAGATCAATTCGGCCCTGATGTACGGCGGTGCCGGCTCCGGGCCGTTGCTCGCGGCTGCCGCGGCATGGGATGGACTGGCCGCCGACATGTGGGCGTCGGCGACGTCGTTCGACTCCGTGGTGTCGGGCCTGGCGTCGAATGGGCAATGGACCGGTCCGTCCGCGGAGTCGATGACGCAAGCGGCGGCGCCGTATTTGCAGTGGTTGCACACGGCGGCGGCGCACGCCTCCATGTCGGCCGTGCAGGCCCGGGTGGCGGCGATGTCCTACGAGTCGGCATTCGCGGCGACGGTGCCACCCGCGGCCATCGCGGCAAACCGTATCCAGCTGATGACCTTGATCGCGACGAACATTCTGGGCCAGAACACCGCGGCAATTGCGATGACCGAATTCGAATACATCCAGATGTGGCTGCAGGATGTGTTGGCGATGTTCGGCTATCACGCGGGGGCGCAATCGGTCATGTCGGCGTTGCCGTCGATCAGTTCGGCCCCGTCGAGTCTGGCGGGGTTGTTCACGACGCCGCTGAGCACGTTGGCGTCGCAGTTCACCGGGGCGTTGTCGTCGCTGGGTGGGCAGATATTCGGCCCCGGGTTCTCCTCGGCGGTGACCGCGATTCAATCCGCGCTGAGCCAGGTGGGGTCGATCGTGACGTCGGCACCGGTGTCGTCCTTGATGTCGGCGGCCCAGATCGGGATGTATCCGGCGAGCGCGTTGATGCCGCCGATGATGACGCTGGCCCAAGGCACTGCGCCGGTTACGTCGCTGGCGAGCGCTACGAATGCGGCCGCCACCGGTGCGTCGCAGACCGTCGGTTCGACCGCTCCTGGGATGCGAATGATGAGCGGCGACGGGAGCTGGGGCTCGTCAATCTCGGCCAGTCTCGGCCGGGCGCGGTTGGTCGGCGCGATATCGGTGCCCTCGGTGTGGCAGGGTTCGACCCCGGCCCCGATCGTCAGCTCGGCGATGGCGGGAGCGGGAGCGACCGGCACCGTGGTGGAGCCGGCCGGAACCACCAGCAGCATGCCGATGCCGGCGCGGGCGGGCGTCGGTCATGACAAGCCGGCCGAAATGGTGGGCCGGGCGGGAACCAGTCAGACTCACGTGGTGCAGACCCGGCCCAAGGTGGTGCCCAGAAAGGGAGCCTGAGGGGGTCGGCGCATTTGCCGGGGCGGTCATACGAATGGATCGGACGCGTCGCAAATTTCTCGAGATGCTGCGAACGCGTATTCATCGGTTACACGCTTAATCAAACTATTAGGTACGGTTTGCGGCGGAGAATGATTCCGGCGTACGCAATGTTCGGCAGAACATCCGTACCGCGGGTAGCCGCATCGTTGGGCGCCGGTCCTGTTCTCGGGTCCGACGCTGTTGAAACCGGATGCCGTCGCGCCGCGACGGTCGCCACGAACGGACCGTCCATCTGCTCGCCAGAATTCCTGTCGAGCAACGATTTTCGCACTCCAACCCACGCACGGCCGCGCAAAGCGCCCTGACCCACCCGGCAGCGTCGGTCAATGTGGCGAACGACCGGCCCGGGCGACGTTCACGTTCCGGGTTACCGGGTGACTGCATTTTCGTGTTTAACGGCGACGGAATCAGAAATTTCCAACAATTGTCCGGTGGTTTGATTTAGTATCGAAATACTCGGCGGTGATTTCGCGCCGTTGGGGTCTGTGTGAACAGAGTTTCGGGTGTGGAAGGGGGCATCATGCTTTTGCCTCTTGGTTCACCTCTGCCGGACGATTCGGTGGCGGCAGTTCGGGGTGAGTCAGGCATGCTCGGTCGCTTAACGGTTCCGCTCAGTTGGGGCGTGGCCGTTCCGCCGGACGACTATGACCATTGGGCACCGGAGCGCGAAGAGCTCTCCGATGCCGATGGCAAGGCGACCGACGGGCCGGATTCAGAGGCGGGGGCCGACGGCATTAGTGAGAAGAAGGAATGGGGGCATTGGAACGAATGGGGCGGTGACGCCGAACCTCGTTTCGAGCCGCCACGAACCGGCAGCGTTGTACCGCATTCTCCGTGGGCTGGTTGAGAGGAAAGACGGTCGGCCGACCGGGCCGGGCGCGTCAGAGGGTTTACGTCCGCTTACCTAAGGAACAGACAGTATGGCAACACGTTTTATGACCGACCCGCACGCGATGCGTGCGATGGCGGGCCGTTTTGAGATGCACGCGCAGACGGTGTCGGATGAGGCTCGCAAGATGTGGGCGTCGTCGATGAACATCGCCGGTGCGGGCTGGAGTGGTCAGGCGCAGGCCACGTCGTACGACACGATGGGTCAGATGAACCAGGCGTTCAACAACATTGTCAACATGCTCCACGGTGTGCGTGACGGGCTCATCCGTGACGCCAACAACTACGAGACGCAAGAGCAGGCCTCGCAGCAGGCCCTCAGCCACTAGCAGCGAAAATCGTTGCTACCCAATACTTGAGGACGTAGACAATGTCGATCAATTACCAGTTCGGGGATGTGGACGCGCACGGTGCGTTGATCCGCGCGCAGGCTGCTTCGTTGGAGGCCGAGCACCAGGCCATCGTTCGCGATGTGCTGGCTGCCGGTGACTTCTGGGGTGGCGCCGGTTCGGTGGCGTGCCAGGAGTTCATCACCCAGTTGGGTCGTAACTTCCAGGTGATCTACGAGCAGGCCAACCAGCACGGGCAGAAGGTGCAGTCGGCCGGCAACAACATGGCCAGCACCGACAGCGCCGTCGGGTCCAGCTGGGCCTAAATAGATTCCGAGCGGTAGGGGCGTGCCGAGCAATCGGTGCGCCCTTACTGCTGTCTGGGACTCAGAATCGTCCGCCGCCCCCCATGAAGCCGCCGTCGGAACCGCCCGGCGACGAGTTCGACGAGCCGCCGAACGACGTGGAGCTCCAGCCGCCGAATCCGCCCCGCATTCCTCCGCCGAGCAGGTCGCCGATGATGATCCCGCCGAGCATCGCGCCGGCGTCGTTGCCGCCGACGCGGGCGTAGGCACGCTGAGCCGAGACCACGTCGGCGTTGGCCAGCGACTGCGCGTTGGCCGCCAGCGTCGACGCCGCGTTGGCGTGGGCGATCGCCCCGGCCGGGTCGGTCGACTTGGTGGCGTGCGCGGCCTCGAGATGGCGTTGAGCTTCGGCGAGCCTGGTCCGAGCGTCGGGCCCGACGCTGCCGCGACGGGTGTCGATGTATTCCGAGACGCCGCGCACCCGCGATTCCGCGGTGAACAGCGCCTGTTCTAGCGAACGGTTGAGCCGATCGGCGTCCGCCTGTTCCTTGGCGACCGTGGCGAGCACCCGGTTGAGGTCTGAGTCGGCCTTGGCCAGCTGGGCGAAAGTACCCAGCGGATCGGCGGATCCACCGCCGGCGGCGTCGACGGCTCTGGTGGCGGCATCACGGGCCGCGGCGAGCTCGCCGGCGTGCGGCGCTTTCGAGTTCTGCCCTTGCAGTTGCGCGGCGGCGCGCTGGATGCCGGCCTGGATGTCGGTCAGCACCGCCGGCAGCCTCTCAACGGCACGCCGGATGTCACCGGCCGCGTTGTCCACCGCATCGAGCAGCGCGCGAGCCTGCCCGAGCGCCGACTCGGTGGCGCGCACCGCGTCGACCAAACTGCTCTGCTGTCCGCTGACCGCGTCGTCGGCCAGCGCTCGGGCCGAGCCGATGTTGCGGTCGGCGAACGCCAGTCGCTCCTTGGTGGTGGCGACGTTGCCCGACACCGAAGTCAGTGCCGCAGGGCCGAATTCCCTGTTCAACTCCGCCAGCCGCTGTTCGGCCGGTTCGATGCGGGCGGTGAGTTCGACGACCTGCTGGGTCAGCGCGTCGAGCCGAGTCGCGGCGTTGACCACCAAATCGCGTAGCTGCTCGAACGCCTCGGTCTGCGCTTCCAGCTCGCGGTCTGCGCTGGCCGCCGACACGATCACCTGGGTGAGCAGCTGGCGCTGCTGCGCGGGCGTCTCGGGCACGTCGTCGTCAAGCTGCTGTCGCACCGTAAACGCTTGGGATAGAGCGGCTTTGGCATTGTCGACGGCCCGGGTGAAGGGTTCGGTGCGCTCGGCGCCGAACTCGTCGATCGCCAGGGCGAGCTCGTTGGAACTGGTGCGCACCGCGTTGTCGACCTCCACCACCATCGAGCGTGACAGGTCGTCGAGGGCGGCCAACGGCACGGCGGCCAGCGCGGTCGGATTGGTGGGGTCCACCCGTCGTGCGGCGGCCAAATCGGCGGTGCGGCGTCGCCGGCGGCGATAACGCATGACGAGCACCAAGGCCACCACCGCGACGATGATCACGCCGAGGCTGGCCAGCAACCAGAAGCGGCTCGACGAATTCGGCGCCGCATCGAGGCCGTTCGCCGCGGAGACCGCCGCGCCGCGCCAATCTCCTTCGCGCAGAGCGGGTTCGATTTCGTTACGACGCAGCTCGTCCACCTGAGTCTGGGTGAGGCCTTTCACCCCGGACGGCACCAGGAAGGCATACGCACGTCCGGTGGTGGCCACCGCGAGCAGCGCGTCGTACGTACTCAAATCGCTTTCGTGGATCGTGCGCTGCGCCCAGCTCGTCGCGTTCTGGCCGGAGAAGTCGCCGACATAGACCACCCACAGCCGGATGTGACGGTTGGCGTAGAGCCGGTCGACGGCCGCGCCCACGTCGGCGCGCCCGGACGGCGACAGCGCGCCCGCGTTGTCGGTGACGTACCCCGGCAACCGGAACGGGGGCTCCGCGTCGGCGGCCGGTGCCACCAGCAGCCCGGTGATGAGCGTCGTCAGGATCACGCCGAGTAGGCGGGCAATGCGCATAGGTCAATTTAAGCCTCGCGGCGGCGTGGGCAGAGCGGAGCCACTTCCCGGCGTTCCCTGGCAGACTGTGCGTCGGTGATCACGAACGTGCAGGACCCATACGACGACTTCGACCGGCAGCGGCGGGTGGGCGAAGCGCCGAAGACCGCGGGTCTGCCGGGCACCGAAGGCCAGCACCGCACCGACTTCGCCCGGGACCGGGCGCGCGTGCTGCACAGTGCCGCGCTGCGCCGCTTGGCGGACAAGACACAAGTCGTCGGGCCCCGGGAAGGGGACACCCCGCGCACCCGGCTGACGCACTCGCTGGAGGTCGCCCAGATCGGGCGCGGGATGGCGATCGGCCTGGGCTGCGATCTCGATCTCGTGGAGCTGGCCGGGCTGGCCCATGACATCGGACACCCGCCCTACGGGCACAACGGCGAGCGCGCACTCAACGAGGTCGCCGACGAGCACGGCGGTTTCGAAGGCAATGCCCAGAATTTCCGGATCCTGAACGGCCTTGAGCCCAAAGTGCTTGACGAGCAAGGCAATAGCGCGGGACTGAACCTGACCCGCGCCTCGCTGGACGCCGTCACGAAATATCCGTGGATGCGTCGTGCCGGGGATCGCAAGTTCGGGTTCTACGAAGAGGACCGCGAGGCGGCGGACTGGATGCGCGCCGGGGCGCCGCCGGACCGGATGTGCCTGGAAGCGCAGGTGATGGACTGGGCCGACGACGTCGCCTACTCGGTGCACGACGTCGAGGACGGCGTCGTCTCACAGCGCATCGATTTGCGGGTGCTCGCCGACGACGACGAGGCGGCGGCGCTGGCCAAGCTGGGCGAGAGCGAATTCTCCCGGGTGAGCGCCGACGATTTCATGGCGGCCGCGCGCCGGCTGTCGGCGTTGCCGGTGGTGGCCGCGGTCGGCAAGTACGACGCCACACTGGCCGCGTCGGTCGCGCTCAAGCGGTTGACCAGTGAATTGGTCGGCAGGTTCGCCTCGGCCGCAATCGCGACCACGCGTGCGGCGGCGGGTCCCGGCCCGCTGGTGCGTTTCCAGGCCGATTTGCAGGTGCCCGATTTGGTGCGGGCCGAGGTCGCCCTGCTGAAGATTCTGGCGCTGCAATTCATCATGTCCGACCCACGGCATCTGGAAACTCAGGCTCGGCAGCGCGAACGCATTCATCAAGTGGCGCAATGGCTGTACGCCGGCGCGCCCCGCACGCTTGATCCGTTTTTCGCCGCGGCATTCAGCACTGCGGCGGACGACGGCGCCCGGTTGCGGGTCGTGGTCGATCAGATCGCCTCGTACACCGAAGGCCGCCTGGAACGAATCGACCCCAGCCCGGCCAGCCCGTAAAGGCATTTTCCGCCCAGACCGCACCAGTTAAGCTGCGGGGCATGAGCAGAAACACCGCCGTTGGCGCCGCCCTGTTCTCGATTCCGATCGTGGCCCTCACCGCGTGCAGTTCGCCTCAGCATGCGAGCACCCAGCCCGGCACCACGCCGCCGGTGCTCAGCGGCTCCGCGTCGACGACATCCGGTCAGGCGGCGCCCAGCGGCCAAGCGCTCTCCACTGTCCTGAAAGCACCCGATGGCCGGCAAGTGGCCACGGCCACCTTCGACTTCACCGACGGCTACATCACCATCACCGTCAAGACGGACAACCCCGGGATCCTGGCGCCCGGGTTGCACGGCATGCACGTGCACGAGATCGGCAAGTGTGAGCCGAACTCGGTGGCCCCGACCGGCGGTCCGCCTGGGAACTTCTTGTCCGCCGGCGGCCACCTCCAGGCGCCCGGGCACACCGGGAAACCCGAGAGCGGCGATCTGTCGACGCTTGACGTTCGCAAGGACGGCTCCGCCTACCTGGTGACCACGACCGACGCGTTCACCAGAGATGATCTGCTGGGACCGAACAAGACCGCCTTGATGCTGCACGGCGCGGAAGGCGGCGACATGGCCGGCATGCCGGGCATGCCAGGTGGGGCGATGGAGCGAGTCGCCTGCGGCGTGATCGGCCCGGCCAGCTGAGCTGGTCGTCACGGGTTTGGTGAGAAGGCCGCACCCGGCGTCCTAGACTGAGCCGATGGCTGGCCGGATCTCCGATCGTGATATCGCCGCCATCCGCGAACGTGCCCGTATCGAGGAGGTCGTCGGCGACTACGTCCAGCTGCGCCGCGCGGGTGCGGACTCGCTGAAGGGCTTGTGCCCCTTCCACAACGAGAAGTCCCCGTCGTTTCACGTCCGCCCCAACCACGGCCACTTCCACTGCTTCGGCTGCGGCGAAGGCGGCGACGTCTACGCGTTCATCCAGAAGATCGAACATGTCAGCTTTGTCGAAGCAGTCGAACTGCTGGCCGACCGGCTCGGCCACACGATCACCTACACCGGCGGCACGACCACCAACGTGCAGCGCGATCGCGGCAGCCGCAGCAGGCTCATCGCGGCCAACGCCGCCGCGGCCGAGTTCTATGCCGAGGCGCTGGAGTCCGACGAGGCGGCACCGGCCCGTCAGTACCTCAAGGAGCGGAACTTCGACGCCGAGGCCGCCCGCCACTTCGGCTGCGGCTTCGCGCCGTCGGGGTGGGAGAAGCTCACAAAACATTTGCAGCGCAAGGGTTTCGAGTTCAAGGAGCTGGAGGCCGCGGGCCTGTCCCGGGAGGGACGCCGGGGTCCGATGGACCGCTTCCACCGCAGGCTGTTGTGGCCCATCCGCAGCTCGGCCGGTGAGGTGATCGGGTTCGGGGCCCGGCGGCTGTTCGACGACGACCCGATGGAAGCCAAGTACGTCAATACCCCCGAGACGCTGCTCTACAAGAAGTCGTCGGTGATGTTCGGCATCGACTTGGCCAAACGCGACATCGCCAGAGGGCACCAGGCGGTCGTCGTCGAGGGCTACACCGACGTGATGGCGATGCACCTGGCCGGGGTCACCACCGCGGTCGCGTCGTGTGGCACCGCGTTCGGCGACGAGCATCTGGGGATGCTGCGCAGGCTGATGATGGACGACAGCTTCTTCCGCGGCGAACTGATCTACGTGTTCGACGGCGACGCGGCCGGCCGCGCGGCCGCGCTCAAGGCCTTTGGCGGCGAGCAGAATCTGGCCGGGCAGTCGTTTGTCGCGGTCGCCCCGGACGGCATGGATCCCTGCGACCTACGCCTGGCGTCCGGCGACGGCGCGCTGCGCGACCTGGTGGCACGGCGAACCCCGTTGTTCGAGTTCGCGATTCGCACCGCGATCGCCGAGTTCGACCTGGACAACGCCGAAGGCAGGGTGGCCGCGTTGCGTCGTTGCGTGCCGATGGTGGGCCAGATCAAGGACTCCACGCTGCGCGACGAGTACGCCCGTCAGCTCGCCGGCTGGGTGGGCTGGGATGACGTCGCGCAGGTCATCGACCGGGTGCGGACCGAGGCGAAAAAGTCCAAGGCGCCCGCGGGTTCGACGCCGACTCCGCGCCGCGGCGCCGAGCAGCCGGCCCAAAGCGCCCCGGCCGAGCCCGCCGCCGGGCGTCCCAACCCGCGCGACCCGACCCTGTGGCCGCAGCGTGAGGCACTCAAGTCGGCGTTGCAGTACCCGGCGTTCGCCGGCCCGGTGTTCGACACGCTGACCGTCGAGAGCTTCACCCACCCCGGGTACGCGGCCGTGCGCGCGGCGATCGACGCGGCCGGCGGCACGTCGACCGGCATCACCGGCGCGCAGTGGATCGACGCGGTCCGCCATCACACCACCTCGACACTGACCGCCGGCCTGATCAACGAACTCGGCGTGGAGGCCGTCGCCGTCGACGACGAGAGGCTGCCCCGGTACATCGCCGGGGTGCTGGCCCGGCTGCAGGAAGTCTGGATGGGCCGGCAGATCGCCGAGGTCAAGTCCAAGCTGCAGCGCATGTCACCCATCGATCAGGGCGACGAATATCACGCGCTGTTCGGCGACTTGGTCGCCATGGAGGCATACCGGCGCAGCCTGCTGGAGCAGGCTAGCGGCGACGATCTGACGGCGTAAGGGCCTCGTCGGCCGGCCGCTCGACCTCGCGCTGCACCACGGCCGTCTCGTTGTCGATCTCGGCCACGGTGACAAACCCCGCGTCGGGCGAGATCGTGTTCGCGATCTTGCGCCGGCCACCTTCGATCATCGACTGAGCCATCGGACTGCTGGTCAGCGCGCGATAAGTACCGACGAGCTGCTCGTACCGGCGTCGGCCGGCTTTCGAGCCCAGCACGTAACCCAGTCCGAGCACGACGACATATCGGATCAAAGCGTCCCTCCCCACGACGGTGCGGATGGGTCCATCCTGCCTCACTCGGCTGGGTGCGTGTGCCACCGATCGGTCTAACGGGGCGCGCGCGTCCTGCCCTGAACTTGGGCGCGGGTATGCCAGTACGCTAGAGTCGTCCAGCGATCCGCGCCAGATTTCGCGCGGGCCAGGTTAATCCCCTGTAGCTCAATTGGCAGAGCATTCGGCTGTTAACCGAAGGGTTGGTGGTTCGAGTCCACCCGGGGGAGCAGGCAACGGCGCATCTCCGGCACACCGGGCACATGGTGCTCACGGGCGCCGTCAACGGGGGGCTCGGCAGCGATGGTTCGAAATTTGACAGATGTACGGCGCGGTGAGCGGCTACGTCACCGTCAGTTCAGTAGCAATGCGTACGGTTTGGCCATCGCACTCGTGTGTGCCCGCACATGACGGCTGGAGGGTGGTGTCGTTCGGTGCCGTTGAGCGGATTGCTGACCACGTTCGACGCCGTCATTCGCGCCGGATACCCGCACGGCGTGCCGCGCGCCGACTACGTCCCGCTGCTGGCCCTGTTGCGCCGCCGCATGCCCGACGGCGCGGTGGCCGCGGTCGCCGGCCAGGTAGCGGCCGACGCCGACCTGGACATCAATGCCGCCGATATTCGCGCGACCATCACCCGGGTCGCCGATGAACTTCCCTGCGCGGCCGATCTTGAACGCGTCCAGCGACGGCTGGCGGCGATCATCGAATTAGCCCAGCAGCCGACGTAATTGAGCTCAAGCGCTAGTCATCGATGACGGCAAGTCCTCGGCGCTTGAGGTCGGCGAGGCCGTCGCGCATGGCTTGAAGCTGCTCGGATGAATGCCCCACCCAGTCGGTGATCTCGCCGACGATTCGCACGGGCTCCCGGGTGCGGTAGGAGCGAGTCGGATTTCCGGGGAACTTCTTGTCGGTCACGTTCGGGTCGTCTTCCAGCGTGCCTTCCGGTTCCACGATGTAGATGCGGCCCCGGCCTGTTCCCTTGGACAGTTCGGCTCCCCACACCGCGGCATCCAACGTCCGCGTCACGTAGACGTGGTTGGCCAGGCGCCCTTCGCCGTAGTTCGACAGACGTCCGGGCACCAGGAGATCGCCCACCGCGAGGTCGGACTTGGTGCCGTGCAAGAAGGCACCCGACTCGTGCACTTCGAAGGGTTTCGGCGCGCTCATCGGACTGAATCGTGCGGCAAGGGCTTTCGCGACCGGATCAGATGGAGAAGTCTTCGCCGTGCCAGACGCCGGCCTCGGGTGGCCGGATGACGCGGCCGGTCTGCTGGCCGGCGTCGTCCTGGGCCTCGAGTTTGGCCACCCGGGTGAGCAACTGCTGCAGGCTGACTCCCACCAGATCGGGCATCAGCGAATCGTTCGGGCTGCCGGGCTTGGCGGTGCTGATGACCTGCCCGGGTACGCCGACGACGACGGAGCCCGACGGGACCTCCTTGACCACAACGGCATTGGCGCCGATGCGGCTGTCGTCGCCGATCTTGATCGCGCCGAGCACCTTGGCCCCGGCGCCGATGACCACCCGGTCGCCGATGGTGGGGTGACGCTTGCCGGTGTCCCTGCCGCTGCCGCCGAGCGTGACGCCGTGGTAAATCGTGACGTCGTCGCCCACTTCGGCGGTTTCGCCGATCACCACGCCGCTCGCGTGGTCGATGAATAGTCCCTTGCCGAGGGTCGCACCGGGATGGATCTCGACACCGGTCAGGATGCGGGTGAGTTCTGCGAATCCCCGTGCGGCGACCTTGGCGCCCCGGTTCCACAGCGACTGGCTGATCCGATGGCCCCAGATGGCATGCACGCCGGGATAGGCGACGATGACCTGCAGCGTCGACGGGTTGGCCGGATCACGTTCCTTGGCCGCCTGAATGTCGCGCCGAACTTCGTCGAACACGACTAGTCGCCCACGTCGTCAAAAAGCGGTGTGCTCAAATACCGTTCGCCGAAGTCGGGGAGGACAACCACGATCAGCTTCCCGGCGTTTTCGGGCCGGCGGGCGACCTGCAGCGCGGCCACCACGGCCGCACCGGAGGACACTCCGACCAGCAGTCCCTCTTCGCGAGCCAGCCGTCGCGCCAAATTGATCGAGTCGTCGTTGCCGACGGTGATGATCTCGTCGATCAGATCCACATCGAGCACCGGCGGGATGAACCCGGCGCCGATGCCCTGAATGGGGTGCGGACCCTTCTGGCCGCCGGACAGCACCGGTGATGCGGCCGGCTCGACGGCCACGAATTGCACCGAAGGCTTGCGCTCCTTGATCACCTGGGCGACGCCGGTGATGGTGCCGCCGGTGCCGACCCCCGCCACGAAGAAGTCGATCTTGCCGTCGGTGTCGCGCCACACCTCCTCGGCGGTGGTTTTGCGGTGAATGGCAGCGTTGGCCGGGTTCTCGAATTGCTGGGGCACGAAATACCGGTCGTCGGTTTTGGCCAGTTCTTCGGCCTTGGCAATAGCGCCCAGCATGCCTTCGGGGCCCGGGGTGAGGATGAGCTCGGCGCCCAGCGCCCGCAGCAGCTTGCGTCGCTCGATGCTCATCGTCTCCGGCATGGTGAGCACAATCCGGTAGCCCCGGGCGGCGGCGACCACAGCCAGCGCGATCCCGGTGTTCCCGCTCGTCGGCTCCAGGATGATGGTGTCCGGCTTGATCAGGCCGGCTTCCTCGCCCGCGTCGATCAGGGCTACCCCGAGGCGGTCTTTCACGCTGTTCGCCGGGTTGAAGGACTCCAGCTTGGCGACGACGTCCGCGCCGGCGCCATCGGTGACCCGGTTCAACCGGACCAGGGGGGTGTTGCCGATCAGTTGCGTGATGTTCTCAGCGATTGTCACAAACGCCATTCCAGCGAATGTCGAAGTGGATTGCAACGTCGGAGGGTACGGCGAGGGCGACCGGAGTGAATTGCTCCGGCGCCTCGGGGGCCACTCCGGTCAGCACTCGGCCGGGCAGTCGGTACGACGTTGTGGCGGTCAACGTTGCCGTCGATGTGCCCGGCGCCGGACGCAGGTAGAAGTCGGTGCCCGGGTGGACGGTCCCGTCGACGGCGAAACCGTCGGCGTCAACCAGCGAGTGGCCGTCGGCAACGTTGAACGTCAACGGGATTCGCACGTGGAAAGGGCCGACCAGCTCGGGTCCGGCGGTGGCTTCCGTATCGATGAGGGTGGATTCGTCGGGCCTCTGCGGAGCCTTCAGCGCTCCGGAGAGCAGGTAGTTGTAAAGATGCACAACGCGATCGGCGTTGCGATAGTGCCGTGTACCCGTCAGCCAGAAGCCCACATGGCCGATCTTGGGCGCGGTGCCGTCCACTGTCTCGGCGATGAGCCGGTAGTAGCGGTAACCGTGTCCACGGTGGCCGTGGCTGCTGCTCGACAACGTGCTGCCTATTCCCAGCGCCCGTTCGTAGCGCCCCATGGCTGCGCTGGTGGTCAGCTGTGAACCCGAAATCTCTTGCCAATCAACACTATTGGCGGATTTCTGCAGCCGCAGATTGACGGTGCTGTCCGACGCGGTCCACACCGAGTAGCCACCGAGTTGGGGTTGGCCGTCGAATTCGAAGGTGATTTCCGGTCCGGGTCCCCGGTGCACCGCGATCGGAACGTTGAGCGGCTGCGTGTCCAGGGACAGGCCGTTGGTGAGATACCAAATCGCGGCCTGGGTAGCCGCAATGGCTTCGTGCTCCTCGAGATTGCCGGTTCCCAGCGGGTATCCGGCCGCGCGCAACCGGCGGCTCAACTCGGCGGTGGTACGCAGCGGATAGGAGTGGCGCAGAATCCAATCCACCTCCGCCTCATAGTCGCGACTACGCAGATGCTCGAGTGCAGACCAGGTTCCCAAGCGATAGCGCGACGGCAGATGTGGCGCGATACCGGAGAAGTTCAGCGAATAGGCGTGCAGGCTGGGGTGCAAGCGGATCAGATCGGTCCGCGCGGTGCTGCCGTCACTGAACGTGATCGTGTCGACCGTGTGGGAGTAGGTGCCGCCGCGGTAGCGCGTCATCTGGGGCAGGTCCTTGGCCGGCCGGGCCATGATCCGCGGACGGGTGGTCACCTCCGCCAGTGCGCGGCTGGATATGGACAAAACGGTCATTGCTGGTTGCTCTTCCCGAAAGATTTCGACTGGGCGCGCCTCGATACGCGCGGGCGTGCGCCCGCTGGCGGGAAAAAAGCGCGACGATTAGAAAGTCAGATCTGGGTCGTCTGGAATCAACAACAGCGACAACAGTCCACGGCAAGGCAGCGCGAAGTGATGAAGCGCAGCTGTGCAGCGTGGTGCATACCTCCACTATAGGGCAATATCGCGATCGGATTAGCTCGACCAGCAACGACCATCCTGCGGTTGAAAAAATCTCGATGAGTTTTACACTTGCCTCGGCTCAGCGTGGTGCTCTCGGTTGATGACCTGTGGCTCTACATCCGTGCTTAGGTATTCGGCAACGACGGAAGGACCAAGATGACGTCCGCTCAAAACGAGTCTCAGGCACTCGGGGATCTCGGCGCCAGGCAGCTAGCCAACGCGACCAAGACCGTTCCGCAGCTCTCGACCATCACCCCCCGCTGGCTGCTGCATTTGCTCAGTTTCGTGCCGGTGGAAGCCGGTATCTACCGGGTCAACCGGGTGGTCAACCCCGAACAGGTCGCCGTGACCGCGCAGGAGGGCGCCGCCCTCGACACGCCGCTGTCGGAGACCTTCGTCGACTACGAGACCAGCCCCCGCGAATACACCCTGCGCAACATCTCCACGCTGCTGGATGTCAGCACCCGGGTGTCCGACCTCTACTCCAGCCCGCACGACCAGGTCACTCAGCAGCTGCGGCTGACCATTGAGACGATCAAAGAGCGCCAGGAATTCGAACTGATCAACAGCCCCGAGTACGGGTTGCTGGCACAGGTGACCCCGGAGCAGACGATCCAGACCCTCGGCGGCCCTCCGACCCCCGACGACCTGGACGCACTGATCACCCGGGTGTGGAAGACACCGAGCTTCTTCCTGACCCACCCGCAGGGCATCGCTGCCTTCGGTCGCGAGGCCACCTACCGCGGTGTGCCGCCCGTCGTCGTCAGCCTGTTCGGCGCACAGTTCATCACCTGGCGCGGCATCCCGCTGATCCCGTCGGACAAGGTTCCGCTGGAAGACGGCAAGACCAAGATCATCCTGGTGCGCACCGGCGAGGAGCGCCAAGGCGTCGTCGGTCTGTTCCAGCCGGGCCTGGTCGGAGAGCAGGCGCCGGGCCTGTCGGTGCGCTTCACCGGCATCAACCAGTCGGCGATCGCGCGCTACCTGGTGACCCTCTACACGTCCTTGGCGGTCCTCACCGACGACGCGCTTGCCGTGCTCGAAGACGTCGCTGTGGACCAGTTCCATGAGTACAAGTGAGTACCGGTCGGTAGACGCCGAAAGCGATCTGCCCCTGGGCGCCGCGGAGATCGCGGCACTGGCCAATCAGCTGTACGCGGCCAGCTTCCGCCCGGGTCCGGACAGCCCACCGCAATCGGCACCGGTCGCCCCTCGGGGCAGCGTGCCGGACACGACGGCGGCGGCCTCGGCCGGGCAGACCGCGGCGGGCAGCACCGATTTGTACTCGGCGCCGGTTCCGCTCCTCGGTATCACCGACATCTATGTCCCGGCTCCGACGTCGCCGGAGCCCGAACCGCCCCCGCAGACGGTGCCGGTCGCCCCGCGCGGCAATGTGCCGGACACGTCGGCGGCGCCGTCGGGCGCACATGCGGTCGGCAGCGTTGCCGACCCGTACCTGCCGCCGGCCGACTTCAGCGCGTTCGAGGTCCCGACCTCGGGCATCGTTCCGACGGTGCCCGGTGTGCTGGCCGGTCCTTCGAATGTCGCAGCACCGCCGAGCACTCCGGTGGCGCCGCGGGGTTCGGCTCCGTACTCGGGCATCGGGTGGCATCCCGACGCGCCGTCCGTCGGCGACCTCGGCTGGTCGGATGCGGTGCCCGCCGCCCCGGCCGCGCTGAGTGCGCCTTCCGATAGCGAGTACAGCTACCACTTCCTGACCGCGTCTGATCCGGTACCGCAATTGACCGACGACCACGAGGTGTTCGACGTCAACGCGATCCGCGAGGACTTTCCGATCCTCAAGGAGACGGTCAACGGAAAGCCGCTGATCTGGTTCGACAACGCCGCGACCACCCAGAAGCCGCAGGTGGTGATCGATCGGCTGTCGTACTTCTACGCGCACGAGAACTCCAACATTCACCGGGCGGCGCACGAGCTGGCGGCGCGGGCCACGGATGCCTACGAGGAAGCCCGCGAGACCGTGCGTCGATTCATCGGCGCCGAGAAGGCCGAGCAGAACATCTTCGTGCGCGGCACCACCGAGGCCATCAACCTGGTGGCCTACGCGTGGGGCGGTAAGCACTTGGGCCCGGGCGATGAGATTGTCATCACCCACCTGGAGCACCACGCCAATATCGTTCCGTGGCAACTGCTTTCGCAGCAAACCGGAGCAATCCTGAAGGTTGCGCCGGTCGACGAGGCGGGCAACCTGTTGCTGTCGGAGTTCGAGGATCTGCTGGGGCCGAAGACGAAGTTGGTGGCGGCAACCCAGGTTTCGAACGCGCTGGGGACGGTGACGCCGGTCGAGAAGATCGTTCAGCTGGGTCACCGCTACGGCGCGCGAGTGCTGATCGACGGCGCTCAGTCGATTCCGCACCTGCCCATTGACGTCGCCGAACTCGGTGTCGACTTCTTCGCGTTCTCCGGACACAAGATCTACGGCCCCACCGGAATCGGCGTGCTGTACGGCTCCGAGGAGGCGCTGGCCGAGACGCCACCCTGGCAGGGCGGCGGCAACATGATCGCCGACGTCACCCTGGAACGCTCGCTGTACCAAGGACTTCCCAACAAGTTCGAGGCCGGCACCGGCAACATCGCCGATGCCGTCGGGTTGGGCGAGGCCCTGCGTTACGTCGAGCGGGTGGGCATCGAGCGCATTGCTGCCTACGAGCATGCGCTGCTGGACTATGCGACGCCGCGCCTGGCCGACATCCCCGGTGTTCGCCTGGTGGGCACCGCGCAGGAGAAGGCCAGCGTGCTGTCCTTCGTGCTGGCCGGCCACGAGCCTCTCGAGGTCGGCAAGGCGCTCAACTCCGAAGGGATCGCGGTGCGGGCCGGACACCACTGTGCCCAACCGATTCTGCGCCGGTACGGCCTGGAGGCCACTGTCCGTCCGTCGTTCGCCTTCTACAACACGTTCGAGGAGATCGACGTGCTCCTCCAGGCGGTACGCCGGATCGCCGAGGGTGGCACGAACGTCGGCTAGCGTGCCGCGAGCATGGCTTTGACTGTGCGGTCAGGGATTTGAGTGTGCGCCCACGGTGGCGGCGGTCGGCGTGTCGTCGCCCCCACCGCACACTCATTGCCAAGGGCGCACACTCGGGGTGGACGCTAACCGCGCCGCCGGCGCGTTAATTGACGTCATTCTGAACGAAACTGTTGCTTTCGACTTCAGTTTTCCGGACTGTGACGTGCAATCAACCGTGCATCCTCGAGTGGGTTCCGACGTGGTGGAAAGAGATTCGCGCGGTGCCGGCGAACGGTCTTTTGTCGACTTCTGCAACCGCCGACATGACGTAGCCATTCCACGCATCCCGGCGCGTTGGCCGGCCCGCCGCGCCCCACCCTGACGGGCGAGACATCTTCTTCATGCTGCCCGGCCAGCACGTTCGGTACGAATGTCGGGCGAACGTTCTTGCGGCCGCCCAGATTTCTTCTGGTTGATTGCAACCCTGACGCCGGGCATCGTTTTGTCCGTAAATTTCTGCGATGTTCTATGTGTGCAAACAGGCGGCGCGGTCCACGTGTAAACGATGCTGACCTCTTATGGGTCGGCGAGTTACGCACGGGTAAAAGTGATTACGAATTGGGGGATCACATGAGCCGAATGGACCGTCGGCGGTCTGGGCAGGTTTTATGAACGGCACCGCCATCGCACGGCCCATGAACGCGCTTGGCGAATTCTTTATGCTCAGCGCCGAAGCGCTGGTGACTGCGCTGCGCCGGCCGTGGGCCTGGCGCGAGATCCTCGAGCAGATCTGGTTTGTTGCCCGGGTGTCGATCTTCCCGACCATCATGCTGTCGATTCCGTACACCGTGCTGATCGTGTTCGTGCTCAACATCCTGCTCGTGGAAATCGGCGCCGGGGACCTGTCCGGTGCCGGGGCCGGGCTGGCGTCGGTGACCCAGGTCGGCCCGGTGGTCACTGCGATGGTCGTCTCGGGCGCCGGGTCGACCGCCATGTGCGCGGACCTCGGCGCGCGCACCATCCGCGAAGAAATCGACGCGATGAAGGTGATCGGGGTCAATCCCATTCAGGCGCTGGTGGTTCCGCGCATCATCGCCGCCACCTTCGTCGCGGTCCTGCTGTACTCGGTGGTCGCTGTCACCGGGCTGACCGGCAGCTACATCTTCGTGGTGTTCGTCCAGCACGTCACACCCGGCGCCTTCATCGCGGGCATGACACTGGTCACCGGGCTTCCGCAGGTTGTGATCTCGCTGATTAAGGCGACGTTGTTCGGGTTATCCGCGGGCTTGATCGCCTGCTACAAGGGACTTTCGGTGGGCGGCGGCCCCACCGGCGTCGGTAACGCGGTGAACGAGACCGTGGTCTTCTCGTTCATGGCCCTATTCTTCATCAACATCGTGACCACCGCGCTCGGAGTGAAAGTGACTGCCAAATGACCGATCTCGCGCGCGGTCCGTCGTGGCTGGACACTCTGGGCCCCAGGCTGGTGGCATCCACCCGCAAGCTGGGGGAACAGACCGAGTTCTACGGAAAATCGCTGGCCGCCACCGTGGACGCGGTACGGCGCTACCCGAACGAACTGCTGCGCCTGATCGCCGAGATGGGAATGGGCACAGGCGCTTTGGCGGTGATCGGGGGCACCGTCGGCATCATCGGCTTCTTGACCCTGACGACCGGCGCTCTCGTCGCGGTGCAGGGATACGACACGCTGTCCAACATCGGAGTGGAAGCACTGACCGGCTTCCTGTCGGCGTTCCTGAACGTCCGGATGATCGCGCCCTGCACGGCCGGGCTGGCATTGGCGGCCACGATCGGTGCCGGTGCGACGGCGCAGCTGGGTGCGATGCGCATCAACGAGGAGATCGACGCCCTGGAAGTCATGGGCATCCGGTCGATCACCTACCTGGCATCCACGCGAATTATTGCCGGCGTCCTGGTCGTCATCCCGCTCTACGCCGTCGCGGTCCTGATGTCGTTCATCGCGGCCAAGTTCCTCACGATCTACGCGTACGGCCAGTCCCGGGGCGTCTACGAGCACTACTTCTCCACCTTCCTGCGCCCGAGCGACCTGATGTGGTCGTTTCTGTCGGCGCTGACGATGGCGACGGGTGTGATGGTCGTGCACACCTATTACGGCTTCACCGCGACAGGTGGTCCCGCCGGTGTGGGGGAGGCCGTCGGTCGCTCAGTGCGGTCATCGATGATCGTCACGGCGTTTGTGTGCCTGATGATTTCGCTGTCCGTCTATGGGCAGTCCGGCAACTTCAACTTGTCGGGGTAACCATATGAGCAACCACAGGGACAGCGGACCGGCACGACGAAACAGAGTCCGCAGCAGCAGGATTGATCCGATCTGGTGGGCACCGATCTTGTTCATCCTGGTCGCGGGCCTGATCGCGGTGACCGCCGGGGCGTTCTCGGGCAAGTTCGCGGACTTCATCCCGCTGACGCTGGTGTCGGACCGGGCCGGATTGGTGATGGAGCCGGGCGCCAAGGTGAAGTTGCGCGGGGTTCCGGTGGGTACGGTCGCGTCGATCGGCACCGACGTGAAAGCGGCTCAGCTGCAACTGAAGATGGACCCGGGCCCGTTCAAGTATCTGCCGAGCAACCTCGAGGCCGAGATCAAGTCGACCACCGCGTTCGGATCCAAGTACGTCGACCTGGTCGTGCCTGACCATGCCAGCCCCACACCGTTGAAGCCGGGTGCGGTGCTGCATTCGCGCAATGTCACCGTCGAGGTCAATACAGTTTTCGAGAACCTGCAGTCCGTCGTCCAGGCGCTCGACCCGGCGAAGCTGAATGCCATCTTGTCGGCTTTCGCCCAATCGGTGCGCGGTAAGGGCGATCGCCTCGGCCAGTCGGTCACCGATGCGAACAGTCTGCTGCTGACCGTCAACCCGCGCATGGACACCATCCACCGGGACTGGCGGCTGTTCGGGAAGACCACGGCCATCTATTCCGATGCGGCGCAGGACATCCTGTCGATCCTCGACTCGGCCTCGACCACCAGCGCCGCGCTCACCGAAAACGACCGGTCCTTCGATTCGCTGCTGTTGTCGGCGATCGGCTTCAGCCAGACCGGTATCAGCGTCATCGGCAGAAACGAACCCAACATCGTGCAGTCGATGAAGCTGCTCGACCCGACGTTGACGCTGCTGAACAAGTACTCGCCGACCTATACCTGCCTGTTCCAGGGTGCGCAATGGTACGTCGACCATGGGGGCAGGGACATGCTCGGTGGCAACGGCTACTCGTTCATCATGGACGCGGCCCTGCTGTTCGGTGATGACCCCTACCGCTACCCGAAACACCTGCCGAAGATCAACGCAACGGGGGGGCCGGGTGGTAAGCCCAGCTGCGGTTCACTGCCCGACCCGAGCGCGAATTACCCGGTGCGCCAGCTAGTTACCGACACTGGTTGGGGGACCGCTCCGAACGAGATTCGCAGCAATGTGGCCGCCGGCAATCCATGGTGGGGCAACTGGTTCCCGACCACCAAGAATGCTCCCGAACCGCCACGCTACTTCTGGCGCGGGGGGCAGCCGCCGCCATGAGACGCAAACTTTCGAGCATCATCGCGCGGGTCGCGATTTTCACCCTGGTGTGCCTGCTCTTCACCTTTACGTTGGTCGCCGTGTTCGGGCAGCTGCGCTTCGAGGACCGCACCGACTACCAAGCGGTCTTCACGAACATCTCCGGCCTGAAATCCGGCAACTTCGTTCGTATCGCCGGGGTGGAGGTCGGCAAGGTGGGCGACCTCGAATTGCATCGCGACGGCACAGTCACCGTCGGCTTCGAAATCGACAAGGCGATACGGCTCACCGAGGGCACCAAGGCGGTGGTGCGGTACGAAAACCTGATCGGTGACCGGTATCTCGCGCTCGAAGAGGCCCCCGGGCCGCCGCGCCGGCTACCGGCGGGCGCCACAATTCCGCTGGCGCGAACATCACCCGCCCTCGATATCGACGCGCTCATCGGGGGATTCCGCCCGCTGTTCCGGGCGCTGGATCCCGATCAGGTCAACGCACTGTCGGGTCAGTTGCTGCGAATCTTCCAGGGGCAGGGCGGCACGCTCGCCTCGGTGCTGTCGCAGACGTCGATACTGACCTCGACGCTGGCCGGGCGCAGCGAGTTGATCGGTGAGCTGATCACCAACCTGAACACCGTGCTGCACACCTTCGCCGCGCGCGACCATGAGTTCTCCGACGGGTTGGACAAACTCGCCCAGCTGGTGGAGGGGCTGGCGCAGCGCAAGGACGACATCTCCACCGGGCTGGCCTACATCAACGCCGCCGCCGGCTCGGTCGCCGATCTGCTTGTCCAGGCCCGCCAGCCGATCAAGGACGTGGTGCACGAGACCGACCGCATGTCCGGGCAAATCCTCGCCGACCGCGACTATGTCGACAAACTGCTCAAGGATCTCCCGGACGTCTATCAAGTGCTGTCCAGGCAAGGCCTGACCGGCGACTACTTCGGCTTTTACTTCTGCGAAGTCTTACTCAAGGTCAATGGCAAAGGGGGTAACCCGATCTTCGTCAAACTGTTGGGACAGCCCAGCGGGCGGTGCACGCCTCGATGAAGTTGAAGCCGCCCAAGATCAAGCCACTCGGTCACCGGAGCCCCTTCATGCTGGGCGTAATGGGCACCGCGATCTTGACGTGTGTGACCATCGTCGCCTTCCAGTACAACAAGCTGCCCTTTGTGAAGAACACGGACGACTACGCCGCGTATTTCTCCGAGGCCGGTGGCATCAAACCCGGTAACACGGTGCGGGTTTCGGGGATGGGAGTCGGCAGGGTCTCCGATATCCGGCTCGAGGGGACCAAGGTCCGGGTCGGCTTCACCGTTCGCCAGGGCATCGAATTGGGCGACCGCACCGAGGCGGCGATCAAGACCGAAACGATCCTGGGCTCCAAGATGCTGGAGCTCACGCCGCGTGGGGAAGGGCGATTGTCGGGCCCCATTCCGCTGGCACGTACCCACTCGCCTTATGACCTTCCCGACGCGCTGGGCGACCTGACTACCACCATCAGCGGCCTCGATACCGCCCAATTATCTTCGGCTCTCACGACATTGGCGACTACATTCAAGGAGACACCGCCGAACCTGAGGCCCGCTTTGGAGGGCGTTGCGCGGTTCTCGGACACCCTCAATAACCGCGACGCGCAGCTGCGGAGCCTGCTGGGCAATGCCAACAAGGTGTCGACGGTGCTGGGCAAGCGTAGCCAGCAGATTGCCGGCCTGGTGGCCAACTCCAACGCGCTGTTGGCCGCCCTGCTCGACGAACGAGATTCACTCGATGCGCTGATGAACAACCTCACCGCGGTGTCGCATCAGATCTCCGGGCTGGTCGACGACAACAGAACCCAACTCAAGCCGGCCCTCGACAAGCTCAACGGCGTGCTCGAAATCCTGGACAACCGAAAGGAAGACATCCAGAAGACCCTGCCCAAGTTCAAGCGGTATGCGATGTCGTTTGGCGAAGTGTTAGGTTCTGGGCCATTTTTCAAGGCTTACGTGGCCAACCTGGTGCCCGGCCAGATCGGTGGGCCGGTCCTCGACGCGGATATGTACGACAGGTTCCTGGATCCCAACCAAAAGCTCCCCTCGGAGGCGGTCGATCCGCCGACCGGATCTCCACCGGTCCCGCCGGAGAACGCGCCGGTCCCGATCTGGTCTCAGCCGCCCTCACCGCCGCCCTCGACGCCACCGGTGCGGACCATCCCGCCGCCGTCACCCCATGACTTCGACGGGCCATGACCATGAGTCGAGACATTCTTCGCAAAGCAACCGCGATCAGCCTGGTGCTGACCCTGGCAGTGGCGTCGTTTCTGGTGGGCAGGAACCTCTGGAAAGACGTCGAAAAGAACACGTACTCGGCGTATTTCACGGAGGCCAACGGCCTGTTCGTGGGCGATGAGATTCGGATCCTCGGCGTCGCGGTCGGCGTGGTGGACAAGATCGAGCCGCAGCCGACCAGCTCCAAGGTGACATTCTCCGTCGACAAGGAGTATGCGGTTCCGGCCGACGCCCGGGCCGCGATCTTGTCGCCGTCGCTGGTGACATCGCGAGCAATCCAACTGGTACCGGCGTACTCGGGCGGGCCCAAATTGAGCCCGGGCGCGTCGATACCGCTGAACCGCACCGCGGTGCCGGTCGAATGGGACGACTTTCGCAAGCAGCTGGAGAAACTGACCGAGGCGCTGCAGCCGACCAGCCCGGGTGGGGTGAACTCCGTCGGTGAGTTCGTCAACTCGGCCGCGGACAACCTGCGCGGCCAGGGAGATACTGCTCGCGACACCGTTATCAAGCTCTCCCAAGCCATCTCGGCACTGGGTGATCACGCCGACGACATCTTCAGCACGGTGCGCAATCTGCAGTTGCTGGTATCAGCGCTGTACTCCAGCAGTGATCTGCTGGCCGCGTTCAACAAGAACCTGGCCAGTGTGACGACGGTACTGACGAACAGCCCCGGCGAAATCGGAAATGCGCTGCAGGGTCTGGACGGGGCATTGGTGGATGTGCGCGACTTCCTCGCCGAAAACCGGGAGGCAATGGGTGTCACTTTCGACCGGCTCGGGTCGATCACCACCGCGCTGAATGACAGCCGTGGCGACATCAAGCAGATATTGCATGTGACTCCGACGGTGTTCCAGAACTTCATGAATATCTACCAACCGGCACAGGGCGCAATGTCTGGCATCTTGGCATTGAACAACTTCGCCGACATCCCGCAGTTCATCTGCAGCTCAATCGAGGCGGCGTCGCGCGCGCGGCTGGCCCGGGTTTCGAAGCTGTGCCTTCAGTACATCAACCCGATCATCAAGAACCGCATCTATAACTACATACCCGCGGGGATCAACCCCTTTGTCGGGACGCAGGCCCGGCCCAACGAGATCACCTACAGCGAGGACCGTCTTCGGCCCGGCTACACGCCGCCGGAAGCACCCCCGCCGCCGCCCGAGGCACCACCACCCGGGCCGCCGCCAGAGCTTCCCGGGCAGGCCGGGCTTGCCGATCAGGCACAGCCGGTCGACGCTGCGCCGGCGCCGAACACCGGCATGAGCTCGATCCAGGTGCTGCAGAACCTGATGCTGCCGACGGGACCGACCTCATGAGGCGCGCGATCGCCACGGCGCTCGGTCTGGCCTGCGTAGCCGTACTTTCGGCGTGCGGAGGATGGCGCGGCCTGAATTCGTTCACCCTGCCCGGTACCTCCGGTGGTGGTCCCGGCGCCTACACGATCCAGGCGCAAATGCCCGACGTCGTAACTATTCAGCAGAACACTCGCGTGCGGGTTGACGACGTCAACGTCGGCAACGTCACCAACATCGAGCTGCAGGATTGGCATGCGCTGGTCACCATGCGCATCAACGGCGACGTCCACTTGCCGGCCAACTCCACTGCGAAGCTCGGCCAGACCAGCTTGCTCGGTTCGATGCACATCGAGCTCACGCCGCCCAGGGATGAGCCGCCTGTCGGCCAGCTCAAAGACGGATCGGTTATCCCGTTGAGCCGGGCGAGCCTGTACCCGAGCACCGAGCAGACGTTGGCGTCGGTGTCAATCCTGCTCAACGGTGGGGGAATTGGGCAGTTGCAGGAGATCAACCAAGCCGTCGCCAAGGCATTCGCCGGCCGGGAAAACGAGATGCGCAGCCTGCTGAGTCAGCTGGATGAGTTCATCGCCCGAACCAACGAGCAGACCGACGACATCATTTCCGCCAGTGAGAATCTCAACGCCCTGGCCGGACAGGTCGCCGCCAAAGATCCGGTCGTTGACAAGGCGCTGACGACGATGCCCAAAGCGCTGGCCGTATTGGCCAAAGAGCGCACCAAGATCGCCGATGCGATCGATCAGGTCGGCAAATTCAGCGCGATCGCGGCCGACACCATTCACCAGAGCCGGGAGTCCCTGGTCAACAATCTGCGCAATATCGCGCCGGTGCTGCGATCGCTTGCCGACGCGGGCCCGTCGCTCACCAAAGGCCTGGACGGCTTGGCGACCTACCCCTGGCCGACGTCCACCGTCCGGAACTGGTTCCGCGGCGACTACGCCAACCTCACGATGATCGTCGACTTGACCTTGAGCCGGATAGACACCGGGCTTTTCACGGGTTCGCGATGGGAAGGTAACCTCACCCAACTCGAACAGCTGTGGGGACGCACCATCGGGATGCAGCCCAGCCCCGCCACCGGCGGCAACCCCCTGACCTTTCCGTATCATTTCGGGGGGTACTGAGTGTTGCGCCTCAATCGCAGGACCTGGATCCAGTTGGCCGTCTTGACCCTGGTGACCGTGGTTTCTTGTGGCGCAATGGCATTCAACTTCATGAAGCTGCCCGCAACGTTGTTCGGGATCGGGGAGTACAACGTCACCGTCGACCTACCTCAATCGGGCGGGCTCTACCAGACCTCGGTCGTCACCTACCGCGGCACCGACGTGGGTCAGGTCAAGTCGGTCGACGTCACCGCTGTCGGAGTGCGCGCGGTGCTCGCCATGAGATCCGGGGTCGAAGTGCCTGCCAACGTTCAGGCTTCGGTGCACAGCCGCTCGGCGATCGGTGAGCAATACATCGAATTGACCCCGCAGCAGGGCAAGGACGGCGAACAATCCCGGCCGCTACGGCCCGGCGACGTCATTCCGGCCGGCCATGTCGACGTGCCGGTCGACATCGGCCACCTGCTCGACATGACTAACCGTGCACTGCAAGCGATTCCGCGAGACAACTTGCGCACCGTGATCGACGAAACCAATCGGGCGGTCGGGGGGCTCGGCCCCGAGCTGTCCCGGATCGTCGACGGATCAGCCGCGTTGGCCATTGCCGGTGGCCGGACCATCGACCCGCTCGCGCAATTGATCGATCAGTCCCCCGCGGTGCTGAACTCGCAGGTGCAGACCTCGGATGAGATTGCCACGTGGGCCGGTCGAACGTCGGCACTCATGGCGCAGTTCAAGGCGCAGGATGCGGCGGTGCGAGACATGTTGACGCACGGCACCTCCGGGATCGAAGAGGGTCGAGCATTGCTCGACCGGGTGTCGCCGGCGCTGCCGGTGTTGTTCGCCAACCTGGTGAGTCTGGGTGATATCGCTGTCGTCTATCGCCACGACATCGAACAGCTCCTGGTGCTTCTACCGCAAGGCATCGCGGTGATGGCGGCGGCATTGGTGCCGAACCTGAACACCAAACAGGAGTACAAGGGATTTTTCCTGGATTTCAACCTCAACCTGAACCTTCCGCCGCCATGCTCGACCGGCTTTCTGCCGCCCACTCAGCGCCGCTCACCTGCCAGCGTGGATGCTCCGGACCGGCCGGCAGCCGACCTCTATTGCCGGATTCCGCAGGATTCCGAGTTCAATGTGCGTGGGGCGCGCAACATTCCGTGTGAGACCAAGCCGTGGAAACGTGCCCCCACTGTCGAGATGTGCGAAAGCGACGAGGACTACCTGCCGCTCAACGACGGCTACAACTGGAAGGGCGACCCGAACGCCACGTATTCAGGTCAGGGCGTGCCCCAGTATCCGCCGGGACAGGATCCGCGGCTGCCACCCCCGCGGGGCACCGCGCCGCCGCCCCCGCCGCTTGCCGTGACCACCTATGACCCGGCCACCGGTGACTACATAGGTCCCGACGGAAAGCGCTACACCGAGTCCGATTTAGCGCACCCGCGTGCCAAAGACTGGCAATCGCTTCTCGTGCCGCCAGCGTAGGAATGAAGGAGAAACATGGCCGACGAGCCTGATACCCCCGAGGCCGAAAAGGCCACCGAGCCACCGGCTGTCGATGTCGAGGCCGACGCTTCCATCGACGAGGACGACGAGAGCGCCAGCGAGTCCGAAGGCCGCTTCGCCCGCTGGCGCCGGCGGGCCACCGGTCGGCGGCTGTCGGGCACCGGAACGGCACTGGTGGCCGGCGCCGCAATCCTGGCGCTGCTTACCGGATTGACCGGCTGGCTGGGATACACGGCCTACCAGAAGCACCAAGCCCAGGCCCAGCGTCAGCAATTCATCCAGGTCGCTCGCCAGGGCGCGGTCAACCTCACCACGATCAACTACACCCAGGCCGATGCGGATGTGCAGCGAATCCTCGACCTGGCCACCGGCGCCTTCCGAGAGGATTTCGAGCAGCGGGCCAAGCCGTTCATCGACTTCGTCAAGGCGGCGCAATCGAAATCGGAAGGCACGGTGACCGATGCGGGTCTGGAATCGCAGCGGGGAGATTCGGCCCAGGTGTTGGTGGCGGTCGCGGTGAAGTCGCGCACTGCCGGCGGCGAGGTAGCGCCCCGGGAATGGCGGATGCGCATCGAGGTCCGCTCGGTCGGCGACGACGCCAAGGTCTCCAGCGTGGTGTTCGTGCCATGACGACACTTCACGACGACATCGAGACCGACGCTCCCGACCAGGAGATCGCCGAGGAGACAACAGAATCGGTCGAGGCAACCGAACCGGGCGAGGAGAAGGCCCGGCGGATCCCGTGGACGCGGGTGCTTGCCTACGGCGTGTTGCCGGCGATCGCGTTGCTGCTGGCGCTGGGGGCCGGCTACTTTCGATGGGTCGTCGGCTCCGCCGATGAGCTGACACAGGCGGGCACCGAATCCGTCCGGGCGGCAGGCGAAGACGCGGCGGCCCTGCTGTCGTACCGGGCGGACTCGGCCGACAGGGACCTCGGCGCGGCCCGTGAGCGGCTGACCGGCGAGTTCAAGGACGCCTACACCGCACTGATCCACGAGGTGGTGATCCCGGGCGCGAAAGAAAAGCACATCTCGTCGGTGGCCAAAGTGACCGCGGCATCCTCGGTTTCGGCAACCGCCAACCATGCGGTAGCCCTGCTGTACGTCAACCAGACGGTGACCATCGGCGACGGCGCTCCCACCGACACCCAGCCCGTCATCAAGGTGACGCTGGACAAGGTCAACGGCCGATGGCTGGTTTCGCGCTTCGACCCGGTGTGATTCGAGGAGAGCAGATGACCGTGTGGCTGCGTAATCTGACCGTCGTCGTGCTGCTGCCCGCGGCGGGAGCATTGGCGGCGCCGGCCGCGCACGCCGACAACAAACGGCTCAACAGTGCGGTCGTCTCCGCCGTCTACACCCTGCAGCACCAGGCGGGCTGCACCAACGACGTCATCCGCAACAATGCGCTGACGCTGGCCGCGCAATGGCACGCGGACGACATGATCAGCAATCGAAACATCAACGACGACATCGGATCCGACGGGTCCACGCCGCAGGACCGCGCGAACGCGGCCGGCTATCGCGGCAAGGCCGCCGAGACGGTGGCGATCAATCCGGCCATCGCGATCAGCAGCCTGGAACTGGTCAACCAGTGGTCCTCCAACCCCGCTGACATGGCCATCATTCGCGATTGCGCCAACACCAATATCGGGGTGTGGTCGGACAACAGCCTGGACCGTACCGTGGTGGTCGCCGTCTACGGTCAGCCGGCGCCGCCCACGCGATAGACCCGATCAGTCGTAGACCGGCGCCCACTGCGTGTCGGCCACGGCCTGTGCGACATCATCGTGGCTGGTCGTGGCCACCCCGGCGGCGGCCGCGGCGTGATAGACGGCCTCGGCGACCGCTATCGAGATCTCGTGCAGGTTCTGTACATCCGGCAGCAGGGAATCTCCCGTCGCTTTCGGACTTGCGTGCCGCACAATGGCTTTGGCCGCGGCTTGCAACATGCCCGGCGTGACTGTCTTGGCTCGGGCGACGATGGTGCCCAGGCCGATTCCCGGGAAGGCCAGCGCGTTGTTGGCCTGGCCGATGGTGTAGGTGATCCCATCGTGGACGATCGGGGCGACCGGAGTGCCGGTGGTGATCAGCGCCTTGCCGTGCGACCAGGCCAGCACGTCGGCCGGCATGGCTTCCATGCGTGAGGTCGGGTTGGACAGCGGGAAGATCATCGGCCGCTCACACGATGCGGTCATTGCCTCGACGACCTCTTGGTTGAACGCGCCGAATACGGCCGAGGAGCCCAGCAGAATCGAGGGTGACGCGAGTTTGATCGCGTCCACCAGACCCACCCGTTCGCCTGCGCCGACCCCGAGTTGATCGCGGTTTTTCGCGTACGGCACCTGAAAGTCGCGCAGGTCGTCCATGTCGTCGAACAGCAAGCCCTGCTTGTCGATCGCCCAGATCCGCGACGTGGCGTCTTCGACGGTGGCGCCGTCGACGACCATGGCGTCCCGGATTTGGTCGGCGACGCCGATCCCGGCGGTTCCGGCACCGAAGACGATCGCCTTCTGGTCCCGCAGCGAGACGCCGGTGACATGGCATCCGCCGTACACGGCAGCCACCACCACCGCGCCGGTGCCCTGGATGTCGTCGTTGAAGATGCAGTAGTCCTCGCCGTAGGTCTGCAGGATTTTGCGCGCGTTGATCGGCCCGAAATCCTCGAAATGCAGGATGGCGCGGGGGAACAGCTGGTGGGCGGTTTCGATGTAACGCTTGACGAAAGCGTCGTACTCCTCGCCGCGGCGCCGGGCATGGCGGTTGCCCAGGTAGTACGGGTCCTGCAGCAGCTGTTCGTTGTCGGTGCCGACGTCGAGTGAAACCGCGATGCAGCGGCGTGGGTCGATGCCGCCGCCGGCGGTGTACAGCGCCAACTTGCCCACCGCGATCTGGATGCCGCCCACACCCCAGTCGCCGATACCCAGGATGGCCTCGGCGTCGGTGCACACGATCAGGTCGACGTCGTCGGGTCCCAGGCCGAACGTGTCGAAGGCGTCCTTGATCTCGTCGGGTTCGTCGATGCTCAGAAACAGCCCCCGTTGCCCGCGGTATTCGTCGGAGAAACGTTGGATGGCCTCTCCGACGGTGGGCGTATAGACCACCGGCATGAGTTCGGGTAGATGGTCGGACAGCACCTTGTAATACAGCAGCTCGTGGCGGTAGTGCAGCTGCTCGAGAAGCAGGTTGCGGCCTAAATCGGTTGCCAGGCTTTGTAATTGGTGCCATACCCGGTCGGCTTGTTGCTCAAGGGTGAGAACGGCCGACGGGAGCCGCCCGGTCAACCCGAACTGCCGTCGCTGCTCGTGAGTGAAGCCGACGCCGCGGTTGAGGCTCGGTGAGGACATCGCGAGTGGGATCCGGGGTGTGTGGGCGTCGCTCAAAACACCCTCCGTCCAATGGCGTGGCGCATGCTGACACGGTAGCGCTGATCACGGTGAACGCACCCTGAAGAGCGCTTTAACCGCGCTGATCCACCGCGTCGAGCGCGACGTTGTAGGAGCCGGCGATATGCGAGGTCTCGAATTCGGCGGGAGTCCGGACGTCGACGACGCGTGGAGCCACGGGTGATTCCAGTGGCGTCGGTAGCTCCGGCGAAGTGATGACATCGGCGGTTGTTGCGGCGTTTTCGGCTCCCATATTCGGAGTGAGTCAGCACTACCCGAGCCGGCGTCGTGCACGGCTTTTTGTTCAGAGTGAATTTTTCGGCGCGACGTCCGACGTGGTGATGTCCAGCCTTTCGGCGTTGTCGTAGGCGTCGTTGACCAGCACGACGCGGCGATTATGCCGGTCGAGCAACGCCGCGGCGACCGACGCGCGATAGCCGCTGGCGCAATGGATCCATAGCTCGCGGTCGGCGGGAATCTCGTCGAGGCGTTCCGGCAATTCGTGCACCGCGATATTGACCGCGCCGCGCACCCGGCCGGCGTCGAACTCGTGACGCTGGCGGACATCGAGGACGAGCACGCCGTCATCTCCGAGTACCGCGGCGAGTTCGCGGAATTCGGCCACCGGGTAGCTGCGCAGTTCCTCGCCATCGGCCAGGTCGCGGATGTCGCCGCCGGCGCCGCCGGTGAGGTGTTCAATGCCGATGCGGGACAGCTGACGTTGTGCGTCGGCGATCTGCTTGGTGTCGTCGCCGATCAAGGTCAGCGGTGCGCCCCAGGTACAGAGCCAGCCGAGATAGTTGACGAAAGAACCGGACAGCTCGAATCCGTATGTGCCAGAAAGATGTCCGGACGCGAATGCGGTTCGGTTGCGTAGGTCGACCACCCATTCGCCGGCATCGATGCGCCTGCGAATCTCGCGCGGGTCGACCGGTGCGGGCGGCGACAGATCCGCGGCGGTGGGGCCGCGCCGGTTGATCACGCCCATGTGCGCGTAATAGGCGGGGAATGCCGATAGGCCGGCGAGGAGTTGGTCGACGTAGTCCTGCTCATCCTGGGTCAGCGCGGGGTTTTTGCCGCGTTGCTCCGCGATGGTGGAGTCATCGCCGTCGGTGGGCGCGGCCGCGCAGAAGCTCCCGAAGCCGTGGGTCGGGTAGACCGGTGTCGGCGCGGGCAGCTCGTCGGCGAGGCGCCGGACCGAATGGTATTGCAGCCGAGTCAATTCCTCGGTGTGTTCCTCGCCGAACAAGTCGGTTCGTCCGGTGCTGCCGAAGAGCATTGACCCGCCGGTGAATACGCCGACGGTGTCGCCGGACTCGTCGCGAAGCGCGTAGCTGACGTGATGGTGGGTGTGGCCGGGTGTGAGGAGCGCTTCCAAATGGATTGCGCCGCTATCGATGTGGTCGCCGTCGCCGACGGCGCGGCAGGTGAATTCGACGTCTTCGCCTGCGGGAAGAATGTATTCGGCGCCGGTCGCGGTGGAAAGCGCCAGCCCGCCGGTGACGTAGTCGTTGTGGATATGCGTCTCGAGCACGTGAGTGATCCGTAGCTCGCCCGCCAGCTCCAGCACCCGGTCGATGTCGCGCTGTGGGTCGATGACGACCGCTACGTCACCGTCGCTCACCAGATAGCTGCGATCGCCCAACCCGGAGGTTTCGATGATCGATACGTCCAACATGCTTGTGCCCCATCCACGGAGGTCTTCTGAAGCTACTGCCCGACGACCGGGATGAGCAGCGCCGGCGTCCGCGGGTAGCACCTGCCGTTTGACAATCGCGGCGGCACGCTATCTCGCTCTGATACGTTCGGCGGGTGCACGCACGATTCGAATTCGACTTCGTGACAACGGCAACGCCTAATCAGGTCATCGAGCTGGTGACCGACTTCTCGCCCGACCGACCGGACCGCTGGCCGGCCTTGTCGGCCAAGGAGTTCGAGGTGTATCACGTCGGCGAGACCGAGGCCGACATCCGCGAGGGCCAGGATTTTCCGAAGGTGTGGGCCAAATGGCACTACGACTGGTCGACGCCGAACTCAGTCACGCTTACCGTCGTCGAAAGCGATGCGCAGGCGCCGGGCAGCTTCATGACGCTGGAAGCCACGTCCAGGGCCGAGGGTGGCAGTTCCGTTCACGGCGTGTGGGAACAGACCTCGACGAATCTGGCCGGCCTGATCGGTGTGGCGACGATGCGGTTCATCGGACCACGTCTGCTCTCGTCGTACTACAAGAGGGTCTACGACGGGTTGGCCTAGCCCGCCTCGGCATTCAGCGGATCGTATTCCGCGTCGTAGTCGTGGCCGCGTGCGCGCAATGAACGCCAGCGCTCGCGGGCGAGGTGCTGCACGTAGACCTTGTCGCGCTGGACTTGGGAGAACGCGAAATCCAGGTCGATGGGCAGTCCCGCCCAAGCAACCAAGCTCGCAGGTAATTCCTGGTCAGCAGGGTGTTCGTCAGTTGCCATGTCGGGCACCCCTTCATCTAGTCGCACCAGTTGTTGAGCACATGGTGCGACAGGGATGTTTCAGCCGCGGATGGCCGACGTTTCCGCCGTATTACGGGTTTTAGTAGACGTCGCGGTGATAGCGCTTATCGGCACTGAGTGACTGGACGTACTCTTCGGCCGCGTCCAGGTCGAGGTTGCCGTGCTCGGCCGCGATCTCGCAGAGCGCGCGATCCACGTCTTTGGCCATCGGGTCGGCGCTGCCGCAGACATAGAGCTGCGCGCCGTCCTGCAACCAGCTCCACAGCTGGGCGCCCCGCTTGCGCATCAGGTGCTGGACGTAGACCTTCTCCTGCTGATCCCGGGAGAACGCCAGGTCCAGCTCGGTCAGCAGCCCGTCGGCGTGCATCTTCTCGATCTCGTCGCGGTAGTAGTAGTCGGTCTCGGCGTGCTGCTCGCCGAAGAACAGCCAGTTGGGCCCGGTGTGGCCGAGCGCGCGGCGTTCCTGCAGGAAGCCGCGGAACGGCGCGATGCCGGTCCCGGGGCCGATCATGATCATCGGCGTGTCCGACTCACTCGGCGGCCGGAAATTGCTCGACGGCTGTAGGTAGACAGCGACTCGATCGCCGGGGGAGCGGTCGGCAAGGTAGGTCGAACACACCCCGCGGCGCGGCACGCCCTGGAAGTTGTAGCGCACCGGCGAAACCGTCAGATGAGCTTCTCCCGGGCACTCCTTGGGGCTTGACGAGATCGAGTACAGCCGCGGTTGCAGTCGTTTGAGGACTCTCAGCCACTCGTGGGCCGATGCGTAGACCGGCAGCTTCGCCAGCAGGTCGACGGACTGGCGGCCCCAGGTCCAATTACCCAGTGCAGTTTTGTTTTCCGGCCGCAGCAGCTCCGCGAGTTTCGGGTCGCCGGTGCGCTCCTGCACGAAGCGCACCAGGTCCCGGCTGATGTGGGCGATCTCGATTCGCTCGGTGAGCGCCGAGCGCAGCGACATCAGGCCGTGCTCGCCGACCTCGACCGGGGTCTGCCCGTTGAGTCCGGTGACCGACAGCCATTCGTCGACCAGCTGATCGCTGTTGCGCGGCCACACCCCGAGCGCGTCGCCCGCTTCATAACTGGCGGCCTCGTCGGAAACATCGAAGACGATCTGCCGCACGTCTTTTGCGGAGCTCGGTCCACTGAGGGTGATGTTGCTGATCATGTCCGTCACCAGCGGGCGCTTTTTGTTGTAGGCGGGCGCCTGGGGGCGGGCTGCCGGACGGGGAGTGGACGTGGCGGGGGCCGTCGCCGGTGCGCCGACGCGGCTGGGTGTGCGCCTCAGCGCCTCGATGACCCCGCCCACCCATTCGGCCGCGGCTTCCTCGTAATCGGGCTCGCAGTCGACGCGGTCGACGAGGCGGGTGGCGCCCAGCTCCGCCAGCCGCTCGTCGAGCTTGCGCCCGTACCCGCAGAAGTCGTTGTAGTTGGAGTCGCCCAGAGCCAGGACGGCGTACTGGGTGCCGGTGAATTGCGGGGCACCGTCACCGGTCAGCGCCCGCCACAGTGCGGAGCCGTTGTCGGGTGGCTCGCCGTCACCGGTGGTGCTGGTGATCACCAACAGTTCTCGCGTGCCGGCCAACTCGGTCACCGGGAAGTCGTCCATGCTGTGCAGTGCGACCGACAGCGCGGCATCTGTGAGCCGGGCAGCGAAATCGATGGCGAGTTCTTCGGCATTGCCGGTCTGCGAGGCCCACAACACCACGATCGGCGCATGCTCGGGCTCGGCTGCGGCCGCGGCACCCTTGGGCGGGTCGGACGGTGCCTCGTTGACCGGGGAGGCCGGCGTGATGGCCGGCATCGCTGGAGGCTCCTCGGTACGCGCGAACATGCCCGCGAGCAGACCGTCCACCCACAGCCGGGTGTTGGTGTCGAATGGCGCGTTGAGTGGCAGGGTGGGCACCCCGGCGGTGCGGCGGCCGGCTTCGGTGCGCAACCCGGCCAGCACCCCGGCCAGGTAGGTGCGACCGAGCGGACCGAGCTGAGGCGCCGGTTCGTTTGCCACACCGAGGATTTCGGCGAGGGTGTCAACCCGTGACACGCTGATTTCGGTAACCTCCGAGGTGGCGGGTTCTGGTGTGCCGGTGATCACCGAGGGCACGGGCTCGGTATCGAGATCCGATGTGGCAACGACGATCTTGGTGACGCTGACCGCGCACGCCTTGAACTCCGGCTGGAAGGACACCGGATCGACGGCGTCGTTGGTGACCGCGTTGATCGACAGGTATTCGCCGAATGCGTCGTTCCAATGGAAGGGCGCAAAGCAGTTGCCCGGGCGCACCCGGTCGGTGATCACGGCCGGCAGCACGGCTCGGCCACGGCGCGAGGCGATTTCGACCTGATCGCCCTCGGCGATATCGCGCCGTGCGGCGTCGTCAGGGTGGATTTCGATGAACGGCCCCGAGTTGAGTTTGTTGAGCTTGGCGACCTTGCCGGTCTTGGTCATCGTGTGCCATTGGTGCGGCAGACGCCCGGTGTTGAGCAGGAATGGGTAGTCGTCGTCCGGCATCTCCTCCGGCGACAGATGCGGCCGGGCGAAGAACATCGCCCGACCGTTCGCGGTGGGGAAGGCCAGCCGCGGCACCCTGCCGTCCTCACGGACCAACTGGGTTTGGCTGACGCCGTCGTTCAGATAGCGAATCGGGTTGCGGTCGTCGGCGCCGTCGGGCGGGCACGGCCACTGCAGCGGGGTCTGCCGCAGCCGCTCGTAACTCGCACCGCGCAAGTCGTAGCCGGTCTTGGGATTCCAGAAGCCCTTGATCTCCTCGAACACGTCCTCCGCGGAGTCGTAGCTGAAGGAGTCGGAAAAGCCCATCTCGCAAGCGATCCGGGCGATGATCTGCCAGTCCGGCATCGCCTGGCCGGGAGCCGCGACCGCCGGCTGGAACAGCGTCATGTTGCGCTCGGAATTGATCATCACGCCCTCGGACTCGGTCCACAGGGCGGCGGGCAGCAACACGTCGGCGTAGCCGTTGGTCTCGGTCTCGAAGAAGGCGTCCTGGGCGATCACCAGTTCGGCCCTTTCCAGGCCGGCCAGCACTGTCTTCCGATTAGCAACGCTGGCAACGGGATTGGTGCAGATTATCCAGCATGCCTTGATCTCCCCGCTGGCCATCCGGGAGAACATGTCGATGGTGCCGGTGCCGACCTCGGTGCGCAACGACCCGCGTGGGATGCCCCACTGGTCCTCGACGAAGGCACGGTCGGCCGCCGCCGTCACCACGCGCTGGCCGGGCAAACCCGGTCCCATGTAACCCATTTCGCGCCCGCCCATCGCATTGGGCTGCCCGGTGAGCGAGAACGGGCCGCTGCCCGGCTTGCAGATCGCGCCGGTTGCCAGGTGCAGGTTGCAGATCGCGTTGGTGTTCCAGGTGCCGTGGGTGCTCTGGTTGAGACCCATCGTCCAACAGGTCACGAAGTTCTCGGCTTCGCCGATCCAGCGCGCCGCGGTACGGATGTCGTCCGCGGGAATGCCCGTGAGCTTGCTGACCCAGTCCGGTGTGAAGTGCTCGAGGAAGCTGGGCATTTCGTCCCAGCCGTCGGTGAATTCGGCAATGAATTCCGGGTCGGTATGGCCGTTTTCGACGATCAGGTGCAGCAGCCCGTTCAGCAGGGCGAGGTCCGCGCCGGAGGAGATCTGCAGGAAGAGGTCGGCCTTTTCCGCGGTTGCGGTGCGGCGCGGGTCGACGACGATCAGCTTGGCGCCGGCCTTGACGCGGTCCATCATCCGCAGGAACAGAATCGGGTGGCAGTCGGCCATATTGGCGCCGATGACGAAGAAGACGTCGGCCTTTTCGAAGTCCTGATAGGAACCGGGCGGCCCGTCCGCGCCCAGCGACAGCTTGTAACCGGAACCGGCGCTGGCCATGCACAGTCGCGAGTTCGACTCGATCTGGTTGGTGCCGATGAATCCTTTGGTCAGCTTGTTCGCGAGGTACTGCGCTTCCAGCGACATCTGCCCAGACACGTAGAGAGCGAAGGCGTCCGGGCCGTGCTCGTCGATGATGGCCCGCAATTGCTTGGCGGACTGGGTGATCGCGGCGTCGATGTCGATCTGTGCGAGGGACTCGCCGCGTTCGGCGCGCCAGTAAGCCGAATCCATCCGGCCCGGTGCGGCCAGCATGTCGGCGGTGGTTGTGCCCTTGGTGCACAGTCGACCGAAGTTGGCCGGGTGGCTTTTGTTTCCAACAGATTTCGTAACGTGACGGCGGTCGCTATCGGGATCGGTTGTGATCTGCAACACCATGCCACAGCCCACGCCGCAATAGGCGCACATGCTCTGCACGGTGTCTTGACCGTGTTCCGCAGCCACGCCTACGTCCCTCCTTCCGAGCGCGCAAGGGTCTATCCGCTAAATCGTGCGACATGGATGTTTCGGCACCGGGCGTTCGATGTTTCCGCCGCTTTACGGCTTGATCTCACCGGATCCGAACGCATTTGTGAGGTGCGTGGAAAACCCGCAGCCGAGTCTGTAACCGCAGGTCAACATTGACTGCGGCTTGGGGTCAGATTACGCGCGGACCCTTGGGAATTCCCTGTCAGAACGGGGTTTCGGACCAAACAAATGGGACATTCACAGTTTTCGCTAAGCTCACAAAGTGCGTCGTCACATTGTGATTTTTCTGGCTTTGTTGGCCGCGTCTTGCGGCGGAAAACCAACGACACCGCCGGCGTCGCGGGCGGATACGTGCAAAGAGTCCGACGGGCCGAGCGCCGAGACCGTGCGCCAAGCGATCGCGTCGGTTCCCGTCGAGGTTTCCGGCTCGAGCTGGGTCGAGATCGGACGCGGGCATACCAAGAATTGCCGGCTGTACTGGGTGCAGGTCATCCCGACCATCGCCAGCGAGTCGACGCCCCAGCAGCTGCTGTTCTTCGACCACAACCGGCCGCTGGGCACACCGACGTCAAACCCCAAGCCGTACATCACCGTGCTGCCCGGCGGCGACGATGCGGTCACGGTGCAGTATCAATGGCAAACCGGGAACGAAGAGCCCTGTTGTCCCAAGGGAATCGGCACCGTTAAGTTCCACATCGGGCCGGACGGCACATTGCAAGCACTCGGCAAGATTCCGCACCAATAGGTTTACCGCACATAATGTTCCGATATTCCGCGAGATTCGGCCTTGGTATCGAAGGGATTGCAGTGCCCGAACGCGACGATGCGTCCAGTACGAACGGTCAAGCGCGTGGGTAGGTCCCGTCACCTCTCTCATTGGGACGCAGAAGATCTGGAGGCCTGGGAGGCCGGTGGCAAGGCCATCGCGCGAAACAACTTGTTCTGGTCCGCCGTCATCGTGCACTTGGGCTACGCGATATGGGCGCTGTGGCCGGTGATGGCGCTGTTCATGCCCAGGGACGTCTATGGCTTTTCCGCCGGTGACAAGCTGCTGCTGGGCATCACCGCCACCCTCGTCGGAGCATGCCTGCGGCCGATGTACGCCCTGGCTACCGCGATCTTCGGCGGCCGCAACCTAGCCATGTTCTCGGCGTTCGTCCTGGTGGTCCCCGTCATCGGCGCGATGGTGCTGCTTGCTCATCCGGGGCTGCCGTTGTGGCCGTACCTGCTGTGCGCGGCCCTGTCCGGCATGGGTGGCGGCAATTTCGCGGCCTCGGCAAGCAACGCCAACTCCTTCTACCCGCACCGGCTCAAGGGCGCGGCGCTGGGGATCGCCGGCGGCATCGGCAATCTCGGCGTGCCGATGATCCAGATCGTCGGGCTGGTGGTCATCGCCGCCGCGGGTGACCGGCAGCCGTACTGGGTGTGCGGCCTTTACCTCGCGCTTTTGCTGGTCGCAGGGCTGGGCGCGACGTTCTTCATGAACACCGTCGCTCAGCACCGGGTGGAGCCGAGCCGGCTGCGATCGATCCTGTCGGCGGTGGTGTCCACCCGCGACACCTGGCTGCTCTCACTGCTCTATCTCGGCACCTTCGGGTCGTTCATCGGCTTCTCGTTCGCCTTCGCCCAGGTGCTGCAGACCAGTTTCGTGGCCGGCGGGCAAACCAACTTTCAGGCCTCGCTGCACGCCGCCGAACTGGCCTTCATCGGACCGCTGCTGGCCGCGCTGTCGCGCATCTACGGCGGCCGGCTGGCCGACCGGCTCGGCGGGGGCCGCGTCACGTGTGCGGTGTTTGTCAGCATGGGCCTGGTCGCCGGGATGCTGATCACGGTCGGCACCATCGAGGATCCGCACGCGGGTCCGGTCAGCGGCTCGGCGATGGCCGGATATGTGGCCTGCTTTATCGCCTTGTTCACCCTGGCCGGGTTGGGCAATGGATCGGTCTACAAGATGATCCCGACGATTTTCGAAACGTGCAGCCGCGACCTGGAAATGACCGAGACCGACCAGCGGCAGTGGTCACGCGTGATCTCGGGCATCGTCATCGGCGTCGTCGCCGGCGTCGGGTCGTTGGGCGGTGTCGGGATCAATGTGGCGTTGCGGCAGTCCTACGTCAGCACCGGCACGATGACGTCGGCATTCTGGATCTTCCTGGCCGTCTATATTGCTGCCGCACTGCTGACCTGGGTCAGGTATGTGCGCCGCCCGCTGAGCATGTCCGCGAACACCGGCATTGCCGGTGCGGTCGAAGCCGGTTGAGCCGGCGGTGATTCGGGTTCAGTCGGCGTCGGGCAGGTTCTCCGGGTGCAGCATCTCGGCGTAGCGCAGCGGCTCCGGGATACCGAAGCCGTCGACCAGTGTCTCGGCATGCGGGCGAAGTGCCCGGCATCGGTCGTTGATCCCGCGGGTGACCGCCTTGGCCCGCCCGCTGGACAGGTAGCCGTGCTCGATGTACCAGGCCTTGTCGTCCTCGATCACCGACAGCGCGTACAGGTCACAGAGGATCTCCAAAAGCTCACGGGCTTCCGTGTTTTCGCAGGCTTCGATGCCGGCGACGAATGCTTCCAGCACGATCCGGTCGATGTGTGCGTTCGCGGCGTGCAGTACGTGGTCCTGCACGGCGTTGAATGCGTCGAACGCCGACATTTCCTTGGACTTGCCCTGTAGCCGCCGGGCGACCGACGACAGCAGATACTCCTCGCGGGCTTCGAACATGTTGACCTGGGTGCCACGGTTGAACAGGCTGCCCTCTTCTTCGCTGTCCTGGCGGGCGTCGACGATCCTTTGCATAATCGCCTCGGCCGCAGTGCGTTTCAGGACCCGCTCACCGACGGTGTTGGCGGCAAACCGCACCCATTCGACGGGGCTCATGCTCTTGATGTCGTCGGCGTAGGCGGTCAGCAGCTCCTTGGCCACCAGTTGGGTCAGTACGTGGTTGTCGCCCTCGAAGGTGGTGAACACGTCGGTGTCGGCGCGCAGTGCGATCAACCGGTTTTCGGCCATGTAGCCCGCGCCGCCGCAGGCTTCGCGGGCCTCCTGGATCGCTTTCGAGGCATGCCAGGTGTTGGCCGCTTTCAGACCGGCGGCACGCGATTCCAGCTCGCGCTGTTCCTCGGCATCCGGGAAGTCCGACGTCTGCAGGTCGTGACACTTGGCGACCAGCTCGTTCTGCGCGAACTGCAGCGCATACGACTTGGCGATCAAGGGGAACAACCGTCGCTGATGCACCAGGTAGTCCAAGATCAGCACTTCATGCGCGTCGTCGTCGGGTGCGCTGAATTGCCTGCGCTGCAATGCATATCGAGTGGCGATGTCCAACGCGACGCGGGCGGCGGAACCCGCGCTGCCGCCGACCGTGACCCGGCCACGGATCAGCGTGCCGAGCATGGTGAAGAACCGCCGGTTCGGGTTGTCGATCGGCGACGTGTAGGTACCGTCGGCCGCGACGTCGCCGTACTTGTTCAACAGGTTTTCCCGCGGCACCCGGACGTGGTCGAACATGATCCGGCCGTTGTCCACACCGGGCAGTCCGCCCTTGTAGTCGCAGTCCGACGTCGTCACCCCGGGCAGGTCGTTGCCGTCGGCGTCGCGGATCGGGACCAACACGCAGTGCACGCCGTGGTTGACCGGCTCGCCGTCTTCGGTGGTGATCAGTTGCGCGAAAACCGATGCCATGGTTGCGGTTTCGGCAGCGCCGCCGATGTAGTCCTTGCGGGCCGACGGGGTCTCGGAGTTGATGACGAACTCTTGGGTCTCGGGGTCGTAGGTCGCGGTGGTCTCCAGCGACTGTACGTCGCTGCCGTGTCCGGTTTCGGTCATCGCGAAACAACCGCGCAACTCGAGGCTGATGATCTTGGGCACATAGGTCTCGTGGTGGCGCTCGGTGCCCAGGTTCTCCACGGCGCCGCCGAACAGGCCCCACTGAACTCCGGCCTTCACCATCAGCGACAGGTCCGACATCGCCAGCATCTCGATCATCGTGACCGCCGCGCCGACGTCGCCGGTGCCGCCGTGCTCTTTGCGGAACGAGTCGGCGGCGGCGCCGAACGCGGCCATGATCCGCATCTGCTCGGCAACCTTGGTGCGCGCGATCACGGTGTTCGGCGTGTAGTGCGGGCGGAACAGGTCCTCGCTCATCGCGGCCCGCATCCGGTTCTTCACGTCGCGCCAACGCCCGTCCAAGGCGTTGCGCAGGTGCTCGGCAGTCTTCGTCGCATCTTGGGCCATACCCGACGGTAACGTGCCGCGCGCTGGGCGGGAACAACCCGCAGGTGCGATCGTGCGGCGTGCATCTTCCGGGCATGGCCAACCTCACGCTTAGATGACCTCATGTCCCAGCCCGACACCCCGTCCCAGAACCCGGCGCTAGACGTCGGGCACACCCATCCCGATGTCAGCGGAGGCTGGCTGCGTGCGGCCACCTTCGGCGCGATGGATGGCCTGGTCAGCAACAGCGCCCTGATCGCAGGTGTGGCCGCCGGCGAAAGCGCCCACACCACGTTGGTCAGCGGTATCGCCGGTTTGCTGGCCGGCGCATTCTCGATGGCACTGGGCGAGTACTCGTCGGTGACCACGTCCAACGAGCAGATCGATTCCGAGGCCTACGTGGAGCGCCGCGCCTTGCGCTCCCGCCCGAAGGCCGAGCGGGCCGAGCTCGTCGACCTGCTCGTCGACATGGGCATGAGCCAGAAAACGGCGGAGACGGCCACCGACGAGATCCACAAGGACGAAAACCGGGCCGTCAGTTTCCATCTCGTCCAGGAGATCGGCCTGGATCCCGCCGAGAAACCGTCGGCCCGGCTCGCGGCGGTCGCGTCCTTCTTCATGTTCGCGATCGGTGCGGTCATTCCGCTGATCCCTTACCTTCTCGGATCCGGATCGTTGCCAATCGGTCTGGCATGCGGCGCGGTCGGGCTGCTGATCGCGGGCGGCCTGACCGCTCGCTATACGCGAAAACCGGTGTGGTGGGCCGCGGGCCGGCAGTTGATGTTCGGCGCGGTCGCCGTCGCCGCCACCTACCTGCTCGGTCTGCTTGTGGCGGCAGTCATTTGATGCCGGTCCGGTTGCTCGCGCTGTGTGGGTTATGCATTGCCTGGCTGCTCTCCGGTTGCGAGTCGGCGCGCCCATCGGCTCCGTCGAACACGCCGCGGCCGGTGCTGGCGTACCTCGGTCAGGCGCAGATCCCGTTCGGCGCTACCTTCGCCGACACCGTGATCGGCGGTCTGTCCGCGCTCAGCTACGACCCGGAGCGCCAGCTCTACTACGTGATCAGCGACGACCGCTCGGAGAAGAACCCCGTGCGGTTCTACACAGTGCAATTGTCGTTGTCGGACAAGGGAATTAACGGGGTCACCTTCACCGCTACCCATCCGCTGCTGGACCAGGCTGGTCAGCCGTTTCGGCCGCTGACGCTGAACACCACGCCGCCCGTGGTGCCGCCCGACCCGGAAGGCATCGCGTTCGACCGCGTCCGGCAACGGTTGTATTGGAGTTCGGAAGGCGAGCGGCTGACCGAGGGCCCGGTGCTGCTGGACCCGTGGGTCAGGACCGCCGGACTCGACGGCGCCTATCTGGGCCAGTTCACCCTGCCGTCCAATCTGGCGATGTCCGCACAGAAGACCGGACCGCGGCGCAACCGCGCACTCGAGGGAGTGACGTTGACGCCCGACGGCCGATCGGTATTCGCCTCAATGGAGGATCCGGGTTACAACGACGGGCCCGAGACCGGCGACGGGCACCGGGTGCTGACCCGGTTCACCAAATTCGACGTCGCCACCGGATTGCCCACCGCGCAGTACGCCTATCCGATGGAGCCGCCCACACCGCCGGCCGAGGAGAACGGCGTCTCGGACCTGGTCGCGCTGACGGATACGACGTTTCTGGTGATCGAGCGGACCGATTCCATGCCGCAGACCGCTCGGGTCTACCGCGCCGAGATCGCTTCTGCGACAAATGTATTGGATATGCCGTCGATGACCAACGTGACGCTGACACCGATGGTCAAATCGTTGGCCGTCGACATGACCACGACTGGGGGCCTTTCGCCGCTGGGCAACGTCGAAGGCATCACGCTGGGACCCAAATTGGCCGATGGCCGTCAATCGGTGGTGTTCGTCAGCGACAACAACTTCTCACCCCGGGGGATCACTCAATTCCTGTTGTTCGCGATGTAGCGGCCGCGGGCGGATTTCGCGTGCCGGCGGTCGAAGCCGGTATCGGGCAAACCCGGCCCATAGTGCACCGAGGCCGGCGAGTACGAGCATGTCGAACATCCACCAGCCCGCGTAGTGCGTCCACATCAAGACGTCGGCGGCCTGCGGGTCGACCCGGTGCAGGTCGACGGTCGATGCGGAGGCCGCAAAGCCCCACTGGGCCGGCACCAACCACGAGATCTGGTCGTAGCCCCAGGTGCCTACCAGCGTGATCAGGCCTCCGGCGAACAGTGCCGAAGCCAGGATCACCGGCACGACCAGTGGCAGGACCTCGCGCAGCGACTTGCCCAGCGTCGAGAGCGCCAGGCCCACGATCGCCGAGATGATGGCCGTCAGCGCCACGCTGACATACAACTCGGCAGTGGCGTTCTGCAGCAAGACGGCCCCGCGCACCGGACGGCCTTTGTCGGCGATCACGATGGCGAACAGAATGGCCGTAAGGGCGGCCGCGGCCACGCTGGAGAAGACGATCTTGCCCGCCAGATAGGCGGACGTCGAAAGCCCGACGGCTTGCTCGCGCCGGAAGACGCGCCGCTCGCCGACCAATTGGCGAACGGTCAGTGCGGTGCCCAGCAGCACCGCGGCGATGTTGAGTGCGGCCAGGATCTCGACGGCCTCATGCAGGTTGCGGCTCGTCGGGCCCGGTCGACCCAGCCCGGAGTCGCCCGGAATCAGCAGCGTCAACCCTGCCAACGCGAACGGCAGCGCCACCAAGAACAAGGTGTAGAGGGGGTCGGCGACGAGCAGCCGCGCTTGCCGCCGTGCGATCAACCAGGCCTGCCGGGTCAGGGTGGGCATTCGCTGCGGCGGCCAGGGCGAGGCGGCCTGCGGCGGTTCCGTCGGACCTTGTGCCTGTTGCAGTGCGGAATACGCCCGGTGGGCGCCATCGGGATCGGCACCTACACGTGCGAGGGCGTCGGACCAGTCGCTGGTGCCCAGCGCCGACGCGACCTGCTGCGGCGCTCCCGCGAAGGCCATCGTCCCGGCGGCCGTGAGCAGCAGAACCTGGTCGCACATCGTGAGGTGGGCCAGCGATGTGGTTGCCAGCACGACGACGCAGCCGAGGTCGGCCTGACGTCGCAGCACCGCCATCACGTGAGCTTCTTGGTCAGGGTCCAGTCCGACGCTCGGCTCGTCGACCACGAGCAGGCTCGGTCGGGTGACCAGTTCGATCGCCACCGACGCACACCGGCGCAGCTCCGGCGAGAGCTTGCCGATCCGGGTGCTGCGGTGCGGCGTCAGGTCGAGCTCCTCGAGCACCTGGTCGACCACCCGGTCGCGATTCTCAGGTGAGGTGTCGGGCGGCAAACGAAGTTCGGCGGTGTAGCGCAGGGCCCATTCGACGGTCAGCCGCCGGTGAATTCGTTCGTCGCGCCCGACGATGCCGATGCGGGTGCGCATGGACTCCGGTTCGGAGTACACATCGTGGCTGTCGACGGTGACCTGCCCGGCGCTGGGCGCCCGGGTGCCGGCGAGTATCCCCAGCAGCGCCGAATTTCGGGCGGCCGACGGACCAGTCACCGCGGTGAGCGTGCCCGGACGCGCCGTGAACGACACGTCGGTGAGAAGTTCGTGCCCGTTGGCGCTCAGGCCCAGCCGGTAGGCGTTGACCCCGACCGTGCGGGCGGCGGCGTCGAGCGGCAACCGATAGGTCGTGTTCGGCTCTTCGGTGGGGAACATGGCGGTGGCGGCGGGCCGGCTTGCCCGCAGCTTTCGCGTCGCGTCGGTCATCCGCTCGATCAGCCCGCGGCCTCTGGGCTGTTCGCCCGATTCGATGGGCTGATCCGCCGGGGGCGCGGGCGGTTCTGCTTGTGGGTACGACGGCGGCAGCGGGGGTGGCGCGACCGGGGCCGGCGGCAAGGGTGGCGGCGGCACCGGTGGCAAGGGTGGCGGCGGCATCGGTGGCGGAGGCGGTGATGGTGGTGCCATCGGTTCGACCGGCGGCGGCGCCGAGGGCGGGATGGGGCGCTCGACCGTCGGCTGTCGCGTAGGCGGGATCCGCATTCGCTGGGTTTCGCGCTGGGTCGGGATCTGCGGCGGGGGCTGCTGCGGCGGGACAGGCGGTGGCTGCGGTGGGGGTGGCATGGGCGGCCGCTGCATAGGTGGTGGCGGCATGGGCGGCGGCCCCGGCGGGCCGGCCGGCGCGCCAAGCCGGAAAATCAGCCGTGGCCCGCGCTGGGGATCCCCGAGCGCGATCGTTTGGCCGTCGCGGATATCGACCGCCGGAACCCGAGCTCCGTCGACGAAGATGCCGTGGCGACTTCTGTCGATGGCAACCCAGCGCGTTCCGGCAAAGCGAAGCAGCAGATCCGGCTGCGGAATCGGCGGCGGTGGGGCTGCGAAGCCCAGGCGGTCCAGCGGGATGTCGCACCAGTCGCCATACGCCACGATCACGTCGCGGCCCGGGGCGAAGACGTACCTCATCGAGCCGACGAAGACGGTGAGCGGTGAGGCTGGGAACGCGGAAGCCACCGACTAAGTGTCTACCCGCCGGCGGTCATCGACCGACAAGGGGTGCGGGCCGGTCACAGTGTGTTGCGCCGTGGTGACGCCGCCGCATTGTCGAGCAGCCGGCGCAATACCTGGACCGCCTCGGCCAGCACCTGACGGTCGGCCGGCTCGAGCATCGCCAGTTGCGGTTCGATCGCGGCGGCGCGGTCGGCGCGAACCGCGTTCAGGGTGCGTCGGCCTTCGGGCGTGATGCGGATCCGGACCGCGCGGGCATCGCCGGGGTCGACGGTTCGGCTAACCAGGCCGGCGTCTTCGAGTCGGCGCACCTGGGTGGTCATGGTGGGTTGAGAGCAGTGATCGACGGCCGCAAGGTCGCCGATGCGCGCTTCTCCGTGCGCCTCGACGGTCGCAAGCAGTCTGGCCTGTGCCGCAGGCAGCGGCATCTGGATGCGTTGCGTAGCCAATCGGTTCAGCCGCGCGACCACAGCGAGCAGGTCCGCGCCCAGACCTTGCTGAAGCGCGCTGTTTGCGGTGTCGACGACGTTGTCCATATGCCCATGCTTGCATAGCTTTGCTATGCGAGACCAACCGCTGTCACCTTCGAGCCGAAGAACGGCGCGGGCCAGCAAAGAGCGCTACCTGGCGGCACCTGGTGAGTTGGCCTGGCACAATCGAGAAAGTGACCGCGCGCCCCCTTCGGCACAGTACGAGTGGACCGCTGCAGCCGAACGAATTAGCTCAGGCCGCGGTGATGGGGGCGCTCTGTTCGGTAACCGCAATCATCGCCGCGGTCATCCCGTTCGCTCAGGGCCTCGGGGTGCTGGGCACGGTGCCGATGGGGTTGCTCGCCTACCGCTTCCGTCCCCGGGTGCTGATCGCCTCGGCCGTCGCCGCGACGATCATCGCCTTTTTGATCTCCGGACTGGGCAGTTCGGCGATGGTGGTCGATGCCGCCTGGGTCGGCGGGATATGCGGAATCGTCAAACGCAAGGGCCGCGGCGTGCCCACGGTGATTGCCGCGTCCCTGGTCGCCGGATTCATCTGGGGTGCGGCCTGGGTGGCCGTGTTCGCAGTGCTAACCCGGTTGCGGCAGTTGATCTTTGGGGTACTGACCGCGAACGTCAACGGTGTCGCCGCATTCCTGCGCTGGGTGCACTTGCCGCAGGTCGGCGAGACCTTGAAGCGCTGGGTCGCCGAGGGGCTGCAGTACTGGCCGTGGTTGGTGCTGCCGTATTTGGTTTTCGTGGTCGTGTTGGTGACGCTGATCGGCTGGTCGGCGTTGTCCCGGCTGCTGGAGCGGATGGGCGACATCCCTGATGTGCACAAGCTGGATCCACCCGACACCGAGGTGCCCGAGGATGCCGGGATCGGCCCGGTGCCGGTGCGACTGGACCGGGTGCGATTCCGCTATCCCAACGCCGCCAAAGACGCACTGCGCGAAGTCAGCCTGGAAGTTCGAGGCGGTGAGCACGTCGCGATCACCGGCGCCAACGGCTCCGGCAAGACGACGCTGATGCTGATTCTGGCCGGCCGCAAACCCACGTCGGGAACCGTGCACCGCCCCGGCACAGTGGGTTTGGGCGAGCTGGGCGGCACCGCGCTGGTCTTGCAACACCCGAAGAGTCAAGTGCTGGGCACCCGGGTCGCCGACGATGTGGTGTGGGGCTTACCCCCGGACGCCAAGGTCGATGTCAGCCGATTGCTGCGCGAGGTCGGCCTCGACGACCTCGCCGAAAGCGACACCGCAAGCTTGTCCGGCGGGCAACTCCAGCGCCTGGCGCTCGCCGCGGCACTGGCTCGCGAGCCCGCACTGCTCATCGCCGACGAGGTCACCTCCATGATCGATCAGAAGGGCCGCGACGGCCTGCTGAGCGTGATGTCGGGCCTCACCGAGCGGCACCGGACTGCCCTGGTGCACATCACCCACTTCGACGACGAGGCCGCGACCGCGGACCACACGATCAATCTCAGCGAATCATCGGATAACGCCACCGCGGTGGGGATCGCGGACGCGCCGGCGCCGAGCCCCGCGGTACCGCACCGGCACAACGCGGGAGCGATCGAACTCGTCGGCGTCGGGCACGAATATGCCAGTGGCACACCGTGGGCCAAGACCGCGCTGCGCGACATCAACTTTGTCGCCGAACAGGGTGACGGTGTCTTGATCCACGGCGACAACGGCTCGGGCAAGTCAACGCTGGGATGGATCATGGCCGGGTTGACCGTTCCCACCACGGGTTCCTGCCTGATCGACGGTGAGCCCACCGATGAGCACGTCGGCGTGGTGGCGTTGGCTTTCCAGTCGGCCCGGCTGCAATTGATGCGCAGCCACGTCAACCTGGAAGTGGCTTCGGCAGCGGGCTTTTCGCATCACGACGAAGACCGCGTGGCTGCCGCGCTGGGCCTGGTCGGGCTGCAGCCGGCGTTGGCCCAACGGCGCATCGACCAGCTCAGCGGCGGCCAGATGCGCCGCGTAGTGCTGGCCGGACTCTTGGCGCGATCGCCGCGAGCGCTGATCCTCGACGAGCCACTGGCGGGACTGGATATCGCCAGCCAGCGCGGCTTGCTGACGCTGCTGGAGCGCCTGCGTCGTGAACAGGGTCTGACCCTGGTGGTTATTTCGCACGACAGCGTCGGCCTGGAGGGAATCTGCCCGCGCACCTTGCATTTGCACGACGGAGTCCTGGAAACCGTGCCGACCACGACCGGGGGCGTGGCATGACCGAGACTGCTTCACCGCCCGCCGACAAGAGTCAGACCAAGCGTCCCTCTCGCCCGGTCGTGCTGTTGGTCCCGGTGCCCGGAAACACCGTCATGCACCGATTGTGGGCCGGCACCAAACTCCTCGTTGTTGTCGGCGCCGCGGTGCTGCTGACCTTCTATCCGGGTTGGGTGACGATCGGACTCCTCGGGGGTCTGACCGTGGCGGCGGTATGGCTTGCACACATTCCACGCGGCGCCCTGCCCACGGTGCCGCGCTGGCTGTGGCTGGTGATGGGGCTGGGCTTTGTGACCGCCGCGCTGTCCGGCGGTAGTCCGATGATTTGGGTGGGCGGGCTCCACGTCGCGCTGGGCGGATCGTTGCACTTTCTGCGGATGACCGCGCTGACCATCCTGCTGATCACCCTCGGCGCCATTGTTTCCTGGACGACGAATGTCGCCGAAATCGGGCCCGCGCTAGCAACTTTGGGCCGCCCATTCAAGATATTCCGGATCCCGGTCGACGAATGGGCGGCGGCGTTGGCACTCGCGTTGCGCGCCTTCCCGATGTTGATCGAGGAATTCCAGGTGCTCTATGCGGCTCGCCGGCTACGTCCCAAGGAAGTGCCGCCCACCCGCAGGGCTCGGCGCAAGCAGCAGGGCCGTGAGGTGATCGACCTGTTGGCGACGGCCATGGTCGTGACATTGCGGCGCGCCGACGAGATGGGCGATGCGATCACCGCTCGAGGTGGGGCGGGCCAGCTCGCCGCATCTCCCGCCCGCCCGAAACCGGCCGACTGGGTGACACTGGCCCTCTTTGTCGCGGCGGGCGCCGCGTCGGTGGTGCTCGAGACGATGCTGCATCTCACCCCGCTTTGACGAGGCTCTTCGCGTAGCGTAGGCGCGTGGCCGACATCCAGCGCACTCGTATCATTGCGGCTCGCGTGCAAGAAGTCTGGGATGTGCTGGCCGACTTCGGCGCCATCAGTGCGTGGGCCGCCAACGTCGACCACTCCTGCATCCTGTATTCGGGCGCCGACGGAGCAGCGATCGGTACGACGAGGCGAGTGCAGGTCAAACGTGACACCCTCGTCGAGCGCATCACGGAGTTCGACCCGCCACACGCGCTCGCCTACGACATCGAGGGCCTGCCCCGGCTGCTGGGCCGGGTGAGCAACCGTTGGACGCTCGCGGTGAGTTCCGGCGATGCGACCGCCGTGACACTGACCAGCACGGTCGAAATCGGGCCTCGCGCACCTCAACAGCTGGCCGAGCGCGTGGTGTGTCGCGTCGCTGTACGACAGTCCGATTCGATGCTCGCCGGGCTCGCAAACCGATTGGAGAATGCGCGTGTCTGATCGCCCCGACATCGTCATCCTGATGACCGACGAGGAACGTGCGGTGCCACCGTACGAGACGTCCGGCGTGCTCGCCTGGCGCGATCGAATATTGCTGGGGCGCAAGTGGTTCGATGATCACGGCGTCAGTTTCGGCCGGCACTACACCGGCTCGCTGGCCTGCGTGCCCAGCCGCCCGACCATCTTCACCGGGCAGTATCCGGACTTGCACGGCGTCACCCAGACCGACGGCATCGGGAAGACTGCCGACGATTCCCGCATGCGCTGGCTGCGCCGGGGCGAGGTGCCCACCCTGGGCAACTGGTTTCGCGCGGCCGGATACGACACGCACTACGACGGCAAGTGGCACATCTCGCACGCGGATCTGACCGATCCCGACACCGGCCGTTCGCTGGCCACCAACGACGACGACGGCGTCGTCGACCCGGCCGCGGTGCGGCGCTACCTTGACGCGGATCCGCTTGGGCCGTATGGCTTTTCCGGATGGGTCGGCCCGGAGCCGCACGGGGCGCTGCTGGGCAATGCCGGCATTCGCCGCGATCCACTGATCGCCGATCGCGTCGTCGCCTGGCTCACCGACCGCTACGCCCGCCGTCGCGCCGGCGACCCCGCCGCGCTGCGTCCGTTCCTGCTGGTCGCCAGCTTCGTCAACCCCCACGACATCGTGCTGTTCCCGCTGTGGTCGCGCCGCAGTCCGGTCAAGCCGTCACCGCTGGACCCGCCTCCGATCGCCCCGGCACCCACCGCCGACGAAGACCTGTCGACCAAGCCGGCCGCGCAAATCGCGTTCCGCGAGGCCTATTACTCGGGCTACGGGCCGGCGCCCGCGATCGACCGGACCTATGAGCGCGGCGCGCAGCGCTACCGCGATCTGTATTACCGCCTGCATGCCGAGGTGGACGGGCCGATCGATCGCGTCCGGCGCGCCGTCACCGAAGGTGGTTCGGACGACGCCGTTTTGGTGCGTACCGCCGATCACGGCGATCTGCTGGGCGCCCATGGCGGGCTGCATCAGAAATGGTTCAACCTCTATGACGAGGCCACCCGCGTGCCCTTCGTCATCGCCCGCATCGGTGCGCGCGCGACGCAGCCCCGGGTGGTGACGGCGCCGACGTCGCATGTCGACCTGGTGCCGACGCTGCTGGGAGCCGCGGGCGTCGATGTCGCGGAAGTGGCTGCGACGCTGGCCGAGTCGTTCTCGGAGGTGCACGATTTGCCGGGCCGCGATCTGATGCCGGTCGTCGACGGCGCACCCGCCGACGACACGCGGGCCGTCTACCTGATGACCCGCGACAACATGCTCGAAGGCGACAGCGGTGCGTCGGGTCTGGCCCGCCGCCTCAAGCAGACGGCCAATCCGCCTGCGCCGCTGCGTATCCGGGTGCCGGCGCACACCGCGTCGAATTTCGAAGGCCTGGTTGTCCAGGTCGACGAAGCCGGAGGCGATGGGCACCTGTGGAAGCTGGTCCGCACCTTCGACGATCCTGGCACCTGGACCGAACCGGGCGTTCGCCATCTGGCGGCCAATGGCATTGGGGGAGAAGCGTATCGGACGTCCCCGCTGGATGATCAGTGGGAGCTTTACGACCTGACCGCCGACCCGATCGAAGCCGACAACCGCTGGACGGATCCGCAGCTACACGACCTGCGCCAGCACCTGCGGATGCAGCTGAAGCAGGCCCGGGCGAGTTCGGTGCCGGAACGAAACCAGCCGTGGCCCTACGCAACTCGCCGGCCAGCGTCTCGGCCCTCGCGGCGCCCCATGCTGACGTTCCGCCCGCGAGCGTAACGCCACGGCGGAAAATCAACCGAAATATCGCCGTGGCGTTACGCTCGGCGCACCACGCGCTCAACTACGTCCGCATCCGGTCGATGAGGTTCGACAGCACGACGATGCTTTCACTGCGTTCGATGTCGGCACTCTCCCGGATGCGTTCCAGTACGGACTCCAGGTGGCGCATGTCGCGGGCCAGCACATGCACGATGGCGTCCGACGTACCGGTCACCGTCGCCGCGCTGACCACCTCGGGCATGTCCACCCAGGCCGCCCGCAACTGATCGGGCGCGATGGTGCCGTGGCAGTACACCTGCACGTAGGCTTCGGTGTTCCAGCCGAGCGCATTGCGGTCGACGACGGTGGTGAATCCCCTGATCACGCCGCTGTCGAGCATCCGGTCGACGCGACGCTTCACCGCCGGGGCGGACAAATTCACCTTCTCGCCGATCTCGGCGAAGGTGGCCCGCGCATGCTCGGTGAGTTCGGTGAGGATGCGTTCGTCGGTGTCATCCAGGCGGTCCATCGCCCCTCACTTCAGGCCTACACAATAAATCGCTGTAATCGCCACTCTAGCGCAATAGATCGTTCATAGACACGCAAGAATCGGCGTTTGATTGTGTCCAGATGCCAAAATACCCTGGAAATATGACGGATTACTATGTCGACCCGGCGCCACACCCCGTGCCCGCGGCATGGCAAGACGCCGCGCCCCAGCGGTCCAGAACAGCTCAGACACGTCGGTATGCGATGACGCCGCCGGCCTACTTCGCGGTCGAGTACGCGATCAACCCCTGGATGGACACCAGCGCACCCGTCGACGTCGACATCGCGCACACACAGTGGGAAGTTCTTCGGCAGACCTACCTGGCGCTCGGCCACCGCGTCGACATCATCGAGCCGGTGCGTGGCCTGCCGGATATGGTCTACGCCGCCAATGGCGGCTTCATTGCGGGCGACGTCGCGATCGTCGCGCGATTCCGTTATGTGGAGCGGGCCGGCGAGGCGGCGGCCTACGGCGAGTGGATGTCGTCAATGGGCTTTCAGCCGGTCAGCACCCGCTTCATCAACGAGGGCCAGGGCGACCTGCTGATGGTGGGCGAAATGGTGTTGGCCGGTTACGGTTTTCGCACCGACCCGCGCGCCCACGCCGAGATCTCGGCGGCACTGCGCATGCCGGTCGTCTCGCTCGAACTGGTAGACCCACGGTTCTACCATCTTGATACCGCACTCGCCGTCCTTGACGATCACACGATCGCCTTCTACCCTCCGGCGTTCAGCGTGGCGGCGCAGGACCAGCTGCACGCACTGTTCCCCGACGCTATCGTGGTGGGCAGCGCGGACGCCTACGTGCTGGGCCTCAATGTGGTGTCCGACGGCTTGCATGTCGTGCACCCCTGCGCCGCAACGGGTTTCGCTGTCCAGTTGCGGGAGGCGGGCTTTGAGCCCGTCGGCGTCGACCTTTCCGAGCTGCTCAAGGGGGGCGGCTCAGTGAAGTGCTGCACATTGGAGGTGTTTCAATGACGATTCTCGACGACCAGACTTCGATTGCCACCAACGATGCGATATCGCTCGTCGAAGAATATGCAGCGCACAACTATTCGCCGCTGCCCGTGGTCGCCGCCAGCGCCGAGGGTGCCTGGATCACCGACGTCGACGGCCGTCGCTACCTGGATTGCCTGGCCGCGTACTCGGCGGTCAACTTCGGCCACCGCAACCCCGAGATCACTGCGACCGCGCATGCCCAGCTCGACACCGTCACGCTGGTCAGTCGCGCCTTCCACGCCGCGAATCTGGGACCGTTCTGCGCCGGGCTGGCCCGGCTGTGCGGCAAAGACATGGTGCTGCCGATGAATTCGGGCGCCGAAGCCGTCGAGAGCGGCCTCAAGGTCGCACGCAAGTGGGGCGCCGACGTCAAGGGCGTGCCCGAGGGCCGCGCGAACATTGTGGTGGCCGAGAACAATTTCCACGGCCGCACGATCAGCATCGTCAGCTTCTCGTCGGACCCGACGGCGCGGGGCGGCTTCGGCCCGTTCACGCCCGGGTTCCGTGCGGTGCCCTTCGGCGATGCCGCCGCGTTGGCCGGCGCGATCGACGAGAACACCGTCGCGGTGCTGATCGAACCGATCCAGGGTGAGGCCGGCATCGTGGTCCCGCCCGACGACTATCTGCCGGCCGTTCGTGCGCAGTGCACCGAACACAACGTGCTGATGATCGCCGACGAAATCCAGTCCGGGCTGGCGCGCACCGGCTACACCTTCGCCTGTGACCGCTGGGGCGTCGTGCCCGACGTCTATCTGCTCGGCAAGGCGCTGGGCGGCGGCGTCGTTCCGCTGTCGGCGGTCGTCGCCGACCGCGACATTCTCGGCGTGCTGCATCCGGGCGAGCACGGCTCGACGTTCGGGGGCAACCCGCTGGCCGCCGCGATCGGTACCACGGTGGTCGCCATGCTGGCGCGGGGCGAATTCCAGGCCCGCTCGGCCGAGTTGGGCGCGCACCTGCATCGGCGGTTGCGGGGCTTGGTCGGTGACGGTGTGATCGCGGTGCGCGGCTTCGGCCTGTGGGCCGGTGTCGATATCGAGCCGGCTCTGGGCACCGGCAAGGAAATCAGCGTGCGGCTGGCCGAGCGCGGTGTGCTGGTGAAAGACACTCACGGTTCGACGCTGCGGTTCGCCCCACCGCTGGTGATTACCGAGCAGGAGATCGACTGGGCGGTCGACCAGTTCGCTGGCGTATTGCGAGAGGCTGCATAATCAGCTGATCCAGCATAAGGGGGGCATTTGCCAGCCAGCTCGATCAGTCTGAGCCAACAGATGCTGCGTCGGCGCCCGGCGGTCGGCGCACCCGTCGCGCACGGAGCCGCGGGTCACCTCAAGCGCGGCATCGGCACGTTCGAGCTCACCATGATCGGGGTCGGCTCGACGATCGGCACCGGCATCTTCTTCGTGCTGTCGCAGGCGGTGCCGGAAGCCGGACCATCGGTAATCGTCTCCTTCATCATCGCGGGGATCGCGGCCGGGCTCGCCGCCATCTGCTATGCCGAATTGGCGGCGGCCGTGCCGGTGGCGGGCTCCTCGTACTCGTACGCGTACACCACGCTGGGTGAGGCCGTCGCGGTCGCGGTGGCGGCCTGCCTGCTGCTCGAATACGGGGTGGCCACGGCCGCGGTCTCGGTGGGCTGGAGCGGCTACGTCAACAAGTTGCTGCACAACCTTTTTGAATTCCAGATCCCGCATGCGCTGTCCGCGGCGCCCTGGGATTCCGACCCCGGCTACGTCAATCTGCCGGCGATCCTGCTGATCGCCATGTGTGCGCTGTTGCTGATTCGCGGCGCCAGCGAATCGGCGCGGGTCAACGCGATCATGGTGCTGACCAAGCTGGGCGTGCTGGGCATGTTCGTGATCATCGCGTTCACCGCCTTTGACACCAACCAGCTCAAGGACTTTGCCCCGTTCGGGGTTTCGGGCATCGGCGCGGCGGCGGGCACGATCTTCTTCTCGTTCATCGGCCTTGACGCGGTATCGACGGCGGGCGAGGAGGTGAAGGACCCGCAGAAGACCATGCCGCGCGCACTAATCGCGGCGCTCGCGATCGTCACCACCGTCTACGTCCTTGTCGCGGTGGCCGCGCTGGGCACCCAGCCGTGGCAGGCCTTCGCCGGGCAAGAGGACGCCGGACTGGCCACCATCCTCGACAACGTCACCCACCAAGGCTGGGCCAGCACGATTCTGTGCGCGGGCGCGGTGATTTCGATCTTCACCGTCACCCTGATCACGATGTTCGGCCAGACCCGCATCCTGTACGCGATGGGCCGTGACGGGCTGCTGTCGTCGCGATTCGCGACGATCAACACGCGCACGATGACTCCGGTGACGAACACGGTGATCGTGGCGATCGCCGCCGGGACGTTGGGCGGCTTCATCCCGCTGGACGAGCTGGCGGACATGGTGTCCATCGGTACGCTGACCGCGTTCATCGTCGTCGCGGTCGGCGTGATCATCCTGCGGGTGCGCGAGCCGGACCTGCCGCGCCCGTTCAAAGTGCCCGGTTACCCTGTCACGCCGGTGCTTTCGGTGCTGGCCTGCGGCTACATCCTCGCCAGTCTGCACTGGTACACCTGGATCGCGTTCAGCGGCTGGATCTTCGTGGCGTTGATCTTCTACTTCGTGTGGGGGCGCCACCACAGCGCACTGAACGACGCCGACTAACGCTGCGAGGCGGCATTGGCCGCGGCCTGCGCCTGCCGCAGCGTGGTCGCGACGTCGCCGCGGCCGAGGAACATCTCGTCGAAATAGCCTTGCAGCGCGGTGTTTCCGGCGGCGAAGCCGGCGCCACCCGGGGCCGGGATGCGTGGGCCGTCGAGGACGGCGAAGAACGGTGTCACGTCGACGCCGCGTTCCGCCCAGTAATTGAAGTAGACCTGCTGGGCCGAGCGCACCGCGGGTATCGCCGCGCCCTGAGTGCCCAGATAGGCATTGCCCTCGTTGCTGCCCATCCAGGCCAGCACCTGACGCACCGCGTCGGGATGGTTGGTGGCCGAATTGCCCACGGCGGCAATCCCATTGGTGACACTGATACGTCCCGCCGGTCCGATTGGCAGCATCGCGACGCCCCAGCGGAAGCGCGCGTCGCGCGCGATCGACGCGAGGTTGTAGGTGCCGGACTGAAAGAGTGCCATCCTGCCGGCCAGAAACTGATTGTGCGAGAAGTCGCCGTTGGTGTTGGTGTCCGAGGCGGGCGGCGCGACGTGGTCGTCGTTGATCAGAGCGACCAGGTAGCGGAAGGCCGCGATGGCGCCGGGGTTGTCGAACGCGAACTCGTCGCCGCGCTGGAACACCCCGCCCGCCGAGCCGATGTAATTGAGGTAGATCGCCTGCGCGTCGTTAGCCGCGTTGTAGCCCCACTGCCGAACCCGGCCGGGGTCGAAACCCGCTGTGCCCGCGTGATTTCCATTGGCGTCGACGGTGAGCCGGGCGGTGAGCGGGCGCAGCGTGTCGTTGCCGTTGGGATCCCAGCGCAGGCTGTTCAGCTGACCGGGCTCGATGCCGGCGGCCGAAAGCAGGTCCGCGTTGTAGTACACGGCGATCCCGCCGTCGGTCAGTTGCGGTACCCCCCACAGCGATCCGCCGCGGGTGAACTGGTCCACGACCGCGGGTTCCCAGTCACCGGCGCTCATGGTTTTGCTGATGTTCAGGAGCCGGCCGTTGTCGGCGTACGCCGCGAGGTAGGCGTTGGAGAGCCAGAAGATGTCGTCGGCGCTGCCGCCCGCGACGTCGGTGCGCAGCGTGTTGAAGTACGTCGAGTAGGCCACCAGATCGATGTGCACGTCGATACCGGGATGTGTGCGGCTGAATGCCGCGAACGACTGCCGGTAGGACTCGGCGAGCGGGGCGTCCCAGATCCGCACCCGCACCACGATCTTGTCGCCGTGCGGTTCGCCGGAGTAGTTCAACAGCATCGCGACCACGGCCAACAGCACCGCCACCAGTCCCAGCGCACCGGCGGCCAGCGTGGACGAGCGGGGCCGGCTCACTTGACACCCGACAGGACGATCGAGGCGACGATGTGTCGCTGGGAAGCGATGAACAGCAGTACCAGCGGCACGATCGCGATCGTGGTCGCCGCCATCACCAGCGTCCATTGCGCGTTGAAGCGCGACTGCAGTTCGGCCGTCGCCACGGTGAGCACCCGCCACTTGTGCCCGCTGGTGATCACCATCGGCCACATGAAGTTATTCCATTGCGAGACCACGGTGATCAGCGTCAGCGTCGCGAGCACCGGTCGGCTCGACGGAATCACCACATGCGTGATCACGTCCAAAGTGTTGGCGCCGTCGAGGCGTGCGGCGTTGATCAAGTCGTTGGGGATCAGCCGAAAGTGCTCGCGCAGCAAGAAGATCGCGTAGGGGGAGCCGAACATGAACGGCAACACCAACGCCCAGAACGTATTGCGCAGGCCCGCCTGGGCCATCATCAGATACAGCGGCACCACGGTGACCGTCCCGGGCACCATCAACGTCGCGATGTAGACCCAGAACAACACGTCGCGCCCGGCGAAGTCCAGACGTGCGAAGGCGTAGCCGGCCAGTACCGAGAAGGTCAACTGGCCCACCAGGATCACCGCCGTCATCAATGCCGTCACCGCCGCGGCGCGGCCGAACCCGGCACCGGCGAGGTCGCCGTAGTTGGCCAGCGTGGGCGGGTGCGGCAGTTGCAGCGGTCTGCCCGTTGCGAACTGGTGCGCCGAGGTGAACGAGGTCAGCAGGCCAAGTGCGAAGGGCAGCAACGTGATCAACGCGCCGACGATCATGCCCGCGTAGATCGAAACATTAAAGACGCGACTAGACGAGGTCATAGGAGATCCGCCGTCGGAAATACAGATGCTGAACGATCGTGATGCCGACCAGGATCACGAACAGCACCACCGCCATCACCGACGCCCGGCCGATGGACGCCGAACCGAACGCCTCGGCGTAGATGCGGTGGGCCACCAGGTCGGTGCTGTTGCCCGGCCCGCCGTCGGTCAACGCGTACACGGTGTCGAAAACCTGTGCCGTGCTGACAATCCCGGTGACCAGCACGAAGAACATCGTCGGGCGCAGCATCGGCAGGGTGATGCGCCAGAACCGCTGCCACGCGTTGGCGCCGTCGGTGCGCGCGGCGGCATGGATGTCGTTGGGAATGGCCAGCAGGCCCGCCAGGAACGACAGCGAGTTATAGCCCACGTTCATCCAGACGACGACCGCCGAAACCAGGGGCAGCGCGAAGGTGGGATCGGAGAGCCATTCGATGCTGTGCCCCAGCAGGGTCGCGATCGCGCCGTCGGTGGGCGCCAGGATCCAGCGCCACAACACGGCGATGGCCAGCGGCGCGCAGATCCACGGCAGCACGAACCCCGTCCGGAAAAAGCCGGTCCCCGGCAGCAGCCGGGCCAGCATCGAGGCGACGGCCAGTCCCAGCACGGTCTGCGTCGGGACCACGATCGCGACAAAGATCGCCGTGACGAACAGTGAGTGCCCGAAGCCGGGGTCGGTCAGCACCGAGCGCCAGTTGGCCAGGCCCACAAAACGCAGCGGACCCAGCAGGTCCCACCGGTACAGGCTGAGCCAGATCACCACCAGGATGGGCAGCAGCAGGAAGGTGACGACACCGAACAGGCTGGGCGCCAGCAGCCCATAGGCCAGCACGCTGGATCGCGGCTGACTCCGTGCGGCGGCCATGCAGCTTATTAAAGCGGGCGTTGCAGGGGTTTGGAGTGCACAGTCGTTACGGTGGAGCCGTGACAGCGAATCGGGGGATCGATGCCGACTTCCTCGGCCTGCCGCGACACGAGCTCGCGGAGGCCGCGTTGTCGGCGGCCACGACGGCCGGGGCCAGCTACGCGGACCTGCGAATTCACCGCATCATCACCGAGATCATCCAGCTGCGCGATGGTGAGCTCGAGACCGCGGTCCTCACCCGTGAGGTCGGTTTGGCGGTGCGGGTCATCGTCGACGGCACCTGGGGATTCGCCTCGCACGCCGAGCTGGCGCCCTCGGTCGCGGCCGAGACCGCGCGCCGCGCGGTGCACGTGGCCACCACGCTGGCGGCGCTGAACACCGAGCGCGTGGAGCTCGCACCCGAGCCGGTGTATGCCGACGCCACCTGGGTGTCGAACTACCGGATCGACCCGTTCGACATCCCCGCGGCCGACAAGATCGGTGTGCTCGAGGAATACTCCGGGCGGCTGCTGAGCTCCGACGGCGTCGACCACGTCTCGGCCGGTCTGACCGCGGTCAAGGAGCAGACGTTCTACGCCGACACCTTCGGGTCGGCGATCACCCAGCAGCGGGTGCGGGTGATGCCGTCGCTGGAGGCGGTGACCGTCGACCCCGCGGCGGGCAGTTTCGACTCGATGCGCACCCTGGCGCCGCCGATGGGGCGCGGCTGGGAGGCGCTGGTCGGCGACGACGTGTGGAACTGGACCGACGAGCTTGCGCAGCTGCCGGCGATGCTTGCCGAGAAGGTCAAGTCGCCCAGCGTGATCGCCGGGCCCACGGATCTGGTGATCGATCCGACCAACCTGTGGCTGACGATTCACGAATCCATCGGCCACGCAACCGAATACGACCGCGCAATCGGCTACGAAGCCGCTTACGCCGGTACGTCGTTCGCCACCCCGGACAAACTCGGCACCATGCGCTACGGCTCGCCCGTGATGAACGTGACCGCCGATCGGACCGTCGAGTTCGGTTTGGCCACTATCGGTTACGACGACGAGGGCGTGGCCGCGCAGAGCTGGGACCTGGTGCGCGACGGCATCTTCGTCGGTTACCAACTCGACCGGGTGTTCGCGCCACGGCTGGGACAGCCGCGCTCCAACGGCTGCTCGTACGCCGACTCGCCGCATCACGTGCCGATCCAGCGGATGGCCAACGTGTCGCTGCAGCCCGGCCCCGACGACCTGTCCACCGGCGATCTGATCGCTCGGGTCGAGAACGGCATCTACATCGTCGGCGACAAATCCTGGTCAATCGACATGCAGCGCTATAACTTTCAGTTCACCGGTCAGCGTTTCTTCCGCATTCGCGACGGCCGCCTGGACGGCCAGCTGCGCGACGTGGCCTATCAGGCCACCACCACCGACTTCTGGAACTCGATGGAGGCTGTGGGCGGGCCGTCGACGTGGCGGCTCGGTGGTGCGTTCAACTGCGGCAAAGCGCAGCCCGGCCAGGTCGCCGCGGTCAGCCACGGCTGCCCGTCGGCGTTGTTCCGGGGCGTCAACGTGCTCAACACCCGGACCGAGGGGGGTCGATGATCCGCGCCGGCGACGATGCAGAACGAAGTGATGCTGAGGAGTGGCGCCAATGATCACAGCGCAGCACGTCGTCAACCTCGTCTTGGACGAGGCGGCGAAACTGGGCCGTGCTGACGAGACGATGGTGCTGGTCACCGACAAGGTCGAGGCGACGTTGCGGTGGGCCGGCAATTCCATGACCACCAACGGGGTTTCGCACAGCCGCAATATCACGGTCATTTCGATTGTGCGCAAGGGTGATAGCGCGTCCGTCGGCACGGTGGTCTCCGCCGAGGTGGACCCGCGGGTGATCCCCGGCCTGGTGGCGGCCTCGCAGGATGCGGCCGCCGCCGCGCCGGAGGCCGGCGATGCGGCGCCGCTGCTGGGCGATACCGGGGTGCCCGCCGATTGGGATGCGCCGGTGCCCGGTACCGGTGCCGAGGTATTCGCCGATGTTGCCGCCTCGCTGAGCCGCGGGTTCGCCGGCACCGATCGGCTATATGGCTTTGCGCACCATAGTGTTTCGACGACATTCCTGGCGTCCTCGACCGGGCTGCGCCGCCGTTTCACCCAGCCCGCCGGCGCGGTGGAGATCAACGCCAAGCGTGGCGACGCCAGCGCCTGGGCGGGGATCGGGACCGCCGATTTCGTTGATGTGCCGACTGATTCGCTACTCGCTGACCTGTCGCTGCGACTGGGCTGGGCCGAGCGCACCGTTGCGCTGCCCGCGGGGCGCTACGAGACGATCATGCCGCCGTCGGCCGTGTCCGACTTGATGATCTACCTGGGCTGGTCGATGGCCGGTCGGGGAGCGCAGGAGGGACGGACCGCCTTCTCGGCTCCCGGCGGCGGGACCCGGGTGGGGGAGCGGCTCACCGATCTGCCGTTGACGTTGTACTCCGACCCGATGGCGCCGGGGCTGGCGTGCACGCCCTTCGTGGCGGCAAGCAGTTCCACGGAGACCGTGTCGGTGTTCGACAACGGCATGGAGATCAGCCAGATCGACTGGATCCGCAATGGGGTGATCAACGCGCTGGCCTATCCGCGCGCGGCCGCCGCCAAATTCGACGCCAAGGTCGCCGTGGCTGCGGACAACCTGGTGATGACCGGCGGGTCGGCTGAGCTTGCCGACATGATCGCGGGCACCGAGCGGGGCCTGCTGCTGACCACGCTGTGGTACATCCGCGAGGTCGATCCGACCACCCTGTTGCTCACCGGGCTGACCCGGGACGGGGTGTACCTGATCGAGGGCGGTGAGGTCACCGCGGCGGTCAACAACTTCCGGTTCAACGAGAGCCCGCTGGATCTGCTGCGGCGTGCCACCGAGGCCGGCGTCAGCGAGAAGACCCTGCCGCGGGAGTGGGGCGACTGGGTCACCCGCGCGGCCATGCCGACGCTGCGGATCCCGGATTTCCATATGTCCTCGGTGAGCCAGGCGCAGTAGTCGTAACGTATCTCCAATGGTGACTCCCGCAACGGTTCGTGATGGTCAGCTGACGCGGTTGGTGGCCTTGTCTCCTCCTGCTGATTCCCGCCTGGTGGGGTTGGTGCGGCGGGTATGTGCGCAGACGATGTCGCTGTCGCCGCTGCCGGTCGAGGTAGAGGTGACTCAGCCGTCGTCCGAGGCCGAGACCGTCGTCGCCGAGTTTGCCGAGCAGTTCAGCGCCGACGTTTCCGCGATCACCGTCGAGCAACGGTCCTTGCTGTTTAAGACCTTGGGGGACAGCACCTTTGGTGTCGTGGTGGCGATGTACATCGCCGACTTCGTACCGCGGGTGCGGGCCGGGCTCGAGGCGTTGGGCGTCGGCTCGGGTTTTCTGGGCTGGACGCGCGGGCCGATCGAGTGGGATCACGCCACCGACCCGTCGGGTGAGGTGTTCAACGAGTTTCTGCCCGCGGTCGGCCGGATGCGCGCGCTGGATCCGGTGACGTCCGAGCTGGCGCGGCTGCGCGGGGCGACTGCGCACAACTGCCGGTTGTGCAAGTCGGTGCGGGAGAGCAGGGCGCTCGATGCCGGGGGTTCGGAGACGCTGTACGACGACATCGCCCAGTTCGAGCAGTCGACGTTGATCGACGATCGCGCAAAAGCAGCGCTGCGGTATGTAGATGGGTTAATTTGGACGCCGGCGCACCTCGACGCCGACGTTGTCGCCGAGGTGCGCGCTCGGTTTTCCGAGGTCGAAGCCGCCGAGCTCACCCTCGATGTCATGCGTAATGCCAGCAATAAGATCGCTGTCTCGCTGGGTGGGGACGCGCCCCGGGTTTCCGAAGGTACCGAGACCTACCTACTCGACGTCGACGGTCAGACGGTATTCAGCTGACCGCTCGAGATCCCTGCTGCGGCACCTCGATGTCGGAGACCAGTACACGCACGCCGCCGGTGGCGATCCGGCCTAGGGTTTCGAAAAAGGCGCCCGCCTCTGGGGTCGTCACCGCCACACTGACGTCGTCGTACGTCGGGTAGTACAGATCGATCATGCGGTAGGCGGGCGTCGGGCTGCCGTCTTCTTTCGGCCAGACTTTCGACGCCTCGAGCCGGAGATATCCCGGTATCCGTCGAGCGGCTTCGAGTTGCTCCGATTCGTAGGCGGCTTCGAAGGCCGCCGGATCGGTGGGGTTGTCGTAGATGACCGTGAGCTTGGTTTCGGACAACGGATTTCCTCACATCGTCGATAGTCGGGGCGGGATCGCCGTCCTGACACTACCCCCTGACCAGAGCCCTGGGGACCCGGGTTTCACGGACCCGCCGGCGCCCGCCACCTAGCCGCCGATTCCGTTGTCCAGACCGAGATGGGTCACGAAATACCAAGGGATACAGACCAATTGAACTATTGCTGCGGCGACCAACGCGATGAGGGCGCCGAGCAATCCGATCGCACGCGTTCGGGCGCCCATCGGTAGTAAGGCCAGAATCAGAAACAGCACGGCGAGACCGAACTCCGCCCACAGCAGGATCTGTTTGGGCGTGTGTGCCGCTTTGTCGTAGTCCGTCAGGTGGCCGTCGGGAAAGCCGGTCAAGTAGAGATCCATGGCCCCGTTTAAGGCCAGCCCCAGCGCGGCCACGACGCAGGCTACGCACGCGGCGCGCACGATTGCTGGGCGCGTACTTATCGGCATCGCGGCACGTTATTCGCCACGGTCGCGAGTGTCAATGCTTGTCGGGCGTCGCGATCGACCGGGGCTTGACTCGGAACTGTGCAGCTCGCAGATCCGGGTTTTTCGCCTGCCGCCAGTCGGCTGGCGACGGCACTGGAAGCTGAGACGCTAATGTCGTACCCGTTAAGCACCGGGGGCGGTAGCTCAGTTGGTTAGAGCCGCGGACTCATAATCCGTTGGTCGCGGGTTCGAGCCCCGCCCGCCCCACCAAGTGTTTGTATGACCTCGGTTGATGCTTGACGGTGTTTCGGCTGATGGTTGACAGCTACTTCGGCTGATCCTTGACACTCCCTAGATGAGGGAGTTTGAGCGTGGCCGAACAGCGATATTAGGCGGTGATCAGTGATGGGCTGTCGGTGTCGCAGGTCGCCGAGAAGGTAGGGGTGTCGCGTCAAACGCTGCATTCCTGGTTGGCCCGGCATGAGGCCGCGGGTCTTGAGGGGTTGATGGATCGGTCGCAGCGGCCGGTGTCGTGTCCGCATCAGATGCCGGCCGAGGTTGAGGCTGCGTTGTTGGAGTTGCGGCGGTCGCGGCCGTATTGGGGGCCGCGGCGGTTGGTGTTCGAGTTGGCTAAGCGTGACTAGCCCTCACCGCGTAAGTTGGTCAGTGGTCTGGAAGATTTTGAATTCCTCTGCGGGAGCTGGCATTTGACGACGCTGGCAACGAGCAGTGCAAGCTCTTCTGCAACTTGGCATCGAATGGTGAACTCTCATTACTTGCTTTTCCGGAGTAGTCCCGACACGCCCGCCAGGAAAAGAGCTGCCAGGGCCCAGAGCCCGAGCTTGACGACGGGCAGACCGACGACAAGCACCAGGGGCGCGGTGGGCGAGATCGTCCAGTCCTGGTTGGTTGCCCCCGCCGGCGGAAGGACGTCGTTGACGGCGTAGGTCAGGGGTTCCATGCAGGGGTAGCCGGGGTGAACCTCGCAGGGTGTCTGCGCGGTGATCGGTAACCATTCCTTGGCTTTCTGGTCTCCGAGATGCTGTATCGCTGCCTTTAGCGCGGCGTCCGAGTGGGTCGGCACAATGCCGTCGCGATTCCCATCCACGATGGCGAAGCTAATGGCCACCAAGACGATCATGCTTGCGATGGACAATAAGGGGAAGTATCCATAGCCTGCCACGGCACAGTAGACAATTCGCACCATCCGCGTCCAGGGTGGTGACTGAGCGGTGATCTTGTTTTCCGCGGCGAATCGCAGTCTTCGTGCGGCGGCGGGGTCACCGTTGCGGTCGTAGACGTCAGCTAACGCGTGCCAGGGCTGGACCGACACCACTTGTTTATTCCGACGCAGCCACGCCGTGTGCGTGCGCCACCACAGCCGCCGGGCTGACAGGCCAGTGTCGGCGGATGCCGTGTTGAGCCAGCGGTGTGCAAGTCTCCAATTCTCGCGTAGCGAGCCAATCGGCCCACGCACATCACCGATAGTCCATCCGGTGGCGGAAAGCGGCTCGGGAGGGTACTTATCAACAAACAAGTCGTCCACACGGGCCCTAATCAGATTCACCGATCCACTGAATCTCTTGGGCGTCAGGACCAAACGCGAGACCTTCAAAGCTTCCAAATTCAGTGCGACCCCGTCGGGATTGGTAAGTGTGGCACCACTGAGGTCGAGTTGGTAGCCGATAGTCGCGCCGACGGCGCGAACGGTACCGACGACATGGCACGGGTGAGTCTTGACCTCAGCGCCCTCCCCGGCAAGGACGCTGCCGGCTACGCGCGCACCGGCGAGGTCCAAGGCGGCCCAGCCAGACTTGCCGGCGGTGCCTGGGCAGTTGAGAGTGGCGCCAGTTAGCACGAGGTCGCCGCCGATGGTTGCATCGCGGAAGCGAACTCTGCCAATGGCCTCGAAGGATCGGGTCTCGCCGTTCGCCTCGACGGCGTCGCGGAAGAACACATCGCCGGTGATCTTTGCCTGGTCCAGTACAAGGGCGTACCGGTCAGAGCCATCGTTCGTGGCCGGATTGTTGAGGATGGCACCATCGAATTCAAGGTTGCCGCCAACGGTCAGACCGATGGCGTGGACCGCCCCGGTCGCGCAGAGTCCGTCGCGCGCGAACAGGTCGGAGGTGATGCGCGCTCGGTTGATAACTAGCGCGTATCCGTCGGGATTGTCCAGGACGGCGCCTGAGAGATCGAGGGAACCGCCGACGGCCAGATCGATGGCGCTGAACTCACCGGTGACCTGTACGCCGCGGCTCTCTTCGTCGGCGCCCTTGCCGGCATAGACCTGGCCACTTATCCGCGCGCCGTCGAGAGCCAGTGCGCGTACTTCGTCGATAGCAGGTTTAGTGAGGACAGCGCCTGTGAGGCTGAGGTCGCCTCCGATAGTCGCGCCGCGCGCATCGATCAAGCCGTGAGCACGAAATCCGTCGACCGCGTCCACGTCGTTTGTGACGTGGGCACCCACGAGGTTCAAGGCAACTCCGTCGTTGTCGTTGAGGGTGGCGCCAGCGAGGTTGAGTCGGCCCTGAATGGTCACACCCGGTGCGCGGAGCCCCCCGTTGACCGTCACTCGAGAAAGGTAGAGGCCCCGGATCTGCGCAAAATCCAGTCTGAGACCTTGCTCTAAAACGCACTCGCGCAAGCCAAGCGGATAAGAGAGGACGCGATGCTGCAAATCAACACAGTCAACAAATCTGGCACCCCTGACTTCGATGCCGCGTGAGTCGACCCGAATATCTGGATCTATAAGCACCGTTAGCAACGCGACTGCCGGGACCGTTCGCTGCGCCGGCCACGTCGCATACGACTCCCGGTCAACCGTATTACCGTCCGCCAGGTCTAGAACGTAACCACCCTCGGCTGCGCGTTTCAGCCGATCCACCCACCCCTCGACATCGGTTGTCACGGATAAATAGCTTTCCCTATCCGGACTCCCAGGTCGATAGTCGCCTCTCAGGTGGACGGCTGCTCTGCGCCTCGCTGCGCGGCGACGACGGATGGCTCCGTCATAGTTTGCACCGGCTCGATCAGACTGGGCGCTGCGGTGACGGCTCTACCCATCAATTTACAGATAGTGATCGCGAAACACCGGGAAGAACCGGATGCAACAGCGCAATCACTCTGCGAAAGCAGTTGTGTGACAACGCATAGCGCGGTCTTACCGGAAGTCGTATCTGCTGGCTGCAATTCGTTAGTCGCGGGTTCGAGCCCAGCCGGCTCCACCAAGCGCTACACGGATATCGCGCGGATCGCTGAACGCGGATTGATGGACTCGATCTTCTTGGCCGACAACATCGCCATCGCCGAATATCGCGCGACGTATCTGCCTCAGACGCAGTTCGACCCGATAGCAGTGCTCTCGGCGCAGGCCGCGGTCACCGAGCGCATCGGGCTGATCGGGACGGGCTGGGCGACCTACAGCAGGCCGCTTGAACAGCCAGTGGATACTGCCGTTCCGCCGCACTTGTGTTTCACGATTTGTCTTTTGCGAAGCGGGACGGTCCAAGGGAGTATCTGAGTTTGCGGATCGCTCGGGTCAGGACGTGAATCCCGGACCATCTCGTTGTAGGTTAGAGCGTCTAAGCTTACCCTCTAAAGTAGTTGATTAGCCTTAGCCCTGGTTAGGAAAGCGCCCATGACGACCACCAAGCCGTGGACAGAGTCGCGCGATCCCAAGGTCCCCCCAAGCTCCGAGGAAAAACCCGGTCCACAGCGCGCCAAGAAGCAGGGCCTGTTCAGCCGGTTCTGGCTCGTGCTCACGATCGTGGCTGTCGTCGCCCTGTCGGGTTTCATGGTTTACCGACTGCACGGAATTTTCGGCGTCCACAAAGGTTCGTTCGGTGGTGGCACGTCGGGCGAGGTCCTCGACCAGTTCAACGCGAAGACCATCACGCTCGAGGTCTGGGGCTCACCGGGCAGCACGGCGACCATCAACTACCTCGACGAGAACTCCCACCCGCAGCAGGCCCTCAACGTCCCCTTGCCCTGGAGCACAATCTTGAGTTCAACGAAGCCCGGCATCCCGGCAAACCTGGTGGCGCAAGGAAACGGGAGTTGGATTGCCTGCCACTTCGTCGTGGACAACCACGACGGGCACGGTGCGGTGATCAAGGGTGCTAATCAATCGCCCGCCAACGAAAACGTCAACGCCATGGTCTACTGCCTGGACAAGTCCGCATGAGCGAGGCCGCCGAGGTTCCGCCACGCGTTGATCAGCCGCTGATCCCGCCGTTCCTGCCGCGGATGATCCATCGGCTCGCGTTGCCGATTGTTCTGATCTGGTTGGGCATCGTCTTCGTCACCAACACTATTTCCCCTCAGCTCGAGGTCGTCTCCAAGCGCCAGTCGGTGTCGCAGAGTCCCACGGACGCAGTGTCGTTCCAGTCGATGATGCACGTCGGATCGACGTTCAAAGAGTTCAGTACCGACAGTTCGGCGATGATCCTGCTGGAGGGCGACAAGCCGCTGGGGGCCGAGGCGCACCACTACTACGACGAGATCGTCAAGCGACTCGAGCAAGACAAGAAACACGTTCAGCACATCCAGGATTTCTGGAGTGATCCGCTGACCGCCGCGGGATCCCAGAGCCACGATCAAAAGGCCGCGTACGTCCAGGTCTACCTCGCCGGCAACATGGGCAGCGCCCAGTCCGGCGAATCCACGGAAGCCGTCCGCAAGATCGTCAACTCGGTGCCCGCGCCGCCCGGAATCAAGGCCTACGTCACTGGGGCAGGTCCGCTGTTTGCCGATCAGTCGCACGCGGGTGAGAAGGGCGTTGCGAAGGTCACCATGGTCACCTTCCTCGTGATCATCGTGATGCTGCTGTACGTCTATCGGTCGGTGGTCACCACGCTAATCATGCTGGTCATGGTCTTCATCGAATTGGCCGCCGCCCGCGGTGTCGTCGCGACGCTGGGCAACTACGGCATCATGGGGCTTTCGACGTTCGCCAACAACATGCTCGTGCTGATGGCGATCGCGGCCGGAACGGACTACGCGATCTTTGTGGTAGGCCGATATCACGAGGCTCGCGGCCTTGGCGAAGACCGCGTAAAAGCCTTCTACACGATGTTCCACAGCACGGCGCACGTCGTGTTGGGATCGGGGCTCACCATCGCCGGCGCGATGTACTGCCTGAGCTTCTGCCGATTGCCCTATTTTTCGTCACTCGGCATACCCTGCGCCGTCGGCATGCTGGTCGCGGTCCTCGCGGCCTTGACTCTGGCACCGGCGGTCCTGACCGTGGCGTCGTTCTTCAAGCTGCTGGACCCGAAGCGACAGCTGCAGACCCGGGGCTGGCGACGCATCGGTACCGCCATCGTCCGCTGGCCCGCACCGGTTCTCGCGGTGACGATCGCCGCCGCATTGGTCGGCCTGCTCACTCTGCCCGGCTACAAAACGGACTACGACACCCGCCACTTCCTGCCGGCAGATACTCCGGCCAATGTCGGTTATGCGGCTGCCGACCGGCACTTCAACCAGGCTCGCCTCAATCCCGAGCTGTTGATGATCGAGACCGATCACGACCTGCGTAACCCGGCCGACTTCATCGTCCTGGACAAGGTCGCCAAAGCGATCTTCCACATCCCCGGTATCGGCCGGGTGCAGACCATCACCCGGCCGTTGGGCACGCCGCTCGACCACAGCACGCTCGGTTTTCAGATGGGTGCACAAGCCGCCGGGCGGCTGCAGACCCAGCACTATCAGGAAGAGCAGGCGAGCAACCTGCTGAACCAGGCGGCCGAGCTCAAGAAAACGATGGCGACGCTGCATGAGCAGATGCAGGTCACCCAGGATCTGAGCAACACCACCCACGAAACCACCAGGCTCACAAAGGAAACCGTGGAGATCACCGCGAGGTTGCGCGACGACATCGCGAACTTCGACGACTTCCTCCGGCCGATCCGTAGTTACTTCTACTGGGAGAAGCACTGTTTCGACATCCCGGTCTGCTGGGCAATTCGGTCGGTCTTCAACGCGCTCGACGGCATCGACCAGGTGGCCGAGAACATCGTGAACCTCAGCGCGAATCTCGACAAGCTGGATCAGATCCAGCCGAAGCTGGTGGCACTGATACCGCCGCAGATCGAGAGCCAGCAGCACAACCTCGACACCATCATGTCGAACTACGCGATCACAAAGGGTCTCAACGACCAGGCGAAAGCGCAGGCCGACAACGCCACCGCGCAGGGCGATGCATTCGACAAATCCAAGAACGACGACACGTTCTACCTTCCGCCAGAGGCGTTCAAGAGCCCGGACTTCGCGCGGGGTCTCAAGCAGTTCATCTCGCCGGGCGGGCGCGCTGTCCGGTTGATCATCTCGCACGAAGGCGACCCGGCGACTCCTGAAGGCGTCAGCCACATCGAGCCGATCAAGCAGGCCGTGCATGAGGCGATCAAGGGCACGCCCTGGGAGGGTGCCAACGTCTACCTAGGCGGTACCGCCGCGACGTACAAGGACATGCACGACGGCTCCAACATTGACCTGTTGATCGCCGGAATTGCCGCGGCCACACTGATTTTCGTCATCATGCTGGTGATCACCCGAAGCGTCGTTGCGGCCTGCGTGATCGTGGGCACGGTGTTGCTGTCGCTGGGCGCCTCGTTCGGACTCTCCGTGCTCCTATGGCAGTACATCCTTGGGATCAAGTTGCACTGGATGGTGCTGGCGATGGCGGTCATCCTGCTGCTGGCGGTCGGCTCGGACTACAACCTGCTGCTGATATCGCGGTTCAAGGAGGAAATCCACGCCGGGCTCAAGACGGGAACCATCCGCGCGATGGCCGGTTCGGGCTCGGTGGTGACCGCCGCCGGTCTGGTGTTCGCCGCCACCATGGCCACGTTCGCCTTCAGCCCGCTGCGGGTGATGGCCCAGGTGGGTACGACGATCGCGCTGGGTCTGTTGTTCGACACCTTGATCGTGCGGTCGTTCATGACTCCGTCGCTGGCCACCCTGCTCGGGCGCTGGTTCTGGTGGCCGCAGCACGTGCGTCCACGGCCGGCCAGTACCATGCTGCGACCATACGGGTCGCGTCCCGCCGTGCGTGCGCTGATCGATCACGACCTTGACGACATCCCACCGGGCGGACTGGTCACAAAGCGCTAAAAGCTATGTCGGAGAGACGATTCGGCCCGATGTACACCCCTGTGGGCCGATTCCCAGCGGTGGCGAAAATTCACCCACCACGACTGGCGTTGACGATCAGCCGAGGGTTTCGCCCAACGTGCTCTCAGGGCGAAAGATAGGCCGAATTTTCGCACTGAGAGCACGCTCGGCGGCGTCCCCACCACGAAGGACTATTTCAACCCCAGGCCGCGTTGCCCCATCAGAATGCCTAGGGCTGCGGGGACGACTTCATGTCCCCACGACGCCTCCCTCGCAAGCATTCACGGCACGAAGGAGTCGAACCTATGAGCACGCGGCCTTTGCACTTCAACGCTTTCATCTGGCCGAACGGCTATCACGAGGCCGCGTGGCGCGTCGTCGACGGCGATGTGCGCAATGTGCTGGGCCTGTCCTACTACACGGATATCGCGCGGATCGCTGAACGCGGATTGATGGACTCGATCTTCTTGGCCGACAACATCGCCATCGCCGAATACCGGGCGACGTATCTGCCTCAGACGCAGTTCGACCCGATAGCAGTGCTCTCGGCGCAGGCCGCGGTCACCGAGCGCATCGGGCTGATCGGGACGGGCTCGACGACCTACAGCAAGCCGTGGGAGCTGGCGCGCCGATTCGCGACGCTCGATCACCTCAGCGGCGGCCGCGCCGGCTGGAACATCGTCACCACCGTCACGCCGCTGGCCGCGGCCGCCTTCGGCGAGCGGTTCCACCCCGAGCACGCCGACCGGTACGCGCAGGCCCACGAATTCGTCGAGGCTGTCACCCACGTCTGGGACAGCTGGGAGGACGACGCGGTCATCGGTGACCGCGCACGCGGCGTGTGGGCAGACCGCACCAAGTTGCACGCGCCGCGCTTCCACGGCAAGTACTACGACGTCGAGGGCGTCCAGCCGTTTCCGCGCAGCCCGCAGGGGCACCCGGTGCTCGTTCAAGCAGGACAGTCTGCCGCGGGCGTTGGTCTTGCTGCGCGCTACGCGGAGGTGGTCTTCTCCGGGCCTCCCTCACTTGAGGCCGCGGTCGCTTTCCGGGCCAACCTCCACGAGCAGGCCGCGGCGATAGGTCGTAAGCCCGATCAGATGCTGGTGCTGCCCGCGTTGATGATCACGCTCGGCGGCACGGAGGCCGAAGCCCGGGCACAGGCACAGCGCCTCGAAGACCTGGAGAATCCCGAGTTTCGTTGGCAGAATACTCTTTACACTGCGGGGCTCGACCCGGACGGTTTCGACCCTGACGCTCCGCTGCCCGCCGAACTCTGGGCTGGACGGTCGGCGCCGTCAAGCCGGGCCGAAGAGCTCTTTGCGGTCTCGCGTGCGCGACCCGAGGCGTCGTTGCGTGAAATCGCGCAGGAAGTGACGGGCGGGCTCGCGGGACAGAGGCATTTCGTCGGCACGCCCGAGCAGTTGGCCGACCATGTGATCGCGTGGCAGGACGCCGGCGCGGTCGACGGGTTCACGATCATGGGATCGACGCTGCCGTATGAGCTGACGACGTTCGTCGATCATGTCGTGCCCATCCTGCAGCGCCGTGGCCGATTCCGCACCGAGTACGCCGGGCCCACATTGCGCGATCAGCTTGGGCTTGAGCGACCTGCCAAATAGGCTCTTACAATTCCTCGCGATCAACGACGAAGCGAACCTGGCAGGCTTTGTGAATATTTCCCGGACGGAAGCCCACGACGTCCGTATCTACAATACGGAAGCCAAGGCTGTTAAATAATGAATGCCACTCGCTAACTCGCTTGAACTGACAGCCGAAATTCATATCGACAAGCCCCTGGGCTACGGCGTTACCAAAGAAATCAATGAGCACGAGCGCTCGGAATTGATCGCTTTCATTCAATTTATTGAATTCGGTTAGCTCAATCTGTCTCACCGCAGCCCCGAGCGGCGCCGTGTGGACAGCGTACGTGTCTTCCTCGATAATCAACCGCCGTGCAACACGCCGCAAATTGATCAACAGCGGAATCAGATCGGGTTCATCAACGTGATGGAGGACGGTTTTCACGATCGCGCTGTCGAACATGTCGTCCGCATAGGGGACATCAACAGGCGAAGCCATCTGCCGAAACGTTAGGTGGCTAGCGTTCGCGCCGCGGTAGTCCATGACGTCTGTGGTGTAGCAGTCAAAGCCGGCGTTGGCGATCAGCTCAGCTAAATGACCGCGGCCGCAGCCGAAGTCGAGGACTGTGCTTCCGCTAATGGCATCTGCAAGGTTATCGAAGTCCTGTATCGGCTTACGCTGTGACTTATATGCCGAGTAGCCCTCGCTGAACCATGACCCGTTTCCTTCAGATGCGAAAAATTGTTCGTGCACCTCTTTGCTTACTTGATAGAGTTCACGCCCATCGCCGGCTGCCAGCAAATGCTTGCACGCGTCCTCTAGGAGCCCATTCACATCGCTGGCGTGTTTAGAAAAGTGGGATTTATAACTTTTTTCTAGCACTGATATTGTAAAGTCCAGTGCCGCCGTTTCATGCTGCAAAGTCTCGTAAATGAAGTCGTATTGAGCTCGTTTGGTGGCTGTTGACACCAAGAATCCTTTCGTCGCCCACGCTGCAATTGCCTGACGCAGCGTCGTTGCATGGCGGCAGGCAGGGGCCGAAGCAGTTGATTGAATGCATGGTATCAGGACGGCGCAAATTGAAGATGTTGGGCCCAAGTAGTTGTATTTACATTCATGCACCTTTACAAAAGTGTGCAAGCGGCGTATTAGCAACTATGACCAACCTCACAAAGGGGCACCTCTTTTTGCTCTACGCTTATTAGAAGATCCCGTTTGACGTGGGGTTTTCACGACAAACGACCCGAACGGTCTGTTCATGCCGGCCTGAACATTGCCGACCGCCATCGCCGAGGGCAAACCGAGGCCGCTCGCATCCCCCGGGCAGAACCTCTGGCCGGCGCATGTACCGCCCCACCCCGATTAGGGTTGCGACCTATGGCGGTGCTGCACGGCAAGAGAATTTTGTTCGACATCGACGGCACCTTGGTCGACTCAACCGCCACAGTCGAACGGTCCTGGGGTACCTGGGCCAGGGAATACGGCGTCGACTATGACGAGGTACTCAAGGTCTGCCATGGCAGGCGAACCGAAGACACGGTCGCGCAATTCGTCGCACCACAGCAGCGCGTCGCGGCGACAGCTCGCCTACTGGCTCTGCAAGAGTCCGCTGATCTCGATGGCGTCCTGGCGCTACCGGGCGCACACCGACTGCTTGAGGCTCTACCGCGTAGTCACTGGGCCGCGGTGACCTCCGGGCCACGCACCCTGATGGCCGCTCGACTGGCGGCAGCGCGGCTGCCGGCACCGAAGTTGCTGATCGGCGCAGAGGACGTGTCAACTGGCAAGCCCGACCCCGAGAGCTACCTCAAGGCGGCTGCCGCGCTGGGCTTCGAGGCGCAGGAGTGTCTGGTAGTGGAGGATGCGCCCGCCGGCGTCGGTGCCGGCCGAGCCGCAGGGGCGCAAGTACTGGCCGTGACGACCACTCACCACGCGGACGAACTGACGGACGCCGACGTCGTCGTCACCGATCTCTCCTGCGTCAGTGTCGAAGTTACTGACAGCGGTGTCGCCCTGCTGATCGCCTAAAGCGGTTACGAAGCAATTCGTGCTTCGGGGGCTGGTGGCTATTCGCAACCGATGCCATTGCCGTCGCGGTCTAGGCCGTAGATGTCCTTGCCGATGACTCTTACGGGACTTTTGACGTACGCCGGACCGTTGCCGCTACCGCCCGCGCAGTCGACGTCACTAGCGATCGGCACGCAGGCACCCGAGTAGTTGGGGTCGCATGACTGGCCTGGCGCTTGCGGTATGAGCGGCACTGAGGGCAGGGATTGCACAAACGACGCGTCGCGTGCATCGGCGTTCGCCGCGGGAGCGAACGTGAGTGCCGTCGCGATTCCAATTGTCAGCGCCGCCAGTTTGCCCATGGTCGCGAACAGTAGCTGAGATATCGCCTTCCACTGGGCTTTTCCGGTGATCCCCCGTAGGTATCCGGTGCTGAATCATTCGCCCGCGCCTGCGCGCCGCGGCCAAATCGTGCTGACCAAGATGCCTAAGCGCCGGATCGACCCCGCCGGAAGAAAGGCTTGCTAATGGGCCTCAAAAGGATCTTGGTAGCAGGTTCAGGCGGCAGTGAGATGACGCGTCGTCCCAATCGGTATGGAGATGGCGAGTTCGGTTCCGGGAGATGTCGAGCGCACGTCGAACTGGCCACTGGATGCGAGTACCCTCGCGCGCATCGATGTCATCCCGATATGACCCTCGTCAGCCTTTCGCGCCATAGCCGTCGCTGAGATGCCCACCCCGTCGTCGGCAACACGCAGCGAGGCCAACCCGTCGTGGTGTTGTAGCTCGATCCAAATATGTTGGGCACGTGCATGTTTGATGACGTTCGTCGACGCCTCACGCACAGCGTTGTACAGCACGTCATCGGCCTCGGTGCGCAGTCCATCGGGCCAACTACCCGCGTCAAAACTGACGGTGAGCCCTGCGCGGGAACGGAGACTGTCGGTGAGGGCCGCGATCGCTGATTTCAATCCCATGCGCACCAGCACGTCTGGATGCAGTTCGCGGACCACGTCGCGCAGCAGGCCCGAACACTCGGCAAGCGCCGATTCCACCCGGTCGACGGCATCGGCCGAGCCTTCTCGCACATCCTCAATGTCTTGGCGTGCCACCAAGATGTACTGAAGGGCACCATCGTGCAGACGTTCCGAAATAGCCTGCCGCTCATGCCGTTCCACTTTCAGCAACTCTTCCAGCAGGTGCCTTCGTTGCCGTGCCAAGTCGGCGATCATTTCTATGCGGGACCGCTGGATGAATGACAGGACAACCGACCCGCCGGCTAGCGCGGCCAAGACGAAAGAGCTCAGCAGGATCGACGCCCATGGCTCTTGGTTGGCCGACCTAGTGATCCAGCACGTCAGAACGAATACGGACAAGGTCGGGATCGCCACCGCCGCACTGATCTTGGGATCCAGCTGCGCCGCGGCGATCAACGGAATCAGGAAGAAGCCATTCCTCATCACGTCTGATGTCCAGTCCTGCGGGGACGTCACGCCGGCGAGTATCGACAGGACAGAAACCATCGTGACGTCGGCGGTCAGCATAAGCAGTGGTACGAGCGTCGTGGTGGATGCCGTCGTGGGCGCCCCACGTCGCAACGCCCACTTACTCCAGCATCCCAGGACGACCGCGTACACCAGCGGGACGGTCACGCAGACCCACTCGTAATGGTCCGGCGGCTCCAGCAACAACGTCGCAACGACCAAGACGATCAGCACCGCGCGCAATCCAAATTGCAACAGAGTGCCCAGCCACAACGTCCGCCGGATGTCCGGTATGACCTGTTGCGCTTGCAGTTCGACCCCACGCTGACGATCTGTAGACATCGGCGGCTCCTGTCGTGTCGCGGTGGCGAAATCATAGCCGCCGATTACCGGCGGGAATGGGCGCGCAGTGTAGCCGCGGCAAACGGATTGGACGTGGTCCAAGAGGAGGGGTGGCTCAGCGCGGCTGGGCGGTAACCGGGATTTTCACAATTTCGGCGTGCATTACCCGTCAAACCTCTACGCTGCCGATCAATCATGGTGAGTCATCCGGCGAGGAGGTTGAGCGCATGAGATTTCGGTCCGCTTGGCGTCAATCGTGTCGACGGTGTTGTGCTTGCCCACGCGTTCTGCCCGTGCGCATGGCCAGATTCAAATAGGGAGACGGCGCCGATGACATCAGACCACCCGCACAGTATGGGGTTCGACTGGGCTCAATTGGTAAGCATGCCCACCGTGAGCGAAGAATGGCACACGGGACATCAGATTCTCAATTTTTATCCGAAGGACAAGGACTATCGGGATTCGCCCGCGGCGCGAGCGATGGTGACCAGATATTTTTGCGATGCAAAGCCACTGAATACGGATGCGGCATTGCTCAAATTCGGCTCTGACCACATTACGCTGCAGGGCGCATACCTGGAGATGGGCGTATGTACAGGTAAGACCATCAATTTTGTTGCGGCGCTCAATCCAGAGCAACAGATCTGGGGATTCGATTCCTTCGACGGCCTGCCTGAACAGTGGGCTCGCACCGATATCACGGTCCCTCAAGGCACTTTTAGGGTCAACGTCGAAGGATGGATGCCACCGGTTCTGCACAATGTAGGGCTGGTGAAGGGCATGTTCCATGAAACCCTTCCGCGATTCAGAGAAGAAATTCTGAAATCCACGCCGATCGCTTTCCTGCATGTCGATTGCGACATCTATGCATCCACGAAAGAGATCTTTGATCAGTTGACCGATAACATCGTGTCCGGCACAGTAATTGTATTCGATGAATTCTATAATTATCCTGGAGCCGAGGAACACGAGTTCAAGGCGTTCCAGGAATTCATGGAACGGACCGGCAAACAAGCTGTCTACCTTGCTTATAACCAGCTCTTTGAACAAGCGGTTGTCCAGATCGCCTGAATTCGAGTCCTGCCCGGGCGGCCCGCCGCCGTCGGCCCACTGTTGAGGCGTTGACTGTCGTCGATGGCCATACCGTCCACGTGATCGACGACGCCGGGCCGCCGATGCTCCGAGCAGACCTCCACCGGCGAGTTCGCCGCCGCAACTTGCGTGGGCAACGCCGGACAGAGTTAGCCGCACGTTCCCGTGTCGCTGTTGGATCAGGCAAGTACCGATGCCAGTTCGGCGCGGGGCACGGTGATCTTGTGTGGTCCTGCGTTGTCCGGCACCACTTGGTCCTGGCCGAAGAAAAAGATCACCGCCTCGTTCGTGATCGCGAAGTTCTGGTACGTCTTCTCGTCGAGATCGACGGTCGGGGCATCGAATTCGCGCTGGGTGATCGGGTTTAGGATCTCCAGCGGGTTTGTCCCGGGCTTGAACAGCGTGTCGAACGTGATCGGGACGCGCTTGCCGAGGTCGAAGTTGAACGATCGGAATGTGGTGTTGGGGTGGCCTTCATGGGCGAAACCGGTGTCATTGTCGATCTTGAGGACGAGGCTTTGGGTGCCCGAGTCCGCCGGCCCCGAACGAAATGTCTTGGCGGTCACCTGGTACTCGTACGGCCGACCACGCCCATCCGACGGCCCGAATTTGGCGACCCAGTCGAGGAATGCGTCGCGGTCGCGCTTCACGAAGTCGGTCACCGCGGGCATATCCGGGTAATCGAGCGGAAAGCCGATGTCGATCTTGTAGGTCGGCGTGGTGCTATGGACGTGGCAGTTTTGGTCGGGTCCAATCGTTCCGTTCAGCTGGGCGCACACTGATCGACCTTGCGCTGCAACCGATGTGGTCGCCGGTGCAGGCGAACTCGATGCGGTCTGGTGAGCGACCGGTGATGTCGCGCATCCGGCCGCACTCGCGATCATGGCCGCCGCGACAACCCATCGAATCACGATCTTCATGATTGGACCGCCAGCTTGAGAATGCGAAAGTGCAGCCCGTCGTTGAGATACACGTTGCCCTTGGAGTCGACCGCCACGCTGGAGGGGTCCTTGAGATCGTTGAACGGCAACACGGTTGGAGCACTCGCGTCCGCATCCAACTTCAACACTCGGTTGGTACCGCGGTCGATGACGTACACATTGCCACTGGTATCCACCGCCAAATCGGTGGGCAGCTTGAGGTTGGTGAACGGCAGCACGCTGGGGGTGGTGGCGCCGGGCGCCAGCTCCAATACTCGCTTGCCGCCCGAGTCGACGGCGTAAACGTTGCCGCTGGTGTCCACCGCCACGCCGTCGGGGTCAATGCCGTTGAACGGCAACACGGTCGGGCTACCGGCACCCGCTGCCAGCTTCAACACCCGCTTATTGCCCGAATCGCTGACGTAGACGTTGCCCGTGGAGTCGACCGCAACACCGGCGATCACGTTGAGGTCGGTGAACGGCAGCACGATGGGGATCGTAGCCCCGGGCATCAACTTCAGCACCCGGTTCAAGGCATCGTCGCTGACATACAGGTTGCCCGCCGCGTCTGCCGCGGCATCGACGGCTCGGCCGAGGCCGGTGAACGGCAGGTGCGTCGGATTGGTTGTGCCCGAGTCCATCTCCCACACCTGGCCGTAGTGCAAGTCGAGCACGTACACGTTGTTCGCCGCGTCGACCGCCACGCCGGCGGGGTGGTTGATCAATTCACCGAACGGCAGCACCACTTGCGGCGCATAAGTTTTGAGGTGCGCAGTGCTCGGTGATGGCGCGGCGGTCGGCGCACCAGGGCCAGAACACCCCGCCACTACCACCGCCGCGGCGATCACGGCTAGGGCGACGAGGCGCCGCCTCAGCCCGCCAACCTGAAGACCGACCATCTCCGTTCCTATCTCTGGCCCGGGTAGGGGATGGCATTGATGACGCCGCCGCCGTTGACGGTCGGCCCGAGCAGCACCGTTGAGGTGCCGGTCGTGGGGTTGTAGTCGATCAGCGATTGGCCGCCACCACACCCGGCCCTGGCCTGCAGGTCGAGATCGCCTCCGTGGACGCCGAGTACGACGACGCTGCGGCCTTTCACTTCGGGCACCTTGACCTGTGTGGTCGTGCCGTCGTCGTTGAGTTTGGCGAGGTATACGACGCCGCACGCGCCGGCGGCCTGCAGGAACGTGCCGGCCGGGAGCTGCCACGCGTTCAGGTCGCCGTAGTCGGGGCCGCGCCCGTCGTTCGGCGCGGTGAGCGCGGTCGGTGTGCCGCCGTCGATCGGCACCAGCCACAGCTGCGACCCTTTGGAACTACCGCAGCGGGCCAGCGCGATCTTCGAGCCCGCGTCCCACCACCGCATCGGCGAGCAGTCCTTCTGCCCCTCGAGTGGCAAAGTCTTACCGGGCACCCCGTCGTTGCCCATCAGAGCGAGGCCGTCGGCCGTGCCCAGCACCAACTGGGTGCCGTCCGGGGTGGAGAGAAACCCTTGAAAGTCCTGCCCCACCGGGTAGGTCAGCTGGTGGTTGCCGTCGAGGTCGACGCGTTCCAGCGACTTAGGCCTCGAGGAGCTCCACCCGTGCAGCAGGAGTGCCTTGCCGTCGGGGCGGGTGTAGCGGGGACTGGCCTCGTTGCCTTCGACGGTGAACGTCCGCTTTGCGCCGCTGCGCAGGTCGACTTCGGTGATGGTCCGGTGGCCCTTCTCGGCCGTGACGAACAGGGCCCGGGTCCCGTCGCCCGACCAGTCGACCAACTCCGGGCGCGAACCCTTGCCCGGCGGCGGGAAGCTGGTGATCGGGTAGCGGCCACCCGCGGGATCGACCAGATACAGCGTCGTCGTGGCCGTCTCCCAGGTTGGCGAGCCGGGCGGAGGCACTTCGCCGGGATGCATGCCCGGCACCGGGCTCCACATCGCGAGCATCCAACCCGGACCGACCTGCGACCAGGGAACGGTCTCGAGAGGGGCCTCGACGGCGTGGGCCGCCATAGCCGGCGACGGCTCGGCATGCGCGGTGGGCGACGGGGTGATCCCCGCCGCGACTATCGCCGTTGCTGCAAGCGCGAGCGTCGTCGTCCCCATCCACCGCCGGAACCCGGCGCGCGGACGGGCGTTGCGAGGGCCGGCGTTTGGCGGCGCGGGGTCTGCGTGATGCGCTGTCGTGATCATTATTCGGTCTCCCTGAAAAACGGGCCCGGTCGGCGGGCTCTTTGCTGGTGGGCTGCGGTGCCCGGTTACGCAGAGGCTGCGCCGCATGCCTTGCGCGTTTCTTGCGTCTTTCTTGGGGCCGCGTCCCGCAGGTGATGGGTTCCGCACCAAATGGGTGCGTGCGTGGGCCGTGAGCGAGATACTGCGTCGGTACCCGAAGGAAGCAAGGGGATGGCGGTGGACTCGCGCGTCGGAATGACGTTCGGCAAATACAACATCACGCGCCTGCTCGGCAAGGGCGGGGGCGGGGCGGTCTACGAAGCCTTCGACACCGGCAAACAGCGAACCGTCGCGGTCAAGATCCTCGCCGACGAGTTGTCCACCAATCCCACGTTTCGCACCCGATTTCAGCGGGAGTCTCAGGCCGCGGCGATTCTGCAGGAACCACACATCATTCCGATCCACGACTGGGGCGAGATCGACGGCAGCCTGTACATCGAAATGCGCCTGGTGCAGGGGCAGACTCTTCTCGACCTGATCGCGGACGGCCCGCTGGCTCCCCGGCGTGCGGTGGCCATTATCGGTCAGGTCGCCGACGCACTGGATGCGGCACACGCCGAGGGGTTGATCCATCGAGACGTCAAGCCGCAGAACATCATCGTCACCCCGGCCGATTTTGTGTATCTCGTCGACTTCGGAATCGCCGAGGGCAGAGGCGATCCGCGGCTGACGACGGTCGGGACTCAGATCGGCACCTTGAATTACATGGCGCCCGAACGGTTTCGCGACGAGATAACCACACCCGCGGTCGACGTCTACTCACTGGCGTGCGTGTTATACGAGGCCCTCACCGCGGACGCCCCGTTCGAGGGCGACAGCCTCGAACATCTGGTGGCCGCCCACATGGCCTTGCCGCCCCCACAACCGAGCGCGGCGAATCCGCGGGTTCCGGTCGCGCTCGACAACGTCGTCGCGCGCGGCATGGCCAAACACCCCGACGACCGGTACGCCACAGCGGGCGCACTGGCCCGGGCGGCGCAGCGCGCCTTGGGAAGCGAACGCGATCTGACCGACGAGATGACGTCACCACGTGGCACATCGGCAGATGCCGACGGCACCCGACCTTTTGCCGCGGCCGTGCAAACCGATCCGATCGCAGCGGAGCCTCCCGACCAAGGTTCAAGAAAGCGCGGATGGGTGCTGCCGGCCGTGATCGCGGGCACCGCGGCTCTGGTCCTCGCGGGCATCGGGTTGGACATCGGTCTGTTCGCGCACGGGCCGACCAGGCAACAGGAAACCCCCGCGCGTGCAGCGCTGCCCCCACTGGTGACCGGCCCCGACCTGAGCACCCTGCATCAGTCCTGCGACCAGGGCTTTTCCTTGCCGAACGCCACTGGGTTCGGCACCCACGCCGGCCGTGGCACGCCGGAAACCTCCTGTCTTTTCGCCAACAGTGTGCTGACCACCTACTGGGCCGAATACGGCGACGCCAGCCCGCTGCCCCGGGCCGTCTCGGCGCCCGGTGCCGTCGACTGCAAGTCCGTGGCCGGCGCGCTGTGCAACGGCTCCAACTTCCTCATGCACTGCCAGCAACACCCCGGGGACAGCTGGATCACGTGCATCGGCGGAAGCAGCGCACGCGTGTACCTGTGGTGACCGCATGCCGGATATCGCGATGACCGACAACGCCCTCCGGTTTGGGCTATTGGGACCGCTGCAGCTGAGCGCCGACGGTACCGATCTGCCGTTGGGTGCGGCAAAACAGCGGGCCGTGCTGGCCCTGCTGCTGATCAATCGAAACCGCACCGTGGCGATCGACTCGTTGATCGACGCCGCGTGGCAGCAGCGCCCACCGCCCGAGGCTCGAGCGAGCCTGCATGCGCACGTGTCCAGGCTGCGCCGGCTCATCGGCGGCATAGGCGCGGATCCCGCCGCGATCTTGGCCAGCGTCCAGCCCGGGTATCGGCTGGCCGTGCCGGAAGAGGCCTGCGATCTCGACCGTTTCGCCATCGAACAAAAGGCCGGATTTGAGGCCGTCGCCGCCGGCCGGTTCGAAAAGGCCAGCGGCCATTTGTCGGCCGCGCTAGCCCAGTGGCGCGGGCCGGTGCTCGAGGATCTGCGTGACTTCGAATTCGTGGACGCCTTCGCGGCGGCACTGGCAGAGGACAAGCTCGTGACAGTCACTGCGCGAGCAGAAGTCGAAATAGCTTGCGGCCGAATGCATTCGATAATCCGTGAGCTCGAAATCTTGGTGGGCGAGCACCCTTACCGAGAACCGCTGTGGGCGCAACTGATCACCGCCTACTATCTGGCGGAACGCCAATACGACGCACTGGACACCTACGGCCGGCTCAAGGCTGTGCTCGCTGACGATTTGGGTATCGATCCCGGTCCCACGTTGCAGCGTCTGCATCAGCGGATCCTTCGCCAGGAGCCGCTCGACGTCGAACAAGCTGCACGCGCAACAGCCAAACGCGTTGCCGTGACTCGTCGGCGGACGACCGAGGTCGCCGAGGAGTCCGCCGTCGCACACCTACTCGATGCCGACGGAAGCCGCTATCCGCTGCGAGGTACCGCCACCAGGATCGGCCGCGTCTTCGACAATGACATCGTCCTCGACGACGACACCGTCAGTCGCCACCACGCGGTGATCGTCGACACCGGAAACAGTTTTGTCATCACCGATCTGCGGTCGGCCAACGGAGTCGAGGTTGCGGGTGAGAAGGTTCGTGTCAGCGCGACGCTGGCCGATGGTGATCGCATTTGTATCTGCGGCCACGAGTTCGTCTTCGAAATGTCCGGAAGTTGACGAGAGCGCCTGCTCCTCAGGCTGTGCGTGGCCAGAATCGGTACGCCACCAGCATCGGCACGATCAGCCAGGGGAGGTTCAGCGGCAGGTAGGTCGCCAGGTGTGAGGGAGGGTTAGGTCCGAGGAATGTCTGCGTGAAGTAGAAGTACATGTTGATCACGGCGCTGACGGCGTAGGCCATGGCCAGTGCGCCCAGCCAAGGCCACGATTTGAGCTTCCAGATGCCGATGGTGAGCACGACGAGCAGCGGAAGTTGAACGAAACCGTCGTACAGGAGCGAGGCCCGCAAGGTGGGCGGCATGACGAGGTGCTGCGGTTCTTGCTCGACACCCCAGGTGTGTAAGGCACGCAACGGTGGCCACGGGCTGTCAGTGGCGACCCGAACCCCGAGCCCTTCCGGCAGACTCAACAAGACGGCGTTGATGATGCCGAGCACGAAGGCTGGGAGCAGGAGATAATCGAGCCGACGCCGGACAAGGGTGCGGGAGTTCATCGGGAAGCCTCGGGCTGCATCTGCTCATCTTGCATCCACGGTCGCGAGGGCATCGTGCGATCGCTTGGATTACGTGAGGCTGTCCTCGAGGTAGCGCAGCGAGTGTCGACCCTGCGACTCCGAGTCACTCTCGGACAGCCAAAGGGCTCTCTCCTGAATCGCTTCCGTCGACCCATAAATCCGGCGATTACAACCGGGGCAAGTCAGGTATGTGTACATGCGGTCGCCGCCTCGCGGCCATTCTTCGGGTGCACCGTCGGGCAGCTGGATCTCGGTGGCCGGTTGCCCGGCACCCCGAATCAGCTGCCCCGCCACGTGTCCCTCCGGACACGTGAGGTCCATGGTCATCAGTCCTCGGTTGCTCATGTGCTACCTCTTCACTCGCTGATACCCCGGCGAGCCGGGATGACGTCGCGGTGGATCAATCCAGTTCACCGTATCCGTTGCTCGCGACCGGTTGGTTAAGGACCAGGTGTGATCGGCGCCGACAACTCCACCGTGGTGGCAGCATGAGGGCATTGGGGCAACCCGCTGCTGGTGTTCGATTGATCGGAGGCAACGCCAAGTGACCACACGTACTCCCTGGAGCGCAACGCTCGTGACGATGTTGGCGATGACCGCGTGCGCAACCGCACCTCACGGCAACGCCGACCCGACAACTCAGCAGTCGCCGTTCCCGACCGGGAAATCCGGCACCACCATCCATGTCACGGAGTACAGCACTGCGACGGCCGACGTCACGCTCAACAACGCGAACTGGGTCTCGTCCGGCTGCTTCGGCGGCGGGGGCTGCAATGTCGTCGAGTTCACCATCGTCGGCAAGTCCGACGCACCATTCACCTACAGCCAAACCTCCATCACCGCCGCCGCGACGCCGTGGCGACAAGACCCGTACCGAGACATCCAGGGCGGCTCGTCCATGGTCGACTACCAGGCGATCAACAAGACGCCGCCCCTGCGCTCAGGCACCGTCGCCAATGGCCAAACCGCTCACGGATTCATCGCCTACGACAGCAACGTGAAACAGGGCGACATCTACATCGAATTCAACGACCCCAACGCTCCAGCGGCGCCCACCCCGTTGGCGGGCTGGAAAGTCCATACCTAGGCCCATTGACTCTTAGACGAGTTAACCAGTCTTCCAAGACGATTGAGGCGCTCGCGGTCCTGCACTCGCGCCGCACGCGTGAATTGAGCCGAATCGAGTAGTCCACTACTCGTGCCCATTACGTATGCGAATCCAATACTTGGCTCGGTTGGACCTCGATGGGTCCGGCTTTCCGCTCCCGCAGAAGGAGGTGGCTGCGAGCCGGGTAGTTGATCTACGTCGTGCGACAAGCGCCGGTCGGCAACGAGGACAATCGCGCCGCGGATTCCGCTGCACGCCAAAGCCTTCAGCGTTTGGAAACGTACTTCGACCTGGCCCGCGAGCCGCAGGAAGAATCGAATCAGCTGTACTGGAAGGATTTTCATCATGTGTGCTCGTCATAGGTGCCAGATCGTTCCGCCGAGCGTGCTAACCAAGCTCGCTGAAGACGAATCGATAGCGGTAGACACGCGCCAAGCTATGCGGGAAAGTGTTGTGCTGGAAGACGCCTGGCGCGGACTGCGCAGTGCGCAGACCGACGCCGTCCAAATGGGTCTGCTTGCAAGGGGAATGACCAGCAATCGGTTTGCGGGCGTCCTCGCGCCGGCGCCATCGGTGCTCGTCGACGATTGCAAGAACACCACTTCGCTGCCCGGGGCGCCCATTGTGACGCCGGAGACCAGTCCGGATGCCACCGCCGTACGCGCCTTGGAGGAAACAACGGCCGTCGCCAAGTTCTACAAGCAATGCTTCGGACGCAACTCCGTCGACGATGCGGGTATGACGCTGATGTCATCGATCCACTACGGCGTGCGCTACATGAACGCCTTCTGGAACGGCTCCCAGATGACGTATGGAGACGGCGACGGGAAGATCTTCCTCGACTTCACGGAATCGAATGACGTGATCGGCCATGAGCTGACGCACGGCGTCACGCAGTACACGGCGGGGCTTGACTACACCGACGAGCCGGGGGCGCTCAATGAGAGTGTCTCCGACGTGTTCGGCTCGATGTTCCGCCAGTGGCAAAAGAAGCAAACGGTCGCCAAGGCTGATTGGCTCATCGGCGCCGACATCATAGGTCCCGCGGCGAAGGCGAAAGGCTATACGTGCCTGCGCAATATGGCTAAGCCCGGCGATCCGCACTGCCTCTCTCCGCAGCCGGACAACTACCGGAACTACATCCCTGGCGGGGATCCGCACGACAACAGCGGCATCCCGAATCACGCCTTCTACCTTGCCGCGACAGCTATCGGCGGACGGTCCTGGCAGAAGGCGGGGAAAATCTGGTTCGAGGCTTTGACCAGCCCGGGCGCCAACAAATCGACGAACATGAAAGAGTTCGCCGACCTTACCCGCGCCGCCGCGAAATCGTTGTTCCCTGCCGATCCCGCCGTATACAGTGCAGTGGATGACGCCTGGACCCAGGTCGGCATCGCGTAAGGCGGAGTTCATCGGCGGGCCCTTGTCAGATCAGGACGATTGAGGCATTTATGCAGGACCGCTACATCATTGAAAGACGTGGCGGCTTCGCCGGCCTGAAGGCTAGCGGCGTCGTCGACGCTGACGCCCTCGATCCCGGTGATCGCGCCACCCTGGACGAACTCCTCAGCAGCGACGAGCCACTGACGAGGGACCCCGGTGCCGACCGCTACACGTACGTCGTCACACGCGAAAGCGATGACGGATGCACGACGCGCGAGATTCCGGAAAGCGTGATGCCCCCTACGGTGGCCGGCGTGGTGCAGACAACGATCTGACGGTCTATCGCAGGGCCATCGGTGCCGCCGCAGCAGGCGACACTGGCCGTGTGCTTGAAGGGCTGTGCGGATCGCCGTATCAAAGTACCCGGGAAGAAAGACATGTAAATCGGTTGGCAACCAAGAGGATTGCGGGTTGCACACCGGTGACGGGCTGGGCCTTGACGAGAGGCCCACGATCCAACGCTACGGCGCCACTTCCTCGATCTGCTTGGCGGTCAGGAGGTCCGTGATCCTGGCGTTTCCGAGCAAGCGTCTTCCGCTGAGGCCGCCATCGGCCCCTGAAACCGTCATGCAGACCGCTCCTTTAGCTCGGAAGACGCACTGGTCGAGCAATGTAAGCACAGCGCTGCCCACACGGTGCTCGTTTTCGACCGGCGTTGGCGGCCGGAGCGCATCGCGGTCGCCCCACGGCACCTGTGCTTGACCTCGGCGCGCCCGCGGCGGGCTAGATTACCCGTATGCGGATTGTTCGCCTGCTCGGTGTAGTTCTGACGATCCTCGCAGCCGGTCTGCCGCTGGCATCCCCGGCCGGCGCGCAGCCGCCGTCCAAGCTCACGGATCACATCACCGACAACACCGGGGTGTTGACGGATTCCGATCGGGCGACGGTCAGCGCGGCAGTCGACCGCCTCTACCAGGATCAGCACGTTCAACTGTGGGTGGTCTACGTCGACAACTTCAACAGGTTCAAACCCGAAAACTGGGCCGACAAAACCCGCAGCGCCAGCGGGATGGACGACCACGACGCGCTGCTGGCCGTGGCCACGAACACCAAGGCGTACGCGTTCTCCGTGCCGGCGAAGGTCCGGGGCCTCACGGCCGCCGACTTGAATAGTCTGCGGAGCAACAAGATTGAACCGGCGGTGGGCGCCAAAGACTGGAGCGGTGCGGCGGTCGCGGCGGCTGACGGGTTGAACCAATCGGCGGGGTCGAACAACCCGCCCGGGGTGAACAAACCACCGGGCTCGTCAAACCTGACCTGGCTGATGATCGCGATAGGCGTCATCGTCGTCGTGGTCATAGTCATCGCGGTGCTCCTGCTCTATCGCGCACGCCACCGGCGCGCCGCGCGGTCGCCGGCCCCCAGCGATGGGCAGCGCGTCGATTCGTTAGGGCAGGCATTGCCCATCGCGGACGCCAGAGTGCGCCAAGTCTCCGACTACGTCGCCAAGCACCGCGAGAGCGTCGGCGCCGAAGCCCGGGCGCGATTCGACGAGGCGAGAAGGCATTTGGCGGCGGCGCACGACAAACAGGCAAGCAACGAGCCCGAAGCGATCGCTCACGCCAACGGGGCATCGACCCTGGCCGCTCAGGCGCAAACGCTGGCAAACGCCGACGTGTTGGCGGCCCATCGCGCGCCTCGACGTCGAGCATGAAAAAGCCTACATATCAACACGATTGCTAAGTAGTGACCGCCATCAACTTGTCGCTGGAGTTCCATGACTGAACGAAGAGCGCCAGCGGGATCTGCTCGTCGCGACCCTGACGGCTGCCGCTGTCGTTGAGGTGCACGACGTCGCTGCGGGTGTCGACACCGGTCACGACCACCGTGTGGTCATGGGCCGGGTTGCCCTGCTCGTCTTTCTGGTCGACGGGCTCGTGCCAGATGAGTTCGCTGTTGAGGCTGACGAGCACCTTGTGGCCGGCGCCCAGTTCCTGCTCGAGTTCCTCAATGCTGCCGTTGCGAATGGTGGCGCCGACGTTGTACTGCGCCAGTAGCGCAGGGATGTCCCGGAACCACATGCCCTCGCCCGAATTCGGGTCCTTGGGATTGGCGGGCCTGGTGTAGATCGGGCCGGGGCCCTGTGAGCTGGGGGTCGCATGGGCCCTGTCGATGATCTCCTCCTCCGGGGGCGCCACGCCGGTCACTTCGCCGATCACATCGGCGCTCGATACGAGGGCGCAGTCGTCCCAGTACTGCTGGTAGCGCCAGTACTTGGCGGCGGCCGCGGGGTCGCCGTACATGGTGCCCGACGTCGCGGTGGCCGGGCCGGCCAATCCCAGCGCCACGGCACCGGCGACAACGGCGACGGCGGCCGTCCTGGCGATGGCGGCGATCGTGAGGGCCTTCATTGAGGGTCCTTTTCTGCTCCGGCTTTGCGCGGGGTGGCTAAGAAGAGGTTCCGATGTCGGCCTTTTCGTTTTCTCAACGATTCCTTGGAGTGATGGTTCGACTCCCACCGAACCTGCTTAACGACGAAAAACGGGCGGGTGTCACCCGCCGGACCGTAGGGTTGATGGGTGCTGGCAAACGGGGCGCTGGTCTGCGGTTACCGCATCCAGGCGGTACTGGGCAGCGGGGGGATGGGCACCGTGTATTTGGCCGCCGACCCCGCGTTGCCCCGGCAAGTCGCCCTCAAGGTGCTCTCGGCCGAGCTGTCGCGCGACCGGGACTTTCGGGCGCGCTTCATCCGCGAAGCCGACACGGCGGCCGCCCTGGCGCATCCCCAGATCGTCTCCGTCTACACGCGCGGACAAACCGACGAAGGCCAGTTGTGGATCGCGATGCAATTCGTCGACGGCACGGACGCCGAGGCCGCGCTCTGCGACGGAACCATGACCCCGCACCGCGCGGTCCACATCATCACCCAGGTGGCCAAGGCGCTCGATTTCGCGCACGCCAACCACGTGATCCACCGTGACGTCAAGCCGGGCAACTTCATGCTGTCCGGCGCCGTCGGCCCCAACGAGCGAGTCCTGCTCGGCGACTTCGGGATTGCCCGCGCTCTCGACGATGTGGGGTTGACCGCCACCGGGGCGGTGGTGGCCACCGTCGGCTACGCCGCACCCGAGGTGCTGTCTAACGGACGCATCGACGGCCGGGTCGACATTTATTCGCTGGGCTGCACGCTGTATCGCTTGCTCACGGGCAACACACCCTTTCCGGCGACCAACGGGGCCGCGGCCGTGATGACGGCCCACCTATTCCAACCCCCGCCCCGACCCAGCGACGCGGTGCCCTCGCTGCCACCCGGCCTCGATCACGTGATCGCGATCGCGATGGCAAAAGATCCCGCCGCCCGGTTCCCGTCGGCGGGCGCACTCGCCGACGCCGCCGTCTCGGCGCTGCACGATCGCAACCGCTACGCGCCGCTGCCACCGATCCCCAGCGGCGACGTTCACTCCTATCCACACACTTCGCAGCCGCCGACGGTGTCCGGCTGGCCTGGGCAGTTCCCGCCGCCGGGTCCCCAACCGCCGGCGGCGAAACGCCGACGCGGTCTGATCGCCGCCGCGCTGGCCGGCGTGGTGCTGCTGGTCGCCACGGTCACCGTGCTGGCCTGGCCCGACACGGCCGGGCCTCGCGCCGATAGCAGCCAGAGCTCCGGATCACCGGGTGCGCCGGCGTCGCCGCAGGGGCCGCCGGCCACCAATGTCGCCCCCGCTCAGCTGCGATCGATCTTGCTGTCCGCGGCCCAGCTTCCGGTCGCGACCACTGGCGACCCGCTGGTACTCGAGCAAGACAGCGCCAGCCTGCTCGACGACTCCGCGGCCGTCGACAACCCCGCATGCCTGGGCGCCTGGGCCCCGGCGCAGCAGAGCGTGTACGGGCAGGGCGCCTACACCGGTGTGGCCGCACAAACGTTGCGCGGCATGAACGAACAGGTTTGGCAAGACAGCGTCACCCAAGCCGTCCTCGCGTTCCCCGGCGACAAGGCAGTCAGCGCCCTGACCGCTCAGGAGGGGCAATGGTCCCTGTGCGGCGGAAAATCCGTCACTGTGACCGAACCGGGCGTGCCCGCCAAAACGTGGGAGTTCGGCCAGCCCCAGACCACCGCCGGTGTGCTGAACCTGACGGCGACCCTGCCTGGCGGCGCCTCATGTCAACACGGAATGATGGTGCGCGGCAACGTCTTAGTCGACATCCGCCAGTGCCGCGCCGGGGGAGGGGCCGACATCGCCGCGCTGGTCACCGCCACCGCGAATAAAGTGCCACGACAATGACGCAACACAGGGGGAGATCGATGAACACTTCCGCACCGGTCATGGCCCGTCTGTGGGCCATCGGTGTGGCCGCGGCGCTGACCGCCTCGTGTACGACGATGACCGGGGGTTCCGCGCAGCCCCAGCACGGCGGCGTCTCGACTTCGCTGCCCGCCGCCGCCCCGTCCGGTGGCCCGGTGACACCGGCCCCCTCCGCCACGCCTTCCGCCCAGGATCAGATCCGGGAGACCCTGATGGCGTTTCAGGACGCGTACAACACCCAAAACTGGGACGCCTATCTGGAATTGATGTGCACCGCGATGCGGACTCAATTCAGCGGCACCGCCATCAATTACGTGAAGAAAAGCCGCGCCCAAAACGGCGTCACCACGATCAAGAACATCACCAACATCGCGATCACCGGCGACACCGCCGACGCCACGTTTGAGGGCCAGAACGAAACGTTGGGCACACGGACCGTCAGCTTGCCGCTGAAACTCGAAGACGGCTGGAAAATCTGCAAGGTGTAGCCACGGATCAATATGAAAAGCGCACTGCTGCAAATATATTCGATGATCGTCGCCACACTGCTGGTGGCTTGTAGCCACACCACCGCCGGCGAAACCGCCCGGGCGCGCGAGTCAACCTCTGCGGCGCCGGTGAACACGTCGGTGCTTGACCCCGGAAAATATCCCGTCGCACCGCAGCCGCCACTGGGCAACGCCGGCAACGACCGTGCGGGGCGACTCGTCGAAGGTCGACGGATGGCTGCCTACGTCGTCGGGCCTTGGCAGATCGAGCCCACACTGATCGGCTTGAGCTCGTCCGGTCCGGCCGTCATCGCCGACTCCAAGGGACTGTCGCGCGCGGTGTGGCCGCCGATCGGCGGGGGCGCCTACAACTTGTCCTTGGTGGTCGGATTCGTCACCGAGCGGCAAAGCCCGGGCGCCAATCCGCAGATGGCACTGCGCAATTCCGTGCTGCGATTCGCCAACCCCGCGGAGGCATCCCAGGCGGCTCAGAACATGACCACGGCGGCCAGGAATATGCCCCGTGATCCCACCGCCACACCGATCGTGACCGAACCCGAACGTCCCCTGCCCATTCCCGGACATCCCGAGGCCAGCGGCACGGTGCTGACTTTCCAAGAGGGCGCCCAGACCGTGCGTGAACTCACTGCGCTCACCGCACATGGTCCCTATGTGTTCGTTCAGGTTGTGCGCTGTGCCGCCGGCCCGGACTGTGAAGCTCAACTCGCCGGGCACACACTGGATCGTCAGGTTCCGCTCATCGACACCTTCGTGCCGACCCAGGCCGTCGAGTTCCCCACGCTTGCATTGGATCCGACCGGCCTTGTCGCTCGCACCCTGCCGCCGCCGGCTGACCAAACCACTTCGATGTCCGGGGCGGCCTATCCGCCGGCGGGCGCGCTGCACCTCGTAGATGACCCCGTGCAAACCGGGCCGCTACTTTCCGCGGCGGGAGTGGACTACGTTTCGGTGAATCTGACCACCGTCTACCAAGCGAAAGATCCCTCCGCCGCGCAGACACTCGCCCAGAGCTACAGCGACCTCGCTGCTAAAACGCCTGCGGCACAAGCTGCTGCACCGGTTCCCGGTCTTCCGGATAGTCACTGCACTCGAGTTGCCGGATCCAACGGTCTGGTACCGCGCTACTGGTGTTTGGCCGCGGCAGGCCGCTACACCATCAAAACGGTTGCCCGCCAACTCGATAACGTCCAGCAGCAGATGGCGGCCCAGTATCGCATCCTGACGGCGAGTTGACGAGATGACCCCACCGGAACGAACTCGGACTTCTGCGGCAGCTTCGACCGGAACTACCACAACTACGCGACCGCGCGGCCGTGACTGCGGGCCCGGCCCCGGCAAGGGTCTGTCAGGCTGTTGACGTGGACGAACTCCTCGGGCCATCGTGTCCATGCGGCAGTGGCGACACCTATCGCAGCTGTTGCGGACCGCTGCACGATGGCGAGTCGCAGGCCCGATCGGCCGAGGAATTGATGCGATCGAGGTATTCGGCATTCGCCCACGGCGACGCCGCCTATCTGTTCCGCACCTGGCACCCGCGAACGCGGCCGGCCGACGTGACCGCCGACCCGCGCATCACCTGGACCGGGCTCGAAGTGATCGACACCGTCGCGGGCGGTCCGGACGACGACCGCGGTGAGGTGGAGTTCAGCGCCCTGTTCGAGTCCGGGGGCCGCGCCGACTGCCTGCATGAGCGCAGTCGCTTCGAGCGCCGCGCCGGCCGATGGTTTTACGTCGACGCCACGGAAGGTCCCGCGACGGAAGATAGGTAGCTGCCTTTCGCGTTGACACGCTCGAAGGCAGACCGACTACAGAAACGAGGCACCGCCCATGACCGCAGATTTACCTGGCGAAGCACTGGAACTGCGCTCGCTGGTGACCTCAGACGGCGCGCTCGAACTCTCGCTGCACCAGGTGCCGGTTCCGACGCCCGGCGCCAATGAGGTGCTGGTGCGAGTGGAAGCCGCGCCGATCAATCCGTCGGATCTGGGTCTGCTCATCGCCAGTGCCGATATGACCAAGGCGACGGTCACGGGCACACCCGAACGCCCCGTCGTCACCGCGTCGGTGGGGAAGGGCAGCGTTGAAGCGCTGTCGGCGCGGCTCGACAAATCACTCCCGGTGGGCAATGAGGGCGCGGGCACCGTGGTGGCCGCGGGGTCCTCGGAACCGGCGCAGGGCCTCATCGGAAAGACCGTCGCGATCGCGGGCGGCGCCATGTACTCGCAGTACCGGGCCGTCGACGCCTCCGCATGCCTGGTCCTGCCCGAGGGGGCCACGGCGAGGGACGGAGCCTCGTCGTTCGTCAACCCGATGACGGCACTGGGAATGACCGAAACCATGCGCCGCGAAGGACATTCGGGCCTGGTGCACACGGCCGCGGCGTCGAACCTGGGCCAAATGCTGGTCAAGCTCTGCCAGAAAGACGACATACCGCTGGTCAATATCGTCCGCAAACCCGAGCAAGAGGAGCTGCTGAGAAAGCTCGGCGCAACTCATGTCCTCAACTCGACGTCGCCGAGCTTCGACAGGGATCTTGTCGAGGCGCTCAAAGAGACATCCGCGACGCTGGCTTTCGACGCCACCGGTGGTGGCACGCTGGCCAGCCAGATCCTCAACGGCATGGAAAAGGCGGCCAACGCGACCGCGGCCGAGTACTCCCGCTACGGGTCGAGCGTCCACAAGCAGGTCTACATCTACGGTGCGCTCGATACCAGTCCCACCGTGCTCACCAGGAGCTTCGGCATGGCGTGGGGCGTCGGCGGCTGGCTGCTCACCCCGTTCATCCAGAACGCGGGCGGCGAGACCTTCGGTCGGTTGCGCGCCCGGGTGGCCGCGGAGCTCACCACGACGTTCGCGAGTAACTACACCCGGGAGGTGTCACTCGCCGGCATGCTTGCGCCCGACGCCTTCAACGAATACGTCAAGCGAGCCACCGGCGAGAAGTTTCTGGTGACGCCACACGCGTAGCGCATGTTGTGGAGCGAGTGACGGGATTCGAACCCGTGTGTACGGCTTTGCAGGCCGCTGCCTAGCCGCTCAGCCACACTCGCACGAACAGTTACCCTGCCAGCGCAGGCCGCCGCGGCCCAGTGTTTTTCTCGGCCCGATCATTTCGGCCTAGCGGCGCCGCAGGCAGCAACAGTACAGTCGCCAAATGACCAACGGTCGTCTTGCTGATCCGGATTGCTGTCTGCGCACCGACCCCCGGGCGGACCCGCGAATGGTCGAAGCACTCGCACAGGTGGGGCTGGACAACAATGCGCCGACGGTGCCACTGACCATCGATGCGCCGCTCGAGGAACGGCTGGCGTATGCCGCGATGGCCGAGGAGGGGATGGGTGCCGTACTCGGCCTGTTCGCGGCGGGCGTTCCGGACGAGAACGGCGGCGTGACGACCACGACGACGACGATCACCGGCGAAGATGGCAACGACGTGACGCTGTACGTCAGCCGGCCCGACGTCGAGGGTCCATTGCCGGCGGTTGTGCATCTGCACGGTGGCGGCATGGCCATCGCGAGCGCGGCCGACGCGACGTACACGCGGCTGCGTGAGTACATAGCCGGCACCGGCCTTGTCGTTGTGGGCGTTGAGTTTCGCAATTCCGGTGGCAAGCTCGGACCCCACGCATTTCCCGCCGGATTGAACGACTGCGCGGCCGGCGTTCGTTGGGTCGCGTCGCATCGCGCGGAACTCGGCGTAAGCCATCTGATCGTCGCCGGCGAGTCCGGCGGAGGCAATCTCACGCTGACCGTGGCACACAAAGCGAAACGCGAAGGGTGGCTGAGCGAAATCGCGGGCTTCTACGCACAGTGCCCGTACATCTCCAACCGGTGGCACGAGCCCCCCGACGAGTTGCCTTCGCTGCGGGAATGCGACGGCTACTTCATCAGCCTTCAACAATTGGAGATACTGGGTTCGCTGTATGACCCCGACAATCAAAACGCGAACGATCCCACCTGCTTTGCCGGCGTCGCGACGGACGAAGACCTGAACGGCCTACCGCCACACGTGATTTCAGTGAACGAAATTGACCCCTTGCGCGACGAAGGACTGGATTACTACCGCCGCCTGGTGCGCGCGGGTGTACCAACCGTCGGCCGGTTGGTCGCGGGCACCTGCCATGGGGGCGACCTGATATTCGCCGGCGCCATGCCCGAGGTCTTCGCAGCCAGCATCCGCGACCTCAGCGGATTCGCCAAGAGCCTCGGGTAGCCGGCGCGGCGGAATTCGCTCCGCCACAGCGCGGTCGGAAAGATCGGGCCGAAGCACGCAAACCGGCAGCCGGGGTTACGGCGGGCTTGCGGCGAGGAATTCCTCGATCGCGGCGACGAGACGGTCGGGCTGATCTTCGGGGATGAATGTGCGACTTCCCGCGATCAGGTCAAATCGCCCCTGCGGCAATAGTTTTGCCAGCCTCCGCCCGTGGTCGCGAGGAAAGATCTTGTCGTTGTCGGCCCATAGCACCAGCGCGGGTTTGTCGAAATTGGTCAGGCTTGCCGCGGCGTCGAACGTGTACTTCGTGTCGACCGCGCGCAGCATGCGCCGAAAGTCACGCCTGACTCCGGGGTTCAGCCGTATCGGGTCGGTGAAGGAACGCATGATGTCCGGCGGCATCGCCCGCGACGTGACAAACCCGTACGCGGTCGGCAAGCGCTGAACGAGCTTGAACTGTGCGGTGTAGGCGACGATCCAGGTGAGCAGCCGCGAGCGCGCCATCGCCTCCAAGTACTTCTGGGGCGTCGGCGGGAACTTCTCGAACGCGTCGCATGAGGTGAGCACCAGCCGCGCGATCCGGCCGGGATGACGCCCGACCAGAGCCTGCGCGACGGCACCGCCGGTGTCGTTGGCGACGACCGTGACGTCCTCGAGATCCAGGGCATCGAGAAAGTCTGCGGTAATCCGGGCCATGCCCGGCAGCGACAGATCGGCATCCGGATCGAGGGGGACCGAATGCGACCCCCAAGGCAGGTCCGGCGTGATGCACCGGTGCCGATCCGCCAGGCGAGGCGCGACGCGCCGCCACAGATCGCCATTGACCGCGACGCCGTGAACAAACACGATCGGCGGGCCGCTGCCGCGATCGCGGTAGCAGATCGCGCCCGCGGGGATGTCGACGCGGTGTTGGGGGCCGAGCTGCGCACTGATCGACATGGCCGGAATCATACTTGTATGATGCAAGCTAAAGGCAATGCCTCAGCGTTGGGCTGGTCGATCTCCCCAGGCGGCGACTTGCGGGGGTGTCAGGGTGGTCGGTTCGCCATCGGGCCCCACGGCGCCGGGCGCCGGCACCACGCGCAGGTCGCGCAGCGTGATCGGAGAGTCGCAGTGCTCGCATCGCAGTGCCGCCCCAGCCGGGTGGCCGCAGCCGGTGTGCAGGATCAACACCTCGGGACCGTCGGGACCCGGGGTATGTCGGTCGGCCCAAGCCATCAGCGATAGCACCACCGGGAAAAGGTCGCGGCCCTTCTTGGTCAGGTGATACGAACCGCGCGGCGCGGTCCGTTCCAGCACGCCGTGGTCGACCAACTTTTGCAAGCGGGTGCTCAGGATGTTCGTCGCCATCCCGAGACTGCGCAGGAACTCGTCGTAGCGGGTCAATCCGTGGAAGGCGTCCCGGACAATCAGTAATGTCCAGCGCTCGCCGAGAATCTCGAGGGCCCGAGCCAGCGCGCAGCTCTGGTCCTCGTACCCGCTCCCAAGTGGCATGGTGCAAGTTTAGTTTTCTTGCCCGGAAAGCCCCACAATCGGACAGTCGCTGCCACGATTGCCAAGCCGCCGCGTAACGCGGGCCACGACGCTTGCCATCCGACCCGGCGCGGCACGCTGGCGAACAGTGTTGATGTGCAAAGAAACTGGGCGCCTCGGGTCGTTCTCGGCCCGGCCCGGAGGCGAACCGACCGTTCACATAGCGCCGAAAAACAGAACGGGTACGGCTACTATCGAGACATGCCGCAAGCCACCGAGACCGCACCGAATGGCGTGCGCAGCCGCCGGCGCGGCCAGGTGCTCGAACGTGCCCTCTACGAAGCGACACTGGCGGAGTTGTCCGAGGTCGGATACGGCGGACTGACGATGGAGGGCATCGCGGCTCGCGCCCAGACGGGCAAGGCCGCGCTGTACCGGCGTTGGGGCAGCAAGCACGACCTGGTGCACGCCGCGCTGGTGTTTGCCTTGCCGTCGCTGTCCGAGCCACGGCAGGGGCGGTCGGCACGCGAGGCTCTGCTGACGGTCTTCACTTCTCACCGCGACCTTTTGGCGGGCAAGACCCCTTTTCCCGGCCTCGACATCATGCATCAGTTGCTGCACGAGCCCGAGATGCGCGCCATCTTCGCCGACGCGGTGGTGCGCCCGCGGCTGAAGATCATTGATTCGATCCTGGCGGCGGCCGTCGAGGCCGGCGATATCGATGCGGCCACGCTGACTCCGCTGACCGCCCGCGTCGGACCGGCCCTGATCAACCACCACTTCCTGTTGACGGGAGAACCGCCGACTCGGCGCGAACTGATGATGGTCGTCAATACGGTGATCCCGCCGCGTCCAACGGCATCTTCGTAAGACCGCTGTCACTGACCGCTCAATCCGGCGGCCGGCGTCACTGGACGTTTCCCGGAAACGGAAACGCTCGTCGCCGACGTGCCACGGCCGTGTTGTCGAATCGGCCCGATCAACGGGGCGGTGAACAATCAGAATCTGCTGGACGAGTCGACAGGCCGCACCCCGTGACGCCGTCGTACGAGGCGGCCCGGTCAATACCAACTCTTGACGAATCCATGCGAACGATCGTTATCATACTTCGGTATGGTTCCTTGTGTGAAGCAGGGCACATCGTGCGGTCACATGTGACACGATGCGCCCGGCACGATTGAACGCATCAGTTGAGAGGGCAATTCATGACGTCATCTACGGCTTCGCCGCCACACAGCACGGTCGATAGTCGCGGCCACTTCTCCCTGGCGAGCCAGCGCGCGATTCTGTGGTGGGGTGTCGCTCTCGCCATCGTCTACGGCCTCGCCTTTGTTCTTCTGTTACAGCAGGCTCCGTTGAAGAACCCGCAGTGGTCGGCCGACCAGGTCGCCCAGTGGTACGTGACCAACGGGACCAAGATCAAGTGGGGCGCGGTCATCTGCAGCTGGACCGGCTGTTTCATGATGCCGATCTGGGCGGTGTTCGCCGCACAGATGGCGCGCGTGGAACCGGGCCGGTGGAAGGTGTGGAGCGCGCTCACCCTTGCTAGCGGCACATTGATGTCGATCTACTTGGCATTGCCCCCGATGTTCTGGGGAGTCGCCGCCTACACCGCACCGCGCAAGAACTCCGAAGTGACCACTCTGATGCACGAGCTGGCTTCTTTGACGATGACGACGACCGATCAGGCTTATATCTTCGCCTGGGTCGCCGTCTCGGTGATCGCCCTGCGGCCGGCCACTCAGCTGGTCAAGAACAACCCGTTCCCGCGGTGGTGGGCCTATGGATCGCTATGGATCACGTTCATGTTCGAGGCGGGTGCATTCGCCTTCCTGCCCCGTACCGGTCCGTTCGCGTGGAACGGGCTCCTGGTGTTCTGGTCGCCATTCGTGCTGTTCACCGTGTGGATCATCATCCAGAGCAACCTGTGCTTCCGGGCGATCCGAGCCCAGCGGGAAGACCCGGACGAGAGCTACTTCGCTTAACACATGACGACCCCGGAGCTCCTGGATCATTCTGTCTTGACGGGGACCTCGGGTATCGCCACGCCCAATCCGCGACACGCGTCTGCCGACATTCGGCCGTCGGGAGATAGCGGTCAATGCGAAAATGGCTGCGTGCCCGGTAAGACGAAGGTCAACGGCCAGGCGGTCACGCGCGGTGAGGGAAGGCGCCTCCTGCTGGAATCGGCGCGCGCCCTGTTTGCCGAGCGCGGCTACGCGGGCACAAGTACGCGGGAAATCGCCCGGGCCGCCTCGGTGTCGGAGCCAATGATTTTCCGGCACTTCGGATCCAAGGCGAAGCTTTTCGAAGAGGCGGTGCTGGCGCCGTTCAACACCTTCGTCTCCGAATACGTGGCGGACTGGGCGGCGCGGCCGCGCGGCATGAAGACCCCTTACGTGGAGACGTATGACTTCTATCGCGGTGTCTACGACGTGCTGTCGGCCAATCGGCGACTGATCCACGAGATGATCGGAGCCCGCGCCGTGGGCGGACCGTTGAGCGCCGAAACCACGTCGGCTCCCCAGATGGGCCGTCTGCTCGAACGCTTCGAAGCCATCATGTACGACGAGATCGCGGAACGCGGATTCCGTCATTTTGACCCTGCGGTCGTCACGCGGGTGATTTTTGGCATGGTGTTTTCGATCGCGGTGTTCGGGGACTGGATGTTCGAGGGCTCAACCCGCCAGCGTCCGAGCGTCGAGGCGTTCCTCGAAGAGATGACCCGCCTGACGATTTTCGGCGCCTACCCGGAAGGTGTAACACCTCCCGCGGCACCTTGAGCCACGCGATCGCGTGCCCGCCATGCGTCGATCAATCCCGCGTTCTGCACGGGTGTGCTGCCGTAGGTTGCGATTTCGTCGGCACCGGCATCGCGGAACCGCTGCAACTGGGTGACGCATTGGTCGACCGAGCCCAGAGCGCAGGTCTCCTCCATCCATGCATCGGGTACCAACCGCGCGGGTTCCATCAGTTGAATCCGGTGATACGTCAGATCCGCCATCTCGTTGTTGCCCCGAAACTGGTTGTGCGCGCGCAGTTTTTCGACCGGAGCGGTGTCCCATTCGTTGGCCCGGACCAGGGCGTCCCCATACTCGGGCGCCTGCAGATACGTGACCGCGCGCGCGTGTGCCAGCGCGCGAGTCTCATCGTCGGACAGGTCGGGCGCGGTGATCACGCATTGGCAGATCCGCACGCTCGCCGGATCCCGGTCGGCGCGCTCGCACGCCTGCCGAATTCGGGCCACGGCCGCCGCGGTCGCGGCCGGGGTGAGCACCGGCGGAAGCAGAACGCCGTCGAACGAGCGAGCGACTGCGTTGGCGGCCTTGGGGAGCGCGAAGGTGCCGTACCAGATCTTCGGCTGCGCACCGTCGTACACGTCTCCGAGCTTGATGCCCTCGTATCGACCCGCAGGCCCTTCGTAGGTAACCGTCTCGCCGTCCCACAGCCGGCGAACAATGTCGACGTAGTCGCACAATCCGTCGAATCCCTGTGTCCGCAAACCTTCGCTACGCAGATAGCTGTGGTCGCCGCGGCCCAGCCCCAGCACGAATCGCGGGCCGAAACACGCATGCATGGTCGCGCCGAATGCGGCCATGTGCAGGACATTACGACGCGCCGGCGAGACCAGACCGGTGGCCACCTCGATGCGGGGTGCGCGTGCAGCCACCGCGGCCAGCAGCACCGCGACTTCTTTGAGATTCCACCGCTCGGAGATGAAGACGCGGCGAAAACCCAGACGGTCGGCAGCTACTCCGTCTGCTATGCCGTCGACGGGTGTGCGCGCACCGGTCTCATCGTGAGTGTCGGCCGGGCGCTGCGAAACCACTCGGCCCGAGATCAAGAATGCGCTGAGGTCGTCGGCGACTCGGTCCGTCATGGATTGCCTGCCTTCTTGAGTCGAGCGCAGATCTCGATATTGCGGGCGAGGCCGGCCTGCGCGTCGGCCGGATCGAGCAGTAGCGGCAGGATGTCGCAGACGCTGACCCAGGTTGCTCCCGCGTCGATGTACTGCTCTACCTGTGCCGCAACGGATTCCGGGGTTCCGTAGACGAACGATTTCTTGGCCATTTCATGCGTGGTGCGGCTGAGCAGGCCATCGATTTCCGGTTGAGTCCACTTCACCGGGAGCAGCTTGACCGCGTAGTGCCAATCACGGGGGAGGGGCGGTTCGATGCCCTCCGCATCCCAAGCACTTTGGTCTAGGCGCCCGAAAACTCCCGCCATCCAGCGCATCAACGGATTGTCGAGGGCGCGCGCCAGGAGATCGGTGTCCTCGTGCACCAACGACATGAACCAGATCCCGAACTCGAACTGTTCTGGATCGCGCCCCTTGCGCTCCAGCTCGGTCTTCATCGTGCTGACCGTTTGGGCCCAAGACTCAGGTGTGGGTGCCACGCACGGCACGATCGCCGAGATGCCGTCGGCATAAGTTGTGGCCAGGTCGAAAAGCTTCGGGCCACCCCCCAATGCCCAGATGTTCGGCCGCTGGGTGCGTGATTGCCCCAGCCAGGCCTGCTTGAAGGTCCAGTGATTACCCGGCAGATCGACCGGCTCGGTGCTGTCCCATAGTGCGTTGAAGCCTTTCAACTGGTCTTCCAGACGCGCCAATCCTTCGGATCTCTTCCAGCCGTAGGGCGTAACCTGCTTGGCTTCCCCGGCGCCGATCATCACCTTGGCCTTGCCGCCGGTCATGTTGGCGAGGGTCATCATGGTCTGGGTGAGTTCGGCGGGTCCGCGACGGATGGCGTCGGTACTGATCGTCATTCCGATGTCCGGCACCGAAGCGGCCAGGTACGCGCTCATTGCGAAGGCGTCGGAGTAGGAGTCCAGATCGGGGATGATCGCGGCCATCGGGCTGTTGTCCGGGTGCCAGAGCTGACGGGGCCAGAAGTTCGTCATCTGGTCCCAGATCAGGAGTTCGTCGACCACTCCGCTTTGCGCTGCCGCGGCGGCCGCAGCGGCGAAATCGCTTGGTGGCGTGTGGCGGTCACACGAAAATGCCAGGGCGGTGGTGGCGGCCTTACTCATCTCAGTAGCTCCATCGACTCGAGATCGCGTGCTTGTTGGGTGTAGGAGCGGACCATGCCGGCGAACAGCGTGTCACCGCGTTCGGTTCGTTCCAACTGGACCGAGAACGGCACGCTGAGCATCAGCCCGTAGAAAATGCACCAGCGGTAGCTTTCCCATACGTCGTCGAACGTGAAGCCGGTGACTCCCTGCGCGATCAGCCCATCGTGGTAGTGGCGCAACAGGTCTCGTTCCTGCCTACGCCGATCCTCCAATGACAGGCAGCCACCGAGGTATACAGCGACGTCAACCAGCGGCGGTCCCAGGCTGGTCGCCTGCCAGTCGAACACCGCTACCGGAGCGGTCGTGTCGTGTGGGAAAAGGATGTTGTCCATGCGGTAGTCGCCGTGCAAGACGACGGCCGGGCCGGCTGTCATCCGGGTGGCCCACGCGTTCGCATACGGCGCGACCTGCTCCACGAACGCGATGTCTTCGGCAGCAAGGCGGTCGCCGAAGCGCTCCACAAACAATGGCAGGGCCGGCTCAACCCCGGCGAAGAAGTTCTGACTACGGCTGGGGTGGGCGAGCCAATCCTTCTCGCGTAACGCCGGATCCGACCAGCGCGGCGCCTGCAGGTTGACGAGCGCCTCGAGCGCCCGGGCGGCTTGGTCGGGCGTACCGCCGGCGATCATGTCACCCGGTGCGCCGATCTCGCTCAGGTCCTCGAGGAGGAGGGTGAACCGGCCGGTCGACGGTTCGATGTCCGCCCAATACACCCCCGGGACCCGGGTGCCGATGGTCGGCGCGATCTCCTGGTAGAAGCGCACTTCGCCCTCGTAGACACCGAGCGTGACCCCTATTGCGCGGCTGCCGGCGTCCTTGGATGGCCACTTGACCATGGCGGTCTGTGGGACGTCGGATCCAGCATCTTCATAGGTGAGGGCCAACCGCGCGACCGATCCCAACTGGCCGACACTCATCAGTTCGCTTGTGAAGGAGGCGACGCGGCCCCCGTCGAGATGGAGTGCATCGGTCAGCCAGGTAGTGGTGATGTCGTCGGCCGAATCGACGATCTTTGCGATCGGAGGGCCCAGGATATCGGCACCCGGCCCGAGCTCTGTCATCGAGCCCGCCGGATATTGAATATATGTTTGATTAAATTCTGAGCTGGCATGAGAACCTCGACCTCCTTGTCGATCTCCGCTTTCGCCGGTGGACTTCAGCGGTTCAGCTGTCTTGTTTTCCGCCGTTTGGGTACGCGGGTGTCGATAGCACCGATGACCATCTGCAGGCCGTCGCAAAAATGCTGTCCGGGGTCGCCGGTCACCAGCGGGCCGAACAGCGAGACTACGTTGGGAAACTCGGCAACGGGTAGGGCGGCCAAGACCGGTCGCGCCGCGGAGTCCATCGCCGCCAGCTCACGCTGCACCGACCCGACCGTGAACGACGTCAGCGTTGCGAACGACGTGATCACGTCGCGGTCCGGCATCCCGACCGCGCGCAATGCGGCGCACACCACCTCGGCTCCCCGGTAGGCGGCCGTGGTGTCGAGGCGTTGGTTGGCAATGATCGGGACGAGCGTCGGATGCTTGAGCATGACCTCGCGCACCGAGCGAAACAACGTCACCATTTGGTCCTGCCAAGCCATGTCGGGGTCGGGCATATCGATCTCGGCCAGATAGCGGTCGGCAAGCACCGCCAGTAGTTGTTCCTTGGTGCGGATGTAGCCGTAGATCGTCATGACCCCGACGCCACAGCGCTCGGCGAGGCGACGCATGGTCACCGCGTCGATGCCATCGGCGTCGGCGATGTCGGCTGCGGCGTCGACCAACGCCTCGAGGCTCACCTTAGGCACGGCCACGCCGGCTACTCCGGGAAGTGGTCGGGGCACGCATGGCTCGCAAGCGTACATGTACGGTAGCGACACGGGAAGAGCCTGAAACAGTAGACGCTAACTGTCTCATCGATATTCGAGCGGCTGCTACGGCTGCCCGAGGGGCGTGCGGAAATCTGGCTGAGCGTGAAGCTGCCGTGAATAGCGTTGCGCGCCAGTCGGGTCAACCGGCGAGGAGCTGTTGCAGCTGGACGACGTCGGCCTGCCGTGCTTTGACGATCTGCTTGGCCAGGCTGACGGCGTCGACGTTCTTTCCATTCGCGACTTCGCCATTGGCGAGGTCGATTGTTGCCTGGTACAGGCTGATCATCGAATTCAGCCAGAGCGTGTCGAACTCGGGACCGTGCAATGTCGAAAGCTTGGCGAGGGTCTGGTTGTTGTCCGGGGCGTTGGGCGCGGTCGGGGGGCTGCTGGTCCCGTTCGGGTTGTCCTGGCCTTCTTTCCATTGCGCCCGCAAGGCTTTCAAGACCTGCGTGTCCACTTGCAGGGCCGATACGGCCTTGGCGGCGAACGCGACAACGTCGGGATTCTCCGAATGGTCGGGGACCAGCCGAGACATGCTGATCCCTTGGTCCTCGCGCGCGGTCGCGTCGTTCGCGAAGGCGACGTCCGCGGGGGTATAGGCGGCGGGTTCGCCAGTGATCACGGGTGTGTCGTCGCTCCGGGTTGGGTGTGCGTGGTTACCCGACGGCGCGCTGCTACACGACGGGAGGAGCAACGCGATGCACCCGGCCGCGAAAGCGGCTGCGATGCGGGTGGCGAGCGACGGCACGTCGTCAGAGTAGTGGACTTCTCGACGGCCGATTTCGTCGCGGCGCCGGCGGGTCCTGATTGATCGCGTGATGGCGGTCGCCGCGCTCGGCTTTTCGTGCAAATCGCCCAGCGCGGCGACCGCATGCGGGATCCCGGGGGACTTCCCGCGTGACGGTAAGGCGGACGTCGAGCAGTCCGCCGCAGCGGGGTGCACCGGTCAGGTCGCCGCGATCGGCAGGCGGCGGCGGTGTAACCGCCTATGAGTCTTATGTGCCTCGGTGCGCCGCGAGATCGCTTTGACGACACGGCCTCTGAAGGTTTAGCGGCGCTAAACCCCATGGCCGAAAGACCATTCGGTCTACCCCGTCGACCAGCAAGGACGTGGCACGGAAACCGCAAGAACACTCCACCGACGGGCACGGGCCAATCTTTAATATTGATAAAATATTAGTTAAGTGCCGCTATATTTAGCGACACTCACGCTCGACCGGCCAACCGTCCAGGATTTCTCGTCCGGTGCGCCAAAATTGAAGCAAGCCAGGGAAAGTCGACTGATCCGGAGCGGTAGCCGGATTACTTGACACGTGTTTTGAGACGGCAAGGTCAGAAAAGTATTGACTTGAGACTGGTTGCTGCATAATGTGGTCCCGCACACATCAGACTCAGAGTGTGGTCCGGCGCGCATCACCTCGAAGCTGGAAATCGCCGCACGAGGGAGATGGATACGGATGGGGGAGATTGACATAGCGCCAGGAGCGTATTCCTATCCGGCGGCGTGGCGGAGGGCATGTGTGGCGACCACACCGGGCCCGTTCGTGCCCTGCCGCGCTGGGTTCGCGGCAGCCCTTAAAGCCGGCAGCCAGCAAACCAGGAGGGGTTGTTAGTGGTCTCGAATGCCCCACTGATCGGGCTGGCCAAAAAGCCGCTGGACAAACCGGTTCGCGAAGTCGGCAGCTTCATGGCGCTGGCGCTGGACACTGCTGTCCAGGCGTTCCGGCCACCGTTCTTCTGGCGCGAGGTCGTCGAGCAGTGCTGGTTCATTGCCCGGGTCGCGACCTTCCCGGCGGTCGCGCAGTCGATCGCCTTCAACGGGATGGTCGTCTTCCTCTTCGGCGTTGCAACGGTCTCCTTCGGTGCGGGTGACGTGATCGGCGCGGCCTCGGGGCTCGCGACGGTATCGCAGATCGGCCCGGTGACCACGGTGTTCGTCCTAAGCGGCGCCGCCGCCACGGCCATGTGCGCCGATTTGGGCTCCCGAACTATTCGCGAAGAGATCGACGCGATGCGAGTCCTGGGCATCGATCCGGTTCACCGCCTGGTGGTACCCCGGGTGGTCGCCCTCCTCATCACCGGCAATCTGATCAATGCCGTCGTGGTGATCGCCGGGCTGAGTGCGGACTACATGTTCGCGGTCTACGCGCTGAACGGTAACCCCGGTGCGTTCGCGTCGAGCCTCACGCTGCTCACCAATGGCCCCACGGTCGTTGTCAGCTTCCTCAAGGCCTCTGTTTTCGGCGTGCTCGCCGGATTGATCGCCTGTTATAAGGGAATGTCGGCCGGCGGTGGCCCGCAGGGTGTCGGAAACGCCGTCAACGAGACCGTGGTCTTCACGTTCATGGCGCTGCTGATCGCGAACATCATCATCAGCGTCCTCACCGCGACACAGACGTTGGCGACATGACCGCAGACGCGAAGATCGTGGTGAGTGCTCGGTACCCGCGGCTGACCCGCACCGCCAAGACATGGGCCGGCGGTTGGACCCGCCTCGGCGAGCAAATGGAGTTCTATGTCAAGGCTCTGCTTGCCATTCGCACAACCATCGTCAAATACAAATCGGAGACCTTGCGCGTCGTCTCCGAGATGAGCTTGGGCGTCGGTGCGTTGGCCCTGATCGGTGGCGAGGTCGTGATCCTCGCCGTGTTGACCGGCAGCGCGGCGGCCATCGTCGGCATCTTCGGCTACATCCAGGCCAGCAGCATCGGTGTCGGCGCGATCGCCGGATTCTTCTCGGCCTACGCCAACGTGCGCCTGCAGCTTCCGCTCATTGTTGCCAACGGCCTTGCGGCCACCATCGGTGCGGGTGCGACCGCACAACTGGGGGCGATGCGGATCAGCGAGGAGATCGATGCGCTCGAAGTCATCGGCATTCGTTCCATCCCGTACTTGGTGACGACCCGGGTGCTGGCTGGCCTGTTGGTGGTTCCGCCGCTGTACTGCATCACCTTTGTCGGATCGGTCTTTACGACTCGGAGCATCGTGCTCCTCACCTACCACCAGGGAGCCGGAGGTTTCGATCATTACTTCAATACCTTCCTGCTGCCCAGGGACGTCCTGGTGTCGGGGCTCGAATGCACGGTGCAGGCGGTGATCGTCATGCTGATCCACACCTATTACGGCTTCACCGCCACGGGTGGGCCCGCGGGTGTCGGTGAGGCGGTCGGTCGCGCGGTTCGGGCGTCCATCGGTGTATCCATCACCCTCACCTTCGTGCTGTCCCTGGTTCTCTACGGGCAGTCCGGCGACTTTCACCTGTCGGGTTAACGCCGATGAAAAAGACACGTGCGCCGCATCCGGGTTGGTACGCGCTGATTCTGGTTGTGTTGGTTATCGCGGCAATCCCGCTATCCGTGATGGCCTTCAAGAGAGACTTCGTCGACTACGCCAACGTGACCCTGGTGTCCGACCGGGCCGGTCTGGTGATGGACGTCAACGCGGTCGTCAAGTATCGCGGTGTGGAAGTCGGCCGGGTCTCGTCGATCGACGCGAAAAATGGCGCGACCCTCGGGCTGGAGCTCAATCCCAGTCAGCTCAGATACATTCCGGCCAACGTTGAAGCGCAGATCAGTTCGCCGACCGTCTTCGGCGCCAAATACGTCGACCTGCGCCCGCCTGCTGACCCGAGCCGCAAACGTCTCGCCGCGGGAGCGGTGTTGACCACGAACAAGGTGAGCATCGAGTCGAACACGGTGCTCAAGGATCTTGTTAACGTGCTCAACCAGATCGATCCCGCCAAGATCAACGCGGTGGTATCCGCGCTGGCGGAAGGTTTTCGCGGCAAGGGCGAAGTCATCGGCCAGGCCATCACCGATTTCAATCAGGTGCTGATGGAGGTCAATCCCCGCAGCGAATTGCTGCGGTCCGACTGGCGCGCGTTCGGTGAGTTCAGCGACACCTACGCGGGCGCGGCGCAGAGCTTGGTGACGGTGCTGGATGCCGGGGCCGACGCCAGTACCGTCATCACGAGGCAATCCAAAGACCTTGATTACGCCCTGGTCACCCTCGCCGGGCTCGGCAAGAGCGGTAACAAGCTGTTCAGCCCGGCCAACACGACCAACCTCATCCATCTGATCAAGGAGCTCGAGCCGACGACGCGGTTGTTGATGAAATACAACCCCGAACTCACCTGTACGTTCCTCGGCGCCAAGCTCGTCATGGATCGCGGCTACGCCGACGCGTTCACGTTCAACGGGCGATCGTTCCTCGCGGACGCCGGCCTGCTTTTCGGTGACGATGCCTATAGGTATCCGGACAATCTGCCCGTCGTGGACATCAAGGGCGGTCCCGGCGGAACCCCGAGCTGCGGCTCGTTGCCCGACGTCGAGAAGAACTTCCCGCAGCGCTACCTGATCACCAACTCGGGCTTCGGTCCGGGCATAGATGTGCGACCGAACCCGGGCATCGGGTTCCCCGGCTACGCCAACTATGGGCCGGGTGGCCGCGGGACACCGTTGCCGCCGACCTTGAAGGACGAGGGCGGTCCGGCGCCAGGCCCGGTGCCGTACCCCGGGGCGCCGCCCTACGGTGCGCAGCGATACGCGCCAGATGGCACGCCGCTGTTCCCGGGTCTGCCGCCGGCTCCGCCCGCCGGACGACCGAAAGACCCAGGGATGGGCAAGCCGCCGGCCGGTTCCGAGCCATTCGTACCACCGTATCCAGGAACGCCGGCCAAGCCCCGCTAGCGCACCCGACCCGCGTCCGAGAAAGGCGAACATTGCACGAGAACTTCCGAGGCATATTGGTGCGGTTTGCCATCTATGCCACCGTGTGTTCGTTGGGCATTGCTTTGCTGCTTGCCGTTTTCAGTCAGTTCCGTTTCGAGGAGTCGAACAACTACAGCGCGGTTTTCGCCAACGTCTCGGGGCTGCGGGAAAACAATTTTGTCCGCATCGCGGGCGTCGAGGTAGGGAAGGTCAAGTCGATCGCCGTTCAGCCCGATTCCACGGTGCGGGTCGAATTCTCTGCGGACAATTCGGTGACGCTCACCGAGGGGAGTAGGGCGGTTATCCGTTACGACGACCTTTTCGGGGGCAGATTCCTTGCGCTGGAGGAAGGTGCGGGGGGCGTCAAGAAACTCAACCCCGGGGCAACCATCCCGCTGGGCCGCACCCAGCCGGCACTGGATCTGGACGCGTTGATCGGGGGTCTGCGGCCCCTGTTTCGTTCGCTTGACCCCGATCAGGTCAACGCGCTGAGCGGTCAGTTGATACAGGCGCTACAGGGCCAGGGCGCGACGATCGGATCGGTGCTGACTCAGGCGGCGTCGGTCACCGGCACGCTGGCCGATCGCGACCAGTTGTTCGGACAACTCATCACGAACCTGAACACAGTGCTCGCTTCGGCTGGCGACCAGGACCAACAGGTCGCCAAGGCGGTGGACTCGCTATCGACGATCATGCAAACGCTCAAGGACCGACGTAACGACGTCGCGAATGGGTTCAAGGGCGCCGCGCGCCTCTTCAAGGTCGGCAACGAGGTTGTCGAGGCGGCGCGGACTCCGCTCAAACCAGTGGTGGATGAGGGGGGCCGCGTCGCGGGAACCATCATGGCAGACAAGGACTTTGTCGACAATCTGATCAACACCCTGCCCGATGATTACCGGATCATCGGCCGAGAGGGCCTGTACGGCGACTTCTTCACTTTCTATCTCTGCGACGCGATATTGAAGGTGAACGGCAAGAACGGACAGCCGACTTACGTGACATTGGCCAGCCAGCGTTCCGGGAGGTGCACCCCGAAATGATCCGTGCATACCGACGTCTCTTCGAGATGAAGCAATTCTCGGAGCGCAATCCATACAAAATCGGAATAATTGGCATGGCCGCCGTTGCGCTGGCGGTGTTCATTGCGCTGAATTACGACAAGCTGACCTTTCTCACCGGCGACAAGGAATACTCGGCATACTTCGCCGAGGCCGGAGGGCTGGAGACCAACAGCGTCGTGGAGGTCTCGGGCGCCCGCGTCGGGCGGGTGTCGTCTGTCGGCCTGGACGGACCAAAGGTATTGGTCAAGTTCCGCATTCCCGGCGACATACGCCTCGGCGACCGCACCGAGGCGTCGGTCAAATTGAAGACCCTGCTGGGCAGCAAGCTCATCGAGCTCACGCCGCGAGGTGACCGTCCGCTCACCGGGGCGATACCGCTGGAGCGGACCACGTCGGCATACCAGCTGCCCGATGTGCTGGGCGACCTTTCGAAGACGGTCGCCAAGTTGAACACCGACCAGCTGTCGACCGCGCTTTCGGTGGTGGCCAACGAATTCAATGGGACCCCACCGCAAGTCAAGGCGGCGGCAGAGGGAGTGGCTCGGTTCGCCAAGACCCTGGATGAGCGCGATAAAGAGCTGCGGAATCTGCTCGGCAACGCCGCGAAGGTGACCAAGGTCCTCGGCGATCGCAGCGAGCAGATTGTCAACCTCGTCGGCGACACCAACATGCTGCTGGCTCGGCTCAAAGCCGAGGACCGCTACCTGGACAGAATCTTCAACGACAACAGCAATATCGTTCGGGCGCTGATGGGAATCATCGACGACAACCACGCGAACTTGAAACCCACCCTGGAGAAACTCAACGGGGTGCTTGGGCTGCTCAACAATCGCAAGGCGCGCATCCAGGAGGCGCTTAAGGGTCTCAACAGCTTCGCCCTCGCGCTGGGCGAGGCGGTGGCCTCGGGTCCCTTCTTCAAGGCCTACCTGGTGAACCTGTTGCCGGGCCAGTTCGTCCAGCCCTTCATCGACTCCGCCTTCTCCGACCTCGGGTTGGATCCCGCGACCCTGCTGCCCTCGCAGCTCACCGATCCGCAGACCGGCCAGCCGGCCACGCCCCCGTTGCCGATGCCCTACCCGCGGACCGGTCAGGGCGGCGATCCGCGCCTGAACATTCCCGACGCCATCACCGGCAACCCCGGCGACCTCCCGTGCAGTGTCCCGGGCAGGCCGGGCGCCCCTGGCTGCTATCCGCTTCGGCCCGAACCCCCAGCGCCGCCGGCGGGCGGACCGCCGCCGGGGCCGCCGCCACTGGGTCCGGGGCCGGGCGATGCGTCGACGGGCCCGGTCCAGGAGCCCGCGCCCGGACAAGTACCACCGAACCAAGGGCCGGTGCTCGCACCGTCTGAATCATTCGGTCCCCGGCCTGGTCCTGCGCAAGGGGGCCAACAGTGAAAACCCGCAAGTCACAGATGATCTTGGCGTCGGTGTTGGCAGTCGTACTCGTTGCCGGGGCGGCGGCGTGGATGTGGTGGCCGAGTGAACGCACGAATGTCGTCGGATACTTCGACAACGCCAACGGCATCTTCGTCGGTGACGACGTAGTGATCCTCGGCGTATCGGTCGGCAAGATCGAGAAAATCGAGCCGCAGCCCGACCGCGTCAAGGTCTCGTTCTGGTACGACGCCAAGTACAAAGTGCCCGCCGATGCCAATGCGGTCGTGCTGTCCCCGTCGCTGGTGACGGTCCGGGCCCTTCAACTGACCCCCGTCTACACGGGAGGCCCGGCGATGACCAACGGCACCGTGCTGCCGCTGGCTCGTACCGCCGTCCCGGTGGAGTGGGACGATCTGCGCGCGCAGCTCGAGAAGCTCACCGACGTCCTACAACCCACCCAACCCGGTGGGGTCAGCACGTTGGGCGAATTCATCGACACCGCGGCCAGCAACCTTCGCGGCCAGGGGGCCGACATCCGAGAGGCGATAATCCATCTGTCCCAGGCGGTTTCGGCGCTTGCCGATCACAGCGGCGATTTGTTCGGATCGTTCAAGAACCTGGCGGCACTGGTGCACGCGCTGCGTGACAGCGGCGGACTGCTTCGCCAACTCAACCAAAACCTGAACGCGGTGTCGTCGGCGTTGGCCGACAACGAGATTGGCGCGTACATGAAGGTGCTCAACGACAACCTCGACCCGATCATCGACTTCCTCAATGAGCATCGTGAGACGCTGGGCGTCACGTCGGACAAGCTGGCGGAGTTGACCGATGCATTGGTGCAGAGTCTCGACGACGTGAAGCAGGCGCTGCACGTGGGGCCCAACGTGTTTCAGAACGTTTTGAACATCTATCAGCCGTCGCAGCTCGCGTTCACCGGCGCGCTGGCATTGCAGAACTTCGCCAATCCACTGCAGTTCCTGTGTTCGGCGGTGCAGGCGGCATCGAGGCTGGGTGCCGAGCAATCCGCCAAACTCTGCGTGCAATACATGGCGCCCATCATCAAGAACCGTCAGGTTAATTTCTTGCCGCTGGGATTCAACCCATTCGTCGGGCAATCGGCGCGTCCCAATGAGGTCACTTACAGCGAGGACTTTTTGCGGCCGGACTACATTCCGCCGTCGGGGCCGCCGCCGACGGAGGCGTTCCGTCATGTGCCGGATCCCGCAGGGCCGCTGCCGCCCGCGAACGAGATTTTCAACTACTTCGGCAACGGGATGATCAACACGAACGCGCCTTACGTACCGGCCAAACCGGCAAACCCGCTTCCGGTCGATCCGGCCAGCGGCCTGCGCTCAATGATGTTGCCGAGCGTCGTGGAAAACATGGGAGACGTCGGAGGTGGGCAGTGAGCCTCAGTAGCTGGCGCCGTTGCGGTGCGCTGCTTCTCATCACGGTGGCCGTAGCCACGGCTTCGGGTTGTGGTGCGCTCCGGGGCTTCCGGGGCGCAAACTCGCTACCGCTGCCGGGTCGGGCGGGGGAAGGGCCGGGGTCCTACACAATCCAGGCGCAGATGCCGGATGTGCAGAACCTCAAGGAGAACTCCCGTGTCGAACTCAACAATGTGGTGATCGGCAATGTGGCCAAGGTGGAACGTCAAGGCTGGCACGCGCTGGTCACCATGAAGATCGAGCCCGACGTCAAGCTCCCGGCAAATTCAACGGCCACGATTGGTCAGACCAGCCTGCTGGGCACGTTGCACATCGAACTTGCCACGCCCCCCGGTGTCGCGCCGGAGGGCCGGTTGCATGACGGATCGGTGATTTCATTGTCGTCGGCCAGTGGCTACCCGACCACCGAGCAGTCGCTGGGCGCCCTGTCGCTCGTGCTCAACGGTGGCGGCTTGGGCCAGCTTCAAGACATCACCCGGGCATTGAGCACCGCGTTTACTGGTCGTGAACAAGACCTGAGAAGTCTGATTGGGCAGTTGGATAAGTTCACCGCCTACCTAGACGATCAAAAACACGACATCATCCGTGCGTTGGACAGCTTCAACAACTTGGTCGGCCAATTCGCCGAACACAAGCCGGTTCTCGATAGGGCGCTGAAGACCATTCCGGATGCGTTGGCGGTCTTGAACAACGAGCGCGGAAAGCTGGGCGAAGCCCTCGATCAATTCGGCAATGCCAGCAACCCTGGTTCGGACGTTCTCGAACAATCCAAGGACAACCTGATCAAGGAACTCGGCGATCTCGGTCCGGTCCTGAAGTCGCTAGCCAACTCCGGCGTTGCGCTAACCCGCAGCCTGGACTACCTCACGGTGCCTTTGTTCTCGAAACCGCCAGTGGCCAAATGGATCCGGGGCGATTACGGAAACTTGACGGCGATCATCGACTTGACGCTGAGCCGCATCGACTCGTCGTTCTTCACCGGCACTCGATGGGAAGGCAATCTCACCGAACTCGAGATGCAGTGGGGCCGCACCCTCGGGGTGATGCCCAGCCCCTACACCGCGCGCAACCCACTCGTTGCGCCCTACCAGTTCAACCAGGGGCCGTGATATGCGACTGAGTCGGCGAACCATGATCACCCTGGCGATCTTCTCCGTGATTTCCATCGTCTCGGCCGGGCTGGTCGGTCTGTACTACGCACACTTGCCCGCCGTGTATCTCGGAATCGGCCGGTACACGGTGAAGGTGCAGCTGGAGCGGGCGGGGGAGTTGTATCGCGCCGGCAACGTCACGTACCGCGGTGTCGAGGTCGGCAAGGTGTCCAAGGTGCAGCTGTCCGACTCTGGGGTCGAGGCGGTGCTCTCGCTCAACTCGGACTACAAGATCCCTGCCGATCTCACCGCGAGCGTGCACAGTGCCTCGGCGATCGGTGAGCAGTACGTGGATCTGGTGCCGCGCAGCGGCAAGGGCCCCATGCTCAAGAACGGTGACGTGATCCCGCAGGATCGGACCACCATTCCGCCGAATATCAATTCACTGCTGTTGGCGGCCACTCGCGGCCTCAACGCGATCCCGCGCGGCAACCTCAAGACGGTGGTCGACGAGTCCTACACCGCGGTGGGGGGACTCGGGCCGGAACTGTCTCGATTCATCGGCGGCGGAGCCACATTGGCCATCGACGCCCGCAAAAACCTGGACGCGATCTTGACCCTGATCGACGAGCCGATGCCGTTGCTGGAAAGCCAGATCGACTCCGCGGATTCGATTCAGGGCTGGGCCGCGCACCTGGCCCACGTCTCCAAAGACATTCAGACGGCCGAGCAAAACGGCGGCAACTTCGGCGGATGGCTTAACAAGATCGGCCCGACGTTCGACACGATCCGCCAGGTGATCGACCGGGTTGAGCCGACGCTTCCGGACGCGGTGTCCAACCTGGACAAGGTCGGTGAGGTCGGACTGACTTACCGCGACAACCTGGAGGCGCTGCTGGTCCAGCTGCCGCAGATTGTTGCCGACGCCCAGGCGATCCAACTGCCCGACAAGGATCTCAAGGGTCCGTATCGGGGTCTTCAACTGGACTTCAACCTGAACCTGAACTGGCCGCCTGCGTGTACGACCGGGTTCTTCCCGGTTCAGCAGCAGCGCTCGGCAGTGTTCGAGGACACTCCGCCGCGTCCGCCGGGGCTGGTGTATTGCCGGATACCGCAGGATTCGCACTTCAACGCGGTTCGCGGTGCGCGCAACTATCCGTGTGAAACACGGCCCGGCAAGCGGGCCGCTACGGTCAAGCAGTGCGAAAGCAATGAGCCCTACATTCCGCTCAACGATGGCTATAACTGGAAGGGCGATCCGAACGCGACGCTGACCGGGCAGGGTGTTCCACAATTTGATCCGGGGGAGCCGATTCCCGCGGGATTCCCCGGGGGGCCGCCGGCTCCGACGGGGCAAGCCCCAGCGGCTTCGCTGGGGCAGGCGCCGCCGATCGCGGCAGCCGAATTTGATCCGGCCACCGGGGAGTATGTTGGTCCGGACGGGCAAAGGTACAAGCAGCCCACGCTGGCTGGGGGTGCCGGCAAGGAGCGAACATGGCAGCAAATGCTGACACCCCCGACGGGGAGCTGAATAAGACGGCAGACAACGTAACTTCGGATAGCGACGTCGACGAGGCCGAGGACTACGACGCCGCAGTCGCAGACGACGTCACTGACGACGACGTCACTGACGAAGAAGACGCCGGCGACGAGGATGCCGGCGAAGACGACGCCGGCGACGAGGATCCGGCGCCGGCCAAGCGGTCGCAGTTGCGATTGGCGGCGATCGTCGGGGCGACCATCATCGTCGCCCTGGCAGCCACCGTCGGGTGGCTGGGTTTCCGTTCGTATCAGTCGCATCAGGCCGAATCGCAGCGCCAGATGTTTCTTCAGATCGGACGGCAATGCGCGCTGAACCTGACGACGATTGATTGGCAGCACGCCGAGGGAGACGTTCAGCGCGTTCTGGACTCGGCGACTGGTCAGTTCTACGACCAATTCTCCAAGCGCAAGCAACCTTTCATCGACGTGCTCAAGAAGGCACAGTCCAAGTCGGTGGGAACAATCACCGAAGCGGGTGTGGAATCCGAGTCGGGCGATAAGGCACAGGTGCTGGTCGCCGTGTCGATCAAGACCACCAATCTCGGTGTGGAGGATCAGGCGCCTCGGCAGTGGCGAATGCGAATCACGGTGGAAAAGTCGGGTAGCGATACCAAAATCTCCAACGTCGCCTTTGTCCCATGACCAAGCCGAAATCCGAAAAACCAGAAGGGGAATCAGCCACTGTGGGGGTTCGAACCGACGCTCAACGCAAGCAGGCCGCCGCGAAGGCGAAGACGACCGATTCGGTCGACAGTGACCTCGAAGACACCGAAAACACGGTGTGTGCCGAGGATTCCGGCGAGGTCGACGCGGTCGAACCCGACGAGGAGGACGGCGAGCAGAGCTCGGAGAACGCTGAATCGGCCGAGGCGAAAAGCCGGCGGCCGTGGGCACGCGCGCGCGGCGTCATAGGCCGGCGAGCAAGCCATCGTCCGCAACCTCGCGCCGGTGGCGAAAGCAAAACCAAGTCCGAGACCGCCGACGACGAATCCGCCCACCCGGTTGAGGAACCACTCGACGACGCAGCGGAAAAGCCTTCGGAAGACCCGGACCTGTTGGACGAGTTGGACAGTGACGAGGCCGAGGCCGCACTAGCCGACGATGCTGACGTCGAAGATACGGCCGAAGAATCGACGAAAGTCAAACGCCGCATCAGCTGGCCCCAGGTGGTGGTGTACGGGTTGCTTCCCGCTCTGGCGCTGGTATTGGCCGGGGCCGCGGGATTTTTGAAGTGGCAGGACTCCTCGGCTCGCGAGACGCAGCTCGCGCGTATCGAATCGCTGGCGGCCGCAAAGGATTCCACGATCGCGTTGCTGTCATACAAGTCCGACACCGTGGAAAAGGACTTGGAAGCCGCCAAAGGTCGGATGACCGGCGCGTTCAAGGATTCCTACTCGCAGCTGATCAACGATGTGGTGATCCCGGGCGCAAAGAAGGAGCACATCTCCACGACGGCGACCGTGCCGGCGGCGGCGGCGGTTTCAGCGACTCCCAACCACGCGGTGACTCTGCTGTTCGTCAACCAGACGGCGGTCGTTGACAAGAGTCCGCCCTCCGATTCCGTGTCGAGTGTTCGAGTGACACTGGACAAGGTCGGCGGACGCTGGTTGATTTCTGGATTCGATCCGGTCTAGGGCTACAGCGTGACGCGCGACGGCGCGATGCTCTGGCAGACGGTCGATGGCGTGCCCGGGCTGTTGCTGCCCTCCAAGACGTCCGCGCATCCTTGGCCTTTGACGATGTACGTCGCCCCGGGCCGGTAGGGGTAGTAGACCACCGCGGGCGTGGGGTCGTATCCCGACCCGCACTGCCCGGCCGATTCGTCGCCGACGATGGATAGGCACACCGTCGCTTCGGTGTGCGCGTGCAGTGTGCACTCGCCCGCGTGCACCGACGCCATCACCTGATTCACGCCCGAGTTGCTGACCACTTTCGGTCCCTCCAGCACGAACGAGCATTGCCCGCTTCCACCCGGGGGAGATGCGGACGAATCTGCGGCGTAGTAAACCCCTAGCGGGCAAATCGCCAAAAAGGTTGAAAAGACGCCGAATGTGCGAATCATGTGCTCAGCGTAGCGTAGCTGCAAACATTTGTGACCAGCTGAATCAAAGTTAAATTACCCGATATCGCTGCAGTGCTGCCTGGAAATCGCTTGTGGCAGCTGATTTTAACCAGGCTGGCCGTAGACCGCGACCAGCACGCTGCGATCCGGGCTGTTCACCGATCGCACGCCGATCTGGGTGTTCGCGCAGTTGGACATGATCGCGAAGTAGTCGGGCCGGTAGTACCAATTCCCAAGGATGTCAATGCCGTTGATCGACGCTGACGGCAGGATGGCCACAGTTTCGGCGACCGTGCCCCGGTAGCCCGCCGCTTGGGCGCGGGCCTGCGCGGTCGACCCGTCCGAGCCGATATCGCCGTCGAGGGCCCGGTTTCCGAGGATGTCCTCAGCGTGGCGCTGCGCCGCCAGCTCGAGCGCCGGGTTGTTCTTCAAGTCGGTCGTGCATCCGGCCTGGCGTTTGACGCTGTAGACGCTTTGGGCGATCCCGTTGTTGAGCCGATTGTTGTCGGCGTTTGCTATCGGCGCGGCGGTGGCGGCGCCCAGCGCAACTACAGTGGCACTAAACATGGCCAAGGTCGGGAGCGCCGAGGCGCGTCGAGCGAGCTCGCTGGCGGTCATAACTTGTGATCATTTCACAGTTCAAGCGGCAAATCCACGAGTCAAGACTGCCTGGTACTCCAGTATCGAAATATGTTCCGCCGCCTATCTACTGACCAGTTCGTCAATTGACCTGGCGTCCGTCCGAGGCCCCGGCGGGGCATCTTTGACGCGCGATTAAAAAAGATCTAGAAATTCTGAACCTTGGCGTCCTAAAATGCTTGTGAGCGCCCGCCGGGTGGCGATAGACTTCCAGCACGATCCACGAAGAGGGGGATTGCCGTGTCGAATAGGGTTTCGTTGGTCGCTGCAGCCGCGTTGGTGATCGGCAGCGGCGCCGCGTGCTCGTCGGAGGCGCTGGCGGAACAAGCCGCGGGAACGTTGCCCCCGGGCTCGGCGCAGGTTGCCATCGACGGCAATCAACTCCCCGCCATGCAGTCCGTACGGTGCGCGCCGCCGGAGCGGCACTTGAGCACGATCTCCGCGGGCAATGACGAGTCGGGCCTAACCGTGATGGTGTCCAACGCGGGCAAGCTCACCGTTGAATTTGTCCGGATCCGTAATCTCGACGGCTTTTCCGGTGACTACAACCAGGGTCTGGCAGGCAACGACGCCACCGTCGTTCTAAACGACAGCACGTACCAGATTGCCGGTGTCGCGGTGGGTTACGGCCCGAAGTCTCCCGAGCCGACGAAGACGCCCTTCACGATCAAGGTGTCGTGCTGACCGACCGACGCATCACGTAAGTCGCGTGCCGGTTTACCCGGTTTTACCTGGGCAGTTATCTGATGTTCGAGGCCAGGTCACCCGACAATGCGCCGAGCTGCTGGCTCCACGTGCCCCAATCGTTGCCGCCCCCGGCTCCCAAATCGAAGTGGCCATTGTGTCCGCCGGCGGCGCGGTAGCTTGCGTAAAAGTCGCGGCAGGTGCTCTGCCAGATATCCGGGAACGCGCCGACCGCGCCACCGTCGCTGGGGCTGCCGGCGGCCGGGCTGAACACCCACAGTCGGGTGTTCTGGTCGACCAGTCGCACCACGTGCACATTCGGGGAATGCCATTGCCAACGGCCGAACTGGGGCGCCCCCCACATGTTCACCGGATCGACGCCGCCTTCATTCTTCAGAACGTTGGTGATGGCACCGTTGACCCCGGTCCGTTCGGGAGTGAGCACGCCCGACAGCGATCCCGCGTAACGAAATCGGTCGGGATGGAAGGTGGCGAGCGCTAACGCGGCGTAACCGCCTTGTGCGGCACCGACGGCGCCGTGCCCGCCCGGCGCCAATCCTTTGTTGGCGGCCAACCAATCCGGGAGCTCGCTCGACAAGAAGGTATCCCACTGCTTGCCGCGGTCCTGGTCCCAATCGGTGTACATGCTGTAGGCGCCGTCGGCGGGTGCGACGACTGAGATTCCCTTGCCCGCAAGTGTATTCATGGCGTTACCGGCCGTGACCCAGTTGCTCACACCCGGTGCGGCGTTGAACGCGTCCAGGAGATACACCGCGTGCGGTCCGCCGCCCATAAAGGCCACCGGGATGTCGCGACCCATTGCCGCCGAAGGCACCATGAGGGATTCGAAGTTCGGGGCCGCCTGGACGGTAACGGTGGAACTGGCTGTCGCCGTGATGCCCCACAGCGCGACGGCGAGGATGACAGCGCTGGCAACCCGCATCGACAAAGCTTTCACATCAACCTCATTCGTCCACCGCCACACCAATTGCGGTAATGCAATTGGCAATTGCTAAACAGTCAACCACTATTCGCTGCTGCGCGGCAAGATCCGGAGCCGTCAAACGAGTCCGATAATCCGGTGCTGTCATGTTGCTCGGCTAGCGAACGGGCGAAGGCGCGTGGATCGCCGGCATTGTTGCCGGTCGGCGAACGATCATTGGTAGAGATCATCGGGCGCGCCGTCGGCGTCGAACATGATGTCGTCGGATGCGCGAACGATCTTTCGCTCGCCACGATAGAAGGCCTACACTCGAGCTTGTTAGGTTGAGGCGAAGCCAAAGCAGTACGGAAAAGGTGATCACACATGGATCAGTACCCCGACTACGACGCGAGTGACGAGCTGGAATACGGCATTGCGGCGCTCGCGTGGCTCGCCAGGGGCCAGTACCCGCCGCCCTACTACGGCTCGAACTAGCGCACGTCTGAGCCGCGGTGATCACTGGCTCTCGCGGCTAACCAGCAGAAACGTCGCTGGCTTGACCCCCTGGCATGCCGGTGACCACCCGGTTGCAACCGCAATCGACCGACGTCGGTGTTGACTTCCCCGCGTCGCGATAACCGGCACCCGGCTGCCATTTAACGTCGCTTCAAATTTTCCTTGTGCGTCCGCAGGGTGGCCCTCACGGCATTGCCGCGGGACTGCTCAACCTCGGCGGGCGGATCCTGGTGCGGTCTCCGAACGATCCGAGTCGAGGCGAAGCCAAGCCGCCGAGATCCTCCCCGACGCGCCCCGGTAGTCCTCGATCCACCGTCGCGATCAATCGCATTCGCCGGGCACGAAGGGTATGGCTTTTCCTCGCCGACCGGATATGGTAGACGTGTGAACGATCGTTCTCACACGATTGCACAATGAAGTCAATCCGAGGAGCGCAGTCATGACGCTATTCGCCCACAGTCGCGTCGGAGTATCGCTGCCGATGCTCAATCAGCCCTACGAGCGCTACCCCGAATTCGCCGCGCTGGCCGAGGATGCGGGCTTCGATTCGGTCTGGGACTACGAGTTCTACCGAAACCCGTTTATTACTCATGCGCTCAACGCGCGGGCGACGTCGCGGATTCAGTTGGGCACCGGGATCGCGACCGCTGCACCGCGCACCCCCTACGAGATGGCCAATGCCGCAGCGGATGTCGACGAGCTGTCCAACGGGCGAACGCTGTTGGGTCTGGGCACCGGCGGCGCCGGTTGGATGGAATGCTTCAACGGTACGGAGATCGACCGCCCGCTCAAGCGCATTCGCGAATACGTTCATGTGGTGCGCCAACTTTGGCGGCACTTCGAGACGGACGAACCGTTCGACTTTCAGGGCGAGATCTACCGCGCATCCAGCCCGCCGCTCAACCCCTGGGGCACCCGTGATCTGGTGCGCCCGCAGATCCCGATTTATCTGGCGGGATTGAGGCCGGGGATGCTTCGGTTGGCCGGTGAAGTGGCAGACGGGGTGTTCGGATTCCTGCCTACACCGTCGTTTGTCCAACAGCATGTTCTGCCCAATGTCGCTGCGGGCGCCGCGAAGGCCGGTCGAGACCCGTCGGACATCGACGTCACCGCGCTGGTGATTTGCAGCGTGTCGCGCGATCGCGACGAAGCGCTGCGCCGGGCCCGCATCAACGTCGGCAACTATGTCGCCTATCCGGTGAGTTCTGTCGTCGTCGAGTTCATGGGACTGCAGGAGGAGCGCGACTATGTGCTGCGCCGGCTCCTCGAGGACGGACCCGCCGCGCTGGCGACTGCGGCATCCGACGCGTTGCTGCAAGCATTTTCGGTCGCCGGTACCCCCGACGAGGTGGCCGGTCAACTCGCCGCTTATGACGGCGTGCTGCCGCACATCGTCTTGCACACGCCGTACGTGCCGCCGATCGATCAGGAGTCAAGCGAGGACGCGTTCCGGTCGATGGTGCAGGCATTCGCGCGGATCAATGCCTGACGCGGCCACACCGTGTCCGTTCAAGCTCGCCTGGCACGTGCCACACTCGCGACTCGGATCGCTTACCACGTCGCCAACGAGCGCATCACGAATCCGCGTCCCGTCACGCTGCGGGAGGTTCCGCCGACGCCGGAGCACCTCACCGACGAATGGCTGACGCTGGCCCTGTGCCGGGGAACCCCGGGTGCGAAAGTTCTGGGCCACAGCCTCGGTCCACGCAGCGACGGAACCTCGTCGCGACGAACGTTGCGGGTGGAGTTCGACGACGTCGGTCGCGAGGCCGGTCTCAACGAATGGCTTTTCACCAAGTCCGGGCCTGGATTCATGACGCGGCTGGTGTCGGCGGCGGTGGGGCTGGGCGAGATCGAGGCATCGTTCTACGCTCAGCTGCGCGCCGAACTCCCGATCGAGGCTCCGGCCACTCGGTACTCGGCGTACGACCCCGCGACCAGTCGTCAGCTGCTGATCATCGACGACGTATCGCGCACCAGGGAAGCGCATTTCGGCACGATCCTCACGCGCCAGCTCGACCGCGCACAGGCCGGGCAGCTGATCGACACGCTGGCTGCGCTCCACGCCCCATTCTGGGGCACTGCGCTGCACCGGCGTTTCGGCCACTGGCTGCTCGACTCGCATGAGTGGATGGCGCGGTTGAACATCACCATCAATGCTCCCAAGCGGATCCTGGTGGGCTTTTCACGTGCGCGAGAGGTGATACCCACCAAGCTCTTTCGCCGCCGCAAAGAAGTACCGGACGCACTGATGAGATCGCTGAAGATCAATATCGAGGGCCCGCAAACCTTGCTGCACGGCGACGTGCATCCCGGAAACTGGTATGTGACAGGCGATAACCAAATGGGCCTGTACGACTGGCAGTGTGCGGTGCGCGGGGGAGCGGCCCGTGACGTCGCCTACGCGTTAGCCACGCATCTGACCGTGGAGGACCGCCGCGCGTGGGAGCGAGACTTGCTCGCCCGTTATTTCGATCGGCTGACCGCGGCAGGCTGCCGAGTTCCCACCGCCGGGGCCGCATTCCTGGCGTATCGGCAACAGATGTTCCACGCCATGTTCATGTGGTTGGTCACCATTGGGCGTTACCGGTTGCAGCCCGAGATGCAGCCGAGGGACGTCACGCTGGAGAGTGTGCGCCGAACCTGCCAGGCGGCAGCGGATCTCGATTCATTGGACGCAATCACCGGGCGCAATCGCGATCGGGTGGTAATGGGCAGTTGAAGACAAATGCGAAAGGAACCACGCATGTCCAGAAGTGTTGAAGTAGGCGTGAACTACTGGCCGAGCCGGTACTTGCCGCCACAGGCCGGTGCGGAGTTCGCCAGCCAGCTGGAAGCCACCGGCGTCGTGGATTGGTTCCAGACCTGGGATCAGCTGGTGAGCTTCCTTCCTCAGGCGCTGTGGCGACCTGACGTCACGCCGATGGCCCGGCTCACCGCCGACTGCGATTCCTACTACAACGCCGCCATGGTGGCGGTGCTGGCCGCGAACGCAACCACTCGGTTGAACATCACCACGACGCTGGACGCGGTTCGCAACGGTCCGGCCGAATTGTTGCAGCAGATGTTGACGTTGGCCGCGGCGACCCCCGCCACCGTGGCACTGCAGTTTGCGGCCGGTGAGCTCAAGCAGTGTAAGCCGTTCGGGTGGAAGCGATCTCAGGGCCTGGCCCGCATGGAGGACATCTTTGTGATCGTCCGCAAGATGCTCGCATCCGACGGTCTCATCGACCACGAGGGCAAACACTGGACCTACGACGGCGCCTGGATCGGCAGCCACTTCCCCAAAATTCCCAAGCTCTGGGCGCTTGGCGGCGGCCCGCAGTTGATCGATATTGCGACATCCCATGCCGACGGGTTCATCAGCATGGTCCCGAGCGCATTCGCCAGCCCCGACCAGTGGGCGTCGCAAGTGGACGAAATCCGCGCCCAACTCGAGCGCAAGGGCCGTGATCCGCAGGCATTCACCTGTGGCTTCTGGCCGTTCGTCCTGCTTTACCAGAACGACGATCAGCGCGAACGCCTCGTGAACAACCCCATCACCAAGTGGATGACGGCTGCATTCGGGCGGCTTCACCACGGCGCGTGGAAAGGCGAAGGAATCGATCTCATCTTCCCCGAGGATTGGCATTACGCCCTACGGATGCTGCCGCATCAAATGAGCCGGGCCGAGGTCGACGACGTGGTAGCCCGCGTGACACCGGAGATGATCGAAAAGTCCTGGCTGATGGGAACACCGGAGGAAGTCGCCGCGCAGTTACGGCCATGGGTAGATGCCGGCGCGGACTACATCGCGCCCAGCGACCTGGCACCGTCGATCATGGAGCCTGAGGAACAGCCGGAGGTTCTGGCGGCGATGATCGAACTCTGCGCCCAGCTGCGTGTCGGCAGCGGCGCGACGGTCGCAACGTAGCGAACGACTACTTGCGGCGTGCCGCGGCGAGGCGTTCCGCGAACTCCGGTGCCTGGATCGAGGTGGCCTGTGGGCCCAACTCGACGGCAACGGCCGCCACGTGCAGCTCGTTGTCCAGGCTGCCCGGGCTGTAGGTCGCCCGCATCGTGGACTTCGTCGCGATCACGACCTCCCGCGGCGCCGATGCCGGACCGGCGGCCAGCTCTCGGGCCGCAGCCACGGGATCATCGGCGACTTTGAGCGCCAGGCCGTGGCTGACCGAGGCATCGGCGTCAAAACGCAGTCCGAACAGCAGCGCGGCGCGGGCCACCTGAGGTCCGACAGCGCGCTGCAACATCCACGTCATGCCTCCGCCGGGGTGGATGCCGAGCTTTTGGAATCGCGCGTCGAACAGCGCTGCCGGCCCAGAGATCCGCACGTCACAGGCCAGTGCCAGGTTGAGCCCGGCGCCAACAGCGGGCCCATTGACCGCCGCCACCGTCGGCAGCGTGCAGTCGGCTACCGCGAGGAAGCCGTCATAGAGGCGCCGCAATCCATCCTCGGCGGCCGAGCCGAGAGCGGACAGGTCCGCGCCCGCGCAGAACGCCTTGCCTGCACCGGTGACGACCACGGCGTGCACGTTCGGATCGTTTTGCGCGGTGTTGACCGCACTGCGCAAACCAGCGGAGATGTCGTCCGTCACCGCGTTGCGCCGGTCTGGGTCGTTGACGGTAATCAAGGCGACACCGCTGTCGACCTCAAGCAGGACGCGATCCACGTCAATCCGTTCCTTTCTCGGCCGCGGCCGCGGCTGGATAGTGGGGGAGCAGCGATCACTCGGAACGTTTTGCGCCGCGCGGTTTCGCGGGAACGAACACTCATCGTCACGCTACGAGATCGGGTGCAACAAAATCAATTCTGATGTGAGTGATCGTTCATGGCAGTAGAGTTCGTTGACGAACGGGCTGCTGGTTGCCTACTATTGAGACGCATTATCTCAAAGATGAGCTTGTTGCACTGACAGCAAAGGATGTGTAAGTGACCGATGTGATCGGGGTGGCGCGGTCCGCCGACGACGCCGACCGTAGCCGGTCACAGACCCCCGAACGTCATGTGCCGGGCGAGCCGGGGATCTGGGTGCTGCTCTTCGGCGACATGATGGTGTTCACGGTCTTGTTCGCGGTGTATCTGCACCAGCGGGCCGGTAAGCCGGGGTTGTTCGCGGAGTCCCAGGGGGCACTCAACCGCTCGCTGGGTGCGACGAACACCCTCGTGCTGCTGACGAGTTCGATTCTCGTGGTGTTCGCCACCCGCGCCTTGCGTCGTCCCGAACAGCGCCACCTGGCGCGACCACTGACCCTGGCCGGCGCGCTGGTGGGCTCGTGCTTCGTGGGGATCAAAGCCTTTGAGTATCACGAAAAGGTAGCGGCCGGGATCACCCCGAGCACCAACGAATTCTTCATGTACTACTTCGTGCTGACCGGACTGCATCTGGCGCACGTGATCATCGGGCTGATCGTTCTGACGGTCCTGTCGACCTTGGCCCGCAAGCCGGAGCCGACCAAAACACATATGGCCTTCTTTGAGGGTGGCGCGTGCTTTTGGCATATGGTCGATCTGCTGTGGATCGTCATTTTCCCTTTGATCTTCCTGGTGAGGTGAACGTGAATTCGGTGGTACGGACCAACGCCTCGCTTGTCTGGTTTGTGCTGTGCGCGCTGACTGTCGTGTCGTGGGCATTGGGCACTGACCACGGATTCGGCGAGGGACATCATCTGCCGGCAAGCCTGGCAATTTTCGTTGTCGCGATCTTCAAGGTCCGCCTGGTCGGCCTCTATTTCATGGAGCTGAAGATGGCTCCGCGCCCGCTGCGCGGCCTTTTTGAGGGTTATTGCGTGGCGCTGTTAGGGCTGCTGACAGGCATGTTCGTCTTCGCCTGATGTCGCCGTGAGCTCGACATTCCACATTGTGCGACATGTAGCCTCTAAACTAGGCACAACTGTAAGGGAGTTCAGTGCCGAAAAATGTGAACGGTAGGACCAACGGCCGCCCACGCGGGCGACCGCGCCTGACCATCGACCGGGACGCCGTCGCGGACGCGGTGGCAGAGCTGTTCCATTCGGGCGGGTACGAGGCGGTTTCCATCGTTGACACCGCGGAGAAATTGTCGGTATCCCGCGCGACGCTGTACCGAACCGTCCCGACCAAGCAGGATCTGCTCGGCATACTCTTCGAGCGCAGTACCCGCGAGATCACCGAGCGAGTCGAAGCCGCGATCCGCAATATTGCCGATCCCGGCGAGCGGCTCAAAGAGATGGTCCGGCTGCAGTCCGAAGCGGCGGTGCAAATGCGCAGCTATATGCCTGTTTTCTTCGACGGCGGTGACCTACCCAACGATGTCGTCCAGCGTTGGCACAAATGGAGCCGGCAATTCGAGAAGCTGTGGGTTTCGGTGGTCGCCGACAATATGGAGGCCGGCAATATCGAAAAAGGCGATCTTGTCGTCACCACCCGATTGATCCTCGGGATGATCCTTTGGGTATCGCGGTGGTATCGCCCCAAGGAAAAGATCACCGCAGATGAGATCGCGGACCACGCAATTGGGCTGCTGCGGTTGGGGTATGTGCCCGCGGAGAACGGTAGTCGCAAGTCCGCGGCGCCGCGGCGCCGGCGCACCACGGCCCGCTAGTCGACGACAGTGCGCACGGTCGTTCTCTGGGGACTGAGTTCATACTCGTAGCTCCCCGATCTGATCTTGCAGTTCAGGGTGCTTTTTGGCCGGCAATGACGATGTTGTCGGCGAACGGGCTCTCGCACGATGATTCGACAGCAGATGTTGCGCCGACCGCGATATTTGTCCTATATTGAGACGCGATAGTTCAAAAAGAGACGACACTGCCACGAGAGGTTTCGCCGTCGGGCGTTGACCGGTTGTCGTGACGCAGAAGTCGGAGGCGGAGGAACGTTCATGACCACTGCCGTGTCGGTGCCCTGGGAGAGAATTCCAAACTGGGTTGAGAAGCTTCGGGTAGCGCTGGAAGATGCCAATCTTCCTACGCTGCTGCTTGTCTTACAGCATCTCACCGGTGACGGAAAGTGGACCAGCCCGCCATTTCGGCCCCTGCGCGGAAAGCCGTTGGACGACAACGACTCCGGCGGTTTATCTCCTGAAATTCAGGCAGAGGTGCGGGCTTCGGCGCTAGAGGCAGTCGTCGCGTACTACGAAGGCCGTCTTGAACCAGTGACCCCGTCCCCGGATGAGGTGACGCGCATGCTCGGCTGCGCGATGGTCGAGGAGGTGCCCCTTGAGTACGGCGAACTCCTCTCGGAGGAAATGGATTTCATCTCACGCGACATCGAGATACCCGCCGAGTCAATCCCCAGCGACTTTCGGGTTGCCATCATCGGAGCGGGCTTGTCCGGCATCTGCATGGCGATCAAACTCGCGGCTGCCGGGGTCGACTTCGTCGTCCTGGAGAAAGACGCCGACCTGGGCGGCACCTGGCTGGAGAACGTCTACCCCGGTTGTGGTGTGGACACCCCCGGCCACCTCTACGCGTTCTCGTTCGCGCCGAACCCGGATATCACCACCTACTTCGCCAAGCGCGACGAGGTGCAGGCCTACATCCAGCGCGTCGCGGCCGAAGCCGATGTCAAGCGGCGCATCCGATTCAGCACCGAGGTGGTGCGCGCACACTTCGAAACCGCCAATGCGACATGGCAGATCGAGATCAAGACCCCCGACGGCGACACCGAGACGCTCGCGGCCAACGTGTTGGTCACTGCCGTAGGCATGGTGAACCGGCCCTCGATTCCGCCCATCGCCGGGCTGGACGATTTCCCCGGGCCGGTGATGCACACCGCGGCATGGGACACCTCGGTCGACCTGACCGACAAGCGCGTCGCCGTGATCGGGAATGGCGCTAGTGCAATGCAAGTGGTGCCATCCATCGTCGATACAGCGCGTCATGTGACCGTCTTCCAGCGGTCGAAGCAGTGGGCCATCCCGCACCCCAACTACCATCGCGCGGTCAAAGAGTCCGTCCGCTTCCTGATGAACGAGGTGCCCTTCTACATCCAATGGTATCGGCTCCGGTCGTTCTGGAACTTCAGTGACAGGCTGCATTCGGCGCTGCGGATCGATCCGGACTGGCCCCATCCGGAGCGCGCAGTCAACGAGGCCAACGATCGCCACCGGATATTTCTCACCAAATACATCACCGAACAGCTCGGCGATCGGACCGATCTGATCGACGCCTGCCTGCCGGACTATCCGCCCTACGGCAAGCGTCCGTTGATCGATAACCGCTGGTACAAGACGATGTGCCGCGACGATGTCACGCTGGTCACCGAGGCGGTGGAGCGGGTCGACGGCGAGAATGTGGTGACTCGCTCGGGGGTTGAAGTGCCATCCGATGTGATCGTCTTGGCCACCGGCTTCAAGGTGCTGCAGTTCCTCTGGCCCATGGACATCATCGGAAATTCCGGCGAGACGCTGCGGGATCAGTGGGGTGCCAATGATGCCCGCGCTTACCTCGGGGTGACCGTTCCGGATTTCCCGAATTTCTTCATCGTCAACGGCCCGAACACGAATGCCGGACACGGCGGCAGCGCGATACACGCAACCGAATTTCAGGTCCGCTACATCATGCAGGCGATTCGTCATCTGCTGGTCAACGAGATTGCCACCGTCGAGGTGGACCGCGGCGTGTTCGAACGGTACAACCAAGAGCTCGACGAAGCGTTGTCGCACTGCATCTGGTCGCACAAGGGGATGACGACCTATTATCGCAATGACGCCGGACGCATCGTGGTCACCGGTCCGTGGAAGTACATCGAATACTGGGACCGGATAAACGAATTCGACGCGAACGATTACCACGAAGTGACAGCCTCCTCGGAGGCCGCCGAACTGTTCGCGTAGACGCCGCTTTCGGCGAAGAGGATTGAAGGTCAATGACTGCTGACACGGGCACCATGTTCACCACCGAACGAGAAGAGCAGGCGATTCGCGACGCGGTCGGCGGAATCGCCGGCTCGTACGGGCCTGCCTACTACCAACAGCAGGTCGACGACGGCGCCAACTGCGCCGAACTCTGGGATGCATTGGGCGCCAAGGGATATCTCGGCGTGCATCTGCCCGAGGAATACGGTGGCGGGGGACTGGGGCTGCGCGAGCTGGCGATTGTCGTTCAGGAAACCGCTCTTGCTGGCTGCCCGTTGCAGGCGATGCTCTTCTCGGCGGGAGTCACCGGGACCATTTTGAGTCGCAGTGCCACCGAAGAGCAGAAGTCGCGATGGCTGCCCGGGGTGGCCACCGGCGAAACGCGGTTGGCGTTCGCGATCACCGAGCCCGATGCCGGAGCCAACGCCCACCGGATCTCCACCGTGGCCAGCCGCCGAGGCGAGCACTACGTCATCAACGGCCAGAAGGTTTTCATCACCGGCATGGAGTCGGCACAGTGGGTGATGGTCGTGGCACGCACCGGCGTCGATGAACGCAGCGGCCGTGGGCGTCTGTCGGTCTTCATGGTCGAAGCCGACACGCCCGGTCTGTCGTGGACGCCCATCCGGACGGTTATGAACCAGCCGGACAAAAGCCATCAAGTGTTCTTCGACAGTGTCCAAGTTCCGGTCGAAAACTTAGTTGGGTCCGAAAACAAAGGGCTGGCAGTCGCTTTCACCGGACTCAACACCGAACGGATCTTGACGAGTTCGATCTGTACTGGGATCGGGCACTATGCCCTGCACAGGGCGGTCGCCTACGCCAACCGGCGGCGGGTGTGGGATCAGCCGATCGGCGCGCATCAGGCGGTCGCTCATCCGCTCGCCGCCGCGCACATCCACCTGCAAGCCGCGCAGTTGGTGGCCAACCGCGCCTGTGAACTCTACGATTCCGGTGCCGAGGTCGGTGAATTGGCCAATATGGCCAAATACCTCGGCGCCGCGGCCGGTTTGGAGGCCCTCGATGCGGCGGTTTCCGTGCACGGCGGCAATGGTGTGACCTATGAGTACCAGCTCGCGCCGTACTTCTGGCTGGTGCGCATGCTCAATATGGGACCGGTCTCGAAGGAGATGATCCTCAACTTCGTTGCCGAGCATTCTCTCGGGTTGCCCCGATCCTACTGATCGACGGTGGGGATACGCCCCGTCGCAGTGCCGAATTGAACGTTGTATCCGGCGGCAGAACTTGTCGTGATCCACTGATCGTTCTGCCAGGATCCGCTTTTGACGTCTTGCTCTATCGAAAGTGTCACTTCTGATCTAAGCTAGTGGCACTCATTAATGGAGTCCGTTTGAAGCCTCGAATTGGCCGATGGCCTGGCGCGAGACAGGGAGGATTCGAAGGTTATGACGGCGGCAGAACTGCGCGGGACCGCGCTTCCGGAGTCACCACACACTGGCTGGCTTGCGTCTTTCCGTATTGACACGGTGGTCATGAGACTGTTCGTCTGGTCCGGTTTGGTTCTGGTATTGATGACCGTTGTCGGCTTCGGGTGGTTGATGCATATGGTTCCGCCGCCATCGCCGAGCAATACCAAACAGGAAACGCTCAAGTTGGTGAGCGAGTATCAGACTTCGATACTCATCGGCGCGGCACTGGTGACCTTCTTCTGGTCCTTCTGGGTGACGTGGGCCGCACCGATTATTCTCTATATCCGTCGTATGGAGCGGGTGCCGCTACTCACGTTCGCAGCTCTGGCCAACGTCGGCGGCGGAGCGGCCGTGATTACGACTATCGCGGTGGCGTGGACGGTGATGGCGTTCCGTGCCGAGGACGCGGCTATCGTTCAAGCGTTCAACGATCTCGGGTTCTTTCTGTTCCTGTACACCTGGCCGCCGTTCGGCATCCTGATGGTCATCATCGCTATCGCAATCTTTCGCGATGTGAACCCGGAACCGACGTTTCCCCGCTGGGTGGCGTTCTACAACATCTATGCCGCGATGGGCATGGCGCCGGCCAGCTTCATGGGTCTGTTCAAGACGGGTCCGCTTGCGTACAACGGCATCTTGGCGTTTTGGGTTGTAGCGGTCGACTTCTTCGTCTGGATGGTGGTCATGTCGATGGTGGTGATGAAACTCATCGCCAAAGACGAGCGGAGGCTACTGGACTTGAATCTGGCCTAGCCCGGGACCCTTGGCTCTTGCATCAGGCTGGACTGGTTCAGCACGGGAATAACCTCATTTATGAGACAATAAATATCTAAAATAACGTTCCTGGGGACTACGTTCGTAGGGCAGCGCAATTGACAGGAGCCAACACCATGTCGGCATCGAGCAACCTCCGGCCCGCAAACTACAAGTTGTGGCTTGCCAAGCGGGCCTTGTCAATCGGTGCGCAGATGATCGGCGAACGATTCCGGCCACCGGAGTTGCGCTCGCGTGCCGACGTCCCACGCAACGGGACCGAACTCAATGAACAGTGGTTGACCGACGTGCTCTGCCACGAGCATCCAGGTGCGCGTGTCACGTCATACGCGACGCCGGGAGGCAGCGTCGGCACATCCACCCGAACCGCACTGCGCGTGACCTACAACGCGGCGGGACAGGACGCCGGCTTGCCGACAATGCTGTTCACCAAAACAACGGCGCAATTGAGCCAGCGTCTCGTGCTCGGCGCCGCCGAGGTCCTTCACGGCGAGACCAACTTCTATCAGAAGTTTCGGCCCGCGGTCACGATGGAAGCTCCCAAAGGATATTGGGGCGGTGTAGACGAGTCTTCATGGCGTTCAATGATTCTCATGGAAGACGTCGCTGTCACCAAGGGCGCGCAATTCATCCGGCCGACCACACCACTGACGCGTGGCCAGGTCGAGGACGTGCTGCTCAACATGGCCGCCTACCACGGCGTCTGGTGGGAGGCACCCGAGTTGAAGATTCTGAAGAACCCGACCGACCACTTCAACAACGTCGCACAGTTCATAGACTTCGAACGTCGTTGCGCTGTCGGCATGGAGCGTGCAAAAAGCGTCATTCCCGCGCAGTTGTATGGTCAGGCTGACCGACTGTGGAGAGGTACCAAGAAGAGCCTGGAGATCTTGACGGAGGTCCTGCCGCCAACGCTATTGCATGGCGATAGTCACGCCGGCCAGACATACATCACCGGCAACGGCCGGATGGGTCTCGGCGACTGGCAGGCCACAATGCAGGGGGGCTGGGCCTACGACTACGCATACTTTGTCAGCTCGGCGTGTGAGCCTGACGATCGCCGCAAGTGGGAGAGGGATCTGCTCGAACTCTACTTGGAAGGGCTCGATGGTGCGGGCGGAAAAGCGCCCGGCTTCGATGAAGCCTGGCTGCGTTACCGGCAGTGTCTCTTCTACCCGTATTCCGCGTGGGCGTTCACCATTGGGCGGGCGTTCTACCAGCCAAAGATGCAGCCCGTGGACGTCTGTCTGACAATCATTGAGCGGATTGCTACCGCGATCGACGATCTCGACAGCTTCGAAGCGCTCGGCATCTGACTCATCGATTGGGGGCGCACCAGCCAGAAGTGCTCGGCAGGTCGCCCCGCCGCTACAGACCGCCGCCTTGCGGGGCGACACCGTCCTCGGCAATCATCCAGTCGCGCAACACATCCGCCGTGTCGGCACCGACAGGGGGAGGCGGCGTCGGACGTCGCGGAACTGTTCTGCTGAACCGGGGGGCGGGCGCCGGTTGAGTCACGCCGCCGACTTCGATGAACGTGTCCCGCGCGGCCAGGTGCGGATGGCCGGCGGCCTCGGTCAGTGACAACACGGGCGCCACGCAGGCGTCCGTGCCCTCGAACACCGCCACCCACTCCTCCTGGGTCCGGGTCGCGAATGCTTGTGCGATCGCCTCGCGTAATTGGGGCCACGTCGAGGGGTCGTCGCGCCCGGCGAGGTCGTCCGAAATCCCCAGCAGCTGGGTGAATTCGGCGTAGAACTTGGACTCCAACGCGCCGACGGCCATCCACCGGTCGTCGGCGGTGCGGTAGGTGTCGTACCAGGGCACGCCGGTGTCGAGGAAGTTGTGCCCCCGCCGATCGACCCACTGCCCGGCGGCCATGAGTCCGTGTAGGAGCGCGGTCAGCGAGCTCGCGCCGTCGACGATCGCCGCGTCGACGATCTGACCGCGGCCGGAGCGGCCGGCTTCCCACACTGCGGCGAGTACGCCGATGACGAGAAACGTTGATCCACCACCGAAGTCACCGACCAGGTTCACCGGTGGTACCGGCGCTTCGCCGGCACGACCCACCGATCCCAGCGCCCCGGTGATCGCGATGTACCCGATGTCGTGGCCGGCGGCCGACGCCAACGGACCCGACTGACCCCAGCCGGTCATGCGTCCGTACACCAGTCGCGGGTTGACGTTCCAGCAGTCGGCCGGACCCAGTCCGAGGCGTTCTGTGACGCCCGGCCGGAAACCTTCCAGCAGCACGTCGGCCTGGGCGGCCAGCGCCAACACGGTGCGCACGCCTTCTGGCTCACGCAGGTCTACTACTATCGATCGGCGGTTGCGCCGCAACACATCCTGTTCGGGGGGAACCGTGCTGGCGGGAGGCCCCGGACGCTCGACACGCACGACGTCGGCGCCCAGATCGGCCAGCAGCATTGCCGCATAAGGCCCGGGACCGATTCCGGCGAGCTCAATGATCTTGAGCCCAGCGAGCGGGCCTGTGGTTGGGGTCTCCGTCACGACTTCGGCCGCAGCCCCAGTCGACGACGCCAGTCGTGCATCTCGACCAGCCGCAGCACTGCGCTGACGATCCGCGCCTTGCGCGATGAGTAAGGGTACCAATGTGTTTCGGTGGGTATGCTGACCTTCTCACTGACCACCGCTTGTGTGCGACAGTATTTCCGAATGCCGTCGGCTCCGCCCATCCGGTGACCGAGGCCGGATTCCTTCCAGCCGCCCATCGGCAGCGGAAATTGGAATACATGGATCATGGCGTTGTTGATGTTGACCCCGCCGGCTTCGATGCGCCGGCTGACTCGTTCGGCGCGATCCTGGCTTGCCGTCCAAATACTGGCACCCAGGCCGTACGTGGTGTCGTTGGCCATGGTGATGGCCTCGTCTTCGCTCGAGACCTTCATGATCGGCAGCAGCGGCCCAAACGTTTCCTCGCGCATGCAGGCCATGGTGTGGTCGACATCCACCAACACGGTCGGCGGGTAGAACAGGCCGCGCTCGGCTCGCTTTCCGCCGGTGAGGACGCGCGCCCCGCGGTCCACCGCATCCTTGACGTGGCGCTCGACGATCGCCATCTGGGCTTCGTTGGCCAATGCGCCGATATCGGCGGAGAAGCTGCCGGCCGCGTCGTGGCCTTGGCGGAGCTTGTTGACCTCTTCGACGAGCCGAGTGGTGAATTCGTCGTACAGCGGCGCCTCGACATAGATCCGTTCGATGGCAACGCAGGACTGACCCGAGTTGAACAGTCCACCCCAAATCGCCCCGCGAATGGTCCGCGGCAACGGTGCATCGGACAGCACGATCATTGCGTCCTTGCCGCCCAGTTCAAGGCTGACCGGGATCAGTCGCTCGGCGCAGCGGATGCCGACCTGGCGGCCGGTCTTGGTGGATCCGGTGAACTGCACCATGTCGACGGCGTCCACAACCGCCCTGCCGGTTTCGCCTCGGCCCGTCACGCAACCCAGCACCGGAGGCGCACCGATCTCGCTCCAGCCACGCACGACCTCGGCCCAGCCCAGCGGGGTTTCCTCGGACGGTTTGGTGAGCACGGCCGCCCCGGCCATCAACGCTTGTGGCACGTCGAGCATCGGCATTCCCAGCGGATAGTTCCAGGGGCAGATCACGCCGACGAGTTCGTAAGGGCGGTAACGGATGCGGAGGCCCTTGGTCGCCGAGGCAGGTCCGTGCGGGCGACGGGTTTCGTCGGCGAGGAACTCTTCGCCGTGCTTGGTGTAGTAGTTGATGACCTCCATGCACACCAGCAGCTCGATCTGGGCATCGCCCCAGGATTTTCCGGCCTCGCGGTGAACCAGGCCCAGAATGCGGTCCTGATTGTCGACGATCCAATCCAGCCAGCGCCGCAGATACACCGCACGGCCGCGCGGGCCGAGCGCCTCCCACGCCGGCTGCGCCGATCGCAGGTCGCGGGCGAGCTGCGCCACCTCGTCGGCCGGCACGTTCGGAACCACTCCGGCGACCGAACCGTCAGCGGGGTTGTGTACCTCGACCACCGAAGCGTCGGCGGACTTGGTAGGCCGGCTTTTCGGTGGGGTCTTCGCAGTAGTCAACGTCAGTCCTCTATACGAATCGCAGCAACTGGACACATCATTGCGGCTTCCTCAACCGCCTTGCGTCGATCTTCGCCGGGCTGAGCGTCGAGCACCGTTACCCATTCTTTGTCGTCTTCGATTTCGAACACGTCGGGTGCGGCGATCGTGCACTCCCCGTGCAGTTCGCAGCGATCGGTGTCGACGATGACCTTCATTGCGCGTCAGTCCCGTTGCTCAGGCGGGGGTGACGGTGACAGGCAGCTCGTACACGCCCCGTGAATAGGCGTCGCGGATGTAGCTGATGTCACCGGCGGGGGTGATGTCCTTGGTGCGTCGCAACAGCTCTTCCATCAGGATCTTCATCTCCAGCCCCGCGACGTGCTTGCCCAGGCACTGGTGTGGGCCGCGGCCGAAGCTGACGTGCGGGTTCTTCTCGCGGGACAGGTCGAAGGCGTTCGGATTGTCGAAGGCGCGCTCGTCGAAATTGCCCGCGGCGAACAGCATCAGGACGATATCGCCTTCTTTGATCTGTTGACCGTGCAACTCGTGATCGGCGGTGGCGGTGCGCACCAGGTGCGTGAACGGGGTTGCGATGCGCACGATTTCCTGGATCGCGGTGCCTGGGATGTCGTTGGCGTGCTCGCGCAGCCAGGCCATCTGTTGCGGGTTGCGCATCAGCTCGTGCATGCCGTGGCTCAGCGCGGTGCGGGTGCTCTCGGCGGCTCCGGAGGCCAGTAACGCCACGTTGCCCATCAGCTCGTCCTCGGAAATGACGTCAGCCCCGGCCTGAACCAGTTGCGTGATCACGTCGTCGCCGGGTTCGTTGCGCTTGACCTCACCCAGCTCTACCGCGTAGCCGAGCAGGGCGAAGATGGCCTGCATCACGTACTCGAACGAGGGGGTGATGCGGGTATCGAATGGCGCCGCGAACGTGTCGACCCAGGCGAAGAACTTCTCCCGGTCGCCGCTGGGGACGCCCAACACGTCACCGAGAGCCTCCATCGGCATCGCGTGACCGATGTCGGTGACGAAGTTGAAAGTGCCTTTTTCCAGTGCCGCGTCGACGATGTTGACGGCGTACTCGCGAAACTTGTCCTCGAGCTTCTTGACCATCCCGGGCGTGAACGCCTTGCTCATCACTCCACGCTGGGTGCGGTGCTTGGCGCCGTCCATGGTCAGCATCGCCGGCTTGCCCCCGACCTTGGGGTCGAGCGGGGTCACCTTCCACATGTTCACCCCGCCGCGGTCGGCGGCGTACAGCTCGGAATTTCGGTCGACTGCCCAGATGTCGTCGTGGCGGCTCACGATCCAGGCGCGGTCGATGAGCATCGGGTCGTTGAATTCGTGCAAGTAGCAGGGTGCCTCATCGCGCAGGTAGGCGTACTGGTCCAACGGCAGCCCGAACGTCGTTGGGTCGCCGTTGGCGTAAGTGTCGGCGTCCAGAACGCGGATGTCGGGTTTTGCCGTCGTCATCTATCGACTCCTAATCGAGAAACACAAAGAGGCTTCGGGGGCACTCGGGCCGATCCGCCCCCTACGGATTATGAGTTAAGCAGTCTCAATTATGGTTTGTGGGTACGGAACGTGTCAAGCGTCATAGTCGCTCCATAACGTGTCGGGTGTCATATGCGAAAGGCCAGGTCAGCGCGGTGGGCGCAGGCCGAATGTGGACGAGATGATGTCGCGCTGGATCTCGTTGGTTCCCGCGTAGATCGTGGGCGCGATACTGAGCCTCAGGTGTCGCTCCATGTCGAATTCGGTGCTGTAGCCGTAGCCTCCCATCATCTGAACGCCTTCTAGCGCAACCTTTTTAGCGGTTTCGGTCACTTTGACTTTGGACATCGACGTCGCCCGGACCCACTCCTCGGGGGTGCCGATCTGGTGCTCGATGTGTTGCACGGTTGCATAGGTGAGTGCTCGTGCTGATTCGATTTCGATGGCCAGGTCGGCGATGCGATGCCGCAGCGCTTGGAACGACCCGATCGGGACGCCGAACTGTTCGCGCTCGGTGACGTAGGCCAGCAAGTCGTCGAAGGCCCGCTGCGCCATGCCGAGGCCCTGTGCCGCGCAGACCAGCCGCTCGCCGTTCAGTCCGGCCATGATCTGCTTCCACGCATTGCCCTCGGTGCCCACCACCGCCGATTCGGGTACGAAGACGTCGGTGAAAAACAGGTCATTGACCTCGCTGCCGCCCATCGTCGAGATTGGCCGGATCTGTAGGCCCTCCGTGTCGGCAGGCACTTCGAGCAGCGTCAGGCCGTCGTGCGGCCGGACACCCCGCGAGCTGCGCACGACCACCAGGATCGTGGTCGCGAACTGTGCGTCGGAGCACCAGGTCTTCTGCCCCCGCACCCGCCAGCCGCCGTCAACCTTCTCGGCCTTGCAGCTGACGCCGGCCGCATCCGATCCGGCGCCCGGTTCGGAGATGCTGATCGACATCACCTTGCCCGAGCAGATGGCGCCCAGTGCGGCCTTCTTTTGCTCCTCGGTGGCAAACCGCTTGTAGATGCCGGCGACGGTATGGGAGCTGCCGGCTCCGTGGACCGGCGCCAGGCCCCGCCAAAGCTGCTCGAACAAGATGACCTGTTCAGTCAGTCCACCCCCGCTGCCGCCGTATTCTTCGGGAATCGAAACTCCGAGATAGCCTGTCTCCGCGAGCTTTTGGTACAGACCAGCGTGGTGTTGTTCGGCGCCGTTATCGGTCAACGCATCGCGCTGCTCGCGGGTGCCGCATTCCTTGCGACAAAAGTCGCGCACGGCAATGGCGAAGTCCCGTTGCTCGTCGGTGAGTCCCACCGCGTCCATCTCAGCTCCTTTGCAGAACGACCGCTCGCGTCGAAGAAGGTTAGCGTCGTCCGGGACTTGTCGTCACCATGGTTCGATTCGCTTCGAATGGTAGGCGGGGGTTTTTGACCGGTCAACACCGCCATCATCAGGCATTGCTACGGCTTCGACAGTTCGTGGGGTCGCCCTCGCCCGGTCGGCATCACGGCCGTACGGAGGTTCTCGGTTCGGCGGCTGAGATAACGGTCGTTTACGATGGTTGAATACCACTGATACAGTCGGTCTGGGGTTGAAAAGGAGCGTCATGGGATATCCGCTGCCGGTAGAGACGGCGCTTCGAGGTCCATTCGCGCCAATGCGGTTCGAGGCGACCGTCGAGGAATGCATCGTCAGTCAGGGTGAGATCCCCAAAGACCTCGCCGGTGGCTACTACCGGGTGGGGCCCACCTGGAAGCGTCCGACCAAACAAGGCACCAACCCGTTGCTGAGTATGGACGGAATGGTCCAGGCCATCACGTTCGAAAACGGGCGTGCGGACTTCCGCAACCGCTGGGTACGGACACCGAAGTACCTGCTGGAGGAGAAGCACCAACGCGGCATGTTCGCCTGGTCGGACGGTGGTTTCCACGACTGGCGCGACTTCGCGTATGGAGACGTGGAACGAGACCGTCACAACGCGCACACCCCGCAGGGCACGAACAACATCAACGTGTTCCCGTTCGCGGGCCACATGGTCGTGTCCGGAGAGCAGGGCGGCGCCCCGATCGCCATCGACCCGATCACGTTGGACACCAAGGGCATCGTCGACTGGTCGCCGGCGCTGTCGCCCGGTCTGCACGAGCCGGTGGCGTTCGGCGACTGCTCCTTTGCCGCGCACCCGAAATGGGACCACGACACCGGCGTGCTCTACGGCTGGACCTACCGTGACGTTGCGCCGTTCGTCACCTTGCACACCGTCCACCCGGACGGCCGCGTCGACTCCCGCGAAATATGGGATGCGCCGTACAACACTGTGGCCCATGATATTTGGCTCACCCCGGAATGGATGGTGATGCCGTTCCAGCCCTTCACGGTGAGCAAGGAACGTATCGCGAAGGGGCTCGGGGTCTGGGGCTGGGAAACCGACCTGCCCATCACCCTGGCGCTGATTCCCCGCCACGACCACGAAGCCGAGATTCGGTGGATCACCACCGGATTGCCCGCGCAGTACGTGATGCACACGATGCAGGCCAACGTCCGCGACGGCAAGCTGCTCTTGGACGCACCGATCTTCAACCGGCCGCCATTCCCGTTCGAACAGGATTTCGCGGAAGGCGACGAGGTCGCATTGTTCTTCTCGATCGCCTCCAGCAGGCTCGGCCGCTGGACGGTCGACCTCGCGACCGGTGACACCACCAGCGAACTGCTATCGGACCGGCCCAGCGAGCTGCCCAAGGTCGACGAGCGGTTCTTCGGCAAGGGTTACCGGTGGGGCTATCAGGTCGGCGGCGTGGTCAAACGCAACGGAATGTCGATGAACAGCCTGGTGGTCACCGACATGGAGACGTTGTCGGACCAGGTGTACCAGATCCGCGACGGACAGCCGGCCGCAGTGCTGGAGGCGAGCTTCGCGCCACGCCACAAAGATTCGCCGGAGGGCGACGGTTATGTGATCGTCCCGGTCTCGTGGTGGGCCGAGAAGCGCAGTGAGTACCTGATTTTCGACACCGATGACATTACTAAGGGGCCGATCTGCACGATCGAGCTGCCGTTCGCGTTCGGGTGGACTCCGCACGGCCACTGGATGGATTTCCGTTAAGTGACGCTCGCGCAGACACGATCGGTTTTCACCCGGGAGCAAGAACAGTTCCGCGACCAGGTGTGCCGGTTCCTCGACGACGACGTGGTGCCGGAATATTCGAGTTGGCTGGCTGATGGCAAGCCGTCGCGACGGTTTTGGCACGGCGCGGCCGAAGCCGGCATTTTGGGGATTGGTGTCCCCGAGCAGTTCGGCGGCATGCCTGGTTCGGACTATCGGCACAGTGCGGTCGTCACCGAAGAGATCCAGGCACGAGGCCTGGCCATCGGTGGTTTGCGCGTACAGACAGATATCTGTCTGCCCTATCTGCTGCACCACGGCTCTGCCGAACAGCGGGCCACCTGGTTGCCCCGGATGGCGCGCGGCGACGTGGTGGTCGCGCTGGGCCTGTCCGAGCCGGGAGCCGGGTCCGATCTCAAGGCGATGTCGACGCGGGCCCGCCGGTCCGGCGATCACTACATGGTGAACGGCGCCAAGACGTTCATCTCCAATGGCGCCGCCGCTGACCTGGTGATTCTGGCGGTCAAGACCGACCCGGACGCGGGTCGGCGCGGGATCAGCCTGCTGCTCGTGGAAACCTCCACACCCGGCTTTGCTCGTGGCCGCAAGCTGGACAAGTTGGGACTGCGTGCACAGGATCTCGCCGAGATCTCGTTCATCGACATGCAGGTCCCCGTCGAAAACCTCCTCGGGGTGGAGAACGACGGGTTCACCTATCTGACGTCGAACCTCGCGCAGGAGCGGTTGTCGATTGCGGTGAATTCGCAGGCCGCTGCCGCCGCCGCGCTTTCCTGGGCGCTCGAGGATCACCCACGCGGCGCAGGTCCGGGCCAGGACGTGAAGTTCACGCTGGCCCAGTGCGCGGCCGAGGTGGCGGCGGGCCAAGCGCTCATCGACCAGGCGCTGTTGCGCCACGTCGAGGGCCGGCTCAGTGGCGCCGACGCCGCGATCGCCAAGCTGTACTGCACCGAATTGCAGGGCCGGGTGGTGGATCGCTGTCTGGCAATCGCTGACCCGTCCACCGCGCTGCTCGCCGACTCCAGGTTGGGCAACGCTTATCTCGATGGCCGGGTAAGCCGGATTTACGGCGGATCCAGCGAAATCATGAAGGTAATCATCGGCCAGAGCCTCGGCTTATGAGAGGCTGCTAGCGTGACGCCCGACGAAAAGATCCTGGCAGCAGCCGAGAAGCTGTTCTTTGAACGTAGTTTTGACGGAGTCGGCGTCGACGAGATCGGCAAGGTCGCCGGCACCACGGGGTCGGCGATCTACCGCCACTTTCCCAGCAAAGATGCGATCTTGGCGGCCCTTTTCGACAAGACCCTCGACACGATTCTGGTGCGTCTTGGCGAGCCCGACGAGGATCCCATCGCCGAGCTGAACAAGCTGGTGCGCGCATTTGTGGGGCTGGCGAAAAGTCACGAGCGGTTGGTGTCCATTTGGCTGCGCGATCAGCGCTCACTTGCCGAGCGCTATCGCCGGGAACACGACCGCCGGCATCGCCGCATCAATCAGCGGTGGATCGATTGCCTGAAGCGGTGTTTCCCCGATCGTTCAACCGACGAGATCATCACGGCCACACGGGGTGTGCAGTTGCTGCTGCTGTCCGAAGCGCTGCGCCCACCTGGAGGACGGCGTGCCAAGCAGGCCGAGGAGCTGCTGGCCCAGATGGCATTGGCATCGATCGGGGCCTTGGAACTGGAAGCCGCCGCTAAGCGCTGACGAAATCCAGCAGCGCGGATTCGAATACGTCCGGTGCCTCGAGCATCGGGTAATGCCCGCAGTCGGGAATCTCAACGAGGGCGGCGTTCTTCAGCTGTTCCTGCAGCCAGCGGGCCCCCTTTGCCGAGTGCACGGGGTCGTTGGTACCGATGATCTGCAACACCGGTTGCTCCACCCGCGGGATGTCGGCCAGCAGATCGGTCGTCAGTAACGATCGGTAGCAGGCCACGGCGGCCCAGGAGGGCATCCGAAGCGAGCAACGGACCAGCCAATCGACCGTTCGCGGATCCGGCTCGTGCGCGAATGCCGAGGCGATCGTGCGGTATCGGGCGCTCACCCGGTTGGTGTGCTCGTCGGCGACCATTCCCGCCAGCAGTGGCTCGGGCGGCCCGCCGAAGGGGAAGTCTGCGCTTCGGCTGGCGCGAACGCCGTTTGACCCCACCAGCACCAATGCCGCGATCAATTCGGGTGCGGTCGCGGCGGCCCGAAAGGCCACCTGCCCGCCGAACGAGTGACCAACCAGCGTCGCGGTCCGCACGTCGCGCCGTTGCAGCGCGGTGACGAGATCGGCTGCGAGCCGGTCGATGTCGTAGCCCTGCAGTGGATTGTCGGACAGCCCGTGACCGCGTTGGTCCACGCATAGGACACGAAATCCGCGCTCGGTGAGCACCCGGACCTGGCGATCCCACAGCTCGTGGTCGAGGCCGAAGCCCGAAATCAGCACCACGGCAGGCCCATCGCCGAGGTCCTGAACGTGAATCCGCACCCCGCCATCGGCGTCGACAAATGCCACTTTAGGTATCACCTTCGATCATGTAGATTTATGAGCTTGTTGATCTTAATAATACGGGGGAAGGCCTGATGAGCACCAGCCTCGAAACATTATCGGTAGGCACCGCAAGCGCCGGCGTCTGCGAGATATCGCTGGCTCGTCCAAAGCTGTTGAATCGGTTCGACAATCAGGCCCAGGTCGAATTGGCGGCCGTGCTCGAAGATCTCGCTAAAGACGAGAGCGTTCGCGCTATCGTGTTGGGCTCGACGGGAAAGGCATTCTCCGCTGGGGGAGACTTTGCCTTGATGCAGGCGGCCCACGATGACGCCGATGCGCGACGCGAAACCGTCGACGCAGGGTTGAAGCTGCTGCGGTCGTTTTCTGAACTGCCCCAGCCCATCATTGCGGCGGTGCAGGGCCCAGCGATTGGACTGGGCGCAACGGTGGCGCTGATGTGCGACATCGTGGTGGCGGCGCGCAGCGCAAAGCTGGCCGACACCCATGTGAAAGTCGGGCTGGTGGCCGGTGACGGCGGTTGTCTGGTGTGGCCGCAGGCGGCCGGGATGCTGCGCGCCCGGCGTCACCTGCTTACTGGTGACGCACTCGACGCGGCCACCGCCTACCAGTTTGGCATGGTGACCGACCTCGTCGATGAGCCTGACGACGCGTTGCCGTGTGCTCGCGAAATCGCAAGGCGGATAGCGGGTCTGGCGCCGCTGGCAGTCCAGGGCACCAAACGCGCGCTGAATCATGTGACATCGCTGCGGGCCGCGGAAGTGGTCGAGCTGGCATTCGAGCTCGAAGAGCACACCCTGATGAGCGACGACCTGCTCGAGGGTATTGCCGCATTCAAGGAAGACCGTGCCGCCAACTTCGTCGGCCGATGACGCCTTGACAATTCGACTCCTTGAATCTGATGCTGATTCAACGAGCGCTCCGCCCTCACGACCACAAAGGATGTCAGCCATGAAGCGTCGCACTTCGCTGGTAGCCGCAACTGTCGCCGTCTGGGGCGTCGCGGGGACGCTGGCACCGCCGGCACACGCCAAGCCGGCGCCCGAGGTGGAGTACGTGTACAACGTCTCAGTGCGCCGGCATTACAACTTTCCGAACAACGACGCGATCGGCTACGGCTACGGGATCTGCAACAAGGTCACCGCTGGCGAGGGCTACCCCCAACTGATGGGGGATGTGAAGAACGACGTCACACCCAACGACGAGTTCGCGGCGAACTACCTGGTCTCGTATGCGGTCGATAATCTGTGTCCCGCGCAGATCCCGCAGCTGCGGAACTCGGCGCAGGGGTATCGCCCGCCGCCCGGTCAGGAGTATTTCGGTAGTCCCGGCGCGGAATAGCGGCCGGCCGAGGGCGGCGTGCCTAGGGCATCGTGGAGCCGCCGCTGACCGAGATGATCTGCCCGGTCACCTGTCGAGCCGCCGTCGGCGAACAGAACCACGCGGTGGCCCGGCCGACATCCTCGGCAGTGGTCAGACGGCGCAGCGGAGTGCCCTTCACCATGTAGTCGATCTGGTCGTCGTTGAACAGTTGGTCTTCGCCGGCCCACAGACTCGATTCGCCGACCGCCTCGGGGCCCTCGGGGATCACCAGGCCGGGGCAGATGGCGTTGGATCGGATGCCGTGCCGGCCGTGTTCACGCGCCACGGTGCGCGCCAAGGCCAGTAGGGCGGCCTTCGACGTCCCGTAGACGCCGGTACGGATCTGGCCGAACGCGGCGTCGCTGGAGATGAACGCGATCGCGCCGCCACCGGCGTCTTTCATCGGGCCGATCGCCGCCTGGGTGGCGGCGATGGCGGTATAGAGGTTTACCTCGATGGTGCGCTGCCATTGATCGCGGTCGGTCTCGGCGGCGATGAATCCCTGTCCGCTCCACCCCGCGTTGTTCACCAGGACATCGATGCCACCCCAGTTGTCCAGGGCGGCGCCGATGGCGGTTTCGGCTCCGCCGGGGGCCGTCAGGTCGGCAATCGCGACTTCCACGGCGCCCGCACCCTTGGCTTGAGCCTCGTCGCGCACCCGCTCCGCCTGCGACTTGTCGATGTCGCTGATGACGACCCGGGCACCCTCTTCGGCGAACACATGCACGATCCCACGCCCGATGTTCGACGCGCCTCCGGTAACCACCACACGCGCGCCAGCTAGTCCAAGGTCCATGGTCTGCTCCCTGTCGTCGGCGGTTGTTGCGACCGCCATGTTAGTTTAACGTAGATTAGAAATCGTGATTATTTGGTTGGATGTGGAGGATTTAGTGCATGGTTGAGTCGCTGCTCGACCAGCGGGTCGCCGTCGTTACCGGCGCAGGTCAGGGAATCGGACGCGAGATCGCGCGATCGCTTGTCGAACACGGCGCCCGAGTTGTGCTGGCCGACATCGACGCAGAACTCGTCGACAAGGCGGCCGCGGAGATCGGCGGGATTGGCATCACGTGCGACATCACCTCCGAGGAGCAAGTACACGAGCTCGTCGCGGCCGCCGTCAGCAACTTCGGCCGTCTGGACGTGTTCGTCAACAATGCCGGGATCACCCGTGATGCTTCCTTGAAGAAGATGACTGTTTCGGATTTCGACGCCGTGATGGCCGTGCACCTGCGCGGCACCTGGTTGGGCGTGCGCGAGGCATCAGCCGTGATGCGCGAACAGAAGTCGGGCAGCATCATCAATATGTCCTCTCTGTCCGGCAAGTCGGGCAATCCGGGGCAGACGAACTACAGCGCGGCAAAGGCAGGCATCGTCGGGCTGACCAAGGCCGCGGCGAAGGAAGTCGCGCATCACAACGTGCGAGTCAACGCGATTCAGCCCGGCTTGATCCGCACCCCGATGACGGCGGCGATGCCCCCAGCGGTCTTTGCCGAGCGCGAGGCCGCTATCCCGATGAAGCGGGCGGGTGAACCCGCGGAGGTCGCCGGCGCGGTCGTCTTTTTGGCATCGGATCTCTCGAGCTACGTGACGGGCGCGGTCATCGAGGTCGGCGGGGGGCGAAACATATGACGCTCGTGCTGCGCGATGCCACCGATGGCGTTGGGGCAATCACGCTCAATCGGCCCGAGCAGATGAACGCGCTTACGGTCGCGCTCGGTGGCGAACTGGAACAAGCCATCCTCGAGCTGGGCGACGACCCCGGGGTGAACGTGGTTGTCATCCGGGGGGCAGGGGGAAACTTTTGCGCGGGCGGCGATTTCAACGAAGTCGAGTCACTGCGCGCGAGTGGTCCCGAGGCGCTGCGCCCCTTGTTTGAGGCATTTCAGCGCGCCTGCGACGCCATCGCGCGTGTGCAGGTCCCGGTGATCGCCGCGGTGGAGGGTGTTGCGATGGCCGGCGGCTTCGAGCTGATGCAGGCCAGTGACATCGTGCTGGTCAGCGACGACGCCAAGATTGCCGACAACCACATCAAGTTCGGCATGATCCCCGGCGGTGGCAGCACCCAACGGTTGAGCCGCTTGGTGGGTCGTCAGGAGGCGCTGGGTCTCCTGCTATCGGGCGACCGCCTGTCCGGGGTGGACGCGGTGCGTCGCGGGCTGGCGTATCGGAGTTTTCCGCAGGCCGAGTTTGCGGGCGGGGTTCAAGGGTTCGTCGCGGATCTGGCCGGGCGGCGCCGTGAGGCCGTAGTCTCCATTAAGCGGCTCGTGTACACCGGCCTCGGGGCTCCGCTGCCCAGCGGATTGGAGCACGAAATCGATTGCGTGGTCGACCACATCTGCGGTGGCGTCGGACAGAACGGCGCGACCGCCTTCCGGCAGCGAGGAACTAGCTGATGAGTGTTGCAGAAACCAGCGCGCCCGTCGCGCTCGACGTGGCCGACGGCGTCGCGCGGCTGCGCTTGAACCGGCCCGAGGCATCCAACGGGATGAACGTGGAGTTCCTCAAGGCGTTGCACGAGGCGGCGCTGACGTGCCACGCCGACCCCGCCGTGCGAGTCGTTCTCCTCACCGGTGAAGGTCGAAACTTCTGTGCGGGCGGCGACATTCACACCTTCGAGTCGAAGGGCGCGGACCTTCCCGACTACCTGCGGGAGGCGACCGCGTGGTTGCAGTTGGCCACCGCCGCGTTGATCCAGCTTCGCGCGCCAGTGGTTGCGGCCGTACAGGGTTTCGCCGCCGGCGGCGGCGGGCTGGGATTGGTGTGTGCGTCCGACATTGTCATCGCGGCGCAGTCGGCCAAGTTCTTTTCGGGCGCGGTCCGAGTCGGCATGGCGCCCGACGGCGGTTCCTCGGTCACGCTGACCCAGCTGGTCGGTCTGCGTCAGGCGTTGCGAATCCTGCTGACCAATCCGACGCTGAGCGCCGCTGAAGCGTTGCAGATCGGATTGGTCACCGAGGTCGTCGACGATGCCGAACTATTCGGCCGCGCAGAGCAAGTCGCGTCTGAATTGGCCGCGATGCCCGGGCGGGCGTTGTCGGCCACCAAGCGGCTGGTCTGGAGCGGGGTGGGCGCATCGGTCGAGCAGCGACTGGCCGAGGAAGCGCGCACCGTCTCGGAGTTGTCCGGAACGGCGGATGCACTGGAGGGCCTGCGAGCCGTTATCGAACGGCGTAAACCGAACTTCACGGGACAATGAGTAGCGACTCTGTCCTCGTCGAGAATCGTGGCGCGGTGCGGATTGTCACGCTGAACCGTCCCGACAAACGCAACGCGATCGATATCGCGGTTCGGCTCGAGCTCGCCAGCGCGATCGAGAATGCCGGACAGGACGCTTCGGTCCGGGCGATAGTGCTGACCGGTGCCGGCAGCGCGTTCTGCTCGGGTGGGGACATTACGTCGATGGAACGTATGTCGCCGGAGCGCGCGATGGAGCGGACGCAGTTGGCCCAGCGGGTGATTCGCGCCATCTGGAACGCGGGCAAGCCAGTCGTCGCCGCGGTGGAGGGTAGTGCCTTCGGTGCGGGAGTCGCCCTGGCGGCCGCATGCGACCGCGTCGTCGCGGCTAGCGACGCGCGATTTGCGACCACGTTCACCAATGTCGGATTGGCCGGCGACATGGGGACATTCGCATCCCTGCCGTCGCGGGTCGGGGCCGCTCGCGCACGCCAGATGTTGATGCTGCCGACCCCCATCGACGCGCCCACGGCGCTGGATATGGGACTCGTCGATGCTCTCGTCGAGCCCGGTACCGCCTTGACGGCGGCACTGGCCGACGCCGAACGCCTGGCCGCCGGGCCTACCCGGGCCTACGGGGTGATCAAATCGATGTTGGCGGCGGGGTCGGCGCTCAGCCCCTTTGAACTCCTCGATCTCGAGGCCGAACACCAATCTCAGCTTTTCGACTCCGACGACTTCGCCGAGGGAATCGCGGCTTTCCGCGAGAAGCGACGTCCGCAGTTCGGATCGGCACCGCCGTGACCGCCAAGTTGTCTGCACGTCTTGATCGCTCGTATCTCGAAGCCGACACCAGCGTCGCGCTCGAGGACTACACCGTGGGTGCACTGCTGGCGGCGCGCGCCAGCACGCACGGCGCCGTCACCGCCCTGGTGGGCCCCGCCCACGGCGACGGCGCGCAGGTGCGTTTGACCTACCGCGAGCTGTTCGACGAAGCTTGCCGCGTCGCTACCGCGTTGACCAGCCTCACCAAGCCCGGCGACTACGTCGCACTGTGGGCGCCGAATGTGGTCGAGTGGCCGATAATTCAGTACGGCGCGGCGCTTGCCGGTGTCGTTCTGGTCGCGTTGAATCCGGCGCTGCGACCCGCCGAATTGGCTTACGCGCTGGGACATTCCCGCGCCAAGGTGCTGATCCACGCGGACCGCAGTCGCAATTACGATACCGCCGCGGTGGTCAGCGAGATCGACACGCGTTTCCTCGGTGCCCGCACCATCAGCCTGTCATCGCGTGAGGAATGGCGAAGCGACGCCATCGACGCCGCCGCGATTGCCCGTGCGCCGGCCGATCCCGAACTGCCGGTGATGTTGCAGTACACGTCGGGAACGACCGGCAGGCCCAAAGGGGTGCTGTTGCGGCACCGTTCGCTGGTCAACGTCGCCAAGTTGACCCTGGAGGGCGCCGGCATTCCCGCGGGCGCGGTGACCGTGAACCCCCTGCCGATGTTCCACACAGCTGCCTGTGTGATCGGCACGTTGGGCCCGCTGTGGATCGGCGGTACCGAGGTGCTGGTCGACCGGTTCGAGGCGACCGCATTGCTCGATACCATGCGCCGCGAATGCGCGACGGTCCTGTTCTTCGTGCCCACGATATTGACGGCTCTTGTTGCCGCGCAACGCGACTCCGGTGAGCGGGCGCCGCGACTTTCAACCTGCCTGGGCGGTGCCTCCACCGTTTCTGCCGGCCTCATCCAGGCCACCGAGCAAACCTTCGGCGCAACAGTGGTCAATGTGTTTGGGCAGACCGAACTTTCGCCGGTGCTCACCGCGACCCGGCCCGACGACAATCGGGCCGACCAACTCCGGACCGTGGGCCGACCGCTTCCTCAGGTTGAGTGCAAAGTCGTCGACCCGGCCACCGGTGCGGTGGTGCCGGTGGGGCAGCCGGGCGAGATCTGTGCGCGCGGCTATCAACAGATGATCGGCTATCTTCACGACCCCGACGCCACGGCGGCGGCGGTGGATGCCGATGGCTTCCTGCATACCGGAGATCTCGGTGTGATGGACGAACGCGGCTATTTGACGCACACGGGCCGGTTGAAGGATCTCATCATCCGCGGTGGCGAGAACATCGCGCCCGCCGAGATCGAGGCGTGTCTGGCCGATCATGAAATGGTCGCCGAAGCCTGCGCGTTCGGTCTGCCCGACGACCGGCTGGGCGAGATCGTTGCGGTCATCGTCATTGCCCGCAGTTCATTACCGGCCGATGCGGGCGACCAGTTTCACACTCACGCAAGCCAGCACCTGACGCCGCATAAAATTCCGCAGCGCTGGTTCGTTGCCGACGAACTACCGAAAACGCCGACCGGCAAAGTGCGCAAGTTCGCCCTGCCAGACCTGATCGCCCAGGGCGGGGTGCGCGAACTGTTCCGAAAGGAGCCCGAACAATGACCTCACTCGTCGATTCGGCAGCCGGTACCGGCAGCCCCTACGACCAGTTGATCAAACGAGACAAGGTGCATGGGTCGCTGTACACCGATCCCGGCATCTTCGCCGAGGAGCTGCGCAGGATCTGGTACCGCACTTGGGTTTTCGTCGGGCACGAAAGTGAAGTGTCGCAACCCAACGACTACGTGCGTAAGCGGCTCGGGCTGCAGGACGTAATCATGACCCGCGACCGCGACGGTGAGCTGCATCTGCTCCTCAACCGTTGCGCACATCGTGGCAATCAAGTCTGCGATGACGCCGGAGGCAATTCCTCGACGTTCCGCTGCCCGTATCACGGGTGGACCTATCGCAATAATGGTGACCTCGTTGGATTCCCGTTTTTCAAGGGCTATGGCGAGCGCAAGCTGGACCTGAATCTGGGACGGGTTCCCCGGATGGAGACCTACCAGGGGTTTGTGTTCGGTAGCTTCGCGGCGGACGGTCCAGGGCTCGTCGAACACCTCGGCGCGGCCGCCGGTGAGATCGATCGGTTGGTGCGGTTGTCACCGGAAGGGGCCGTCGAGCTCACTGCGGGATGGCTGCAGCATCGGACGCGAGCAAATTGGAAGCTGCTGGCGGAGAACGAGACCGACGGGTACCACCCGCAGTTTGTGCACGGCTCGATTTTCGGTGTCACCGGCAGCCCCATCGGTGCCCTCTACAGCGATACGTCCACGGCGGTGACACGCGACCTGGGTCATGGCCACAGCGAGAACGATCTGCGTCCGGAATTCCGCAAATTCGCCGAGCCGATGCGCTGGTTCGGCACCACCGAGGCGCGGGTACCGAATTACGTTGCGGCCATGCGCCAGCGCTACGGAGAGCAAGCCGACAAGATCATGATCGAAGGCGGCCCGCACGTGATGATCTTCCCGAATTTGTTCATCGCCGAGATCCAGGTTTTCAACATCCAACCGGTCGCCGTCGGTGAGTGCACCCAGTACTCCACGGCCGTCCAGATGGTCGGTGCGCCGGAGCTGAACCAGCGCATGGTTTCGCAGTGCATGGGCTCGGTGGGGCCCGCCGGCATGCTGCTGGCCGACGACACCGAAATGTATGAACGCAACCAACTCGGGCTCGAGTGCCTGACCCCCGAATGGCTCGACGTTCGTCGCGGCCTGAACCGGGAAGAGGTCGACGAGAACGGCTTCACCATCGGTGGAGCTACCGACGAGACCGGTATGAGGGGCTTCTGGTCACAGTACAAGACGCTGATGGAGGCCGAATTATGACCAGTACGCTGGACAATCACGCCACCTTGGGTCCGGTGCCCGACGGCTTCGACCCTTGGGAAGTGGAGCAGTTCCTCTACCGCGAAGCCCGCTATGCCGACGAATCCGACTACGACTCGTGGGAAGCGCTATGGACCGACGATGCGCTGTACTGGGTTCCGGTCGCCGGGACCAGTGACCCGACCCGCACGATGTCGGTGATCTATGACAACCGCAGCCGCATTGCCACCCGCCTCAAGCAGGTTCGCACCGGAAAGCGCTACGCGCAGGCGCCACCGTCAAACCTGCGACGGCTGATATCCAACATCGAATTCCTCGGCGGCCGAGCCAATTCCAGCGATGGCACGGATTTGGAGGTGGCAGCGAACTTCATCGTGCTGGAGTCTCGTGCGCGGGGCAACCATCTTTGGGGCGGCCGGACCACCTACCGGCTGCGCCGCCAGGACGGTGACCTACGGCTGGTCTACAAGAAGGTTGTCCTGGTGGACAACGGCGAGCCGATACCGACCCTGGGCTTTCTTATCTGAGCCGCGATGATGATTGAGTTCGGTGATAGTGATTCGGTGGACGTGCCCGGGGTCGGCCCCGTGGTAAGTAGCGAATTCGCGCAGATATCAGTGAGTTTCGATACGGCCGGCAATTCTCCGCGCCTGCGGCTGGAGGATCTTCGCACCGGTCGTGTCCGTTACCTGGATGCATTGGAGTTGGAGACAATTATCTGGTTGTCAGACGATCAGTTGACCGCTTTGATCGATCCTTCCGCGGGCCGCTGGCGGGGTGACACGTGAGGCGCGCCGCGATAGTACGTCCGCTGCGAACCGCCGTCGGAACCTTCGGTGGAAGCCTGCGACCGCTGCGGGCCGAGGATCTCGCCGCCCGCGCGATTGAGGCGGTCGTGGCACGCAGCGGCGTCGACCCCACCTTGATCGAAGACGTGGTATTCGCACAGTCTTACGCCAATTCCGAGGCCCCGTGCATCGGACGGTGGGCCGCGCTACACGCCAACCTCCCGATCAGCGCGCCGGGATTGCAGATCGACCGCCGTTGCGGCGGCGGTCTGCAGGCGGTCGTGACCGCCGCGATGATGGTCCAGACCGGGGCGGCCGACGTGGTGCTGGCCGGCGGTGTCGAATCGATGAGCAATATCGAGCACTACACCACGACCGCGCGATGGGGTTCGCGTTCCGGTAACCAGACGCTGTACGACAGGCTGGACCGCGGTCGCGAACTGTCCCAGCCGATCTGGCGGTTCGGCCCGATCAGCGGCATGATCGAGACCGCCGAGAACCTGGCCGCCGACTATGGTATCGACCGTGAGGCCGCCGACAGCTTCGCGGCGCGCAGCCAACAGCGGGCCGCCGCGGCCCAGCAGGCCGGCCACTTCGACGACGAGATCGTTGCCGTGCAGGTGCCCCAGCGCAAAGGCGAACCGATGGAATTCGCCGACGACGAGGGTATCCGTCCGGACACCACCGTCGAAACGCTGAGCCGGTTACGTCCCCTGATGAAAGACGGCACCGTGACGGCCGGCAACTCGAGCCAGCAGAACGATGCCGCGGCGGCCTGTCTGGTGGTGGCCGAAGACCGGCTCGATGAGCTCGATCTGGAGCCGCTGGGTTTCCTCGAGGGCTGGGCGGCCGTCGGTTGCGAACCGTCGCGGATGGGCATCGGACCGGTCGGCGCCGTCGAAAAGCTGTTCCGTCGAACGGGATTGGGATTCGACGATCTGGATCTGATCGAGGTCAACGAGGCGTTCGCGGTTCAGGTACTCGCCGTGCTGGCCGGCTGGGGCGTCAAACTCAACGACGTCGACGACCGGCTCAATGTCAACGGCTCGGGCATCTCGCTGGGGCACCCGATCGCCGCGACCGGCGTACGGATCCTGACCACGATGCTGCACGAGCTGCGCCGTCGGGGCGGAGGACTGGCGCTGGAGACCATGTGCATCGGCGGGGGACAGGGCTTGGCCGCGATCTTCCGCGGAGCCAGTTGATGAAGCCACTCGTCGGCTACGCCGCGTACCTGCCTGGCTACCGGTTGGCCGGCGCCGACATCGGTGTCCGCCGGGGTGATCGCGTCGTCGCCGCGTTTGACGAGGACAGCACCACGATGGCGGTTGCGGCCTCGGCCGCCATACCGCGGGCGCACCTGGCCAATGCGCTGTATTTCGCCACGAGCACACCGGCTTACGCGGACAAGACCAACGCCACCGCGATCCACGCCGCGCTGGGTCTGCCTCTCGACGCCTTGGCCGTCGACTTTTGCGGATCGGGTCGCAGCGGTTTCGCCGCCATCCTCGCCGCGGCGAACTCCGGCGGAATCGCGGCCAGCGCCGATGTCCGCGTCGGTCGGCCGGGATCGGCCGACGAGAAACTCGGCGGCGACGGCGCGGCGGCCCTGATGTTCGGTGACGACCAGCCCGCCATCGCCGAGGTGCTGGCCGTGACGTCGCTGACCGCGGAGTTCCTCGACCGCTGGCGCGCAACGACTTCGGTAACCGGCGAGCAGTGGGAGGAGCGGTTCGGCGCGGAACGTTACGCCGACCTCATCCGCGCCGCGGTCGAGCGGGTGCTGGACACCGCGGGGCTGACCGGGGTCGACCATGTCGTGCTCACCTGTCCCAACGCCGGGATCGTCAAACGCGCGGCGACGCTGGTGAAGGCGGATAAGTCGGTCGTCAGCTCACCGATCGGCTTCTCGGGTGCCTGCGACGCCGCGCTGGCGCTGTGCGGTGTCCTCGACACCGCGGAGGCCGGGGAGACCGTGCTGATGCTTTCGGCCGTCGACGGTTGCGATGCACTGTTGCTGCGGACCACCGGCGCGCTGCCCGAAACGCGCCAGCCGCATCCGGTCACCGCGCAGCGGGAGGGCGGTGTGACGGTCGGACACCTGATCTACCTGTCGTGGCGAGGACTGGTCGAATTGGAGCCGCCCCGCCGTCCCGAGCCCGACAGGCCGTCCGGGCCCGCCGCCGGTCGTTCGGCGCTGTGGAAGTTCGGTCTGTGCGGTTCGAAGTGTGAGGAATGCGGTTTCATCCATCTACCGCCAGCGCGTGTCTGCAAGCGTTGTGGCGCAACCGATCGGATGGCCGGGGTGCCCGTGGCGGGCCTGCGCGGCGCCGTCGCCACCTACACCGTCGATCACCTGGCGTACTCCCCGTCGCCGCCGGTCGTTTCGGCCGTCATCGATGTGGCCGGTGGTGGGCGATTCACCTGCGAGGTTGCCGACGCCGAGCCCGAGCGATTGCAGGTCGGCTCGCATGTGGAGTTCACCTTCCGCCGGTTGTTCACCGCGGGCGACGTCCACAACTATTTCTGGAAGGCCAGATTGGACGGGAGAAGCCATGGCTAGCAAGGGAATAGCTGGCAAGGTGGCGGTGGTGGCGATGGGCTGCTCGCGGTTCGGCGAGCGCTGGGACAGCTCCGCCGACGACTTGCTGGTCGAGGCGGTCGCCGAATGTCTGGCCTCGGTCCCCAAGCTGGACCGAGAAGACATCGACGCCTACTGGCTCGGCACCCTCAGCTCCGGTATGTCGGGGCTGACGTTGAGCCGGCCGTTGGGCATCGGGGACAAGCCGGTCACCCGGGTCGAAAACATGTGTGCCAGTGGGTCGGAGGCATTTCGGAACGCGTGCTATGCGGTCGCCGCCGGTGCCTACGACGTCGCGATGGCAGTCGGGGTGGAGAAGCTGAAGGATTCCGGCTTCTCGGGGCTGTTGCGCCAGGACCCACCCGGCGACGGCACGGCACCCGAACTGTCGATGACCGCGCCCGCCGCGTTCTCCTTGCTCGACCCGGCCTACTGCGCGAAATACGGCGTCTCCGCCGAAGAGATGCGTGACGCGATGACACACGTCGCGTGGAAAAACCACATAAATGGAGCACGTAACCCCAAGGCGCAGTTCCGTTCTCCGGTCGCCAAGGACAAGATCGACAACGCGCCCAAGGTCGCCGGTCGACTCGGTGTGTTTGACTGCTCCGGGGTTTCCGATGGCGCGGCCTGCGCCATCGTTGTCCCCGCCGAGCACGCGTTGCGGTATACCGATACTCCGATGTATGTGCGGGCGCTCTCATTGGTTGCCGGCTCCGGATTGGGTGCCACCGACCCGGACTACGACTACACCAGCTTCCCCGAAGTCGTGCGCTCCGCCCGTGATGCCTACCAACAGGCGGGTATTGACGATCCGCGCACGGCGTTCTCGCTGGCCGAGGTGCACGATTGTTTTACTCCGACGGAGATCGTGCTGATGGAGGACCTCGGGTTCAGCGATCCCGGCCAGTCGTGGAAAGACGTGTTGGCAGGCGATTTCGACGCTGACGGGCGACTGCCGATCAATCCCGACGGAGGGTTGAAATCGTTCGGGCACCCGGTGGGTGCCAGTGGACTGCGGATGCTTTATGAAGCGTGGCTGCAGTTTCGCGGCGAGGCCGGTGAGCGGCAACTGTCCGATCCGCACACCGCGCTTACCCACAACTTGGGTGGTCGTCCAGGCACCTGCGTTTCCTTCGTCTCGGTGGTGAGCCGGGGACCCGGACGCTAAAGCGCGTCCCTATCACCCGGCGCTCGACACGAGGTGACTTTTCAGCGCGTCTTGCGACGATGGTGTGGGTCGCGCCGACGGCCCGTCGTGGTGGGCCATGATTCGCGTCATTCGCGGCGCAAGCTGTGCGCCGGCGAAGGTGGCTGCGACACCGACAACGATGGTGTAGGTGGCGGCTAGGTCGGCGACAAGAGGGCTGGCGCCGGAATGCAGCGCGGCCACGGTCGGCCAGGTGACGAACGCATATGACACGTACATCGACCCAAACATGATGGGCGGGATCAAGGCGATCATCCACTTGGTCCGGAAACTCATCAGCAACAGAATCAAAAGCGCTGGCACCAGGTCGAACAGCCGGTTGGTGCTGATGAACCAGAGCGGCAACGGAAACCAGTGCTCATTGAAGAAGGGCTGGTTGCCTCCGTAGTAGGTATAGAGTTTGGCGATTTTGATGATCGGTACTTCGAGCAACAGGTCTGCGATCGCAATCCCGCCGAAGATCAGCAGGAAATCTCTTGGCCGACAACCATTTCGTATGCGTTGAATGATGAACAAGGAGCCACCGCCGATAAACCATAGGTAGACCGGTGCGACCCACAGGGGAACGTGGGTCCCCCAGAACTGCACCAGCGGCCAGGCCCCGTACTCCGCGTACCAGAGCTTTCCGGCCCGGTCGACCGCGCCTTCGAAGACGACAGCGCCCAAGGCCCCGCTGCACAGAATCACCGCGCGGAACAACGCTTCCCACCAGTCTCGGTGGCGCAGCGGGGTTCGTAGAGCCAGATAGACGGTCAATACCGCAACGCCGAAGTGCAATGTGCCGAAGATCCACTGCCACGTCGGGTTGACCACCATGGTGATCGGGGCGTCCACCGGTGGATTCATCGATCCTCCCTCGTTCGGTGCATGCTGCTCAGCCCAGACGTTGGCGCGAGCCGGGCAATCGGAAGACGGCACTCATGTTGCTAACCATTGGTCGATCCCAGCGACGTCGCGAATGCGGTTGGGGCAGAGTCGGGCGTTCGGGATTCAGATCCGATCGCTCTAAGCAGCCAGATCACGTTGACGACGAACTGGATCACGAAAACAGTGGCGGGGATCCAGAAGACAAAGATGCCGTTCCAGGCAAATGGTCCATCCTTGAAGAACTGAAGGATCGCGCCAGGTGTGAAGGTGATCGGCGCCCAGATGTCGACGTAGGCCAGCCAGCGGGGAAACACGGGGGTCGTGTCGGTGTCGGTGAGGATCGCGAACGCGAAGGCGAAATTCTGCATCATGAACGGCGGCCAGGGCATCACCAGAAAGATCCAGCTCATGTCGTTCAACAACAGCGTCCATTCGCCCGGCCGCTCGGGCCGAAATGCAGTGACTGCGAAGAACATCGCCGGGACCAGGAACGTCAGGCACCCGAATGCTCCCGCGATCGTCTGGGTGTTCACGACGGCACGATGGACCCCGCGGATACGTTGCATCTGGGCCGAGATCACCGCGGTGTACGAGGCGTAGAACGCGCCGGACAGCAGCATGATGGCTGCCCCGACGCGGATGCCGGTGGCGTGGTCGCGGTAGTGGGCGGCAATGGCGGCAGCCGACGATGACGGGGCCAGGGGCGGGATGAAACCGGCCGCGACGAATGCGCCGAAGAACAGCAGCGGGCAGACGATACCGCTGACGGCACAGATGCGTTGAAACGTCATTTGTGGGTTCACGTCACCTAATTTCCTTGGATTCGCCTACAGGCCAGAACCTCTGGCCGCTCTCGGGCAGGTGGTTGACACGGCTGGGCCACTACGGGACAGTAAGGCATATCGTATAGTAAGCACTATATGACGGTAATTGACAATCGACTACCGAAAACTCGTGAGAAAGGCACAGGTGATGGCCCTCGCCGCCGAAGCCCCCGACGTGCTGATCGTCGGAGCAGGCCACAACGGACTCACCGCCGGTTGCTATCTCGCCCGTGCGGGGTTGCGGGTCCTGGTGGTGGAGGCAGCCGATGCCGTCGGTGGGATGACTTCCACACGATCGGTGTTTGAGCGTGCGCCGGATCACCTCATCAACGAGGGCGCCATGGATTCATCGCTGTGGCGTACCACCACAATCGCCAAGGATCTTGAGCTGGACCGCTTCGGGTTGCGGGAGCTGGAAATCGAGACCCCATACGCGTACCTCGACGAAGACGGTAGTTCGCTGTGCATCCATCGCGATCCCGTGCGTACGGCCGACGAAATCCGGCGATTCGCGCCCGCGGATGCCACAGCCTATCTCGAATTGGCCAACGCCCTGGATGCCGCGATGAATGTCGTCGTGCCTTATATGAACGCCAACCCGACCCGACCTCGCGTGAGTGAGATCATCAGCGGGGCAATCAAATCTGCGCGGCACCCGAGCCGAGTAGGCCCGCTGACCCAATTTCTCACTATCTCGCAGGCCGAGTTCATCGACAGTCGATTCCGGGACCGCCGTATCAAGGCACTGCTTGCCGCTGTGCCGTGTTTCGCGCCGATCTTCGCCGACGGTACCGCGTGGGTGCTGATCTATTTCGGGTTGATCCATAGGTCGGGCGTGGGCCGGTTCCAGGGTGGTACTGGGGCTGTCACCGATGCGTTAGCGGCTTGCTTTACCGCCGCCGGCGGGCAATTGCGGTTCGGCGCCGTGGTCGACAGACTCGCGGTGCAGGGCGGGAGGGTCGTTGGGGCGCACCTGGACACCGGAGAGCAGATCACAGCCGGCCGGGTGATCACCACCAACAACGTCAAGGTGACCCTGTCGCAGTGGCTACCCGATGGGCTGCTTGGCGACGAAGCCGCACGCAGGGTGCGCCACATTCCCACCTCGTCCACCAACGCATCGTCGTTCAAGATCGATGTCGCGCTGCGTGGGCGGGTCACCCTGGCCGGCCATCAAATCAACCGGCGCGATGACGTTGACCTGCGCAAGCCCGCACTCTGCTTGACCAGCTTCGAGGATCACGTCGAGGCGTGGCACGCCTGCGACCGGGGCGAGGTCCCCGATCCGGTGCCCGGGTTTGCCATCGTGCCGACCGGCATGGATCCCACACAGGGTCCCGAAGGCCAGGACACCTTCTGGTTCTGGTCGGGCATCACCCCGGCCCGCCCGATCCGGCCGTGGGCGGAGCTCGCCGAACCCACCGCCGACAAGGTCCTGGTGCATGCCGCCAAGTACCTCGACGGCCTTTCCGGCCTCCAAGTCGATCGCCGCCAGCAGAGCCCACCGGACCTTGCGGCCCGCTTCCGGTCGCCAGACGGAAACGTCTATCACGTCGACCCGGTCGCAACCCGATTCGGACCCTTACGGCCGGCCCTGGGATTCGCCGGATATCGCACTCCGGTCGACGGATTGTTCATCTCCGGTGCCGGCACGCACCCCAGCGCTGGCATCTGCGGGGTCCCTGGCCAACAGGCGGCCCGCGCGGTATTGCGTACCTTGCGCAGCCACCGGATTGCCGACAGGATTCGCGGTGGACGCTAAACCGTTTCTCCAAAAGAGCTTCACCACAATAATTTTCGTCGAAAGGAACAGACCGTGACTGCCACGATCGATGACGTTGCGCACCAGAGCGACTTATCCCGGCGCCGCATCCGACTGGCCTGTATATGGGCATGGCCGGTATGCGTGGTCACCTTTGGCGCCTTTTTTGCCGCCATCGCCGGCTTCATCCCACCGCCCGGCGAGTCGTGGAGTGCCGCCCAGATCGCGGAGTTCTATGCCAACAACCGCACCGCGATTCGCGCCGGGTTGATCGGCGCCATGTTTGCCTCGGCATTGTTGCTGCCGTTTTTCGCCGTCGTGTCCTCCGAGATCAGGAAGCTCGAGGGGCCCAACGCGCTGCTGGCGCCCATCCAGTACGGCGCCGCGGTCATGCTGACGGTGATATTCCAGATCATCTGCCTTTTCTGGCTGTTGGCGAGCTTTCGGCCCGAGATCAGCCCGGAGATCATCCGGGCATTCAACGACTACGGCTGGCTGTGCTGGACCATTTTCATCCCGACCTACTCGATGCAGTACGTCTGCATGGCGATCGCCGCGTTCATCGACCACCGTCACGAACCGGTCTGGCCGCGGTGGGCCGCCTACTGCAACCTGTGGGTCGCTGTCACAGGCGGCGGCGGCGTCTTGGCGGTGTTCTTCAAGACCGGGCCCTTCTCATGGAACGGCCTCATCGGCTTCTGGATCCCGACCCTGGTCTTCGTCGCTGGTACCTGCATGAATGCCTGGCTGCTGCATCGGCGATTCCGCTACGAGTGCGCGCCCGGCCTGGTCTGACACTGCGCTGTTACAGGGGGCGTCGTTACCGGGCTGCCGCACTGGGGATTACCGTGAACCGGTGAGCACCACCGAGCGCACCCGTAGCGGCGTTCACGGCCGCGGTCGCACCCTCATTTTGCATGCGGCCCGAGAAGTATTCGCCGCGAAGGGATTTAGAGGCACATCTACTCGCGACATCGCCAAGCGCGCCCAACTCACCGAGGTGATGATATTCCGCCACTTTGGTACGAAGGCCAACCTCTTTCAAGAAGCGGTGATCACTCCGTTCACCGAGTTCATGGATAGCTACATCAACGATTACCGGTCTCGGGAACATGGAAAGCTCAGTGCCCATCAGGAAGGAATAGCTCTCTACACCGGGCTTTTCAAAGTGTTGCACGACGAACGGGAACTGCTGCTCGCCTTGATGTCGGCGCATCAGTACGACGAGATCAGCCCCGAAGCTTGCGCGCAGATTGACGCCGCATTCGACCGGCTGCTAGCGCTTTTCGAGGAAGTTGTCGCCACCGAGGCCGCGGAACGCCATTTCTCCGATTTCGACCTCCGCCCCACCGTGCGTGCAATGTTCGCGATGGTGCTGTCAACCGCCCTGCACGGCGACTGGATGGGGCTCGGCAAGAAGGTCTCCTACAACCGCATGATCGATGCGATGACGCAACTCACCGTCCGCGGCCTGCAGGTGCCGGAAGATCAAGTGCGCAAACGTAATTCCTGACGCCAAAACGCGTCCCTCAACGCCGCGAACTCACCCGGGCGGGACCGAGCCGAACCGGCCGCCGTCGAGCGCCTCGAGCAGCTGACCGACGATCCACTCCAGCGCCGCCTTGTCGGGGGGCAAGGTCGCCTGCTCGTAGCCGACGAGCAGGTAGACCGCCCAGTCGGCAAACAGTTGCGCCTGGCGTTCGTCGCGCAGAATCTGCGCCGCGCACTCCAGCAGGATCTGGTGGCGCTCGCGATCGACGTCCACCTGTACCGCGTGCACATCGGCATCCGCACCGCTCCACGCGCGGATCGCGGCCTCGGCGCGGTGCGGCAGGTTCAACCCGATGTCGATGATGCTGTCGATGCGTCGGCGCGGATCGGGTTCGGTGCGGATCCACTCCACCAGCCGCACGGTGTTGGCCTGCCGCCAGTGCTCGACCAGCTGCCGCGTGTACGTCGGCCAATTATCGAAGAAGTGATAAAAAGAGCCGGTGCTGACGCCGAGCCGATTGCACACCTCGGCCAGTTTCAGCCCGCCATAGCCGAGGTCGGACAGCACATCCAGGCCTGTCTCGAAGTAGGCCACTCGGGAGACTCCGCTCACCATCCTTGGGACTTTAGTTCGTCAGGTGCGACGTGCGATTCCAGGTGGATGACTTAGGTCGATCGTTTCAACGACACCGCGAAGCATGTCTCCACGGGTAATGAGTGCGCGTTGGCGTGACGCGGCCCCGACCTTGCGGCCGACGGTCACTCGGACTTCGGAGTGAATCGGACGTATTGCCGCTTGATGCCGTTGATGAACGTGCTAGTCAGATACTCAGGCTCACCGACGGCTTCGATGTCTGGCAGTCGACGGTACAGTTCGCCCGTGATGGCCCTCAGCTGCAGCTTCGCCACATGACTGCCGAGGCAGAAATGCGGTCCGCCTCCGCCAAACGCTAAGTGCGGATTGGGCTTGCGGCTCAGGTCGAATCGTCCGGGATCGGCGAAAACCGACGAGTCGCGATTCGCGGAGTTGTAGAACATGACTACCTTGTCGCCGGGCTCGATTGTGACGCCGGAAAGCTCAAACGGCCGCAATGCGGTGCGCCGGAAAGTCATAACCGGCGATGCCCAGCGCAGGAACTCTTCGATCGCGGTATCTATGCGGGAGTCAAAATCCTCCAGCAGGTATGCGCGCTGATCCGGATGCATCGACAGAGCCCGGACGGTATGGGTGGTGGTCTGTTTGGTGGTGTCATTTCCGGCGATGCATAGCAGCGTGAAGAATGCCTTGATCTCTTCGTCGGTCAGCCGGTGGCCGTCGACCTCGGCTTGGATCAGCGCGGAGATGAGGTCGTCTTCGGGTCTTTGTCGGCGCGCATCGATGATCTTCTGACAACTGTCGTGCAAGCTCGTGATCCCGTTGAACATTGCGGTCAGCGGTTCGGCGCCCGCGGTGTTCTCATCGTCGTCCCAACCGATCACGGCATTGGCATGGCCGGTCACTTCTTCGCGCATATCGTCGGGGATCCCGACCATCTCCGAGACGGTCCACATAGGTAGTCGGGCGGCAACACGGCCCACGAATTCCGCGCCGTCGTGGTACTGGACGATGTCGTCGACGATCAGCCGAGCCTGGTTGACGATCTGGCTGCCAATCAACCGCAGACGTCGTGGGGTGAATACCGAACTCACGATGCGGCGGATCTTGCCGTGCCGGGGCGCATCCATCGCGAGAATCGATGATGAAACCTCCAACACCTCGGACGGTAACTCCTCGAACGTCACCCCGCCGATCGCGGAGGAGAAGGCATCGGCGTGCCGGCTGATGGTGACTATGTCCTCGTGTCGCACGACGGCCCAGTAGCCGGGCGGGTCCTCCTGACCCAGCAGGTTCATCAGCGGGCTGCGGATGGGCCGTTGCCAGCTCACCGGCCTCTCGTGGCGGAGTTGGGTCAGGAGCGCATCGCGCTCGTCGGCGGGGCCATTCCACAAGCGGTCGGCGGACAGGTCGATTTTGTCGTGTTCGCGCCGAACGAAAATGCCGGTCATTCGGGACTCCTGCTGGTGGACGTCGATTTGTGATTGACTCCGTTCTAATGTAGTAATTTATACAGTAGTCTTCACTACATTAGCTAGAGCGGAGCTGGAAGGGCCGGACTTGTCGACACCCGATCGCAGATTGATGGTTCTGGCATGGAGCGGGCCGGTGGGAATCGCCCTGGTGCTGCTCGGCTGGATGGTCCTGGCCGGGTTTCTTCCGCCGCCGTCGCCGGATCTCTCGCTGCAGCAAGTGGCAGACCTGTGGTCTCACCACACGAACGCCAAGCGGCTCGGCATGGTCATGTGTGTTTGGGGTGGCACTCTGTATGTGCCATTCACGGTCGCGGTGGGATTACTGCTGCGCCGGACCGAACCGGGCGACCGCGTCCTGTCGACGACTCAGACCGCGCTGGGCACATTCGGAACCGTGTTCTTCACGCTGAATTTCCTGATCCTGGCTGTGGTCGCCTTCCGCCCAGCGCGCCCGTCGGAGATCACCCAAGAACTTCACGATCTCGGCTTCATCATGACGTTTTCGCCCGTTGCGCCGTTTACCTTGCAGTACATCGTGATTGGTGCGGCGATTCTGCTGGATCGATCCGTCACGCCGGTCTTTCCGCGCTGGGTTGCCTACGCGAACATCTGGATCGGATTGCTGTTGGTCCCGGCCTGCCTCATTCCGTTCTTCAAGACCGGGCCGTTGGCGTGGAACGGAATTCTGAGTTTCTGGATCCCGGTGGTGGTGTTCGTGGCGTGGTTCGTGGTCATGTTCTGTGCGATAACCGCGGCGGCTCGCGCTCCGCACATCACGAAAGCCCGCACCGATGCCGCAACATGACCTTCGACCGGTGTCGCTCGCTGCCGTGCGACCGCAGCGGCCGGCGGGGGACGCTACCCGCCGTCGTCTGTTGGCCAGCGGTCGGCGGATCTTCGCCCAAAAGGGTTTCGCCGGTGCGGGAACCCAGGAGATTGTCGCGGACGCGGGCGTGGCGCCGACGGCGCTCTACCATCACTTCGGCAACAAGCTCGGCTTGTTTGTCGCGGTCGGAGCTGAGGTCTACGACATCTTCATCGACCGTCTGAGCGCCGCGGTCGCTTCCGCGCAATCGTTCGATGACCGGTTGGACGCGCTGCTGCGGGCATCCGGTGAGTTGCACCGATCGGATCCGACGCTGGCACCGCTGACCTTCACGGTCCAACTGGAGGTTGCCCGTAGCGACCAGATCCGCGCAGCGATGATCCCTACGTTGACGTCGTTTTCGGCGTTCGTCACTGATCTCGCACGGACAGCGCCCGCGGATCTCACCGAGAGTGTCGGCGTCCGCGGGGTTACCTTGGCGATCGTCGGGCTCCTGCAGGGCATGGGCAGCCTGGGTGCGACATTGGACGATCCGGATGACTTGGTGGCGACAACCGTGGTGTTGCGCCGGCTGCTGTCCAATCGGACCGACGAGGCGGGTCGATGAAATTGCGGCCGACGTCTCGCATTTGGAGCCAATATCGCGCGCGAAGGGAGGCGGGCGCTGGTGCTTGATTCGGTCTGCGAGGTTGACGACCGCACATCTGTCGAGGCGCGCTTCGGGCTTTCTCGGTGCCGGGCGGACGGCATCGGGCGGCGGTGTGATGTTCGGGTCGGCGCATGGTCGCTGGACCGCGAGGGCATGTCGCGGCCCGGCGTATTGGCCACCGCGCTCGACCATGTTCTTGGCGAGTCCCTGGCGGTTCACCGCCCGAAGGGGTGGTGGACCACGACGTCCGAACTCACCATCGATTTTCTCGCCCCGTTCGACCCGCAGAGTCGACTACAGGCCACCGCGGACCCGATTCAGGTAGAGCTTCGCGGCGGCTACGCGCAGGCTCGGCTGATCGACGAGCGCGGATTTGTCGTGGCCGAGGGCTCGACATGGGCGCACCACCTGCCTCCTAGGGGCGCCCCTGCACTGCCGTTGGTGCGGCCCTGGAACGAGCCGGCGTCAACCGTCGCGACGATCGAAGACCATCTGCGGTTCGAGCGCCTCCCGAGCCCCGCTGATTCCGTCTTGCTTACCTTGCGGGCCTCGGCCTCGTGGACAAATATCTTCGGATTGGTGCACGGCGGTGTCTGGACATGCCTAAGCGAGATCGCCGCAGCCCAACTCCTTCGCGAGCACAATCCAAAACTCACCACTGCCCGGCTGCATGTCGCCTTCGTCCGGGCCGCACGCGGGGACGGCCCGATCACCGTGACGGCACGAGCGCGCCATGTGGGATCGGCGTTTGCGGTTGTCGATGTGCTCGGCCGGGCCGCCGACGACACGCTCTGCACGATCTCGACGGTTACCGCACGATCGCGCACCGATAGGACCGGCCCAACACGCGACGCTTGCGGCGCACTGGCGAGAGGATGAGGATGTCCGAACATGACGACTACCTGTGGCAGCGGTTCTTTGCCGCTTGCTCTTTGTTCTTCGTGGTCTTCACCTTCACGGGCCTGGAGATCTTTTGGCCACAACCGCCTTCGTTTGGGTTGAGTGCCGATCAGACCGCGGCCTACTACGTCGATCACCGCACCGGTTTCTTGATCGGCGTCGTGATGTGCAGCATCGGCATGGCCTTCCTGCTGGCATGGACCGTGCAGTTTTGCCTGATGTTGTGGCGACTCGACGCGGGATCGCGTGCGGTCACGGCGGTGACGGTGGCCAGTCTCGCCGCCAGTCCCATCTTGTTGTCGTTTGATTTGGCCATTTTCGGGGTGGTCGCATACCGGCCAAGCGACACAAGCCCGGACATCACCCGCGCATTGAGTGATGTGGCATGGCTTGGCTCACAACATATCTGGCCGATGCTTGCCGCGGGAATGGCCCTGGGCGGCATCCTTATCCTCAAAACGCAAGGGCGCTCGGGGTCACTGCCCGCGTGGCTCGGCTACTTCAGCCTCGTCGTCGCCGTCTGCGAATTCGGGCAGCTTCCCATCTTCTTCTTCAAGACTGGTCCATTTTCGGGGAATGGCGTGGGTGCCTGGTATCTGGCCACATTCACGTGGGGGCCGTGGATTCTGGCCGCGGGCTGGGCAATGTACCGGGCGCTCGGGGGTCAGGAAGCCGAGCGACGCAAGAGCGGAGACCGCTTCGATGCGGGCTCGCCGGGTGTCGGCGCCGGCTCATTGACCGGACAGCCCCGCTGACCGGTAATCCGCAGGCTGCGGCCGGTGGTCGCCTTGACGGCCGCAAAAATTCTAAACTAGATTAAACTCTGAGAGCCAGTAACGCGATACCACGTGGAGGAACCAGAGTGCCCGGAGTGCAGGACAAAGTCGTAATCGTGACCGGAGCCGGCGGGGGATTGGGCCGGGCTTACGCACGCTTCCTCGCCGACAATGGCGCCCTCGTCGTGGTCAACGATCTCGGTGGGGCTCGAGACGGCTCCGGATCGGGCACCACCATGGCCGACACGGTGGTCGAGGAGATCCGCAGTAGCGGAGGCCGGGCGGTCGCTGACTACTCCAGCGTGGCCACCCGGGAAGGGGCCGAGGCGATTGTCGCGACCGCCCTCGAGCACTTCGGTGCCGTACACGGCGTGGTCAGCAACGCGGGAATCCTGCGTGACGGTGCGTTCCACAAAATGACCGATGACAACTGGGATGCGGTGATCAAAGTCCACCTCTACGGTGGGTACCACGTCACTCGCGCGGCGTGGCCGCACCTGCGTGAGCAAAAGTTCGGGCGCGTCGTGATGGCAGCCTCGACCAGCGGGATATACGGCAATTTTGGCCAGGCCAACTACGGCGCCGCGAAGCTCGGACTGGTTGGGTTGATCAACACGCTGGCGATCGAGGGCGTGAAGTACGGGATCACGGCGAATGCGATCGCGCCGATGGCGGCCACCCGGATGACCGCCGACATCGCGCCCCAGGAGGTCTTGGACAAACTGGACCCGGACCACGTCGCGCCGACCGTCGGCTACCTCGTTTCCGAAGAGAACCAGGAGTCCGGCTCGGTTTTCGTCGTCGGCGGTGGATTGGTGCAGCGGGTCGCGCAGTTCCAGAACGACGGTGTCACGTTCGCCGCACCGCCGAGCCTGGAAGAGATCGCCAAGCGCTGGTCGGAGATCAGCGACATGTCGAGCGCGAAGCTCGGCACCAACCCTGTGGGATAGCCACGGAGCAAGCGTGATTCGAGCGGTCAATTGACCACGAGCATCGAGGCGCGACGGGAATCGCTTCGCCGACGTTTCCCCGTGTGGAGACCGCGCGCCCTGGCGCAGTGGCTGGACTGCTGCGGCGACCGATACGGGGATCGTCCGCTGGTGCTCGCCGACGACCATCGGCTCAGTTATGCCGACGTGGCCACGGAGTCTCGACGGCTGGCGGACGGGCTGGCTGCGCTTGGTGTTCGCCCTGGCGACCGAGTCGCCATGATCATGGCGAATTACCCGCAGTTCGTCACGATCAAGTTCGCCATTGCACGAGTCGGAGCGATCGCGGTTCCCGTCAACTTCCTTTACCGACACGACGAATTGCGCTACGTCCTCGACGATTCCGGATGCCGGGTCGTGATCACGATGTCGGGGTTCCGCGGCCTCGACTACCAATCAATGCTTGATGGGATCATGCCGGGCTGGGATGCCCCGGGCCCCGATGCGCCGCGGAACGTGGTGTTGCTCGACACCGACGGCCGGGCCCGCCCGGGTTGCCTGACCGTGGCCGGCCTCGCCGCTCTCGGAGGCGAAAACCCCGGCGCCAGTGCCGGATTGGTGGTCGATCCGGATAGCGCCAGTGACATGCTCTACACCTCCGGCACCACGGGTTCGCCCAAAGGTGTGCTGGTCACGCACGACGCGGTGCTACGGACGGCGTATGCATCGGCGCTGACGCGAGCCTACGAGGACGGCAGACGCATACTGTTCTCGTTGCCCTGCTATCACATGTTCGGCTACATCGAAGGCTTGCTGTCGGTCATGTTTGCCGGAGGGGCGATCATCCCGCGGACGGCATTCAGCGCCGAGAGTTATTTCGCCGGCATCGAGCGACACCGAGCCACCGACGTGCTCTGTGTCCCCACTATGGCAGTCGCGATGGTCGAGAACCCGAACCGCCGGCAGTACGACCTCAGCTCGCTGACCGCGATGCTGTGCGGATCGGCTCCGGCACCGGTATGGCTGTGGCGACAGATCGAGGAGGACTTCGGCGTCAGTGAGATCGTCACCGGGTACGGGATGACCGAATGCGGCGGCGCGATGACGCTTACGCGGCCCGAGGACCCGCTCCACCTGACCTCTGAAACCGTTGGCAAGCCGAAGATGGCTGGCGCGGCGTCGATCCCTGGGACCGACGCGCTCATCGTCTACAAGGCAGTGCACCCGGAAACGGCGCAGGATCTGCCGGCCGGCATCGAGGGCGAATTGGTCTCGTCGGGGCCGACCGCGATGTTGGGGTATTGGAATCGCCCCGCGGACACCACAGCAGCTTTGCGGGACGGCTGGCTCTTCTCCGGGGACCTCGGCCGAGTGCGCGCCGATGGCTACCTCGAGGTGAACGGTCGCGGCAAAGACCTGTACAAGAGCGGTGGCGAACTGGTGATGCCCAAGGAGATTGAGGATCTGCTGGCGGCGCATGACGAGATCAGCCAGGTCTTCGCCGTCGGGCTGGTCGACGACCGTTGGGGCGAAATCGGTTGTGTCGTGGTGGTTCCCACAACCGGATCGGAACTTACCGAAGACGATGTGCTGGATGTCTGTCGCGCAAAGCTGGCGCGCTTCAAGGTACCGAAGCGCGTGGTGTTCTACCGCGCGGAGGATTTGCCCACCACGTCGACCGGCAAGGTTCAAAAATACCGGCTCATCGAGCAGCTCACCTCGGCTGATCGTTGACGACCTGATTTGGATGTGCCCCAAAGGTTCGGGTGGTCGGCCGCGGGTATGGCTACCATTTCAGAATGGTTGCTAGCTCCCGTCGATCCACCGCCGAGGTTCGCCAGCTGTTGGTTGACGCTGCGGCCCGGGTCTTCACCGCCAAGGGCTATGCCTCGGCGACCGCAGACGATATCGCCGCGGAAGCGGGTGTGGCGCGCTCGGCGATCTGGCGCCACTTCACCGATAAGGCAGACCTTTTCGGGGCCGCGGTGCTTGCGCCGTTCGCGGAGTTCTTGGAGAACTACACCGCCGCTTACGACATCAAAAACCCCAAATGGGGTGACTTCGAAATCACCCGCACGATCGTCGAGCTGTTCTACGACAGCTGCACCGCGCACCGGCAGGCGCTCGTGGGTGTCGCGGTGGCGGGACACGAACTCGACACGATCAGCCTGGCCCGGCTGGATGCGCAGTTCGACCGATTTTTTGCCGAGATCATGCGCACCACCAGCCTCGAGGCGCAGCGACGGGGCTGGGTGCCGCAGAGCGGTCTGGGGCTGACCATGCGACTGCTGTTCGGCACGATCGCGTCCATCGTGGTCTTCGATCACCCGCTGGTTCCGGGCGACGACGACAAGCCTTCACGCGACGAGGTGATCGACCACGTGACGAGGGTGTTCCTGTACGGAGCCCGGCTAGCTAAGGACTAACGGTCCCTTGACTAGGGACTGCTAGTCCCTTAATGTCGGTCGGCATGCGCTCTCCCCGGATTGCCGTTGCCTATCCCAACCATCGGTGCACTCCGCTGGCCGGAATCCGGGATTTCGTCGGTGCCCTCGAGCAATCCGGCGCGGTGGACCAGTTCTGGGTGTGGGATGAGCTGACCGGCTGGGCGCCACAAGGTTTCGGTGTCCCCGCTGGTGTCGAGGCTCCGGACGCGCACTCCACCCACGACCCCTTCGTCGAGTGCGCGTTCGCGCTGGCCGCCAGTCCGGGTATCGGCGTGCGGATGACGACCGATGGCGTGCGCTCGCGCCCGGCCGAACTGACCCGGACACTGCTGTCGCTGGCGTCGGCAACCCAAGGCACCGTCACCTGCGCCATCGGCCTGGGCGAGGCCCGGCACATGACGCCCTTTGGGCACCCGACCGGTCAGGCGCTGTCGCGACTGGAAGACGTCCTTGTTCTTACTCGCAAACTGCTCGACACGGATGAGCCGTTCAGCTACAGCGGCAAACGCTGGAGCATCGACCACGGTTATCTGGGCACGTACCGGCCGGCCCGCCCCGAAATCTGGGGCCTCGGCGGGGGACCGAAGTTCACCGAACTGTGCGCCAAGCACGCCGACGGAATCGAGGCGTCGTTTCCCAATGCGGTCGCCAATCTCGACGTCTTCGCCTCGCGTGTGTCCAGCATCCGCGACCGAGTCGAGGCGGCCGGACGGGATCCCGACGCGTTCGGCTTCGGCGTGTGGTTGCCGTGCGGCCTGCACGAGGATCCCGATGTCGTTGCCGCCGCGCAGGAGAGCCCGCAGATCAAGTGGTATTCGGCGAGCTACGGGCGGATGAATCAGGACGAGTGGCGAAATGAAGGACTGCAGAGCGTGTTTCCGGCCGGCTGGCACTACTCCAAGGACTACATGCCGTTCACGATGACGGCTGCCGATGCGGAGACGATCATCCGCGACGTTCCGCGCGAGATGTGCGCCAGATCGGCGACCTGGGGGACACCCGAGGAAGCCGTCAAGGTTGGCCGCGATTGGGTCGAGGCCGGGGCCACCTTCGTCGGACTGCTCGACATCATGCCACTACACACCGGCGCCGCCGGATTCCCGTCGTCGATCAGCCGGCTGCTGCAAGTTGCGGCCGGACTCAAGGCGGAAAGTGCCAACAATCCAACGGAGGAGAACTGAGATGCCGCACGCGATCATGCTCGCGTTTACCCAGCCGACGTCGGCGGAAACCGAAAATGCTTACAACGATTGGTATTCCAACAAGCACATCCACGATCTGGTGACGATCCCCGGCGTCATCGCGGCGACCAGATACAAGATCGCGCAGGACGTCGAGACGTTGCCGGGCGTCGTCGGGCCCGAGCAGGCGTATCTGGCGATCTATGAGATCGAAGGCGAGACCGAAGCGGACCTGGAGAAATTCGCGGCCGTGCTACGGGAGGCGCTTGCCGATGGCACCGCCGACATCTCACCGAATCTCGACATGAGCAAGCTCGGTGCCTCGCTATGCCTGCCGCTGACCGAGCGGTTGGAACGGGTCGTCACCTCGGGCGCCGCGACATCGTGACGGCGGCGCTGCCCCCGCTCGAGCGTGAGCCGCTGATGGCGGCCGCCTCGGCAGCCATCGGTCTGGACGACTGGGGAGACGATACCGGCTTCATCGAGAGCTTGGACATCCTGCTGGCCGACATGCGAACGGAGGCCGACCTCAACGCCATTGGGGTCGTGAGCCAGGCGCAGGACATTCTGCGGCTACTGGTCAACCGGCTCGGCTTCACCCGGGACCTGCGTGCGCACCCCGAGATCCTGGAGCAGGAATTGTTGCCCCCCATCGTGATTCTGGGGCTGCCGCGCACCGGGACGTCGAAGCTGCAGCGCACCATCGCGGCCGATCCGGGCATCCAGCGGCTCGAGGTGTGGCGATTGCTCAATCCCGCGCCGATGCCGGGCGATCCTCAGACCCGTATCGCGCTGGGTGAACAGTTCGAGGCGATGCTGCGCCAAGTGCCGGAGTTCATGGCCCGTCATCCGATGGAGGCCCACGAGCCCGACGAGGACCTGTGGCTGATGGAACTGACCTTTGACGCGCCGGTGGCCTCGCACCGGCTGCACCTGCCGAACCACCGCAAGTGGATCGCCGACCGGCAAGACTCCGCGTACGCCTACATGCGCACCGTGCTGCAGTACCTGCAGTGGCAGGACGGTGGGGCGCGCGGACGTTCATGGGTTATCAAGTCGCCCATGCACATTGGTCAGGTCGCGGTGCTGCATCGACTCTTCCCGGGTGCCACCTTCGTGCAATGCCATCGCGACGTGTACACGGTGCTCGGGTCGTACTGCTCACTGATCGAAGTGGCACGGGGGATGAACTCCGACGTCGTGGACCTCGCTGCACTGGGCCCGGATTTCGCGCAGTTCTGGGGTGCCTACACCGCGCGCAACCTTGCCGCACGGGCGGCGATACCCGATCTCGACATCTACGACGTCGACTACGAGCAGATCCGGGACGACATCGACGGTGTGGTCTCCGAGGTCTATCGCCGCGCCGGACGGTCCATCACCGACGAATCACGCGCCGCGTTCGCGGCGTATAACGCTCGCCGGCCGGAGGGGCACTTCGGTGCCCACGACTACCGGCCATCGCGTTGGGGTGTCACTCCCGAAATGGTCGAGGAGTGTTTTGCGGGGTACCTCAACGCATTTCCGCAACTTGCTCCCCACTAGGAGGAACCGCTTCAGATGACGATCATGGACACCGAAGTCGTCGACGATCCACGTGTGTCGGAGGCCGATCTGTGGAAGACCCTGGGCGAGGCGATCGCTGAAATGGCGACCTACGTCCATGACAACGACAAGGTCGACACACCGCTGCTGCGCGCCGAGGGGCTGCGGTACCTGACCCGGCTACTGCAGTCCGGGATCATGATGACGATGGAGGGGTGGGACGCCCACTACCCCTGGCTGGTCAAATTCATCAGCCCGTACATGCAGTACGGCATCCCGGCGACCGATTGCTGCTACCACTGGGCGGCCGTGCACGGCGACGGCATCTACCGAATCCGCGGTAAGCGTGGGACCGCAAGGCTTTTCGACGTCGAGACGCGTACCGGGCACACCTCGCACCTCGCCGATTGGAAGCTCGTCGATCGCAAGAGCGACTTCCACGTCGAGGACGATGGAACGATCGAGGTGGTGCTGTCGGCGACAGAACAGCCCGGCAACTGGGTACGCACCTGCGAGGGTCCCGGTTCGATCATCGTCCGCCAGTACTACTACGACTGGGATACCGAGGAACCCGCGGAGCTGATCATCGAGCGCGACGGTGTGAACTATCCGCCGCCGACGCTGCAGCCCGCCGATATGGCCGAGCGGCTGCAGTTGCTGATCGATTGGGTCCGGATCGTGCCGGCGGCCTGCAAGCTCGCCGTCGACGAGTATTTCCAGGCACCCCCCGACTCGCTGAAGTTCGTCGAGATCGATTTCGCATGGGCAGACCTGTTGTACGGCAAGGGAATCTACCGCTGCGAGAAGGACCAAGCCGTTATCATCGAAGTCGCGCCGCCGAACGCCAGGTATTGGCAGTACCAGCTGACATCCCATTTCTGGGAAGCACTGGACTGGAACCTGCGCCAAACGTCGCTGAACGGCCACCAGGCGGTGCTCGACGACGACGGCGTGTTCCGTGCGGTCATCGCCCATGAGGACCCGGGTTACGCGAACTGGCTTGACGCGGGCGGTCATACCGTCGGGCTGATCACCGCGCGCTACTACAAGGCGGACAGCACGCCGCTGCCCAAAATCAGAACAGTTCCGCTGTCGGCATTGGCGGCGGAGTTGCCGGCGTCGTCGGCCCGGGTTACACCCGCCGAGCGTCAAGACGCCTTGCGCCGCCGGGCCAGGTCCGTGTGGCGTAGACGGGTATGAAAGTAGCTGTAGATCCTCTGCATCAGCCGGGCGGTCCGACGACCTACTGGACGACCGTCAACGCCGAGGAGGATCTCGCCGGCGTCGTCACGCCGCTCAGTAGCAGCTTCTGGATGCGGCCGGTCACGGTGGGGACGCTTGGGGCGTTCGGCACGCTGGGGGTCCTGCCCGAGACGGCAGTTCGGCACAGCTCCGATAGCGATCGGCGCATCTGCACGGTCATTTATGGTGGTGTTCCGGTCCGATGGCGTCGAGCACGTCATCGAGGCCGAGACCCTAGACCAGGGCTACTACTGGACCTGCTTCGCGCCATCGCAGCTGTGTTCGGCCCGATAACGGACGAGTTCGCCGAGGATTCTTCTCATCCGCTCTCGCTCGATATAGCCGTCGTCGTCCCACCACTTCGCGACGATCTCTTTGCCCTCATTGACAACTCGGGCGTATGCCGAACACAGCAGATCGCCGAGGTCTTCGAATTACATGTAGAAACGGGTGCGCGACATCCCAGTTTCGGCCGCGAGGCGTTCCACGCTGACCTGTGCGAATGTTTCGCCCGACTCCAATATCGCTTGCATGGCGCGCAGCAGGTCGTTGCGGGTCTCGTCTCGTTTGCCTCGGCGCCGACCGTGCTCCTGCCGATCTATCGACGCGGGCGCCATCATGCCGCGGCTCCTCCGCGCAGTGTGCGCCAAAAGATTTCGGTGAGCCCATCCGCCAAAGCCTCCAGCTCACGAGGTCCCGCCTGCGCGACCGACTTAGCCAGTCCGCGCTCACTCATCCACATCGAAAGTGCCGCAAGGGTATTCGCGTCTAACGCCGCATCGACGGTGCCGGACGACTGCCCGGCTTTGATATAGGCCGAAACCGCCGTGGTCGAGCGTGCCATCAGTCCTTCGAACTCGCGCTCGGCACTGCCCCCGGGCATGGGCTCATCGATCGCGACCATGATGGCGCGATGAGCACGATAGGTGCGGAAAATTCCGTCGATGCCCCGACGCAGATCTTCCTTGGACCCGGTCGGGTCGATGGCAAACCACGGTTGGAGCAACTCGTCGAGCACAGCGCCGGCAAGATCGCTCAACAGCGCGTCCTTGTCATCGAACTAGGAGCAGAACGTAGAACGCGTTACCCCCGCCGCGGTGAGCAGTCGTTCCACACTCACCTCGCCGTACGCGAGGCCCTCTTCATGCAGGCGTTCGACGGCGGCGAGTAGCTTAAGCTCGAGGGCCGCTTTACGCCGCTCTCGCAGGGCCGCCGTGTTGCGCGTTCGTTCCGCCACCTGGCTGAGTCCACTCAATCACAGTCGGACAATATGTCACTACGCAATGTTTCGCATCATGCGCGTGTCAAAAATCGCCTACTTTGGCTAATCCATTTGTAACGCAATGCTGTTAAATCTTCGGTCAGCACACCGTAAGTCGAACACCGAGATCGTCGGCGGCCCGCTGGGGCGGGGGAAGGAACTGTCCCGCGTTGCGAAGCCCGGTGCGCTTTCCGGGGCCGGCCAATAGCGCTCGTGCCACCGCGAACGCCCCGCGCCCGGTGATGTCGTAGACGTCGTCGACCGAGCCGGTGACGGTGCATCGTCCCGAGGCGCTTTCGGCCTCGGCCGTCACCAACGAACGCCCACCGCCGGCGTGTGCCGCGGAATGTGCTGGGCGGGCGAGCAATGCGCGGGTAGCCGCCAGGCTGCCCGGAATCCGCCACAACAATCCGCCGGCGGCCAATGCGGGCCCCATGGCGACGGGCTGAACGTGACATTCGATATGTGCCCGCGGATACGCTCTTGCCAGCACCAGTGCGTCCGGGGTGCTGAACAGCGCGCCGCGTCCCGTCGCGAAGCGGTGAATCCGGCTCCCCGCCAATTCCCAACAAACACGGCCGCTCTCGACTATCGGTGCTCCACCTGCCACAAGTTCGACCGTCGAACGCATGGTGGCGGGGGAGGGGCGCATGCCGACGATCTTGACCGCACAGTGCAAGTGCCGCACGCTGCCGGCGCCCCCGACGCGTTCCGCCGCTGCGGTGGCGGCGATGTCGGTTGCCACACCCAGGCCCAGCGAGGGCACGACCGCTATGCCCGCTTGGATGGCCCGGCTCTCGAACTCGTCGACAATGCTTTGCACCCAACGTGGTTCACCGGTGCAATCGACATACGAGGCACCGGCGCGGATGGCCGCGTCGAGTACCGGAGGCCCGAAATGGGTGTACGGACCCGCACACGAGACGACGACCGCAGCGCCGCTAAACGCTGCGTCCAATTCCGCGGGCGCGAGCGACGCCACCCGATAGTCGACACCGAGCCGGGCGAGTGCGGCCAAGTTACGTCCCGTCGCAATCACGGAAATACCTGCGGCTGACGCTAATTGGATGACACGGCGGCCGGTGGCACCGGTCGCTCCGTAGACAACGAGTGTCACTGAAGGGCTCCTGGCGGCGTCGACTGGGCGACCACTGACGCTATAGCGCCCCGCCTAACCCGTCAAGGGACTGGCAGTCCCTTAATGGGCTCGAATCAAACCGCGGCCGGGACTCGCGTCTCGGCGTCCCGCCGCATCCGTGCCACGGCGACGGTGATGCCAACCAGCATCACGAACGCGACGACACCGGTGAGCAGGTACTGCCAGGTCGCAAATCCATTGCCGTAGTAGCCGGCCGTCACGCCCCACCAGAGCACCACCATCGTGGCAAAACACCCGTAGATGACCGGAGACTGCGCAACGGCGGACCGTCGGCGTAAGAGTAGGGCCGTGGTCGCCAACGGCAGCAGGAACAAGGTGATCGCGGGTGCGGCTTGGTAAAGCGGATCGTCCCAGACGATCTTCATGTATTCCCAGACGACCACGAATGCCGCCGCGCCGGCGACGACCAGCGCGCTCCATTGGGCCTGGGTGCCGTTCGGCAGATACTCGGCGCGCCCGACCCGCAGCGCCTGAACGAAGAAGACGAGCTCGAGGATGAGCGCGGTGAGCAAGCCGAGCCAGAACAACTTGAGGAACCAATGGTCGTACACGTTGAACCAGGTGTTGAATCGGGCTACCACGCCGAAATCGTGGGCGAACCACAGGAATGTGCACGGCAGCGGAATCGAGATCCACCCGTCACGCCGGGTCATCACCACCGCGGTGACCATCGCGATGTTTTGCAGGACCATCGCCAACCCGAATCCAACCAGGATCGGTACGGTGTGGTGATCGATGGCGTCCAGGATCGCATGCGTGTCGTACATGGTGAGGCATGGTAACCGTCGCCGCCGCCAACGAGTGCCCGCGGTGGATGACTTTATCGGCTATCCGATCCACGCCGAACTCACAGTCAGGGGTCAGTAGCACGCTTGTCTGAGTCGACCCCGAAACGACTGCGGTATAACCGCTTTGGTGGATCGAACCTGGCCGGCTAGGGCGAATTTTCCCCGGTGATGGCCCGGATTTCGTAGCGGATCATCTCGTTGAGGATGCGTTCGCGCTTTGGTCGTTCGCTCTGCGGGAAGAGCCAGTCGTCGAGCAATGCGGTCGAAATTATCATGGCCATGGTCGCCGGCGCCGCCACTTCGACGTCTATGTCGGCCCACCCCCGATGTGCCGCGTCATCGAGGGCGCGGCCGACGACGGTGTGAATGGTCTGTGCGAACGACATTTTGGTCTCAGTCATCGGATCCTCGCTGTGCGCGTCGGCGGCCAGTAAGGCCATGATGAGACCGCGGTGTCTGACGGTGAAATCGTAGAGCGATCGGGTAAAGCCAGCGATGAGATCGCCGGTGGACAGTACCGACACCGAAGTCTGACGCCAATCGTCGACCAAGTGGGCGACAAAGTCTTCAAACGGTCGGAGCACCGCCTCCTCGAACAACTGCGACTTCGAAGGAAAGTAGCGGTAGAGCACTGCCTGGGTGGTGCCCGCCCTGAGTGCGATTTGGCGAAGAGATGCGCCCTGGTAGCCGACGTCGACAAATGCTTCCCGTGCGGCGCCGACGAGTAGCTCTCTGACTTCGCCGGGCTTGCGTCGTGGCTGGCGCCGCGTCGAATCTGGGCCTATCGCCATCACCGAACCGTACGCGATCTATCAGGCCAGCCACGGCTGCTTGACTGTTGGTAGGGATGCTGGCCTCGTCGCGGGAAGAATTGCGCCCACCCTGCGAAGCCGAGTGCTATAACGACCAGGACGCCGGTGCCGCTCCAGCCGCGAATTTTAATGATCCTTCGACTCACGTCAGTCCTTCGAAATCGGCGGGCAGAGGGTGCGCTGTCGGCCTAAGCCAGCGTTGCCGCCGTGACATGCCCCGGTCCTACATTGCGCTCGTCGCCGAGGCCGCCTCGCGACCAGGGTTAAGCGTCTCGCCGGGTGGCCCGGAAGGAAGTCTCGCCTGCCGGGCAGCAGCCCAAGACATCGTGATGATCCAGCCAAAGAACACGGCGACAGGCATCCAGAAGGTCAGAACACCGTTTTGTGCAAACGGTCCGTGCTTGAAGAAGATCATCATCATCGCCGGCATGAAAAGGATTGCCATCCAAAGGTTCAGGTAGCCCACCCACCGTGGAAGCAAACCATCGCGGCGCATGATTGCCACCGCGATGGCCGCACACCACAGACTGAACGGCGGTACTGCGAACAACACACCGAACCAGCCCGCGTCGTTCCACGTTTGGGTGATCTCCGGGGACACCGAGCCAGCGCGATATGTGCCAATACCCCAAAAGATCGGAATGAACAGGATCACGATCGTGGCAACCGCTACTGAGGCGACCTGAATCCAAGAAAGCAACACCCCCGCCGAGTCGGTTCGTCGAACCACGGCGGCGATGGACAGCCCAAATGGTAAGAAAAGCGCGGCGGAGAAGCACATCACGACACATCCGACCCGGATCCCGGTGAGATTGTCGACGTACATGTGCGCGACCCCGGCCGGGCTGTGCTCAGCGGAGTAAGGCGGCACAAAGAATTTCGCGAGTGGCACAGCTCCGGCGAGAAAGAGCGCAGTCATCGTGGGGCCTGTCCACGCACAAACCTTCAGCACGGCGCGGTACAAAGCGTCGTCGCTCATGGCTCGCCTTCCATCAAAGATAGTAGTCGACTATATCCATCATGAGTGGTGGCGGGCAAGCACCACCCATCGCATTCACGTGTTTGCCCGATGTAGTGGGCAGGCGGAGGCGGGAGACTGCGTGCTGACGGGTAGCCCGCTGAGAAGTTGGCGGACACTGTGCGGCCTTGACCATAAGTCAACTTATGGTAGCGTTCCTGTGACAGAGGTCATAGCCTGTGGTCATGGGGCCAATCCAAGCAAGGCCACTTGTCTGGGGCGGGAATTTAATCGAAAGTAAATTAGGAGAACAATGGGGTTCAAAGACTCGGCGGAGGTCAGGAAGTACATCGGCGGCATCTTCGAGACGGCCTTCGATGACGAGGAGATCGGTCCCAAGCTAGTCGCCACCGGGCTTGTCGTGGCGTTCGACTTCACCGACCCCGAGGCCCTCGTCGTGATCGACATGGGAAACAAGTCGGTGCGCGAGGGTCTGGACGGCGGGCCCGCCCCGACAGCGACGATGTCCATGACGGCTGAAACCGGCAACGGATACTGGCAGGGCAAGGTCAACTTGCCGCTGGCCATGGCCAAGAAGAAGATCAAGGTCGACGGCAATGTGGCGAGCCTGCTCAAGCTGGCTCCGCTGGGCAAGAAGCTCTATCCGAGTTATATCGAGCGACTCAAGAGCGACGGTCGCGACGACCTGCTCGTCTAAACGTATGTTTCCAGGCACACATGCAGCGTCCGCGCCCGATCGGCCGGCCGTGATCCTGGCCGACTCGGGCCGGACGCTCACTTATGGACAACTCGACGACAATTCGGCTCGGCTGGCGTCGGCGCTACATGCCATGGGGCTGCGCAAGGGCGACGTCATCGCGATGCTCTCCGACAATGCCGCCGAGGCGTTCGAAATTTATTGGGCCGCACTGCGGTCCGGTCTGTACATCACCGCGGTCAACTGGCATCTAGCGCCGGAGGAAGCGGCCTACATCGTGCGCGACAGCGGGGCCCGGGTGGTCGTCGCCTCCTCTGGTGTGCGGGAACTGGCCGAACAACTGCTCGACCTGGTTCCCGACGTCGAGCACTGGTACGCGTTCGGTGGGGAGGTCACGGGGTACCGGCCGTACGGCGAGCTATTGGCCACGGCCGGGCCGCGATTGGCCGACGAACCGCGCGGTGCGGAGATGCTGTACTCGTCGGGCACGACCGGACGGCCCAAGGGCATCAAGCCGCATCTGCTGCCGATCCAGGTCGACGAGCCCGGGGACCCGCTGGTCGGGCTGTTGGCACACGTCTTCAAGATCTCCAGCGAGGACGTATACCTTTCGCCGGCACCGATTTACCACACCGCCCCGCTGAAGTGGTGTGCCGGCGTCCAGGCCCTGGGCGGCACGGTCGTTGTGATGGAGCGCTTCGACGCGGAGAAGGCGCTGGCCGCCATCCAGCAGTATCGGGTGACCGTCACCCAGATGGTTCCGACGATGTTCGTCCGGATGCTCCAATTGCCCGAGGCGGTTCGCAACGGCTATGACGTCTCCTCGCTGCGCATCGCGGTGCACGCCGCGGCTCCCTGCCCACCCGAGGTGAAAGACGCCATGATCGGCTGGTGGGGCCCGATCCTCGTCGAATACTACGGTGCGACAGAGCAACACGGCACCACGGTGATCACCACCGCGGAGTGGACGAACAAGCGCGGTTCGGTTGGCAAGGCTGCGCTCGGTGTGCTGCGCATCTGTGACGACGACGGGAACGAGCAGCCACCCGGCGCGGTCGGCACCGTCTACTTCGAACGCGATGTGGTGCCCTTCGAGTATCACAACGATCCCGAGAAGACCGCCTCGTCAAGGCATCCCGCGCACCAGAATTGGTCCACCGTCGGCGACATCGGTTATGTCGACGAGGAGGGCTACCTGTTCCTGACCGATCGCAAGGCATTCGTGATCATCTCCGGCGGGGTGAACATCTATCCGCAGGAGATCGAAAACGTCCTCGCGCTGCACCCCAAGGTCTTCGACGTCGCGGTGATCGGCGTTCCCGACCCGGAGATGGGTGAACAGGTCAAGGCGGTCGTTCAATTGAAGTCCGGGACAACACCATCCGCCGAACTGGCCGACGAGATCATCGCTTACGTCCGAGACCGTATCGCTCACTACAAGGCTCCGCGCACCGTCGACTTCGTCGACGAGCTTCCCCGGACAGCCACCGGGAAGCTGGTGAAGAGGAGCCTGAAGGCCCGTTATCTGGAGGCAAACGCATGACTACTGAGACAACACCGAAGATCGACCGCCCGCCCTTTGATCCGGTAGACATTTCCAAGCAAGCCTTCTGGGCGCAGAGCTTCGACGAGCGCGAGAAGTCCTTCAAGATCCTGCGCGACGAACGGCCGGTCAGCTGGCACCCCCCGATTGAGGGCTCAATGATGGAGCCCGAGATCGACGGCGTTTGGGTGGTAACCCGGCACGAGGATGTCTGCTACGTCAGCAAGACCCCGGAGATCTTCTGTTCCGGGCAGGGCATCACGTTCGAGGCCGTGCCCGAGGAGATGCTCGACGCCACCCAGTCTTTCCTGGGTATGGACGGTGCGAAACACTCGAGCCTGCGGCGGCTCGTCAGCTCGGTCTTCACGCCGCGACAGGTCGCCAAGATCAAGGACCAGATCGAGCACCAGGCCAAATCCATTGTCGACGACCTGATCAAAACGAAGGACGGTGACTTCGTCCAGCAGGTGGCCAAGCGGCTACCGATGTGGACGATTTACGAGATGCTCGGCCTGCCCGAGGATCAGCGTGACGAGGCGGCACACCTGGCCGAGGGCATGGTGGCGTGGGCCGATCCCGATGTCGCGGCCGGACGCGAACCCGGAGAGGTACTGACCGATTCCCTTGTCGGACTGCTCAATATCGGGATCGGCCTGGCCGAGGCGCGACGTGAACATCCGCAGAACGACGTGATGACCTCGCTGGTGCAAGCCGAGATCGATGGGCGGCGACTCACCGACGACGAGCTGGGCCCCTACTTCGTCCTGCTGTCGGTGGCGGGCAATGACACCACCCGCACCACCACCACCTTCACCACACTTGCCCTGCAACAGTTCCCCGAGCAGAAAGCGTTGCTGGAAAAGGATTTCGACGGTCACATCAAGACCGCGATCGAGGAGTTCGTCCGGTGGACCACGCCGGTGATGACATTCCGGCGCACCGCTACCCAGGACACCGAGCTGCACGGCCAGCACATCCGCGAAGGTGACTGGGTCACAATGGTTTACTCGTCGGCGAACCGCGACGAGCGGGTCTTCAGCAACCCCTACGAGTTCGACATCACCCGATCGCCGAACCCCCATGTCGCATTCGGCGGCGGCGGGCCGCACTTCTGCATGGGTGCCTTCATGGGCAAGATGCAGCTGGAGTCGATCTTCCGCGAGCTGATCTTCCGGGCGCCGAACCTGCGGGTGGGCGAACCCGAGTATCTGACCGGCAATTTCATCACCGCAGTCAAATCGCTTCCCTACACCCTCGACTAGGAGAATCATGGCCGACTTCAAGGGCAAACGGTACGTCGTCACCGGCGCGGCATCGGGTATCGGCCATGCGGTCGCCGAGCGCTTGCTAACCGCCGGGGCCGAGGTGCACTGCCTGGACCGCAACACACCGACCGCCAACGTGACCCGCCACGTCGAGGTCGACCTGGCGAATCCGAACAGCATCGACAGCGCCGTGGAGCAACTCGATGGCGAGTTCGACGGGTTGATCAACGTTGCCGGCATTCCCGGCACCGCGCCCGCCGATTTGGTGGTAGCCGTCAACAGCCTTGCGGTGCGGCACTTGACCGAGTCGTTCTTCGAGCGCCTCAAGCCGGGCGGCTCGGTCACGATCGTGTCGTCGACCGCCGGCTTCGGCTGGCCACTGCGTCTCGATGCGATTCGAGACCTGTTGTGCACCGATACCTTCGAAGAGGGTGCGGCATGGTTCAAGGCCAACCCGCAGCAGGGCAATGCGTACAACTTCTCCAAGGAAGTCAGCACGGTCTATGCGATGTCGATGGGTCTGGCGTTGGGCGAGATGGGATTCCGGATCAACGCAGTGCTTCCCGGGCCGGTGGAGACGCCGATTCTGGTCGACTTCGAGGAGTCGATGGGCAAGGACACCCTCGACGGATTGAAGAATCTGCTGGGGCGCCATGCCGATCCCGAGGACATCGCCGACGTCGTGCTGTTTTTGGCATCCGATGATGCGAGGTGGGTCAACGGACAGGCGATTGCTGTCGACGGCGGCATCAGCGGGGCGGTGGGCAGTGGCGTAGTGCCCGCCCCCGAAATCTGAGGCATTTCAGGAGATTCTGTGACAATTCACGCACTGGAGACAACCAACAGCGCCAGCGTGCTTGCCGAGGTTCGCCGGGTCTTCGGTTCCGGCCGGACCCGCGGCTTGGAATGGCGACTGCAGCAGCTGCGTGGGATCGAGCGGTTTGTCGCGGAGCGAGAGCCGGACATCGCGACGGCGTTGGCCGAAGACCTCGGTCGCTCCCCGACGGAGGCGTGGCTGGGTGATATCGCGTCAACCAAGGGCGAAGCCGTCTACGCTCGCAAGAATTTGAAGCGGTGGATGCGCAAGCAGCGCGTGTCATTGCCGTTGGCGCAGTTGCCCGGTCGCGGCTGGGTCCAATACGACCCGCTGGGTGTGGTGCTGATCATCGGGCCCTGGAATTACCCGTTGTATCTGAGCCTGGCGCCGTTGGTGGCCGCGGTAGCTGCCGGCAACTGCGCGGTGATCAAACCTTCCGAGCTCGCGCCCGCAACATCGGCGTTGTTGGCGAAGTTGCTTCCGCTGTACGTCGATCCGGACGCGGTCCGGGTCGTTGAAGGGGATGCGGCCGTGACCCAGGAGCTGCTTGCGGCGGGATTCGACCACGCGCTCTTCACGGGCGGCACCGAGATCGGCAAGAAGATCATGGCCGCCGCTGCGCCGACCCTGACGCCGGTGACGTTGGAACTGGGCGGCAAGAGTCCGGTGATCGTTGCGGCCGACGCCGACATCGATGTCGCCGCGCGACGCATCGCGTGGGTGAAGTTGATGAATTCGGGCCAGACGTGCATCGCACCGGACTATGTGCTGGCCGACCGTCGGGTCGTCGACGAGTTGGTCGGCAAGATCGTCGCGAATGTTCGCGATTTCCGTTCGGGTGAACCGGATCCGGCGTTGCGGATCGTCAACCAACGTCAGTTCGACCGCTTGGTTTCGCTGATCAGTACCACGGACGGCAAGGTGGTTACCGGGGCGCGCGCGGATGGCGCCACGCTGCGGATCGAACCGACCGTTATCCTCAACCCATCACCGACCGATGCGGTGATGACCGACGAGATTTTCGGCCCGATCCTGCCTGTTATAGCGGTCGAATCCCTCGATCACGCAGTCGATTTCGTCAACGAAAGGCCAAAGCCACTGGCGCTCTACATTTTTGCTTCGGGCCAGATCGGCCGCGGCCTGATCGACCGCATTCCGTCGGGTGGAGCGGTGATCAACCATGTGGCCATGCATTGCTTGGTTCCGTCGCTGCCGTTCGGTGGCGTCGGAGCCAGTGGTATGGGTGCCTATCACGGTAAATGGGGCTTCGAGGCGCTGAGCCATCGCCGTGCGGTGCTGGCGAAGTCGGCCAAACCCGATCCCGGCCTGGTCTATCCGCCGTACAGTCAGCGGGCGCTGAACATCATGCGGAGGATGTTCTGATGAAGGTGGCCGTCGACACTACGAAGTGTTCGGGAATCGGATTGTGCGAGATGGCTGCGCCGACGGTGTTCGAGGTCGGCGACGACGGCCAGGCGCAGGCAATCAATCCCGAACCGTCCGAGGATGAGCGTGCCGCGGTCGAGCAAGCCGTGCGAGAGTGCCCGACCAGCGCGCTGTCGATCCAGGACTAGCTCTTTACCCAGAAGTATTGCTGGGGACCAGTTCTCGGCGGCGGCCCGACTGCCGGCTCAGAGTTCAGCCGGGAACGGGTCGTTCTGTCCGCTGGAGTACGGGTCGCTCTCGGCCTTCTTGCGGCGCGTCACCAACTCCTTGAGCACACCCAGCCGGCCACCCTTGTCCTCCAGGTGGAGGTGTTTGAGCATGACGCGCGCCGCGTTCTGGCCGGGCATACCGCTGATGCCGGCGACCGGGTGCGTACCCGACCCGGTGAGGTAGAGGCCGTCGACCGGAGTCTTGTACCCGGCGAAGCCCGCCACCGGCTTGTTCGGGCCGAATCGGGTGATGGTCGGGTCCACGTGATACACCGAACCGTCGATCGCCCAGAACCGCTCCTCGATATCGGGAAGCATCAGCGGCCGCACGGCGACCTGCATGTCCTCGACGCCTTTGTAGTACAGCTCGGCGTCCTTGAGGATGCTGTCGGTGATGTGCTTGCGGGCGACATCCCAGCCGTCTTCGGGGAAGGACGGGGTCAGGCCGGTCCAGAACCACCACAGGTCCTTGCCCGGGGGTGACATCGACGGGTCGAAGGAGTTGGTCACCTGCGCCAGGCCGGGGATCGCGTCGGGCACCTTCCCGAGCACGCAGGACCGCGCGGCATCCAGCGCCTGCTGGTAGGTGTGATAGCAGTTGCACGCCTGCCGCAGGTCGATGCCGTCGCCACGCCATTTCTCGTGCTTGGACATGTCGACGCGGCCCGACAGGGCGACGTTGACCTTGGCGTCGGCGATCCCTCGCTTGCGAGTCGGGATGTGGTCGGCCGCGTTCTGCTTCTTGGGCTCGAGCACGCCGCGCGGGAGCAGCCGGGTCAACGTGGTCTTCGGGCTGCAGGCGGTGAGGACCGCCCGGCGGGCCCGGATTTCGGCGCCGCCCCTGATCCGCACGCCCGTGCAGCGGTTGTTGGCGATGATCAGCTCCTCGACGGGCGAGCTGGTGATCACGTCGCCCTTGTTGTCTTTGATCACGCCGATCAGCGCCTTGGGCAGGGAGCCGGTGCCGCCGTGGAACATCGCGACGCCGTATTTGCTCAGCACGCCCAGGTAGATCAGCGACCACCCGGACATGTCGGCGTCGAACGGCATGAACGGCAGGCTTGAGAGCAGGGGTGCGCGGATCATGTCGTGCTCGAAGCTCTCTTCGATGGCTTCGGCCTGCGAGCTCGACATCCAGCGGCCGAGAGCGGCCAGTTGCTTGCGGTTCTTCACGACCGCGCGCGCGGACTTCAGAATGTTCTTGATCTCGGGCTCGGTGACGCTGGTCTGCATCATCGGCAGGCCGATCTCGACGGCGGCGTCGATGACTTCGTAGAGTTCGAGCAGTGCGCGGGCGTCCTTCTTCGAGAAGTACTCCAGTTCGGCGGCGGTCTTGCGGGGATCGCGCCACAAGCCGAGCGACGCGCCGTCGGCGGAGAGTTGGAAGTGGGCGGGATCGATGACGGTCTGGCGGAGTCCGTACTTGCGCGACAACTCCAAGTCCCGGTCGATGGTCGTGGTGCGGAACAGCGATGCCTGGATCGACGCCTCGTTGATCGTGTATTCGGGCGCCTCGGGGGCAAAGGGATTGGTCGACGTCATCCCGCCGGCCGTCGGCGAGGCCTCGACGACGAGGACGTCGAGACCGGCTTTGGCCAGATACGCCGCCGCGACCAGCCCGTTGTGGCCGGATCCGACGACGACGACGTCGGCCTCACGTGGTGGGGGAGCGTCCTTCATGACCAGTCCTTCGATTGCCGGGAGCGGACATTGCCGCGTTCTGACGTGAATCTAACTGCGATTAAAATCATATCTGACGGGATTCGCCGTGTCGATGAAGCCCCGGCGTCGTTCCCGGCCCGACATCGTACGGATGAGGATGAGAACGATTGTTCTTGACGATGGCAATAGCAGAACTATTCTCATTGCAGCAAAACATAAAACATCCGCACCGAGATGCCAGAGTTTGTAAGTGATCGTTAACTTCGCGGGAGAGTGATCGGCATGGTCGAGTTTCGCAACTTTCGTGTCAAGATTTCCGAGGCCGACATCGCGGATCTGCGCGCTCGTCTGGACCGGACGCGGTGGCCACACGCGGAAACCGTGTCCGACTGGTCACAGGGCATCCCCTCGGGTTACATGCGCGAACTGGTCGAGTATTGGGCGAAAGACTACGACATGAACCGGGTCGCCAACCGGCTCAACGCCTATCCGCAGTTCCACGCGACCGTCGGCGACCTCGGCATCCACTTTCTGCACGTGCGTTCCCCGCATCGTGACGCTCGGCCGCTGATCTTGACGCATGGCTGGCCGGGGTCGGTGGTCGAGTTTCTCGACGTGATCGGCCCCCTGACCGAGCCGGAACGCTTCGGCGGCGTGGCCGAAGACGCCTTTCACGTGGTCATTCCCTCGCTGCCGGGATATGGATTCAGCGACAAGCCAACGACTCCCGGTGTGGGCATCGAGCGAATCGCCGAGGCGTGGGACGAACTGATGGTCGCGTTGGGCTACCCGCAGTACTACGCGCAGGGCGGCGATTGGGGTGGGTTCGTGACTACCGCGATGGGCATCAAGCCCCCCGCCGGGTTGCTCGGGATTCACGTCAACATGGCGCTGGCCTCACCGGAGGCGCTGGGAGGTCTCGGCGAATTGACCCCCGATGAGCTGGCCGTCGGGGGACTGCCGGCATACATGGAGCAGGAGGGTGCCTACGCCGTACAGCAGGCCACCCGCCCGCAGACGTTGGGCTACGGGCTCGCCGATTCGCCGGCCGGTCAACTTGCCTGGATCGCCGAGAAGTTCTACGCGTGGACCGACTGCAGTGGGCACCCGGAGAACGCCGTTGCGCGCGACGTCATTCTGGACAACGTCATGGTGTACTGGTTGACCAACACCGCCGCCTCGTCGGCGCGCCTGTACTGGGAGAGCTTCTCGTTGATCAGCTCATTTGACGAGGTCGCCCTGCCGTCCGCCTACACCCTGTTCCCGAAGGAAATCGTTCGGGTCAGCGAGCGGTGGCTTCGCACCAGGTTCACCGACCTGCGCTACTACCATGCCGTCACCAAGGGCGGTCACTTCGCCGCCTTGGAACAGCCGGACCTCTTCGTCGACGAGGTCCGAGCGGGCATCCGCGCCCTCACTTAGTCGGCGGGGGATCCAAGCCGACCTCTGAACGTCCTGGGTGCGGACGGCGTAGTGTCAAACGAACGTGGATACTGCGAATACGCCTTGTCGGCTAGAATCTAATCTCATGTCAAAAATGTCGGGTGCGGCAGACACCCTCGTCGTCACGTTGGACGGTGGTACCCGCCTGCCTCGTAAGGTCTTGGGCAACAAGGGCTATGGCATTGATTCGATGCGCCGGCAGGGGTTGCCGGTGCCGCCGGCTTTCTGCATCACCACTGAGGTGTGCGCGAAGTTCTTCGCAAGCCCGGGGCGTTGTCTCGACGATATCTGGAACGACGTGCGCGCCAAGATGAGTTGGCTCGAAGCCGAGACATCGCGCACGTTCGGGCACGGTCCGCGACCGCTGCTGGTCAGTGTGCGCAGCGGCGCGGCGCAATCGATGCCCGGCATGATGGACACCGTGCTCGACCTGGGCATCGACGACGCGGTCGAAGGCGCACTCGCAGTCGCCGGGTCCGAGGAATTCGCCCGTGACACCCGCGAGCGCTTCACCGACATGTACCGCCGCATCGTGTTGGGCGGTGACGAAGGCGCTCAAGTGCCTGCCGATCCCTGGGCGCAGCTACGGGGAGCGATCGAGGCCGTCTTCGCGTCGTGGAAAAGCCCACGCGCGATCAGCTACCGGGCCCACCATGGCCTGGACGACGATGGCGGCACCGCCGTCATCGTGCAGGCGATGGTCTTCGGCAATCTGGCGCGCGAATCGGGCACCGGCGTCCTGTTCTCCCGCAATCCGATCACGGGGGCCAACGAACCGTTCGGCGAATGGCTGGCGAACGGCCAGGGAGAGGACGTCGTATCGGGCAGTGTCGACGTCGCGTCGATCGACGCACTGCATCATGAACAACCGGCCGTCTACGAGCAGCTCATGACCGCGGCGCGGTCGTTGGAGCGTTCCGGTGCCGATGTACAAGACATCGAATTCACCGTCGAAGAGGGAAAGCTGTGGCTGCTGCAGACCCGGACCGCCAAGCGGTCGGCTCAGGCCGCCGTGCGTCTGGCATTGCAGCTGCGCCACGAGGGATTGATCGATGACGCGGAGGCATTGCGCCGGGTAACCCCGGCGCATGTCGAGACGTTGCTCGCGCCCGCGCTGCAACCCGAAACACGACTCTCCGCAAAGCTTTTAGCGAGCGGGCTGCCGGCGTGCCCAGGCGTGGTATCCGGCAAGGCGTATACCGACGTCGATGACGCCCTCGATGCGGCCGACGAGGGCGAAGACGTCATCTTGGTGCGGGTGGCGACGAATCCCGATGACGTGCAGGGGATGCTGGCCGCCCGAGGGATCGTCACCGAAATCGGCGGAGCGACATCGCATGCCGCCGTGGTGAGCCGGGAGATCGGCCGACCGGCCGTGGTGGGGTGCGGCGCAGGCGTGGCCGCAGCCCTGGCGGGCAAGATGATCACCGTCGACGGTGACGAAGGCGAGGTGCGCGAGGGTGTCCTCGAACGCACCGCATGGTCCGAGACGGAATCACCCGATCTGGCCGAACTCACCGAGATCGCCCGGGGGATCAGCCCGATCCGTGCCCATGCAAGTGGTGACCTCCCGATGCTTGGCGACACCACTGAGGCGGCGATCGCCGACGCCCTCGCCGCGGGCCATACCGATGTCGTCTCGCCCCATCCACTGATCACGATGCTGATCGCGCTACGAATGAACGAGGACAAGAAGGGACTGGCGAATGTCTGAATTGACTGTGTTGCAGGCGATCCGGCTCAAGGGCCGGATCGGGGAAGACGACCTGATCGCCACTCTGGACGAAGACCCCACCGACGTGGCGGCGACGCTAACGGACTTGACCGGGGCCGGCCTGCTGATTCAGAACAAGACCCTTCGGGTCAGCCCTGAGGGCCGGGAACGGCTCAATGTCCTGCTGGCAGAAGAGCGCTCGGGCATCGACCAGGATGTCCTGGCGAAGTCGTACGACGATTTTCGGGCCGTCAACAACACATTCAAGGCTCTCGTGTCGGACTGGCAGATCAAGGACGGTCAACCGAACCCACACGATGACGCCGACTATGACACCGCGGTGCTGAACCGCCTCGACGAGGTGCATGCTCAGGTGTCGCCGATCGTCGACGCGGTCAGCACTCTGATGCCGAGGCTCGCTGCATACGGCAAGAAGCTGAACGCGGCCCTGGTCAAGGTCAAGGCCGGCGACACAGTGTGGCTGGCCCGGCCGATCATCGACTCCTACCACACGGTCTGGTTCGAACTGCACGAAGAGCTGATCGCTGCCTCGGGTCTTACCCGGGAAGATGAAGCCAAAGCCGGGCACGCGAGTTAGCCAACACCCCAACGCCCGGTGTCTCGGCCAAGAGTTTAATCTAGAATAAAATTTTTGGGTGAGAGGTGATGGATGTGAGCTCTGGGTTGACCGACGAAGAGGTCCTGCTGGTCGAGACGGTTCGTGCCTTCATCGATCGCGACGTCAAACCGACGGTCCGCGATGTGGAACATGCCAACGAATATCCCGAAAAGTGGATCGAGCAGATGAAGCAGATCGGGATCTACGGTCTGGCAGTTCCCGAGGAGTACGGCGGCTCGCCGGTGTCGATGGCCTGCTATGTGTTGGTGACCCAGGAGTTGGCGCGAGGCTGGATGAGCTTGGCCGGCGCCATGGGCGGGCACACCGTCGTGGCCAAACTGCTGACGCTGTTCGGAACCGAGGAGCAGAAGAAGACCTATCTTCCGGCGATGGCGTCCGGCGAGCTCCGCGCGACGATGGCACTCACCGAACCCGGCGGCGGCTCGGACCTGCAGAACATGACGACCACCGCGGTTTCCGACGGTGACGACCTGGTGATCACCGGCGCAAAGACCTGGATCTCCAATGCGCGCCGCTCGGGGCTGATTGCGCTGCTGTGCAAGACCGACCCAAAGGCCACGCCGAAGCACGCCGGCATCTCCATCGTATTGGCCGAACACGGCCCGGGCCTCACGGTTTCGCGGGACCTGCCCAAGTTGGGCTACAAGGGCGTGGAGAGCTGCGAGCTGTCCTTCGATGAATACCGAATCGGCAAATCGTCGATCCTCGGCGGCACGCCCGGTAAGGGATTTGCGCAGATGATGAAGGGCCTGGAAACCGGCCGTATTCAGGTCGCTTCACGCGCGCTGGGGGTGGCGACCGCGGCCTTGGAGGATGCGCTTGCCTATGCGCAGCAGCGGGAGAGTTTTGGTAAGCCGATCTGGAAGCACCAAGCGGTCGGCAATTACCTGGCGGACATGGCCACCAAGCTCACGGCGGCCCGACAGCTCACCCTCTACGCCGCGGAGCGCTATGACAGCGGTGAGCGTTCGGACATGGAGGCCGGTATGGCCAAGCTCTTCGCCTCGGAGGTGGCCATGGAGATCGCGCTGGATGCGGTACGGATCCATGGCGGTTATGGCTATTCCACCGAGTTCGACGTCGAGCGTTACTTCCGTGACGCGCCGTTGATGATCGTCGGTGAAGGCACCAACGAGATCCAGCGCAACGTGATTGCGGGCCAGCTCGTCGCCCGCGGCGGCATCTGACCCGTCGGCCGTCGCGGAGGGGCCAAAATTTTGGAATTTGGCGTCTCATAACCCATTGAGTCCCGGGGTCTGATCGATATTATTTGGTGTGGTGTCTCCCACGGTTCAGAAGGCGTGCGTCTGGGCGGGCCCGCTCATGGGCGCGCTGTTTGTTGTCGGTTTCGTTGTAGCGGGCTTCTTCCCGCCACCGTCCCCGAACCAGAGCGCGGCGCAGGTGGCCGCCATGATCGATGCGCACCGCACCGCTATCCGCGTCGGCATCGTGATCTGCCTGGCATCGTGTCCGTTGCTGATGCCATTCCTGGCATCCTTCACGATGCAGATGCTGCGGATCGAAGGGCTGCGCCCGATCTTGGCGTACACGCAACTGGCCTTAGGGGCGTTGGCGACCGTCGAATTCGTTATCCCTTACGTCTTCATGCTCGTTTCGACCTACCGGGGCGACCAACATCCCGACGTCACCCGGGCTCTGTACGACATCAGCTGGTTTTTCTTCCTCGGCGTGGTCTCGACGTTTGTTCTGCAGCTGGCGATCTTCGGTATAGCCGTGCTGATCGACCGGCGACCGAAGCCGATCTTCCCGCGTTGGCTCGGATACGTAAACCTTTGGCTGGCACTCACATTCACGCCCGCCAGTTTTCTCGTGTTCTTCAAAACAGGACCCTTGGCCTGGAACGGGCTCCTGGTGTGGTGGTTGCCGGTGTGCTCATTCCTGCTGTGGTTCCTGCCCAACTTCGTTTTCCTGCTGCGCGCCATCGACGCCGATGACGATGACGACGACACACCGGTGCAACGACTAGAGCGTGAGGTCGCCAGGCTGCGCGCACGCCTCGATGCGCTTTCGCCCGGCGTCTGAACAGGGGCTTAGCTCAGCATCGCGCGGCAGGCCCGAAACCAGATCTGCCGGGGCAGGTGCGCTCCGACCCAGGCGAAGGCCGCGGCCTGGGGGAGAGGAACGAGTTTTCGCTTGCCGGCGCCCAGTGCCTTGAGACCGGCCCGTGCGCATTCTTCGGCGGTGGCGGTGAGAAATGCGGGCTGACGATTGGTCTGGCGCGCCGCGTTGGCCATCTCCGCGAATTCGGTGGCCACGTTCGCCGGCGCAAGCACCGTCACCGTGACCCCGGCGGGCTTGAGCTCGCAGTGCAGGGATTCGCCCAGCGAAGTGATCGCTGCTTTGGTGGCGGCATAGGGCGCGAAGTAGGGCATTGGCTGGTTGCCGGCCATCGACGACACCAGCAACACCGCTCCCTGCTTGCGGTCGACCATCGGCGGGGTCAGCGCGCGGGTCAGTGCCATGGTGGCCTCGACATTGGTGCGCACCATATCGACTAACCGGTCTGCGGCGTGGTTGAGGTATGGGCCGACCATGCCGAACCCTGCACAAAGGATCAGCACGTCCAGATCGTGGCCCAACGAACTGAGGTCCGCCAGCATGCGGTCGCGGTCGATGGTGTCGGCCAGATCGCAGACCACGACGTCGACCCGGATGCCGTGCTGGTGGCGGAGTTCGGTTGCCAACGCCTCCAGTCGTGCGCGGCGACGTGCCACGAGCACGAGATTGTGTCCGGCGCCGGCGAGTTCGTGCGCGAATGCTTTGCCGATCCCTGACGATGCTCCGGTGACCAATGCCGCCGAATTAGGTTTGGGTACAGGAATACTCATCGAGCGGCGAGCCGAGCCGACGTCGCTGTCGTCATGACGCTCCGATCGCGGTATCAGCGCATGCGGTGTGCGGAGATGGGGGTGCATCACCGCGATTCAAGAAAACGGTACTACGGCGCACCGCAGTCGTGATAGATTTTAATTTCAGTAAAAAAATTGCCGATCAGCCCAATGGTGGGAGGAGCAGCTAGGCGATGACCGTCATCGACATCACCGACGCCTGGGGGCCTTTGGCCGAACCCATCCACTCGGACGCCGCGGGACCGACAGATCCGGTCTGGAAAGACAACGCCTACCTGTCCTTCTGGGACACCGCGAACGAGGTGTTCGGCAGCTTCCACGTTTCGACATCGCCGAATGGCACCGGTGCCCGACGTGCCCGGTGCAGCGTCTCGGTCCGGGGCAATGTTTTGGAGATCATCGAGGACTTACCCCCGGGCAGCTTCGCCAGCGAGTCGATCGACTTTGGGCTGGGCGGCGTGATAGCGGTGCGGCACCCTCGCTTGCGAGCCGATTTGGTCAACACTCCGTTGTTCGTCGCGGCTGACTACGCGGTGGGCGGGGTAGTCCCCGAGTTGGTCCCTGGTAAACCCTTGCAACATTTTCAGCAGGCCTGCGAGCTCACGGGCACGCTGGTGCTTGACGGAGCCGAGTCGCCGGTGCAGGCGCGCGGTATGCGGGATCGCACCTGGGGCTTCCGCGACGAATCCGCCCAATGGATCGAGTACGCCGGCCTGGTAGCGGTCATCGACGACACGTTCATCACAGTGATGAAGTTTCTGGGTGCGGACGGCACCCTGCGATCCGACGGATTTCTGATCGACGCGGACCGATCGCGCACGATTGCCGACGTCACTTTTGGGCGCAACGCCGCCGGGCAGTTCCGGCTGGCCCGCTTGCGCGACGTCGAGGGCGATACCCGGGTGGTCACGCTGTCGTCGAGGCTGGCGGGTTTCTTCGTGCCGATGGGCGCAGACTCCGAGGGGCCGTCGTTCGGCACCTATGACGACTTCATGGCGCTGGAAAGCGACAATCGGTCCGGTGCAGGATTTTTCGAGCAGGGCATCCTGCACCGGGTGTTCTGATTCGCATCGCCGATGAGTAGCCGACGAGTCGTTGCGCAGCAGCTGGACAACCCCGAGATCGATCCGGCACTGACCTGGACCACGGGTAACGTCGCCGAGGCGTTCCCCGGTGTATTCACCACCTTCGGCTACACCTTCATCGAAGAGCCGATGGAGATGGCGTTCCGAAAGATGTTCGTTCGGTTGGGTGTGTACAAAGCCGACGAAATATATCTGCCCGATCGGGCGGACGATATGTGCTGGACATTGTTTGACGGCCGAGCCGCGGCGAACATCAACAAATTCCGCGACATCGCGGGTCTGCTACCGGGAACCTCGGCGTCCGCAACCGAACAGCAGCTGTTCGGCTACGTGCGCCCCGACACCGTCGACAACAATTCTCGTAGCCGCTACCCGGCGATCGCCGTGAAGGCGCCGCTGCTGGTGGCCACCCTGCCCCGCAATCACGACAGGATGGTCGCCGCCTTGCGTTCTTGGCGGCTCGATGCACTAGCCCATCTGGAAGGGCTCGACCGGGCCGGATGTCTGGCATTGCTTGACGACGCGCGGGACCGGTTCGAAAAGATCATGATCCTGCACTTGGTGGTGGCGTTGGTCAGCTCCGGGCTGGCAGAGCGGGTCAAGGCGGCGTTGGCCAGGCTCGGTCTGTCCGAACTGGAAACCTCGGTGCTATCCGGAGTTGGTGCCGACGAGAATCAAGTTGCGGCCGATCTGTGGGCGTTGGCACACGAGCGGATTACGTTGCGCGGCTTCACCGATCGACATGGTTATCACGGACGCGATGAGGGCCAGCTGGCCGGCGTGTCATGGCGCGAGGACCCGTCACCGGTTCTGGCGCGGATGGAAGATTACCGATCGATCGACGCCGACAATCCGCGGGCCCCGCATCTGCGCAGCGCTCAGCAGCTGGCGGCGCGGCAGCAGGCGATGGCGCGAGTAAGGGCGGCCGCACCTGCGCTGCAGCGACCGGCACTGAACTTGATGATGCAGGGCGCGGCACGCTTCCTGGCGCTGCGTGAACAGGGCAAAGCCGGTTATCTGATGACGTTCGATGTGGCGCGCGCCTGTGCGCGACGGCTCGGTGCGGACCTGGTCGCGGCGGGACCCCTGGCACAACCCGATGACGTGTTTCACCTCAGCTACCAGGCCGTGCACAGCGGCCGCCTGGACGACGAACTTCACGAGATCCCGAGTCGGCGTCGGCAATTCGTCGACCGCCAGTCGCGACGTCTGCCCCAGGCGTGGTCAGGTCGACCGCAGATCGTCTCCGTGCACGACGTCTCTTTCGATGGGGATGCCGGCCCCCTGACCGGTGTCGCCGCAAGTCCCGGCGTGGTAACCGGCCGCGCGCGGGTGGTTCGCGATCCGGCAACCACTGAACTGGACGAGGGCGACATTCTGGTATGCGAGACCACCGACCCGAGCTGGGTTGCCTTGTTCCTGGTGGCCGGGGCCGTTGTGACCGATTACGGGGGCTTGCTGAGCCATGGTCCGATCGTGGCCCGCGAATTGGGCATCCCCTGTGTGTGCGGTACCGAGGTCGGTAGCCGGCGAATCCGGGACGGCCAACTGATCCGCGTGGACGGGGACAGCGGGAAAGTGGAGATCGTGGAGCCGGCCGCAAAGGCTTTGAGTTAGGTCTGAGTTTGCTAGGCGGACGGCGCAGACCTAGACCGTGCCCGCGAACCTGTGGTACAAACCACCCACCGTGTTTTTAACCGTGCTTAAATCCGTTGGCTGGCCTCGGCGGCGCACAGTGGCGCCGCGGCAGCAGATCGATGGTGCCCAAGCTCGGACCTTCGGTTTGGTGACGTCGGCATGACCGACGTGGGTCCGGGGCGGCCTCTCCTGCCTCGCCTGATCCGTTGGTGTGCGGTGCCCATCATCATAGGCTGGGTCGCATTGACCGTCGTCGTGAACATGATTGCGCCGCAGTTGGAAGTGGTCGGGGAGCGGCACGCGGCGCCGATGGCCCCGATGGACGCGCCGTCGATGAAAGCGATGATGCGCCTGGGCCATAACTTCCAGGAATTCGATTCCAACAGCACGGTCACGATTGTCTTGGAGGGCCAGCAGGAACTCGCCGCGGCGGCGCACCACTATTACGACAGCATCATCAGCCAGCTGAAGCAAGATCCCCGCCACGTGCAACACATCCAGGACTTCTGGAGCGATCGGTTGACGGCGGCAGGAGTCCAAAGCGCCGATGGCAAGGGCGCTTACGTGATATTGAACCTCGCCGGTGAGCAAGGCACCACGTTGTCCAACGAATCGGTGGAAGCCGTGCGTGAAGTCGTGGCACGCACGCCGGCACCGCCCGGGGTGAAGGCCTATGTCACCGGTTCAACGGCGCATAGCTCCGATGAGTACATGATCGGGAATGCAAGCATGAACAAAATTACTTTGTTCACCCTTGCCGCGATAGCGATCATGTTGTTCCTGGTCTATCGCTCGATCGCCGCGACGCTGATCCAGCTTTTCATGACCCTGATCGAATTGGCCGTCTCTCGCGGCGTCATCGCGGTGCTCGGGAACTACGGGCTCATCGAGCTCGCGGTGTTCGCCACGGCTTTGTTGACGATGCTGGGCATCGCCGCGGGAACCGACTACGGAATTTTCCTTATCGGACGTTATCGAGAGGCGCGTGCGGCGGGTGAGGACCGTGAGACTGCCTATTACACAACCTTTCACGGTGTCACACCCGTGGTACTGGGTTCGGGCCTGACGATCGCGGGAGCGACGTTTTGCCTCGTCTTTACCCGGCTGCCCTGGTTCACCACCATGGGGGTCCCGGTTGCAATCGGCATGCTCGTCGTGGTCGCCGCCGCGCTCACCCTGGGTCCGGCCGTTCTCGTGGTCGCGACCCGGTTCGGCCTGTTGGAACCCAAGGCATCGGGTGGCGGTCGACTGTGGCGGCGGGTCGGTACCGCCGTTGTGCGTTGGCCGGCACCGATTTTGGCCATGAGCACGGTGGCGGTGCTGATCGGGATGATCGGACTGCCCGGATACAAGACGCTGTACAGCGAGCGTTATTACTTGCCGGACAGTGCGCCGGGCAATCTCGGGTACGCGGCCGCGCAGCGGCATTTTTCGGAAGGGCGGCTGAATCCCGACTTGCTGATGATCGAGGCCGACCACGATATGCGCAACCCCGCCGACATGCTGGTGCTGGATCGGGTGGCCAAGAACGTGATCCGGGTCCACGGCATCGTGATGGTTCAGGACATCACCCGGCCGCTGGGGATTCCGATTGAACACAGCTCGATCCCGTTTCTGAACAGCATGCAAAGCCAGACGACGATGCAGAACATGGCGTTTCTGAAACAGCGGATGGCGGATATCCTGAAGATGGCCGATGAGCAGCAGGTCGCAATCGACTACATGGAGCGGCTCTACGACATCACCAACCGGCTGGCCAACGCGACGGATGACACCGCCCGCGACTCCGCGGAAACGGCGGCCATCACCGATGGATTGCGAGACCATATCGCGGATTTCGAGGATACCTGGCGGCCGGTCCGCAACTACTTCTATTGGGACAAGCATTGCTTCGACATCCCGGTCTGTTGGTCGATCCGGTCCTTGTTCGATGGCCTCGACGGGATCGATCAGCTCGACGAGCAGCTGCATAAACTGACGGCGGACATCAAGCGGACCGACGCGCTCACCCACCAAACGGCCGAACTGCTGCCGCCGATGATCGCCAGCATGAAAACCACCCGGGGGCTGACTCTGGCATCGCACAGCACCTTCCAGGCGATGATCAATCAGATGGAGGCGATGAGCAACACCGGCATCGTGATGGGCCAAAGCTTTGACGCCTCTCGAAACGATGACTTCTTCTATCTGCCTCCGGAGGCGTTTGAGAACGCGGAGTTCCAGCGCGGCTTGAAAATGTTCTTGTCGCCGGACGGCAAGTCAGCGCGATTTTTCATCAACCACGAGGGCGATCCCGCGACGCCGGAAGGCATCTCGCGAGTCGATGCGGAGCGGACAGCGGCGCAGGAGGGCCTCAAGCAATCATCCTTGTCGGGAGCCAAGGTCTACCTCGGCGGTACGGCCGCCACCTACAAGGACATGCACGACGGCAACATCTACGACCTGATGATCACCTCGGTGGCTTCGCTCACCTTGATCTTCATGATCATGCTCGTGCTGACGCGAAGCTTGGTCGCCGCGTTGGTCATCGTCGCCACCGCGGCCAGCTCGATCGCGGCATCCATCGGTCTGTCCGTGCTGATTTGGCAAGACCTGTTCGGTATCAGGATGCACTTCTCCGTGATGCTCTTCGCGGTGATCGTCTTGTTGGCGGTCGGCGCCGACTACAACCTGCTACTGGTCCACCGAATACGCCACGAGATCCACGCCGGACTCAAGACCGGAACCATCCGGGCGATGGCGGGAACGGGTGCGGTGGTCACCTCCGCCGGCCTGGTGTTTGCGTTCACGATGGCCGCGATGCTGGGCAGCGATGATCGCATAGTCGCTCAGATGGGTGCCACCATCGCGTTGGGTCTGCTGCTCGACACCCTCGTTGTCCGTACGTTATTCATGCCCTCGATCGCCACCTTGCTGGGCCGCTGGTTCTGGTGGCCGCAAATTGTCCACCCGCGTGGCGCCGATAATGTGCGCCGACCCAAGGCCACGTGCGTTGACACGCCGACACTCTCGATACCCGCGCGACAGTGATTCTGCCTTCAAGGACCTATCACCCAGGCGTGCATGCATTCTCACGGAACGGGTAGCGAGACTCGATCGAGAAGCTCGACCGTGCCCGCGGCGCCGTCGACCCGGACCCGGTCTCCATCACGCAGCAGTTCAGTGCCATGGCGGGTATTGACGACCGCTGGAATGCCTAGTTCACGCGCAACCACCGCCGCGTGGCTGATCACGCCGCCGATGTCCACCACCAGCGCCGCCGAGACGAACATGATCGACGCCCAGCTCGGGTCGGTGGTGTGGCTGACCAGAATTTCCCCCGGTTCGACGTCTGCGAAGCTCGGGTCGGTGACGATACGGACGGTTCCTTCGACCCGTCCAGCGCTTGCACCCACGCCGGATATCACGTCACCGACGACGGCGCGTTCCTGCACCTCGTCAACGGGATCCGGTGTGCCGCGCCACGAGTGGGGTAACCGGATGCGCCGGTAGTCCTCACGGCGGGACCGCCGTGCGTCGACGAGGTCACGGGCACCCCGAGGTAGTCCGGAGCGCAGCTCGGCCAGGGTGAGGTAGAAGATGTCCTGGGGATCGTCGAGGCGGCCCTGTTCGGCATATAGCTGCCCCAGCCGACGTGCCGCTGCGCGCGACACGTCGATTGCCTGGACGAATGCTGCCTTGCCAACGCCGCGCATGGGCAGCGTACGTGCCGCCAGGGCGAGGACCACCCGTGCGGATGCTCGGTGTGCCGGCGGTAGCGCGGCGATCACCTCGCGTTGGGCCCGTGGCAGCGCAGCACGTACCCGGGCATTGTGTGCGATCGGACTTTCGTCGTCACTTCGGTCGGCGTACGCGGTAATGATGCGCCGCAAGGGTTCTGGGTCCTCGCGCCATACTCGACTGGCGACTTCACCCTCTAGCGGGCCATGGTATCCATGCTCGGCGACCACCTCGTCGATGCCGATCTCGGCGCGGGATGCACGCCAGATGTCTTCGACGATCCGCATCTCGGCTCCGCCGCTGCCGCTGAGGATACCGACGTCGCCGACACCTGCGCGCGCCACAAGCGCATGGAGCGCGTGCGTTACCGGGGTGGTGGCGGCGAACAGCACCACTCCATGTTCGGTGAGCAGATGGCGGTAGCGCGCGGCGCCGTCGAGAAGCATTGTGCGGGAGCCGGTTTCGTCGGCGGTCGCGGCTGCGGAAACGCAGCGTTGCCACCAGTCCCTGGTGGGGGAGGAAAGGGCGCGCACCTCGCGGATCGCGCGCCAGGCTGCGACGGGCATCTTGGCGGCGATGACGGGGTAGCGCCGCGGCGTGGGGCTGAACGTCATGGTGTCCGGGACCCGGCCGAGCATGCCGGCGATGGCATCCGGACCGGTGGTTCCCGGCATGCGGTCGCCGATCATGCCCAGCCATTCCATGCACATCGCTATGCGGCCGAAGAAAATTCGGATCACGGGCTCGGCGATGGGTCCCACGGAATCGCGCTCGGACCGGCTGATGATTCCGATGCGAAAAAACAGTTCTCGGTTGGCCGGGTCGCTGTCGCTCTCCCAGATGCTCCAGCCGAGTGGACTCGCGACGCCGGGCATGGCCTCGCCGACATTGTCCGTCGTCCAGTGGGTGGCAGGCGAACCGGGACCGTGCAGCGCACCGGCTTCGGTCATGGTTGCAGAAGCTATCGCATTATCTTACGCTCGTAAAGTATGAGTTCGTCGACAGCCTCGCCGCTTGCCCAACCCATCCGTGCGGACGATCCAGGTGGTTCAGTGCCATGGCGCGACAACGCATTCCTGTCCTTTTGGGACCCGGCGAGAGACGCTTTCGGCACTTTGCACGTCTCCACGTCACCGAACGGCGGCGGCAGAAGGGCGCGTCTTAGCCTGAGCATCGGCGGCATGCTTCGTGAGGTTGTCGAGCCGCTCCAGCCGGGATCCTTTCGCAGCGCCAGTACGCTTTTCGACCTGGAATCTGGTAGTGCCGTCGCCGACGCGCCCGGAATCGAATTGAAGCTCGAGACGACGCCGCTGTTCGCGATCGCAGACTTCCGGTCCAAAGAAGTCATCCCCCGGATGGGAGGCGAGCCACTGCAACACTTTCAGACCACCGTCGCCGTGTCCGGCTATTGCCGAGTCGACGGATACGAGACCATGATCGAAGGACGGGGGATCCGCGACCGCACCTGGGGGCACCGTGACGAATCGGTCAACATCTCGGAATACATATGGACTTTCGTGGCATTCGGTGACTTCTCGGTGACGGCCATGCGCTTCCTCGGCGACGGCGGGCACGACGTCACCGACGGTTTCGTGCTGGATGCGTATGGCCACCGACGCGTCGACGGCCTGGCGCTCACGCGTGATGCCGCGGGGTTATGCGCGGGTGTGGCAATGCAGCTCGCGGGCGGGGGAGTGCTCGACTTACGGTCCGGTGGTCGGCGCGCCGGCTTCTGGGTGCCGATGGGCGACGAGCGTGCCGGCCCGGCGATGAGTTGCTTCGACGAGTTCGCGTCCTTCACCAGCGCCGATGGCCTCGCGGGATTCGGCCTGGCCGAACACGGTGTTGTGCGCAAACTTTTCTGACATGCCGGCCGGTATCCGCCGGTATGACATGACACGCGTTATTTCGCCGGCTTGCGGCTTCGAACCGATCGGGACGTGTTGGAACGCTGGCGCGCTTTCACGTCCTCGCGCAGCGAGCGCATCATCATTTCCAAGCCCATGTCGAAGGAGTTCGGAGGCTCGGTCCGATCGGGGTGTTCGGGCCGAAGCCGATCCAGAAGTGTGTATCCCAGGATGTAGCTGGTCAGCGAGCGCAGCACGTCGGCGCTGTGGCTCTGTGACAAACCCGCCTTCTGCAATGTCGTGATGAGGGCCTGGCGGAAATCGTCGAGCCGGACCGTGTCGGCCTCGGCAATGATCAGCTCGACCACGCCGGGATGCCGCGTCAGGGTGTCGTGGAAATCGTGCATTGCGGCGTCGATCTGGTTGTCCCAGGCTAGTTTTAGATCGAGATCGCTGGCCAGCGGTGCGAGTGCGTGGCCCACCATCGCCGCGAGCAGATCGGCCTTGTCTTCGAAGTAGTGATAGGGCGTCATCGCGCTGATCCCCATGCGCGCCGCGAGTTTGCGGAGGTTCAACGCCGCTAAGCCCTCGGTGTCCACCAGATCCAGGGCGGCCTCGATGACCATCTCGCGACTCAGCGTTGGCTTCGGGCCGCGGCGGCGGCGTAGGTCTGAGGCCATAAGTCTTTCCCTTTACAAGTGTAAGAATAGCTTCTACTGTACAGACTGCGTCAAGGATCGCAGTGTTACGCCCGCGTGTGCGGGTGTCACTGCCGGGCGGACTGTCAGAGGTGGTTATGGTTAGTAGCGACGGTGTAATGGACGAGGTCGTAGGCGATCTCAGCGCGTATGTCATTTCGGGTGCGGTAAGCGCGGTGCAGGGCGACGTCGAATACGAGTCGGACCAGCGCACACCCGCGCAGGGAATCCAGGACGCCGTCGAAGCCGAGAAGCTGGGCTTCCGAGCGGTTTTCCTGTCGGAGCGCTGGGACATCAAACAGGCCGACGTGATCCTGTCCGGCGCGGCGGCGCTCACCTCTCGCGTCGAACTCGGCACCGCCATGGTGTGTCCGCCGACGCGCCAACCCTGGCTGATGGCGGCGTTCGCCGCGACGATGCAGGCCTGCTACGGCCCGCGCTTCACCTTGGGTCTCGGCCGGGGCACGGACGCGATCTGGAACGACATGGGTCTGTCCATGCCCGGCTATCCCGAGATGGCCGACTACGTCGACATCCTGCGCCGGCTGTGGCGTGGTGAGACGGTGGACTACGACGGTCCCGTCGGCAGATTCCCCGCGTTGGCATTTTCCGAAATCGTGCCGGGACCACCGCCGCCGGTGTGGTTCGGCACGTTCGCCCGACCCAAAGGTGCGGCGCTGCTGGCGTCGTCGTTCGACGGTGTGCTGTTGCCGCCTGTGCTGACGCCGGAGGCCACCGCCAATGCCGTTGCCCGAATCAGGGCAGCGTGCGACCGAATCGGTAGACATTCCAAGGAGATTCGGATCTGCCAAGCGGTCATCACGGCGCCCGGACTCGACGACACTGAGACGCGTTCGCTGGCGCACGGCCGAGCGGTCGGCTACCTGCAATATCCCGGCTACGGCGAGACGTTGATCGAGGAGAACGGCTGGGATATCGAGGTGATCCACAAGCTACGTGCGCACCGCCAGCTGGCCGCCAATGAGAAAGTAGCCGACCGGCTTTACCACCGCCACCAGTTGTTGGAGCCCGCCAAGCTGATCCCCGAAGAGTACATGATCGACAGCTGCGCGATCGGGTCGGTGGATGAGTGCGTCGCGTCGCTGCAGCGGTTCCGCGACGCCGGCGCCGACGAAATCGCCACCTACGGCAGCACGCCCGGCCAGAATGCCAAGTTGATCGAGGCATGGAGAAACCGATGACCACCCAAGACGACCAATACGTGTTCAACCCGCTGGACCCCGAGCTTGCGGTCGATCCGTTCCCGATCCTGGCGCGGCTGCGTGCGATCGACCCGGTGTTCGCGGCCGACGCGCTCGGTTCCTTTATCGTGACCGGACACGACCCGGCGTGGGAGGTGTTGGCACGTAGGGATGGTGACCTGCGCTGGGAACAGTTCCAGCGGATGCGCCACGGTGACGGTGTGGTCGACGAACCGTATTTCACGATCATGGCCGATAGCGTCCTGATGAAGGCGGGGGACGACCACACCCGGGTGCGCAAAACCTTTCAGCGCAACTTCCGTCCCGGCCTGGTCGACACTCTGCGACCGGCGATCATCGATCGTGCGCATGAACTGATCGACGCGTTCACCGATCCGGGCGGTGGGCCGGGCCGGGTAGAACTGATGGCCGCCTACGGTTCGCCGCTGCCGCTGTCGGCGATCAGCCAGCTGCTTCGCGTGCCGCATGAGGACGAAGTCGCCATCCACGAGTGGATGCACGGATTCAAACTCGGTATTCAGATGCTGCCGTTGGACGCCAATCAGCTGAAGGTGGCCAACGACTCAATGATCGCGCTGGACAACTACTTCCGGGGGCTGGTGGCCAAGCGTCGCGCCCAGCCCGAGGACGATCTGGTCAACAGCATGATCGCCGATACCGACGACGGGACACTGACCGAGGACGAGCTGATCGCCAACCTGTGGAGCATCTATGTCGGCGGTCACGACACCAGTGCGCTGTCCATCTGCAACGCGGTGGCGACGTTGCTGGGCCATCCGGAGCAACTGGCTGCCCTTCAATCCGACATGTCGTTGCTCCCCAACGCAGTTCAGGAAATCCTGCGGCACATCGGAACTGTGCACGGCACGCACCGGCTCCTCACGGAGGCGATCGAGCTTGGCGGCCATCGGATTCCGGCCAACACACCGATCATGGTGTATCTGTCCGCAGCCAACCATGACGAAAGTTGGTGTCCGCATGCAGAATCCTTCGACATCACCCGGGACGTGCCGTCCGATCACCTGGCATTCGGCCACGGTCCGCACAAGTGTCCGGGACAGCACATGGCCCGCGCGGTGATCGGCATCGGGGTCGAAGCGCTGCTGACGCGATTGCACGGGCTGCGGATCGAGGAACTCGAATGGGAGCGCGATGCGCTGCTCTTCCGCGGACCCGAAAAGCTGGTACTGGCCTGGGATTCGAGCGAGGCGCGAACATGAGCGCGTCGTTGGCCTCGTCGCGGGAGCTTGAACCGGAGCGGGAGTTTCCGGCGCAGAGCTACCCCGACAACATTCCGCTGTGGACCGAGAACTATTGTTTCGTCGCCTACGACCCGACCCGGCAGATCGGACTCTGGACACATCTTGGGCGAGCACCCTTCGATTCAACGCTCTGGCGCGAGCTGTCGATTGTGTATGTGCCCAACGGCGAGCGACTGGTCAACAAGGGATACGGTCGCAGCGAGACTGCGCGTGGACCCGGTGGTGCGACCATGGCTTTCGAGTGTGTCGAGCCATTCCGGCAATGGCGAATGAGCCGCGATGGCGGCTCGGTCCGCACCACCGTGGACCGGCTGTACAACGGCACCGTTGGCGATCAGCGGCACGAACGCGTCGGCTTCGATCTCACCGTGGACTGCTGTGGCGGAGTCTGGGACTGGGGCGAGGTGGAGGATGCCCACAGATGGGGCAAGCTGCACTACGAGCAACTGGTAGGCGTCAAGGGCACGGTCACGGTCGGTGGCGAGGCGATCCCGTTCGACGGCCAAGGGCTGCGCGACCACACCAGCGGGGCAAGGGATTTCACGATCTTTTCCAGTCATATCTGGTCGTGGGCCAACTTCCCCAGCGGCCGCGGATTTATCCTGCTGCACCTGGTGGTGAATGGTCAGTACCTGACCCGTGCCGTGATCCAGCAGGACGGCGTGATCAGGGGTGTCGAGATGCACAACTCGCCGGTGCTGACCGACCGCTCGCAGCACGCCGATCCCTATGTGCTCGAGCTGGGCGAGCATCGGATCGCCGCGGAAATTCTGCATCCGTTTCCCAACGGATTCGACGGTCCCAATGACATTTGCATCGGTTACGACCCCACGATCACCGCGACCGCGAACTTCGAGAACCTGTCGCGATTTGAATGGGACGGTGAAATTGGATACGGCCACACCGAGCGATCAATCAGGCTGGGGTGACGCGCGCGTGACCGACGCCTGGGACCCGCTGCACCAGCCGGGGCGCGATGAAACCCATTGGTCGACAGTCAATGTCGGTGAGGCCTTGCCGGGAATCGCGACGCCGCTGGGTTGGACTATCTGGTCGGACATCGGTGACCGGATGTGCCGGGACCTGTCCTATGCGATCGGTGTGTTCGATGCCGCCGAGCGCAGGCAGCCGCCGCCGGGCCCCGACCGGATCATCACGACCTTCTTTGGCAGGATCGCGATGCGGACCGAGTGGCTGGCCGCCGTCGGCGACCGGATGCCGGGCACCACAGGCGAAGTCGCGATCGCCGGCATGCTTGGAGAGGCCCCGCCGAGCATGGCCTTTACTCCGACGATGCGCCGCTATCCCGTCATCGCACACCGGCTGCCGTACGCGGCGTTGACAATGCCGCGTAGGGTTCGGCGATTGGCGCCACAGATCGATGCCTGGTGGCGCGGTGAGATACCGAAACTGGCCGACGCCGATCTGGCCGGGGCGATTGCGATCTTCGACGGCGCGACCCATCGATTCTCCGAGACCATGACCGCGCACGGTATCGCGTTGTTCTCCGCGATCACGCCACTCATCAATGCGCTGACCGCGTTGGTGCAGCGCACCGGGATCGGCGACGTCGGGGTGCTGTCCGGAAGCGGCGGCGCGGAGATGGCCATGATCGAGGATATTTGGCGGGCTTCACGCGGTGGCCTGACCCTGAACGAGGTTGTCGCCAACCACGGTTTTCACGGACCCCTGGAAGGCGAGATTTCGAGCCGCGTTTGGCGCGAGGATCCTTCGCCGGTTGCGGCCGTGATCGAGCGCTACGCCGCGACCGACGAGAGTGCCAGCCCGCTGGCCCGGGAGCAGGCGGCACGCGAGCGCTTACCCGCAATGCAGTCCGAACTGCTCGCGGCGCTACCGGCGCCGGCGCGTCCCGGAGTTCGGCTGTTGCTCAACCACGCTGCCCGCACGATCCCGTTACGCGGGGTGGGCAAGGCGTCGTTTCTTCAGGCCCTGGATGTCGCCCGCGCCGCCGCGCGCCGCGTCGGGGAACACCTCGCGATGGCCGGTATCCTGGCCGCCGACGACGATGTGTTTTACCTGACCGTCGATGAAATCGTCGGGGGCTTGTCCTCAGACAAGCGGGTCGTGCAGGACCTCGTCGTCCGCCGTCGCGAGCGGCGTACTGATTATCAGCGCCTTGAGCTGCCGTCGTGGTGGCGCGGCACTCCACAGCCGACGGTGATCCCGGAGGCGGACGACAGCGTAGATGACGACTTCGTACTCGATGGAATCGGTGCCGGGAGCGGTGTGGTCGAGGGTCCCGTCCGGGTGGTACATGATCCGGCGGTGGTGGAGGTCGAGCCCGGTGAGATCCTCGTCGCTCCGACCACCGATCCCAGTTGGGCGTCCATCATGTTCGTGTCGGCGGCGCTCGTCGTCGACATCGGCAGCGTGCTCAGTCATGCGGCCGTGGTCGCGCGTGAACTTGGGCTGCCCTGTGTCGTCAACACCCGCACCGGAACTCGCATGCTGCGAGACGGAGACCTGGTGCGGGTCGACGGCGGCGCCGGCACCGTGCAATTGATGAAGCGGGCGCAGAGATAGCCCACCTCAACCGAGAGGTCACCGAATGAACACGACGGCTCAGCGTCTCTGTGCGTGGAGTGGAATCGCCTGCCTTGTCATGTTTCTGGCGGGATTCTGGGTGATCGCGGGATTCATCCCGCCACCGGCGCCGAAACTCACCGGCGAGCAGCTGGGACAACTGTTCACCCAACACGCCGTGCGGATCCGGATCGGCATGATCGTTTCACTGTTCGCCTCGGCGCTGTTGGCCTCGTGGAGCGCGGCCATCACCATCGTGATGCTGCGGATGCGGGGGCGCGTCGGGGCGCTGGCCTATACGAACCTGGCTGTCGGGGCCCTGTTCGTCCTGGAATTCATTATCTCGCTGATTATCTGGCAGTCGATGACGTATCGGTCGCGAGATCCACAGGTCCTGCTGGCGATGAATGACACCGCGTGGTTCCTGTTCGTCTGCATCACCTCGACGCCGATGCTGCAAACCTTCGCAATCGGCACCGCGATTTTCCTCGACACCCAGGACGGGCACCCCGACCCCATATTTCCGCGCTGGGCAGGCTATCTCAATTACTGGGTGGCGGTGTTGTTCACACCCGGCACGATCGCCGTCTTCTTCCACGACGGGCCGTTCGCGTGGAACGGGTTGTTCACCTGGTACCTGCCACTGACGGTGTTCGCGATCTGGATGATCACGATGTCGGTGCTGATGCTGAAGACCGGTGGCGCCCTAGAGGCCGGAGCGCAAGCATATTCCGCCGGAACCGATCTCGCCGACGAGGTTCGGCAGCTGCGTGCCGAGGTCGCCCGGCTGGCCGCGGGGCGAAAGGAAGCCCGGCTGTGACATACCGTAACCAAGTGGTGTGCGCCTGGTGCGGCCCGGCGATGACGCTGCTGTTCTTCATCGGCCTGCTACCGATCGGCCACTTCATCTGGCCGCCCGCGCCCTCGCTGAGCGCGGCGGAGATCGCGGCGTGGTTTGCCCACGACACGGTGGCCAAGCGGATCGGGCTGTTCATCGCGATGCTCGGGACAGGTTTGCTCGCACCGTTTTACGCGGTGATTTCGGCCCAGATGCGTCGGATCGAGGGCGCGCCGCGCACCCTGGTCTACGCACAGCTCGCCGCGGCCGCCTGCACCGTGCTCGAGATCATCTTGCCGCTCATGTTGTGGCAGGGCGTGGCCTATCGTCCCGAGCGTGACCCGGTGGTGACCCAGGCGCTCAACGATGTGGCGTGGCTGACCTTCATCGGCACCACGACCACCGTGCTCATCCAGAACGCGATCATCGGTGCGATCGTGCTGCAAGATCGCAATGCCGTTCCGGTGTTCCCGCGTTGGTATGCGTATCTCAACTTCTTCGCGGTTCTCGGCGTCTTTCCTGCAGGGATGGTGGTGTTCTTCAAGGAAGGACCGTTGGCCTGGAACGGGATCGTTGTCTGGGGGATCGGGGTCGCGATCTTCTTCATCTGGATCTGTGTCAGCGCATATCTGGTGATTGTGGAGGCCCGCCGGGAACGGGGAGTGCAGTCGTTTCCCGAGGCGGCGCTGAGCGCATAGCGCGACCGCATAGCGCGAGATGGTCGGCAATAGCGACCGTAAGTCAACTTATGGTACCGTGGGTACGGAATTGAAAATGGATTAAAAATAGCCGGTTCGGCAGCTCGTCAGGGGTGCCGCTGGCGCAACCCGTGAACACCCGCTCTGCCGGCGCAGAGTCGATCGAGGACCAAGAAGCAGTGACTTTCGTCATCACCCAAAATTGCTGCAAAGACGCCAGTTGCGTGCCGGTGTGCCCGGTGGACTGCATTCGTCCCGTGGCTGGGGCGGGCGAATTAACCGGCACCGAGATGCTGTACATCGACCCCGCGACCTGCATCGACTGCGGAGCTTGTGCAGAGGAGTGCCCGGTCGATGCGATCTATTACGAGGAAGAGCTACCGGCCGAATTCGAGCGGTTCCTGGACATCAACGCGCGCTACTTCGAGCACACGCCGCTGACCATGGAGGTTCAGGCGCGTGGAGACACCCACGCGGCGGTGGCACCCGGCTCGCTGCGGGTTGCCATCGTGGGCGCCGGCCCTTCGGGCTGCTACGCCGCCAATGCGCTCGCTCGCGTCGGCGGGGTGGAGATCGCGCTATTCGAGCGTCTCCCCACACCTTTCGGACTCGTCCGCGCCGGAGTGGCGCCGGATCACCAACGCACCAAGGCGGTGGTCGAGGTCTTCGATCCGGCCCTGACCAGCCGTACGCTGCGTTGTCACCTCAACGTCGCGATTGGGCGAGACATCACGCACGAAGAACTGCTGGCGCACCATCACGCCGTGATCTATGCGGTGGGGGCGTCGCAGAGCCGGGAGCTGGGCATCCCTGGCGAACATCTGCCCGGCAGTCACGCCGCCGCCGACTTCGTCGGGTGGTACAACGGTCACCCCGACCATGCCCATCATGGTTTCGACCTATCCGCCCAGCGGGCCGTCATCATCGGCAACGGCAACGTGGCACTGGACGTCGCCCGGGTCTTGCTCACGGCGCCGGATGAATTGAGGCAGACCGACATCGCCGAACATGCACTAGACAGCTTGTCGGACAGCATGATTCGTGAGGTGCAGATCATCGCCCGTCGGGGACCCCGAGAGGCCGCGTATTCGGTTGGCGAGTTTCTCGCGCTGGGGCATCTGCCCGGCGTCGATATCGTCATCGACAGCGATGACCTGGAGCCGCAGCCTGGCGACGATGCCGAGACGGCCATCAAGCTGGCGATTGCGCGCGAATTCGCGCAGCGCCCGCAGCAACCGGAAAACAAGCGAATTGTCTTCAGGTTCCTCACTTCCCCGATCGAGGTGGTCGGCGACACCCGTACCGAAGGCCTGCGCGTGACACGACCCGGCGGGGAAACCGACGTGATCGCGGCTCGATTGATCTTGCGCTCGGTCGGCTATCGAGGCACGCCGATTGACGGCGTCGCCTTCGATTCCAACAGCGGTGTGGTGCCGAACGACGGTGGTCGCGTCCTCGGCGAGGACGGTCTGCCGGTCCCGGGCGTCTATGTCACCGGGTGGATCAAACGTGGTTCCCGCGGGGTAATCGGGACCAATCGGAGTTGCGCTGAACAGTCGGTGCGCAAACTCTGGGAAGACTTCGACGCCGGTGCGCTCACGCGTGTAGTTGGCGACCAGGATGCGCTGACTTCGTTGCTCGCACAGCGGGTTCGCGAACCCGTCGACTGGCAGGGGTGGTGTGCCATCGACGCCGCTGAGCGTCAACGCGGCGAACAAGTTGATCGGCCCAGAGTGAAACTGGTCGATCTCACTGACATGCTCGCCGCCGTTATGTCTGATTCGACGACGGCGTCGTAAGCCACGCAAGCCGGCTCACGCCGGCGCGTAGAGGGTCCCGCGCCACATGGTGACCAACACGTCGACGGCGGCTTCCTCATCGGCCAGATTCGGTTCGACTCCGAGCCCCGCGATGTAGAGCACTCTTTCGGTGCCCCAGAACAGGGTTGCGGCGAGGGTGCGGCTCGGTACCGGCGAGGTGATGATGCCCGCGGCGCGTTCGCGGTCGATCTCGGCGGCCCCGGCAGAGATGAAGCGTTCGGTGATTCCCAGCCACAGATTGCGCAATTCCGGCTCGGCGTGCCAGTGGTGATTCGCCGCTTGCAATACCGGACGGTGACGATGCCAGGCCTGTGTGACGGCCCGAATGCTGCGCTGCAGGGCGACCGTCGGCGAGTCTTCGGGGGATCGGGCCAGGAAGGGTTGCACGGTCTCGAAGATGTCGTTCATCGCGCGCTCCAGCAGGCCACTGAGCACCGAGAACTTGGAGGAGAAATAGAAGTAGAAGGTTGCCCTCGAGACTCCCGCCTCAGTGAGAATCTGTGCAACGCTGACGTCGCTGAATGGCTCCCGCGCCAGCAGACGCGCGGTCGCCGAGAAGATGCTTTCGGCCACCGACGCTTCGGTATCCACCACGCGCCGACGACCGACCGCTCGCCGAGTCATATCGGTCATCGCCGAAACCTTACCTGCGATCCGCTCGTCTGATCGTGCCCAACAACAGAAATATAAGCATTTTTCAAAACTGGTATACACCTTGTATGGACACCGTGTTAGTGTGAGCTGGTACACAGCTGCCGCGGGGGTTTGCCGGTCGCTACTGGCAGGAAAAACGGCACTTCAGCAGTGGTGCGAGACATTCGTAGCCAGAAAGGTCCGATATCGATGAGTGTGATGCTGAGTAGTAGCAGTTGGTGGCCGCTGGTGGGTGAGGAAGGCTGGCCGCCGAACATCAAGCCGAGCCCCGGTGACTTCATCGCCAGCGCTCCGGCTCAGATCACCTTCTTCTTCGTCGCCGGCGCCGCCGCCGTTATCTTCGCGCTGCCGTGGGCGATCAGGGCGGCCGCGCGGAGCAAGAACTACATTCCGCTGCTCGTCATTGCCAGCGGTTTCATTTGCAGCCAGTGCGAACCCATGCTCGACATGCTGGGCCACTTGCACTGGGCCAAGAACCTGGTGCCGGCCTTCACCAACTTCGGCATCACCGTGCCCGCGCTCATCCCGCTGTGCTACGTGGCTTTTCTCGGTCTCGAGGCGTATTTCTGCTACTTCGTCATCCGTAATGGCGCGCATGCCAAGCACTTCGTCATGCTGCTGGGCTTGGGCATTGCCACCGACGCACTGATGGAGACCATCGGCATCAACCTGCGGACCTACGAGTACTACGGCGTGCAGCCCTACAAGTTCCTCGGTTTCCCCTACTGGTGGGGTTTCATCAACGGCGGCTCTTTCGTCACCATCGGTGCGATGCTGGCCTTCGCGGTGCCGCGCCTGAAGGGGGCGCACAAGCTGTGGCTGTTGCTCGTGGCACCGACCGGCATGATGATGAACTACTTCGGGATCGGCTGGATTCACCTGCTCGCGCACAACTCGACAATGCCGGTCGCGGCGCGCTGGGTGGCTACGACGGTCATGATGGCGATGATGGTCGGCTGGATGTTCGTCCTGCACAAGCTCGTCGGGCGGCCACAGTCGCTGCCGGCACCGAACTGGACGCTGTGGCGGATCTTCGCCTACGGGAAGCTGACGCCGAAGCGCTCGACGCGGATGGCGATGTGGCAGAAGATGTGCGAGGAAGGCGGCGTGAAAGCCGGCGACGGGATCGCGACCAACCCCGAGGATCCGACTCAGGCCTTGATGGTCGGCCCCACCGTCGTATTCGCGGACGGAGCAAGTGCGAAACCGCGCCGGCATCAAGCCTCGGTGTAAGTCATTGCCGTCGTGGGTCGTTCGGGAGAAACCTGGACGACCCACGACGCAACGGCGAAAATTGGATCAATGATTTGAGCCTCGGGAACAAGGGAGTTCTGCGATGACACCAGGCCTTCAGAAGACGATGGCGATCAGCGGCGCATTGTTTGTGCTGACGCTGTTTCCGGCGATGCTGATGATCGGTTTGCTTCCACCGATATCGCCGATGCGCAACGCCGACGAGGTAGCTCATTTCTGGTCGACGAACACCGGACTCAAGCGGCTGGGGCTGGTTCTACTGCTGGCCGCCTCGGGACTTCAGGTGCCGTTCGGAGCGCTCATCGCGGTCCGAATCAGGCAGATGGAGGGCGGAAAGTACTCCGCACTTGCCTACGCAGAAATTGTCGGGGTCGGGCTTGCGGTGATGGCGATCATCATGCCGACCTTTTTCTTCGCCGCGGCGTCGTACCGTCCCGAGCGCAATCCCGAAATCACCCAGGCGCTCAACGACCTTGGCTGGCTGCCTTTCATCATGAACTGGCCACCCGCACTCATCCAGTGTCTGGCCATTGGATTTGCCATCTTTGGTGCGAAACGTGAAGTTTGGCCTCGGTGGCTGGGCTACTTCAACGTCTGGTGTGCGTTCATTTTCTGCGCCGGCGGTTTGGCGGTGTTGTTCAAGAACGGCGTGTTCGCCTGGAACGGCCTGCTGGCGTTCTGGATGGCGGCGGTTTTCTTTGGAACCTGGTTCTTGGTCATGACATGGCAGTTGTGGGTGAGTGTTGGCTCCTCGGAAGATGACTCGATTGACTCGGTGACACCGGAGAGCGGGCCGCGGCGGAGTCAGTTGCAGCGATGACCTTGATCCGGCAATCGCGGGAGCAGCAGACGACCGCGGATACACCGCGCAAAATCCCTGGCGAAGAGGGAATCTGGGTTTTCGTACTGGGCGACATGACAGTGTTCGCCCTGTTCTTCGCGACCTTCATGTACTCCCGCGGCAAGAACCGTGCGTTGTTCGCGCACGACCACACCGAGCTGCACGTTGCGCTCGGTACGATCAATACCGTTCTGCTGCTGTCGAGTTCGCTGTTGGTGGTGCTCGCGGTGCAGCGGGTCCTCGCCGGACGGCGTGCCGGCGCCTGGCGCCTGATCGCGGCCGCGATGTCGTGCGGGTTCGGCTTCATCGCTGTCAAGGCCATCGAATGGACTCAGTTGTTCGCCGCGCACAAAGGGGTGGGCAGCGGCGAGTTCTTCTCGTATTACTTCATGTTCACCGGTATCCATCTGCTGCACGTGGTGATCGGCCTGGCCGTGCTGAGCCGGTTGATCGTCGTGCTCCGCTCGGCGGAGTTCGGGGAGAAGCAGGAACGACTGTGCGAGATCGGTGGAATCTTCTGGCACATGGTCGATTTGCTATGGGTGGTCCTGTTCGCCCTGTTCTATCTGGTGAGGTGACGATGACCGCAACCCGTCGCGTGACCCTGGTGTGGGTGCTGTTGCTGGTATTGACCTTCGGCTCGTTTCTGGTAGGCGTCGAGCAGGGCGCCGGATTCGCTTCGGTGGGTGCGGTGATCATTGTCGGTATCGCGTTGTTCAAGGTGCGGCTCATCGGTATCCATTTCATGGATCTGCGGGTCGCCCCACGAGCCCTGCGGGCGTTGTTCGAGGGCTACGTCCTGGCCGTCTTCGTGGTCTTGGTGGCGCTCGACATCTTCGTGAGGGCTTGAGATGACCGGGGCAACGCATGCGATCCACATCGACGCCGCGGACGAGCACTTCCATGCCCGCAGCGATCATCCGCATTGGAACGAGAGCAGCTGGTTCGGCATCGTTCTGCCGGAGCGCCGGACCACGATCTACGTGTATTTCTTCCACCGGCCGAACATGAATCTGTCGGCCGGCGGCGTGAAGGTGTGGGATCCCTCCGGCAGTAGCGAGTACGACTGCCTCGGCTACGACTACAACCGGCATCTAGCGCTGCCCGTGGGCGCGGACATGTTCGATTTCACGCTCGACAACGGGCTTTCGGTGCAGATGCTGGAACCCTTTGGCCACTTCCGAATTCGTCACCGTGGCGCGATGGACGTCGACCTCGAGTGGCGTAGACTCAGCGACCCGTTCGCGTTCGGCCAGAACAAGGGCCTGGATGGCTGGACCACCGAGTCCGAGGGCTTCACCAACGGGCACTATCAGCAGTACGGACGGATGACCGGCACGGTTTGCGTCGACGGCCAGACGATCGCGGTCGATCATCCGGCGATCCGCGACCGGTCGTGGGGCCCGCGCGACGCGACCGCGGCGCGACGGATGGAGCTGATGTGGTGTTGTGCTTCGGAGCGCAACTACTTCTCGGTGCTGTCGGTGAGCAAACAGCCGCCCGCGCAGGATCCCGTCCTTGGCGTAGACGACGCCGTCGCCTTCGGTTTCTACTGCCGCGACGGCGAAAGCGGGCTCATCACCGGCGGGACCTGCCGCGTCACCGAGCGCGGACCCGATCTGCGGCCCCGGCGCGCCGAACTGCACGCCGTCGACGACCGGGGCCGGTCGCTGGACGCCACCGGGACAGGTCTGAATACGTTGGTATGGCCCGTCTATGACCGCACCTATCAGCTGTGCGCGGGGATGGAGTGGACGTTCGACGGCGTCACCGCGGGCGGCGAGGACTGGTCCTGCCTACCGACCGAGCAGGCCCGCGCGATGCTGCGGGGATCAGGGACCGCTCAGCGACTTCAGTAGGAAAGTCTCGACCAGCATCCGTTCGTATGGCGGATCGGGGATGGGGCGCAGAATCAGCGACGTCAGCACGGTCTGCAACCAGTCGTAGAGGTCTTCGTCGGTGACGTCCCCGCGAATCAGCCCGTCGCGTCGCGCTTCTCGCAACCAAGGCCGCCAGTCGGTGAGTCCGCGTTGTCGCACCGAGGGTTGCCACAATGCCTCGTGCAGGGTCAGGGGCGACCCTTCGCCGAGCAACACGCCAAGCTCGTGATCGTCGCGGATGGACTGCACGACGGCTGCGGTGCGGGCGACAAACGCCTCGACCAGTGACATCGTGCTCCAGTCGTGGGCGAGGATGTCGTCGGCCAGTTCCGCGATCCGGGCCGCGATCGCCGCCTCGATCAGTTCACGACGCCCCGAGAAGTGCTTGTAAACCGTCTGGCGGGATGTCCGCGCGGCACGGGCGATGTCCTCCATGGTGTTGGTGCGTAATCCCGTTCGCAGAAAGCAGCCGCGCGCCGCGTCCAGCACCTGGCTGCGGGCGGCGTCGCGCGCCGTGGGCGGTGAAACCTTGGAGCTCGCCATAGCAGCAGGGTAGCTGTTGACATCGCACAATTTCCGCATATACGTTTAGCCACGAGTGGTTTTACAAAAGATTAAAAATGTAACCGCAGCAATGTCGCAGGTGGGAGCAGCCATGAACGAAATCCGTGCCGGCATTGGTATCTGGGCTTCCAGGCACCTCGACCCCAAGGTCGCCGGGCCGTACGCGGCCGCGTTACAGGCCACTGGCCAGATCGACTACGCGGTGATTTGGGATCAGCTCACCAGCTGGTGGCCCAACAAGTTGTTCGTCCCCGAGAACACGCCGTTGGCTGCGGAGTTTCCGGACATCGACTCGCTGCAGGATCCTTTCGCCACAATGGCATTCGCGCTGAGCGCGGTCGACCAGTTGGGCTTCGCGATATGCACCGACGCGCTGCGGCGCGACGCGCCGGAACTGGCACAAACCATGCTTACCTTGGCATCGTCGACGGCGGGCTCCGCCTTGCTGTCGTTGGGAGCCGGTGAGATGCGCAACATCGGGCCCTTCGGCCGCAAGCGCTCGCTGGGTCTCAAGAGGCTCAACGAGACGTTGCAGGTGCTCCGGCTGTTGTGGACGGCTCGAGAGCCGGTCAATTTCGACGGCGAAATCTTCAAACTCGAAAATGCGTTCATCGGCAATGCCGGTAAGGATCGCCGGCCCGAGGTCATCGCGATGGGTGGTGGGCCGCGGTTGACGGAGATGGCGCTGAAATACGCAGACGGTTTCGGGACCGGGGCGCCGTTCGTCTACGCCGACCCGGTGCGGTACGGGGAGTTGGTGCGTGGGCATCGCCAGACGCTGAAGGAATTGGGCCGCGCCGACGACCCTTTCCATTTCGCCCTGCACCACATCGCCTTCATCACCAAGGGCAAGGACGACTTTGAGCAGTACGTAGATAACCCGTTGGTGAAGTGGTACGCGGCGACGGGGGGCCGGATCAACCAGCGGGACTGGGAGCCCGAAGGAATCGAGCCGGTGATGCCGCTGGATTGGCACTACGCCTTCCATATGAAACCCAATTCGATGACGCTCGACGAGATCAAGGCGGTCACCGACCGGGTGACGCCGGAGATGGTGCGCAAGACCTTCTTCTACGGCACCCCGGACGAGATCGCAAAGGAAATAAGGCCGTTCGTCGAGGCCGGCTCCACGATCAACCTGGTCGCCGACTTTGGGCCCATCCTGGTCCCGGTCGAGCCGGAGGCCACCATTGAGGCTTCGGCGGAGATCTGCCGACTGATCAAACAGGGTGAGCAGAAATAGCAGTGCCAGCGCTGCTTGAATTTAATCGCGATTACAATCTGCGACATGCCTTCGTTCAGCGAGATGGTGCGCACCTTGGCAGGGGAGCGCTGACGTGGCGTCGACCCGGCCGCAACCGGCCACCGATCTGACACCCGAAGATCTGGCCGCCAGCCCGGTCCATTGCCCAGGGTCGAAGTTGCGCTGGACCACAGCCAATGTCGACGAGGGCTTGCCGGGAACCGTCACACCGCTGACCTGGTCGATGTACTTCCCGCCGACGGAATCCACGATGCGCGGCTGCTGGGTGGATCTGGGCGTGCTGCCCAATTCGCAGCGTCCGATTCCCGACGATGTCGACGCTCGTTTTCTCTCGGTGGCCTACGGTCGCGCCATCGCCAACCTCGATCAGATGGGTCGGATGGCCGCGCGCGTGCCGGGCGGCTCGGCCGCTCTGATGGAGGCGCAGCTGTTCGGATCGGTACAGGGCGGCGGTGATCCAGAGCCGACCGGCCTGCGCAAGATGCGCCGCTATCCGTTCGTCGCGGCGAAATTTCCTCGCGCACTGCGAAACGCGATGCGCAGCCTTGAGCCGTGTGCCGCAGAGACGACACGATGGTGGCGGGCCACTGTCTTCGAATCCGACAGGCCAGCAGGCGATTTAGCGGTTGCTACGTTAGTCGAGGCGCGCCGCCGGTTTGAGGCCATTCTGGAGATACACATGGTGCTCTCGATGGCGTGCCAGGGAGTGATGGGGCGCGTCGAAACCATGGCCACCAACGCCGGGATCGAGGGACTGCAGCACGAGCTCATCAGAAGTGACGAGGGGACCGCCGAGTTCGAACTGGTGCGGGACCTGTGGCGGCTGTCGGCCGACTCGATAACCGTCGAGGACTTTCTGCACCGGCACGGCTACCACGGGCCGCGCGAGGGCCTGGTGGAATCGACTGTGTGGCGGGAGGATTCGCGGCCCATTGTCGAGTTGGCCGCAACCTACCGATCCCGTCGCGACGCTGAGGATGTGGATCAGTTGGTACTGCGGCGACGCCGCGAACACGCCGCCGCCGTCCGGCGCCTGGAGCAGGCGCTCGGTGCGTTCCGATCGATCCCGGCGCGGGCACTTGTCCGCTTTGCCGCGCATGCGCCGACGTGGCGCGAGACAGGCCGTGCCAGCATTCTGCGGGCCGTGGATGTCGCGCGGGCCGCGTCGCGCATTATCGGCCGAGATCTCTCCGACGCCGGAGTGCTCGGCGACCCCACCGATATCTGGTTTCTGACCATCGACGAAATCGCCCGCGGCGACCGCGATCGCTGGGCCGAGCTCGTCGGCCAGCGCCAGGCGCATCATGCGATGTTCGACCGGATTTCGCTTCCGCACGTCTTTCGCGGCGAGCCTGACGTCGAGATCACCACAACGGCCGCCGATATCGTGGCGGCAGAATGCCGGCCTGACGTAGTGGAGGGCCTCGGAGTCAGCGCCGGCACCGCCGAGGGAATCGTGCGCGTCGTGCGCGATCTCGATGACGCCGATATCGACGAGGGCAGCGTATTAGTCTGCCGGGCAACCGATCCCAGCTGGGCTTCGTTGTTCCCACTGGCCGAGGCGGTGGTCACCGATGTGGGTAGCGCGATGAGTCACGCGGCCATCGTGTGCCGCGAATTGGGGCTTCCTTGTGTTGCCGGCACCCGTAACGGAACGACCGTCTTGCGTGACGGCATGCGGGTACGCGTCGACGGCACGTCCGGACGGGTGGAGATCCTCAAGGATGCGCCAGCCCCGTAACGCCTGCCGGGTTGGTCATAGTCGAAACCGCAACTCTCTTCTCAAGATTCGCATCGATGATGTTGTGCATGGCTCCGTGGCGGACGAGGGTCATCTAGGGGAGCCCGAGCGCTCCGCGATCTCGATGGCTTCGGCGCGATCGATGCCCAGGGCTCCCAGGAACGCGATGACGCTCGCGCCGTCGACGCTCGGGTCGAGGCGGCCGTCGAGGATTCCGCGCATCACGGCGATGGTCGCACCCACGGTGAACGTGACCGTCGAGTCGACATCCATCGCGGGGAAGCGTCCCGAGTCGATGCCGCGCCGGAGTGCACGTCGGGCATCAGACTGGATCGCCGACGCGAGGCGGACGTCGGCACTTTCAAGGTTCACGATCACGCGCGCGAGCTCTGGCTCGTGGGTCGCCAGGCCGATGAACCACCGGTGCGACCTCGCGGCCGATTCCGCCGGATCGTCGAGCCTCGCGGATGCGGCGATGACGCCGGACGCGAGTCGCTTGACCGTCGCGGTGACGACCTCGCCGATCAACTCGTCCTTGGACTCGAAGTGTTGGTAGAAGGAGCCGACGGCGACGTCAGCTCCGTCCGCGACATCGCGCAGGCGCAGTCCCTCGGCGCCTTGGTTGGCGATGATCTGGGCGGCAGAGGTCAGCAGCCGTTCGCGGGTGCGACCGCGTTTGCGCGCTATGCGTGGCGTGGGTTTCGTCTGGCCGGCCATGGGTGCCATCTTGCCTGTTCCGCGCGCCGACTGTGCGCCTCGGAGGTTGTTCACCGGCCACGGGGTTGCTCGTTCGAGTTCGCTCGTGTCGCGGGGCCGCTGGCCGCCGTGCAATTGCTTGATCCGTACGGGTGTTCATTTTTGAACAGTTGTACGGATATGGTTATGCTGTCGCGGGGAAGGCCCTGGCAGACCGCCAGCGCCGGGATCGGGAGAGCGGCATGGCGTTGGTGGAAAAGATGGATCTCGAGGCGGTGCGCGAAGCACTGGAACGGTGGCTTCGCCCCAGGCTTCGGGATCGCGCGCACGTCGGTGTCTCCGCATTGAGCGCGCCCTCGGCGAGCGGCTTCTCGAACGAGACGCTCTTCTTCGAGGTTTCCTGGGACGACCTCGGGACAACTCGCCGTGAGCCGATGGTCGCCCGGCTACAGGCGGACGGTGCGGGCCTTTACCCGAGCTACGACATCACGGCTCAGTACCGCGTCATGGCTGTGTTGGGCGAGTCGACGAGCGTTCCGGTTCCGGCAATGCTCTGGCTCGAGGAGGACCAATCCATCCTGGGCGCACCATTTTTCGTGATGAGCGGCGTAGACGGGCGAGTCCCGGCTGACGACCCGCCCTTCACCGCCAGTGGTTGGGTCCTCGACCTGACTCCGGGTGAGCGCGCCGAGCTCAACGACAACGCCCTTCGCGTCCTGGCGGAGATCCACGCGCTCGATCCGATCGAACTCGGTCTCGACTTCCTTGCCCGTCCAGAGCTGGGCGATTCTCCGCTGGATCAGGAGATCGCCTACTACGAGCGCTACTACGCCTGGGCGGCCGAAGGCCGCAGCCACCCGACGCTCGAAGGGGCCTTCCGGTGGATCAACGCGAACCGGCCGGCCGAACCCGAGACTGCCGTCCTGAGTTGGGGCGACGCCCGCATCGGGAACATGATTTTCGGCGCCGGGCGTCAGGTGCTCGCAGTACTGGACTGGGAGATGGCGACCCTCGCCAGCCCCGAGCAGGACCTCGGTTGGTGGCTCTTCATGCACCGCCACCACACCGAGGGCTTCGGGCTCCCCCATCCCGACGGTTTCCCGAACCGCGATGAGGTCATACGCCGCTACCAGGAGCTCTCCGGCCGGAAGGTTCGCAACCTCGACTTCTACGAGGCGTTCGCCGCGCTGCGTGGCGCGACGATCATGGTGCGTCTGGCGCGGATGATGATCGACGCCGGGTTGCTCCCGCCCGACGCCGATATGGCCGAAAACAATGGATCGAGCCGCATACTCGCCGGTCTCTGCGGGCTCCCTGCTCCGGCCGGCGAGGGCATCCGACTGATCTCCAAGAACTGACCGCCCCGCGAGGACGAGGAGCAAACGATGCCCCTGACCACGGCGCCGCCGGCGACCGACCTGTACCTGCCGCGACCGGTTACTGGCGCGGCCTGGGATCCCCACACGATCCACACGTACTACTTCGGGTTCTCGATCCCGGAGGCGCGAATTGGCTGTTTCATCTACATCCGTTGCCAGCCGACGTTCGGTGTCTGCGGATCCGGAGTCTCCATCTATCGGGGAACCGACAACCACACCGTCCTGGACGCCGAACATCTCGACTACGAGGTCGTGTCACCGTGGCCGGAGATCACCGGCAACGTGATCCGCACCGCGAACAACCTCATGGTCGACTTCGTCGAGCCTGGTGCCGCGGTCGCTGTCACGTACGAGAGCGCCGACGGCAACGCCTCCTTCGATCTCCGACAGGCCGCCCTGACTCCGCTTGTGGCGCGCGGTCACGTGATGCCGGGTGAGGAGGAGCACCACGAGGCTGCCGCGGCCGGGATCGCCGGTGGCAGTGAGCAGTTCATGCGCTGTACCGGCTCGCTGACACTGCATGGCGAAACCTACGCGATCGACTGCAGCCCGGTCCGCGACCGGTCGTGGTCTCAGGTGCGTACCGAGCGCCGCGCCGCCGTCCTGATGCCGCCGATCGGTTGGACCCCGATGTACTTCGGACCCGACCTCGCGCTGAACCAGATCGGATTCGAGCACCCAGATACCGATCCGGCCTGGGCCGGGCTCTATGACGTCCGTGCCGACGCGCCGACCCACCACTTCGGCTACGTCATCGACGGCACCGCGGTCAACGTCATCACCGACGTCCGGCGCCACGTCCTCGAGTACGACCCCACGGAGTTCGTCGCCCGGCGACAGGAGCTCGAAGTCCGCGACGAGACCGGACGGATCTACCGGTTCAGCGGCGAAGCGATAGCGCTGTGTCCGGTCCCCGCCTGGCCGAACCTGATGGCCCACGAGTGCATCTACCGGTGGACCGACGAGTCTGGCCGGGTCTCGCATCAGCCGTATCAGGAGATGTGGTTCGACTCCTACCAGCGGGCCATGCGCGGCCGGACGCGGGTACCGAGCCGATAACGGTCGCTTGGCCCCAGGCGCGAGATCCTCAGTGCACGTTGCGGATTTGGCCGTCTTCGGAGAGGCCGAAGGCCACTTCGCCGTTGGGTCCGGTCCAGTCGACGACCTCGTCGTAAGCACTGAAGGCCGGACCATTGCGCTCGGGAAGGCCGATGGGGCACCATCCGCCCCAGACCCGCTCGCCGCGATGCAACGTCACTTCCGAGCCGTCGGCCACGTCGATGACGACGCGCTGTGCGAAGCCGGCACGGTTTTTCGGAAGATGCGCGTCGACGATGGTGTGTACCTCCCCGTCGCGAACCAGGGCACCGCCCGTCTTCTGGCTCCCGTCCGGGTGCAGTTGCTTGATCAGGCCCACCGCATAGTCCTCGAATGTTGCCCACAGGAAGAAGTACTCGGCGAACTGCTATGAGTCATCACGGTAACCCCATGTGCGCGTGCGGAATCCGACGGCATCGATGTCGTAGTGCAACCCGAATCGTCTATGGCGCCGGGCTGCTGTTGGCGCCCCGGCTCGTCGGCGGCCATTGGCTTGGCCCGGGCGGCGCCGGAATCGCCACCCACCCACCGCTGCGCAGCCTCGGCATCCGCGACGGCGTGATCGGCTGGGTCACCATTCGCACCGCAGATGACCCACCCGTGGGTGCCCGGGTCGTCGCACTGGGAGCCGCGGGAGACATGGTCGATTGCCTCGGCACACTCATCGCGCACCGGGGCGACGAGCGTGTGCGCCCCGTATACGCGGCGGCTGCCGCGGTGGCGGCAGCGGCAAGCATCGTATTGGCGTGCAAGCTACATCGGCAAAACCTGCCAAATTCGCCACCCGCGTCCGGTGCGGCCGCCACGAACTACGGCGCGGCACCCAAAGCCACGGTCGATGCCAGTGTTTCGCGCGGATTGGAATAGGCCGCGGCGATCACTTGCAGGAAGCGAGCATCGGCGAACGCGTGCGAGATTGGGTATTCGCGCATGTAGCCGTACCCGCCGTGCAGTTGCAGGGACTGGTCGACTGCCTGGGCGCAGACCCTGCTCGCGGTCAGGCGAGCGGCCGCCGCGTCGGCCGCATCCAGTGCACCGGCGGCGCGCTGCTGCACACAGGAGTCGACGAATGCAGTCAGGCTGGCCAGCTCGGCCCACAGCTCGGCCAGGCGGAACCGGGTGTTTTCGAATTCCGCCAGCGGCTGGCCGAAGACCTTTCTGGCGTTCACGTAATCGACCGCCAACGCCATCGCCGTGCGTGCGCTCGCCAGCGCCAGCACGGCAAACCAAAGGTCGAGGTCGCGACTGAACGTGGTCGGGTAGATCAGGTCGGTATTCGCGCCGACGTCGCCGAGCGTCACGTCTGCCAGCCCCGCGTCACGTCCGGCCAGGTTCTCGGAGATCGGGGTGACGACGACACCGGGTCGGTCGAGCGTGGTCAACACAACGCCGTCGCCGTCGTTGTGCACCAGCAGCGCGTCGGCGATGCGCGCCGCGGCGACACCGGACAACGTGGCGGGCGCGGGAACCGCGATCAACTCACCGGTGGCGAGCCCCGGAAGCCACTGCTGTTTGTGCGCCGAACTGCCGTGCTCGAGCAAGAACGGGATCGCGACGCCGGCCTGCAGTGCAAACAGCAGAGCCAGCCCGGTTGCCCCGGCGGCGACCGCTTCCTCGATCAGGACGACCAGGAATCCGAAATCGTCGGCACCGCCGCCGCCGAACTCCTCGGGCACCGCGGTGCCGAGAAACCCGGCTTCGCCGGCGGCCGCGACGACGCTGCGCGGCACGCCGTCGGCGTGGCGCCATTCGTCCAGCTGCGGTACGACCTCGCTGGCGATAAATCGTTTGACGCTGTCGCGGAAGACCTCGTGATCGTCGCCGTAGATACGCCGGCGGCTCGAAATCACCTGGGTGCCATCCGGATTGCGCCGTCGAGGCGAATCGTCTCGCCGTTGAGCATGCCGTTGTCGATGATGGACAACGCCAGGCGGGCGTACTCGTCGGGCAGGCCCAGCCGGCTCGGGTGCGGCACGGTCTTCGCCAATGACGCGCGCACCTCGTCGGAAACCTTGGCGAGCAAGGGTGTGTCGAAGGTGCCGGGCGCGATGGTGCAGACGCGGATCGCCTTGGACGCCAGATCCCGTGCCGCGACGATGGTCATGCCGACGATGCCCGCCTTGGACGACGCGTACGGTATCTGACCGATCTGGCCCTCGAAGGCGGCCACCGATGCGGTCAGGATGACCACCCCACGATCACCGTCGAGCGGTTCGTTGGTGGCCATCTGCGCCGCGGCCAGGCGCAGCACGTTGAACGAGCCGATCAGGTTGATCCCGATGACCTCGGAGTACGTTTCCAGCGAGCCGGGGGATCCGTCCTTGTTGACCACACGCACCGGACCGCCGCGTCCGGCGCAGTGCACCACCGCCCGCAGCGGACCCGCTTCGACGGCCGCGCTGATCGCCGCGCTGACTTCTTCGGGGCTACGCACATCGGCGGCGATGAACTGCACGGTGTCACCGAGTTCCTTGGCGACGGTTTCGCCGTCGGAGGATGCCAGGTCGGCGATGATGACCTTGGCGGCACCGCCTCCGACAAGCCGTTCCACCGTCGCGCGCCCGAGACCGGAAGCACCTCCGGTGACGACCGCGCTGATTCCCTCAATCTGCATGTGTTGCTAGTCCTTTCGAATCCTTATGGGGCTTCTACAGCCGTTCGATGATCGTGGCGTTGGCCATTCCGCCGGCTTCGCACATCGTCTGCAGCCCGAAGCGGCCACCACCGGCCTCGAGCGCGTGCAACATTGTGGTGAGCAGCCGGGCGCCCGAGGCTCCGAGCGGGTGGCCCAGCGCGATGGCGCCGCCGCGAGGGTTGAGTCGTGCCGGGTCGGCCCCGAAGTGCTGCGCCCAGGCCATCGGTACCGGGGCGAAGGCCTCGTTGACTTCGTAGTGGTCGATGTCGGCCAGCGAGAGCTTTGATCGGCGAAGCACCCGCTCGGTCGCCGGGATCGGGCCGGTCAGCATGGTGATCGGATCGTCGGCGGCCAGCCCGAACGCATGGAACCGCGCCCGCGGGGTCAGGCCCAGCTCGGCGGCGGTGTCGTCGCCCATGATCAACACTGCTGACGCACCGTCGGCGAGCTGTGACGAGTTGCCCGCAGTGATGTGCCAGTCGCTGATCTCCGGGAACCGCTCCGCCATTTCTTCGGAGTAGAACGAGGACTTGAGCGTTGCCAAACCTTCGACCGTGGTTGCCGGTCGGACGGTCTCGTCGGTGGTGACCAGGCCGCCGTCCGGTGTGCTGATCGGGACGATCTCGGCGGTGAAGTCGGCGCCGGCCGCGTTCGTGTGGGAGGTGGCGGCGAACTGATCGATGGACTCGCGGTCGAGTTTCCAGCGTGCTGCCACCAACTCGGCCGAGATGCCCTGCGACACCAGCCCGGGCGCGTACCTTTCGGCCACCGATGGGCCGTAGGGGTCCTGACCGATCCGCGCGGTGAACATCGGGACGCGGCTCATCGATTCGACGCCGGCGGCCACGACGATGTCGCACGCTCCGGCGATCACGGCCTGTGCGGCGAAATCGGCGGCCTGCTGGCTGGATCCGCAGGCGCGATGCACCGCCACCGAGGGCACGCTTTCGGGCAGCCCTGCCGAGAGCCAGGCCCAACGGCCCACCGGCCCGGACTGTTCCCCGACCTGGCTTACGCAGCCGGCGATCACGTCGTCGACGCGACTGGGGTCAAAATCGTTGCGCGCCATCAGTTGCCCGATCACCTGACCCAGCAACTCGACCGGATGGACGGCGCTCAAGGCCCCGCCGGGACGCCCGTCCTTGGGTGGCTTGCCTTTGGCCATCGGCGATCGAATGGCATCGACAATGACTGCGCTACGCGACATTTGGTTGCTCCTCAATGACTGACTGTGCTTACGCGGGCTGCGGCTGGGTGATGGCCGCGGAGTCCCAGTAAAACGCCCGGATTTCGCGGACCAGACCCTCGGAGAACGACCACACCTCCAGCGCGGAGTTGGGAACCGCATCGTCGGAGCCGGGGTTTTTCCACTCGAAGGTGATCCAGGCGACCACGTGATCGCCGTCGCCGATCGTGCGCACCAGCGTGAGGTTGGTGGCACCAGCCTGATTGCCCGCCTTGGCGATTCCGGTGAACAGCCCGCGCAGCCGTCGGCTTCCCTCGATGCGGCCCCCATGCGGCAGCGAGGGCGGCCACTCGATCGCGGCGTCCTCGGCAAAGTGGGCGTCGATCGCCGCTCCGATCGCGTCGGGGTCGGCGCCACCGAGCGCGGCATAGAAGTCGGCGACGATTTGGGCGTTCGGTTGCTGCGACATCAGAGACCTCACTGTCCGGGGCGGGAATATTTTAGAACCTTATCGTCTCATTAAGTGCTCGGCAACGTCGGTTCGGCCGATCCGCCGGCGATCATCGTGCCCTGGCTGGTGGCGCAGCGGTTGCCGTTGCGGTCCTCGACGACCACTTCGACGAACTTGGTTCGCCGACCGCCGCCCAGCACCGTCGCCCGAAACGTCAACGGCGCCCGCGCCGGCAGATGGAACTGGATGTGCAGGGAGCCGGTTGCGGGCAGGAGGCCCTTTTCGCTCTGGCGCATGGTGAGCGCGCCCATGATCTGGTCGGCCGCGGCGGTCACGGTGCCACCGTTCACCGCGCCGTTGGGGTTGGTGGTCAGCGTCGAACGTTCCATCCGGAAGGTCGCCGAAGCCGCGTTCAACTCGACGCATTCCAGACCGAGGTCTCGGCAGTACGGCAGCGCGTTGACCCAGGTCAGCCAGTCTTCTGTCGCGTCTGATGCGGGGTGCCACCACGCCATGTCGGGCGCAGCACCGTCGTGGGCCATGGCTCGCTCCGTTCCGTCGCGTTTTTCTTTGCAATGTAAACGATCGTTCTGGCAAGACGATCGGCGCCCAGGTGCGTGTGACCATTGACACAAATGCGCCGATCGGCAATTATGAGACGTTGAACCTTAAAAACGCGACCCGTCGGCAGAACGTCCGTTCGGGAGGACAGAAGACAAGGACAGCTGGATATATGGGACTCGCCGACAACAAGGTCGCCTTCATCTCCGGAGTGGCGCGCGGGCAGGGCCGTTCACACGCGGTGCGGCTGGCCGAAGAGGGTGCCGACATCATCGGCTTCGATATCTGCGCCAACGACGATGCGGTGGAATACCCACTTGCCACCCAGGACGATCTCGAAGAGACGCGCAAGCTGATCGAGAAGTTCGGCCGCAAGGCGCTGCTCTCGGTGGCCGACGTTCGTGACCACGAAGCGGTCAAGCGCATTGTCGACGAGGGTGTGGCGGAGCTGGGTCGACTGGACATCGTCCTGGCGAACGCCGGCGTCATGGCCATTACCGGGCAGCAGCGTCTGGGGCGCGACTCCTTCCTGGCCGGGATCGACATCATGCTCACCGGTGTGTTCAACACCGTGATGCCGGCCATTCCGCACCTGCAGGCCGGTGGGCGCGGGGGGTCGATCGTGATCACCAGCTCGACCGCGGGTTTGGTCGGCGGCCTCGGGGACGGGTCACCGGGCGTGCTGGGCTACACCGCCTCCAAGCACGCCGTCGTCGGGCTGATGCGGGCCTGGGCCAATGTGCTTGCACCGGACGGCATTCGGGTGAACACCATCCACCCGACCGGGGTCAACTCCCCGATGATCGCCAATGAAGCCTTTGGGCGCTATGTGCAGGAATTCCCGACGATCGCGCAGAACCTGCAAAATCCACTGCCGGTGCCCAATGGATTGCTCGAGCCGCAAGACGTAACGGATTCGATCATGCACCTGGTTTCGGACGCGGGCCGCTACATCACCGGCAGCACGTTCGTGATGGATGCGGGCTTCACCAACAACAAATAGCCGTCCGAGTCGCTCTTGAACGCGGTCTAGAAAGGGGCCAACGATGACCCAGATGGCTGAACGGCTGGACCTCCCGAGGCGAGACGGCCCGCCGCTGCCGGTCGATGCCGCGCCCCGCACGTCGGCGCCGGTGAAGTGGTGGGCGGCCGTTGGCGCCGTCTACCTGGTGTTCATGGTGGCGGTGCTGACCAACTGGGTGCTGGGCCCGTTGTTCAAGACCGTGCCGATGGGCCCGACACCCGTCCCGACCTTTATGAAGGTCGCGGTCGTGTTTTTCGAGGTCCTCACGATTCCGGCGATATTGGGCTGCTTCTACTTCATGGTGGTCAAACCGTGGCGGCGGGACGGGAAACTCAGCGTCGACGGGGCGCTGACGCTCGCGTTCGCGACGGTGTGGTTCCAGGACCCGTTGTCCGCCTACAGCGGCACCTGGTTCACCTACAACGCCTACGCGCTCAACTATGGCTCGTGGGTCAACAGCGTTCCCTTCGCGACCGGCAAGGCCGCGCCCGGCGCGATGCTGGTCGAACCGATTCTGATCGTCCCCGGGGCATACGTGTACTGCTTCGTGGTGGCGATGTTCGCCGGTGGCTGGGTGATGCGGACCGCGCGTAAGCGTTGGCCGCAGCTGAGTGCGGTCAAGCTCGGCGCAATCTGCGTCGTGGCGATGTTCGCCTTCGACGTCGTATTGGAAGGCGTCATGTTCATGCCGCTGGGGGTGTGGGAGTACCCGGGTGGACACTTCAACATCTTCCCGAACACCTACCACAAGTTCCCGCTGACCGAGATGATCACGGCCGGTTCGGCATTCGCGTCGGTCGCCATCCTGCGTTTCTTCAAGAACGACCGCGGCGAAACGCTCGCCGACCGCGGTCTCGAGTCGCTGAAGGTCTCGGATCGCCGCAAGAGCGTCTTGCGGGCGCTGGCGATGATCGGTTTCGTCAACATGTTGTTCTTCGGTCTGTACAACGTGGCCAACACGTGGACCGCGACCCGGATGGCCGACTGGCCGGCGGACCTGCAGAAGCGTTCGTATCTGACCAACGGTCTGTGCGGCGAGGGAACCGACCAGATGTGCCCGGGACCGGCAGTTCCTCAGTTCCGCAACAACAATCAGGACCCCAACGGGGGATCGGCACACCTCGACCCGAACGGTAACCTGGTCGTGCCCCCTAACACCACGCTGCCGAGCATGGTGCCCTTCGATCGCGGGAAGTAGTGCGAGGACGCGATATTTCATCGATCACCAGATTCGCTGTCCTGGCATCCGCGATCGCCGCGAGGCCGTTGACCGTCGAAGCAACGCGCGCTGAGCCTACCCACACGGACGGGCGAACGGTGTTCGTTGCCGTCGGCCTGGATGCGGGGGATGTGCGTGATGCGGTCGCGGTGCAGGCCGCACTCCTGGCGGCCGGCACACTGCGTAAAGACCTGATGATGCGACTCGCGCGGCATCGCCCCGCCGTCGCGCAGCGCTATCTGGCGCTGGAACTGGGCCGTGTCGCTGAGCAATTGGATCACGTGCTGCCTGTCCGAACCGCGCGCCGGATGAAATCGGTTGGTTTGCGGCCAGTCTCACGCTCCAGCGACGAGTCGCTCGATCGCGCGCTGGGTCGCGAACGCATCGCGTCGTCCCCGGACTGGGCCGGTGCGTTGCGGCCGTCCCGATTACGACGCGTAAGTGAGGAGGACCTGCGGGCCTCACCCACCGACCATGACCTGGCGCGGCTGGGCCAGCTCGAAGAAGAAGACCCCCAACCGGACGACGACAACACCGACGAGAACGACGAAAGCAAGATCGTCAATCTGTTGTCGGCCCCGGGGATTCCCAATCCGTTGGGGGATGCGATTCAGAAGCTCCTCGGGATGGGCCGCAGCGGACAGGACAAGAATCAGGGTTCGGCCGAAATCCCGGTCGGCAAGCAACGGTTCGGACCCGTCGGGCGAAACGCCAAGAAGGGTTCACTGGCTCGGCTGGTGTCGGCGGTGCTCGACCCGGCTCCGGCCGTCGGCACCCGCTACCCGGAGTGGGACTGCCACAAGGGGGCCTATCGCTTCGATTGGTGCGCTGTCGCCGAATACGATCCGGCCGACATCGAGTCCGCACGCGATGACGCCCCCGCACAGCCTCTCCTGCAGCGGCCCCTTGCCCGGGTCGGCATCGAGCCGCAACGACATCGGCGCCAGTCCGAAGGCGATTCACTGGACCTGTCCGCGTTGGTGGACTACGAAACCGACCGCCGGCACGGCGACCATCCGGACCCGTTCATCTACGAGAGCAGCCGGTTGACCAAGCGCGACCTGTCGGTGCTGGTTCTGCTGGACTGTTCGGGTTCGACCGCGGAAGACTCCGGCGGTCGGGTGGTGTTCGAGGAGGAACGCCGCCTTGCGGGTGACCTCACCGTGGCATTGGAACGGCTCGGCGACCGGGTCGGGACATACGGCTTCTATTCACGCGGCAAGGACGCCGTGCGATTTCTGCGCGTCAAGACGTTCAACGCTCGGTACGACACGGCCGCCAAACGCCGCCTGCAGTCGGTTCAGCCGTCCGGGTTCACCCGCATCGGGGCAGCGATCCGGCACGCGACCCACGTCCTGCAATCGCAGGCGCTGGCAAAGAACATGGTGCTGTTGGTGATTGGCGATGGACTGCCCTACGACGACGGCTACGAGGATCGCTACGCGCGCGCGGACGCGCGGCAGGCGATCAAGGAAGCCGTGCTGCAGGGGATCGGCGTCGCCGGAATCGGCATCCGGTCGTCCACCGAGCCAGAGGTTCTCGAGGATGTCTGGTCGGACGCATCGTTTAGGGTGATCGGACAAAGCGGCGATATTCAGCGCCATCTTCGTGGTCTGTTGCTCAATGCGCTGAGTGTGACCCGCAGCAACGGGCGGCGACGGGAGCTGCTGAGCGAAGAACACCATGGATACCTGCGGTCGCTGCACGCGGCCCGGCGCAGCGCGATGAACACGTACTCCTGAGCAGTGAGGTGGGGATGAGCGAATTGACAATGGATCAGCGGGATGTGACGCGTGACGGCGGCAGGCCGTACATTCCCGTCGGCGATGAAGTCGATGTGTTCAACGCCGCCTGGCGTTCTGGGCTTCCGGTCATGTTGAAGGGGCCGACGGGTTGTGGCAAGACACGGCTGGTCGAGCACATGGCCGACCAGTTCGGGGTGCCGCTGTTCACCGTGTGTTGTCACGAGGACATGACATCGTCAGATCTACTGGGCCGGTTCGTGCTTCGGGATTCGCAAACTGAGTGGGTGGACGGACCCCTGACGCGAGCGGTGCGCCAGGGCGGCATCTGTTACCTCGACGAAGTCGTCGAGGCCCGGCAGGACGCGATCGTCGCGGTGCATTCGCTCGCCGATCACCGCCGCGAACTGAACATCGAAAGACTCGGTGGGCTCAAGCTACAAGCGGCAGAAGGCTTTCAGCTGGTGGTGTCGTACAACCCGGGTTATCAAAGCGTTCTCAAGGACCTGAAGATGTCGACGCGCCAGCGCCTGGTCGGCATCGATCTCGGATTCCCGCCGCCGGAGATCGAGAAGAAGATCTTGCAACAGGAGAGCGGCCTTGACTCCGACGTGCTCGACGACATCATCCGGCTCGGTCAGGCAATTCGGCGCCTCGATGACGCCGCGCTGCGCGAAACCGCCTCCACCCGCGCGCTCGTCGCGACCGCCACCCTCGTGCGTGCCGGTTTGCGGCCACGCGCTGCAGCGGTGTCCGCGATCGCAAGCCCGCTGACCGACGACGCGGAAACGTGCGACCGGTTGACCGTGCTGATCGATTCGTACTTCTGAGCACCCCCTCGGCGCCCGAGCGTGGGCGCTGAGCACGGTAAATGTCACTAATTCGTTCCTGGGCCCCACGCTCGCGGACTCGAATCTGATTTATAAATCATTCTTGAGTACATAATCAGTCAGCGGTACGGTGAAGCGATGACCTCTGACATCCGCACAGCGACCGTGGGTGAGGGCATGGATGCCGGCCGACGGCCGTCGCGCGCGGATGACCAGGCGCTGCGCTCCTGGCGCCCGGTGAGCGCATGGGCGGCGGCCGGGGCGGTGCTGCTGATCTTCGAAGTGGCGGTGCTCGCGCGGTGGGTTCTCGGCCCCAACTTCAAATCCACCCCGCCCGGTCCCGATCAAATCTCATCGGGTCACCAGGTCCTTTTCGTCGCGCTTCAAATCGCGGTGCCGCTTGCCGCGGTTGTGGCCCTGTACTTTTGGGTCTTCCGGCCTTGGCGCAGGGAAGGACGTCTGACCACCGACGGCATGCTCACGCTGAGCGCCGGCATGGTGTTCTTCTGGGACATGTCGATGAACTACACGTCGGTATCCCTGTTGTACAACTCGCATCTGGTCAACCGTGGTGCCTGGGCAAACGGATCTTGGCCGGGATGGGTCAGCCCGGACGCCAACCGTCTGCCGGAATCGCTGTTCATCACCATCCCCGGCTACGTAGCGCTGGTGTTCTCGCAGGTCATGTTCGTGCTGTGGATGCTGCGCAAGATCAAGGCGCGCTGGCCGAAGTTCCGCCCCGCCGCGTCGGTCGCGTTCATCTTCGTCGGCCTGGTTGTGGTGGACACGATCATCGAGTCGATGCTGTTGCGCACCGAAATCTATGCCTACCCCGGGGCGATTCGGGCCATCACGCTCTTCGCCGGCCATACCTACCAGGTGCCCCTGTCGGAGACCGTGCTGTTCGGCGGCATCGCACTCGGCGCGATCGCTTGTCTGAGCCACTTCCGCGACGACCGGGGCCAAACCGTCGTGGAGCGCGGCCTCGACAAGATTCGGGTGGGCCCGAAGTCCAAACAGCTGATCAAGTTCCTCGCCATCTTCGGCGCCGTGCACCTGTCCTTCCTCGTGCTGTATATGGTTCCGCAGCAATGGTTTGCGGTGCATTCCGGTCCGTTCCCAGCCGATTACAAGTCCTACATGATCAACGACATGTGCGCCTCGGGCAGTGACGGGAAAACCTGTCCCGGACCCGGCGTACCCATGCCGAGGCAGCCGTGACGACCCTGGACCGCGCTTCGTCGGTCGATCGCCAAGTCGCCCAACGCAATACGGCGACACTGTGGGTCATCCACGGGGGTCTGTGGTTTGCCCTTATCTGCTATTGCTGGACCGCTTGGGTCGTGAGCGGCGACTTCAAGACGAACACCCTCGGCCGCGGTCAGGAGCCCGGCTGGTATGTGGGCTTGATGCGCGGCTGGGAAGTCTTCGCGCTCGTCGTCACCGTTGCCATCGTGTGGGTCTTCATGATCCGGCCCAAACTCCGCGACGGCCGCTTGTCGTTTGACGGATTGTTCGTCCTCGGATGCGGTTTGATGTTCTTCCAAGAACCGTGGATCAACTGGACGAGTTACCAATTCCTTTACAGCACAACCTCAATCAACTTCGGCAGTTGGCTGGACCACATCCCCGGGTGGAGCTCGCCGAACGCCGCGCTGATACCCGTCTCGATGTGGGCGGGCACCGCATATTTCTGGCTGGTCGCGATCCCCGCGATGGCCGGCTCACGACTCATGGGCTGGTTGACCCGGCGCAAACCCGGCATCAGCAAGCTGCGCCTGATTTTGCTGACATACCTGGCGTTCTGCGTCTTCGATCTGGTGCTGGAAAGCTTCATCACCAGAACCAATCTGTTCAGCTACGCAAGTGTGATCCCGCAGCTGAGCCTTTTCGCCGGAACCGATCACCAGTTCCCGCTGTACGAAACCGTAAGCTGGGCCGGCACCTATGTGTTCTTGTCCAGCGTTCACTTCTTCCGTGACGACCACGGCCGGTCGCTGCCCGAACGGGGAATCGACACCTTCAGATTCGGTGGTAGCCGGCTGAAGACCTTCTTTCGCTTTCTTGCGATCGTCGGCATGTGTCAGTTGTCAATCCTGTTGACCTACAACATCCCTTACCAGCTTTATGCCTTGCATTCGGAGATGTCGAGTGTGTATCTGAAGCAGCCGTGGCGGCTGGGCGGCGTGTGCGGCCCGAACACCAGCTTCGATTGCCCGGGTCCGGGCGTTCCCATCCCTCGCCGCGACAGCACGACCAACCGGGTGGATCTGAGCCCCTCGATCACCGGGCCGAGGAGATGAAGTCATGCTCACACCGCAACCCCCGCTCGATATGATCGTCGACAAAACCGCCGAGTTGGGCATCACCGTTTTCCTGGCCGGCATCGTCAGCGTTGCGCTGGTTCTGTCGTTGATCGTTTGGTTTAGAACCGGTCGACCCTTGGTTCTGCTGCTGATGATTTCCGGCGGCGCCATCATGATTTTTGAGCCGATGGTCGATACGGTGGGTGCCTGTTGGTTCCCTTCGAATTCGTGGACGGCCTTTACCGCCTGGGGCAGACCCTTGCCGGTCTGGTTGTGCCTGGCCTACTTCTTCTATTTCGGCATCGCGACCTCTGCAATCTGGAATGGCTTGCGTAAAGGCCTGACACGGCAGCAGATCTGGCTCGTTTTTTGCGCGGCGATGCTGGGAGACCTGGTGTTCGAAACCGTCTTGCTGACGATGAATCCCTATGTCTATTACGGGTATCAGCCCTTGCTACTCGGCAAGTTTCCACTCTGGTGGATGGCGGTCAACGCCGCCATCCCGCTGGTCCTGGCGGCGCTGATCTACCAGTTCGATTCCTACTTCCGCGGTTGGCGAACAGTGGCGGTTATTCCCTTGGCGCTGACCACCAGTGCCGCGGTCAATGCTGCTGCGGGCTGGCCGTCGTGGCTGGTCATCAACACAAACGTGGGCTGGGTACTGACACAGGTGGGCGGATTGGCCACCTTCGCTGCGGCTGGTGCAGTAGTCAAACTGGTGGCCGCTGTGGTCGCCCATCCGCACCCGGCCCATGAAGCGTTGCCGGCCCCGACCCGATGACCCGATCGGCAGACCGTGCCGACCAACCGATGCGTGAGTGACTCTGCGCGCTTAGGAGTCTGACTACCCCGCGGTGGCGACGGCGTCCAGGCTCTCGACGGCGTGGCCGGGATTGCGGGTGGCCCGCAGCACCGCGGCGCGCATCAAGTAGAACGTCACCAGGAACCAGGCGCCGAACAACACCACCGGGATCCACAGTCCGAACAGCCCGTTCCAGGACCACGGCCCGGAATGGAAGAAGAACAACAGCTGGTCGGGGATGATCAGCATGACCACCATGAAGTTGAAATAGCCTGCCCAGCGCGGGAATACCGGATCGGGGCTCTTGTCGATGAAGGCCGCGAGGGCGATCGAAACGGGCATCGCGGCGAACATCGATACCCCGCCGATGAATTGCAGCCACGCCATGTCGTTGAAAATGTAGGTGAGGTCGGCCGCGCGCTCCGGACGGTAGGCGGCGACCAGCCACCACACAGCCGGGTAGAACGTCAGCACCATATTCCCGCAGCCGCCGATGAGCACGCCGTAGGTAAGCACACCCGGCCCGCCCTCGATCTTGGACAGAAACTGTCCGATGGCGGCGGCGAAGAAGATGAACACACCGGCGGACCACATCACCAGCACCATGCCGATCCGGATGCCGTTGGTGTTGCCCTGGAAGATCTGCGCAATTTCGCCGGCAGTGCGCGACGGCGCAACTGGTGGCAGGAAGCCGGCGAAGGCACCCCAACCAACGAAGAGCAGGATCAAGTATCCGGGGCCGCACCAGGCGCCGAATATTCGAAGTTTGGCTTGAATCGGGGTCATGCGATCTCCTCAGCGAGCGCAGCGACTATGAACGTACGTTCACGTTATCGCAGTAAAGCCCGCTGAAAAAGATGTTCGGCCTTATCCGTGCAGTGCGACCGCTGCGGGCTGAACCTGTTCCTACAACCCGATCGCGCGAAATATCAGGACCGCCATTACGACTATCCACGCGAAGAACGTCAGCACCGGTGACCAAAAGGCCAGCAAGCCGTTCCATGCAAACGGACCCGAGCGGGTGAGGAATGCGATCGCACCCGCCTCGAACATCAGCGCCGTCCACGCGGTGTAGTACCCGAACCACCGCGGAAACGGAGTGTGCACAACGGTATTGGGTATCAACGCGACGGCGGCGATCGCAACCCACATGAAGATGTAGTACTGATCGGTCGTGACGAACGTCAGCATCGCGAGTTCGTGCATGATGGCGGTGATCTCGGGGGCCCGCGTCGGGGTGAAGGCGGCGACACCCCAGAAAATCGGGGGCAGCACCAGGGGCACCGACATCAATGTGCCGCCGGCGAAGGCGAGAGCCGCCCATACCGGTCTACCCGTTTCGTGCCGGGCAATCTGAACTGCCACCACCACCGTGATGGGCACCATGAAGCCACCCGTCCAACTGCAGATGGTGGCGCCGATTTTGATCGAGGAGCCGTGTTGGACGTAGAAGCGGGCAATTTCGTCTGCCGACCACTTCGCGGTGGGCGGCGGCATCATATGAAAAAGCCGCCACCACACCAGCCCGTAGGCGAGGGTGAAGGTGAGGCCCCACCACATCAGAATTCGCTGTGCGCGGGTGCTCATGCGGGTGCGCCGGCCGTCGCGGCCGTAGCGGATTCTTCGGTGAACGCACGTTCTTGCTCGCTGATCGCGCGCAACAGCATCGCCGTGATCAGGCACAACCAGACGGTGAACACCACGACCGGGATCCAAAACGCCAGCAGGCCATTCCACGCCAGCGGTCCGCTCTTGAAGTACGGAATCAGCACGCCGGGCAGATAGATGATCTGCGCCCACAAGTTGAACCACCCCAACCAGCGTGGCAACACGGGCCGTTCGGATTTGTCGCTGAGGATCGCGATGGTGATCGCCATGCCTTGGACGAAGATAGTGCAGACCGGCCCGATGAAAAGCATCCAGGCCATGTCGTTGAAGCGGTGGGTGATCTCGATGTTTTCCAGCGGGCGGAAAGCCGCCGCCTGCCACATCATCACCGGTGCAACGAAGATGAGCACGAAAACGGAGCCCATACCGAGCTGGGTATAGGCCATGGGTGAGTATCGGCCTTCAATGCGCTTGAGCTGCACGCTGATCGCGGCTGCCCACGGGCAGTAGATCGCACCACCGAATCCGACGATGATCAGACCGGCGCGGATCCGGTTGCCGTGTTCGGCGAACATGGTGGCGATCTGGTGGGCATCCATGCTCGGCGCCGGCGGCGGGATGAATCCGGCGAGAAAGAAGAAGCCGACTACCCAGGTAACCGCACACGCCGGTCCGGCCCACGCGCAGATGCGCTGACTGCGAGCATTCATTGCTGACTCCTCCGTCGGCTGGGGTCAGCCTATGAAAAACTGACGCGACGTGTCAATAGCGTAGGTGTGTCAGTTTGGGCAGGTAGATGTCGTCGATCCGCCGAACCCGGTTGCCAGCAACGGGTATTGGGGAAGCTCGGTCCCCGGTGATTACCTGCGGCGGGTCGGTTGGGAGCCGGGCAAGCCGGCCTCGAGCATGCCGAACGCCGTGTCGGCCAGATTGGCCACGTCGTCGCCGCTTTCGATCGCCGCATGCAGCACCGCGCGCAGCGCCGACGCCATCGCCGACGCGAGCACTTGAGTGCGCAGGTGAGTATTGGGGGTGTCGGGCAGGCCGATGGCGAAAAAGCCTTTGAGGATCTCTTCCCATTCGTGGGCGATTTCGAGGTAGCGCCGGCGCGGCACGGGTTCGGTGAACCACAGCCGCATGATCGTCACGCGCAGGTCCGGCTCGAAATTCTCGAAGAACTGCTCCAATTGCGCGGTGACCGCCACGCGCGCGACCGTCCAGCGATCACCCTTACGCGGCGCACTGTCCAGTGCAAGGCGTAATCCTTCGACGACTTCGGAGACGGCGGGGAACAGCACGTCCTCTTTGGTGCCGAAATACCGGTTCAGCGTGCTGCGTGAACACATCGACGCGTGGGCGATTTCCTCCATGCCGACCGAGTCGTAGCCGTGCTGGGTGAACAGTTCCACCGCGGAGCGCACAATTGTGGCGCGCAGCGCTGCTTTCTTTCGCTCCCGTAACGCGGTCATCGGGAGTCAGCATAAGCACAAAACTACGCAGGCAGTGGCGCGGCGTTTTGCGGTGGCGGGGTAGGACGCAGAGCGATCTGGAAACGATGTCACGAGCTGAGGCCCTGTGGTAGCTTGGCCGATGATAACGATCGTTTACAAGGTGGGCGATGAGCCGGTGGAGTTGTGCGATGAAATCTAATAGCCAGCGAATCGGACGCCGGGGCGGCCGGTCATGACCCCGGTCGTTGTGGTCGGAGCGGGCCTGTCCGGACTCGTGGCTGCGTACCGCTTGCAGGAAGGCGGGGCGAAGGTCATCGTCCTGGAATCGGCGAGCCGACCGGGTGGTCGCGTGCAAACCGAGTCACATGGGGACTACATCGTCGACACGGGTCCGGACGCGCTGACCGCCGGATACGCAAGCTATCTGAAGCTGGTCGAGGACCTCGGGCTCGCGGATCGGTTGGTGGATACCAGCGCGGTCATCGGCCTGGTCCGGGGCGGGCGGGTGATCGATATCGACCCCGGCAAGCCGCTGCGCCTACCCTTCACGCCCGCTTTGTCGTTGCCGGGCAAGCTGCGTCTTTTGGCCGGACTCGTTCGATTGCGCAAGGCGATCGGCGATGTCGACTCCTACGATATGGGCCGGTCGGCGGCGCTGGACGATCCCGACGTGTCCGCGCACGACTTCGCGCTGCGTCATTTCGGCCGTGAGGTGGCCGAATATCTGATTGACCCGATGATGCGCCTGACGACCGGATCCGGCGCCCACGAGGCCTCCAGCGTGAATGTGCTAGGCGCATTGGGGGCTTGGTCCGGGGGCCTGCACAGTCTGCGCGGTGGTTTGGCGACGGTGACCAACGAGCTCGCGTCGCGGCTCGACGTGCGATACGGCGCAACCGTCAACCGCGTCGACGAGACCGAATCCGGCGTTGCGGTGTCGTATACCGACAGCAGCGGGACTCACGACGTCAATGCGGGAAGCTGTGTCATCGGCGCTATGTATCACCGCGCGGTCGAGATGTGGCCGACATTGTCGACGGCATCGCCGGCCTTCGGCGACAAGTTACGCAACGTCAAGTTGATCAGTGTCTCGCTCGGCTATCGGGTTCCGACCAAGAGCAGGGCCTACACCATCCTGGTGCCCACCGTCGAGAATCGCGAAGCCCTGCTGATCTTCTTGCAGCACAACAAATCCCCCGACCGCGCGCCTCGCGGGCACAGCCTGGTAACCATTTACACCGACACGGCTGTCACCGACAGGTTCCTCGACTACACCGACGCGCAACTGGAGACATGGGCCGCCGGCATTGTCGAAGGGCTCTGCCCCGAACTAGCCGGGAACCGCGACCTGTCGGTGGTAACGCGTTGGCCGTACGCGGGATACCTCGCCGATCCCGGCTTCTGGCGTCGCAACAGCGCACTGCGTGACTCGCTGCCCACCGACGGCCCGGTGCAGATGGCCGGCGATCTGTTCGGCGCGGGTTCCATGGAATCGGCTGCGCGTTGGGGCGAGAACGCCGCGCGACACATACTCGAGGGCCGCTGACTGCTGCTGGTTGCATATCCGTAGAGGTTTGGACATGCTGTAGTGCGTTAACGATCGCTCACACCATTGTTTTGACGACTGGAGGTTGATGTCCGTTCGTCCAGCAGAGAATGCACCCGGCCGCACCGGCGAGTCGGACTGGCCCGATCCGCTCCACGAGCAGAGCGGTCCGGCAACGTTTTGGAGCACGGTCAATCTGGCCGAAGCGATACCGGGTGTGCCGACACCGATGTCGTGGTCGATCTTCTCGATCGGCAATGAGGTATCGGTACCGTATGCCTACCATCGGCTCGGAGTGCTGCCTCGGCGCTTGACGGGGCGAGCCGACAGCGTCGACGACCGATTCGCCGCGATCTTCTATGGCCGTGCCGCCATGAATGTCACACACTTGCGCCAGATCGCCGATCTCACGCCGGGAACATCCGGGGACGCAATGGAAGAGCAGCTCCTTGGGTCCGTGCGCGACGGGGTGCCGAGCGAAAACTCGTGGCGCCGCTTGCCGTTCGTGCTCGCCCGGTTTCCGGTGGAGGCCGCGCGGTTGCCACTGCGACTGCAGCGGCTGCACCGCGATCAGCATCGATGGTGGAGTGCCGAGACTCGGCGGTCGAATCCGACTCCGAGCCGACGGTTGTTGGCGCAATCGGTCGACCGGTTCGACGCCGCGATGCGCATTCACATGATCGCGGTGGCGGTGACGCAGGCGCTCTTCGAACAAATCACGCGTCTTGCCCGTGCGGCGGGCGATCCGGGCCTGGTCACCCAGTTGGCGGCGGGCTATGGCGGCTATGAAGAGGCGCGGATGGTCGCCGAGCTCTGGAATGTGTCTCGTGGCGCCCTCTCGGTCGATGCCTTTGTGGCCCGCTATGGATTCCACGGCCCAGAGGAAGGCGAAGTATCGGCGACCTCGTGGCGGGAGGACCCCAGTCTGGTGACCTCGATCGCCGATCGGTACACCCGCCACGGCGTCGAGGATCGGGCCACCGAGCAGGCCGATCGTCGCGAAAGACGAGTCTTGGCCGAGCAATCGCTGTTGGCGAATCTGCCTGGGCATCAGCAGATCAAGGCGCGGGCCGTGCTGCGTCTCGCGCAGCGGTATCTGCCGCTGCGCGAAGTGGGAAAGGCGGCATTCTTGATGGGGATTGACGTCGCGCGGTTCGCCGCCCGCCGCCATGGTGCCGAACTGGTCGCCGACGGCGTGTTCGCGCAGCCCGATGATGTGTTCTCTTTTACCGTGTCCGAGGTCGCGCGCGGACTCGACGGTGCGCGCGGCGATGTGGGCGATGTCGCCCGGCGCAGGCAGGCCAAACGGGCCGAGTACCAAACGCTTACCCTCCCGGACCGGTGGGAGGGCATGCCGCAGCCGCACATAGACACCGCCGATCGAATCGAGCTGCGGGCAGGAGACACCGTCACCGGGGTGTCGATCACGGGAGGCGTCGTCGATGGCTCGGCGCGAGTAGCAACCAGCCTGGAGGTGGCCGAGGAACTCGAACCGGGGGAGATCCTGGTATGCGAGGTGACCGACCCGAGCTGGTGCACGCTGTTCCCGCTGGTGGCGGGAATGGTCGTGGACATCGGCGGTCCACTGAGTCACGCGGCGATCGTCGCCCGCGAGATGGGAATTCCCTGTGTGGTGAACACCGGGGAAGCGGTCGCCCGGCTCAAGACGGGGATGCGCATCCGCCTGGACGCCACCAATGGTGTTGTCGTGGTTCTCGACACCTGCAGCGAATCGGTCGCACACCACTGAGAACGGGTTCAGGATTCATGCCGCCACCGGCGCCGAGTAGGGCCGCGGCCGGACCGGGATCCGCCGCGCCGCATCGAATCGTTGCAATGTGAACTCGACGTGCTGCGTTCCGACGTGCTGACCGACCGCTCGCAATCAGTGACTTACGAAATACGTTCGGCTGCAAGCACATAACGTGCGGCACGTTTCGGCGTTACTCCCGCCATCCGCAGTAACATTTCGGCGCAGACGAGATCGGCGCGCTCGCCCAAACGCCCGTCCAGGATGCCCCTGATCACTTCGAACGCCGCCGCGATCGACATCGTCAGGGTGGTCTCGAGGTCGTCGATGACAAAGCATCCTTGGGCCACTCCGCGCTCGAGTAGCGCGCCGGCCTGTGGGCGGATGATCCGCTCGAACCGGCTTTCGGCTTGCTCAAGTTTGACCAGGAGACTGGCAAGCGGGGGATCGTCGTATGCCGTGCGGACGATGGCCCGGGTCGATGCGACGAGTGCGTCTGCCGGATCGTCGAACTCCGGTGATTCTTCGACCGATTGCGCGAGCCCGACAATGGTTTCGGCCACTACCGCTTCGACGATGTCGTCCTTGGTTTTGAACTGGTTGTAGAAGGTGCCGAAGGCAACATCGGCACGCGTGGTGACGTCGCTTACCCGCAGCGCCTCGACTCCGCTTTCCGCGATGATCTCCCGCGCAGCCTGAATCAGATCCGCTCGCGTCTGCGCCTGCCGTCGTGCCGTGCGGGATAGGCCATTCGATGGTTCCACGACCACAGCTTAGAAGCGCCCGCGGCGATCCGGTAATGATTTGTCAATCATTATTGATCTATAGATCATTTCTGCGCTACGTTGTGACCGTGAGGACAGACGCGAGGACCGCCATCGTCGGCGGTGGCATCGCCGGGCTTGCCGCGGCACGACGGATACAACAAGCCGGCGGGACGCCAGTGGTGTTCGAAGCCGAGGACCGGGTCGGAGGGCGAATCAAGACAGTCCGGCGGGGCGGATTCGTTTACGACGTCGGGGCGTTCATCTATCTCGGCAGTTACGCCGAGTCGACGCAGGAGATGCTCGATGTCGGTCTCGGTCCCCAGATGCACAAGTTCAACGCCTTCGGGGCGATGCCGCGCGACGGTGAGTTGAACTTCCTCGACCTCAGTAAGCCACTGAGCTTGGTGAGAACGCCCTACCTGTCCGGTCGGGCCAAGCTCAAGCTAGCCAAGCTGTTGTTCTTCTTGGCCAGGCATTGGAAAGACCTGAACTACGCTGACGCTTCGGGTGTTGCCGCCATCGATACCGACACGGTCACCTCGTACAGCCGGCGCGAGCTGAGCGAGGAGATCCTCGATTACGTTGCCGCCGTGGTGGTCCGGGGACCGTGGTTGAGCGATCCCTCGTACGCGTCGGTGGGTCAGCTGTTGTGGACCATGAAGAATTTCTTCAAGCCGTACTTCTACGGGCTTGACGACGGCATGGATGCGTTGCCGCGGGCGATCGCCGCTCGGCTGAATGACGTTCGGCTGGCGACCCCCGTCACCAACGTTGCGGATGCGGGAGATCGCGTCGAGGTCACCTTCTTGCAAGACGGTCGCGAGGTCACCGAGGAGTTCGCCAACGCCGTCGTGACGACGACAACAGGCAGGGCACTCGAGATATATCCACAGATTTCGGGATTCGCCCGCGAGTACTACGAGAACACCGACTACATCTGCAGCGTCAACTGCCACATCGCCTTGTCGGGGCGACCGTCGAATCCCGCGACATACATCATGTGCTCGCCGCGCGAACAACCCGACCTGTGTGGCGTGATCGTGGATCACCTCAAGGCCAACAACCGATGCCCCGACGGCATGGGGATGATTACGATGTTCTGCCGCCATGAGTGGTGCCTGGACAATCTGGACAGCCCCGACGAGAAGGTCATCGACGCCGTATTGGGTTTCGTCAAGCCCTATTACGGCGATCTGAGTTCCAAAGTCGTCGACTATGAGATCGGGCGCTGGCGCGACGTCGTGCCGATCATGCGCAAGGGCCGCTTCCACGCTGTCGACCGCTTCATGCGCGAGATCGACCCCGCCGCGCGGGTGCAGCTGGCCGGCGATATCGGACCGATCCCAGGCGTCAACGGCGCCTTGGTATCTGGACAAGCCGCAGGGGACCGGATCGTCGGCCAGCTCTCCGCGGCCAGAAAGGTCCCAGCATGACGGCCGCCCCGCCCGCGGCGGCCAAACGCCGCCCGATCGCAGTCGGCGAGCGACCGGTTCCGCCGGTCAAGTGGTGGGCCGCCTTCGGCGCGGTGCTGCTCGCATTTCAGGCCTTCGTGTTGGGCCGGTGGATCACGGGGCCGTATTTCAAGTCGGTCGATCCCGGCCCCACTCCGATGCCCGGATGGATGAAGGGTGCCCTGACGTTCTGGCAGATCGTCTTGCCCATCGCCGGACTGATCGTCCTGTACTGGTTCGTGGTACGGCCCTGGCGGCGCGAACGGCGGATCGGACTCGACGGACTGATGGTCATCGCGTTTCTGACGCTGTCGTTCCACGACCCACTCAGCGCCTATGTCGGCCACTGGTACACCTACAACGCGTGGCAAGTGAACATGGGTTCGTGGCTCAACAGCGTGCCCGGAGCCCTGGCGCCCGGGATACCGGACCACCAGGTCGCTTATCCGCTGCTCATCGTGCCGGGCGCATACGTCGTGGTGTTTTTGTTGGTGACGATGATGGGCGCGGCGATCATGCGCCGGGCACAGGCGCGTTGGCCTGGCATTCCCCGAGTTGGGCTGGCCGCAATCTGTTTTGCGGTCATGGTGCCATTCGACTTGATCTTCGAGGGTGTCATCTTCATGCCAATGGGCTCGTGGGAGTACCCGGGTGGGCATGTCAAGATCTTCGCCGATACCTACCACGCGTATCCGGTCAACGAGGCGCTGACCACCGGCGCGATTTTCACGATGTTCGCCTGCATCAAGTACTTCACCAACGATCGGGGGCAATCGCTGGCTGAGCGGGGCGCCGAACAGCTCGGCGGCGGAGCGGTAAAGGTCACGGCCACAAGGATGCTGGCGGTCATCGGGCTGGTGACATTGGCGATGACGATCGGATACACGTTGCCGAACACCTGGTTTGGGGCGCACTCCACTGCGTGGAACACCGACATTCAGAAGCGGTCCTACCTGACCTACACGTGTGGTGAGGGCCCGGGCGTTGCCTGTCCGGGACCCGATGTGCCGTTGTTGCGCAACGATAACCGGGATCGGGGGGCCAATGGCCCGGCGTTCGGCCGCAACTATCCACCGCAGGTTGCGTACGACCGAGGCCAGTGACGAGCAACAGCGACCGCTGCGGGGAGGAGGAAGGTGTCGATGTGATGAGCGACAAGCGTGTTCAGCTTTGGAGCCTGTATTCGGTTTTCGGCTTCATCGTGGCCTTCCTGATCGGCTGGGTGCTGTTGGCGCGCATGGTTCCGCCGCCGTCGCCAATGAACACGCCCGAGCAGATGGCCCGGTTCTTTCGGGACCACCTGTTCGGCATCCGGGTTGGCATGATCCTTGCGCTCTTCTCCTCGGCGTTGCTGCTGCCGTGGGGTGGGGCCATCTGCGCGCAAATGTTGCGGGTGGAGGGTGCTCGAGCACCTTTGACCTGGGCATGGGCCGCGGCACAGGGCTGCGTCGTCATCGAGTTCGTCTACCCGTGTGCGTTCTGGCTTATGGCCGCTTTTCGTCCCGACGATGCGTCGCGCGTGCAGACCTTCCATGACCTGGGCTGGCTGCCGTTCCTGGGCATCGTGTGCACGGGCATGTTCCAGATGGTCGCGCTGGCCGTGGTCACGGTGCGCGACGAACGCGTGAAGCCGATCTATCCGCGCTGGTTCGCCTACTTTCAACTGTGGTGCGCATTAGGGGTCGGCCTCACTTTCGGAGTCTGGATCTTCAAGACCGGGCCGCTGGCGTGGGACGGCCTCGTCGGATTCTGGATTCCCGTCACCGTCTACTTCGTCTGGGTGGTCACCACAACGGCCATGACCGGGCGCGCCATCGGTAACGACGAATTACCCACTGGCGGACGCACACTCGCGGATCGTGTTGCCGTCCTCGAGGCCGAACTGGCTGCAATTCGACCGCGAATGGAGCTGCAGCCGTGAACACGTCGTTGAGCGCTACGGCGACAGATCAGTCAAACACCGCAACCCTCAACGGGCCCCCCGTCGATCCCACGGTCGGGCCACGCCGCTCAAGGCCGGTGCTGTGGTGGGCAGCGTTCGGTGCAATCTGGCTCTCCTTCATGGCCTACGTGCTGACGCGGTGGATCACCGGCCCCTACTTCCAACGTGTGCCGGTAGGGCCTAGCGATCCACCGATGTACATGAAGGTCTTCTTAATGACCTTGCAGGTCACCATGATTCCCGCGATGGTCGGACTGTTGTGGTGGTTCGTGATTCGGCCGTGGCGGCGCGAACGAACCGTCACTGTCGACGGGGCGCTGACGCTGGCCTTTTGCACCTTGTTCTTCCAAGATCCGCTGTCCAACTACTTCGGCCCTTGGATCACCTACAATTCCTGGTCATTCAACCGAGGATCGTGGGTCAATAGCGTTCCCGGATGGTTGTCGTTCGGTGCACCGGGTGCGACGGTGGTCGAACCACCGATGACCATCATCGGTCTCTATGTCGTGATCATGACCGTCGCTGTCCGCATTGGCGTGGCGACGCTGCGCCGGGTGTCAGGGCGGTGGCCGCAGATCGGCAAGGTTGGCCTCGCCCTGATCTGCTACTGCGTGATGTTTGTCTTCGACGTCCTATTCGAGGGCGTGACCTTCATGCCGCTAGGCGTGTGGACCTATGTCGGTGGACACTTCAGCATCTTCGCCGACACCTATCATGCGTTTCCCTTGCACGAGGCGTTCCTGGTGGGATTTCTGCTTACGGCCTACACGTTCCTGCGCTATTACCTCGACGACCGCGGCCGAACGATCGTCGAACGCGGCTCCGAACGTGTGAAAGCGTCGCCGGCGTGGCACGGGGTCATCCGGGCCTTGTCGATCCTCGGCGCCGTGAACATGATCTTCCTTGGCATCTACGTCCTGCCGCATCTGTTCGTTGGTGCGCACAGCCGCGAGTGGAACCAGGACACCCAGCGGCGCTCCTACTTCCTCGACGGTCTCTGTGGGGGCGACACCGGCCGCGCCTGCCCGGGACCCGCTGTGCCGCTGGTACGAAACGACAATTCCGGCAATGGCGGCGGGTCTGCCTACGTCGGTACGGACGGCAAGCTGCACGTCCCGACCGGAACCGTTCTGCCGTCTCAGGTCCCGTTGAACGTGGGCACCGGCCAGGGCCACCTGGGCTCGAGCTAGCGGAGCCCGAGCGACCCGCTGATGATCTCGCGCTGAATCTCGTTGGTGCCGGCGTAGATCGGCAGCACGAGCGAGTGGCGCACATGGCTTTCCATGTCGTATTCGGTCGCGTAGCCATAGCCGCCCATCATCTGCATGCCCTCGAGCGCGATGCGTTTGGCGACTTCGGAAGTCTTGACCTTGGCCATCGACGTCATCCGCGTGGTGACCGGATCGGCGCCGCGTTCGAGTCGCTGGGCGACCTCATAGGTGAGCAAGCGGGCGCACTCCAGGTCGGTGGCAAGATCGGCGATGCGATGACGCAACGCCTGAAACGTTCCGATGGCCTTGCCGAACTGCTTGCGCTCCTTGACATATGCGATGGTGTCATCGAGCGCGCGCTGGCCGATGCCAAGTCCGACCGCGGCGCCGAGCAACCGCTCGCCGTCGAGACCGGCCATGATTTGGGGGAAGCCGCGGCCGACCTCGCCGACGACGTTTTCGGCCGGAACAAAGCAATCGGTGAAGAAGACGTCGTTGACTTCACGACCCCCCAGGGTGGAAATGCGGCGCGTCTCAATGCCGGGGGTATCGCGAGGTACCTCGAAAATGGTCAGACCGGTGTGCGGTTTCTCGCCGTGGCTCGTTCGCGCCACCAATAAGATTCGCCCGGCCCGGTGTGCATACGAGCACCACGTCTTCTGGCCGTTGAGCACATAGCCGTCGGCGACCGACTCGGCTCGGCACGCGATCGCGGCGACGTCTGATCCCGCACCGGGTTCGGAGATCGAAATCGACATGATCTCTCCGCCGGAGATCGCCGACAGCGCCTCACGCTTCTGCTGGTCCGATCCGAATCGCTTGTAGCACCCCGCAACTGTCGTCGTCGGGCCCAGCGCCTTGACCGGAGCAAGCCCTCGCCAAAGTTCCTCGAAGAGAATCGTCTGCTCTACGTAGGTGCCGCCAGAGCCGCCATATTCCTCGGGGATCGCCACGCCCAGCCAGCCGAGTTGCGCGAGCTTCTGATATAGGACTGATGATTGGTCCTCTTCGTCGGCGTCGAGCAGTGCCTCACGCTGTTCGCGGGTGGCGCATTCGCGCTGGCAGAAGTCGCGTACCGCCTGCTGAAAATCCTGCTGTTCGACGGAAAGCGTCATGCTTGCGGGAATCTGCGGTCGGGAAACAGCCCCGCGGCAACCCCGTTGCGCAGCACCGCCGGTGCGCCACCGGCTACCACGTTGGTGACGCAGTCGCGATGAATGCGCTGAATGGGGTAATCGGTGGTCACGCCGTAGCCCCCATGCAGTTCCATGGCTTTGAGGGTGATCTGCGGGCCCGCGGTGGCGCCGAACAGCTTGGCCTGAGTCACTTCGGCGAGTTTCGGAAACCGGCCCTCGATCGCCGAAGACGCCGCCCGGTAGGCGAGCAGTCGCAGCGCCTCGATCTGGACCCACATGTCGGCCAGCGAGTGGTAGACGGCCTGAAAGTCGATGATCTGCTTGCCAAATGCCTCGCGCTGCTGGGTGTACTTGGCGGCCTCGTCATAGGCGGCCTGGCTGAAGCCCAACCAGAACCCACAGTTGTGCAGGCGCTCGAGGTTGAATGCCGTCATCAATCGGGCGAACTGGCCGGGACCGACGATGACGTTTTCGGCGGGCACCCGGACGTCGGTCAGCACCATGTCGCCGTGGTGGATTCCGCGATCACCGATGTACACCGGGCCGCGTTGGATTTCCACGCCGGGCATCGAGTTCTCCACGACGATGGCGCCGATTCCCTTGGCGCCCGGTACGTCGTCGAAGCGCACGAAAGTCGCATTGAGATCGTTGACGTTAGAACCGGTCAGGAAACTCTTGGTGCCGTTGAGGATGAAGTCCTCACCGTCGCGCCGCGCGGTGGTGCTCAGATGCGTGAGGGCCGAGCCGGCTTGCGGTTCGGTGAGCGCGATATTGCAGGCGCGACGGCCGGCGACGATATCGTACAAGTACTTCTCTCGTACCCGGTCGCTGCCGAGCAGGAACATCGAAGGCCCCGGGCCGCTGGTGCAGAAGACCGGTTCGGGCGGTAGCCAGGACTGGGCATAGCGGAACAACGCCTCCACCACGATGAGGTACTCGATCGCGCCGCCGCCCTGCCCGCCGTACTCGGTGGGCATCGCGACACCGAACAGCCCTTCGGCGCCAACGCGATCGAAGATCTCACGGTAGGGCGCCTCGTCGGACTCGTCCCATTCGCGGGCCTGCTCGGCGAACGAGCGACCGAGCTTCTCGGCGCGCTCCTGCAACTCCACTTGCTGCGGAGTCAATGTGAAATCCATCTAGCGGCGCTCCTGCTTGGCGACGGTCAGATCCATTGCTTCGAAATCCCACGTCTGAGCGGTGTTTCCGGCCTCACGCAACTTGTGCTTCAGGACGCGGCCCACACCATTTCGGGGCAGTGCGTCGAGGAAGTCGACATACCGGGGGATCGCGAAGTAGGGCAAGTTGTTCTTGAAGAAATCGAACAACTCGGCAGCCTCGACCGGCGAGCTGGTGGCAATGCAAGCCTTGATGTCGTCCTCACCGAGCTCGGAAGCCACCGCGACGACCGCGGATTCGATGATGGCCGGGTGGGCGTCGATGGCTTGTTCGAGTTCGAAACTGGAGATGTTCTCCCCGCGGCGGCGAAGGCTGTCCTTCTTGCGATCGATGAACGCAAACGCCCCACTGGGCAGGCGCCTGCCGTTGTCACCGGTGTGATACCACAAACCCCGGAACGCCTCGACTGTCGCCGTGGGATTGTCGAAGTAGCCGTTGAACATCGCGTACGGAACCCTGGGTCGAAGGCAGATCTCACCCGTAGCCTCACCGTCGAGGACGTAGCCCTCGTCGTCGAGCAGGGCCACCTCGAGATCGGGCGCGCCGATACCGCAGCCGTTCGGATCGCGACGGTCCGACGACAGCGTCGTCAATGTGGCTGGCATGCATTCGGTTTGGCCGAAGATGTCGACCCAGGGGTCGACACCGAAACGATCGCGGAACGTTGCCTGCGATTCGAGCGACAACGGAGCGCACATGATGCGGGTGACTTTGTGGTCGCGATCGGCCGGCGACGGCTCGGTCGCCAGTATCGCTGCGCCCATCGCGCCGACCGCGATCATCAGCGTCGCGTCCACTTCCTTGGCGCGAGGGAAGTACGCCCGCGCGCTGAATGTTCCCTGCAGGTAAGCAGGTATGCCGTAGATCAGGGGCAGTGTCACCGTCACCAGTCGTGCCCCGGCGTGAAACAGCGGGAGGCCGGCGAACAGGACGTCGTCCTTGGTGACTTCGAGCGCGGCGCCGATGATTTCGCCGCTTCGGCAGTAGTAGCCGTGGCTGGCGACGCATCCCTTGGGCAGCCCGGTGGTGCCGGAGGTATACAGGATCGACATGGTGTCGGCGGCGGTCAGCTCTACTTCTGGCGGTGCGTCGCCGTGGTCGAACAGACTCGCGTACGGAATCTCGTCGTCTTGGGCCTCGTCGAGCATGATCACTGCCCGCAGATCGGGCAGTTGGCTGCGCACCGGAGCCAGCGCCGCTCGGCCGGCGGCGTCGGTGACCAAAAAGCCGGATCGGGACTGGCGCAGCTGGTGAAGCAGAAAGTCGCCCTTCAGGTATGCGTTCAACGGCACCTGGGCGGCCCCGGTCTTCGCGGCGCCGTAGAACACCTCGAGCAGTTCGATGCGGTTGGGCGCCAGCATCGCGATCTGCTCGCCCTTACCGACCCCCAGCCGCGCCAACCCGGCCGCGAGAGCGTCCGACCGTTGATTCATCTCGGCATAGGTATAGACGTTGTCGTCCATCGCGCAGCAGACGCGATCGGGCGTACTGAGAGCGCGCGCACGCAGGATATTGCCAATAGCGTCACGAACCATTGCGGCAACCGAATCCAGAAATCATGTCTTCCATTTTGGGGGAGCGTTAACGATCATTTACGCGGTTTCCTCGTAGTGCCCAGCGCCTTGGGTCGCCCGCGAAGTGAGTTGTGGTCCTTGCCGACAGCCCCGACTCGTGCGCACTGCGATTATTTTGAGACAGTACGGCTATAAATTATGTCTGTCAACGATGTCGACGCGTCTTGCGGCGGGGCGGACACGGTCGGGGTCGAGGTTGCACGAGTGTGACCTAGGTCACATAACTGCTATTGGATACGTGTGTGATATTGAAGTACAGCGGTACTAACTCAACCTAAAATTTAACATCGATTAACTGTGGTTATGAGTCGGAGGAGCTGTCATGGAGGTCGGCTGCCCTGCGTTACCCGCGCTGGAAACTTTGCCTTTTGCTCAGGACCGCGAATCGGCGTGGCACATGCTCCTGGCGCCCGGCAAAATCGCGGTGTCCGACGCCGGCGTCTACTTCATCAGCGGCGCCGACGTGGTCGAGGAGGCGGCCATCCACCCGGAGCTGTTTTCCTCCTCCGGCGCCTTCGATCTGGTGGGAAGCCCATTTCCGATGGTGCCGATCGCCTTCGATCCGCCCGAACACACCCGGTTTCGCCGCGTGCTGGACAAGTTCTTCGGCCCCCGCCGCATGGCCGAACGCGCACCCGAGTTGCGCAAGCAGGTCGGCGAGCTGATCGATCAGATCGTGGCGTCCGGCGGTAGTGCCGAGGTGATGAGCGCGCTCGCGGTTCCGTTTCCGTCGCAGGTCTTTTTGACGCTGTTCGGTCTGCCGCTCGCCGACCGGGATCTTCTGATCGGCTGGAAAGATGCGGTTTTGGAGTTCTCGGCCGCCGAGGGCTTGGAGCCGTCACCGGAGACTTTGGCCCGGGGAGCTGAGCTGGTGGCCTATCTGAACGGACATGTTGCCGATCGTCGCAGTACCGGGGGCGATGACCTGCTCGGCCAATTGCTTTCCGACTCGAGCGATGGCGCCCTGACCGACCCCGAAATCATCGGGCTGTGCTTCCTGTTCCTGATCGCCGGTCTGGACACCGTGACCGCCGCAACGGGTTTCGCGCTCTATGAGCTGGCGCGCAACCCCGCGCTGCGGGCGACGCTGGTCGATGACGAAGAAGCGGTCACGCACTTCATCGAAGAGGTCTTGCGAATCAACCCGCCGGTCCCTTATGTCCCCCGGGTGACCACCGCCGAGGTCACTGTCGCGGGTGTGACGATCCCGGCGGGATCTCGGTGCTGGCTCGGGCTCGGGACGGCCAACCGGGATCCCGAACGCTATCCCGATGCCGACGTCATGCACCAAAGACGGAACAATCACTTCACCTTCGGTAGGGGACCACACCGCTGCCTGGGCTCTCACCTGGCTCGCCTGGAACTGCGCCTGATCATCGAGGAGTGGAACCGGCGGATCCCCACTTACTCGGTCTTGGAGGAGCCGACGGTTGGATGGCCATGCGGCACACTCCATTTCCAGGAGCTGCACGTGCGGATCGGCTGATCAGTTCGGCTTGCCGACCAGGACGCGTTGGGCTCGGGGTGCCAGCGCCGCATTCATGACGCGATTCGCGGCTTCCTCACCGCTCACCAATGCGCCGTTGAGGCCGGAGATCCGGTCCAAATCGGAGGCGAACTGGACGCGTGAGGTCCAGTCGAGGCGCTTTTGAAAGTCGGCGATTCGTGCGAATCGGCCTTTGTCCATGACCGGGACGGACTCCGGCCATCGTGCGACGGCGTGCTCCTCGAGAGTGTCGACGACACTGCCGTAGTAACAGCGGGCGCGGTCTATCGCGTGCTCCAAGACCTCCTCGTCGCTGAGATCCAGTGTGCGTTCCAGGTATTCGTGCGACAGCAGCACCGTCAGCAGGCCCTTGTCCTCGGGAGCGCGCCCGGGCGCCTTCGCGTGGTCGGCTATCACGGCGATCGTGTCGGGGTCCTCGTGCGGGGACACCATGTAGTAGGTGGCGGGATCCCTCGGGCGTTGCGATAGCCCAAGACAGATGCTGCCGAGGCGCCGGTAGCGGGTCGTCTCGTAGAGCGCGCGGTGGTTTTCGTCCATCTGCGGGAATATCGCCAGCGCGTACTGCGCCTGAGCGGCGACTACGCACGCGTCAAACGACTCGGTGCGTTGATTGCCGCCCTCGGGCGCGAAGGTGACATCCACCGCCGCTCCGGTGTCGTCGACGTTGAGCACGGGATGCTGCGGCCGGATGCGCAGCCGTCGGGCCAGCTCCTCGGGAAGTCCACCGACTCCAGGCCGCAGGTTGTACATCGTGGAGACCAGCATGTTGCGTATCGTCCACAACAGCAACGCAATCGAGGTATCGCCGTCGTCGGCGACCCAGGTGCTGCTGACCAGCGGCCTGCCGGCCCATTGCAGCAATTCCTCGTTGAGCTCGCGACGGAAGTATTCGCGCACGGTCTCGGTGTCCAGCCGGGCGACCTGGTCGTAGCTGTGGTAACCGAGGCTGCCTCTGGCCTTGACCATCGGGCGGATCAACTTCAGGGCCTTGAGCTTGCTGCGTGCCGACAGTGCGCGGGTGGTCAATCCGGTGCGGAGCGGCTTGCCGTAGTCGAGCAGGTGCTTATCGCCCCGCCGGGGCATCACACCCCAGACCGGGACTTCGGTAAACAACGGGCCGAGGCCGAGTTCGTGGATCAAATCAATGGATTCGCGATAGGTGCCGAGGTAGAACGCGGCACCCAGATCCATGATGTAGTCGCCCTTGCGGACTGTCCACACGCGTCCGCCGACTCGGTCACGCGCTTCGAACACCGTGACGTCGAAGCCGCGTTGCTGGAGTCGATAGCCGGCGGTCAGTCCGGCCAGCCCTGCGCCGACGACTGCAACGGTTCCTCTGGGGTCGTCGGGCACGCAGGCTTCTTTCGTTGTGCGGTGGACGGTTACGTTGCGGTGAGCTCGGGTTCGGACCGGTGTCCGGTGAGCCAGTCATTCATGCCGGCTTGCTGCTGAGCGCGCTCGTCTTCGCCGATGGCGCGCAGCAGCAGCACCACCATCACGACGAACCAGCAGAAGTAGACGCACAGCGGGACCCACCAGGCGAATATTCCGTTCCAGGCCAGCGGCCCGGTTTTGAAGAAGGGGATGATCGCCGCGGGCACCCAGATCATCGAAACCCAGATGTTGAAATAGCCTGCCCAGCGCGGGAAGACGGGCTTGGCGCCCTTGTCGAGCAGGATCGCGACGCCCAGCGACGCCACTTGAATGCAGGCCGAGGAGATGATTCCGAGGAACATCAACCAGGCCATGTCGTTGAGCATCTGTACGATCTCGGGACTCCATTCGTGGAGCCGGTACAGCGCGGTCTGCCAGATCGCGAAGGGCACCAGGAACTCCACGCACAGCAGGCCGCCGGAGACCAGTTGCGACTCCGCGAGAACCGACCGGACACCTTCCATCCGGCGGATCTGAGCGGCAATGACCGCACAGAACGGCACCAGCAGCGCACACGCGAAGAGGCTGATCACCAGCCCGAGCCGGATCAAGTTGGTGTGCTCGCTGAACTGGGCGACGAGGGCGGCCCGTGACTTGGCAGGGCTGGGCGGCGGAATGAAGTGGCACAGGAACGCGAACGCCGAAGCCCAGACGGCGATCATGAACGGACCGCACCAGACACACAGCCGTTGGGCCGTCAGATTCATGTTAGGCACCGATCGTCCTCCTCATTCGAGTCGAATCACCTTGTCGCAGTTATTCATTGCGCAGCGCATGCTGGGCGGCCAGTCGTCCGGGCCACCCGGTTACCCCGCCACTGGGATGCGTGCCGGCACCGGATTGGTAGAGCCCCTTGATCGGGGTGTCGTAGCCACCGAGGCCGTGGGCGGGGCGATTCTTGCCTAGCCGGGTCACCAGCATGTCGACGTGGAAGTAGGCGCCCGCCGGCGCGGCGAAGCGAGTCTCCAGATCCTGCGGGGTGGACACCACCCGCCCGATCTCGGTCTCGAGGCCGCCGAGGAAGCGCAGACCTGACTTCCAGATCTGTTCGGTGTAGCCGTCTTTGTTGACGCCCCAGCCGTTGCTCGGATAGCCGGGCACATTCGAATGCAGGTAGAGGACATCGCCCTCGGCCGATGCGATCGATCGATCGGGCGCCGACAGGATGGCCATGTACACCGGCGGTGTGTCGACATTGAGCCCACGCTTCATCGCGTACATCTGCTCGATGTGGTCCTCGAGGGTGCCGGTCATGAACGTGGTGGTGCGGATGTCCTCCCCGTCACGCTTGGCCCGGGCGGCTTCGGCTTTCGGGTAACCAATGCGGCCCGCGGTCGCAACGTCGATCTTGAACGCGGCGGCGTTGACCGAATTCGCCGGGATGAGGGCAATTTTGTTCCGGTCTTCGCGGCTCAGTTGGTCTTGCGGCACAAGCTTTCCGAGCGTGATTTGCGCCGCCGCATTAGAGACGACTCCGCGCCGCGCGCGCAGCTCGGTGCCGTCCTCGAGCTGCACTCCGGTCGCGCGTCCCGAGTCGACAAGGATTTGGTTGACCCCGTTGCCCAGCCGCACCACCCCGCCGTGGCTCTCCAGCTTGCCCTTGAACGCCTCGACGAGGTTGGTCATGCCCCCACGGGGGCGCTGCACACCGAGATGACGGTGCACGCCGGCGAATCCCAGGAAATAGGCGCCCGAGCCGACCGAGTCCGCCGGACCGACCATCGACGACCAGTAGGCCCACAGGCCGCGCATGGCGTCGGACTCGAACGTTTCGGAGATGAGTTCGAAGACGTTCAACGACAGCATGCTGCCCAGGAAGCGGCGGGTGGCCCGGTCGGGGCGGTGCCGTAACAGGTATTTGACGAAATCAACCTTGCCCCACGCGGAGGGGTCCTGGACCGTAAGGATGTCGATCAGATCCATCACCCAGTCGATCGGCCCCCGAAGCTGTTCGTAGGTGCGTGCGTCCTTGGGGGAGAAGTAACGAATGTCGTCCAGGGTGCGGGCGAAATCGCCCCACAGCAGCAGGGTGTCGCCGTCCTCGTTCATCCAGCCGTAGGGGTGCGCAAGGGGGACCGTGTCATACCCGAAATCGGCCAGTCGCATCTCGCGGGCAAGCGGGGTCTGGGCCATGAAAAGGTCGTCCATCGCGCCGATGCTCAGCTTGTGCTCCGGCGCATCCTGCAGATACGGATAGCTCGCCGAAAGGCCACCGAGCACCGGCAGCCGCTCGACCACACACACCGAGCGGCCCTGCTCGGCCAGTGTCGCTGCCGCACAGAGCCCGTTGTGCCCCGCACCTACCACGATGTAATCGAACGTTTCCATATTAAGAATCCTAGGTGAGTCGGGTCAGGGCGCTGGGTAAGCCGGACAATATAGGTAGTGATCACGCATTTTTAGGTAGTCACCCCCAGCTATCGAGCGTAGTCCCGCAGATCGATCGTTCACAACGGCCATGTTCAGGAATGCGAATACGCGGGCGGCCGGCTCTCGCGCTGCGTCGTCGCGGAGGTGGGCGGCGGGAGCAGGCGCCATTGGCCGGTTCCGATCCGGATCAGAGCGTCGATCGCGACCACCCCCAGCGCCATACTCAGCAGCGCCGCCGCCATCCGGACTCCGGTGGGCATGTCGGTGTTGGTGATCGCGAAGTGCGGCATCGCCAATACCCAGGACGCCATATAGGTCGCGAACGGCACGAAAACGAGCAATAGCTGGCGCGCTCCGGTGAAGAACCAGGAGAGACGGACGATCACCACCGCGCCGAACAGCGAGCCCAGGCTGTTGATCACCAGCCAGCTGACCGGAAAGCCGCCGATCGCGAAGGGTTGATTCCCGTAGTACACGTACAGACCGGAGCCGAGCATCGGCAACTCCAGCAACACGTTGAGTACGCCGAAAACGGCTATGCCGCACCACATCGCCCGGTGACTGGCGCCGCGCTTGAACGCCAACGCCATCAGATAGGAGAGCCCACCGAAGAAGACGACGTAGGCCAGCACCACCCACACCGGCACGCCTCTGCCGAAGGCGGTATAGCCGAGCACCCCATCGAGGGGGAAGAAGCAATGGCCGAGCACGTCGACCGTCGCCTCGTTGAAGGAGCAGATGTAGCCACCGATCAACGTCAGCAGGAAGGCCGGCGACCCGGTGCGCCGCCAATCCGCCAGCGCGCCGACGACAAAGGCCGCCACCACCACCGCGAGGATCGCGGTGATGATCGCTTGTGCCGTCGTGGGGGTGGTCATCTCCCAGGGGGGTTGGGCAATCGCAACGATTGAGGTTGTCACGGCCAGATCTCCTGTTCTCCTATGCGTCGACGGCGCTACGGTCGAGGGCACGGCCCGACGGTTTGTCGCCTGTATCCGGTAGTGCCACAACGGGGGTCAGCCGCCGCAGCTGCCCGGTGCCGAGACGGATCAGTGTGTCGATCCCGACCAGGCCGAGTGACATGCTCACGACCGCGGCAATCATCCGGAGGCCATGGGTGGCATCCGTGCCGAGGACCAAGAACAGTGGCATACCCACCGCCCAGGACGACATGAATGTCACAAACGGCACCAGGAGCAGCAGCAGCTGACGCGCGCCGGTGAAAAACCACGAGAACCGGGTGACGGCCACTGCTCCCAACAGCGACCCGAATGCGTTGAACACCAATTGACTAAGCGGGAAGCCGCCTACCACGAACGGCTGATCGCCGTAGTAGACATAGAGATTCGACTGCAAGAGAGGGATCTCCATCGCCAGATTGAGCGCCCCCCAAATTCCAATGCTGATCCACAGCGCTCGGCGGGTGACTCCGCTCGTGAAGGCCACCGACAGCACGTAGGTCAGGCCGCCATAGAAGACGACGTAGGCCAGGATCACCCAGATCGGGATGGACCGGTTGAACACGGTGTGGCCGATCCAGCCGTCGGCCGGAAAGAAACAGTGGCAGAGGAAGTCGATCAGTGGCTCGTTGAACGAGCAGATGTACCCACCCGCCAGCAGCAACAGGAAGGTGGGCCGTTTGGTGCGACGCCAGCCGGCCAACGCGGCGAGGACGAAGCCGGCTACCGCGAGGGCAAGGACGACCGTGATGATCGTCTGCGGTGTCGCGGGCGTCGTTATGCCCCAAGGGGGTTGGTCCCACGCCAAGGTCGTGGCGGTCATCGTGGCCTAGGTTCCCGCGGTACCGATGAGTCGTGCGCGAGGAACTCTGTCGGCGAACTGTGCCGACACGCGGGCGGCGGCCTCCTTGCCGCTGACCAACCCGCCGTTGAGGCCCGGGATGCGGTCCAGATCGCTGGCGAACTGCACCCGCGAGGTTCGGTCGATCTTCCTGCGGAAATCGGCAATTCGCTTGAAGCGACCCTTGTCCAGCACCGGAACGGATTCTGGCCAGCGGAACAGTGCGTGCTCCTCGAGGTCACCAGGAAGCTTGCCGTAGTAGTACTTGACCCGCTCCAGCGCGTGGTCGACCAAGTAGTCGTCGTCGCGATCGTCGGTCCGGTTGAGGTAGGCGGGCGACAGGAGCACCGAGATGAGGCCCTTGCCGCGCGGCGCCCGGCCCGGCGCCTTGTTGTGGTCGGCGATCACCGCGATGGTGTCGGGATCGTCGTAGGGCGAGACCATCGAGAAGGTCCCCGGGTCGTTTGGTCGCGCCGAAAACCCAAGCGACACATTGCCCAATCGGTGGTATCGCGCGGTTCCGTAGAGGTTGCGGTGGTTCTCGTCCATCTGCGGGTACATGTTTAGCGCGGGCTGCGCCGTCGTCGCGATGACCGCGGTGTCGAAGGTTTGGGTCTGTTCGCCCGATGACGGTGTCGTGTAGGTGACTTCGACGGCCGAACCGTTGTCGGTGACATTGGTGACCGTGTGCTCGAGTTTGGTGTCGACCAGCGTCGCCAACTTGACGGGCAGCCCGGCTACGCCGGAGGTCAGGTTGAACACCGACTTGACCAGCATGTTGCGCACTGTCCAGTGCAGCAGGGCAACCGAGGTGTCGTGGTCCTCGTGCACCCAGGTGCCGCTGACCAACGGGGCGGACACGTAGCGGGCGAGCTCGTCGTTGAGCACCCGGTGGCTGTAGTCGTACACCGTCTCGTTGTCGATCTCGGCAAGCTCGTCATAGGTGTCGTAGCCGAGGCTGGCCCGGTGCTTGAAGACATCGGCGAACAATCGAAGGGCCTTGATCTTGGCCGGCCAGGAAATCACCTGCGTGGCCAGGCTGGCCCGGATCGGCTTTGCCAGGTCCAGGTAGTGCTGTTTGCCCTGGCGCGGCATGCCGAAAATGACTGGGGTTTCGACGAATTCGTTGGTCAACCCCACCTCGTGGATCATCGCGACCGCCTCGCGGTAGGTCCCGAGATACACGGCGGTACCCAGGTCCATCACGAAGTCGCCCTTGCGCACGGTCCAGATCCGCCCGCCCACCCGGTCGCGGGTCTCCAACACCGTGACATGGAAACCTGCCTTCGACAGCTCATAGGCGGCCGCCATTCCGGCGATCCCGCCGCCGATTACCGCCGCGGTGCTGTGCTGTGTCATCGATGCCTCTCTGGTAGGAGCTCGGGGCGATCCGGTGCCGACTGACGTGAGATCGGTAGTTTCGGATCGGGACAATTGAAGGCGGTCGTCGGGCCGCACACGCCGCCGTTGCGCCAAGTCCGTTCGATATGCGGCTTGGGCATTGGCCCGGAGTGCAGCGCGTAGAACCAGTACGGCATGTTGAAGGCGATGAAGATCGCCAACTGTGCCGCGCCGGCGATCGCACAGAACCTCGCGAAGGTCTTGAACCCCTCGCGCTTGAACTTCAGTTTGTCGATGCCGCGTTCGGGCCAGGAGCGGCCCCGGTCGTCGCGGAAGAAGTGCAGGCAACTGAGGATGATGAACGTCCCGGGCCAGCTCAGCGGCTCATAGAGCGGGAACTGGTGATCGGTGCCGGCGAACAGTGTCAACCACGGAATGGTCGACGAGTAGCTGATCAGCCCGGTCCTGGTCATGATCAGCTCGACGATGAAGTCGCCCACGATCATGACCAGATACGTCTGGACGATGAGTCGAAATACGCTGCGCGACGGATCTTTTTTGCGCTGATAGGTCATGTAACGGGAGCCGGCGTAGCCGGACATCGCGCACATCCACAGGTAGGCGGTGAAGTACACCATGGGCACCGGAATCAACTGTCCGTTGCCCGAGCTCCAGCCCGGTATGTGCGACAGCCAGCTCCCGAAGTTGACAAACGTTGTCGCGTACTGGAATTGGTAAACGGTCCAATCGATCCAGGGCTCCTGGAAGAACATCAACCACCCGGCCAGGAAGAACAGGCCGTCAAAGCTGAAGCGGCCGGTGCGCAGCTTCGGCCCGATCACGAAGTGCCACAGGATCCAGCCGGTGATGAAGATTCCGAAGACCACTTCGACGCAGCGAACCAGCACCACGTACCAGGTGGGCTCCTGGCCACGGCCGAGTGTGTTGGGGGTGAAATCGCCGCTGACGACCCACATGGCCCAGCAGTACGCGATCAGTGCCAGCCACAGGAAGCCGTGCACGATCCAGACCTTCGCCCATGTCCGCTGAGCCGCGACGGGATCCGGGCCGGCCGCATCCACCCCCACCGATCCCGTCGCCGTTAACGGGCGTTCATCGAGCATGTGATCACGCTAACAGATCGATCTGTCGATGAACAGATATCTATCTGTTCGCCGACAGAATCGTCGTACACTCATGTGGTGCCCACCGCGATCAAACGCCGACCGAAGACGAATCAGGAGCGCGTCGAGGAGTCGACGCTTGCCCTGATCGCGTCGGCGATCCAGCTGTTCGCCCGGCAGGGCTACGAGCGGACGACGGCCGTCGAGATCGGCATCAACGCCGGTTTCAGCCGCAACATGGTGCGTGACCGCTACGGCTCCAAAGACGCCTTGCTGCAGTCGGTTTTCGATACCTTCGCCGATCTTTTGCTTCCCGCCATGCGGCGCGAGCGCGGTGGCACCGGGCTGGACCGTGTGCTCAGTCAGCTCGACGATCTTCTGGACGCGGTAGAGCGCGAACCCGAAACGATGCGGGCGATGATCGTGCTCACCTTCGAGACACCGGCCGCGTTGCAGGGCTTCGCCGGTTGGTTTGACGGTCTTATCGCGGAGTACGAGGCGGAACTCGCCGACCACCTCGCCGCCGGCCAGGCCGACGGCTCGGTCAGAAACGACCTTGATCCCGCGCGCGAGGCCGAAGTCTTCGTGTCCTACGCGATCGGCCTGTGCTTCAGGTCAGCCCTGCGCCACGATGGCTACGACTTCGCGGGAGAGATCAAAGCCTGGAGGGCCCGCCTTGCGCAACAGTACTCCGTCTAACCTCTTGCCCTGTGTGGTCAACACCCGCACGGGAAGCAGCCTGCTGCGCACCGGCGATCGCGTCCGCGTCGACGGCGACACCGGCACCGTCGAAGTCCTCGAACGCGCGCAAGACCGCTTCGCTGCCCAGGAAAGCAGGTGACTGCGGCGTATCACTTCCGGTCGACGAAGCCCGCCGCCGCGACGACAGTCCCTGCCGCTGCTTTGGCTTGCCCGCCAAGCGAACTCGGTCGTTGCGTCACGCTCCGGTACGGGTGCGCGCGTAGCTGAAGTTCAACGCGGTCAGCTTCGTCGGCCGCAATTGGAGGAACACGGCTCCCGGCGGCCCGCCGTCACGCAGGTAGCCTCGGTAGTCATCGGGTGAGTCCGACCAGGACTCTTCGTCGGAACCCAGGTAGCGGTACAGCAGTCGGCGAGCACGTTCGACGTCGTAGTCATGGATCTGCACGGATCCCTGGGCGATGACTTGCTTGACAATCCCATTGTCGAAATCGCCGACATCGACGCAGAACGCGACGCTGGGGTCCTTCTGTACCCGCGCATGCAGTTTTGCCCACGGGCCACTGATGATCCAGAAGGCGCCGCCTTCCCACTGATACCAAAGCGGTCTGATTGTTGGGCCGTTGGTGGCCAGCTGTCCGGTGAGCGGGCCCGACAAGAAGTCGTCGACTTCTTCGGGAGACATGGCGAGATCTTCCACGGTAACTCCTTGCGGCGACGCGAACCTAAGAGTAAAGCTACCACTGGATGTGAACGAGCGTTCCCGCAACCGCGGAGCGCGACCCAGGGAAGGATCTAGGTGCTCAATGGCTCTGACGACGACGACTCTCGCGGCAGCGCGATCAGCGATCGGCGCGAGTGGCTGGCTGATGCCGATCACCGCCGCCAGGCTGTTCGGAATGAACGTCTCCAAGGATGTCAGTGCGGCGCTCTTTCTCAGGCTCGGCGGCACTCGTGACTTTGCGCTGGCCGTCGCACCTTTGGTGACCGAACGCCGGTCGAGGTCTCAGATGTTGAGGGTCGCCGCGGCGTGCGACGTCGGCGATATCCTGGCCGCCGGCATCGCGCACCGGCGTGGCAAGATCTCGGGGTTCAGTGCGGCACTGTTCATATCGGCCTCGCTGGGTTGCTTGGCGTTGAGTGTCAAGGCCCTGTTCGAGCGCTAGGGGATCGACGGCAGCTGCCGCGACGTATTCGCAGACTCTTTCAAGGCGCCGAACGAGTCCAGGTCCTCGATCATGTTCGTCATTCGCTCGAGGTTGGGCCGCCTCTAGCGGCTCGACAGCTGTTCGTAGCTTCGGATAAGTTCTTGCGTGGCCTGAAGAAACCGGGGAATGTAAAGGTGGGGGAGGGCGATCACCTTGAGGTCGTCGATCTGCCTCGCGTACAACTTGGCGCTGACCAGGTTCGCGGCGCAGGCGTTACGGACGTGCCCCCAGATCTGGAAGAAATGAAGCCGACGCTCGTCAATGACGGGTCCGCCCGCGGCTCGGTAGGCGCGGATGAACGCCGCCCAGTCCAGTGCCTCGCCGAGACTGTTGCGGACGTAGGCCAGATCTTCAGCGGGATCACCGAGATGCCCGAATTCCCAATCGATCACGGCCGTGAGGCGGCCGTCGTCGAACAGGAAGTTGTGGAAGCCGATGTCCCCGTGCAGAAGCACCGGATGGCCGTCCGACACTGGCACATGATCCAGCAGCCAGCCAAACAAGGCCATGATCGCGGGCGACGGCAGGTGCGCTTCCCTCGCGAACAGCCCGCGCCAATCAGTTAGGTATGTCCCGACCACGTCCCTGAGCGGACGATTCACAAGCTCGGGACGGATCATCTCTGTCAGGTGGCCGAAATCCTCGAGGCCACGCATCGTGTGAAGCCGAGCCAACAGTTCCGCCAAGGTCTGTGCCAGGTCTTGCGGTACGAGGCTGTTCGGCTCGAACACGGTGCCCCCGGCCACACCTGCGGCGCACCTCATCACCAGGAAATGTCCGCCAGGTAGAAGGCGGTGCTCGGTATCCAGCCAAAGTGCTTCCGGTGCAGGGAAACCACGCGCGTGCACCGCGCGGATGAGTTCGAATTCCTTTTCGATGCGGTGACAGTCGTTGCCGATAAGCGCAATGGCAAGGTCGCGACGCAGGATGTAGGACCCGTTGAGGGCCTTCCCCGAAACGTCGAACAGGTATGTCTGTTTCCCGAAGCCGCCGGCTAGGGCCCGAAAGGCCGTAACCGTAAGCTCCGGCTCAGAGAAGCGATCACGTAGATAGGCGGTCCACCGTTCGTGCGTGGTCTCGGGGGCCGCTTCCACGTCGTCGCTAGCCCCGGGCATCAGGTCCGAGAGATCGGCGGATTCCCAGTCGATAAAGAGATCGGCGATCCGGCCGCGAACGACTTGTGGAAGATCGGATGTGGCAGCGATATTCGCCGCGAGGCGCTGAGTTGCGGCGATCACCTCTCGCCACGCCGCTTCTGCGTCGCCAAGCGAGGCGGCGCCTTTGTTCTCCTCGATCATGATGCAGAGCGCGCGACACTGGGCCTGTAGGGAAGGAGGCGTTAGGAGGCCTTCGACCGACGCTAGACATTTGGACAGGCGATCGATCTGGGACCGCATGAGGCCCGTACCGCCGCTTTCGCGAATGGCGAGCAGGCGTAGCGCCACTGCGAGGCATTGCAGCGCGGAGCCCTCTCCCGGGTTATCCGTCAGCGTGGTCAGCTGGCGTACCTCGCGGTTCGCGGCTTTCAGTACCTGCTCGGCTGGAAACAGCATGGGACCTCTCTCCGAACGGGCTAAGCCCGCAACGAGCGGATGAACTTCCGGGCGTGTTGTAAGGGAAAGAAGTCCATCTCTTCGCCGTAGCAGATTTGGCCGTCGAACTCCCATTCAAACTGAGCCCACCACTGAAACATCCACGGGTACAACACCGTACTGAGTATGGCTTTGGCGTTGCCGACTGCCTTAAACTCCCGCCCGAGTGAATCAATCCCGCACATTTCCATTCGCATCGGGGCGCCGTCGTCACGACGCATGGTGGTCGTGCACGTCCCGTTGGAAAGTGAACCGTAACGCCCACCCTTGAGATACCAGCCCGCGGCAATGCGCAACTTCGTGTCGGTTACCGGGTCACGTTCAGGCGGCAGGTCGGACATCGCGTAGACCTGAAAGCCGCTCTTCTCGGAGGCGATCCCCCACGGGAAGTAACCGCGCGTGTTGTTGACGAGCTTGCGCACCCCCCATGAGTGATCACGCATCGACCAGCAGTCGACATGGAACGTTTCTCCGTCCACCTTGACCGTGCCCTTCATGCGCCCAGGCTGCTCGTAATGCTGTCTTGCCGGCGCCCACTCTTGTTGACCTTCGGGCTGCCCGGTTTGGTGTGGCGGCAGGAAGCTCTCCCAAGTTAGCTCTAGTTCGCAGCCCGCGCCCGCGTAGAAACTGGAGTTCCCGCCGTAGCTCAGCCGATACGTCTTCCAGGGTTCGACGCAGTGCACATGCAGACCGTTGGGGAACCCGAAGTCGTACATCTCCCACGTCGGATCCAGCGGGAAGATACTTCCCATGTCGTAATACCGGCAGTTGTACATCTCTTCCCCAGTCGGATCCCAGATCGCGATCCCGCCCGACGAGTACTTCATGTTCGGGCGGTGGTAGAAGTACACGAATCCGTTGAGGGTTCGCTCCGGAATGCTGAAGCCGAACCATGCACTTTCGTTCCAGAATGGGTCGTCTGTGCGTTGGTGAAACACATCATCTGCGGGACTTATCACGGCTTCCCCTCGTCGAACCGAGAGATAGTCCTCTAGGAGACTGTCTCGCAAGAGACCATAGCAGCGGCCGCAAAGCCGAGTCAATGGCTCGATGGAACGTTTGAGTCGGGTGCGGAATCATCCGCGGCTACCGGAAACGCTGCTAAGCTACCGCGAGAACCGAAGGGCACAATGAAGGCAAAAGAGACGAAGCGCTCCGGCGAAATCTTCAGCCGGACTGCGTTTCTGATCACCGACGTCGCGCGCAGATACCGCGTGACGTTCGACCAGAAGGTGCGCGATTTGAACCTGGCGCGCACCGAGTGGTGGCTGCTGCGCCACCTGTATTTTCTTGAGGGTAGTACGCAGGCCGAGCTTACCGAGCTGATGGATATCACCAAGGGCGGAATGGGCAAGGTCATTGACCGGCTGGAAAAGGAGGGCCTCGTTCGGCGGTGCCCTGACGACAACGACCGACGATCTAACCGCATTTTCCTAACGCCCAAGACGAAGCCGCTGGCCTCCCAGCTTCACCGCTTGTCCGAACAGGTCGAGCGACGAGCATTGTTTCCCCTTTCCGACGAGGAGATTGCAACGCTTGACCACCTTCTCAACAAGATGCGCGACGGCTTTATCGAGTGGGAGAACGAAGGGGTCGAGGAGAAGGTGCAACCTAAAAAGAGGAACGGGCGCTCCACCACCCGAGCGCGGGAGTGAGTTCACCAATGCCCGTGAACGAACGTTTCTAGACCGAGCCTATGACTTCTTCTCGGAATCCACAGGTGCGGATGGCCAAGCGCAAGTGTCAGCCCGGACGGCGGTAGTGGCGACTCGTGACTTTGCGCTGGCCGTCGCACCTTTGGTGACCGAACGCCGGTCGAGGTCTCAGATGTTGAGGGTCGACGCGGCGTGCGACGTCGGCGATATCCTGGCCGCCGGCATCGCGCACCGGCGCGGAAAGATCTCGGGGTTCAGTGCGGCACTGTTCATCTCGGCATCGCTGGGGTGTCTGGCGTTGAGCGTCAAGGCAATTGCCGAAGGCTAAGACGTATACGTGATCGGCGCCGGCGTTGCCGCGGACTGCTGCAGGGCGCCGAACGAGTCCAGATCGTCGATCATCGCCGTCATTCGCTCGAGGTTAGCGAGCGATACCTCATCGGGTTGCATGGCCGGTTGCAGCCGGCCGGCGCCGATCGTATAGAGCCAGAAGACCAGACCGTGGAAGGCCTGTTGACGGTAGGTCAGCCACGCTTCGTCGAAGGAGAGCGCGGGTCCGCCCGCCGCATGAAGCCGGTCGACATACAACTCGATCAGTTCCCGCTCCCAGGCGCGCCGATCATCCACCGTGAGCGCCGAATTGACGGCGTAGGCGACGTCGAGGCCCCAGATGCCGCGACTGATCAGCTGCCAGTCGTAGAGGCCCATGCCACCTGTTGGGGTCAGATACCAGTTGCGGGAATGTACATCGGAATGCAGCAGGGTGTTGGGGGCCGAGTTATGCATCGCCAGCGACGCCATCGTCGCCGGGAAAACATCGGCACGGCGACGGCGGAACCCGGCGGGAAAGACGTCGGCCGCGCGGTCGAAGCCGATCAGGGTGCGACGCGGGAAGTCGATCGTCTCGTTGACATCGATCTGCCACTGCTCGGCGCCCTTGACGAGGACCAGATCGCCGCCGAATCGTGGGCTTTCCCAGAGCGTTCCGTGAACGGTGGCCAACGTGGTGATGATCGCCTCGGCGCGAGTCCGGTCGATGTAGTGCTTGGTCGGGTCGCCGAAGGTCGCGCCCTTGCTGCTCGCCACATCCTCCATCAAGAACATCGAACGCCCGGACCTGTTGTCCACCGCCATGTAGTAGCCACGGGGCGCTTCGATGTCGAGGCTCGGCCGGATCCGGTCGTAGAACAGCGCCTCGCAGGTCAAGGCCGCCGAGGGAACCGTCACCGCGCGGGAGGTGAATTTGGGCGTCGACTTGGTGAAGACCGACGTCGGCAGCCCGGCTTGGCGCCCGACGTCGTTGTAGTCGATAGCCAGCACTCGCCTGGTGGTTGACCCGTCGCTGCCCGAGGCGGTCGACACCGAGGTCACCCATGCCCCCGGGTAGCCGCGGCACAACGCGGCTGTCAGCCATTCGGGCGTCAGCGCATCCACCGATGGTGGGATCTCGGCGAGTGTGGTCGGTTTGGGTCGGCGCAATCGCTCGTTGACGATGTGCGCGCCGATGCGCCCCAACTGGCCGGCGACCCTCAGCTTTTGGACAAGGGAGTCGGGCATGACGGTCTTCTTTCGCCTGACGATGCGTTTTATTGATACAAGTTATATCAAAATTATGTTTCGGCGAGTAGGGCCGCGGCCCGGTTGCCAGCCGCGGTCAGTGCTGGGCTCGGGCACCCACGGCCGCCACGGTTTCTGCCGCGACCGGCGCCGTGATCGACGCACGCTCACGTTGAACCGCTCGCCGAAGGACGATGAAATTGACGATGAAAAAGCCGCTGAACACCACCACAGGGACCCAGACGCCGAAGATGCCGTTCCAAGCGAACGGCCCCTTGTGGAAGAAGAACAGCAGCTGGTCGGGAACGATCGTCAACGCCATCCAACCGTTGGCATAACCGCACCAGCGCGGAAACACCGGCGCTGTGCTCTTGTCGCATAGCGAGACGACCATGATCGTCAGCGGCATCGCCAAGTACATGGTGATGCCGCCGAGGAACTGTAGCCAAGCCATGTCGTTCATCAGATGGATCAGTTCGGCGCGCCGATCGGGGCGGAAGGCCGCGGTGAGCCACCAGATCGCGGGATAGAAGGTCAGCACCATATTGCCGGCCGCGCCCAATAGGAAGGTGTAGGTCAAGACGCCGGCGGTGCCCTCGATGCGTGCAATGAATTGGGATGTCACCGCGGCGAAAGGGATGAAAATCAAGGCCGCGAGCATAACCACCAGCATGGCGATGCGAATTCGCGTGTAGTCGCCCTGGTAGAGGGCAGCGATCTGGGCGGCGTCGGCCGACGGGGCCGTGGGCGGAAGGAAACCGGCTATTGCACCCCAGCCGATGAAAAGTGCAACCAGATAGCCGATCGCACACCACACGCCGAACATCTGGATGCGTGACTTGGTCAAGGGCTCCACGGTGATCTCCTTGCGCCGGCGCGTGGCCACCGCAATTGAGCGCGGGCACCCGTGCGATTGGCCTTCCATGCCAATGCTAGGCAGAATTGGTCCTGGCGTCTTTGAATCCGAAAGATTTTGTTAACGCACGTTTACGGGCTCGCCTTACGCGGAGCGGGCCGAGGATCTCTTTTGCCGGGTGCCCTTCGGTGCTGACGTGGTCTGCGACGCGTTGGTGCCCAACCATTCCAAGCTCTGCAGAGCCATCCCGGTCAGCATGTCGGCAAGCCCGGCGGTCCGCAGCGACTTTTCCGGCCACATCGGGGTCGAGTCGATCAGTCCGTGCGTCGCGTGCACGGCCGCATTGAGCACCTCGCGCGACTGGTTCGGGTAGCAGGCCTGCAGGCAATCCACCCATCGGTCGATGTAACGCTTGATCCGCGCGCTTAACCGCGACCGGTATGCCTTGGGGATCGAATTGCGTTCCCTGGTCCACACACTCATGAGTTCGCGTTCCTCGAGGGCGCGCTGCACGTGCCCGCGCACCAGGTGCTCCAATTCTTCGCGCGGATCGTCGAATTGGCCGCCCGTAGACATCAGTACCCGGTCGATCGCCTCGTCCAGCAGCGTGATCAGGATCTCGTCCTTACCGCTGAAGTAGCGATAGATCGCCGGACCGGACACACCGGCCTTCTCACCGATGAGATCGACTCCGACGCCGTCAAAGCCGCGTTCGTAGAACAGGTGCATCGCGGTGCGCAAAATCTGTTCTGAACGGTCGTTACGCTTCGCCATTTTCTAACGGTAGCGCAGACGGGACGGTGAGCAGCGTCACCTGGCTTGGTCCGGGGGCTTGCGTTCGGTCAGTTGTGCCGGCCGCTTCTCGGCGAACGCCCGAGTCGCTTCGGCGAAGTCGGGTTGCTCCTGCAGCCAACCCTGCGTGTGGGCTTCGTGTTTCAGCTGGTCGGCGAAGTCGGTCCCGAGAGCCCGTTGATGGGCCTGTTTGATCGTCGCGACGCTCACCGAGAGTTCCGCGAAGCGCCGGGCCATGGCGACCGCATCGCCGAGTGCCTGACCGTCCGCGGCCAACTGGTTCACCAAGCCCCACGTGTGCGCTTCGGGGGCCGAGAGACGCTCTGCCAGCAGCGCCATTTCGTTCGCGCGGCCCAGGCCGACCACCCGGGGAAGCAACCAGGTCAGGCCCGCGTCGGGCATCAGCCCGATCTTGGCGAACGACAACTCAAATCGTGCCGACGTCGCGGCGACACGCAGGTCGCACGCCAGTGCCAACGACACTCCCGCCCCGGCCGCGACACCGTTGACGGCGGCGATGATCGGGATTTGCAACGACCGCATCGTCAACACCAGCGGATTCCACGAATCCAGGAGTACCTCGCGGGCATTGCCGACGTCGCCGGAAATGTCTGCGCCCGCACAGAATCCGCGGCCGGCGCCGGTGAGCACGACGGCACGGATCCTGCTGTCGGCCTCCAACTCGAGAAAGGCCGACCTCAACGTGTCTCCGGCCTCCGGAGTAACCGCATTGAGTCGCGCGGGCCGGTTGATCGTGATGATGCCCACCGTCTCGTCACGCTCCACGAGCACGTCGGCCGTGGGTGGCGTACGGTCGGGGCTTGAGGTCGAGGATGTCATTTCCGCTACTTTCCTAAGAACTGTCGGACATAGTCATGCCACTGCACTTGTTGCAGGTCGCCGTGGCAAACCTGACCCTCGCACTCCCAGCGCGCCAGGCAGACCCAGGTATCCATATTCGGCCAGACCGCAAGGCGATTCGCGGCGACGACGTCGCCGCGAATCTGGTAGTCGTTGCCGTCCGCATCCGTCATCACCATTTCGGCGGCGGTCGGGGCCAGTGTCGAGGCGTTGTGGGTGACCCGCTTGCGGGTCGCGACGATCGGAATCAGCTTGCCGTGGCGGCATATCCAACCGCCCTTGGTCGGGTCGCCGCCAGGCACCTGCAGGTGCCCCTTCCAGTCGGGATTGAGGTCGGGATGGTCGTATGCGGTACAACCGAACATGAAGTCCTCGCTGAAGACACCCGTCATCCAGTCGATCGGCGGTGTCGGAGCGTGCTGTTCGCTGCGGTTTTGGCCCCAGGATCGGTCGCGAACATGCGTGCAGTCCACGGTGTATGTTTTGCCGCGCAACGTGAGTTCGCCGCGGGCGCGCACCGCTTGCTCGAAATGCATGCCGGTTTGCAGCAGCATCGGCTCCATCAGGGCTTGGGTCTCGATGTCGAATGCGTTGCCCCGGAATTCGTCGGTGTAGCGCAGCCGATGGCGCTTGAGCGGTTCGATCGTCTGCACGTGATAGCCGTTGTCGAACTTGTACTCCCACAGGTCTTTTGCCAGGACGTCCTCGCTCGCGAACGAGGTCCAGTTGAACAGCTCGGACTGCAGCACATGCTGTTTGACGCCTTGCCACACCCAGGCTCCCCCGCTGACCATGCCCAGGTTGGGGTGATGCCACAGATAGGTCAGCGCGTGGATGTTTTCTTCCGGGACGCTGAAGCCGAAGAACTGTGTCTCAGTCAGATTCGGTGACTGGTTCGAATCCTTGAACTTCGGATGCAGGAAGTCGTCTTCGGCCGTAGCGGTCTGGAACGACAGATTCTTTTCTTCCCAGAACGCTCGCTCATGCGTATCAGTTTGAGTCTTGGTGGACACCATCGATGATCTCCCCTCACGATTCCACGAGTTGCCAACACGGCTGCAGCAATGGCGCCTGGGCTTCCCGATCGGCTTCGGTCATGTTGCGTTGCAGAGCGCTCACCGCGACCAGGATCATGTACGCGGCGAACTTCTTGAAGTAGTCGAAATCGCGCACCGGACGGCCGCCCGCGGCGCGGTACATCTGAAGCCATTCCTCTTCGCTGGGTGGCTGTAATAGACCGCTGTCCGGGGGCGCCGCAAAAATACGGTTGCTTACGCATTGCAACGCGAGATCGGCTTCGGCACGGCCCAGGCTCGACATCTCCCAATCCAGCACGGCGGCCAACCGGGTCCCGTCGAAAAAGTAGTTCTGCAAGGTCGAGTCGCCGTGCATCAGCTCGGGCTCGCCGCCGGGAAGGCGATCGAGTAGCCAGTCGCGCACCGGGACCAACCGCTCGAACGTGGGTAGATGCACCCAGTCCCACGTTTGCCAATACCAATTGATGCAGCGTTCCAGCGGACTGATACCGGGCGCGTCCATGACGAAGTTCTGCAAGCCTCGGGCGTTGATGTCCGTCTTGTGGATGGCGACCAGCGCGGCCATCACCTTGCCGAGCATCTCCTCGCGATCGGCCGGTGAGGCCTCCGCGATCGGGCCCTGGATGAAGGCCGCCGGATGCTGGCCCCTGCCGTGCACCCGGCCCATCACGTAGCCCGCGGTGCCGAGCCAGCGGCCATCGGCGTCGAGCCACAGTGTTTCCGGTACCGGAACGTCGGTGCCGTAGAGAGCCCGTTGGACCTCAAACTGTCGCGACAGGTCGTATTTGAAGAACAGCCGCTTGTCGCTGACCGGCGCATGGCGAAGGACGAGTTCGCGTGTGACACGCCCGCTGCCGGCATCGAAGGTGGCATCGAATAACACCGTGCCACTTGAAGCGCCGACTTCGCCGCCGTCGCCGACCACCGTCACGTCGACCGCCCCGTCGATGTCGGGCTGGTTCTCGATGAAGCCACGAATCTCGTCGGCGCCGATCTTGTGGACGACGTTCTTGCCCGTACCGATCACCGAGCTGAGCATCGATTGCACATCAGCCATGAGCGAACTCCTCGCGTTTCGTTTGGATGGACCGACCGTGGTGCCTGTCCAAATTCGCCGCCGCCCGGTTGCCCCAGGCGACGGCGGTGTTCTGACCGGTCTGCGACAGATAGTCACCGGCGAATTGGATGCGAGACGCCGGATCGATATTCGAGGTGAACTCGGCGATCCGCTGGTAGACGCCAATGCGCGTCTGTGGCAACGCCACTGGCCAGCGGCGCACGTAGGTGAAATCGATCGTTCCCCGCAGCTCGGGGAACAGCCGCAGCACGGTTTGCAGTGCGCGCTCGACGAGTTCGTCATCGCAGCGTTGCGTCCATGCCGCGGCGGCCGACATCTCCCAGCACACCGACAGCAGGCCGTGGCCCGCCGGCGCGCGGTCGGGTGCCTTGTTGTTTTCGACGATGATCATGCAGATCTCGGGGTCCTCGGTGGTCGGCAACTGGACCAGGAACGCCGGCGTATCCGCCGGTCGCGTTGTTCCGATGGCGACGTTGATCGCCTGCGTGAAGCGCAGTGCGTTGTTGAGTGGGTCGAGCTGTGTTTTGGCCTGCGTACAGATGGTGGCTGCTACTGGCAGCGGGGTTGCGACGACGCAGGCGTCGGCCTCGGCGATCTTCGTGATGCCATCGGGGTCGCGATAGCCCAGGCGCACACCGTCGGCGCTTTCGGTCAGCACGAGCACCGGGGAGTTCAAGTGCACCGAGTGCACTCGGGACAGCAGTGCGTCGATGATTGCCGCCTGTCCACCGGCCAGCGTGGACAGCCGGCCGGCGACTGCGTTGACCAGACCCGACATCAGTTCGACGCGGCTGACCTTGTCCGAGTTGGCAAGCAGTAGCGCCCGCGTGATCGGTTCGCCGAGGTAGGCGTCGGCCTCGTCGCCGGCGAGTCTGCGGATGTAGTCGCGCGCCGTCTCGGTGTCAAGCGGTGCGGCAGCGCGCAAATCGTCGTAGGACAGCATTCCGCGCAGGCTGGCACGCGCCACGTCGAATACCACGCGCGCGAGCCGGAGCTTGGTGGACAACGCCAGCACGTCGGTCCGCAGCCCCGAGCGGATCAACCGATCGAGGCGTAACAATCGGATCCGGCCGTCGCGGTACACACCGAGATACGGAGCCGTATCAACGATGCTCAGCCCCAGCTCTTTCGCCAGCTGCGTGGCGATCGGGTAGCGCGCCGCGAATGCGGTGGCCCCGGTATCGATGCAATATCCGTGTTGCCGGATGGTCTCCACGCGTCCACCCGCACGGGGTTCGGATTCGAAGACTTCTACCGCCCAGCCTGCTTGCTGCAGACGGTAGGCGGCGGTGAGGCCGGCGATTCCAGCACCGGCGACGACTGCGCGCCGCGGTTTCACAATCGATGGTCGGGGCACCTGGTGGTTTCTGCGACTCTCGTAACGAAGGTTATTTTGAGACAGTAAGGTTTATAAATGCCTGGTGTCAACCATCGTTTACTGAAATCTGCCGAGGCCTGGGTCAAAGTCATGCACTGCGCGGTAGTCTGTCAACGCAGAGAAGTGGCAACGATCGTTAACACACGTTGAGTCGCTTCGAGCAATCGGATCCCGACCGGCCGGAGAGGGCGCGAAATGCTATCGCCGCAGGCAAATCTGAAACTTCTGCAGCGCACTTCGTGGAGCGGCTTCGTCTACATCACCTTCCTGTTGGTCGGCATCTGGCCGATCGCCGGATTCTTCCCGTCCCAGCCGGCGTATTGGAATGCCGCCCAGATCACCCGGGTGTATCACGACAATGTCACCTGGATCCGTTTCGGCATGGTGCTGGTGCTGGTCGGTTCGATGTTCTACGTGCCGTGGACGGCGATGCTCGCGAAGCTCATCTCGGCCGTCGAGGGCAAGCCGGGAATACTCACCTACTGCCAGATCATTGCCGGCTGCACCAATGTGCTGCTCACCGCGTACCCAGCAGGTTGGTGGCTCACCGCGTCGTTCCGCGAGGACCGCGATCCGCAGATCGTGCAGCTGCTCAACGACATCGCCTGGCTGCAGTTCCTGGGCGTGATCTCGCCGTTCTACTTCGTGGTGCTCAGCATCATCTACGCGTCGCTGGCCGATGAGGACCCGGATCCGATAATTCCGCGCTGGGTCGGCTGGTTCAACATCTTCTTCATGCTGGACCTGATACCGCTCAGCATCATCTTCCTGTTCAAGACGGGTCCGTTTGCGTGGAACGGGCTGTTCGGCTTCTATCTGCCGTTCGCGACGTTCTTTGTCTGGTTCTTCGTGATGTACTACGCGATCCGCAAGTCGTTGCACCGGCTGAACGGCGAGCCCGCGGTGTCGGTGGTCGCGGCCAGGGCCGCGTGAACATGGCGCGCGCCGCGATCATCGGAGCGGGCCTGTCCGGGCTGACGGCGGGCCATCGCCTGCAGGAGGCCGGCTGGCAGGTCGACGTCTTCGAGGCCACCGATGCGCCCGGCGGCCGGGTGCAGACGGTGCGCCGCGACGGCTATGCGATCGACACCGGCGCCTCCGCGCTCGGTTCGACGTACCACAGTTACCTGTCGCTGGCGCGTGAACTCGGCGTCGAAATGCGGCCTACCGCACCGTATATCGGCATTCGCCGGGCCGGAACGACGCATCTGCTCGACATGGACAAGATGGTGAGCTCCGGCCTGACGACACCGCTGCTGTCGCTGGGCGCGAAGTTGCGAGTGCCGCGGTTGGCGGCGGACGTCGTACTGGCCAAGGCGCGTGGGCGCCTGGACTACGCCGACATGCGCAAGGCGGCGCCGCTGGACACCGAAAGCGCCCGCGCCTACGCGCGGCGCGCGCTCTGCGCCGAGCTCGACAGCTACCTGTGCGAGCCGATCGTGCGCACCATGCTGATCGCCGACACCGACAAGGTGTCCAAGGTGGAATTGCTCTCCGGCATCGGCAACATCTTCACCGCCAAGATTCTGGCCGCCGCCGGCGGACAGGGCCGGGTGCCCGAGGCCCTGGCCGCCGCGCTGAAGGTGCACCTGCAAACGCCGGTCACCGAGGTCCGCCGCGTCGAAAACGGGGTCCGCATCACGCATTCGGGGACGACGTCGGAGTACGACGCCTGCGTCGTCACCTGCCCGCTGCCCGAGGCGACGGCGATCTGCGTCGACGATCGCGGCATCCTTGGGCCACTGAACGACAGTCTGGGCTACACCCAATGCGTCAGCGTCGCCGTCGGCACCGTCCGGCCACCGGACTGCCTGGCGTTTCTGGTGATGTTCCCCTCGGTGGAGGATCCGGATATCGCCCTGATGTTCCTCGATCACAACAAGGCCCCAGACCGAGCACCCGCCGGACACGGCCTGCTGAGTTGTCTGTGGGAGACCGGCGCCTCGGAGCGTATGATCGACGCGCCGGACGAGCAATTGATCGATCACACCCTGGCGAGCGTATTCGCGGTCTTCCCCGAACTGCGTGATGCCGTCGAATTCACCCACGTGACTCGCTGGCGGCGGGCATTGCCGTTCACTCGCATCGGCGCCTACCAGGACATCGGGCGCCTCAACGCGGCGCTCGATCCGGCGTCACCGGTGCAGTACGCCGCCGATTTCATGTCGGCGGCCGGGCAGAACACCGCGGTGGAATTCGGAAATCGGGCCGCGCGCAATGTGATTGGCGCACTGTCGAGCTGAGGCTCGGGTGCGGCCGGATCACTGCGGTCCAAACAAGGTGCCTTCCCACATGATCGCCAAGGTTTCCAGCAGGTCCTGTTCGTCTTCGAGATCGTCGTCGGCATCGGTCCCGGCCAGATAGAACAGTTGCTCACTCGACCAGAGCAAAGCCGCACTGCGCTGACGCGCCTTCCTGCCACGGGCCCCTGCGTGGTTGGCGCCCCGCTCCAATTGTCCCGCGATCGCATCGGTGAATTTCTCGACGAGCGCGAGCCACTTGACCCGCAACTCGGGTACGGAGTGCCAATTCTCGTGTGTGGCATGGAAAACCGGGCGGTGTAGCTTCCACAGTTTTGCCGACTCCTGCAGGACTGCGGCAATCGCCTGACTCCGACTGTCGTCGGGGAGTCGCTGGAACAGCGGATCGAGCAGGTCGAACAGTTCGAGCATGACGCGACCCAACACTTCGGCGACCACTTCGCCTTTCGACGAGAAGTAGGCGTAAAACGTCGCCCGGGAAACCTGAGCCTCGCTGAGGATCTGGTCGATGGTGATCTTGTGAAACGGCGTTTCCGCCAACACTCGCTCGGCGGCTTCGACGATCACGGTCATGTAGTCCGGCCGCGTGCGGCCGCTCAGGCGTTCGGCCCTTCGCTTGTCCCGCACCTCGCGGAGAGTCGACGGCTCTGACATGTGCATTCCTCGCTGCTGCGACGGCCGGAGGTGGCCAGGCTCTGCCCGACTGTAATACGCACCTCGCCGCGGCCACCCTAGACGTACTGTTTTCTCTACTATACAGTTCGTTCACATAGGCATACAGTCTGTTTAGTTGAACGTGTGAAGGGGAGCGCCGTGGTCTCGTTGGCAAACAAAGACAGCTCGGCTCCAGACGTGATCGTGGTCGGAGCCGGCCATAACGGATTGACGTGTGCGGCCTATCTGGCTCGGGCAGGCAAAAAGGTATTGGTTTTGGAGGCGCGCGACGTGGTCGGCGGCCTCGCATGGACCATGGAAATGCCGAATGCGCCCGGCTACAAAGTCAATCCGTGTTCGGTCGAGTTTCTGTTGACCGGTGTGGAGCCGTCTATTGATCACGAACTCGAGCTGGAGAAGTACGGACTGCGTTGGGTGTACCCCGATACGCTGCTGACCTGGTTGGGCCCCGATGGGCAGGTGATGCCGATTTGGAAAGACCGCGGCCGGCTGGTCGACGAGATCAAGCGGTACTCGCACAAGGACGCTCGCCGTTACGAGCAGTTGTGCGACGACATCACCGCGACTCTCAAGGTGGCCCTGCCGTATCTGCAGGGGCATCCCGTGCGGGTCCGGCCGGCGGCATTGGCCGAGATGCTGGTCCGAGCGGCCAAGGGGCCCAGGTCGATTGCACGCGGGGCCCGGGCGATGCTGGCCTCCATCGAGCAGGTCTGCGAAGAGTATTTCGACCGCGACGAGATCAAGGTGCCGGTCGCCACCTACTCACTGGCCAGTTTCGCCCCGACGTGGGAAGCCGGTACGGGACTGCACTTGTCGTTGATCGCCGGGTTGCACGAGTGGGGGGTGCGCCATCCGGTCGGCGGCACTGGCGCCTATACCCAGGCCTTGGCCCGCTGCGTGCAAGCGCACGGTGGCACGATCCTCACCGCAGCCAAGGCCAAGGAGATCCTCACCGAAGGTGGCCAGGCCCGAGGCGTCACGCTCGAGGACGGGCGGACATTCACCGCACGCGAGGTGGTTGCCGCTACCGACCCGATCACCCTGGTGACCAAACTGCTCGACCCCGACGTGGTGCCGGCACAAACTCGCGATGAGGTCCGCGGACTTCAGAATCTGCACTCCAACATCTACACGTTCAAGGTCGACTGTGCGCTGGACCGGCGACTCACTTTTCCCCGCCACCAACAGGGACGTAGCCCAGAAGCGTTGTCGGCCATCACGATTTGCCCGAACATGGAGTACCTCAACCGGTCGGCCCATGCCGCGATCAACGGCGAGTTCACCCACGAAATCCCCATTCAGCACATCACCAGTTCGATTTACGACCGCACCCTGGTGCCGGAGGGCAGTGACGGCGACACGCTGTACTTCTATGCGTTCAACACCCCGCGGAAACTCGCGGGCGGTCGGACGTGGGAGGACGAGAAGGAGCAGTACGTCAAGCTGATGATGGACAACTTCGCGCAGTACGCACCGGAATTGGGCGACGCGATCCTCGACGTTCACATCACCACACCCGATGACTTCGAGTCGCGGTACCACGTGGCGCGCGGCAATTACGAACACGTGGATTGTTCGCTGGCGCAGATGGGGCCCTGGCGTCCGACGCCGTCGCTGTCGGCGTGGAAGACACCCGTCGATGGGCTGTGGCACACCGGGGCGGGTGCGTTCCCGATGGCATTCCTCAGCGGCTGGCCGGGGCGCGGCAGTGCTCGGGAGCTGCTGCGACAAAGCGGCACTGGGCGAATCGCCCGGCGATTGGGCAGGCGTGCACGGTTGGCGTCGTGACGGGCTGATCCGGATCAGGTGTGCGTCGAGGACGCATCCCGGGCAACTACCGGGCAGCGTGGCGTCTCGGCCGCCGAGGGTTTTGCCGTCAGGGGGTTGAGCGCAGAGCGGACGCAGATTCGCGCGCCACGGTGCGGCACCAGGATGACGTGCTTAACTCGTTGCCGTTCACCGTGAGCCGCAGTGGTTTTCAGCTCTACCCGGCGAAGGATCTCACGCAACACAACTCTCATCTCCGTCATCGCGAAGGTCGCACCGAGACAGCGCCGATTGCCGCCGCCGAACGGCAGCCAGGTGGTCGGGCTGAGGGTGGCGCCGAGCATCCGGTCCGGGTCGAATCGCTCTGGATGGGGATATTGCCGGGGGCTTGCGTGTACCAGCCCGATGCCCGGAGCGACCATGACGCCGGCAGGCAGGCGGTAGCCCGCCAGCTCGACGGGCTGGGTCAGGACCCGGCCGACGTCGAAGACCACCGGACGGATCCGCAGGATTTCCTTCGCGATCGCATCGAGGTACTCATCGCCCGCCGGGTCACCGGCCGCGCTCGCCTCGGCGGCGCGGACCGCCTTGTCCAGTTGGGCCGGATGCCTGCTGAGCCGCTCCAGCGTCCACGACAGTGCCGTGGCGGTCGTGTCGTGTCCGGCCGACAGGAGCGTCATGAGTTGATCACGCAGTTCGGAATCGGTCATCGTCCGACCGTCGTCGTAGCTGGCCCGCACCAGCATCGCCAGCACGTCGGTGCGGTTCGCGAGGTCGGGATCGGCGCGACGATCGGCGATCTCGGCATACAGCAGCCGGTCGGCCTCGGCGATGTGGCGACGCACGTAGCGCCAGGGGCGGCGGCGTTGCAGCTCGGGATTGGCGATCGCGAGCGTCGCCCACGACCCGAGGTTGAGCAAGCGCGGCAGCACCGTGCGCAGCGCGGCAAGCCGGTCCGGATCGGTAGCGCCGACGACGGTTCGCAGGATCACCTCCAGGGTGATCTCGGACATTTTGGGCGCTACCGGGAACTCCGTACCCACCGGCCAGCCGGCAATGTTGGCCGCCGCGATCTCGGAAATGACGGCGGCCTGGCGCGCGACGGCATCGCGCTGAAACGGCGCCATCATCAGCCGGCGCCGGTCGCGATGCAGGTCCTCGTCGATCACCAGCACCGAACTTTCGCCGACGAACCCCGATAGCAGCGAATTCGCTTCGCCGGCATGGTAAATGGTCGGATCACCGGCAAACACCGTCTTGATGTCGGCGGGATCGTCGAGGTAAACCAGTTCTCCGATCGACGCGATTCGCAGCGTGAAGATGCTGCCGTAGCGGCGCCGGCAGGCGGCCACGAAGCGCGGCCAGTAACGCAGCATCAGCACGGTTTGCACCGACCGGGGCAGGGGAGGCCCGGGCGGCATCGGGTTCGGCGTGCCTGGGCTCATGATCGAAGCATACGAGTGATCCCAGCAGCGGTTATAGGGTTTTGAGGACGGTGCGGGCGGTGGTCCTGCCCGCCCAGCCGTGCACCCCGCCCATTGGATGCGCGCCGGCACCCGTGTGCCACAGGCCCGGGATGGGCGTGCGGTAGCCCGCCAGCGACGCGGTCGGTCGATTGGGCCCCATCTGGTTCAGTGACATGTCGACGACGACGTAGCTGCCCTCATGCGTCATGTCGCGCAGTTCGGCAGGGCTTTTTACCCAGCTGCCGGTGACGGCGCCGGCGAATCCCGGCGCCACCTCGTCGACCTTCTGTATCGCCTGGTCCGCGAAGGACCCGCGATGTTGCGCCCATTGGCTGCCGTCAGCGAAGGTTTGCGGAACCGCGGTGCAGAACAGGTACATGGTGTCGCCCGCGCTTCCCGGCGGCACCTGTGAGCGATCGAAGGCCGACGGCATCAGCGCCCACATCGGCGTCTCGGACGGAATGCGGCCGTGCATCGCGGTGTCGAGCGCGCGGTCGACATAGTCTTTGGTGTCGCCGATCAGCATGTAGCTGCCCCACAGTTCGGGCCTGTCGCACAACAACTTTGGCCGCTCCGATAACGCGACGTCGATCTTGGCGTTATTGATACCCCAGCCGTTGATGCGGATGTTGCGCACCTCGTCGAGCACCGCTTCGGACACGTGAGCCGGGTCAACCAGCTTGCTCATCAGCGTGACCGGGTCGATCGCCGCGATGACCTGCCGGGACTGCAGCACCTCGCCGTTGACCAGCCGCACTCCGGTGGCCTGCCCGCCCCGGACCAGGATCTCTTCGACGGCCGCGTCGGTGCGGGCCTCACCACCGTGGTGGCGCAGGCACGCGGCCAGCGCCGCGGTGAACTCGGCCATACCGCCGACCGGGCGTTTGATGCCCCATCCGATGTGCAGCATGATCACGCCCAGTACGGCTCCCGATCCCGGTTCCCGCAGCGGCGCTTCCGAGCCGGAGGCGTAGATCGCCAGCAGCGACTTGACCTCTTCGGACTCGAACATCGACTCGATGAGCTGATGCGGCGAAGCCATCAGCATGCGGGCGACGGGCGCCAGGTTGCGGCGCTTGCGCACGGCGCGCCAACCGAGTTCCGCGACGGTCTTGGCCCGCGGACGGGTGGGATGGTCCATCAGGTAGGGCGCCGCCACGTACCAGAAGTCGCACCACATCTCGCAGAGTTGCGCGAACTTGGCGGCGTCACGCTTCGAATATCGCCGGATCTCGTCGACGGTGCGGTCGAGCGAGCGCCATAGCCCGATCGACTGGCCTTCCGGCCCGACGTAGGCGCCCCAGGGTTCTGGGCTGTCCTGGCGCAATCCGAAGGATTCCAGCCGCAGCTCGCTGACGATGGAGGGTTCCAGATTGGTGAACAGCAGATCCACCGCACACGGATTCATCACGAATCCCGGTGCTTCGGAGACGGTTTCGCGCGAGTAGGTCATGCCGCCGAGCCACGGATTTCGCTCCAGCACCACGACGCGTTTGCCGGCCCGGGCGAGATAGGTGGCGCAGGTCAGACCGTGGTGGCCCCCGCCGACGATGATGGCGTCATACATCTCAGGCCGCGTTCGCGCTGGCGCGCTGCTGAGCGAGCCGGGCCTGATTGCGCGCAATAGCTTCGTCCGACAACGGAATCGGCAGGAATCGGCGGGTGCGCGCCATCAGCTCCTGATACTCGGGCCGCACGCCCATGTAGTTGTCCTGGAACGCCGAGCCGAGCACCGAGGTCAGCATGATCGTGTTGATGAGCGGGCCCGCAACCGTCCACCAGCAGGACGGATTTCCGGCGACGGCGACCAGCCACATGCCCCACCAGACCGTGGTGGTGCCGAAGTAGTTCGGGTGGCGGCTGTGCTTCCAGACGCCGGTGTTGAGGTAGCGCGGTCGCTCGTCGAGTGCCAGGAAGGCCTGCAGTTGTGCGTCCGCCACCGTCTCGAAGTACAGGCCGACCATGAAGACCACCAGCCCGGCGAATGCGAGCAGGCCGATGCCGCCGTTAGGTGTCCGGTTCTTCAAAATGCCGACCACGGCCGGCATTCCGATCAAGACGATGATCACGGCCTGGGGTTCCATCACCCGGAAGAAGCTCTTCCACCAGTAGCCGGGTGACATCTCTTTGACGAAGTTCAGATAGCGCGGATCGCCGCCATGCACCGGCACGTAGCGCCGCCAGCGTGCCGCCAGATACCACCCGAGCCGGCCGCCGTGCAGCATCACCATGAATAGCAGCAGCGCCGCGGTGACCGATTGGGCGCCGACGATCAGGTAGGCCAACAAGGCCGGGACCGCGAAGGCGAAGCCGTACCAGCCGTCCATCATCGAATGGTTGCCCTGCAACAGGCCCACCACCCACAGGATCGTCACCACCGAGAACGTGAAGATGGCGCAAAACAGAAAGACGCTGAGGTCGCTGGACGGGTTCACGCCCAAGCTGGAGACGAAATCACCCACGCTCATACCGTAACAAATCGTGAGAACGATCGGTAACTAGCAATCGATAGATATCGACAGTAATACCCATAAATGACCGTCGATGAAAGCGTTCACGATCGTTCAGCGGCCGGTATTGGGTCCGGCGCCTCGGTGGGTAGTGGTTGCCCGTTCAGCTTGCGCAGGTGGTTGCAGGTTTCCAGGACGAGGTCGACCTGGCCGGCGGGGTCGCCGAAGTTACCGCTACCGAGAAAAGTGGTGTAGTTGATGACGTTGACCCAGACTTCGTTGCTCTGTGGCACGGCGTCGATGTACGCCTGCAGTTGATCGGCAACCGATTCGGGAGTGCCGCAGGCACGCGCGCGTCGGACTACCTCCGGTGGAGTCTTGTCGATGATCTTCAGGGCATCCTCTCGTGACCATTCGGTCGGCAGCAGATGCGTCGGGTAGGAGTAGTCGGGCCGGATCGGGTGCTCGCCCAGGCCCCAGGCCTGGTAAACGTTCGGTCCGGGGATCACGGCCGCGGCGTCCCACCGTGCGATCCGGTCGTGAGTGTGCCGCTCGACCTTGGCCTCGGTTTCATCGATGATGTTCATCGTCAACAGGTAGAAGATCATCGCGTCCGGGTCGCGACCGGCTTCCTCGGTTTTGCGGCGCGCTGTCGCAACCTCCGCGGCATACCATTCCGGCGACCCGCACGTCGGGACATACGTGATCCAACCATCGGCGTGCTTGGCGGCGATGTCGACGGCGCGGCCCGGCCCGCCGGCAATGAGGATGGGCGGCCGTTTCTCGCCGTAGGGCATCAGCGGGAGCACCGCGTTGCGCAGGTTCCAGTGCGGCCCGTCGTAATTCACTACGTCGGGGGCATCCAACAACAACTTGATGATCTTGACGGACTCTTCCAGGTGTCCGAACGGCTTGGAGCGTGCGATGCCGTACGGCGCGAACTGCTTGATCTCACCCGCGCCCATGCCCAGGAAGAAGCGTCCCTTCGAATAGTGGTCGAGTGTGGCGGTCAGCTGCGCCATATTGGCCGGTGGCCGCCGGATCGAATCGAAGACCGTCGTCCCGATCTGAATCTTGTCGGTGTGGATCGCCACGTCCGTCATCAGCGGCCAGGTGTCCATGAACGTGTCGATATCCCAGAACTCCGACGCTGGAGCCAGGTCGGGTGTCCATAGTGACCGGGGGATGGTGAGCATCATCTGGTCCGACCAGATCATGAAGTCGTAGCCTTGCCGCTCGTACATCTGCCCAACTGCGCGGTTGAGATCCGGGTCGAACATGTGGCCGCAGGGACCGTATTTGACGCTTCGCATCGCCATCCTTCCCGTGTTGAATTCGTCGGCTCGCACCATGTTAGGCCATCTGGCCCAATAGTTGGGCCAGATGGCCTAAACTAGCTGACTAGTGCACGCGGAACAGCGGGAGGCGACGTGTCGCTCGATATGCTGCGCCCTGTGGCAGCAGGTCCCAATATTTCGCCCAACCAGCGGGAGAAACGGCGAGAGATCGTCGAGGCCGCCAAGTCCGCGCTGCTCGCCAACGGGCTGGATCGTTTCACCGCCCGCGCGCTCACCGAGACCGGGTCGTTTAGCCGCAGCGCGATTCATTATTACTTCGATTCGGTCGAAGAGATCGTCGATGCCGCGATGGCCAGCCAACTCGAGTCCTTTCTCGAGATGCTCAACACGGTGGCGGCCGAGCACGAGGCACCACTCGATCGTTTCTGGGCCGTGACGCACCGGTATCTCGCCCACTTCTCTGACCAGCCCGCTCTTACCTTGCTGTGGTTCGACTACTCGATCGCGGCGGTTCAGGCCGGCCGCCCGCACCCGGCCGTCGAGATCGAGTCGCGGTTGCGCGAGATATTCGTCGGGCTGCTGCGAGACTGCGGCGTGCCGGACTGGGAGGCTCGTTCCGAGGCGCTGCTCGCCTTCATGTTGGGCACGACGCTGCGCGGCGTGCTGCATCCGGGGGTATCTGCCGGTGATGTGCGGCGGCAACTCGCCGCGGTCAGCGGGCTGGGGTGAGCGGCTCGCGCGGTGCCGTTAGTGGTCCGCTCGAATACTGTTTGATCAGCCCTGCCGTCTGGATCGAACGCTCGAAAGCGGCTACCGCTTCGACCGGGTCGAGCACCATCGGCAGGTAGTCCATCGGGCACACCCAGTCGGCGCCCGCCGCGACATATTCGGCGATGGTGGCCGCGACTTCCGCCGGAGTTCCGCACACCCAGCCGGACGTCACGTGGGCGTCCGTGGCGGTGCCGAGCACACCCTCGATCAGCGAGTCGGGAGTGTTGCGCGGCAACAGATCGCTGTAGTACCGCCAGCCGTCAGGGAACGGCGACTCGAGGCCGATCTTGTCCCAGTCGGTGGGTTCAATCCGACCGAACACCGCCGCCAGCCATTTGATCAGCGGGTTGGTGAATTTCTCCTCGAGTTGGTTTGTGTCCCTACCGATCAAACAGGGGAACCACACGGCGAATTCGAACTCGCCAGGATCACGGCCCTTGGCGGCGACGGTCTCGAGGATCTGTTCGCGTGCACGAGCGAACTCGTCGGGACCCGCCCACACCGGTGGGCAGGTTGTCGCGAGTCCATCGGCATACGAGGTGGTGTGATCGATGAGGATGGGACCGCCACCCAAGCCCATGATCTTGGGCCGGCGGGGCACCCCGCCGCCGACCGAGGCTCCCGTGTAGTGCCAACGCTTGCCCTCGAAGTCGATCGGTTCACCGCCGCTGTCCAACATCGCACCGAAGATACGAAACAGATCTTCCATTCGCGACATGCCTTGAGAGCGTTTGTAACCGAACGGCGCGCACTGCTTGGCCTCGCCGCCGCCGACCTGCAACGTGACCTCGCCCTCGGTCATGTTGGTAAGAGTCAGCGCCGCCTGGACGAGCTCACCCGGACCGCGCCGCACCGAGTCCGTTGACACGGCGACATCGAGCGTGGGAGCCGCCGCGAGCAGGTAGCCGGCCAGCGTGAACGGATCGGAGTGTGAGTCAGGGTCTGCCAGCGCCGCGGCCGCCGGTGCGATCTCCGGTTTCCACAATTGCGGTGGGATAAAGTTCCCGAACTGATCGGCGATCAGCATGCCGTCGACGCCGCCGGATTCCAGCGCGCGGGCCTGCTCCGCTATCGCACTGGCGGGAATGTGACGATCACCCCAGAGCGCGATCGCAGTTTTCACTCGGGCCATTTCGTCTGTCCTCCATAATCCTTGGACGATTCACGCCATGCCGCCGCCAGGGCGGCGTTCTGGCCGGGGGTGCTGCCATACGTGACGATCTCGTCGGCACCCGCGGCGCGGAACCGTCGAAGTGCAGCGACACACTCGGCAACTGTTCCGATCGCGCAGGAGGCCAGCATCCAGTCGTCGGGGATCAGAGCGGCCGGGCCCAACAGCTCACGGCGATGAAAGCTCAAGTCGCTCACTGCCGTAGGCATCGACGCGAATTGCTGGTGTTCGCGCAAGGCGCGCACCGGGGCCATATCCCAACCATTCAGTTCGACCAGCATCTCGCCGTAACCCGGTGCATCGAGATAGGTGACCGCCCTGGCGTGGGCGAGAGTGCGAGTCTCGATGTCATCGAGATCCGGTGCGGTGATGACGGATTGGCAGATGCGCAGGCTGGCCGGGTCACGGCCGGTCGCCCGGCATTCTTCGTGTAACCGGGCGACGATGGTGTGGGTGGCGTCCGGGGTAAACACCGGCGGCAGCAGCACGCCATCGAAACCTCTGGCCGCGGTGCGCGCCGCCACCGGCTGTCCCAACGTGCCGAACCAGACCGGCGGTGCCACGAAACCGTCACTGACGTCTTCGAGTTGAATCTGGGGGAATTTGCCGAGCGGACCGTCGTAGCTGACGGTTTCGCCCCGCCACAGTTGGCGCAACACGCCTAGGTAGTCTTCGAGTCCGCGATAACCGACCATGTCCAAGCCGGCACCGTGTAGCCAGCCCGAGTTTCCGCGCCCGAGGCCCAGGACCAGGCGGGGCCCGAATGCGGCTTGGAATGTCGCAGCCATCCCCGCCATGTGCAACGGGTGGCGCGCGGGGGTGGTGATAATGCCGGACGCGACGTCGATGCGCTGCGTGCGCGCCGCGATGGCGCCGAGGATCACGCCGGCTTCCTTGAGATTCCACCGTTCGGAGAGAAAGACCCGGCGAAATCCAATCCGCTCGGCCTCGATTCCGTCGAGAATTCCCTGGGCCGGTGTCCGGCAATCCGATTCGTAACCAGCCTCGTCACATGCCAACGACACGCGTCCACCGATCACGTACGCGCTGAGGTCCTCGAGCGCGTCGGGCGTCGCTGTGGTTGCCGTGGTCATTGCAGCGTTCCGAATGCGTCGAGCTCGTCGGCATGCACGAGGGTGCGGAGCACGAGCGCATCGGCAAGTCCGCGTTCATCGGCGGCCAGCTGCATCGCTCCGAGCATCGCGATACCCGGGGCAATCGTGTAGAGCAGGCTCTGCCGATAGTCGCGCACGCACTGGTCGAACGTGTAGCCGCGCACGCCGTGGGAAACCAGCGCGCGGTGATAACGAGCGAGCAGGTCCTGCCAGCTGTCGCGAAGCATGTCCTCGGTCATGCTGCCGGACAGCAGATAGGAGACGTCCTGAGTGCCGCGCGAGCGGCCCGCGAGCTGCCAGTCGATCACGACAGGGGCGCCATCAGGGGCGAAGAATACATTGTCCAGGCGAAAGTCGTTGTGCACAAATGTTTGTGGGCCCTCGGCGCATCGAGCCAGCACTTTGTGCCATTCGGGTGCGGCATTGGCGACGGCGTCGAGGATTTGTTCGCGGACTCGCCCGGAGTAGCGCGCGCGAAGATTGTCCAGCCCACTGCACACGAGTGCGGTGATCATCGCCGCGATCGCCGGGTCGGTCCAGCTGATCAACCGGTCCGGATCGCCGCCCGGGGGCTCGGTATCCCAGAAGCGGGCGTGCAGCACGGCGAGGACGTCGATCAGGCGTGCGGCATCCGTCACCGTCAGGCCCGCTACCTGATCACCGGCTCGAAGGTGTGCGAGATCCTCGAGGACCAGCGGCTCGGTGCCGCCGACCTCACCGACGAAATAGCAGCGCGGGACCCCGACGGGTATCGCATCCGCGATGCGCGAATAGAAAAGTTGTTCGCGCGCCGACAGGCCCATCGCCGCCTCCATTACGCGCTGGTTGTCGCTGTCGCCGCGTCCCTTGAGGATCACGAATCGCGGACCGCTACCTTCGACCGCGTAGCTCAACTCGGCACGAGCCAGGGACCCCGCGGCACTGGCAACCGCGACCGGAGTCAACGACACAGCGTCGACGGCCGTGTTGAGGCGCTCGCTAAACCAATTCGCTTCTAGCGCAGCCAGGCTCGCGGGAACCCCAACGTCTCTTGTCACGAACCCAACCCCTTGATGTCTTGCGCTGTCCAGGAGTTTATGGGTGCTTGGATTACCTTGTCCGGACACTCCTTTGACCGATTCGGACAGGCGCAACATCGGTATGCTCTCGCGTCCACGCGGCGGGTGTCATACCCGTCCAGCGGCGAAACGCGCGGGTGAAGCTCGCCACGCTGGCGTAGCCGAGGTTGCGAGCTGCGTGACGCACCGTGCCGCCCGGCGCCTCGAGCAATTCGATTGCGCGGCGCGCGCACACCTCGTCGGCCAGCGCCCGGTAGGACGTCTCCTCCTCGACCAGCCACCGGCGCAGGGTGCGTGCATCGATATGGAACTCGCGGGCCACTTCGTCGAGTCCGAGCAGCGGGGTAGCCGACCGCTGCAGCACGGCCCGAACCCGGTCGGCGACACTGTCCCGGTTGTGCAACGTCTCAATAAGTTCGTCGCAGTGCGCCAGGCAACGCCGATGGGTGTCCTCGTCCGCGCTGATCAGGGGTTGTTGCAGCACCCAAGTCGGCAGATATATTGCATTGCAAGAACTTTGGGACTCGATATCGAACCCGGGCAGCAGCGCGGCCAGGGCGGCGGTGCGCTCGGCCGGTAGCCGGGCCGTGATGTGCAGCGGTGTCGACGCTCCCACCAATGCCTGCACCGAGGTGACGTTGTAGGCGAGATCTCGTTCGATTACGAACGCGCGGATATCTTCGGGGACTTCGTCATCCGCATACAGAAGAACCACTGAGTCGCACCGGTATTCGAGCGACGGTCGCAGGAAGTTCTCGGACAGTTCGTAGTAACGAGGCCCCACCCGGATGACGTCCGCGATGGTCCGGCACGACGACAGCAGCAGGCCCCACGCGCCCAGCGAGCTGAGCCGCAGGCGTACACCCACTGCGGCGCCCAGACCGGGCGGATCGCCGGTCGCCTCGGCGAGATTGCGGGCGGCCCGAATGGCCTGTTCTGCTTCGATGAGAAGATCGGTGCGATCGATGTCGCTCAGCGACAGTCCGGTGCCGTCAAGGCACACCCGCGCCGGAACGCCCCACTCGCCGCCGACCTCCAGCAGCACCCGCATCGGGCCGAGTCCACGCGGAAAGTCCCAGTAGGGACGGCCGGAACCCATAACAGGAATATAGGAGAACGAACGCTCGCTGAGGCTGGTTCGGGTCAATCGCGGGAGCCGGTCGCGCCGCCTACGGGCTGGCGCAGGCCTACACCAAGGCGCGCGGCCACCTCGGCGGGGTCTCCCACCACGGCCGCCGACATACCGACTCCGGGTGCGCCGTAGCCGTCACACAACCGGTTGGCAACCGCGAACGCGGCCTGGCTGGTCAATTCGTAGGTGTCGTCGACGTCGACCCGCGCAACCGCAGACGTGTGCCCATCGGATGCGGCAACCGCGATTCCGAACTCGCCGCCCGGCCGAACCGGTCTGCCAACGCGATGCTCGACTGCGCGGATCGCGCGCATCGCGGATGCCGAGCGGGCTGCCAACCCGATGCCGGCCAGCAGGCATGCCAACGCGGGCGCTGCCGGAGTCAGCAGGAAACTGTCGATGCTGGCCTGCGGCCACACCGTCGACATCGTCAGTGGATCGGTCAACGGGAATCGCGTGCCAAGTCCGAGCGGAGTGCGGTGGGTGCCGCCGGGTATCACGAAACGCCGCATGCCCTTGTCGATGACGGGGGCGCCGCCGGTGACGATCTCGATCGTCGACTGGATCGTGCCCCTGCTGGGGCGCATACCCCACGGCAAGTAGCCGACAGTGATGTCAGTGACCGGCTCGTCCAGGGCGGCCACCGCCGACTTCGCCGCCAGCCCCGAGCACAAGCCGAGGCCCGCCGACGGCACGATGGTTACCCCGGCAGAGCGTGCTTGCTGGTCGTAGCGGTCCAGAAGTGTTGCCACATAGCGTGGTTCGCCCGTCAAGTCGAGATAGTGCACGCCGGCCGAGAGTGCGGCCTCCAGCACTGGCACCCCGAAGTGGGTATAGGGACCAACGCATGACGCGACGACACTGATGCCCTTGAAAACGGAGCTGACCTGATCCAGCGGGGCGGCGCGTACCTCCGCATCCAGCGGTGCGGCGAGCGCCTCGAGCTCGGCACGCCTGCGTCCTGCCAGCACGACGGGCATTCCATGTGACGCCGCGATTTCGGCGAGGCGACGCCCCACCGCTCCCGTGGCGCCGTAGATCAGAAGTCGATGCTCGGAGTCCATCGCAGCCCTTGCCTTCTGTAATCGCGATCACTAGCTTGTTCAACCAAGCGACTTAGTCACGTGGTTGAAAAATAGCAACCGACGTTCAGGAGGACGCCCGAAATGAACCGATTGGCCGGCAAGGTCGCAGTCATCACCGGTGCGGGGACGGGCCTGGGCCGATCCGCGGCTGTCCTCTTCGCCCGTGAGGGCGCGGCCGTCGTCGGCTGCGGCCGCACCGAATCGACCGGCGCCGAGACGATGCGATTGATTGAGGTCGACGGGGGCGTAGCCAGCTGGGTGGCGGGGGACGTAAGCCGGGGCGAGGACGTAGATCGCATCGTGCGCACCGCCGTCGAGCGCTATGGCCGTATCGACATCGTCGTCAACAACGCGGGTGTGCTGAATAGCCGCCGCGAGACCGGCGCCGGGTCGATGGGGACCACGCTCGAGATCCGGGAGGACGACTGGGACGAGGTGCTCGACGTAAATTTGCGTTCGGTGTTCCTGATGTGCCGGCGGGTGTTGCCGTTGATGCGTGAGCAGGCCGGTGGCGCGATCCTGAACGTCGCCTCCACGGCGGCCAGTCAGGGGTACCCGAACTCGCACCACTACAGCGCCTCCAAGGGCGGCATCTCCGCACTCACCAAGAGTCTCGCGGTCAGCTACGGCGCCTTCAACATCCGGGTGAACGCCCTAATCGCGGGTGGATTCGAATCCCCAGGTGTCGCCGAGCTGATGCCGTTGTTCAAACCGCTGCTCGACGATCCGCAGATGCGTTACCTGTGGTGTCCGCTGGGCCGCCTCGGCACCAGTGACGAACTGGCGAAGACGATGCTCTTTCTGTGCTCGGACGACGCGTCGTATGTGCACGGCGCCGATATCGCTTGTGACGGTGGGCAATCGATCGGTGCCGTGCCCAACTTTGGGCCACGGCCTCCGGCGCCGCCGCTGTTCGCCGAGGATCTACTGGACGCCGCGACGATGGAGACCGGCCTGACGGATTTTGGTGACCGGTCGTTCGTCGAAGGCCTTACGGTGTTCGCGGATGCGCTGCGCACCGAAGCGGGTTTGAGTCGGATCGGACACATGCTTACCGCGGGCGACATTGTGCGGATGCTCACCAATCGGCTGCGCTACCAGCGCGATATGGGCAAGCATCCCGAAATTCACGACGAGCGCATCGTCGCACCGATAGTCGTGACGGGCCTGCCGCGCACGGGCACCTCGAAGCTGCAGCGGATGATGGCCGCTGACCCGGGCGTGCAGCGCCTCGACGTATGGCGGCTGCTGAATCCCGCTCCCTTCCCCGGCGAGCAGCCGGGTGCTCCGCAGCCCAGGATCAATTACGCGCTGGGCGTGGAACATCAACTGGCGAACCAGTTTCCGGACTTCATGGCGCGCCACCCGACTGAGGCGTGCGAGCCCGACGAAGAACTGCTGCTGATGGAGATGACGTTCCAGTCCGTGGTCTCCTCGTTGCGAACCCGCGTTCCGTCCTTCCGTGAGTTCGTCAACACGCGGTCGCCCGAGCCGATGTATGCCTTCATCAAGGAGATGCTGCAGTATCTGCAATGGCAGGATGATGGTGGCCGGGGCAGGCCCTGGATCCTGAAATCGCCGGCTCACCTCGGTCATATCCCGTTGTTGCTCAAGACGTTCCCGGACGCGACGGTGGTGCACTGCCATCGAGATCCGCGGGTGATCATCCCGTCGTTCGCCAGTCTGCTGGAGGCCGGGCGCCGGATGGGCAGTGATGACGTCGACCCGCATCAGGTGGGTATCGACACGCTGGAATACTGGGCGGCGCAGATGCGGCGCAACGTCGCCGATCGCGACACGGTCGATCCCGTGCGGATCATCGATGTCAGCTACGAGCGGATCCGCGACGACGCTATCTCGGTGATCGCCGAGGTGTACGCGCGAGCCGGCCGCGAAATCACGCCTGAGGCGGCCGCGGCCTTTGCCGAGTACGAAAAGCGCCGCCCCGAAGGACATTTCGGGGGGCACAACTACACGGCTGAGCAGTTCGGACTCACCGATGAACGCATCTATGCCGAGTTCGCCGAATACCTGCAACGTTTTCCGGAAGCGCGCTCGAAGACGTCGGCGGGACTGGCCACATGAACGTCGAGATGATCGGCGACGGATCACTGTGGGCCGAGTTCATCGACACAGCGGGACGCGCCGGGGCGATCGTCTACGACGACCCGCGGATCGCGGACGATGCTGTGCAGGCCGAGGGTATCCGCTATCTCACCCGCATCATTGCGGGCGGAATCCCCATGACTATGGAGGCCTGGGACGCCGACTTTCCGCAACTGATCAAATTTCTCTCGCCGACAATCCAATTCGGTCTACCTGCCGCAGATTGCTGCTATCACTGGGCGGCGGTCGAAGCGGGCCGGACTTATCGCATCTCGGGCAAGCGCGGCACCTCCCGGGTGTTCGACGTGGAGACCCGCAGCGGTCATATGGCCCATCTGGGCGACTGGAAGCTACTGGACCGCAGCAGCGATTTTGAGTTCGGGCCCGATGGTGAATTCGAACTGATCATCAGCGACACCCGGCAGCACGGCAACTGGCTGCAGTTGCCAGATGGCAAGGGCTGCATCGTCATTCGGCAGTACTATTACGACTGGCTCACCGAGGAGCCCGCCAACCTGGTGATCGAGCGTGTTGGCGCGCAGTATCCGCCCGCGCCGGTGTCACCGGCCAACGTTGCCGAGGGTATGGAACTGCTCAAGGCGTGGATACAGAACGTACCCAGGGCATGCAGGCACGCTGTCGAGGGCCATTACAACGCCCCGGCAAACACGTTGGAATTCGTTCCGATCGATTTCGGTTGGGCCGATTTGCTGTACGGCAGAGGCCATTACACCTGCGCACCCGACCAGGCGGTGATCGTCGAAATGCCACCTCCCGAAGCGCCATACTGGGGGATCGAGTTGGTGAGTCACTTCTGGGAGGCGCACGACTGGCACCTGCGTCAGACGTCGATCAACGGCCACCAGGCGATGCTCGATTCCGACGGGGTGTTCCGTGCGGTCATTGCCCACACAGATCCCGGTGTACCGAACTGGCTGGACACGGCGGGTCATTCGGTCGGTCTGATTGCCGCGCGGTACTTTCGCGCTAAGACGACATCGGCGCCGACATTGCGAACGGTTGCACTGGCGGCGCTGCGGGACCACCTGCCAGCCGACACGGCGGCTGTCACACCCGCGCAGCGGCAGGAGTCGCTGCGCGCCAGGGCGCTGTCGGTGCGCCGGCGAGGATGCGATTCATGACGACAACCGGACTCGACCGCACGGCCCGGCGCGAGCGCGAAATCCTCGATGCCGCGGCCAAACTGTTCAGCGAACGTGGATACTCATCGACCACTATCCGCGATATTGGCGCCGAGGCGGGTCTCAACCATGCGACCACCAACTACTATTTCCGCGGCAAGGCGGCCGTGCTGTTCGCCATCTACTCCGAAGCGCTCGACGGGTTCTTCTCCGGGCTCGACACGGTAACCGGGAAACCCGATGAGGCGCTGGCCCAAGTGGTGCGCGTTGCCGTGACGGCTGCCGTGCACCGCAGGGATGAGACGGCCGTGTACTTCCAGGAACTGCGCTGGCTGGACCAACTGTTGCCACCCGACATGGCGGCGACCGTCCACGAGCGACAGCATCGGTTTCGCGCCAGGGTCTGCGAGATTGTCGAGGAGGGCATCGCACAGGGGCTGTTTCGTCCCCTCGATCCGGGGATCGCGGTAGAGGCCGTGGTCGCCATGGCCAGATGGGCCTACCAGAACGACGGCACCGTCGGGCCGCACGCCGCAGACGAATGTGCCCAGTTTGTGGTGAATGGACTTCGCCCATAACCGTTGGACGCGATAGCCGCTATGAGGACAGGAGGTTTCGATGACCGTAACGACCACCAGCCGCGACCTGATGACGCGGATGTACGACTCGGCAGCCAAAGCCGACTACGACGATGTGTTCGCGTGTCTGAGTGAGGATCTCGTTGTCAACGAGCCGCCATTCCTGCCGTACGGTGACACCTACCGGGGTCACGAAGGCTTCAAGAGCCTGATCGGCAAGGTCACCCAGGTGCTCGATGTCTCACAGATGCGGGTCATTCGAATGGTCGCGGAAGACGATCGAGCCATCGGCATCATCGAGATGCCCGACATCGCCACGGGTGAACAGATTCTGCTCGCCGAGGAGTCGCTGATTCGCGACGGCAAGGTCGTGGAGATCAACGTCTATTTCCACGAGCCGCGTACGCTGCTCGGCAAGCCCAGGCTGTGAACGCCTGCACTCGGATCACATCAGGCCGGCGAGCTGCGCAGCCTCCAGGTCCAGTGCCATATCCGCGTACCGGCGGGTCTGGTCTGCGATGACGCGGTCGACGCGTTCCGAAGACGCGACCTGGCTGGACAGGCCGCAGAAGAGATAGACGGCATACAGTGCGCCTTCGCGGTAGGCGCGAAAGCAGTCATCGAAGTCGTAGCCCGCGACGCCGGTGGACATCAGACGTTCGTGGAACTCTGCGAGCAGTGCGCGCTCAGCGCGCCGGCGTGCCTTCGTCGAGAGTGAGGAGCCAAGGAAGTATGCCGGGTCCATTCCCGGAGGGCCGAGGCGCACGGTCTGGAAGTCGAGAAGCGTGGCACGCGGGACGGGGTCGAGACTAAAGAGGATGTTGTCTGTTCGGAGGTCGCCGTGCTGAACGACCGACGGGCCGTCCCACGATCTGATCCATTTGCCCGCCTGCGGAATGACGGTCTCGAACAGAGCGACCTGGGGAGGTTCGAGTGCGTGCCCGAAGCGGGCAAGCCACGGATCGAGCCCGGCGGGCATCGAGTCGAAAACCTGCACTGTCCGTTGATGATCGGCGAGCCAGGGCATGGCCGCGGTGATCGGCGAGTTCCACGAGGCGCCCTGGAGACGGGCGAGTTCGGCCAAGACCGCGCTGCACTCGCCGCTGGTGCTCTCCTCGAGGACATCACCCGGGCGCGTGCGCTCGCTGAGGTCTTCGAGAACAAGGGTGAATGCGCCGGTCACTTCATCAAGCTCGGCGAAATAGCAAGTGGGAGTGCCTAAATCGGACAAGTGGGGGAGCAGATCACGGTAGAAGCGCACCTCGAGTTCGTACATCCGCATCGCCTCGGCCAGGGCGCGCGTGCCCGCATCCGACGTCGGGAACTTCACGATCACCGACTCGGGCGAGCCGTTCGCGTCGTCCCAGATCAACGTCGCGCGCACCATGCGGCACATCGCGCCGCCGCCCACCTGGTCGATCCGGGCGGCGGTCACCGTCGGGCCCGGGGAGCCGAGTGCTCGGGTAAACCACTCGGGGGTGAGCTCGTCGGGACTGGACACCGTCATCGTGAGCAACCTTCGTCTCATGTCACGGACGTCCGGCGTGCAACGCCTGGCGCTGGTGGGCACGGATCACGTCGATGTCGAACCAGTCCTGGTTCTCGCCCCAGCCCGGTTCGCCGTCGACGTCCCAATTGGCAAGGCACCACTGCATATGCCAGATGCTGTGCCACTTCAGGCAGTTCTGGACTGTCGACTCCGCGTGGAGCTCGCGGCCGCGGTCGTCAATCAAGTGGAGGGCGACGCGGCGAGGCCGGCCGTCCAGCTCGCGGTCCAGGACAGCCCGCGTGCCACCGACGACATGCGCCATGACTCCGTCCTTGGTCATGTGGCCGTAACTCACTTGATCGATGGACCGGGCCGTCACCGGTGCTTTGGGGTCGGGCCGCGCCGACGTCACCGCGAACGAGGTGCGGTCCGATGCCCAGGCGAAGTCGAACCCGCCGCCGGGAAGGTTGTGCGCCGGGCCGGGCCGCAGTCCCCGCGAGTGGTCCCGGAAGTGGTGGCAGTCCACCGGGATCGTCTCGCCGTGCACGGAGATCGTGCCCGTCACGGTGCCAAGTTGTTCGTAGTGGACCCCGCCGTAGATGTCGAAGCCGTGCTCACCGGAGTAATGCAGGTTCGGCGGCGGGTAGGCGCCCGTCCAGAGCAGATCGAGCGAATAGGTGTCGCTGGAATAGCCCAGGTGGTACTGCTTGATCGGCTCAATGGTCTTGCAGCGCATGCCATTACCCAGCTCGAAATCGAACATGTCGGTGTCGGGAGCCATCGGGTTGAAGTGGAACCATTCCGAGTAGAGGCAGTTGTGTGTCTCCGTGCCGTTGTCGTCCCACAACGCGACGCCCGCCGATGTCAGATTCATGTTCGGCCGGTGCCAGACGTAGAAATAGCCGTCGATCTTGCGCTCGGGAATCATGAACCCGAACAGGCCCGACTCGTTCCAGAACGGGTCGGACGGCCGCGCGTGATAGCGAAATGAGTCGTCTTCTGGCGTGATTTCGCGTTCGGTGTCGATTGTCATCGTCGTCTTTCTCTCGTCGTCACAGTTGCTGCAGCAGAGTCCGTAGTCGCGGGAGCTGTTCGCCGATCACTAGCGCTGCCTGCTGGGGTGCGTAGGTGGTTCCGGTGACATCGCCCAGCAGCAGGTGGGTGGCTCCGGCCTCGGCATAGGGAGCGATCCGCTCGGCGATCTCGTCGGCATTGCCAAGCCAGGCGAGTTCCTCGACGAGCTCGACGGGGATCGTCTCGGCGATCTCGGCGAGACGTTCGGCCTCGATCGTGTGCGGGATGATGTCGGCCTGGCCACGACAGTCCGGCCCACCCGGATGCTCGAGGCCGTACGTCCGCCAGGTTGCGGCGGGCAGGTAGTAGGCGATCAAGCGGGCGACGGGCAGCCGTTCCAGGGTTTGCACAACCTGCTCGCGTGATTCTCCGAGAATCGTCGCGGGTACCAGCGAGGCCACTGGCGTGGGTCGGCCCGCGCTCGCGGCGGCGGCTTTGATGATCGCGAACTGCTCGCGGTAGCGGTCCACGCTGCTGGGCAACGGCAGCCAGCCGTCGGCGTAGGTACCGGTCAGCCGCAGCATCCGCGGATGTTGTGCGGCAACCCAAACCTGCGGGATGCCCTTGTTACCATCGCGCGGAAGTCCGGTGCGGCCAACACCTTTGGGCATGCGACCGTGGTCAAGCATCGATCGGATTTCTTGCAGTGCCCGCTCCACATTGCCGACGGGGGAGTCGTAGTCATACCCGAAGGGGACGATCGATTCCGCCTCGCCCGACCCCAGACCCAGGACGAAGCCGCCCCGGCAGGCATCATGCAGCGTGAGTGCGGCGCGCGCGAGATCGCCTCCGCGCCGTCGGGTGGCATCGGTGACGCACGTGCCAAGTGGCAGCTCGGTCGTGGGGCCCAGAGCCGCCGCGACGCAAAAGGGGTCCAGCAAGGCATCGGGGTCGGGAAGTGCCTGCGCGGCAGGAAACAACGGCCAGATTGCCGGATGGGTGAGGCCCATCATGTGGTCGAGCACCCAGACGTCGTCGACCCCCACTTGCTCCGCGGCATTCAGGGCGGCGCGATTGACGTCCACCGATTGCATCGTGGGGAGTAGCAAGCCAAGTCTCACGGTGTCCCTTGCCGAGGTTGAACCTAACGCCGTAATATTTACACCGTAAATATTTGATGTCAACCGCGATGTTCTACCTTTTGGGGCGATGACCAACGGCAATCGGCCTGGGCGCCGTGCACTCCTGGACGTCGAGCATGTGCTCGACGTCGCGCTGGCGATCCTCGACGCCGATGGCCTCGACGCCGTCAGTTTCCGCCGCCTCAGCGCCGAACTCGGCGTCAGCCACATGACCCTGTATGGCTATTTCGCCTCCAAAGACGCGCTCCTCGAAGCACTTGTCGCGCGCACCATCGCCGTCCCGTCCAGTTCTCAAACCACTGCCGACGACTGGGACACCGTGCTCTTCGACGCCATCCTGGGCTTGCACCGGATCCTCATCAGCCGTCCCGGTATCGCGGAGATCCTGGTCTCGCAGCCACTTACGGGCGACTGGGTTGCGGAAGCGCGCGAAAGCCTCCTCGACATCCTGCGCGGTGGCGGCTATGACGAGCGCCAGGCGACCGACGGAATCAGCGTCGTCTTCAACTACCTGCTTGGCGCGGTCATGATCGAAACGAGACGCGGACGGGGCGGGTCGCCGTCCTCGTTCGAGGTTGGGCTGCGGTACCTGATCACCGGTCTCAAAACCGCGCCACCGTGAGCCCGGCCTGTGAACGCTCGTTATGTCAACGACCGTTCACATCAGAACGCCACACTGATATGCTGCCTGGTATGGTTCTGAATCGCGCGATGTACACGTTCGTTCAGAACTCGGAGCGCTGAGGTATCCGATGCGCATCGGGCATGGGCACTTCTTTCAGAACCTCGACGGGCGATCCGACCACGAAGTCTGGCGAACAGAGATGATGCTCGCCGACCGCGCCGAACAGCTCGGCTTCGATTCGGTCTGGGCGGTCGAGCATCATTTCGCGGACTATTCGATGTCGACCGACCCGCTGCAGTTCTTGACCTGGGTCGCGGCCCGCACCCAGCGCGTGCAGCTCGGCACGATGGTGTCGGTGTTGCCGTGGCACGACCCGGTCCGATTGGCCGAACACGCGTGCGTGCTCGACCACTTGTCCGGCGGACGACTGATCCTCGGCATGGGGCGAGGTTTGGCCCGCCAGGAGTTCGACGGGTTCGGCGTCGAGATGGGCCGCTCCCGACAGCTTTTCGATCAGTACGCCGCCGAGCTGCTGGACGCGTTCGAAACCGGACGCCTGCGGGGTGTTGACCTGAGGCCGGCGCCGTTGGCGCCGTTGCGCGGGCGTGTGTTCGCGTCGTCGATCTCGCCGGAGTCCGCCGAGGTGATGGCGCGTCTTGGCGCCGGGATCATGATTTTTCTGCAGAAGCCCTGGGAGCAAACCATCGGTGACCTGCAGCGGTACGGCGACCACTACCGGCGTTACCGGGGCACCGATCCGCCCAAGCCGATGGTGGTGATTTTCAACGCCTGCCACGAGGATCCAGACGTCGCCGCCCAGCTGTTCGAACAGGTGGTGGCCTACTACCGTTCGACGATCGAGCACTATGGGTTCGCCGACGAGGCGATGGCCGAGATCCCGGGTTATGAGTACTACGGCAACATCGCCCGCACGATCGCCAAACACGGGCGTGAGCAGTTCGCGCATTTCCTGGCCGAGCTGCAGCCGTGGGGGACGCCCGAGGAAGTCGTCGAGAAGACGCGCGAGATCGTGCGTCGCACCGACGCCGGGGGCCTGATCGTCGTATCGGCGTTCGGGAACCTGGCTCCGGACGTCGCGGCGGCCAACCAGGAATGCTTCGCGCGGGTCGTGATGCCCGCGTTGTACGAAACCGTCAGCAGTTCAACCTGAAAGGGGTAGGGACTTGAAACTTGGAATCACAATGCCCAGTCGGACGGCATCGCTGTCGCGCATACCGGAATACGCGCGGATGGCCGACGAGGCGGGGCTGGATTCGGTGTGGACCTATGAGGTGTACCGCAACCCGTTTGCGATGTTGTGCACGTCGGCGTTGGCCACCTCCAACATCGAGCTGTGCTCCGGGTTGGCGACCGCTTTCAACCGTTCGCCGTTCGAGGCGGCGAACGCGGCGGCCGATGTCGACGAGCTATCCGGCGGCCGGATGAAATTCGGCCTCGGCACCGGGGTTCCGGAGTTTCTGGAATCCTTTCACTCCACCGACTTCAACAAGCCGATCAAGCGGTTGAGTGAATACGTCGACGTGTTGCGCCGCTCTTGGGCATATCTCGCCGGGGAGGAAGTCAAGCCGTTCGACGGCTCGTACTATCGGTTCACCGCCCCACCGATCAATCCCTGGGGGCTGCGCGAGATGGTGCGCCCGCAGATTCCGATTCTCGTCGCCGGCATGCGGCCGCAGATGTTGAAATTGTGCGGAGCCAAGGCGGATGGGTGGGTCGGATACCTCTGGACACCAAAGTTTTTCGAGCAGATTGTGCTTCCCAACATCGCCGAGGGCGCGCGCTCGGCCGGCCGGGATCCGGACGGCCTTGATCTGGCCTGCGAGGTCATCTGTTGCGTTCACCCCGACCGTGACGTCGCGCTGGCACGTGCCAAGAAGCACGTCGGGTTCTACATCGCCCACCCGGTCTCCGACGTGGTCGCCGAAATCGAGGGCGTGCAGGACCTGGTCAACGAACTGCGGGTGTCGATGATGCAGAAGGGGCTGGCGGCGTTCGAGGACACGCCCGAAGAACTCGTCGAGCTGTTCTCCATCACCGGCACTCCGGAAGAGTGCCGCCAGAAACTGGACAACTACCAGGGTTTACCGCATCTGGCCCTGCACACGTCCTACGTTCCTCCGTTTACCGCCGAGGAATCCGAGGACTGCTACCTGCAGATCATCGACGCGTTCAAGCGGTAGGCCGCGATGACGGATGACGTCATTGTCGTCGGTGGTGGACCCTCGGGTTTGGCTGCGGCACAACGATTATCCCGGGCCGGCGCCGCCGTCCGGGTGCTGGAGTCCACCGACCGCGTGGGCGGAAAGATGCTCACCTCGCACCGGGACGGTTACATCCTCGACGAGGGCGCGTTCTTCCTGCCGACTACACACCGGACGCTGCTGGCGACCGCCGCCGAGATCGGCATGGCCGACGAGATTGTCCCCGGTGGGTTCATCCTCGGGATCCTGCGCGACGGGATCATCCACGACCTGGATGGCAATCACCTGTTGACCTCGCTGGCCCGGACTCGGGTGCTGTCCCTGCGGGCGAAAGCGGAGGCCGTCAAGGTCCTACCAGAGTTGATTCGCGCGCGCCGAGCCGGCTATGCGCGAATGCCGGAGGTGGGACCGTATGACACCCAGACGGTGTCGGCGTGGTCGCAATCGCGGCTGAGTCCCGAACTGCAGGAGTATCTGGCCGAGACCGTGCTCCGCGGTATCGCCGCTACCAGTGGCGACACGGCGTCGCGGGGAGATTTCCTGGCGATCCTGGCGCTGTTCGGCGGCGCCAAGCTGGTCAGCTTCCGCGACGGCATGGGTTCCTACACAGACCGGCTGGCCCGCGACGTGAAAACCGAAGTGGGCGCGGAGGTTACCTCGGTCGAGGACACCGGAAGTGCCGTCACCGTCACCTGGAAAGATCAGGGTGGCGTCGAACGCGTCGAAGACGCGGCCGCGTGCGTGATCGCGACCCCGGGGGAAACGACTGCGCGGATCCTGCCCGGGCTGGACAGTTGGCGGCGCTCATTCCTCGGCCGGGTGCGCAACGGCAAGCTGATCCTGCTCAAGGTCGGTCTGTCGCAAAGCCCGCGGGGCGTGAAGTCGACTTACCTTCTCGTGCCGCGAGCAAGCCACCCCTTCCTCACCGGAATCATGTTGGACCATCACAAAGCGCCGGGCCGCGCCCCGGCAGGAAAAGGCCTACTCACCATCGCGGCACTGGACTCGTGGAGCGAAGAACACTGGGCGGACGACGACAGCCAGATACGTTCAGCCCTGCTCGGCGCACTGGATCAGATCCTGCCCGGCACCACGGAACACGTCGAGTTCGCTGATGTGCATCGTTGGCGCGAGGAATACACGACCGTTGGCTTCTACCGCGACCTGGGACGGTTCCGCCAACTCTGCGAGCAGGATCGGCGAATACAGCTGGCCGGCGACTCCCAGGCATTCCAGAACTTGGAATCGGCGACGATCTCGGGTCAGCGGGCCGCCGAACGGTTGCTCGCGGGCCAAGTCCTGTCCTGACATTCGAAGGTGCGGTCATGATGACGGAACGACAACAGCGCGTTTGCATATGGGGCGGAATCACTTTCGCCCCGCTCTTCTTCGTCGGATTCTGGCTGCTTGCCGGCTTCATTCCGCCGCCGGCCCCGGGGATGAGCGCCGAAGCGGTAGCGCGGATGTTCGCCGAGGGGCGGGGCCGGATCCGTACCGGCCTCTGGGTCGCCACCGGGGCGGCGCCCTTCCTGGCATTCTTCGTCGCAGCCCTGACGCATCAGATCCGGCGGATCGCGGGCAGTGATTCACCGCTGGCAACGGCGCAGCTGATCGCCGGCTCGTGCTTGATCCTCGAGTTCATCTTCCCCCAATTGGTATGGCAGACGGCCGCATACCGAAGCGAGCGCAGCCCCGAGACGATCCAAATGCTGAACGATCTGGCGTGGCTGCCGTATGTCGGGGTGGTCGGAACCGCGATGGTGCAGATGGCGATCATCGCGATCGTCGTATTCGGAGACCGGCGGTCACAGCCCCTGCTGCCGCGCTGGTGTGCGTACCTCAACATTTGGACCGCGCTGGGCGTCGCGCCGGGCAGTTTCGTCGTCTTCGTGCACAGCGGCCCGGTGGCCTGGAACGGGATACTGGCGTGGTGGCTGCTCTGCGTATCCTTCTTCGTCTGGATGGTGACGATGACGTGGCTGATGTTACGCGCCAGTCACATCGCCGAGGTGGCTGAGAGCAGCGGAACCTTGCAACCTAGCGTCGGCTAGAGTGCGCTACGCCACCGTGTAGCCACCGTCGACGGGAATTGCAGCCCCGGTGAGGTAGGAAGCGCCGTCACCCGCGAGAAAGGCTGCCACCGAGGCGATTTCGTCGGGATGTCCCAATCTGGCCTGGGAGGTCATGGCCACGGCGCGAGCCTTGATCTGCTGGTACATATCGGGAGCCGTCTCTTTGAGGTCGGTGAGCATGGGCGTCTCGATCACCCCCGGAAGTATTGCGTTCACCCGGACGCCGGAATTTCCATACTCGTGTGCGGCGACCCGCGTCAACCCGATCACCCCGGCCTTGCTCGCCGTGTACGCACTCGCTCCCGCGAAGGCGACGACCGCGGCCACCGACGCGATGTTGATGACGGAACCGCCTCCGCTGGAGATCAGCGCCGGAATCGATTTCCTCATCCCGAGATACGCTCCGCGAAGGTTCACGGCGATCACCTGGTCGAAGGTTTCGGGCGCAGATTCTGCCAGGGGAGCGAACACGCCGTCGATGCCCGCATTGTTGACCACAATGTCGAGCCGGCCGAATTCGTCGAGTGTTCTGTCGATCAGGCCGTCGACGTCGTGTTCATTGCTGACGTCGCACACGACGCCGACACTGTCGCGCAGCCCGGATGCCACGTGCTCGGGGTCCCCGCCAACGTCGCAGATCACCACGGATGCTCCACGGTCGTTGAAAGCGCGGGCGATAGCGGCCCCGATCCCGCGAGCCGCCCCGGTGACAATCGCTACTCTGCCGTCGAGTTCGGCCATCTCGCTCCTTTGCGCAGCCGCAATGTTGGCGGACCTCAGAACAAGTCGGCCGACGAGTGCCGCTCGACCGCGGCGCCGAGCCGGCGAACCATGTCGTCGAGCCTGTCGCGCCCCCTCTGGTCGGAGCCTTCCCAGCGGACGTTCGCCATGATCGGCCACAACAGGTTGTACGCCGTCGCCCAGCGGTACTGTTCGCGCGCCTGGTCGGGTTCGTAGTTCGCCAGGCCGCCGCAATAGCGTTGGATGAGAGCATCTTCGATGCCCGCGAGTCGTTCGGGCGGGATGCTGGTGCACAGCAGATATTGGAGTTCCCGGATGCCGCACTCCTGTCCCACCGTCTGGAAGTCGATGAACACCGGTTCACCATTCGCATCGAAAAGCAGGTTGTCCGAGCGCAGTTCGCCGTGGGTGATGCAGGTTGGCGTCGCCAGCGCGTCGATCATCCGTGGCTGCAGCTCGGTGAAGCGATCCGAGATCGAAACCGCGCTGGGCGGTAGCAGTTCCACCAAGGCGTCGCGGCGCAGCCCCCACACATAGGCGAAGAGCTGGCCGTACTGCTGCTGCAGGGCGCGTCCCTCGCCCGAGGAGGTGGGCCAGAACCTGGCGGAATACCGTTGCAGTAATTGCTCTTTGCCCCATGACCAACCATGGAAGCGCGCGAGCGCGTCGGTGATCGCCTCGGCCTGGTGCCGGCTGAATCCCTCGTGCTGGTCGATCTGCACACAATCGCCGGCCAGGTCCTCCATTACCAACACGAAGTCGGTGGAGTCGGCTGCCTGCTCGGCGGAGTAGATTTTCGGCGTGCGCACCGGCAGGTGCGGCGCCAGCTCGCGATAGAACTCGATCTCACGGCTGTAGGTGCCGATACCGTCCAGCATCGCGCGGGTGTCGCCGACGATCGGCATCTTGACCAGCACGCTCGTGGGTGTGCCGGGCGGCGCGTCGAGCGTGAGCCGGAAGAGCCGGCAAGCGAATGCCGTTCCCAATCCCACGCTTTCGTGGTTGGTCACGCGCACCGATGTGCCCAGCGCCTGGCTGGCCCATGAGTCGTCGAGGTCGTCGGCCGACTGTGGAAGCTGTCGCAGGCTCATCGCACCAGGACCGATCGTTCGGTGAGGCCGTAACCAACCTGGCCGTCCCAATTGAATCTGGTCATCGCCTCGGCGAGCAGGTGGTGGCAGCCGTCCCCACGCGCGGCCCCGCGGACGATCTCGCCGGGACCGGCGATTGTCAAAGCGCCGATCTCACCTATCGTCGCCGTCAGCTGGATGGTCTCATTCTCGACTTCCAGAGTGAGCGTGTAATCGTCGCCGCGCCCGTCCCACGAGTCGAGAAGCGGGGCAGCGCTGACCAGCCGGCCGTAGCGCACAGTGTCACCGGTACACACGGCCGCGTGGTTCATCCGCCCGGTACCGTCGCGATTGGCCAGATACATCAGGCAGAACGCGCGGCCGTCAGGCCATTCCGCGTGACACCAGATGTGATTGTGCAGACCCGTCAGATCGCGCACCCCGGTGCTGTGGTCCCGGATCCCGGTGCCGTCCAGCGTGACCGACACGTCGCCGTACGACAGTGTTCCGGTGACGGAACAATGCTGCTCGTAATGCGATGACGCCCAGTTCTGCTCGTGCATCGCGCCGAGCTCGAAGGGCGGGCACATCGCCTCGTAGGTCAGGTCGAAGGACAGCTTGACGTGTAACCCGTCGGCCACGCCGCCGCCGCGCAGTTCATCGCCGGACACCAGCCGGGCCGGTCCGCGAAATGTCTTGCGCCACCGACGCCACGGCTCCATGCACCGATAGGTGAGGGACGGGCCGGCCGGACCCCGCGGCGTTTCACCGCCGTACCCGAATCCGCGTGCCGCCAAGAACATGTCGTTCGGCAGGAAGATCAGGGCCAGCTCGTCCCAGGCCGGCTGGTCGAACGAGACCCGGCCGAGGTGCAGGAACATGCCGATGCGCTCGGCGGGGAAATAGGCCTGGCTCAGATAGTTCTCGACCCAAAGCGGCACATCGGGAACCTGATGCAGGAGCTCGTCGACATCGGCGAGGTGTTGGGGCCCTTCGACCCGGCTCGTCGTCACACGCCCACCCCCGCCGCCTGCTTGATCAGTCCGGAAATTTCGTTGGCGCGGCGCAGCGACTCCGGCCCCTCCAGCGGTCCGAGCGCCAGCGGCGTCATATCCAACCAGCCGACGAATTGCGCACCGGCCTCGACGAATCCAGAGTGCAACTTGGCCATTTCCTGCGGCGTGCCCACGTGGAACGCCTTGCGTGACATCGAAACTGGCGTGGCATTGACGATGCGATTGATTTCCTCGTCGGTCTGCTCGAAGGGAGCCCACTTGACCGCGTAATGCCACCCCTCTGGCATCACCGGCGTCTCGCCTTCTTCGATCCAACGGGCTTGATCCAGGCGGCCGAATTGCCCCGCGAAATAGCGGACTATCGGGTTGGCCAGAACCTTCTCGATGACCTCGGGATCCTCGTGGCAGACGTAGATGCTCCAGATGCCGAATCCGAACGCATCCGGGTCGCGGCCGTAGCTCTGCACCTTCTGGCGCATCGCCGTGACGGTCTCGGAGAATTCCTCCGGTGTCTGAATGGCCTGCGGGGAGGCGGCTTCGAAGCCGTCCGCATACCGGGCCGCGATGTCCAGAAGCACCGGGCCGCCACCTAAAGCCCAGAACTCGGGACGCTTGTCCGGGCGGTGATTGCCGATCGTGGCGTTCTTCAGATGCCAGAAGTTCGTCTCTTGCGTCCACGGCTCCGGCTCGTCGTAGAGACGGCGGACGAGCTGGAAAACGTCCTCGAGCCTCTTGAGGCCTTCGGTCCGCTTGTAGCCGAACGGTTTTGTCTGCCGTAGCTCGCCGGCGCCGACCGCGACCACGACGTCACCGCTGGTCGCGTTGCTCAATGTGAGTACCTTGCGCAGCAGCTCGGCCGGTGCGCTGCGAATCGCGTCGGTCGACAGCCGGATGTTGGCATCGGGGTTGTGCGCCAGGGCGATCGCGGCCTGCAGGAACGGGTCATAGGTGGAGTTACCGTCGATGAATTCGGCCGCCGGCGTGTTGTCCGGGGTCCACAGCTCCCCGGGGAACCATCCGGACAGTTCGTCCCAGAGCCACATGTAATCGATGTTGGGACTGTCGTGGACCGCCCCGGCGAATTGGGTGAACGCCGGGATCGGCGTGGTCCGGTGGTTGTCGAGTGGGTAGCCCGTCACGACATGGGAGTTCATCTGATTGATTCCTTTCTGGGTCTGGCCACGGTGCGCTCGCAGAGCCCGTAGCCGATTTGACCGTTCCAGCTCAGGCGGGCCTGAGATTCGTACACAACGTGGCTGGCGTCGGGCGTGCGGTCGGTGCCGAGCGTCATCTCGACCGGACCCACGAACGAAAACGGCATGGGCGCAATGATTTCCCCGCGTATCTCGTGGATCTGGTCACCAGCCCGCAGTTCGATCCGCCATGGATCGAAGACCTCGGATTCCGCGTCGAGCAGCGCGTCATGGCTGACCAACGACGCATGGGTCATGCCGGCGCCGTCGCCGATGACGTGGAAGTTCAGCAGCGCGTCCCCGCCGCCGCGGCGGGTGATGCACATCGTGGAGAGCCAGCGCCCGTCCGGGAATTCGCCGTGAATCCAGAAGTGGTTGCCCATCACCGACAAGTCGCGCGGTCCCCAGGTGTGGTCTCGCATTCCGGTGCCCTCCACATCGAAGCGCTCACCGTCGAGGGTGATCCGGCCGCTGCAGCTGAAGTGCTGCTCATAGTGGGTGTGCCCGAAGTTGCCCGGGCGCACGTCGCCGACACCGAAGGGTGCCCCCAGCGCGTGGTGCGTCAGCTCGACGTCGAGCCCGACGTGCATTCCCGACGGAGCCGGGCCGTCACGCAGTGTATGGCCGTCGATGAGTTGCGCCGCACCCCGGTAACGGGTGATGTTCTCCTCGAAAGGCGTTGGCGCCTCGAAGGACAAGCTGCCGCCGACCTGGCGTGCGGACGGTGCGTAGCCGAAGCCTTTGCCCACCGCGAATCGGTCACCCGGCAGGTAGACGGCCACCACCTCGCTCCACAGCGCTGTGTCCCACGAAGTGCGGTTGGTGTGCGCGTAGAAGCCGATGTTGCTGCCCGGGCAGTATGCCTGGACCAGGAAGCTCTCCGACCAGCTCGGATCGCCTTGCGGCGGATGGGCGAAATCATCGGAATCGGCGAACTCGTGGGTTCTGACGCGGGCCGCCGGCGTCATTCGACGGTCCTGAATTGCAGGGGCGGCAGCGTCGAGGATGCCGCCTTTTTGCGAGCGCGGCGGCGCAGTCGGGACGGGCCGCGCAGCACCGCGTCCGCGGTGTTACGGCCCGGCCAGCCGCTGATGTAGGCCATCGGGAAAGCGCCCGCCCCGGAATGCCATACCCGCTCAACCGGGCTCTCGTAACCGGCGAGCGCCGGGATGGGCCGCGTCGGGCCGAGCTGGTTCAGGGTGAGATCGACATGCTCGTAGTTGCCGCCGTGGACGAAATAGCGCTCCTGAAAATCCGGTGGCGCGGTGAGGTGGGCGTCGATGATCAGGTCCCGGGTGCCGGGCGCATAGAGCTCGTAGTGGTCCAGGGCGCGCTCGAAGTAGTCCTTTTTCTCGTCGTCCCAGCTTCGCCCGTTGGACAGCTCGATCGGAGTGTTGAAGCAGTAGAACTTCAGTGTCTCGCCCGCACTGGAGGCCGGCACCAGGCTGCGGTCGTAGACCGAGGAACTCAGCGTGGCCATCGGGATCTCGTCGGTGAAGGTGCCGGCCATGCCGTCGACGGTCGACCGCCGCATGTAGTCCAGCGTCGGGCACAACATCAAGGTCGACGTGTATTCGTCGTCGTCGAATCCCGGGAATTTCGGCCGGCCCGACAATGCCATTTCGGCGTCGAAATAAAGCACGTTGTACCGGCCTACCTGTAGCGACCGAAGCTGGTCGAAGGTCGAGTCGGGCACGTCGGACGGGTCGAGCAGCTTGGTCAGCAAGGTGTAGGGATCCACGGCGCACACCACGTCGGACGCCAGGATCTGCTCGCCGTTGTCCAACTCGACCCCGCGTGCGAATCCGTTGTGGGTGAGCACCCGTTTGGCCCTGGCGCTGGTGCGAATATCGCCGCCGTGGTGGCGTACCGCGTTGGCGATCGCCTGGGTAAAGGCGCCGCTGCCACCGACCGGCCGTTTCACGCCCCATTGATGGATTCCACACAGGAACGCCAGGTGGAATCCGGTGCCGGTCTCGGTGATCGGCCCGAACGTGCCCGCCGAGTAGGCGGCGATCGGGGCCTTGATCTCTTCTCGCTCAAACCACTCTTCGAGCACGGCGTCGATCGAGCCGAGCATGACGCGGGCGCCCTTGGCCAGCTTGGTGCGACTCTTGGCCGCCTGCTTGAGGACGTCGAACACCGTGTGGGGCTTTATCCGCCAGGGGTGGCCGTGAAAGTACGGCATCAGCGTCAACAGCGTTTCGGTGATGATGTCGACGAGTTCCTCGTACCGTTGTGCGTCCCGGCGGGAGTACTTCGCGATTTCGGTTTTGGTGCGGGCAATGTCCTGGTAGAACGCGACGCTGGCGCCGTCGGGACCCAGCCAGGTCGTCAGGGCGGTCGGGTGCACCCACCGCAGTCCGTGCTTGTGTAGCTCCAGCTGGTCCACGATGGAGGGCTTGACGCCGGGCAGCACGAACTCGACGCTGCACGGGCTCACCTTGAAGCCGGGCGCGTTGGGCATCTCCATCGTCCAGACCAGGCCGCCGACGGTGTCGCGGGCCTCCAGCACCAAAACCCGCTTGCCCGCCTTGGCCAGAAACGCCGCGCAGGTGAGACCGTTGTGGCCCCCGCCGACGACCACCACGTCATATGTCTTCGGTTGCGCGCTTGTTCCCACGTCGGCAACGTATCGACGGCAATGGGGTGCAGTCGCCACCCACCCGGGGGAGGTTTTCGCGGCCCTGTGATGGGTTTTCGGTTAGTGCCATACTGCGCGAATAATGTCGAGACCCGTTCATCCGCTCGAGCGCGACCGCGAATTGGATGCGTTGCGCTCCGTGATCGCGCACGCGCGCAACGGCCGGGGGCAGGCTTGTGTCGTCGAGGGGCCCAGCGGTATCGGCAAGTCGTACCTCCTGGACCAGGCGGCCGCGCTCGCGGCCGAGGCCGGTTTCACGGTGCTGCGGGCGCGGGGCAGCGAACTCAGCCGGGAGCTCGCCTTCGGGATGGCCGTCGAATTGGTGGAAGCACGGTTGGTCCGCGCCACCGCCGACGAACGCGGCGAATTATTCAGTGGCCCAGCAGTTCTCGCCGAACCGATGGTGAGTCGTCGGGTCCAGCCGGCCGAATACACCGACACGACGGACGAGTTCACCGTTATCCACGGCCTGTACTGGCTCATGGTCAACCTCTCCGGGCACGGACCCTTCGCGCTGCTCGTCGACGACGCGCAGTGGGCGGATCCCGGCTCGCTCCGGTTTTTCGCCTATCTGGGCGAGCGGCTGGACGATCTCCCGATCGCGCTGCTGACCGCGGTGCGCACCGACGATCCCGAGACCCATTCGGATCTGGTCTCGTTGCTGTGGGAGAGCAGCGCCGCACCACCGATTCGGCCGTCCGAACTCAGTCGGCGGGCGGTCGGCGAGCTGCTCGCAACTGGCCTGGAGTCAACAGTCGATGAGGCCCTGATCGATACGGTGCACCACGAGACAGGCGGGAATCCCTTCCTGGTCAGCGAGGTCATCGCCGAGCTGCGCGACGAACCAGACATCGCCGCGGCCGGCACCGCTTCGTTGCGCACACCGCATTCGGTGCGACGCCAGATCGCCCGTAGGCTGACGCGGCTGGGACCGGATGCCCGGGAGCTGGCCAAGGCTGCCGCCGTGTTGGGCGACGGGATGTCTCTGGCCGTGGTCACCCGACTCGCAGCGCTGCGACCCGCCCCGGCGGTCACCGCGGCCGAGCAGCTCGTTGCCGCGCGGATCTTCGACACCGCCGACCCGGCCTCGTTCGCCCATCCCATGATCCGATCGGCGACGTATGCCTCCCTGTCGCCGGGGGAGAAGCCCGAAGCGCACGCGCGCGCCGCAAAGCTGCTTGCGGCCATCGGAACCGACTCGGAGGTCGTCGCGGGCCATCTGCTGGAGGCCACGCCGAGTGAGGAGGCGTGGGTGGCTGGAATTTTGCATGCGGCCGCACGTGCGGCCGCTCGAAAAGGCTCTCCGGCGAATGCGATTCGTTATCTGCGCCGCGCATTGGACACGGCCCCGCCGGACTCGGTCTCGCCAGGCCTTCTGATTGACCTCGGTCTCACCGAAGCGGCCGCGGGACAGACGACGTCGTTGCAGCGCTTCGAGCAAGCGATGCTGCTGATCGACGAGCCCGCCGTGCGCGCCGATGCGCTCTATTCGCTGGGGCAAACGCTGTACCGCTACGGCAGGCACGAGGAAGCCGCTGCCGCGTTCCGACGCGGCGCTGAGCTATTCGAGGACGGCGATTTGCAGGTCTTTCGGCGATTCCAGGCATCGTCGATGTGCGCCGAATCCTATTTGGCCCCAATTCATCGCCGGGTCGATCTGCTCGATGCGGCCGAAGTATCACCGCCACAGGGCGCCGGTGACAGGGCAATGCTGGCCATCCGGGCGTTGAATCTCTCGTTGCAGGTGCCCCCGGCGTCGCGGGCAGCGGCGTTGGCGGGCATGGCCATTGCCGACGGCAGACTTTTGGTCGAACAGACATCGGAATCGCCGGTAGTCAATCTTGTTGTGTTGCCGTTGCTTTACGGCGGGGAACTGGATGCGGCGGAGCGTCATATCGATGCCGTGCTCGCCGACGCGCGCAGTCGCGGTGCGTCGCTGGCCTTCGCGGAGGCCGCGCTGATGCGGGCGTTGGTGTGCTATGCGGCGGGCCGCGTCAACGATGCGATGGTGGACGCGCAAACCGCGGTCGACGGGATGAAACGCGGCTGGCACGCGCTGGCTCCGACGGCGCTGGCGACGCTCGTGCATTGCATGATCGAGCGCGGCGAATTGGATCAAGCCGCTGACATGCTCAGCCGTGGCGAGCAAGAGCTGGCACCACCGGAAGCGTTGGGAATCAACGCCTGGTTCTACGTGGCCAGGGCGCGGCTTCGACTGTGGCGCAAGGAGCTTACGACAGCACAGGCCGACCTCGATGCGGCAGTGCAGGCGCTGCGCGACTACGGCATGATCAACCCGGCGGTGCTGCCATGGCGGCCGCTGGCGTGCATGGTTGCCGCGGCCGCGGGCGACACTGAGCGAGCCCGCGAACTCATCGAATCCGAGATCGAGCTGGCCCGGCGATTCGAAACGCCGATCGCGCTGGGCGCTGCGCTGCGCAGGTCCGCGCTCGTACACGACCCCTCGGAAGCGCTGGCTACCCTCACCGAGTCGGTGGCGGTCCTCGAGAAGACCGGCGCCCGGCTGGAACTCGCGCGGGCACTGACCGATCTCGGCGTCCATCTGCGTCGTGCCGGCTCGCGGGTGGCGGCGCGCGAGCCATTGACCAACGCCCTCGACCTGGCGCACCGTGGCGGCGCGACGGCGCTGGCCAACCGCGCCCATGAGGAGCTGATGGCGACCGGCGCACGCCCCCGTCGGCCGGCCCGGGTCGGCGCGGAATCGTTGACCCCGACCGAGCGTCGGCTCGCCCAGCTCGCCGCGTCGGGGCATGACAACCGCAGTATCGCGGAGCTGACGTTCGTCGCACGCAACACCGTTGCGTGGCATCTGCGCAATGTGTTCCGAAAGCTCGGGGTGGATTCCCGGGAGGCGCTCTCCGATGCCCTCGCGGACTACGCGCCGCCGCAGACGGACTGATAAACCTGCTGGTCGTAGGTTTATGGCGACTCTCACGTACCGCGTTGCTGCTTTTGAGCAGCGGATAGTCGATAATATGCCTATGCCTCGTCCCTCCAAGCCCCTAATCCGCCGCGACGCCGTGGTGGAGGCTTCGCTGCGCATCATCGATACGGAGGGTCTAGACGCGTTCAGCCTGCCCCGGCTGGCGCGCGAGCTCAACGTGCAGGCGCCGTCGCTGTATCACCACTTCACCGACAAGGCAGAGATTTTGAAGGCGGTGGCGCGGGCGATCGTGGTCGAGACACGTTTACCCGACCCCACTTCGGTGCCCAACTGGATGGAGTGGCTGGTGGCGCTGAGTCTGGCGTTCCGCGATTCGATGCTGCGCCACCACAATGCCGTGCCGCTGCTGCTGCAGTTCATGCCGCGCGATGTGCTCATCCGCAACTACAACGATTCCGCCATCTACCTCACCGAGATCGGTGTTCCGCTGGACCAGGTGGTGTTGATTCTGGACGGCCTGGACAAGTTGACTCTGGGCGCCGGCATTACCGAGGCGATGCACGGTGACGACGGGAGGGGGCGCCTGTTCGCGAACGCCGATCCGGCGACCGAACCCGTTCTGGTCGCGGCGGCAGCCGCCAATCAGCGATCCGCCACCGGGGCATTCGCCGAAGCGATCCGTAGTTTCCTGCGCGGCGCCGCACCGAATGTGCCGGACTCCGCGCCGCCACCGCAGCATTGGGGTGAGTTCGGCTCGGCCATAACGGAATTCAAGGAGCCGACGGCCTCTTAGTGCGGCGTCGGGCTCACCCCGCGGCTTGAGTGTCGTGGGTCAGCTCGGGGTGAGCGTCCCGGATGTGGCGCCGCGCAATCTTGCCGCTGGCATTCCGTGGCAGTGCCGTGTCTTGGACGATGACGTGACGCGGGACCTTGTAGCCGGCAAGATGCGCGCGGCAGTGCTCGATGACTGCCTCTGCGGTCAGGTTTTCTTCGGTGTAGATGATCGCTGCGGGCGCCTCACCGAATTTGGGATCGAACGCCGACACCACACATGCCTCGATCACGCCGGGCAGCCCGGCGACCACCGCCTCGATCTCGGAGGGAGCGACATTGAATCCGCCGGTGATGATGATGTCTTTGAGCCGGTCGATGACGCGGATCCCGTTGGCGTCCTTGATGCCAACGTCGCCGCTGTGAAACCAGCCGTTCCGCATAGCGGCGGCGTAGGCATGGTCGTTCCGCCAATACCCGGGGGAGATGCCGGGGCCGGACACGATGATTTCGCCGGGCTCGTCGGGGCCGCAGTCCGTTCCATCGGGCCGCACTACCCGCAGCCGCGTGAAAACCGTTCCCGTGCCGATCGACTCGGGGTGTGCGACGGCGTTCTCCTTCGGATTGATGGTGGAAAGCCCGCCCAGCTCCGTCATTCCGTACGCTTGCTGAACGGTCACGCCCTTGTCGAGCCACGCCCGCATCGTCGAAACGGGGGCCGCGGCACCCGCGATCGTCGCCAGTTCCAGCGCCGACAGATCGGCCGAGGCGAAATCCGGATGGGCCGCCATGCGCTCGTACAAAAGCGGTACCCCACTGTGGATTTGGATCCGCTCCGTGGCGAGTCGGTGCAGCGCGGCGCCGGCGTCGAAGCCGCGCTCGTAGAAGATCGTCATCCCTCTGGTCAACGGGTGCAGGATGTGCCAGAGCAATCCGGGGGCACCCGACATCGACAGCGTGTAGATGATCCGGGCGCCGGGCCGAAATGTCGGTTCGGTGATGGCGAGATCGGCGACAAGGTTGAATGTGCTGCGGTGGGTGAAGATGACACCCTTTGGGTGCGAAGTCGTTCCGCTGGTATAGACGATTTGGGTGACGTCGTCGGGGTGCGCGTCCGATCGGCGCGGAACCGTCCGATGTTGTTGGTGGCGCAACGCGGCGAAGTCTTCAAGACGCCACAGTGGAGTCGAGGTCCCTTGGATGGCCGCCGTGATCCGGTCATGGTGGGGGTCATCGGCGAGAATGAGGCTCGGCGTGGAGTCGTCGATCAGATAGCGCAACTCCTCGGCGGTGAAGCGGTTGTTGAACGGGACAACGACGAACCCAATCTTGAGGGCTCCGATCGCCGCAACGACCCACTCCAGGCTGTTGTCGCCGATGATGCCGATCCGGTCCCCGGGTTTGAGCGCCGCGGTTGCCAGATGCATTGCGGCACAGTCGGTCCAGCGGTCCAACGTCGGGTAGTCGATGGTGTCGGTGCCGTCGAAAACGATGGCCGCCCGTTCGGGGGACTGGCGCGCCCAGTAGCTCAAACCATCGGTTACCAGTTCGGTCATCGCGTGCGGTCTCCCTTGCCGATCAGGTCACGGCGCGGCGAGCAGCGGGCTGGAGCGCAAATGTGGCCACGCGAAGCAAACCTTATTTCAGTAGATAAGTGAGTGTCAACGATCACGGCAGCCCTCTGGACGGCCCGGTTTCGACCGGCTCGAAGACCGGTACCACGTCGCCTTCCTCTTCGCCGTCGCCGGACCGTAGGTAGCGCACTCGAACCGGGTCGCCCTCCCGCAACCGGGAGGCGTCGTCGACCAGCAGCCGCACCATCAGCCATGGGCCCTCGGCCAATTCGACGATGGCGCTGACATACGGCACACACGCGGCCAGCACGGGCAGCGGCGCGCGGTGCACGACCGTCCAGCTGATCAGAGTTCCCTCGCCGGACGCGACGCAGGTCTGCAAATCCGACGACCCGGTCGTCGGGTCGGTGCGCGCCTCGGGGGCCAGCACCGTCCCCGTGGGGCCGCGCTTGACCAGCAACTCCCCCCGGGCGGCGGCCTCGAAGAACGACGCGCTGGCGTCGTCACGCACGACCGCGGGAAGGACGCCGGTCATGCGGCCACCCCGCCGCGTCGATGCGGGCTGAGCACGAGCGTCGAGTGGTGCTCGAGAATTCCGCCGTTGCCGCTGACCAGCACGACGTCGTTGCGGGGCGCTTGGCGCGCACCGCCGTCCCCGCGGGCCTGGATGATCGCTTCCGACAACGGGGTCATGCCCCACATGTAGTAGGCCGACAGTTGCCCGCCGCCGGTGTTACACGCGAGCTTGCCGCCCGGTGCCAGTCGGCCGCCGGAGACGAATTCGCCGCCTTCGCCTTTGGCGCAAAACCCGTAGTCCTCGAGGGTGACCAGCACGGTATAGGTGTAGCAGTCGTACAGCTGCGCCACGTCCACATCGTCCACCCCGATGCCGGCCATCCGCATGGCTTGCGGCCCGGATCGCGCCGCCGGGGTGACCAGTCCCCACTGCGACCCGGCGTGCATGCGCCGCGCCGCGTGCGCCTGCCCGTAGCCCCGGACATAGACCGGTGGGTGGGCCAGATTCGTGGCTCGGTCCGCGGCGGTGACGATCACCGCGATGGCGCCATTGCTCACCAGGCAGCAATCCAGCAGATGTAGCGGCTCGGCGATCCACCGCGATTCCTGGTGTTCGGCGATGGTCAGTGGCTCACGCAGTTGCGCGACGGGATTGCCTGCGGCCCAAGCACGTTGGGCAACAGCGATTTCGCCGAGTTGTTCCGAGGTGGTCCCGTACGCCTGCATGTGCCGGCGCGCGCAGAGCGCATAGAGGATGTTGGGGTTGACCGCACCGGAGGCCACCGACCAACCGGCCAATCCCCGCGCCGCGCCCGCGCCGCCAGAACGATTGGGGGAGCGCCACGATGCGCCCGCGGATCGCTCGGGCTTCAACGGTGTGTCGGCGAAGACGCATGCCACCGTGGTGACGGCGCCGGCGGCGATGGCCTGCACGGCCTCGGCGACCATCACCCCGGCGGTGGCGCCGAACGCGTTGACCTGTGCCAGCAGATTCAACTCACCCAGGCCCAGGACGGCGGCCAAACCGACCCCGACGTCTTGCTTGATGCCGGCGCTGACCAGCAGCCCGTCCAGGTCGCTGAGCGCCAGGCCCGCGTCCGCGACGGCGCGTTGGACCGCTTCGGCGGCCAGCGCGGTCGACGAACGGCCATAGACCTTGCCGAGCTCTGTCATACCCAGCCCGGCCAGCGCTGCGGTCAACGGTCCGCCCTGACCGGTGGCCGGTACACCGACTTCAGCGCGAGGTAGGGCGCCAGGCCTTCCGGGCCCAGTTCGCGACCCAGGCCGCTGGCTTTGACACCGCCAAACGGCCCGACGACGTCGAGGGCGTAGTGGTTGATTCCCACCGATCCGGTGCGCATCCGTGAGGCCAGCGCCGCGCCCCGCTCGGGGTCGGCCGTCCAGACCGTGCCACCCAGGCCGTAGTCGGAGTCGTTGGCGATCGCGATGGCCTCGTCGTCGTCGGCGTAGGACAGCACGCACAGCACCGGCCCGAAGATCTCTTCCCGCGCGATCGTCATGGCGTTGTCGACGTCGGCGAACACGGTGGGTTCGATGAACCAGCCCAGCGAGTGATCCGCGGGCACGCCGCCGCCGGTGGTCAGCCGCGCGCCGCCGCTCTTGCCGGTTTCGATGTAGCCGAGCACGCGGGACCGCTGGGCGGCGCTGACCAGCGGACCGATCTGGGTGGTCTTCTCCAGCGGGTCGCCGACCTGCAGGCCACGGACCGTATCGGTGACCGCGTCGACGATCTCGGCATACCGCGAGGCCGGCGCCAGGATGCGGGTCGTCGCGTGGCAGGTCTGGCCGTTGTTGGGCAGGCAGATGTCGGGCAACGCGGCCACGAACGCGTCCAGGTCGGCGTCGTCGGTGACGATCGCCGCGGACTTGCCGCCTAGCTCGAGCGTGACGGGCCGCAGCAGGCGCCCGCATATCTCGCCGATCGCGCGTCCGGCCGCCGTGGAGCCGGTGAAGGCAACCTTGTCGACGCCAGGATGGGCGACCAATGCGGCACCCGCGTCGCGCCCGCCGGGGATCACATTGAGCACGCCGGCCGGCAACCCGGCCTGCAACGCGGCGTCGGCCCAGGCGTAGGCGTCCAGTGCGGTTTCCGGCGGTGGTTTGAGCACCACGCTGCAGCCGGCGGCCAGCGCCGGCGCGATCTTCATCGCCGCGAGGCCCATCGGATAGTTCCAGGGGACCACCGCGGCGACCACTCCGATGGGTTCGCGGCGGACGCTGACGTGTGACAGTGCGCCGGGCCGCAGGTCTTCGTCGTCGAGGTGTTCGGCCAAGCCGGCGTAGTAGTTCAGGGCGATCGACGGGAAGAAGCCGTTGGCGCCCAGGGAAAGTCGGCGAGGCATACCGTTTTCGCGGCTGACCAGTGCGGCGATTTCCTTGCCGCCGGCCTGCAACGACGTGGCCATCGCGCGCATCGCCCCGGCGCGTTCGGCCCCCGAGCTGGCTCCCCACGGCCCGCCCAGCGCCTCGCGTGCCGCGCTCACCGCGGCGTCGACTTCGGCGCTGCCGGCTAGTGCCGCGCTGCCCAGCACCTTGCCGGTTGCCGCTTCGAGCACCTCGGTGGTGTTCGACGCGGCGGACGCGGGCAACCAGGTGCCGCCGACGAAGAACGTGTCCCTGTCCCGGCTGATGTCCACGTGTTCGGTCCTTTCACTGTTGGCCCGCGATGGGCGCGTGCGTCGGTGCGGTGGCGGGATCCTCGGGCGGCGGCTGCAGTACCCCGGCGGTGACGAGGCCGTCGATCTCGTCGGGTTTCATGCGTAGCAGCGAGGCGCAGATCTCTCGGGTGTGCTGCCCGGGCGTGGGCGCGGGTCGCAGTGCGGGATCGGGAATGGTCGAGAAGGCAGCGATGCGCGCGGCGGTCGGGATCGGCCGGGACAGCAGGGGGTGCGCCAAGGTGTGGAACGAGTCGCGCGCGAGCAATTGCGGATGAGTGAGTTCTTCGGGCAGACGCACCATCGCCGCGGCCGGAACCCCGACGGCCTGCAGCGTCTCTTCGATGTGCGCGGCCTCGTGGCCGGCGGTCCAAGCGGCGAGCCGTTCCTCGATTTCTGCGCGGCGGGCGCTGCGCTCCGCGGCGTCGCGCAGCTCTGGGTCATCGGGCAACCCGGTGACTGCGGCCAGGGCCTGCCAATCGTCGTCGTCGCGCACGGAGATCACGCACCACTCGTCGTCACCGGCGCAGGGGAACACGCCGGCGGGCGCGACGCCGGTGCGTCGGTTGCCCTCGGCATCGATGCGTCCCGCGCCGGGGGCTCGGCTGGAGTGGGAGGCCAGGGTGGGACCAAGCGCATACACCGCCACGTCGGCCTGGGGGACTTCGATCGCGTGGCCGGCTCCGGTAGCGCCCCGGCCGATGACGGCGGCCAGCGCCGCGACCGCTGCGGCATGACCGGCGATGTGGTCGGGATAGACCGTCGAGCCGTCGCAGAACGCGCTGGGCTGGTGGGGATCGGCGTCGATGTCACGCCACAGCGACGACAGGCCGCACGATGCGCGGACCAGCGGGCCGTAGCCCATCCGGCTTCGCCACGGGCCGCGGCTGCCGAAGGCGCTGCTGTCCGTGACGACGATGCGGGGGTTGATGCGGGCAAGCTCGGCGTGGCTGAATCCCAGCGATTCGAGGGTGCCGGGCTTGAAGTTCGCGGACACGATGTCGCTGTCGGCGACCAGCTCGCGGAACAGGCGTGCTCCGTCGGCACTGCGTAAGTCGAGACCAAGGCCGCGCTTGTTGCGATGGCCCCACGCGAACGAGGCGTTCATTCCGCCGCCCTTACGGGTCTGACGCAGGCCGTCGGGGAACGCGGAGTTCTCGACCTTGATGACGTCGGCGCCGTAATCGGCGAACAGCCGGCCGAGTTCGGCGCCGAACACGATCACGCCAAGGTCAAGCATTCGCAGACCACTCAGCGGCGGCGCCCCGCTCGGCAACGCCGCCAGCCCGAGATCGTGATCGGGTCGAGTCGAGCGGGCGGTGGTCAGCAAGTGGTTGTGCTCGCCGGGCTCAGGCGCGCGCCGACGCAGTCCGGCCCGCACACCGTCGACGAACGTGTAACCGGACGGCACGGTTGCGCGCAGCTCCTCGGCGATCTCGGCCGCCACCAGGGTGCCCGTGCCGGTGAAGTGATCGCTGGCAAGCACCTCGTCGACACTGAGCACCCCGGCGATCGGGATTCCTCGCGCGGTGCCCTCGGCGATCAACTCGTCGCGGGCACGGTCGGCGAAGAGGGCGGCGATCAGCGGGTTCAGCCGGTCGGAAGCCGCAAAGCGGGCCGGGATCGCGTCATAGCGCGGATCGGCGAACTCGGGCGGCTCGCCCAGCCAGGAGAACATGGCGCGCCATTGCCGGGTGGCCAGCAGACAGACCCGGACGTGGCCGTCGGCGCAGGGATAGATCGGATAGAAATTGGCGGCGTCGGGCCGCCCGCGCGGAAAGTCTTCGGAACGTCCGGCGGCCGCCGAACCCTGCGACCCGAAGCCCGGATCGAACCCGTGGACCACGGCTTCCAGCGCCGAGACGTCGACATGTTCGCCCGCGCCGGTGCGTGTCCGCTTCACGTACGCCACGAGGGCGGCCCACGCGGCGTGCACACCGACGGTCAGCGACACCACCCCGCGGGGCGGCAGCAGCGGGGTGCCGCCGGGCAGCCCCGATCGCGACAGCACACCGCCGGCGGCAGCGAGAACATCCTCGGTGGCCACCCGGTCGCGGTGCGGACCGGTACGCCCGAAATCGGTGATCGACACGACCACCAGGGCGGGATTTGCCGACGAAAGCGCCGCCGGTGTCAACGCACGGGCCTGGGCCTGCGCGTGGGTGAAGGACTCCAGCAGGATGTCGGCATCGGCCGCGAGGTCCAGCAACGCCGACCGGCCGGCGGGATCATCGAGGTCGACGGCCACCCCGGCCTTGTTTGCGTTGCGCAACGCAAAGCCCACCTGGTCCCGGCGCCCGGGAGAGCCGCCGGGCGGCTCGATGCGGATGACTTCGGCCCCGAGGTCGGCCAGGATGCGGCCACACCATTCCGCGGCACCCTCGGTGAGGTCGAGGACGCGCAGCGCGCTCAACGGCAACCGCGACGTCGCGGACGTGGAGGTCAACACGGTGCCTTTCTGTTGTGTTGAGCCCCGGACTGCAGAACAGCTCCAGGGCTAAGCATGCGGCTGCGAGGACGCGCCGGCCCAAGAATTTGCCTAATGCTAATAGGTTTAGGTTCTTGAGGCAATTACGGTCCGTCTCGTCGAAAACCGGGTCAAAGGGCGTCGGCGCCGCCCGGTTACCAGCATCCCGCAATACCCGCGGCGGCAGTGCGCCGGCCACATCCGTCGGGTGTCGTCCCCGCAACCGGGAAGTTCAAAAGCGCTTTCTTCCAACGCTTCCCAATAGCGGGGAATTGCGCGGCCCGGTCAGTTGAAAAGGGCCGCGGTCGGTGCGTCGAGGTTGATCGTCTTCAACTCGTAATAGGCCTGCACGGCTTCGGGTCCGGTGTCCCGTCCGATGCCGGAGTTCTTTACTCCGCCAAAGGGCGCTTCGGCGTTGTACACGAACGCGTTGACGCTGAAGGTGCCGGTGTGCACCCGGCGTGCGGCCTCGACGGCCCGTTGTGGGTCCGTGGTGAACACCGCGCCATGCAGCCCGTAGTCGGAGTCGTTGGCGATCGCGATGGCTTCATCGAGAGTTTCGTAGCGCAGCACCGAGGCCACCGGTCCGAAGATTTCCTCACGGCAGATTCGCATCGAGTTCTGCGCTCCGGTGAACACGGTGGGTTGGACGTAGAACCCCTTGTCCAGGCCCGCGGGACTGCCACCGCCGGTAGCGATGACGGCACCCTCGTCCTTGCCGGTATCGATGTAGGACAGCACCCGATCGCGCTGACGCGCCGAAACCAGTGGGCCCATGGTGGTCGCGGGGTCGAACGGATCGCCCACCACGAACGATTCGGCGGTGGCCACCAGGGCGGCGGTGAATTCGTCGTAGCGACTAGCCGGTAGCAGTACGCGACTGTAGGCCGCACACACCTGACCGGTATTGAAAAAGCAGCCCATCGCCAGCCCCGCCATGGTGGTCGCGATGTCGGCGTCCTCGAGAACGATTGCCGCTGACTTGCCGCCCAGTTCGAGCTGCAGGCGCTTGAAGCTGCCGCCGCACTGGCGGCCGATTTCGCGGCCGGCGGCGGTGGACCCGGTGAAGCTGACCTTGTCGATCCCGGGGTGATCCACCAGTGCCGCACCGGTTTCCCGGTCGCCGGTGATCAGGTTGAACACCCCCGCGGGCAGGCCCGCCCCGGTGAGCGCCTCGGCGATAAAGAAGGCGTCGAGCGGGGTCTCCGGGGCCGGTTTGTAGACGACGCTGCAGCCGGTCACCAGTGCCGGGATGATCTTGGAGATCGCCATGTTGAAGGGGCCGTTCCACGGCGCGATCGACGCGACCACACCGACCGGTTCCTTGACCACCGCCGCGGCGCACATCTGTGTCTGTCTGACTTCGCTGACCGAATCATCCTGTGCGACACGGAGAAAGAAACGTCCGGTCTCCAGCGCGCTGGGGATCTGAATGCCGGCAATGCTGGTCGGCAGACCCATCTGTGCGGTCACCAGGGTGCCGATCTCGTCGATCCGTGACCCGAGCAGCTGCAGAGCGCGCTCGAGCACCTCGACCCGTTCGGACACGTTCATGGCCCGCCAGGCTCCCTGATCGAACGCGCTGCGGGCGGCACGCACCGCCACGTCGACGTCCTCGGCGCCGGCGTCGGGCACCTGTCCGATGGTCTCCTCGGTGGACGGGCAGACCACGCTGATCCGTGCCTTCGACGCGGGTTTGCGCCACTCGCCGCCTACGAGCAATTCCTCATGCACGTTCACGTCGTCGCCTTTCGCCGCTCTCTACGATTTTTCTTCAGGCCGAAGTCTTGCGACCCGCACGCGTAACCGGCTCGAATTCCCTGTAGCAGAAAGGAATTGGATCGAACGAGCCGATTACGCTGCAGGCCCCTCAGGGGTGAAGCGGATGTGCAACTCCAGTACGCCACGCACCTGCGCGGTGTTCGATACCGACGGCCGGTCGGGATCGGGCTCGATGTCGGGGAGCCGACGGAACAGCTCCTCGAAGGCGATGCGCAGCATCACGCGTGCCAGATGAGAGCCAAGGCATCGGTGTGGGCCCGCGCCAAACGACATGTGCCGGTTGGGCGAGCGGGTCACTTGCAAGTCGTCCGGATGGTCGAACTCCCGCTCGTCGCGGTTGGCGCCGGCGAGCACGACCAGCAGCTGATCGCCCGCCCGTAGGTGCACGCCGCCCAGTTCGGTGTCGTGGACCACGCTGCGTCCCGCGGACACCGCGGCCTCCATGCGTAGTACTTCCTCCACTGCCGCGGGGATCAGGCTGGGGTCACCGACTAGCGCATCCCGCTGCTCGCGGTGGGCCCCGAGGTGCATGAGGCCCCAGGCCAACGATCCTTGAGTGGTATGCAAACCGGCGATGAGTAGCAGCATGAAAATGTTGCACAACTCGTCGTCGGTGAGTGGCCGCGGCTGACCGTCAATCACGATGTCGCTGTTGATGATCGATGCCGTCACATCCGAGGCGTCCGCAGAGCCGTTGCGCCGATCGGCGACTATTGCCGCGAAGTAGGCCATCATCCTGCCCGCCGCTTCGGCCCGGGCGGCGATGGACTCTTCCTCGCTGGCGCCAGGGATGCCGTGCAGTGTGGTGTCGGTGGCTTCGGTGAACATCGGCGCGTCCGCCAGTGGCCAGCCCATCAATGCGAGGAACACGCGCGCAGGCAACTCATGGGCGAATTCGGAGATGAACTCCGCCGACCCGCGGGCGGCGAACCCGTCGATCAACTCGGTCACGATGGCGCGCACTTGCGGTTCCATCGCGTTCATCCGGTGCGGATTGAAAAGCGGTTGCAGCGCCCGCCGGTACACGGTGTGGGTGGGCGGGTCGTACTCGAGAGGAATGAACTTGCCAAACCCGTGCGGTATCAAGTTGTTCGGGTAGCTGGAGAATCGGGCGGGGTCGCGGAGCACCTCGGTGATCTCCTGGTACCGCGTGACGATCCAGTGCCCACCGTACAAAGGGGAGTAGACCAACGGGCCGACGCCGGCCACCTCCACAATTCGCTGGTTGAACACGTCTACGGGCGCGGCCAGGGCGGGGTCGTACACGTCGAAATCGACAACCAGATCCGCGGGGACTGCTTCGGTGGTGGTCATAAACCCAACTCGCTCCTGCCGTTCCGATTGTTGTGCTGACCATCGGGCTGTCCTGCTGAGCGGCACGATCGTTCACACTCTTCGAGCGCGGCCGAGCGCCGCCCGGAGGCGGGTCAATGCAATTAACTTATGGACCTAGGTAAACTGTGTCAAGCATCACGATTGGGGCCACGATGGGTTCATGCCACTTTGTGTTGGTCACCATCAGTGCGGCTCTGGCTTACACCGCGCGCGGTGCGCGATGGGCGCGGAGTTCCTTCCGTCGCCCTCGTGAATGGTGTAAACCTATTGATAGTAGGTATTGGATGGAATACGCGTTGACGCGACGGATCGCGAGGAGGACGCGGCAATGGCACGGGCTTTGACGGCGCAAGAAGGACGCATCGCAAAGGTGCTCGACCACCTGAAAAACGGCACCACCGATGAATACGACCAGGTGGTGACGGTGCAGCCCGGTGAGTTCACCGACCCGGCGATCGCCGCGCGGGAACGGGAGCTGATATTCGGCAGGGTGCCGTCCATTGTGTGCCACGGCGACGAGATAGCGCGCCCGGGCGACTTTCTTACCGTGCAGATGCCGCGCAACAAGGTCATCGTGGTGCGTCAGCGAGACGGCAGCGTGAAGTCGTTTGTGAACCACTGCCGGCACCGCGGTGCGCTACTGGAGGACCGGGAGCGCGGTAGTTGTCGGCTGTTCTCCTGCGGATATCATCGCTGGTCTTACAATCCGGACGGTTCGCTGCGCGCGGTGACGCGCGGTAACACGTTCGGCGACGTGGATCGGGCCGCACACGGGCTCATCGAGTTGCCCACCGAGGAGCGCCACGGATTCGTGTGGATGGTCGACGAGGCTACTGCTTCCATCGACGTCGCCGACTGGCTGGGCGAAGCGGTCGACGAGATGCTGGCCGGCTACCGGATCGATCGGCTGGTCACTTTCCGCAGCGCCGGTTACGACGAGCCGGTCAACTGGAAGATCATGCAGGACGCGTTCATCGACAACTACCACATCCAGTACGCGCACCCGAATTCTGCGGGAAAGCATGTGTACACCAACGTGCAGAGTGTCGAGGACTATGGCCGCCACGTCCGGATGACAACGCCGCGCAAATCGATCGACCGCGTGGTGGCCGACGAGCCGCCCTACGAGGGGTTGGCCAAGCACATCATCGAGGGACATTTCCTGTTGCCGAACAGCACCTTGCTGCGCCAAACCACGCACTTCGAGTTGTTGACGTTTCGGCCTCATCCCAGTGAGCCGGGCCGGTGCCGGATGGAGATGCGACTCCTGGTGCCCACCGTCGAGGACACCGGAATGGATGAGGCGAAGTGGCAACGGCTTTGGGAGAAGAACTGGGACATCCTGCAGGCAGTGCTCTACGACGAAGACTTTCCGCTGCTGCGCGGTTCGCAGGCAGCCATGGAAAGCGCAAACGCGGGTCCGATGCTGTTGGGGCGAAATGAGTTGGTGAACCATATATTCCGCCGAGAGTTGCACAAGCTGACCTCGTGACTGCCGATCAGCCGCGGGGCCGCAACGGTTCACCGGGCACCTACGATCTGACGGGCACGACTGTGGTAGTCACCGGTGGCAATACCGGGATCGGCGCCGCGCTGGCTCGCGGTGTCGGGCGAGCCGGTGCCGCGGTCGCGATCTGGGCGCGAAACGACGACCGCAATCAGGCCACCGTGGCAGCGTTGCGCGCCGAGGGGATCGAGGCATGGTCGGTGGTCTGCGATGTCGCTGTCGAACCCGATGTCGAACAGGCAATGGCCGCAACCCTGCAACGATTCGGTCGCGTCGACAGCCTGTTCGCCAATGCCGGCATCGCGGCCGCGACCCCGTACGTCGAAACGACGTTGGCCGATTGGCAGCGGGTCATGCAAACCAACCTGGACGGCAGCTTCCTCACCACCCGCGCCGCGGCCCGGCACATGATCGACCGGGGCAGCGGATCCATCGTGGTGGTGTCGTCGATGGTCTCGCGCTACGGTGCTGCTCGCCAGGCGGCGTATGCCGTCACCAAGAGCGGCTTGGTCGGTCTGGGCCGCACCCTCGCGGTGGAACTGGCCCGCCACGGCATCCGGGTGAACATCCTGGTCCCGGGATGGACGATCACCGCGATGAACGAATTCCTGCGTGCCGACCCAAAGTTCATGAAAGCCGCGACTGCGCGAATTCCGGTGCGCCGCTGGGCGACCGATGAGGATTACCTCGACATCGCGCCGTTTCTCGCCCACAGCGGACTGACCTACCACACCGGCAATGAAGTGGTAGTCGACGGCGGCTATAGCGTGTTCTGAGCGCTGGCGACCAGTGGAAGGTGGAATGTAGCGGTGTCGACGACCGACGGTGTGCTCGACCTGTTCAGCATCACGGGGCGGGTGGCAATCGTGACCGGGGCGGGCAGCGGTCTGGGTGCCGGCTTCGCCCGCGCACTGGCCGAGGCCGGTGCCGATGTGGTGATTGCCGGTCGCCGGCAGGGCCACTTGGAAGCCGCCGCGCACAGCGTTCGCGCCGTGGGGCGCGAATGCCTGGCGGTAACCACCGACGTCACACGTCCGCAGGATTGTGCGGCTCTGGTCGAGGCGGCAGTCAACCAGTTCGGCCGCGTCGACGTGCTGGTGAACAACGCCGGGATTTCCCACGTGACGCCCGCGTCGCGCGAACGACCCGAGGATTTCGCGTCGGTGGTCGAGGTGAACCTGTTCGGCGCCTATTGGGTGGCGCAGGCCTGTGCCGGTGTGATGGGCAGCGGCTCGAGCATCATCAATGTCTCCAGCATGCTCGGATTGGTCAAATCTCAACTGCCGCAAGCGGCTTATGCCGCGAGTAAGGCCGGACTGATCGGTCTGACCAGAGACTTGTCCAACCAGTGGGCCGCCCGCAAAGGCATTCGTGTCAATGCGATCGCGCCGGGATTCGTCGAGACCGACATGATCAGCGAGATGTCGGAGGAAACGCTGGGCCGTTTCCTGGCGGGATGTTCGCTGGGGCGGGTCGCCACTCAGCGCGAGATCGACGCTGTGGTGGTGTTTTTGGCCAGTCCGGCGTCCAGCTACATCACCGGCTCAACGATCGCCGTCGATGGAGGCACTTCGGGTCACTGACCACGCGGCCCAGTTCAGTGCGCGACCGGTTCCAAAGTCTGCGACGCAGCCGCGATCTCGCGGGAAAGCTTCTGATGGATGGTGATGGTCATCGACATGATCCAGGTGACGAATGCCACGAGAGGGATGTACAAGCCGACCACTCCGTTCCACGCGAACGGCCCGTGCTTGAAGAACAACACACACCCGGCCGGGATGATCAGCATCGCTACCCACAGGTTGAGGTATCCGAGCCATCGCGGTAGCACCGGCTCGCTACGGCGATCGATCAGGATCGCTACGGCTATCGCGAGTAATTGCACCCAGAGTGACCAGATGACGGTCACAAAAAGGATCCAGCCAAGGTCGTGCATCGCACGGGTCACGTCGGGCGCGCGGTCGTCGTACCGGAAGGCTACCGCCATCCAGACGCCGATCGGGGTGATGAACTCGAGAGACAGCAGCGCGCACGAAACCATCTGCACATCGGCCAGCGCCTTCGCACCTTCGATGCGTCTGATTTGGCCCGAGATCGCGATGGCCCACGGCACCAGCAGCGCCGAGCCTGCCATGGAAATAATCATCCCGAGCTTGATCGCGATCGAGTGATCCGCGTAGAGGCGCACGATATCGGCCGCGCTGGCGCTGGGACGCGAGGGCGGTATGAACCCCGCGATGAACAGGAACGCGCCCAGCCACAACGCGATCATGGCCGGGCCCGTCCAAATGAGGACCCGCTGAACTCTCGCTTCCATTGCTACCTCCTGGCAAAACTGTTGTCGGGCGCCGTGGCTACGTCAAGTGTTTAGGCGAAAATAAAAACCCCCAGGAGCAGCGCGCACACTACGACGCAGTACGTTTCGAACAATCCGCGCAGGACATTTGGTGCCTCCCGCAGCTCCATGAAGTACAGGCCGACCAAACGGACCTTGATGAAGGCGATCAGCAAGATGATCACGCTGGCCAGCTGGTGATTGGCCATGCCGTGCTGAGTTCCCAGCGCCCAGGACACACCGGTGGCGGCTATCAGTACCAGCCACACCGCTGTGGCGGGCGTGCGGATCAGGGCTGTCGTCATCGGTCTCACCTGACCAGGAAAATCAGCGGGAAAAGGACAAGCCACAGCAGATCGACCATGTGCCAGAAGCAGGCGCCGCCCTCGAAGAACGCCCACTGATGTTGGGATAGGTCGGGTTTGCGGGCCAAGAAGACCAGTGCGGTGAGCACCCCTAATCCGAGTATCAGGTGAAAAAGGTGCAAGCCGGTCAGCACGAAATACAGCAGGTAGAAATTGTTGGTCGTCGGGATCTGGTGTGCTGCAATCCGTTCGGAGTATTCGAAAACCTTGACGACGATGAACGCCACGCCGCACAGAAATGCGCCGGAGATCAGGCGTTGTGCCAGAAGCCGTTCCGTGGACCTCATAGCCCGGACCGCCAACACCACGAATAGAGAACTGATCAGTAGGAAAACGGTGTTGACCGCGCCGAAATTCTTGTTCAGGGTGGACTGCGACAGATCGAAGAGATCGGTGTGCTTGCTGCGCTGGACCAGATAGTAGGTAAAGAAGACGGCGAACACGCAGATGTCACCGAGGATGAAGATCCAGACGCCCGCTTCGCCGGGAATTCTCTTCGACGTCTTCGCCGCGAGCGGTTGAGAAGGCTCAGTGACTATGGGCTGCAAGCGATCTGCCCCCCATCCAAATGTTGTAGTCCCACGGCTCAGACGGTGGCCAGTTCCGGCCGATTCTCGACAGGTCGTGTCTTCTGCCTGTTGATGGCCTGCAGAGTCAACACCGACATGGCGATCATCCAGCCGAAGAAGATCGCGAAGGGGATCCAGAAGGCGCCGACCCCGTTGTAGGCGAACAGCCCGTCGTGGAAGAACACGATCAGCCCGGCGGGGAAGATCAGGATGGCGCACCAGAAGTTCAGGTAGGCGACCCAACGGGGATACAGCGTGGGCACATTGTGATCCTTGATGATCGCCAGGCCGATGACGGCCATCCACAACGCGAATGGTGGCCAGGTGAACAGGAAGTCGAACCACACCCAGTCGTTCATGATCTGCATCACCGAAGGGTCGAGCGACTCCGGACGGAACGCGATGACGCCCCATGTCATCGGGATCAGGATGAAGAAGACATAGCCGCCGCCCTGTAGCGCGATCGAGGAGTAGGTCAGTATCGGCCAACCACGCTCCATCTTGCGGATGAAGATGGTGATCGCCATGCACCACGTTGCCCAGAACGACCAGAAGATGCACTGGATCAAACAACCCAATCGGATCTCGTTACGTCGGTCGATGAACCTTTGGGCCAGTTCCTTTGCCGACAGGGCCGGGGATGGTGGCGGGATGAAATGCATCATGAACCCTTGAGCCACGATCATCGCCACGATCAGCGCGATGCCCGACCAGACGGCGGCCTTCGCCAGGCCCGAGTCCAGTTCGACCTTCTTCATGATGCGTCCTCACTCCCTAACGTCCTCTGATAAGTGACACTATCTTAGATCGTAAGTGTTACTTACGATAGGGGTAATAATTGGCATGGCTGCCAGACAACGATCCCGATCCGTGGTCGACTCGGGTTAAAGTCAGGGGCATTGTCGTTGAGCAGGGAGGACCGGGATGTCACGTTCGGTGTTGACGGCGGGATCTCACCGCTAGCCATGTCGGTGACCAGCCCTCGCAACGGACGCCGCGGCGCCGAGGAGATCAGACGCCTCGTCCTACAGGCCGCGCATCGCCTCTTTTCCGAACAGGGTTATCACGGCACCACGACCCGTCAGATCGCTGACGAGGCCGGCGTCGGGGAGTCGGTTTTGTTCCGCAACTTCGGCAGCAAGGCCCAGCTGTTCGAGACGACGGTCGTCGCGCCGTTCTCCGATTTCGTGAACCACTGGGCCACGACGTGGAACGTGCGCATGACGTCGGAGACCGACCCCGCGGAGATAGCGCGTTCGTTCGTCAAGGGCTTTTACGGCCTGGCCGATGAGCACAAGGAGCTATTTCGGACGCTCATGGCGGCGCGGGTAAAGGGCGGTGAGCCGGTACTCGCCGAGGTGGCCGCGCGGGTGAGCGCGAAGCTCGCGGACAATCTGCGCACGGTGCGGCTCGTGCTGACCGAACATGGTGCGGCGCGGCACTTCCGTGAGCTCGATGCCCCGGTGACCGTCGCGCTGTCGGTCGGGTCGGTGCTGTCGTTGGTGCTGCTCGACGACTGGCTTTTTCCGTCGGATCAACGACGTCCGGGCCGTAGCCGACAGATCGAAGAAGCGGTGCAGATGCTGCTCTACGGAGTGACCGGCCGCTGAAACGCGGGCAGTACAAACGTTTTCAGCAACAGGCGGGTACCCGGGTCGTCGGTTCCGATCACATCGTGGCGCCCGACGAGGACGAACTGCACCAATGCCAGCCACTGGCCGACGGCCAACAGATCGAGGTCCGAACGGATATCGCCGCGGTGGATCGCCAGCCTCAACACCGGCTCCCACATCTCGGCGGTGAGTTCGGCGAGCAGTACGGATCCGTTGAGGATCGGGGTGGTCACACCCAGATATTCGGGGCCGACCAGAATCCGCACGATCGGATCCCTTCGACCGTGGTCGATGAGGTACAGCAGGCCCTCGACGAGTTGGTCGTCGAACGACTCAAATCCGAAGATGTAATTGCGGGCCCGGTCGAACAACATCCGGGCGCGCCGTTCGATCAACGCCCCCAGCAGATTGTCGCGGTCCCCGAAATAGCGGTACACGGTAGGACGGGAGACTCCGGCCTGCCTTCCGATGTCATCCATCGTGGTCTTCGAGACGCCGTAGCGCGCAATGACATTCTCGGCCGCGGTGAGGATTTGTTCGCGTGCCTCGGTGGCGTTGCCGCTCAGAACGCTGCTGTTGGTGCGTCGTTTGGTCCTGCCATGGCCGGCGAGGCGCAGTGACGTTCCCGGCGCGAGCAGCATCCCCGCGTCGGGCCCGGCGTCATCGCGCGCGGGAAAATCGTCGGCCGATGTCATGATATTCCTCTCGGACGGCCTGTTTGGCGATCTTGCCGCTGGGCAACCGGGGCAGCGGTTCGGATCGCAGCACCACATACCGCGGCACCTTGTAGTCGGACAGCAGTTGCTCGCAGTGCCCGATTACCGCTGCCTCATCGAGGCCTTCGGCTCCGGGTGCCACCGTGATGATCGCGGCGGGTGTCTCACCGAAACGTGGGTCGGAGGCGGCGATGACGGCGACCTCGGCGACGCCGTCAAGACTCGCGATGGCCGCTTCCAGCTCCACCGGTGAGATGTTGATCCCGCCGGAAATGATCAAGTCTTTGATGCGATCGACGAAGGTGATACGCCCTTGTGCGTCAGCTTTTCCCAGATCGCCACTGTGCAGCCAGCCGTCACGGATCGCCACCGAGGTGGTTTGCGGATCGTCCCAATATCCCGGGGTGACGCCGGGACCGCGGACCACGATCTCGCCGTGCTGGCCGGGTTCGGCCGGCGAGCCGTCGTCGGCCATCACCGCCACCTCGGTGAAGATCGAGCCCATGCCGCACGAGTCGGGATGGTCCAGCGCGTCGGCCAACTGCGTCGCCGTCGCCACGCCGCCGGCCTCGGTCATCCCGTAGATCTGGCGCAGCAACACCCCTTTGTCCGCCCAGCGTTTCAACAGGTCGGTCGGCACCGCCGCGCCGCCGACGATCGCGGTTTGCAGGGAGCTCAGGTCGGCATTGTCGAATTCTTCTGCCCGAGAAAGAGACTCGAAGATCAGCGGAACGCCGAAGATGGCGCGTACCGAGTGTTGTTCGATCAGATTCACCGCGCGGGACGGATTGAGTTCCGGTTCGACCACCAGGGTTCCACCCAATACGGTGGTGATCAGCAGTCCGTACACCAGCCCCGGGGTGAAGGCCAACGGCAGCACCAGCAGTGTCACCGTGCCCGGCCGGAAACCCTCTTCGGTCAGCGTGTTCTCCAGCACGATGGATAGCAAGGTGTTGCTGGTCAGGATCACACCCTTGGACAGGCCCGTGGAGCCGCTGGTGAAAATCACCGCGATCGGCTCCCCGCCCGCTGGATCGACGCGGAAATCGTCGGGCGCACCGGTGCGTTCCGCGTCGACGCTGTCAAAAGCCAGTACTCCGAATTCGCGGCCTGCCTGGCGTGCCTCGTGGGCGACGGCAGTATGGGAGGTCGCGGTGATCAGCAGGCTGAGCCCGGCGTCGTCGGCGATCTTGCGGACCTCCGCGGGCTTGAGGCGCGCGTTGAACGGCACCAGCACCGCTCCGGCCTTCATGATTGCCAGCGCCGCCACCGGCCATTGCAGCGCGTTGGGGGCCAGCAATCCGACGCGGTCGCCGGGCTTGACACCGTCGTCGGCCAAGCGCCGCGCCAACCGCCCGGACCAGTCGTGCAGTTGTCGATAGCTGAGTTGCTCCTCGCCCAGGATGACCGCGGGCTGGTCGCCCTTGGTTCTTGCCCACCAGTGCAGTGCGGAGCCGACTGTCGCGGCCATGTTCCTCCTCGATTCCCCGACGGGTCAGATCGTGGCCGCCGACCCGAACACGGTCGAGCTGACCAGTGGCGCCATCGGGCCGCCGATGAGTAGTGAAACATCAGCATCGGCAACAGGGTTGGGTGAACCCCCGCGGATCTGCCGCACCGCCTCGGCCACCAGCCCGATCCCGTGCACGAAACCCTCGGCGATGTTTCCGCCGGCGGTGTTGATCGGCAGGCGGCCGCGCTGGACAGTCAGGTTGTCGACCGTGAGGAACTCGCCGGCCGCCGGCCCCGGCGGGCACAGCCCGTGGTCGATCATCGACGCTACCGCGGGACCGGTGAAGTTCTCATACACCTGTGCCACGTCGACATCGGCCGCGCTGATTTGCGCCCCTTCCCACAGTCGGTTCACCAGTGCGGGATGGAATCCTGCACTGGTGTAGGGGTTTTCGTTCTCAACCGATTCCGTCCAGCCGGCGGTGGCGCCCTGCACGCCGGACAGTATGTAGGCCGGCGTCCCCCGGTAGTCACCGACGCGTTCGGCATTGACCACTAAAACAGCTGTGGCACCGTCATTTTCACGAGAGCAGTCGAAAAGTCGGAGCGGCTCGGAAATGAGCCGGGAGCCCTGGTAGCGGTTGTGATCGAGCGGCTGACCGTAGGCGACCGCCTTCGGATTGTTTTGCGCATGGTGATAACCGGCGAGTGCGACCGCCTCCAGGGTCGACGGCGGCACCCCATCGACCTCGAGCATCCGCTGGGTGCGCATCGCGCATACCTGGGCGGGGGCGATCATGCCATGGGCGGCATAGAGGTGCCCCATGTGTCCCTTGTTGTAGGCGCCGCGCCCGTCGGTGGCCTCCGATAGGCCGCGGTAGACCGCCACGCAGTTGGCCTGCCCGCTGTGTACCGCAGCGGCGGCGCAGTTGACCGCGGCCGCCACCGCACCGCCACCACCGCCCCACACCTGCGTCGACCAGCGCACCTCATGGACGCCGAGCGCTGCGCCGATGGCCAGCCCCTCACTGGAATCCCCTGCGTAGGAGACGAACCCGTCGACGGTGCGCGGGTCGGCGCCCGCGTCGTCGCACGCCCGCAGTATCGCCTGCAGCACCAGCTGCGCTGACGACAGTGGGCTGGTGCCGCGTTTGTAGTAATCGGTGGCTCCGACTCCCACCACCGCGGTCGAGGCGCGAAACGCGCTCATCGTGCCTCCACGTCCGAATCGGGGTCCAGGTGCCAGCGCACCAGGGGCCAGTACCGGTCGTCGGACGGTTGGTCGATGACGCCACGCACCGTCGCGCCGATGCGAGGCGTGCGCCCGTCGGCGTGGGCGAGCACGCCCAGGACCCGGCGGCCGCCGGCCGCGGGAAGTTCCACGAGCACCACGACATAGGGCAGATGGCCGGTGGCATCCTCGGTGAACGGCTGCCAGGTTCGCGTCCACGAGTAGATGGTCCCGACCGGCTCGACCGCCTCGAAGGCGGTATCGAAGCTGTGACATGCCGGGCAGATGGGGCGCGGCGACCAGATCCACGTCGAACACTGGGAACACCGCTGCAGCAACAGTTTTCCGGCACGCAGCCCCTCCCAGTGGGCCGTGTCGAGGCCGTCGTCGGACGGGCCGGTCACACCGACCCACGGCGGCGTATCGGGGATGTTGCGCACGCTGGCCACCCGCCAGCTGCCGTCGGTGAAATGCACCCAGCGGCTGCGCAGTTCGAACCATTGGTCGTCGAGCTTGGTGTAGCGGATGATGACGTCGTAGCTTCCAGACCCGGCTTCGCTGATCGAGCGCACCTGCGCTCCCTTGAGCCGGGTGGGCACATCGGCCGAGCTGATCAGTTGCCCGATGCGGTCGGGCAGAAAATCCGCCAATACTGTCTTATTGTCGCCCGCGGCAACGGCTTTGCCATGGGCCTCGGCGGCGCTTTCCAGGTCGGCCGGGATCGTGGCGCTCATGGCCGGCCACCGATTTGATAGCGAACGTCGGTGCGGTCGTGTTGAAACCCGGCCAGGCGGCAGGCATTGACGATCGTGGTGTCATCGGAGTCGACGTAGATGATCACGCCGGCCAGGTCGGCCTCGTGGACTATGGCCGCCGCGCCGTCGAGCAACCGGCGGCGTTGGGCAGCATCGGCGGCCGGCGGAGCGAACGCCGACGCTATGGTGGCGCAACGCCCGAATTCCTCGGACACCACGGCGCGCATGTCCAGCGCTGCCACCCCGACGATGCGCCCCGACTCGCGCAGCGCGTAGGCGTGGTCGCCGCCCGGGTTCGACGACGCCCAGCTCAGGTCGGCGAGCGCCCGGTCGTCGATGGGTTCGAGAACCGGTGCAGCGGTGGCATCCTCGATCGCATCGGCCGAGCGGATGAGCTTCCACACCCGCCGGGTGCGGGGAATCAAGAATCGGTCCGAAAGCCGGCCGGCCGCGGGATGATTGCCCTGTGCCCACGCGGTTACCGTGTGAGCACCGGTATCCAGCCAGCCGCCGGGACGTGTCGTGTCCAATCCGACCCTTTCCACCAGTAGTGTCATGATTCCGATCGAACGCAGGCTCGGCTCGACCACCGCGCTGGCATGCGCCGATCCGTCCGGAAAGCACTTCAGGCGAAGCAGCCCGGCGATTCGTTCGGGTTGGTCGGGCTCACCCATCGCGGTCGCATGCGGCAGCATCCAGATCAGGAGATGGCGCTGCGACGAATCGGATTGCGACATCGCACGATCGACGTCGGCAAAATCGATCCGGTTGTATTCGGGTTCGGCGTCGTAGTCGGCGGCACGCCCGAGGAGGTCCGATAGTTCGGCCGACTCCTCTGGGCTGAGACTATTTCGCCACTCGTACTTGATCATCGCGAGGTCACTGTGGAGTGTCGCCTTGGGCCAGCAGCTTTTTGGTCTCGCGACGGAATACCTGGTTGGCGGTCTCGTTGCGGCCCAACAGCATATCGCCGGCATCCGCGCTGGCCATGCCGCGCTGCGAATTGCGCAGCAACGGGAAATCCTCGTTGTGCAACACGGCCAACAGAATCTCCCAGTTCTTGTCCCACAGCCGGTTCCAATGTGCCTCGTCCATGCCCGAGTCTTCCTGCCTCGGAACCATCAGCCGTTGCTCCATGCGGGACTTGGCCGGATCACTCCGGTGGGGCCGGAAGGTCAGCAGCTGGAAGTGATCTGGTTGGCGCAACAGTGTGCTGTTGGGCAGCAGGAAGTGCGTCTCGGTGACATAGCGGTCCAGTTCGCGGTCGCCCGGGTCTTCTTCCAGCCAGCGGTCGATCGACTTACGCGGCGCGATGAATCGGCAGTGCCGGCCGAAATCCTCGAATGCCATCACGTTGGTGTGGATGATCTTGCCCGCCGTGTTGGGGTGCGCGTACTGAATGTGGTAGCCGTCGAGGAACGCGTCCTGCATGATCTTCCAGTTGGTCGGTTCGTCAAACCCCGCCGACCGGACGCACTGCAGCTTGTCCAGGTGGTACCCGGCCAAGATCGCATCCATTTCGGGGCCCAGCCAGGCCTCGACATCGATCTCGGCGTGCGCGTTGTCGACCACCCAGATGAAGCCGTGCCGCTCCTCGCACGGAATTTCCACCAAACCCTGCTTCTTGCGGTCGATCTCACCGAACGTGGCGTCTCGCGTGACCATCCGCAGCGAGCCATCGGGGTCGTAGGACCATCGATGGTAGGGGCAGGAGAAAAATCGGCAGCGGCCCTTCTCACTGTCCTCCAGCAGGGCACCCCGATGCCGGCACAAATTCACAAACGTCTTGACGCTGCCATCTTTCTGCCGCACCACGATGACGTTGTTGCGCGGCATTTGGACGGTCATGAAGTCGAACGGGCGCGCGATCTCGGACCCGTGGGCAATGATCGACGGGACACGGCCGAAGATGAGATCGCGCTCCTGTTGCGCGAGTACCGGATCCGTGAACTCACCCGCTGCAAAGCCAACGACTTCGTCGAACTTGTCGGTCGTTTCGTTCCGCAACAGTTCGAGTGCCCGACGGATCCGGTCCTGGCGGGGAAGCGATGTGGTCATGATACTCAGTTCTCTGGTGTGAAGTTCTCTGGTGTGAACGTGATGGGCATGCGAAGGCAGCCACGCACCTGAGTCGAGTGGTAGACCGGTGGGTCCGATTCCACCAGTTGGTAATCCGGGATGCGACGGTGCAGTTCCTCCAGGGCGATGGTCAACTCGATGCGGCCGAGGTGTGAACCAAGGCAGCGGTGCACCCCCGCACCGAACGATAAGTGCCGATTGGGGGAGCGGGTGATGTCGAATTCACCCGGAGAGCTGAAGGTACCCGGGTCGCGGTTCGCCGAACACAGCATCAGCAGCAACTGGTCACCCTCGGCGATGTTGACCCCACCGAGTTCGACGTCGCGGATCGCGCGGCGGCCGGCGGCGACGGCCGCTTCGATGCGCAGAATCTCCTCGACCGCTTTGGGAATTGTGGTCGGGTCGGCGATGATCAGGTCGCGTTGCGCGGGGTTGTCGACCAGATGCGCGATTGCCCAGGCCAGCGATCCCTGCACGGTGTGTAGGCCACCCATCAACAGCAGGTAGAACATCAAGATCAGTTCTTGATCTTGGAGTTTGCGGGTGCCGTCGGGTAATTCGACCTCGGTATTGATCAGGACGGACGTCGCGTCGCCACGTGGGTTGTTCCGCCGATCCTCGATCACCTTCTGGAAGTAGCCGGCCACGCTCAGACCCGCTTCGATGCGGGCCTGGTCGGACTCCTCCTGGGTACCGCCCGGCTTGCCGAACAACACGACATCGGTGGCCTCGGTGAACAGCCCCGCGTCTTCCAGCGGCCAGTCCATCAACGCCAGAAAGATTCTGGCCGGCAGCTCGTGGGCGAACTCGGAGACGAATTCGGCGCTGCCACGCGGCGCGAAGCCGTCGATCAACTCGTTGACCACCGCACGGATGTCGTCCGAAAGCTTCTTCATGCGTTGGGGACTGAACAGCGGCTGCAGCACGTGGCGGTACGCGGTGTGCTCCGGCGGGTCGAGTTCGAGTGGGATGAACTTGCCGAAATCCATCGGGGTAACGAGGTTGTTCGGGTAGCTGGAAAACGATTCATGGTCAGTCAGGACCTGATGGACTTCCTTGTACCCGGTCACCACCCAGTGCCCGCCGTAAGCCGGCGAGTACACAACGGGACCCTTGGCGGCCAGATCGGCGACCCGCTGCTGGAACACGTCCACCGGGACGGCCAGGCTGGGTTCGTAAACGTCGAAGTCGGTCATGAGGTTCGGCGGCACGCGATCCATTGCTGTCGTCATTCGTCTACGCTCCAATCCTTCTTTGGTGCCAGCTCAATTCGCGTTGGGAACGGGTTCGGGGTTGAGGTCTTCGGGGAACCACATTCCGACGCGGGCCAGGGTGCCACCGTCGGTGGCGCCAAGGGTGGCCCCGGAGATGTAGGCCGAGTCGTCGGAAACCAGGAACAGTGCGACCTTGGCGTTGTCGAGCAGTGACGGGGGCCGGGGCACCTTGAGCGGTATGGGTGAAACGGTGGGATTCCACGGGCCCGCGACCTCTTCGTAGGATTGGCCGACCACCGGCGCACCCGGGGGCATCAGGAAGTTGGGCGACATGCCGTGGGTGGGCGCGATGGCGTTGACGCGGATGCCGTAGCGGCCCAGATCCAAGCTCAACGCGCGTACCAGGCCGTTGACGCCCGCCTTGGTCGCGCAGTACAGGGCGATCTTTGGATAGGCGACCAACGACGCCGCCGAGGACGTTGCCAAGATGGTGCCGCCGCCATTGGCTTTCAGATGGGGAACCGCGGCCTGTGCCGTGTAGACGACGCCACTGAGATTGACGCCCAACACGTGCTGCCAATCGGCCTCGGTCATGTCCTCGAACTCGATGGGTTCTTCGGTACCGAGAGCCGCGGCGCCCCCGCGCGACACAATTCCCGCATTCGCCCAGGCGATGTCGAGCTTGCCGTAGTGATCGACGGCGGTGGCGACCGCGTTGGCGATCTGGTCCTTCCGCGCGACATCGGCGGTGATCGCGATGGCGTCTCCGCCCTGTTGCTCGACCAGCTTTGACGCCTGCTCGGCCCGATCGGCGTCGATGTCGACGATCGCGACTCTGGCACCCTCGGCCGCGAACAGCTGTGCCGCTTGTCGGCCCAGGCCAGAGCCTGCTCCGGTGATCAAGGCGACCTTGCCTGCGAGTTTCATCGTCCTCCTTCGGTTGGCGCTGTGTCCCCGGTCCGAAAAGCCTTATGTCGAAGCCTTGATGCGGTTGACGAGCGAGATGTTGCACCCACGCTGCACGTGATGTGAGATCGGCTACAGCCTCACCGGCGTTAAACTTACGACACTAGGTATGAGACGTCAATCAAGAAATGTCAGCTGATGTGCGGCCGCCCAGTCGGCCCGCCTTGCCGGAGCCGGTGCGTTAACTGGAAAACATGTCTGTACAGAGGCTGAAGCGCCGAAAAGGACGCTCGTCGCACCCGGCCGCGCCCAAAAGGCGCGACCGCGACGCGCAACGCCCGGCCCTGCTACCCATTGGCGACCACGGGCCGTAATCTACGACAGCAAGGTTATTGGTTGCGGCGCGGAGGTGTGATGGACAGCGACCTGTTCGACGCGGACCACGAACGGTTCCGCGCGTCGGTACGCGGATTCGTGGACACGCATGTGGTTCCGAAGCTGCAGCAATGGGACACCGATCGCCTGATCGACCGCGAGACCTGGCGGATCGCGGGCAAGCTCGGCCTCCTCGGCCAGTCCGCGCCCAAAGAGTTCGGCGGCGCGGACGAGCAGGACTACCGCTATCGAGTGGTGATTCAGGAGGAGATCGCGCGGGTCGGCGCATCGGCCCTGCAGTCGGGCTTCTCCACCAATGACGACATCGTCTTGAACTATCTGCTTCGTCACGCCGGTGAAGGGCAGCGTCAACGGTGGCTGCCCGGATTCGTGACCGGCGAGACCATCGGGGCCATCGCGATGACCGAGCCCGCGGCGGGCAGCGACCTGCGCGCCATCGGGGCCACCGCCAAAAAAGACGCGCGCGGCTGGGTCCTGAACGGCTCCAAGACCTTCATCACCAGCGGCATCCTGTGTGATCTGGTGATCGTCTTTGCCAAGACGGATCCGGACGCGGGCTCGCGGGGCTTCAGCTTGTTCGTGGTCGAGGACGGCACGCCCGGCTTCTCCCGAGGCCGCAAGCTGGACAAGGTGGGGCTGCATGCGCAGGACACCGCCGAGCTGATGTTCGACGATGTGCTCCTCGGACAAGACAACCTGCTCGGCGACGAGGGGGCGGGATTCGCCTACCTGATGCAGAGCCTGCCGCTGGAACGCCTCGGGATTGCAATTGCCGCACAGGTTTCCGCTGAGGCAGTGTTCGATTGGACGATGACCTACGTCGGTCGGCAGCGCGCGTCCGGCGAACGAGTAGGCGATTTTCAGTCACCGGGATTCGTTCTGGCCGAGATGAAGACGGCAATCGAGGTGTCTCGGGCGTACCTGGATCGCTGCGTGCGCGCCTACAATCGGCGGGCATTGAGCGCCGTCGATGCGGCCAAGGCCAAGTATTGGGCGACCGAATTGCAGGGTCGCGTGATCGACGCCGGCCTGAAGCTACACGGCGACTACGGATACATCCCCGAATACCGGTTCGCCAAGGCTCTTATCGACGCGCGTATTCAGCGAATCTACGGCGGCACAAACGAAATCATGAGAGAGATCATCCGGCGGGATCTGATGGCTTCGGTCTAGACGCAAACCGCTTGTCAGTCGTCCTCGATGATCAGCGCGACCTCGGGGCAGGCGTTCACACCTAACCGGGTGGCTTGCTCGTCGCCGGGGGCGACGGCGTGGTCCTGCAGGATGGAGTAACCGTCGTCGTCGATGGGGAACAAGTCCGGCTCGACCGCGAAACACTGCGCGTGTCCAGCGCACTTACCGCGTTCAAGGTGAACCTTCATTACCTACGCCTCCAGACAAACAGTTCGGCGCCAAAGGGGCTGTTTGGTCGTCTCTTTCACGCAAAACTATAGGCTTTAGTTGTTTTCGAGTCCAGAATGGAGTGGCTCCGCAATGTCTTGTTGAATGGCTGCAGGCACTGGACCAAGCAAGAACGCCCCACCGAGACCAAGGCGGCTCGGATCACACCGTTTGCGTTGGGCCAGAACGCTATACGACGCTCGCGACCGGCTGGCCGTTCAGCTCACGCAGGGCGTCGAAGGTCTCGGCCAGCCGGCGGGCGCCGCTGACTGCCGAGCCCATGTCGCCCGAGGTGACCAGGGCGCCGTAGTCACCGATCATGACGTGCGTGCATCCGGCCTCGATGAATGGCTGAATCATCTTCGCCACCTCTGTGGGCGTTCCGGAGAAGCGCATGTTGCGAACCATCTCCGGCGAGACCTTGTCGATCACCTTCAGCGCATCCTCCCGACTGACTTCCATCGGCAACAGGTCGCGGACATAGGCGAAGTCTTCCCCGAGCGGGTTGACCTGCCCGTGCCGCGCCCATGCCTGCGGACCCGGCACCAGGGCGGCCGAATCCCAACGGATCACGGGGTTGTTGACCAGCTCCTCCACGTGGGCGTCGTCATCGCCGAGCACGACCCCGAACAACATCAGCTTCGTCAATGTCGACGGGTCGCGGTCGACCTCCTCGGCCAGGCGGTTGAATTCGGCGATCTGTTCCACGTACTCCTGTGCGCTCGACCCGGGGAAGTATGAGCACCAACCATCGGCGAGCTGCGCCGCGTACCTCATTGCTTTCCCTGGCCCGCCCGCTACGAGCAGGTCCGGGCCGCCGGGTGTATATGCCGGAGTCGAGATACCACCATTGGCGACCCGCCAGAACTTTCCGTCGAAGTTAACCGGCTCGTCGGCCGAGAACCACAGTTTCAGCAGCTTGAGGGTCTCCTCGAGCCGTCCGAATGGGCGGTCCCGAGTGATGCCGTAGGGCGTGTTCTGCTTGTTTTCTCCCGCGCCCAGCGCGAGGAAGAAGCGACCCTCGCTGTAGTGATCCAGCGTCAGCGCCAATTGCGCCAGTACGTCCGGGCTGCGGCGCGATACGTCGCTTGCCGAGAGCCCCATGCGGATGTTCTCCGTGACGATGGCGGTCTCGGTGAGTTGAGGCCAGGGCTCGAGCCACGCGTCGATGTGGAACAACTCTGCCGCGGGCGCCAAATCCGGGGTCCAGATCGAGCGGGGGATCGTCAGGCAGTGCTGATCCCAATAGGTCAGGAAGTCGAGCCCGGCCTCGTCGTACGCCTGGACGGCCTGTCGGTGCCCCGCGACCGGGGGGAATTGGACCGGGGCCACACCGTATTTCACATCCCGCATGACTCTCCTCGCGAGGCGATGAGCTGATGGGCGAAACGTATGACAGATTTCAATTCTTGTCAATCGTCTAGATGATAATGTGGCGAGGTGCTCGACTTCGGCGAAAGCCGCACCAGCAACGAAGAGGCGCTCAACAAGGTTGTCTCCGCCGCCCGGGAAGTGTTCGCCCGCTACGGTATTCACCGCACCCGGATGGAGGACATCGCCGCCGCTGCCGGCATCCCGCGTCAATACCTCTACCGGTACGTTGCGAGCAAGGAGCAGCTGATCGAGTTAGCTCTCCTCGAGCGATGCCGAGAATTCTCCGACGAGATTCTCGAGCGAACCCGCGTCGGCACCAAGAGCCCCGAACGGGCGCTCGCGACCGCAATCGTCGCCTGTGTCGTCGCCGGTCGCGGTGACACTGAATTTGCTTACCTCGCCGAAGCTTTGTCGCGCACCCGGCTGAACCTCATCCTGTCGGGCTCGGGGTCGCCGATGCATACCTATGTCAAGCGCTGCCTGAGCCCGATCCTCGAGCGTGCGCGGTCTGCTGGACGTCTGCGCACCGACGCGACCGAGGATGCAATCATCGACTGGCTGCAAGGACAGATGACGTGGCTGACTCCACGCGACGACCTCGACGAACCCGCAATGATGAAGCTGCTGCTGACTTTCGTTGTGCCGGCGTTGTTTCAGCCCTGATCAGAAACTGGGCCCGGGCCAACGACTTCCCGGGTGTACGCGCCGAAATCAGCTGGAATGGCGAATTCAGTTCTGCCCGAACAGAAATGCCTCACGTGAGGTCTTCCTGCGGGTCCTTGGACCGCGCACCTTGCTCGAGGCGACCGGGATCGCGGAACGAAGGGTCCAGCCTGCGAACGGTGGAAATGAACGCGATGGCGATAAACAGCGCGATGATGCCGTACACCGCTGCCGGGATGGCCATTTCGGGGTTGTTGAGTAGCTGTGGACTCAGGGCTATGCCCATGGCCAACACGCCGTTGTGCATGCCGATCTCGAGGCTCATCGCGATCGCCTGCCGTGCGGCAAGACGCATCATGCGCGGTGCCAGATAGCCGATGGTCAGACTGGTGATGCAGAAGACCGCAACGGCGCCACTCAGTACGCCGAAGTAGCGCGCGAGCGTTCCCCAGGATTTGATGAGGGTCGCCGCGATGATGAGCACCAACAGCAGTGCCGCGGCGATTCGGATTGGTGTGTGAAGCCGCCGCGCAAGCCCGGGAAGACGGTGGCGGATCGCAACACCGATCGCCGTGGGCACCAGCACAAGCCCGAACACCCCGAGGAACTTGTCCCATTGCAGCGGGAGAAAGCGGCCATTCCCGAGGAACCACGTCATCGAAAACGCCAGTATCACCGGCACCGCGACGATCGACAGCACCGCGTTGATCGCGGTCAACGTGAGGTTCAGGGCAAGGTCGCCATTGAACAGGTGACTCAGGATGTTTGCGGTCGTCCCGCCCGGGGTGGCTGCCATCAGCATCAGACCGACCGCCAGGTTCGGTGGAAGGTCAAACGCTTCGGCGACCAGCCAGCATAGCGCCGGGAGTAGCAGGGCCTGGCAGATCAAGGCCACCGCCAGCGGTCGCCTCAGTGTCGCGGCGCGCCGGAAGTCGTCGATCGTGAGTGTCAGCCCCAGGGCCAGCATGACGACCCCGACGACCAACGGAAAATACCGGTTGTCCATGAAACCCCGCGTTGCCGGTGCGTTGAAGCCGTCAGTAGCGACCGGCCCGCAATCGAATGCGACTGCTAGTCCTCAGTTCCCGTTCCTAGCATCATCCGAGCGGTCTTGCAGCATAACGATCGTTCGCGGTTGTCGTAGCGCGATCAGCGTCGAGTCACAGCCTCCTGCAACGGCGCCCGCTCCCCGGTTGTCACCGGCTCCAGCCGCACCGGGATTCCATCCAGCAGAGTCATCCCGGCGATCTTTTCGACGTCGGCGATCTCGCTCGACGCGAGGACATTGATGTTCGGGCCGCCGGCTTCGTTGGCCAATCGCCATCCGGCCGCACGGTGTCCCCAGCCGTGCGGCACGGCGATGGTGCCCTCGATGATCTCGTCGGTCACCATCACCTCGGTCTCGATCTCTCCCGACGCCGACACGATGCGTACCCGATCACCGGTCATCACCCCGGCGTGTGCGGCATCCTTCGGGTGCACCCGGGCGGTGTGCTTGCGGCGTGCGGTCATCAGCGAGGGCAGGTTGTGCATCCACGAATTGTGGGAATGCAGCTCGCGCAACGTGATCAGCGACAACGGCAGGTCAGGGTCCGTGTCGTGCCGTTCACCGAGCCGGCGCGATTCGGCAAGTACCTGGGCGGCGTCCAGATGTACCAGACCGTCTTTGTGGCGGATCCTCTTGTGTTGTTCGCCGGTGGGTTGGTGCTCGCCCAGCACCATCCCGTTGTCCGCGGCCGCCAGCTTCTTCAGGCTCAACCCGCCGCGGCGCAGGCCGAAGAAGTCGCCGTAGGGTCCCAGCCGCACGGCCAAATCGACCAGGGTGCGCGGCGTTGGCCTGATCCCGACCCTGGCCGCCGCACGTAGCATCGGCACGCTGTATGGGGCGATGCCGATGCGTCGGCCGATTTCGTCGATGATCTGCCACTCGTCCTTGCATTCACCCCGCGGCGGGATGACCGCCTCGGTGGACTCCGCAAAGGGCAGCGTGTGGTTCTGCAGAAACTGCAGTGGTACATCGTGCTTTTCGAGGAACGTGGTGCCCGGCAAGATGTAGTCGGCCAGCAGTCCCGTCTCCGAGACGTACAGGTCGATCGAGACCATCAGGTCGAGGCGCTTGATGCCCCGGGTGAGTTCGTCGGGATTGGGGTTGGCCAGCACCGGGTTTCCACCGACGGTGAAGAAGGCCCGCAACTGTCCGTCGCCTTCGGTGAGCATTTCCTTGGCCATCATCACCGAGGGCAGCATGCCGAACGCGTCGGGGAAGCCGCCGACGCGGCCGAAGTGTTTGCCGAAGGTATCGGCGGCCTTGTTGAAGGTCGGCGGCGTCAAGGACTTGCCGAGCAAGGAGCCGCCCGGTCGGTCGAAATTGCCGGTGACGACGTTGAGCGCATCGAGCAGGAAGACGGTCAGGGTGCCGTGCCGGCCGCGGCAGGTGCCGATTCGCCCGTACACCGCCGCCGTGCGCGCGGTCGCGAGATCACGTGCGAGCTGGCGGATCTCGTCGGGGCCAAGTCCGGTGCGCCGCGCCGCCTCCTCGCAGGTATAGCTGTCACTGGCGACCATCTGGCGCAGCATCTCGATTCCGCGCGAGGTCTTCGCGATGGCCGTACGGTCCTCGAGCCCCTCGTCGAAGATCACCCGCAACATGGCACCGAGCAGCCACGCGTCCGAGTCGGGACGTACCTGCAGATGCTCGAAGACCCGCGCGGTCTCGGTCCGTCGCGGATCGACGACGACAACCCGGCCGCCGCGCTTGGGGATCGCGCGCAGTGTCTCTTTGATATGTGGCGCGGTCAGCAGGCTGCCATGCGACACAAAGGGATTGGCGCCCAGCATCAGCAGGAAATCGGTACGTTCCAGATCCGGAATCGGGAAGATCAGCGCAGAACCGTAGAGGAACGCGCTGGCCGCCGAGCGACTCGCCGTGTCTTGAGACCCGGGAGTGTAAAAGTGCGGCGAGTGCAGGGCATCGAGAAATCCCTTGACCCACATCGGCGGTGAATACGAAAAGTAGACCGGGTTGCCCAGGTAAGCGCCCACGGCGCCGCCGCCGTGCGTGCCGATCACGGCCCTGAGTTTCGACGCGATCTCGTCGAAGGCCTGCGCCCAGCTGATGCGCTCGAATTGCTCAAGGCCGCCATGCCCCCGCGGTACCCCGGCCTTGCGCCGCAACGGGTGCAGCACCCGGTCCGGGTCGTTGACCAATTCGGTCATTGCGACGCCCTTCGGGCAGCCGAACCCCCGCGAGATCGGATGATCCTTGTCGGGTCGCATTTGGATCAACACGCCGTCTTCCACGGTGGCGACGTACCCACAGAGCGCTTCGCAGATGCGGCAGTAGGTATGCGCATGGGTCACGGTCATGGCGCGCCTCCGAATCGTGAATTAATCAGCAAACTTGGTGTTGCTGGCTGCCGCTTGCGCCGTCGCCGGCGCGTGCGGCCAGGAAATTGAGCGCCAAATCGTTGAAGCGGTCGGGGAATTCGACCATCGGGCAATGTCCCGAGTCAGAGAAAACAGCGAGTTCGCAGTCGGGTAGCTTGTCGTGCATTTGGTAGGCAGACTTGGGAGACACAACGACGTCGTGCTCGCCCCAGACGAGTAGGACCGGGCAGGTGATCGATTCGGGCACCGTCGCGTGCACGGAGCGCGCGGCGGCGGGGATCGCGTCGACCGAACCCGGGCCCCCAAATGTCGGCATGGTCATGGCTGCCAGCTGCGCCGACATCACCCGGGGATCGCGAAGGGCCGCGCGCAGTGCTATCCGCCGAACCCACATCCTGGTCGCGAGTGCGTGCCGGACGAAGCGTCGTCGCAAGATAGCCGAGCACAGCCGCAGCACCACAAGAATGACTGCCAGACGCCGCTCCGACATCGGCACACCGCCGGAGTCGACCAGAATGAGGCGCGATGTGCGTCGCGGGTCGGCTTTGAACATTTCTATCGCGACTAGACCACCCATGGAATGTCCTGTGACCGTTGCTGATTCGATGCCGAGCTCAGTGAGCAGGTCGAGCACGGTGCGCGCGTGGGTGGCCATTTCGGCCGGCGCGGGCAACGGATCGGATTGGCCGAAGCCGGGCAGGTCGACTGCGATGACGCGGTGCTGCTGTGCCAGTGCAGGAATATTCTCAAGCCACCATTGCCAACTCGAGGCCATGCCGTGCAACAGAACTACAGCCGGTCCCATGCCGTAGTCGAGGTACTGCACCCGCAGGCCGTTGATCACGCGATAGGCGATCGACGGAGCCCAGTCGATGTCAGTCCAGTGCGGGACAGCCGTCGCGCCACCGGGGGGTGACGACGTCACCACCGCTGCCTTCGTCGGAGGCGCGCGCTAAACCTCATGACGGTAGGTTAAAGCATGGGGGCGCTTCCAGGCCAGATTCAGTGTCAATCGGTGGCGGGATGGCGGCGACGAACGACCTGGATGCCCACCATCGTCATCACCAGGTCGCCGTTTTGATCGACCATCTCGTACTGGCAGTGCACGTCGGCATTTCGGGGACCCATTTTGACGTCGAGCACCTCCAGCGATCCGGTCAGCACCGAGCCGGGGCGGACCGGATGGGGCAACCGCATCCGGTCGAATCCCTTGCCCGCGACCAACGCGAGCCGGGCCATGAATTTGGGCGACGAGATGCTCGCGAACAGCGAGAGGGTGTGCATGCCGCTGGCGATCACATCCCCGAACGGTGATTCGGTTCCGTCGAGGTGGATCGGAAGCGGGTCGAATTGACTGGCAAATTGGATGATTTCGTCGCGACTCACTTCGACGTGGCCGAGGTCCATCCAGTCTCCGACCGCGAGATCCTCCGCGTACAGCGTCTGGTGGGACGTCACGGACGCAAGATCGCGGCCCTCGTGGCGCGGCAGGCTCATCCGGACAGGCTAGAGGGCCGTTGATTGCACTGTTCGGGCGGCCGGGGCGCTGTGGCTCGGCCGGTGGATCGGAGGTGCTCCCCAAACCGCCTCCTTTTTGGTACCAAACATTGTTAGGATATCGCCACCGCAGTCCACCGAAAGGACCGTCGATGACGACGCAGACCGATTTGGGTGTGAGCGACTCGTTACGCGAGCCCGGATTCATCGAAGTCCGCTGCCCAGCCGATGGGCGGGTGGTCGGCAGCGTGCCGGACATGACGTCGGGGCGGGTGCACGAAATCGCGCAGCAGCTGCGGGCGGCGCAACCGGCGTGGGAGGATTTAGGACCTCAGGGCCGGGCCAAACATGTTCTGCGGCTTCTGGACTGGGTGCTTGACAACGAGAAGCGGTTGCTCGGCCTGATGCAGGAGGAGACGGGCAAGTCGTGGGGTGACGCCCAGGTCGAGACCGCCGTCGTGGTCGACGCGGTCAACTACTTCACCAAGCATGCGGTGGAATTCCTCGCAGACCGCACCGTCGAGCGTTCGGGCGCGATGGCGTTGACCAAGAACCTGCGCGTCTTCCATCGCCCACACCAGCTGGTGGGGGTGATCACCCCGTGGAACGGCCCGCTGGCTACCCCAACGATCGATGGCATCCCGGCGCTGATGGCCGGGGCGGCCGTCCTTTTCAAGCCGTCCGAGGTGACGCCGCTGACCTGGGCCGAGGTGACCCGCGGCTGGCTGGAAGAGGTCAAGGGACCGCCGGTGCTGGCGTGCGTGACGGGCGGTGGCGCCACCGGGGCCGCGGTGGTCGACGAGGTGGACATGATCCAGTTCACCGGATCAACGGCCACCGGCCGAAAGATCGCCGCTCGAGCGGGGGAGAGGCTGATCCCGTGCGGTTTAGAGCTCGGCGGTAAGGACGCGATGATCGTGCTCGACGACGCCGACATCGACCGGGCGACAAGCGGCGCCGTGTGGGGCGGTCTGTGGAACTCCGGTCAGATCTGCGTGTCGGTCGAACGAATCTATGTGCAGGACAAGGTCTACGACGAATTCGTGAACAAACTGACCGACAAGGTCACCGCGCTGCGTCAGGGCATGGACCGCGACGGCAGCTTCGAGACCGACATCGGGGCAATGGCGACCGAGAACCAGGTACGCATCGTCGAGCGTCATGTCGCCGATGCGCTGCAGGCCGGCGCGCGCGCCGTGACCGGCGGTAAGCGGGGCAACGGCGGGACGTTCTTCCAGCCCACGGTGCTGACGGGCGTCGACCATTCGATGGCGTGCATGCGCGAGGAAACGTTCGGGCCGACGCTGCCGGTGATGCGAGTCCGGGACGAGGACGAGGCGATCCGGTTGGCCAACGACTCGCCTTACGGCTTGGCCGCGAGCGTGTTCAGCGGGAACAAGGAACGGGCCGACCGAGTCGCCCGCCGGCTGGAAACCGGCGCGGTCAACATCAACAGCGTGCTGACCGCCACGATGCTGCTCACCCTGCCGATGGGCGGGTGGAAGTCGTCCGGGGTGGGCGGTCGCAACGGCGGTGCGGCGGGACTCCTCAAATTCTGCCGGCAGCAAGCTGTGGTGACCGAGCGTTTCAATCTGAGATCCGAACCGCACTGGTACCCGTATCTGCCCCGGATGAGCCGACTTCAGGCGCGGTTGGTCCGGATTACCGGGGCGCACGACTGGCGGCGCCGGCTGGGCCGCAAGGGCAAGAACCGCAAGGGGTGAGTGACGTTGTCTCGGGTGACCATCGACCCGGCGAAATGCCAGGGCCACGGCCGGTGCGTGCTCATCGCGCCGACCTACTTCGACATGGACGACGCCGGTTTCGGGACGGTAGTGCGTGACGACGTCGAGGAGGCCGACAAGGCCGACATCGACGAGGCGGTGTTGAGCTGCCCGGAGCACGCCATCACCTTCGAGTGAAGCGGTGTCTAACCGGAGGCCGCGACGGTCCCATCGGCGATCAAAGAACTGACCTCCTCGTCGCTGAAACCCGACTCCCGCAGCACATCTCGGGTATCCGCACCGGTTGCCCGCGGCGCCGGACCGGGGCGTCCCGGGGTGCGGGATAGTCGCGGCGCGGGCCCGGCGGTCACCGAACCGTCCGGTGCGGTGGTGATCGTGGCGCGTGCTCGCAAGTGCGGATCGTCCGCGAGTTCGTCGAGTTCGAGAACCGGTGCCCCGCAACCGTCGACATCGGCGAACACTGCGCTCCAGTGGGCGCGTGGCTTGGTCGCGAAAACCGCTGCGATTCGTTCGCGCAATTCGGGCCAGCGCGCCTGGTCGAGCTGAGCGGACATATCGACGTTGTCAATCCCAAGGGCGCCAAGGAAATTGGCGTAGAACTTCGGTTCGATTGCGCCAACCGCGAAGAACCGACCATCGGCGCAGGCGTAGGGGCCGTAGAACGGCGCGGAGCCGGACAGGATATGGCGGCCGCGGCCGGCCCAGATGCCCGCGTTGAACTCGGCAAGGTTGGTCAGGTTCAGTAGTGCCGAACCATCGGCGATCGAGGCGTCGATCACTTGGCCCCGGCCGGTGACGGTGCGCTCGTAGATCGCCATCACGATTCCCAGCGCGGCGAACAGCGAGCCACCGGCCAGGTCGCCCAGCATGGCCAACGGTGGTACCGGTCGTTCGTCGCCGATCACCCCGAGCGTGCCCGCGATCGCCGCGTAGTTGATGTCGTGTCCGGCTCGGTCGCGGTAGGGACCGTCTTGGCCCCACCCGGTCAACCGCGTGTAGATGAGTCTCGGATTGCGTTCGCACAGTATGTCCGGGCCCAGCCCACGGCGTTCCATCGTGCCGGGACGGTTGCTCTCCAGCAGGACATCGGCGGCGTCGGCAAGGCGCGCAATGACCTCGGCTCCGCCCGGCGCGCGCAGATCCACCACGACCGACCGTTTACCTCGCGACAGCGACTTGGCCGGATCGAAGGGGTGCGGCGTGGCCGGCCGTTCCACCGCAACCACGTCGGCCCCGAAGTCGGCCAGCAGCATCGAACAGAAGGGCCCGGGACCCAACGCGCTGAGGTCCAGCACCCGCACGCCGGTCAACGGTGGCACACCGGTTTTCGTGACGCTCGACGGTGGAGGCTGGACCACCCGGTCAAGATACCAAACTTAGTTTGTTTGTGGTGTGGTTTCCCGGGTGCGAACGCGTTCAAGGGCTGGCCGCGGTAGGCCGATAAGTGGTTCCAAGCGCGTTTTTGCCCACGTCCTCATCGCTCATGGCCATAACCAAATGATGATCGTCAAATGCTAGATGATGTCCTATGCTGAGGCCATGACCATGCGCACCTTGATCCAGCTCAGCAAGGGCAAGACGAGCAGGCAGGCCCACCGAAATCTGCCCGGCGCGGGCACCAACGGCGAATTGCTGAAAGACGATGAACTCACCAGGCGGGGCTTCGACGGCCGTGAGGCCGTGCTGTACCGCTCCAATGACCCGACGGTTTTTCGCACCGAGGGCCGGTTCAAGTCGACCAGCGCCATGCTTGGCGACATCAAGCCGGAGGACCTCACCGATCCGCGGGGTAACCCGCAACGGCTCTACTACAACGCCGATGCCACCATCTGGCTGTCACGGCGTGCCGAGCCGATGCCGTTCTACCGGCGCAACGTGGACGGCGACGAATGCTGGTTCGTTCATCGGGGATCGGGAACGGTCGAAACGGAATTCGGCCCAATCAGTTACGGCCAAGGCGATTACGTCGTCATTCCCAAGGCAATCACGCACCGATTCGTGGTCGACGCCGGCGAGACCATGTTGTTCGGCATCGAGACGGTGGGTGAACTGCGGGCCCCCACCTATGTGGGGCTTGGCAGGCACGCCCCGTTCGACCCTGACGTGATCCGGGTGCCCGAACCCGCCGCCATCGTCTCGGATCGGGACGAATACGAGATCAGGGTCAAATACGACCACGAGTACTCGTCGATCTTCGTCGACCATCACCCCTGCGACGTGCAGGGCTGGAAGGGTGACTACTTCCCGTTCGCGTTCAATATCGCCGACTGGAACGTGATCATGTCCGACAGCCTGCACCTGCCGCCGTCGATGCATTGCTTTCTGGTCGCCGACGGCATCAACATCATCAATTTGCTGCCGCGCCCGTTCGAGACCGTTGCCGGAGTCGAGCGCATCCCGTGGTTCCACCGCAATGCCGACTACGACGAGATCGCCTTGATCCATGGCGGCAAATCGCTCGGACGTCCACTCAAATCCGGTCTGGTGAGCCACGATCCGCAGGGAATCCACCACGGCTTCCCCGATCGCGCCCGCATCAAGTCTCGCCGCGAATGGGACGAACACTCGAGGATCGAGTGGGAGATCATCATGGTCGAGGCCGCGCGTCCGCTGAAGTTGGACCCCGCCGTACAGGGCTGAGGTCGGCGTCGCGCGCCGGCGCTGTGCAGGTCACATCGGGTGTTGGACGTGATCCACTTCATATGGCATGCTGGCCAATTAAATACCAAACACTGTTTGAGAACTTGTTGACCGAGATTCTGGAGCCGTCTCGATGACCTCTTCCGCCGTTGATCGCAACCTCGCCGCTTTGCTCCCCACTTTCGACCTGTTCGACCCCGAACACGAGAACTGGAAGTACGACGCTTTCGCGTACGCCCGCGAACACTGCCCGGTTGTGCGCACCGAGACCGAACTGACCGGTCCGATGTGGATGGTTACCCGTTACGCCGATGTTCGCCACGTCCTCGAGGACCCGGAAACGTTCTCCTCGCAGGGAGGTTCACCCGCGCCCACCCCGATCGGCCTGGGCCCGCTGGACTCGGATCCGCCGCTGCACACCGGGTTTCGCAAGCTGCTCAACCCCTACTTGTCCCGCAAGTACGCGCTGACGTTCGAGGCCGAGATGCGCTCCATCGCCCGCGAGCTCATCGACGGGTTCGTCGACAAGGGAGAGGTGGAACTCCTCGGTGAGTTCGCCGGACCGTTCGTGTCCCGGGTGCTGGCGTCGGTGGTGTTCAAGGAAACCGACATGGCGAAAATGGAGCGGGCCAAAGAGGTCGTGTTCGCCGTGACCGAGGACGGCACCGAACAAGACTTCATGAATCTCGGCATGCTGGCCGCCGAGTATCTGAGCGCGGCTACCGAGAATCCACCCGAGGAAGAGGGCATCCTGCGGTCGCTGGTCACCGGCACGGTTGACGGCAAGCCGTTGGAGTCGCACGAGGCGCTCGGCGCCATCTGCGTGCTGTTCCTGGGCGGGCTCGACACAACGCGCTCGGCGATCGGCACCATCGCCATGCATATCGCTCTGCAGCCGGAACTCGAAGCCCGCGTGCGGGATCCGCGCTGGGTGCGCAACGACATGGACGAATTCATCCGCCATGCCTCGCCGGTGGCCACCTTTGGTCGCACGGTCACCCGCGACACCGAGGTCGGTGGCTGCCCGATGCGCAAGGGCGACCGGGTGCTGGTGCGATTCGACTCGGCCAACCGCGATGAAGAGAAGTTTCCCGCGGCCGACAAGCTGCAGTTCGACCCGCCGCGCGGTGGCAACGCCGGCTTTGGTCTGGGCATCCACCGATGTGTGGGCATGCACCTGGCCCGCGTCGAGATCGCGATCGCGTTCGAAGAGCTGCTGGCGCGGATCACCAACCTGAAGTTCGACGCAGATCCGGCCGACCTCAAGTGGGCTCCCGGCATCGCCAACTGCCCTGACCGCGTCCCGCTGACCTTCGAAAAAGTCTGAGCAGAAGCTAATTTCGTCCACTCTCGATTGGAGAAATAGATGACCGGACGGGTAGCCGGCAAGGTCGCGCTGATCACCGGAGCGGCGCGCGGGCAGGGGCGCAGCCACGCGCTGCGGCTTGCCGCGGAGGGTGCCGACATCATCGCGCTCGATATCTGCCGTCAGATCGAGTCGGTGCCTTATTCGCTGGCGACGCCCGAGGATCTTGAGGAGACCGGCCGCCAGGTCAAGGAACTCGGCCAGAACGTGGTGACCCGCGAGGTCGACGTCCGAGACGGTGAGGCGCTGATCGCGGCGGTGAACGACGGTGTGAGCCAACTCGGGCGACTCGACATCGTGGTGGCCAACGCCGGCATCATGTCAATCGGTCCGTCGTTCGAACTGTCCGAGCAGACCTGGTCGCAGGTGGTCGACATCAATCTGTCCGGAGTGTGGCGAACGACGAAAGCCGCGGTGCCGCACCTGATTGCCGGAGGCAATGGTGGCTCGATCGTGCTGACCAGCAGCATCGCCGGGCTCATCGGTCAGCCCGGACTCGCGCATTACGTCGCGGCCAAGCACGGGGTGGTCGGGTTGATGAAGACGCTGGCACTCGAGCTGGCCCCGTTGAGCATCCGGGTCAACACCGTCAATCCGACGTGTGTCGATACCGACATGATCATGAACGAAGCGACTTACCGGATCTTCCTACCCGACGATCCGCATCCGACGCGTGACAAGTTCGCCGTTCCGGCCGGGGAGATGAACGCGTTGCCGGTGCCGTGGATCGAAAGCGGCGACGTGAGCAACGCGGTGTTGTTCCTGGCCAGCGACGAAGCCCGCTACATCACCGGCATCTCGCTGCCCGTCGATGCGGGCGCCGTGGCCAAGTGATACTCGATGGCACTCGATGCGACCGCAAAGAGGTTGAGGGACAGCGTGTCTGAAAGCGTTGACGAAGTCTTTGACGTATTGGTGATCGGTGCGGGCGCTGGCGGAATGGCGGCCGCGGCGCGCCTGAACCGCCTTGGATATCGAACCCTGCTGGCGGAGAGCAGGGATCGAGTCGGGGGCCGCGCGTCGACGGTCGAGATCGACGGATTCCGGGTCAACACCGGTGCGTTGATCATCGAGACCGGTGGCGAGAACGGGAAGTTGTTCGAAGACCTGGGGCTATCGATGGGGACCAGGTTGCCGACTCAGCCGCTGGTGTTGCGGTTGGGCAAACGCGACGTCCCGGTGATGAACGGAATGCCCGGCGCGGTATTGCACGGGTCGATATCGCTGTTGGGCATCGCCGCCCGCCGATTTCCTCGGCTGCGACCTGCGCCGGGGCGCACCCTCGCGGACGTGACGGCCCGTCGCGGCCCGTTCTTGCGTGGCCTGCTGCGCAATCTGACCAGCGCCCTGTTCGCGGCCGAGCCCGCCGACGTGGAAGCCGCATTGCTGTTCGACTACCTCACCAAACCGAAGGCCTTGGACACCTACGCGATGCACCCCGAAGGCAGCATCGGCCCGTGGCGCGTGTTGGCCGACGACTTCGAGCGCACCGGCGGGGTGCTGTGGCTGAATAGCGAGGTCAGAAAGCTGACATTCGACGACGCCGGTCGTGTCGACGGCGCGGTCGTGCATCGCGACAAGGCCGACGTGTCCGTCGCGGTGCGCGCCGTGGTCAGCAATGCCGGCCCGGTGGCGACCGTGCGCATGTGCGGCGAGGACAATCTGCCCCCCGGCTATGGGGAACGGATCCGGACGCAGTCGGCCCCGAGCACCCTGATCACGGTGAACTTCGCCAGCAGGCGACCACTCACCACGGTGCCGGGAGTGGTGTTCTTCGGTCCGACCCGGCGCCTGGCCTACGCGGCGAATCTGACCGAGACGTGTCCCGAGATGGCGCCACCGGGATGGCATCTGTACGCCGGCGCCAGCACGCCGCATCCGGCTACCGGCCCCTTCGACGAAGCCGCCGAGGTCGAGATGTTGAAAGCCGATCTCGCCGAACACTTTCCGGGCTTCGAAACGGCGAAGATCTTGTCGATACAAATCTGTGCGGGGGAGGACTGGCCGGCCCAGCGGGCCATCGCCGGTCGTGACCTTCCGCAGACGACCCCGATTTCCAACCTGTTCAACGTCGGCGACGGGGTGCGGGAATGGGCAACGGCGGGCCAGAGTGGTTGCGTGCACTCGGCTCGGTTGGTCGTCGAACGTGTTGCGTCGCAGGTTCCGGTGCTGGCTAAGCGGGTCGACGGTGTGGTTTGATGACAAGAACCAATTACCGTTTGGTTAATCGACCGCGAGTGGTGAGGCGATGAAGACGCTTGTCATCGGTGGCAGCGGATCCACGGGTGTGCCGGTGCTGGAGGGTCTGCTGCGTCGGGGACACGACGTGACGATGCTGCATCGCGGCGTGCACGAACCCGTCGGGTTGCCCGATGTCCCGCACATCCACGCGGACCCGCACTTCCCCGAATCCCTGACCGAGGCAATCGGTGACGCGCGCTACGACCTGGTGCTGGCGATGTACGGTCGGGTCGCGACCATCGCCGAGGTGTTCGCCAGCCGGTGCGGCCACCTGATCAGCATCGGTGGCGTGCCGGCCTATCGTGGCTGCTTGCAGGCTGCGCAGGTGCACCCCTACGGCATGGTGCTCAACGCCCGCGAGGACGGGCCGCTGTCCGACAGCACTGAGCCGGTGCCGAAGTTCGCCAAGCTGATTCGAGCCGCCGAACGCGCCGTGCTCGACCGGGCCGAAGCCGGGGCGTACCGGGGCACGGTGATCCGCTACCCGGCGATCTATGGTCCCCGCAACCTGGTGCCCTGGGAGTGGTCGGTGATGCGCCGGGTGCGTGACGGCAGGCGCCGGATGATCTTGCCGGACAACGGATTATGGATCATCTCGCGGTGCGCGGGCCGCAATGCGGCCGAAGTGGTGCTCAGCGCGGTGGACCATCCCGACACGGCGAACGGGCAGGCCTACAACGCCGCCGATGACGACCAGTTCACCGTGCGGCAGTGGGCCGAGACCGTCGCCGACATAATGGGTGCCGACATCGAATTCGTCGGGGTCCCGCGCGAGATGGCGCCGTCGGCGCTCATTGAGCTGTTGCCGCCGAGTGGCGATCCGCACATTCTGCTGGACAACAACAAGGCCAAGCGGGAGCTCGGCTATACCCAGGTGGTACCCGCCCGGGTGGCCATGGTGGAGGCGGTCGAGTGGCTGAGCGCCAACCCGGTGACGCCGGCGGATTATCCGTTGTATCCGGCGCGCTTCGACTACGACGCCGAAGACCGGCTCATCGATGCCTATCTGCAGGCGGTGCAGTGGGTGCGGGACCAGGCTCCCGACGACGCGCCCGATGTGCGCCACCCGATGCCGCATCCCAAGACCGTGTCCGTCGGCCGCGACGAAGGCGGCCGGTGAAGCTATGACCAGGAGGCCGTGGTGAGCCGTATGTGGCGCCGATTCCAAGATCTCGTCGGTGTCGAGTATCCGGTGATGCAGGACGGCATGGGCCCCTCGCCCACGACGTACCTGGCGGCCGCCGTTTCGGCGGCCGGCGGGCTGGGCACGGTGAGCTGCCCGAGTATCGTCAACACCTCGGAAGAATTCCTGCGCAAGGGGTTTCGCGGTGCCATCGAGCACGTCGCCGCACACACCGATCGGCCGTTTGCGGTCAACGTGCCAGTAGGCCGCACTCCTGACGGAGAGCTGTTGCTGGTCAGCCGGACCTGTATAGACGAGGCGATATCGGCCAAGCGGGACGGCGGTCGGGTGGGCGCACAGTTGCGCGCGATCGTGACATCGGCGGGTTTCGCCGGCGAGTTCGGATCCGCCATCCGCGAATCCGGCCTGGTGCACATGGCCAAGGTGGGTTCGGTGCGACATGCGCTGAAGGCCGCCGAGTACGGCGCGAACGTCATCATCGCTTCCGGCTACGAAATGGGTGGGCATACCCACGCCAAGGGTGTGCACACAATGGTGTTGGCGCCGCAGGTGATTGGTGCCCTTGATGTCCCGGTCGTGGTCTCCGGCGGCATCTGCGACGGGCGCGGGCTGGCCGCGGTGCTGGCGATGGGCGGAGCCGCGGCGGCGATGGGGACCCGCTTCATCGCCACCCAGGAGCACCAATGGCATCAGGCCTACAAGCAGCGCATCGTCGACTCCCAAGAGTGGGACGACGTTGTCTACGGCGGCATCTACGCGCCGATCCGCGGGTTGCGCAACGACGCGATCGCCGCGCTAGACAAAGCGCGAGAGACCTTGGCGCCAGAGGCGTTTCAGGCTTGGGAAGAAGAACAGATACGGGTGGCCCAGCGCGACGGCGACGTCGAGCGCGGCCTGCTGGTTGCCGGGCAGGTATCCGCGGCGATCCACGACATTCCTACCGTCGCGGAGCTGGTCACGCGCATCGTCGCCCAAGCACGTGAGCTGCTGGCCGCCTCGGCGTCGGTGCTGAAAGAGCCGGCGTGTCCATAACCGAGACGGTTGATGCCGACGGGGTCGCCGAGCTGGTGGTGCACCACCCGCCCGCCAATGCCTACACCATCGGCGATCTGGCCCGGCTCACCGAATTACTGCGCAGCTATGAGCACCGCGAAGAGGTGCGGGTTGCCGTGTTGCGCGCCGACGGCAACGGGTTCTGCGCTGGCGGTGACCTCAAGGAGGTCCAGTCCCTGCCAGGGTTTGACGGAATCCTCGGACAGGCCAGGGGCTCACAGGATTCCAGCTTGGCCATCGCCGAGTGCCCGGTACCGGTGATCGGTTGCATCCACGGTTACTGCGTCGGGGTGGGGGTGCTGCTGGCCGGCACCTGCGACGTGCTCATAGGCTGTGCCGCAACAAAGTTCGTGCTCGCCGAGGTCGACAACGGAGCCACCACCGGTGGCGTGCAGGCGCTCGGCCTGCTCCCCGAGAAGCGGATTCGCGCCGCGATGTTCACCTGTGAACCGATCGACATCTCCGAGCTGTACGCCTACGGCAGCGTCTACCACGTGGAACCGACCGTGGCGGCCACGGTGGACAGGGCCAGGGAGATCGCCGCGACCATTGCGAAAAAGACGCCCCGGGTGGTGCGCGCGCTGAAACAGTCGCTGAACAACACCGCCGCTCGCGACCTACGCACGCTGTATCGACAGGAGCTCAGCTACACCTTCGAGCTCAACATGCTTGGCGACGCCTCGGCTGCCCGGCAGACCTTCCTGGATCGCACCCGCGCGGGCTATCTGGACGGCGCCTGATCGGCTCAGGCCGTCGTCGCCGGTTCCAGCCGCACCGGTAGCGCGGCGGCGAAACCGGTGAGCACGCGTGGACCCGGAGTGAACGTGGCGGGCATCGCAAGATAGCCGTTGACCAGAGGGATTGTCGGGTACTGACGTACCTGCTCGTGGTCGACAACGTAGTCGGGCATCCGATGAAGGACCTCGCCGAGCAGCACGGTCAGCTCCATCGGCGCCAAGAACGATCCGAGGCAGCGGTGCACGCCGAACCCGAACGACAAGTGCTTGCCGCTGTTCTCGCGGTCCAGAAGCACCTCGTCGGGGTGCACAAAGATGTCTGGATCGAGGTTGGCCCCACCGATCGCGCAGTACACGCGATCGCCCGGAATGAATCGGTGGCCTTGGATCTCAACGGGTTTGGCGACGGTGCGAGCTACCCCGGTACCCGGAGGAAAGTAGCGCAGCATCTCGTCGATGGCCGACGGAATCCGGTCCGGGTCGGCGATCAACGTCTCGCGGTCGCCGGGATGCGCGCCCAGATAGCCGAACATGTGCGCGATCAGCGCGGTCGAGGTGTCAATGCCGCCGTTGAGCAACATGAACAACAACTCGGTGACCATCTCGTCGTCGAGCGGTTCGCCATTGACCTCACCGGTCAGCAACGCGTCGACCAGATCGCCGCGTTCGCCGGCGGTCGCTCGCCGCTCGACGACGGTAGCTCGCACGTCCTCGACGAGCGCCACGAGATCGCGCGCCGAACCCTTTTCCCGGTACACGGCCTTGTGCAACGTCGTGGCGTACTGCTCCCACTTGTCCAGTGAGAGGCCAAAGTAGTCGAGGGACACCATCGCGGGCAGCGGATTCGCGATCTGATCCACGAAATCGACACTGCCGGAGTCGATGACGCGGTCGATCGTCCAGGACACGATCTCTTGCATCCTTGGCCGGTAAGCGTCGATCGCCTTGCGCGACAACAGCGGTGCCAGCAACTTGCGGTAGGCCTGGGATACCGGCGGGTCCATCTCCATCATGCCCATGCGAACGGGGTTGGTAGGCACCGTCGCACCGCCCCGCACGACGTCGTCACCGAACGACAGATCACGGCCGCTGACGAATGTCTCGGGGTCGGCCAGCACCTTTTTGATGTCGTCGTAGCGGGTCAGTACCGAGAAACCGTCGTGTCGATCGCTATGAGCCACAGGACAGCGCTGCCGCATGTCGGCATACAGGCCGCGCCAATGCTGGGCGAAGTCTTGCGAGTGATGGTCGAACTGATCCACTGGGCCTCTCCCGGGCTCTCCCGATCCGGATGGCAACGTTGGCCACGGTACCAAACGGCGTTTGGTATAGCAAGGTTGCCTGCCAGCCGTTGGCGACCTTCGCATGCCGTTCTTGTTCCGCTGTACCGATATTGCGCGGCATGTTCAACCAAACGTCATATGGTTATGATGAGCGCACCCCGCTGTGCCGCATGAAACGTTGAAGGGGATGGGCGATGGGCATCGAGCACCATGCGACCGATGTTGTGCATTATCACGCGCGTCGCCGGCCGGATCGGCCCGCGATCGAGGATGTCCGTTCCGGGGCGGTGCACACGTGGCGGGAACTCGAGGACCGGGTCGCCGGTTTGGCCGGGGCGCTCGCCGACGACCTGGGCGTCGGTCGCGGCGACCGGGTCGCGGTGCTGGCCGCCAATCACCCCTGGGTATTGATCTTGCAGTTCGCGTGCATGCGGATCGGGGCGATGTTGGTTCCGCTGAATTTTCGCCTGGCGCAGCCCGAGCTCGAATTCTGCTGCGCGGACTCCGAACCCGCCGTGCTCGTCCACGACGCGGCCTGGGCGGACACGGCCGCGCGAGTAGGCGCCGCCGCGCGGGTTCCCCGGCTGGCATCGTTCGGTGTCGAGGACGCTGGGTACGACATCGTCGCGGGCGCGGAACACTCGGCGCCCCGCCGCGCGGCGCCGGTCGTGGCGGTCACCGATCCGGTCCAGTTGATCTACACCTCGGGAACCACGGGACGCCCGAAGGCGGCGATCTGTACGCACCGGATGCTGCACTACCAGATGCTGAATTCGCTCGACCCATATGAATTGACTTCCGACAGCCGCTATCTGGCAGTCCTTCCGTTCTTCCACGCTGCGGGCCTGAACAGCATGACGAACCCCATCTTGGCCCTGGGTGGCACGGTGTCGGTGCTGCCGGCCTTCGACCCGGCCGAGGTAGTGGGCTTGCTCAGTGACGCGGCGAAGGGATTCACACACTTCTCCGGAGCGCCCGTGATGTATCAGGTCATGGCGGGGGTTCCCGGGTTCGCCGAGGCGGACTTCGGTCACATGCGACACGGTCAGGTCGGCGGCGGGTTCTTGAATTACGACGTCACCAAGGCTTTTTACGAGCGCGGTTGGCCGCTGAGTCCCGGATACGGTGCGACGGAAATGGGGCCCATCGTCAGTGTGATACGGCCTTCGGACACGCTCCGGAAATTCGGTTCGTGCGGTGATCCAGTGCAGTACACCAACATTCGCATTGTCGGGAGCGACGGCCGGGACGTCGCAGTGGGCGAGGCTGGGGAGCTGTGGGCCAACGGACCGGCAGTGACGGCGGGCTATTGGCGCCGGGACTCCGATGATGACGCGGCCTTTCACGGTGATTGGTTTCGGACAGGTGATGCGGTCAAGCGCGACGAAGATGGTTTCTTGACGATGGTCGACCGCTTCAAGGACATGTACAAGTCGGGCGGGGAAAACGTCTATCCGGCGGAGGTGGAGCGCGTGCTCCAGGAGCACGCCGACATCGCCGACGCCGCCGTTATCCCGATCGCAGACGAGCGCTGGGGTGAGGTCGGACGGGCGTTGATCGTGCTGAATCCCGGCGCTGACCTGGACCGCGACGCGTTCGCCGAGTACTGCCGCAGTCGGTTGGCGCGGTACAAGGTGCCGGCGGAGTTCGTGGCGGTGGAGCCTTTTGAGCGCAATGTGACCGGCAAGCTGCCCAAGGCCGATTTGAAGAAGCGGTACGGGTCGCCCGCGTCGAGTGTCCCGGCGCAATGAGTGTCGGCGACCCGGGCGTGCGGTGTTTGGTTAATCTGAAACCACACATTCCCGGAAGGCGAACGGCATGGTAAGGCCCAAGGTCGCGTTGATTTCGCGGCGCAAGGTTCTCGAGGCGGCGCTGACCATCATCGACGAGGACGGTCTGGCGGGCCTGAGTATCCGCCGGCTGGCCGATGTGCTCGGCGTCAACGGCGCGTCGCTCTACCATCACTTCGAGAACAAAGACGAAATTCTGGTTGGTGCAACGGAATTAGCGCTCAGCAAGGTTCGCACGCCCGAGAAGTCGGACGACAACTGGCGGCACTGGCTGTCTCAGAACGCGCGCAATCTCCGAAATGCGTTGCTCGAACACCCCGGACTGGTGCCCCTGGTCGTGTCCAAACGGTCGCTCGGGATGGGCTTTCGGATGCTGGACACATCGGCCGAGCGGTTGATGGCCGAGGGCGTGCCGAGCGCGGCGGTGATGCCCCTGCTCGACGCGCTCGAATTGTTCGCCATCGGCAGCGCCCTGCATGACACGCAAGGCTATTCGCCCGAGGATCAGCACGATATCGACTCCGAGAAGTACCCGGCGCTGGCCAAGGCGATGTCGGAGAGCGGCCTGTCCTCCGAAGAGATCTTCGATCTCGTGACGTCGAGCATCCTGGACGCCATCGACGCGGCGATAAAGGTGCGCCAAGCCAGGTGGCTGCCGGCTGCCCCGGCCGACGGCGAAACTAACGGCCGCGGAAAGCGGGCTTAGCGCCGCCGCGCGAAACCTACCCGGGACTCGACCAGCTTGGTGCGCCGGCGCCGTCGCTAGTCCGCATTTTTCATCGCTTCCGGCGATATTGGTTGATTATTAACGGTTTTCGAGTGCCACGACTCAATGCTGTTTGCGTTACCCCCTGATCCGAAGACGTCTTCGCCGACGCCGTGTGTCTGAAAAATGTGTGACTTGACCCACTGGTGTGCACTATGTATGAATAGTGTGTACATCAACGCCGGGTCGGCTCGCACAGTTCAGGAGCGGGAATGAAAAGAAGCGTTAGCGGTCACGAGCGTGCCGACGTGGTTGTAGTGGGTGCCGGCCACAATGGCCTTACGGCGGCTTGCTATCTCGCAAAGGCCGGGTATGACGTGCTGGTCGTGGAGGCTTCACCGGCGATCGGCGGTATGACCTCCACCTACGCAACAATTCCGGGCGCACCCGATCACCTGGTCAACGAGGGAGCGGTCCAGGCGTCGTTGTTCCGAGCCACCACCATCGAGGCAGACTTGGACCTTGCGCGGTACGGCTTTCGGCAAATCGTCGCCGACCCGCAACACCTGCATCTGGGACCTGACGGCGAGTCACTCGCCATCTGGCGCGATCCGGTCCGCACCGCTGACGAGCTCCGTCGATTCTCGAAAAAGGATGCTCAGGCGTGGCTGGACATGTCCGAAACACTCGACGTGATGATGGACGCGATGCTGGCGTACATGGCCTCGCATCCCACGCGTCCAAGCGTGAAGGAGATGTTGAAGGGTGCGCGAAACATGGCCCGCCACCCGAAAACCAGCATCGCGCTGAGCCGGTATTTTTCGGTATCGCATGCCCAGATCATCGACGAAGCGTTCGAAACGCCGCTCGTGCGAGGCAGTCTCGCGCAGATGCCGACCTTCGACTGGATGCGACGCGATGGAACCGCGTGGGGAATGATCTATGTAGCGCTTGTCCATCGGACGAACTCTTCGCGTTTTGTCGGTGGGACGGGTGCTCTACCAAGCGCTCTCGAAGCGTGCCTGGTCGCCCACGGGGGTCGGGTGCGGACTTCAGCGCCGGTGGAAGAGATCGTTTGCCGAAACGATCGTGTCGTCGGCGTCAAGCTTTGCAGCGGTGAACAGATCCAGGCGAATGCGGTGCTCGCTGCCTGCGACCCGAAGCAGGCGCTCGACCGCCTGTTGCCCAAAGGGACGTTGCCGGCCAAATTGGAGACTGCCGCGGCTCATATCCCGACAACCACAACCGGTGCCGGTCATATGAAGGTTAACGTGGCGCTTCGCGGTCAGCTTCAGCTATCGCGGCATACCGCTTGGCGCAGAGACGGATTGGACCTGCGCAAGCCGGTGACGTGTTGGCACACGTTCGAGGAGCATGTAGCCGGATGGGATCGGGCAGTGCGAGGCGATTGGCCTGAGCGTCAGCCATTTCTCTCGGTGATCCCAACGGCGATCGATCCCACACAAGCGCCCGCGGGCCAGGACACGCTGTGGATTTGGAGCGGCGTCGTACCCAACCAATCCCGTGAACCGTGGGAGAGCGTGCGCGACCGAGTGGGAGACGCAATTCTCGCGGACTGCGCCGATTATTACGACGGGATCGAAGAACTCATCATCGACCACACCGTGCTCACCCCGGGCGACGTCGCAACGCGATTCAACGTCAGCGACGGCAATGTGTACCACGTCGATCCGTCGTTGATGCGCTTTGGCCCGCTTCGGCCTGCACCAGGCTTGGCGGACTACGCGTCTCCAGTCCATGGGCTCTTTCTGGGAGGCGGAGGAATGCACCCGAGCGCAGGCATCTGCGGGCTCCCCGGCCAGCTCGCGGCTCGCACCATGATCGGCAAGCTGCGGAAGGATCGCCTACGCCGATTGCTGCCTGCTCGATCGGCACCGCGATCCGGGTCATCCACCGCGGTAAGCACGCCGAACGTGACCGTCGGCTAGAAAGGGAGTTTCTCGAATGTCGACCATCATCTGGTTCCACGACTCCGGCGCCACCGACAGCGAACGCGTCGGGGGTAAGGGGCTCAACTTGGCCCGACTCTCCGCAGCCGGGTTCAGGGTTCCCCCCGGGTTCACGGTGAGCACCCAGGCGTACACGTCGTTCGCGGTCAGCGTGCAGAGCGAGATCGACGAAATCCTCGACAAGATTGATTTCGCCGATCCGGAGGCCGTCGAAGCCGGGACAAGCCGTATCCGCGCACGTATCCACGCTGCCGATCTGCCTGCCGGATTGGCGTCGGAGCTGGAAAGTGCGTACGCCACGCTTGGCGCGGACACATTCGTGGCCGTGCGTTCGTCGGGAACAGCGGAGGACCTCGCGGACGCGTCGTTCGCCGGCCTGCACGACACCTATCTGAGCATCCGCGGGATAGATGAAGTGATCGCCGCGGTCAAACGCTGCTGGGCCTCAATGTGGAACGCGCGCGCGACCGCTTACCGCAACGACAAGGGCATCGCGCATTCCGAGGCGCGCATTGCGGTTGTCGTGCAGGCTATGGTCGAATCTGAGGTCGCCGGTGTGCTGTTCACCGGTAACCCGCTGACCGCCGCCACCGATGAATTCGTCATCAACGCGAGTTGGGGGCTCGGCGAAGCGGTGGTAGGCGGGCAGGTGAATCCCGATGAATTCACGGTCGATGAACGCGATTTGACGGTGATCAGCAGACAGCTGGGATCCAAGGAACGCAAGTTCGTCCGCGATCACAGCAAGCATTCCGGTGCGGTGGAAGAAACAGTCAACTTCGTCGACCGCGAACGGTTTTGCCTCGAGGACGGGCAGGTTCGCGATCTCGCGCGCCTGGGGCAGCGCGTCCTTGCCTACTACGACGGCATCCCTCAGGACATCGAATGGGCTTATGCCGCAGGGACTTTCTATCTGCTGCAGTCACGGCCGATTACCGGTGTCGACTTCTCCTGGGACGCAGACGTCGACCAGTGGCAGTGGCTGGAATTCGACCGTGAGACCACGTGGACCAGGGCCTGGGCCGATTCGAACTGGACCGGCGCCAAAACGCCGATGTTCTATTCGCTGCGGGCCTACTCGATGACCCGGGGGGAGGAGTTCACCAATCGCCGACGCGGCCTGGAGGACGCCGCCCAAAAGCCGTACCTGCGCTACTACCAAGCCGAGGTCTACTACAACTGCGACCTGGACCGCGAGGTTGTCACGGGCACCACCCCGAAAGCATTCCGGCCCCTGCTGCCGGACTTGAATTTCATCCCGCCGGCGTGGCAGCAAGACGTTCTCAACGCCGACTTCAATATCGTGCAGTGGTTGCAGTTGCAGGCGCGCATCGCATTCCTCGGCGGACAGCACGCCCCCCACAATTGTCAGGTCAAGTGCCGCGAATATATCGCCAGCAGCAGTTGGCACCCGTCGAATCTGCCTGTGCTGACCGAACTGTCGGACGAGGAGTTGAAGGGATACATTCACCGGTTCAACGAGGCCGAGGCGACGTATTGCGAGGACGTCTGGTTTCTGTTTCTGCAGCACGCCCGTGATGCGTTGTGCTTGCTGCCGATTTTGCTGCAAAAGTGGTATGCGGGTGACCCTTTGATTGCGCACGACCTGCTAGCGGGAACCACCCGGCCTTCGCGCACCCTGATCGACAATGCCGCTCTGTGGCGGTTGGCGGAACGAATCCGCACGACGCCCGTACTGCGCAACGCCTTCGACGAGCATGAAGGCCCGGCGTTCTTCGAACACCTCGCCCAACTGCCGGAGGGCAAGGAGTTCCTCGCCAGCTACTCGAAGTTCCTCGAGGACAGCGGATTCCGCGGCCACGCTGATCGGGACCTGATCTTCCCGCGACGGATAGAAGACCCGTGGATCGACTACCGCAATTTCCAGACACTTCTATCGGTCGATGACCCGGTCGATCCGGAGGTCCGCGAGGAAGCGGTGAATGCGCGACGCGAGGCAGCCATCTCGACGGTTGTCGCGGCATTGCGGGAGCAGCCATTCGGCACCCTCAAAGCCGATGCTTTCAAAGCTCTTGTCGCCTACATCCACGATTTCATCGTGTTGCGTGACGACCAGCGTTGGAGCCTCGATCGCCTCACTCTGTCGACGAAGCTGGTGCTGGGCGAGCTTGCGCGTCGGGCCCGCGAACGCGGTCTGCTGGCCGGTGAAGACGATCACTTCTTCCTCACCAAGGACGAGTTCTACGAGGTCCTCGACCAGCGCGCCAGTATGCCGTTGGTACACGCGAAGATCACTGCGCGTCGCCATAACTGGGAACGCAACGAGAATAAGGTCGCTAATTTGCCGTTGTTCATGCGTCATGGCCGAGCAGTCGATGTCGGTGTCGAGGAAGTCCTGGTCGGGGACGGCCCGCTACAGGGAATCCCGACCAGCCGCGGCACGGTGACCGGCAGGGCGCGCGTGGTGCGCACGCAGAAGGAGATCGGCATCGTCCGGTCTGGGGAGATTCTGGTCTGCAACAGCACGGATCCGGGTTGGACGCCGGTGTTCGTGGTTGTCGGTGGCGTGGTCACCGAGACCGGAGGCATGTTGTCTCACGCTTCATGCCTATCTCGGGAGTATGGGCTGCCCGCGGTGCAAATCGCCTCGGCGATGCAACGCATCCCCGATGGTGCGACCATCACCGTGCACGGCGACACCGGTCAGGTTGTCATACACGATGCCGACGTGTCTGCCGCTGCCGATTCTCGGCCACTCACCGGCGAACCGGCATTGGCGTTGGAAGGTGTCTCCTGAGCGCGGATGCACGCTACGAAGGATCGGAGATCGGGACGGCTTCCGGCCGACCGTCGTTCCAAGACATAGGCGGGCAGCGGGTTGCGACGGGAGGGCTGGTCGCGCCGGGTAGCGTCTACCGTATTGGGGGTTCGTTGGTTTCCGACGACGATCTTGATGCGTTGGACGCCTTACGGCTGCGTACGATCATCGACCTTCGTGGATCGGGCGAAGACCGCTCGGTCATGCAAGGTTTCGCGTCGCAGCGATCGATCATGTATGGGAACATCCCGATTCGCGTCGCAACAGTCGGGCAACTCGCCTCGGTGCCAAGCTCGGTCGAAGGTGCACGCGCCTTCATGGAGCGCGTGTATCGACAGTTGGTCGAGACCCACGGACCACAGTTGGCAGCAGCTATATCCGCCCTAGACTCGCCGTCTCCCATCGGCGTCGGCTGTGCTGCCGGTAAAGATCGCACGGGTGTGTTGATAGCACTGTTACATGAAACGCTTGGCGTACCAAGGGAAGTCGCTTTGGCCGAATACCTTCGGTGCGCTCCCGACCCGGCCCTCGTCGGAGACCGGTTAGTGCGGTTGATGCCGGCAGGCTATCGGGTCACTCCCGGCTTCCGTTGCATTCTCGAACCTCGCCCGGATGCCCTCCTAGCGGCCCTGACCTGGATCGACGACACCCACGATGGCGTCGAGGGCTACCTGACCACCGTCGGCGTCGCGCCGGCCACCATAAAGCGTCTGCGCCGCACCATGGTGCGGCCTCCCGATGCGCCGCAGGCGGGATAAGCCGCCGGGCGCCGATACCCTTACGTGAATGAAGGAGAACCAGCTTCGTCGGCGATGGCGTGAGCACTCAGGTGACAGCAGCCCCGAGACGGCGATCTTCGCTGCCATGGAGCGTCTGCTGATCGACCAGCCGTTGCACGAAGTGAGCGTGGAGAAGATCCTGCAGGCTTCCGGGGTTTCACGCGCGGCGTTTTACTATTACTTCTCGTCGAAGTACGACGTGGTCGCCTCCTTGGCCGAGACGGTGCTCGACGAGATCTATCACCTGCTCGACGCGTGGGCTGACAGTGGTGGTGAACCCTCGCCGGCACTGTTGCAGCGTGGCCTGCGCAGCGGTGTGGATATGTGGACCACGCACGGTCCGCTGCTGGCCGCGATGATCGAGAACATGCACGCGGCAGGCGGTCTAAAAGAGTCCTGGGTGGGCTTTCTCGACCGGTTCACCCAAACAGTCGCCGCCAAGATCGAGGCAGACCGAAGAGACGGGACGGCACCTGGCGGGCTGCCGGCGGACGCTGTCGCCGGCGCCTTAGTGTGGTCGTCCGAACGCCTGCTCTATCTGGGGTTGCGCGGACTCGATCCCGCGATTCCGACGGTCGAGGCGGCCGGAAATGCGTTGATCGTCCTGTGGACCACGGCAATATACGGCGAAGTCGACATGCAGAACTCGGGCACCTCATGACGACGAAAACGAAGAATGGCAATCCGCAAACCCGCCAGGCCATCCTCGACGCGCTCGAGCGCACGCTGGAAAACCGTCCGCTGGGCGAAATCGCCGTCACCGACATACTTGCCGAGGCCGGCCTATCGTCGCGCACCACGTTCTACCAACATTTCGGTGGCCGCGACGAAGCATTCGTCGCGCTCGTTGGTCGTGCGCTCAACGAAATCGGCAACGAGGTCACGGCCGTCATCCACGATGCCAGCGTGCGCCGAACGCCGTTGCTGCGCAAAGCCGTCGATCGCTGGATGGTCCGCGGCGGTCGTCACTGGCACCTTGCCCGCAATATGCTGCTTGAATGGCCACGGATACCTGAATTCAGAGAGATCTTCGTGGCTTTCATGACCGGACTCTCTGAGCAACTCGCTGCCGCGATCGACGAGGATCGTCGGGCTGGACTGGTCGTGACCGCCGCACCGAGCAGCACGGCCGCGTCGATGGCGCTCTGGTCGGCCGAGCGCGCGATGCATGCGACGATGGTTGGTGCCTATGGCTTTGCGAGTTCCGCGGCCACCGCCGATGCGCTGGTGGCGCAACACCTGGCGTTGGTCTATGGCGTCAACCCGACCGCGAAATAGACACGGACAATGGGGTTTTCGCCTAACGGCCGCGGAAAGCGGGCTTAGCGCCCGGCCCATGGGCGAGCAGCGTTTCGACGCCAATCGCCGCATCTTCGCTGCTGAGCACCGGTCCGGCCAGGTCGGGCGTTGCGGCGTCGGCCGCCGCGACGCCGCGATCGCGGGCCAGCTTGATGATCTGCTTGGCGATTCCGGTGGCCATGGTCGGTCCCGCCGCGAGTTCGGCAGCGAATTCGCGGGCCCGGGCGAGCAATTCGGGTCCCGGCAGCACCTTGTCGACAACCCCCCAGTCATGCAGCACAGACGAGTCGTACGTGCGGCCGGTGATGACCATTTCGGTCGCGTGCGCCACCCCGGCGCGGGCCACCAGGCGCTGAGTGCCCCCGGCGGCGGGCGTGATGCCCACCCGGGCCTCGACAAGCCCCATGCTCGCCTCCGTGGCTGCCCAGATGAAGTCGCACGCCAACGTCAGTTCGAGGCCGATGGTGAGGTTCAATCCGTGGACGACGGCGACGGTGGGCAGCGGCAGCTGCTCGATCCGCTGAATCAGGCCGAGCAGGCGGCGACTGAACTCCGTGCCGGCCGCCGCATCCATCGTGGTGAATTGCTGCGCCTGCACCCCGGCGCAGAAAACCGTGCCTTCGGCCCGCAGGATCAGCGCACGCACGCCGTTGGGAAGTTCGTCCAGGACGGCGTCGTACGCGTCGGCGACGTCGGGGGTGAACAGGTTGAGTGCTGGCGCCGCCCATACGATCTCGGCCACGTCGCCGTCGCGGTCTAGCCGAAGATCGCCGTGCCGGATGGTCATGTGCGGAGCGTACTGACGTCGGACGCAGTTAATCAAGCACTGTTTGTATAACCGGACCGAGTAGCCATCGAACGCCATGTACAGTCATTCGGACACTGTGTTCGACCGGGGGGTGAAGACGGAAGCGGGTAGCAGGTGGCCGTAACCAACAGTCCGGTGAACAGCCGATCCGGCGCGCAGACCGCGTGGTCGAGAGTCAACTTCTCCGAGGCGATCCAGGGTGTACAGACCCCGCTGAGTTGGACCTTCTGGCAGCTTGCGATGGAGACTGCGGTGCGCCGCGGGTTCGGGGCGCTGGGCGTGCTCACTCGCGCGGAAGTTCCGCCTCCAGTCAGCCCGGACGATCGCATCAGCGCGGCGTTCTATGGACTTCCGGCGGGCAACCTCAACACGTTTCACCGCATCGGCCAGCGGATGCCCGGTACCGATGGCGACACCGTTGTCCAACAAATGTTCGGTGAACCCCGCGGCAGCGTCGGTGCGAGGCACTCCGTGGTTGCGCGTGTACGCGCCACGCTGCGGTATCCGGCGATCCTGGCGGGCACGGTCTCCAGTGCTTACCTGCATCGCAAACGAATCCGCCCCGCCCGCGAGAATATTCGGGTCTGGTGGCGGCGTCGCACCGTCGATGCTCCACCCGCCGACATCGCCGGTGCCCAGCGGCTGCTACAGGAGGCGGCCGAGAAATTCGTCGAGATCGGCACCATGCACACCACCCTGTCACTGGTGGGGCAGGCGCTCGGCGAGCAGGTGGAGTTGCTCGCGTTGGCCGCATTCGGTACTCGCGAACGAGCGGCCGAACTGATGACGGGCTACGGCCGCGTCGATGAAACGGAGGTCATCGCCGACCTGTGGTGCTTGGCCAACGGTGCGCTACCAATGACGGAATTTGTTGCGCGGCACGGCTATCACGGACCGAGTGAAGGAAATCTGCCCAGTCGGGTCTGGCGTGAAGACCAGACACCGGTGTGGTTGCTGGCCAACCGCTACCGCTGCCGTGATGCGGTGCACCCCGACGAGGTATGGCAGCGCCAGCGCCAGATTCGGCTCATCGCGGAGCGCGACGTCTTGGCAAAACTCAACGTCATCAATAAGATTCGCGCTCGGTTGGTGCTAGCGCTGGCGGCCGAATACATTCCGATCCGCGAAGTCGGCAAGGCCGGCTTTCTGCACTGCGTTGACGCGGCCCGGTGCGCGGCCCGCGTCATCGGGGACACCTTGGCCACCACCGGCCAACTGGCGGATCCCGAAGATGTGTTCTTTTTGACCTACGACGAACTGGTCGGCGACGCCCCGGCCCGCCCGGCGGGAGAGTTGCGCGCACTGGTGCTGGCCCGAAAGACCGACCACGAGTACTTTCGGCGCCTCGATGTGCCGGACCACTGGGTCGGCAATCCGGTGCCGACCCAGACATCGACGCCCGTCGAGGAGGATCGACGCGCGGTGGCCGAACTCACCGGCATCGGCGTCTGCGGTGGCGAGGTGACCGGCACCGCGCGGGTGATCTTTGATCCCGACCACGCCGACCTCGAAGACGGTGACATTCTGGTGTGTCCAACTACCGATCCCAGCTGGACGCCGTTGTTCATGCTGGCCGAGGCGTTGGTGATCGATACCGGTGGAGTGATGAGCCACGGTGCGATCGTCGCCCGCGAGCTCGGCGTCACCTGTGTGATCAACTCCAAACACGGCACCCGCGATATTCCGGACGGTGCGCAGATCACCGTGGACGGCACCTCGGGTCGTGTCGTCATCCACGAGCCACTGGGGGCCTCGGAGCTCAACAGCGGTTGACGCCGCGCAATTCGCCGGTGCGCGAACGGGTCTCAACGAGGGAATTGCCCGTCGTCCACCTTGACGATGGTCCCGGTGACGAACTCCGAGGCCGGCGCGGCCAGGTAAAGCAGCGTGCTGTCGAGCTGGGCTGGATCCCCGATGCGCTTGCGCGGCAGGTCGTCGGTGAAATCGCCGACGCGTGCGATCCGCCCTTCCATCATCTCGGTCATGAACGCGCCGGGAGCGATCGCGTTGACATTGATTCCGTAGCGGACCCACTCGACCGCGAGCGCCTCGGTCATCCGGTTGATGGCGGCCTTGGTTACCGAATACAGCGCGGCGCCGTCGCCCTGGTAGTGATATGCGCCCATCGACGAAAGATTGATGATCCGCCCCGGTAGCTTTTCGGCCATCAGGCGCCGAGCCACCTCGCAGGTAAGTACGAATGGCCCGCGCAGGTTGGTGTCGATCACCGCATCGATCAACTCCAGCGACATCCGATGTGCCCGTTGGGCATCCGGGATCGCTGCATTGTTGACCAGCGTCGTGATGGTCCCGAATTCCTGCTCGGCACGATCCAACGCGTCGCTCAATACAGCGGGCCGCGACACATCCATCGCCACCGCCGCACAACGATGTCCGCGCTCGCTGATCGCCGTGGCGACCTGCTGGAGGAGTTCGAGGCGGCGGCCGGCCACCACCACGGCCGCACCGGCGCCGGCGAGCACCGCGGCGAAGCGGCGTCCGAGTCCGGCGCCGGCGCCCGTCACCAACGCCACCTGGCCGTTGAGGTCGACCGAGTCGTGCGGAAGCGGAAACCTGTTGGGCGGGTTCATGATGGGCACCATCGCTATTTCTCTTGTCATGCTCCGGGATCGAGCGGGCCGAACCTAAGCCACCAGCCTAGTGGCTTTAGGTTACCGCTCTGGTTTCGGCCCGCGGGGACTGATTTGAGACACTGAAACTCAAAATGCTATGGTGGCGTCCGTGCGCCACTCGGAGACGGGCCCGCGGGCATGACGGACACTGCCTCTATGACGGAACATGACCTGCGAGCCGACGACGACGCGACGCAGCGGCTCGCCGCGCTGCGTCAACAGGTGCGTGAGCTGACCGCTTCGTGGCTGGCTGAGGGCCGTTACACGCCGCGCAGCGATTGTTGGCTGCGCTCCTTCGATCTCGAGTTCAGTCGCGCACTCGCCGCGCGTGGGCTCATCGGCATCACCTGGCCGGTGGAATTCGGAGGGGGCGGACTCGACGCTCGCTCACGCCTTGTGGTTACCGAGGAGCTGCTCCGTGCCGGAGCGCCCGTCGCGGCCCACTGGATCGCCGATCGTCAGATTGGTCCGGCCATCCTGCGCCACGGCACCCCTGAGCTGCAGAAGGAACTGCTGCCGGGCATCATCCGTGCCGACTACATCTTCTGCTTGGGCATGAGTGAGCCGGAGGCCGGCTCGGATCTGGCCGCCGTGCGCACGACCGCGAAGAAGGTCGACGGCGGCTGGGCGGTCACCGGTCGCAAGATATGGACCAGCGTCGCGCATCGCGCGACGCACGCCTACCTGTTGGCTCGCACGGATTCAAGCGGCAAAAAGCACGAAGGCCTGTCGGAGTTCGTCGTGGACATGTCCACTCCCGGGATCGAGGTTTCGCCGATCGTCGACATGTCGGGGGAGCACCATTTCAACGAGGTCACCTTTACCGACGTCTTCGTTCCTCACGACCGACTGCTCGGGACCGAGGGAAACGGCTGGCGTCAGGTGATCGAGCAACTGTCGTTCGAACGCGGCGGTCCTGAGCGGGTGTTGAGCACGTATCCGCTGCTGGCCGAAACACTCGACCACCTGCGCCGTACGTCTGATGACCGCCACGATGTGGAACTCGGCGCGCTGATCGCCCGTCTGGCCACGCTGCGGCGGCAATGCTGGGAGATCGCCAACGCCATGGATGCCGGGCGCGCGCCTGTCGTGGAGGCGGCGAGTTTGAAGTATCTCGGCACGGAGTTCGAGAACGACGTCATCGAATTCGCCCGACGAGTGGGGTTGCCGACCTCACGCACCGATCCATTGGCGGAAGCGCTTTTGGCCTCACCCGGGTTCACGCTGCGCGGCGGCGCCTCCGATGTGCTGCTTTCGATCGTGACGAAAAGCGAGACCAGGCCATGAGTGAATTTGCCCGCGAATTGACCGACCTCATCGCCAACGTCGCAGCGGACGCCGACGATCCGGGTTCAGTGTGGGGCCAGGTCTGCGAACTGGGGCTCGCCGGTATTGGAATGCCCGAGGACAAGGGCGGTTCGGGCGGGAGCCTGGCCGACCTGGTGGTCGTCGTTCGTGAGTTGGCACGTGCCGGACTGAACACTCCGATCGTCGAGGCGTCGACGACCTCGTACGCCGTTGACTCCGTAACCGGTGGAGAAGGTTACGACACCATCGTCGTCGTTCCCGAGCTGGATGTCTCGTCAAAAGCCGTCACCGCCAACTTCACTCAGGTGCCGTTCGCCGATCGAGCTGCCGGGCTGGTGATCGTGACGACATCATCGGTCGTGACCGTCCCGCTGGCGGGGGAGTCGGTCGCCGTGGAGCCCAGCCGCGACATCGCCGACCTGCCCGGCGCACGGGTAAATCTTGCCGGCGCCTCCGCCGCGCATATATCGGGCGGACCTGGTGTCGCGCAGGTCATCGACCGACTGGCCCTGGCCCGGTCGGCCGCATTGCTCGGCACCGCTTGGGGGGCTTACGAACTCACCCGTAAGTACGTGACCGAGCGTGAGCAGTTCGGGGCGCCGCTGGTGAAGATACCCGCCGTGTCGACCGCGTTGGCGCAGATGGCGGTGCGTACCAGGTTCGCCCAGTCGGCGCTCGACCGGGCAACGGCGGCATGCGCGGATGCTGGCACGCCCGAGCCGCACCGGTTCGGCGCGGTGTCGGCGGCTCGCATCACCGCGGCGACCGCGGCGACCCTGGTGGCACGGACCTCGCACCAACTGCACGGGGCGGTGGGCATCACCGCCGAGTACGACTTGCATCGCTACACCAGCAAGTTGTGGGCACTGCGGGACGCCGATCAGTCGGAATTCGCCTACAGCCGCCAACTCGGGGCGCGGGTGCGCGACGAAGGCGAAATTGAGCTTTGGGAAAGCATCTCGGCTTGACAAGCCGCGGCGCCGGCGAAACTTCAGGAGGCAAGCAATGACAGACACCGTCCTGGTCGATACGGCCGATCGCGTCATGGTGATCACGATCAACCGTCCGCAAGCCAAGAATGCGATCGACAGCTCGGTCGCCACCGGTATCGCCGCGGCGATCGACGACTTGGAATCCCGCGACGATCTTACGGCGGCAATCCTGACGGGTGCCGATGGAACATTCTGCGCCGGAATGGATCTCAAGGCATTCCTGAGAGGCGAATCGCCATCGATCCCGGGACGCGGTTTTGCCGGGCTCACCGAAAGTCCCCCGACGAAGCCGTTGATCGCGGCGGTGGAGGGCTGGGCGCTGGCGGGCGGCTGTGAACTGGCCCTGAGCGCCGACATCGTGGTGGCCAGCACGGCCGCCAAATTCGGTTTGCCCGAAGTCAAGCGAGGACTGGTCGCCGCTGCCGGCGGGCTGCTGCGGCTTCCGAAGGCATTGCCCTACTCCCTGGCGATGTTGACCGCGTTGACGGGCGAACCGATCACTGCCCAAGACGCCGAGCGCCACGGGCTCGTCGCCGTGCTCACCGAGCCGGGCCAAGCGCTCGCGACGGCGCGTGAAGTCGCGACCAAGATCGCCGCGAATGGGCCACTGGCAGTCAAGGCGACGAAGAAGATCCTTGCGCATCAAAGCAACTGGACTGATCTCTCCGCGTTCGAGTGGCAGCTTGCAATCACTTCAGAGGTGCGGAAATCGGCCGATGCCAAGGAAGGTGCGCTGGCCTTCGCGGAGAAGCGCGCACCACAGTGGCAGGGCAAGTAACTTTGGGCCGAGCGTCCTAACCGCCGCTTTGGCTGACACCGGGTTGGCCACCGGGCCCACCATGCCTGGTGTCAGCGGGCCCACCTTGCCTGGTGTCAGATTGTGTGAAGGCGCTTTGCCCGTCGGTGGGTCCGTTGGGATCTTGGGTCAGATCAATGTCGTGGTCAAGGTCGGGCATCATTGGGACCATCCGACAGATCGGATTGAACATCGAGTGACACGGGTCGTAGCCAGGATCGGCGCCCGCGGGAACCGCGAAATTGAGACCGGCCACCACGGTGCCAAGCAGCACGATCGCGGTCTTCCGCAAGGTGGGCATGAAGCCTCCCTCCCCGTCGTCTCAGTGGCAGGCTGACCTTCTCTATGAGATCGGGCCAGTATATTGAGACGTCAAATCTCACACAACCCCGCTGGGTGAGCTACCTGGGCGTCGTTTCGCGAGTCAGCGACTCGTGGCGCTGGGCCTCATCGGCAGCCTGAGTTTCGCGGGCCTCGGAGTTGATGGCCTTGATGAGGAATGTCGTGTTGACGATGAACAGGGCAGTGAAAACCGTCGCCGGCATCCAGAAAACGAACAGTCCGTTCCAGGCGAATGGGCCGGACTTGAAGAACGGCAGCACGGTCGCGGGAGTGAACATCAGCTCGACCCAGATGTTGAAATACGCGAGCCACCGCGGGAACAACGGCTGCGGCCTCTGATCGGACAAGATCGCGAAGGCGAAGGAGAAGTACTGGGGCATGAACGGCGTCCAGGGCATCACCAGCATGATCCAGCTCATGTCATTGAGCATCAGGGTCGCGTCGGGTGAGCGATCGGGACGAAACGCGGTGATCGCGAACATCAGTGCCGGCACCAAAAATGTCACTCCGGCGAATGCGCCGGCGGCCAGCGACGCGTTGACCACCGTGGGATGTACCCCCGGTATCCGCCGCATCTGTCCGGCGATCACCGCGGTAAACCACACATAGAACATCGAGCTGAGGAAGATCAGCCCCGCGCCTAACCTGATGCCGCTGGTGTGAGCCTGATAGTGCGCCGCGATTTGCGCCGCGGACATTCCCGGGGATAGCGGCGGCAGAAAGCCGGCGGCGACGAAACCGCCAAAGAACAGCAGTACACAAATGATGCCACTGAACGCACAGAATTTCTGAAAAGCCGCCTGAGCGTTCACTTTATTGGCCTCGGTTGCCGATGAAGCTGGTCGTGTCCCCGGTAGGGGCCGGCAGGTCAAGGAGCTTCGCAACAAGCTGGCTAGCCGGATTACTTTGCGACATAGGGGATTCCGGCGGCAGCAGTCCGGCGCCGATCATCATGTGCGCGGCGCGGACCATCAGAATGGAAAGTCGGGTGCCGGCCAGCACCTCGTAGTAGTCGAGGTCGCGCAGTGTGTGACCCGTCGTCTGCTCGTAGTAGGCGATCGTCTCGTCGCGGTCGGGAATGCCTGCCGGCAGCTCGAGGCCGACGCCCTCGGTGTGGTGGCGCATCAAGAACAGCCACCAGCCGAGGTCTTGCTCGCGGCTGGCCAGCGTCACCATTTCCCAGTCGAGCACGCCCGCGGCGGCGAGTTCGGCGGAGAAGATGATGTTGCCCACCCGGGCATCGCCCCAGTTGAGCACCTTGGGTTCGTCATGCTCGGGACGGTGCTCGTCCAACCAGCGCAGCGCCGCGTCCAGCGTCGGGTTCGGCTCGCCCTCGGCGGCCCAATCGAAGGTGCGTCGCCAATGGGCGAGGCCCGCGTCGAGACCGCTTTGGTTTTCCGGTGTATCAAGGAAATCCAATCCGAGCGCTCGCCAGTCCACGTGGTGAATCTGTGCCAGCACGTCGAGGCTGTTGTGCCACATCCGCTGTCGCTGATCCGGTGTCAGGTCGAGCACCCATCCGGCCGCGGTGAACGGCGGGTCGTCGGCGGGGATGCGGCCGTCGATCCGCTGCATGACCAAGAAGGGCGACCCGAAGACGGCGGGGTCCTCTTCGTAGAAGTAGACCTGGGGCACCGGTACCGGCGTGTGGTCGGCAAGCGCTTTGATGACGGTCGCTTCCTTGCTCAAGTCGTAGTCGGGAAACACGCCGGGGCCGTCGGGCTGTACGCGCGCGACCATGCCCCGCGTCTGCTCACCCTCGGCGTCGCGCCAGTTCGCCGTGAAAAGAACCGTCTCATTGGACAACCCCCCTGCGCCGGGTACCTGGACATCGGTCACGGTGATGTCCTGTGCATCGGGATGTTTCGATGCCAGCCAATCGGCGAGCCGCTTGGCGGCCAACTCGGTGTCGATAATGTTCTTCAGGGCCATTGCTTGCTCCTCTTTGAGTCAAATGCCTGCGGGACAACGCGTCATGGATGAACGGTGGCCAGCGCTCGGCGCTTCATCTTCCGCTGGTATTCGTCGAACCAAATCTCTTGATACGTCGAGTGAGTGGTGCGGCCTTGTTCGTCGGTCCAGCGGTACACGCTGTCGTGGAACGAGGTGTTGGGCCAGGCCGGCAGCGGCGCGCACGCGATTGCCTCACCCTCGAACCGGTACAGCTCTCCGGTTTCGTCCTCGGCGGCGATCTCCTGGCGCATGGGGAGGTGAATGCGTGGGTGATACTCGAAGACGTTGCGGCGCACCCACTTAATCGATCGGGTTTCCTCGCCGCGCTGAATCCAGGCGTAGTGATGCGATGGACGATCCCCGACGTCATAGAGGCCGGCCCAGGCGGGGTCCGTATCCAGCGGTTCGAAACTGATTTGGTTGAAGATGAGATCGGGGCCGAAGTACATCGGCGACCAGCCGACGGGCGGAACCGGCACCGCGCCACGGCGTTCCACCCGGATCTGGCGCCAGGAGCGGTCGCGCGGGGCGTAACAGTCGACGGGATAGGTCGTGCCGTCCAGCACCAATTCACCGGTCATGTGCATGAATTGCTCGGTGCCGCCGGGCTCGCGTGCCACGTCGTGATGGTCTTCCTCGCCCGGCATCACATGTCCTCGGGCCAGTAGCGGGGTTACGGCTTCGGCGACGACGTCGACGGAGGTGGCACCGTCACCGCTGCGGTAGGTGATCCGCGCGGTCCGGCCCGGCTCCAGGAAGTCGATGGTCAGGCCGTTGTCGGTGGTGATCGTGTTGCCCTCGATCCGCGGCCACGGCATCGTGACCTCGTAATCGAGGAATGCCATGTCGGTGTGTTCGACATTGTCGGTGCCCTGGAAGATGCAGACGCCACCCTGCGACAGCGGGAACGCCGGCTGGTAACGAATGTAAAGGAAGGCGCCGATCGCCGCTTCGGGAATGCTGAAGCCGAAGTAGTGGGTATGGATCAGATGCGGATCCCAGTGCTCGCCGGCCGCCGGCAGCGGCAGCAGCAGGTCGGTGTCACCGGAATGTGTGCCAAGCGCCATGCCTGTTTCGCTCCTATGCCTTGACGGATTGCGGAATTGTCGGCTCCGCGGGCGATCCCGAGATTGCTTTGGGCTTGTGCCACAACGCCTCCGACTGCGGGTGTGTCGGCTCGCCGCGACCGCGCATCGTCACATCGCCGCTCCGTCAGCTGTGAGCCAGTTCACCCCCGTGGGTCTAAGCTAACAAACAATGAATATGATTTCAAGGGTGAAACTTAATTCATTCGGTAATAATCCGGGTGTGAAGTCCGAGACCGAGGCCAAGGCGACGACGCGCGTCGAACGCCAGCGGCTGCGCACCCGCCGCCTGCTGCTGGACGCCGGCCGGACGCTGATCGCCGCCAAAGGGGTTGCGAGCCTGCGCATCCAGGACATCACCGAAGAGGCGGATGTTGCGCTGGGCTCCTTCTACAACTACTTCCAGTCCAAGGAGGAGCTCCTCGAGGCGGTGATCACCGAGAGTTTGTCCGACTTGACGTCGGCGATCATCACCGATGTCGAGGACGACACCGACCCGGCCGAGGTCGTGGCACGGGCCAATCTTCGCGTCATTCGGCTCGCCTACGACGAGCCCGACTTCGCCCGGTTGATCGTCAACATCGGGCACTCCGAGGAACTGTTCGGCGACGCCGTCCACAACCCCGCGCGCATCGCGGTCGAGCGCGGAATCGAAAGCGGCCGTTTCGTCGTCGCCGACATCGAGGTCTTGCTCACCGCGGTGATCGGCGGCGCCTTCGCCCTCATTCGGGAAATACTCAACGGTCGTCATGGCGCGAGCGCCCACCAGGCCTTTGCCCGTCATGTGTTGGGATCACTTGGGTTGTCACCAACAGAGGCCGAAGCGATCGTCACCGCGGCGGCCGACCGGGAGTAGCTACGCGCCGCGGCCCCTGAATTGGTGGACATCGCTTCTACTTTTAGCGGCTCAAGCTTGGCCACGGGCGGATCCGTAGATCAGCCGCCAGCCGGCCTCTGAGATCGACCGAGCGAACTTTTTGTCGGCCGAAGCGGGGGCGGTGGCTATGTGCTGTGCGGTGAGCCGTTCGAACCCGTAGACGATGAACTTCGCGATCGTCTGCGCATCGAGGTCAGCGGCCACCGAGCCATCGCGCTGCCCGTTGCTGATCCTCGTCTGCATCACGGTGACGACGGCTTGCATCCGATCGTCCCAGATTGCTGCTAGTTCGGGTTGGTATGCTGCGGCTTCAAAATAAGCCCGCAACAGCGGCGCGTGCTCGCGCCAGACCCGCACGGTGTTCCAATGCGCGGCGGCCATGGATTCCAGTCCGCCCGTACCGGCGGCCCAGGCGCACGCCGTGTCGAACAGGTCGGCCGTCGCGTCGGCAACGACCCTGCGCAACAGATCGGTCTTGTCGGCAAAGTTCTTGTAAAACGCCGACCGTGCGACACCGGCTTCCTCGCAGATCCGCTGGATCCCCAAGCTGGTGACGCTCTCCCCGGCCGAGAGGCAGCGCACGGTTGCGTCGATGACGTCACGGGTAACACCGTTGCGGCGAGTCCGGCCACTGGAAACCTTGCGCGTTGACACCCGGGAATTTTAACGTGCCCCTCCAATTAATAGACAGTATGTCTCTTTATGGGTAGGGTGACGGCCATGTTCCCTTCTGTTGCGGGCAATCCGCTGGCCACAATTGAGCAGCGTGACGGCGAAGCTCTTGCCATGCGCGCCTTTGCAACTGATGCGGTAGCCCAGGCACGCGAGCTGGTGGCAATGCGCTGGAAAACCCTCGCCGGGCGAGGCGCTCCGCAAGAGGCGTGGGGACTTCGGTTCGACGAGCTGGTCGACGAGTTCGCGTTCAACTACTGCCTCAAGGCGGCTGCCGGGGACGCCAACTACCCGATCGCGTTGGGGATGCACTACTGCCCTCCACACGAGTGGTTCGGCACGAAGGTGCCCGGTTCACGCGGTTCGGGAGGCGATGGGCCCGACCAGCACTACGTGCTGGTGCCGGTCAGCTACGGCGCCCATTACGAGATCGAGGGCCAACGTTTCGACCCAGTGCCCGCCGACATTCCCTTGACAGTCATCGGAAACCCCTCGATCACAATGACATTGGGCAGTCTAGATCTGTTGGGCATCAAGGTCGGCGACGACGGCCGGTATCGATTGACTGTTGGCCCGGAACCGGCGAATGGCGATCCCAACCACGTACACGTTCCTCCGGGCGCCCTGTACCTGTTCAATCGGGAATGCCGATCGGATTGGCGCCAGGTGCCCGGCAGTTGGACCGTACGCAGGCTTGACCCACCCAGTGCGCCGCAGTGGACCGAGGAGCAAGTGGCCGCCCGCGCGGCAGCCATGATGGTCGAAGACGTGCCGCCCATGTACTGGTTCCTCAGCCTCTTCGACAACATGGAACCCAACACGGTGTCCCCGCTGTTCAATACCGGCCGGGTTGGCGGGCTTGTCTCGCAGACAATCATGTTCGCCCGCCTGCTGATCGACGAATCGCATGCTTTCGTCTTCACGATCGGCCCCGCTGATGCGCCGTATCGCAACATCGTCCTGCACGACTACTGGTTTCGCACCATCGACTATTGGGAGCGGCAGAGCTGCCTGAACAACGGGCAGTCGGTGCCCAACTCCGACGGCTCGGTCACTTACGTTGTCGCTCAGGAAGATCCAGGAGTAGCCAACTGGCTGGACCCCTGCGGCTACTCGCACCTGCTGGTGGTCAACCGCTGGCAGGGCATGCGCGGGGGAGAAGAACCGACCGCCGCTGGCCGGCATGTCCCGATAGCCGACCTGGAATCCGCGCTGCCCACCGATGTGCCTCGTGTGACACCGGAAGAGCGAGCCGCGCACTTGCGTGAGCGACGCGAAACTTTTCTGCTGCGTTTCTCCAGTGAAGGGGCATCATGAACGAACGAACCTCGCAATGGGAGCCGCCGGCACGGCCCGAGTGGGTTCAGCGCATCAACGAAGAGGGTGCGCAGATGAACATCAAAGGCGTTGTGCCGCTGGATCCGGAGTCGTTGATCTCCGGCGCTCAACGCACCACCGGACTGACCGATTTCGGCGATGATCTCTGGCGCGAACCGCTCGAGATCTTATGCAAGTCGATGGACGAGGAAGCCGACCTCAATCTGATGGGCAGGTTGCGAACCCGTTCTGAGATGTTGCAATTGCTCGAGGGGCGATTGCAGATCGAGGACTGGTACGCCCGGCATCCCGAAATCGACGACGAAGTGGTCAGCGAACCGATCTTCGTGATCGGACAGGGTCGCTCGGGGACCACGATGCTGGTGAACATCCTCGATCGCCATCCCGACAATTGTGCGCCGAAACACTGGGAGATCATCTTCCCGTGTCCACCTCCGGAAGCCGCCAGCTACGAGACCGACCCGCGGATCGAGCGCGGGCATTTCCTGATCGACCAATGGAACCGAGTCACGCCGACCATAGTGTCGATGCACGAATTTGCCGGCTGGCTGCCGATGGAGTGCTGCCAGATCCTCGGATTCGCCTTTCGTTCCTCGACGTGGTTCGACAGCCTTGGTCAGGTACCCAGCTATCAGGCGTGGCTGGCGGGCCAGGATCCACGTATCGCGCTGGCTTATCACAAGCGTGTCCTCAAGCTCTTGCAGTGGCGAAATCCCCGCCAGCACTGGGTCTTGAAAGACCCCATGCACCTCGATCGCATGCCCGAGATGCTCGAGGTATACCCGGATGCCCGGTTTGTCTGGCCGCACCGCGATCCGACCCGGGCGCTCGCATCGGCGGTCAGCCTGCTGGGGACCGTGCAATGGGGCCGAACGGACCATCCGTTCCAGTTCGGTGCGTTCGACTACGTCACCGACCCTAACCTGTCCGCAACGCGCTTCAACGCCGTGATCGATCAGATCGATTCCGGTGCCATCCCGAAAGATCGCTTGCACCACATGCTTTACGCCGATCTGGTCGACGACCCCATTGCCGCGATCGCTGCGATGTACGGTGCGTTCGGTCTGGAGCTGACCCAGGCCGGTCGCGACGCGATGCAGCACTACGTCGATACCAATCCCAGGGGTACCAGGCCGGTGCACAAGCTGAATCTCGGTACCGACGAGATGAACTCTCGCGACCGGATCGCATTCGCGCGCTACCAGGAATACTTCGCAATTCCGTTCGAGTAGACCGGAATTCAGGCCTGACGCCTAACCGGTGCTCACGCGAAATGCTAAGCGGCTGAACGTGCCGCACCTGCATCGGATGCCGCCTCGTCACGAATGGCCCGCAATAGGACGATGGTCATCACGATGTACCAGACACCAAAGACGGCCGCGGGTATCCAGAACCCGATCACGCCGGTCCACGCGAAGGGACCCGTCTTGAAGAAGATGATCATGCTCGCCGGAAGCAGCAACAGCGCGACCCACAGATTGAAGAAACCGAGCCAGCGCGGGAACACCGGCGCTGCGCTGCGGTCGTGGAAGATCGCCACGATGAGCGCGCCGAGCTGGCCGAAGATCGGGGGCCACGGGAGGATGAGCATCACGTAGGACAGATCGTTGACGAGCTTCGTCAGTTCCGGTGGGCGTTCAGGCCGAAACAACCCACCGATGAACAACAGCATCGGGATGATCAGCACGACGGTGACGATGATCCCGGAGGCGAACTGCAGAATTGCCAGACTGGGCACGCGCAACTCGGTGCGCCGGATCTGCATGCTGATCGCGAAGAAGAAGGGGATCGTCAAGAAGATGCCGATCAACGCGAGCAGCGTTCCAAGCCGGTGGACGCTGACGCTCTCGCCGTAGGCCGCCGCCACCTGCTCAGCTTGGTATGATGGTGGTATGAGCGGAATGAATCCGCCCATCAAGCCCCATCCGCCGAACAACAGGACCACAAACGCGGGACCACACCACGCGCAGAAAGTCTGGATCCGGCGCGACAATTCGATGTCACGCAGCAGCGCATCGGGCGCTGTCATTGCTTCCTTTGGTCCCGAATCGCTGTCTGGGCGGCGAGCTTGCCCGGCAGTGCGCACACCCCGCCCACGGGGTGGGTGCCGGCGCCACTGAGGTAGAGCCCCTTGACCGGTGTCCGATAGCCGCCCAGTCCGGCTGCGGGCTTCAGCGGCCCGAACCGCGTGATCAGCGGGTCGACGTGGTAGACGTTGCCCGCGGGGGCATTGAACCTCGTTTCGAGGTCGGGTCCGCCGAGTACGGCCCGATCGATCTCGAGCTTGTCGAGTCCCTCGTAATACTGTGCGGTATCCCGCAATACAGCGTCGCCGACCTTGTCACGGACGTCGTCCCATGGCTCTTCCGGTGTCACCGGGATAACGCCGGACCACAGCCACAAATTGTCACGTCCCTCGGGCGCCTGGGTGGGATCCACCGCGGTGGGGATGATCGCGCAGCTCACCGGCACCGGGTCGGGCCATTGGCCACGAACAACGGCGTTCCAGGCATCGTCCTGTTCCTTGAGGGTGTGCCAGGCAATGAGGTACTTGCGGAGGTCCAGGCCGTCGCCGCGCCAATCCTCATGCTTCTTCATCGTCACGCGGCCCTCGAGGGCGACGTTGATCTTCAGCGACGTCGCATGCGTCTTCCGAATCGGAATGTCCTTGGCGCGCGCGGAAAGTTTAGTATCCAGCGTGCCTTCCGGCAGCAGTTCGTTGAGCGTGACGACCGGGTTGCAGGTCGTCAGAACGCCCTTGCGCGCCGCGACGAACTGGCCGGATTCCAGCTGCACGCCCGTCACCCGGTCGTTGGATACGGCAAGCTGCTGCACTCGGGTATCGGTGTGTACGGTGCCGCCCAGCGCGGTGAGGCAGCGATGCAGCGCAGCGGGCAGCGCGCCGGTGCCGCCGACCGGCATTGCGTTCGCAACCTTTTGCACGACACCGAGATAGATCATCGCCCAGGCGGTCGCGTCGAGGCGCATCTGCGAGAAGGCGGCCATGGCTGCCAGCGCGCCCTTGGGCAGTTCGGTTTCGAAGGTTTCCTCGAGGAATTCGGTGTGTGACGCGGTGATCATGTTCCGCAGCCCGGCGATCTTCTTGAGGTGGCGAGTGGCGCCGAACAAAGAGCCGGCCATCTCGCGATTGAACGGGCGCAGTGGATGCGACTTCATGTAGGCCACGACCACATCCATGATCGGGTCCAGCGCATTGGCCATGTCCAGCCACGCTCGAGCGTCTTTCGGTGAAAAGCGCCGCAGTTCGTCGGCGGTGCGACTGGCGTCCTTCCAGATCGCCAGCGAGCTTCCATCCGGTGCCAACTGGATGTGTGCGGGGTCCACCGAGATTCGTCGCAGCCCGTACTTGTGTAGCTCGAGGTCCTCGGCCACGCCGGAGAGCTGGAAGATCCCGGTCAACTGGATCGCGCCCTCGTTGAAGTAGTGGCCCGGAGCCTTCGCCAGGGTGGCGTTGGTGGAGGTCATGCCGCCAACGGTGGGCGACGCTTCCAAGACGGCCACCCGAAATCCAGCCCGGGCCAGGTAACACGCGGCAGTCAACCCGTTGTGTCCGGCTCCGATGATCAAGTAGTCGGCGTCGGTGGGCAGATTATTTTCCGTCATATCTGTGATCCTGATCGAACTCGATTACAAAATCAAGATTGAGATAGCGATCGAATGCGATACTGCTGTCGTGACACTTCCCGCTGCCCCGATGGGGCGCCGCGATCGGCGAAAGGCCGAGGCCCGGCAACGGCTCCTCAACGCGGCCCATCGGCTGATCGCCGAGAACGGGGTGGCGGACCTTCGAATCGGCGATGTCACCGATCTTGCCGATCTGGGCTTCGGCACCTTTTACACCTATTTCCCGTCCAAGGACGCGCTCCTCGAGGCGGTCGTGGCCGACTTGCTGGCGGGCCTGGCCGCGAGGATTGGTTCCGACGCGCTCGAGTTCGCCGACCCCGCCGAGGCGGCGTCGGCGTCCTACCGGCGTTTTCTGCGGTTCAGTCGGGACGAACCCGAACTGGCCCGGGTGTTGGTCGAGCTCGACCGGGTCAATGCGATTTTCGAGGACGCCGTGACACCGTGGGCGATGGAGACCCTGGCCCGCGGCCGCAAGTCTGGCCGATTCGCTATCGACGATCTGGAGCTGGCCCTGACATCTATTGTGGGTGCCGCGCTGGCCGCCATCCGGTCGATCCTGGCCGGCCGATTGCCCCCGGGCCCCAAGACGGAGTCGCGCGGCGCGGAGATGATGCTGCGCGGCTTCGGCGTCGACCCGGCCTCCGCGCGAGAGATCGCGCGCCGGAAGCTGCCGTAGCTGGACGTCCGCCGCCTTTGGCGATCTGCCATACATAGTGGTTCTAACGCACGGGATTTCGAGTTCATCGGCAATGATGACGCCGTTGCGCAGTGGTCCGTCTGCCGTGCGCGCGGCACGGTCTCGGCGGCCCCGCCCGATCGTTCGGCAGCGGATTGGGCACTGAAATCTATTTCAGGATTGAAAAAAATTTCAGCGAGGATTAGTTTGGTAGTCGCCGTCCTTAAGGAGTCGCCGTCATGGCAGTGCAACACGACCTTGGCCACGAGACTGTCCGTGAAATGGCGAAATCGGCAAGTTCGGGCGACCCGCTCAGCGCGTCGGGATTGTCCGCGACCGGGGTCCAGCGAACGTTCCAGCGTGTATGCGCTCTTAGCGGAATCGTCTGCCCGCTGTTGTTCTTTGGCGGCCTGCTGCTGTGTGCGTTCTTGCCACCACTGCGGCCCGGCGCATCGGCGATCGAGATCGCCGCGCACTACCAGCAGCACGCAACCGGAATCCGGTTTGGTACGGCGCTGATCCTTCTCGCGTCGATGTTCTACATCGCCTACTCGGGAGCGATTTACGGTCAAATTCGCCGTATCCCCGGCTCCGGTCACACCGCGGCCGGCATTGCTCTGGCCGGGGGAGCGGTGGCCGCGGTGACGTTCATGATCCCCGCGATGTTGTGGGCGGTCACCGCGTTTCGTCCGGACCGGTCACCGGAGGCCACGCAGACGCTGAACGACGTGGCTTGGTTCATCGTGGTGATGCCGTGGGCGCCGTTCATGGCGCAGAACTTTGCGTTCGCGTTTGCGATCCTCACCGACTCCCGACAGAGGCCCCTGTTTCCGCGTTGGCTTGGTTACCTCAACATCTGGGCCACCCTCGTCTATACCCCGGCAATCGTGTTGCAGTTCTTCAAGGACGGTCCGTTCGCGTGGAACGGCATCTTCGTATTCTGGTTGCCTGCGGTGGTATTCGGCATTCAGTTCGTCGCAAACACTGTCTGGCTGCTCAAGGCGGTGACCTATCCGACCTCCTCGGTCGGCGACCACGTCGACCGCGATAGCGCCTGACTGCAATGAACGATGCGCGGCTGCTGAAGGTTGGCATCTGGAGCGGGCCCGCGATGGCAGTTGTCACCCTGGTCGGCGCTGTCCTAGTCGGACGATTCATTCCGCCGTTCATGGAACCGTCGAGTGCCGCGGCCGTGGTAGCGGCAAAGTACGCCGAACACGCTACGAGCGTGCGCATCGGCGCGATCGTCTCGGCCATCGGGCTGGCGCTCATCGCACCGTTCGGTGCCGCGCTGGCGGCGCAGACGCGGCCGGCCGAAGGTGCGCGTCCGTTTCTCACCTACGTACAGATCGCGTCCGTCGCGGTCGCCAGTGTCTTTGTCGTACTGGCCTGCACGATCTGGGCGCTCACCGCGTTTCGCCCCGGCGACTATCCGCCCGAGATTGTGCGGTACAGCAACGATCTCGCGTACTTCCTGTTCATCTTCACCTGGCCTCCGTTCACGGTCTGGTTTATCGCGATCGCGCTTGCGGCGTTCAAAGACGGCGAGCGGGCGCCGTTTCCGCGGTGGTCCGGGTATCTGTGCCTCTGGCTCGCGGTGCAAATCTCGGCGGGCGCCTTGATCGCGTTCTTCAAGGCGGGGCCGTTCGCGTACAACGGGCTGTTCGCTCTCTACCTTCCCGTCGCACTCTTCTTCGTCTGGGTCGTCGCGATGACCTTCGTGATGCTGCGGAACCTCTCCGGCGAGCGCCGGGTCACCGAATACCAAACAGGACCTTAGATTACGGCCGCACCCGGACGGTGCCCGCATCGCCGTCGACCGTCACCCGGTCACCGGTGCGCAACCTGCGGCTGCCGTCCACAGTATTGATTACACAGGGGATTCCGAGTTCGCGGGCGACGATCGCGCCGTGTGATAGCGATCCGCCGATGTCAATGACCACCGCCGCGGCCACCGAGAGTAGCGGAGCCCAAGACGGATCGGTGATGCGGCACACCAGGATTTCTCCGGGTTCGAATTCATCAGCCTGGTCGTCGTCCGCGTCGTGGACGACCCGCACCGTGCCTTCGATTGTCCCGGGGCTGACACCCATGCCCGAGACGATCTCAACACGTTCGGTCGACGGGGCGCCGCGGTCTAACGGCAGCGGTGTGGGGTTGCCCTGCCAGGTCGGCGGCAGATCCAAGCTCCGGTAACGGGTGTAGAGCTCGCGGCGCTCCGCAATCGCATCGCCGCGCGGGACGCGGGGGTCGGCGAGCAGTTCGTCGAGGGTCAGGAAGAACACGTCCTCGGCATCGCCGAGCACACCCTCGTCGGCTAGCGACGCGCCGATGGCTCGGGCACCCGCGCGCATCCCGTCCATGGCCAACAGGAACCCGGCCTTTCCGACCTCGCGGCCGAGTACGAATCGTCGTGTCAACGCCAGCATCGGCGCCAGTAGCGGCCGGCGCGACCACGGGAGGCGTTCCCGCAGTTCGCGTTCGGCGGTTTCCCGTGATGTCCGAGTGGACGCCGCGTTGGCCAACGGATCTGCGCCGGACTTGCGGTACGACTCGGCCAAAGCCCGGATCGGTGTCAGGTCCTCACGCCAGGAGCGGCTCGACACGTCGCCCTCACCGCGGCCATGGTAGCCGTGGCGGCGCACGAACTCGCGCTCCGTAAGCTGCCCGCCGGCCACCTCGCGCAGGTCGGCGACCACCGCCGACTCTTCCATGCCGCCATAGCCGCTCACCAGAGCCCTCTCGCGCCCGTCCATCCCCGCCGCCGCGCACAGCTTGGCGAGCTGGTCGTAGCAGGCCTGGGCCAACAGCGTGACGATGCAATGCGCACGCATCACCGGGACGTAGCGGCGGCTGCCTTCGGAAAGCAACGCGAGCCCCTCGGCCACTCCGTTGGGGGGGCGGTCACAGACGTTATCCGTCCACCACGCGTAATTGTCTGCCCGGTAAGCGGCGACCTGGCGCGGTGTCCGGGCCAGGTTCCAGGGCATCTTCGCCACTACTATCGGATAGCGCTGGGGCACAGGACGATTGGTCTCTTGCGACATTTTGGCACCAAAGAACTGGATCTCCACCGCGTCACCGGAGGTGCCGGGCATCCGGTCGCCAAAGGCACGAAATGTGTTGACATTGGCCGCGTATCGGCCGTAGAAGATGCAGCCGAACCGCCGGTTGACGTCGGATACATCGGGCGGGCGGGGCCACGCGCCCAGGGCAACGACGACTTGCGAAAGCACCTGTTCGGTCAGTCCGCCCCAGATGCTCCAGCCCAGCGGCGTGTGCACGCCGGGGGCCGCCTCGGCGACATTGCCCGTCGAAAAGAAGGTCGTCGGGGAGCTGACCATGTGCAACAGGTTCGCCTGCTCGGCGATCGGCGCGATTGGGTTACTCATCGCGGTTAATATACGACATGTGGAACATGGTACAAGAAGTGTTCCATGTGCTATGTTCCAACGATGGACGCCGGCGTCGACGTGGTCGTGCCCATCCACCGCACGGGCGCACGGACCGCCAACCCGGTCCGGCCGTCCGGCAAGGTGTGGCTGTGGGCCGCTTTGGGTCTGGCGCTGGTGGGGCTGGCAGTCAGCTGCTGGACCAGGTGGCTGCTGTCCCCGCAGGCCACCCCCGTTGATCCCGGCCCCGACCCGTACCCCTTCGGCTGGGTCATTCGGCTGACGGAGGCGATCAGCCTCTCGGTGTTCGCCTTCTTGCTCTGGTTCACGCTGTTGCGACCGGCGTATCGGCAGCGGGCCATCACCCTGGACGGAAAGCTGTTCTTGGGGGGCCTGTTCGCGTCGGTCCTCGATGTGTTGTGCCAGATGTTCAACCCCACCTGGGCGATGAACGCTCACTCGCTGAACCTGGGCACGTGGGCCGGGCAGTTCCCGGGGTTCGCGGCACCCCAGGCCGACCGATGGGCCTGGAGCCTGGGCTGGTGCATGCCCGCCTATATCTGGTTGGGGGTGGGTGCGGCGATTGTGGGCTGCGCGTACTTGGACATGTTGCGCCGGAGGTTCCCCCGGTTGAGCACGGTCGCGCTGTACGCGGTCGTGCTGGCGACTTTCATGACGGCCTTCGGGTGCCTGGCCACCGTATGGAACCGCACCGGCGTCTATACCTACGTATCGTCGCCGAACGCGCTGACGCTGTGGGCCGACACCACCCACCGGCTCCCGCTGACCGAGTTGCTGTTCATCTCGTCGTACTGTCTGATGTTCACCTGGTTGCGCGACGGACGCGACGCCAACGGGCGTTGCGCGGTCGACCGCGACGTCGACGCATCGGCGCTGGGCCCCAGGTTCAAGACGATGCTGTCCAGCCTGGCGGTGTGTGGTTGGGCGGGCTTCACCACCCTGGTGGCCTACCAGGTACCCAACGACTGGGTGGCCATGACCGGCGGCGTGAACAGCATACCGGTGCTGCCGTCCTACCAACAGGGCAGCATCTACTGTGGTCAGCCCGGAAAGCCGTTATGTCCCAATCAGTATCTGAATCAGCTGAAGCGGACCCAAAGCACCACATCCGGAGGCGGTTAGATGGTCGCCATGCTTCCGGAAAACATCGGCCCCGCCGTCCCAGAGCAGGTGCTGGCCGCTGCCCGTCGTTGCTTCGCGCGCTACGGCGTCGACCGAACCACGATGGACGACATCGCCAAGGAATCAGGCATCGGGCGCACCGGTTTGTACCGGCTCGGGCTGACTCGCCCCGAGATCACCGAGGCCGCGATCGTGACCAGGCTGCGGGAACTCGGGGAGGGCATTCGGCCCATCGCCGACCGCGACGCCCCGTTCGACGAGCTGCTGCTGGAGACCTCGATCGCCACCGTGGATGCGGCCCGCTCGGATCCGGAACTGCGCCACCTGCTGGACACCACCACAACCGTTTCCCTGCACCGGCTGATCACCGGCCACGAATCCTCCATGCAGGGAATCGTTTTGGATGTCTTGGGTCCGATGCTGCGGCGTGCGCGTGAGCGCGGCGAGATCCGGCCCGAAGTCGACGACGACCGCGCCGTCGAGTGGCTGCGTGGTGTCTACCTGATGTTGATGCTGCGGGAGGACCTCGATGCCGAGGCCGAGAAGGCGCTCGTCGCCGATTTCGTGCTGCCCTCCCTGGTCGCAAACCGCACGACTCCGAGAAAGAGAGCGAAGAGATGATCTCCAACGCCCATGACGAACTCGCCGATCGCGGACCGGTCTACATCGTCGGTGCCGGGCCGTCCGGCCTCACCGCCGCCTATCGGATACGGGCGCAAGGGATTCCGGCCGTCATTCTGGAGAAGCGCGATCGCACTGGCGGCATGATCCACACCCACCGCGAGCAGGGCTACCTGATGGAGGAGGGGGCCACGATTTTGCCGAGTGCCTACGAGCCGGTGGTCAAACTCGCCCACGAGATCGGCAGTGGCGATGACCTGATCCCGGCCGGGTCGATCATCGGTTTCGCACGCGACAACGTTATTCACAACCTGCGGTCGGATCACCTCTTTCTCGACGTCCTCAAGACGCCGCTGGTATCGCTGAAGTCCAAGGCGTTGATGGCCCGCTTCGGTATCGACGCGACCCGAGCAAGCAAGCTACTCAACTACGAAGACCTCTCTCGCGCTTCAGCGTTCGACACCATGACACCGCGCGAATACTGCTCGTTGCACCTCGGCCTGTCCGGGGAGGTTTACGACTACGTCATCAATTCGACGGTGCGCGGAGTGCTGGGTGTGCGCGGGGACGCCATCTCGAACCTGGAGCTGTTCTTCATGCTCTACAACATCTTGGGCAGCAAGCTTTATGCGTTCCGCGAGGGATACTCGACCTACGTCGACCGCCTCTCCCAGGGCATGGACATCCGGCTCAATACCACCGTGCAAGAGGTCAGAGAGGGCGTCGACGGCGTGACCGTCACCTGGACGGGCGCCGATGGTGTCACGCACACCGAATCCGGTGCGGGCGCGGTGATTACCGCTCGCGGCGACACCATCCCGGACCTCGTGCCCGGTCATTTCGACGCCGCTTCGGAGGCATTCCTGCGTGGTCTGCGCTACACGAAGTGCGTGGTGATGAACACCGGTGTGACTCGAAAGCCCAAGGGCATCGTGGCATCGGTCATCAACATCCCCGAACCGGTCGATCCCGATCTGATGGGCTTCACCTGTGAGCACAACAAGGCGCCGGGCCGTGCGCCGGAGGGCCATGGCCTGCTCGACATCCTGACGATGACCGAATTCGCCGAGCGGATCATCGACGAGGACGACGACACCATCCGCACCGAAATCCTGCGCAGGATGGAAAAACTCATTCCGGGTGTCACCGACACCGTGGACTACACCCGCATCGCCCGGTGGAACGAAGTTATCGTCTACAGCAGGCCCGGGCTCTACAAGGAACTCGGCCAGTTCCAGGCGCGGCAGGCGGCGACCACTTCTCGCATCCAATTGGCCGGGGTGTTTCGGTCCTCGTCGAATATGTGCACGGCGACGGTATCCGGCGAACGTGCGGCGGCAGAGCTGTTGGCCCAGTTGCGCGCGCCGCTCCGGCGCTTTGTCGCGGTGTAGCGAAACGTTGCGCCCCACGGCAGGCCGTCCTGAGGTCTGAAAGCCGTTGTGCAGCTGAGGCATCGGTCGCTGTGTTCAACAGCTGCCGGAGTCATCAGGAGGCACGGGACTGAGGCCGGCAATCGAATGAATATAATTTCATTCTTGAAATAGCATTCATATCCCGATAGGCTTTGCAGTGTCCTAGTCCGGGCTCGGCGGATCGCCCGGGCAAGTGGCGTGCGGAGTGCGCGCTGTGGTTCGAAGCAAAGGGAAGAGATGACGGCGTTCGTTCCTATGCACATGGCCCCACCGATCCCGGCGCATCCGACGACGCCGATGCCCTTTGTGCCCGAGGTGCTGTTCACGATCTTCCTCGGAATTCCCGTGCTTTTCGGTGTCTTCTTCGCCATCAAACACCTGGTCACGGGCCGTGGCCCATTGCTGGCGTACTGCCTGATCGGGGGCGGCATCGCCTGCCTATTCGAACCGATCGTCGACACGTTGGGCCTCTGCTACATACGTCAGGGCGCGGTCACGACCACGTTTTCGTCGATGGGCCGGGACTTCCCGTTGTTCATCAACTTCGTTTACATCTGGTACGTCGGCGGGCTGGCCTACCTGGCTTGTCGCATCTATCAGACGGGCGTCACGCGGAAAGCGGTTTTCCAGCTGTATCTGATCGATGTGTTCATCAACATCTGGCTGGAAAGCCCCGGCGTACTGATGGGCGCCTACGAGTACTACGGTCCGCAACCGCTGAACTTCTGGGGTCTGCCGCTGTGGTGGGTCTGCGTCAATCCGCTGATGCCGATGACGGCCGGGGCCTTGATCTACCGGCTGAGCCCCCACCTCGACCGCTGGCGGCTAGCCCTGGTCATCGCATTCATTCCGATGTCCGACGGGATAGCCAATGGAGCCGCCGCGTGGCCGGTGTGGACGGCGCTGAACCTCAACGCCCACGTGGGATTCACCTATCTGGCGTGGCTGATCACCCTGGGATTGGCGTTGACGTGCGTGTGGATTCTGTCGTTCGTTGTTGGACGGCCCGACGACGAGGTTTTCATCACCTCTAAGGTCGGCATCATCAAGGCCGCCATCTTCGGTGCCCCAGAACAAGACAAGGTCCCGGTCGCTGTATCCGCTCCCTGAGCGGTCAGCGAGATCGATTCAGCGAATAGGCTTACAGCGTCGGCGATCAGTGGACGCGGTGCACGACCCCTTGTTCGAGGAGCCCGCCCCCACGCAATCCGGACGACTCGACTTGCATGAAGTCGTCGTAGGTGCCGAACGCGGGCCCGTCGGTCTCGAGGCCCATGGGGACGAAGAATCCCGCTGCGCGCTCTACCAATGAGATCTCGGTTGTCGTCCCGTCCTTGAGTTCCAGTCGCGCCCTGACGAATTGGGCTGCGGCATTGCGGCGAATGCTCATGTTCACCACCGGCGTGGACGTCGTCGACGTGTTCCAGAATCCGTCCGAGACCTGGGTCCCGTCGGTGCGCAGGAACTTCATCGAACTCACGAAGACATCGTCGAACACGGCCGCCAGCGCCGCGTACTCGACCCACATGGCGGCTTCGTCGCGGAACCCCCAGGTGCGGTCGCGCAGTCCCTGCGCGGCAAAATTACGCTGCCCGTTTCCGGTGGTGACCGTGCCCTCCACCCGGCAGGCGCACTGGAAATGCTGCAGCGGACGCCCCGGAACGAGATCCGGGATCAATCCTGTCGAGGAGTAGTCGGCGGGCAAGTACAGGGGAGTGTTGACGAAATCCGCGGTGAGGTCGGGGTGGTCGATGCGCACGGCCCCGTTGAGCCCGAAATCGATGTGGTCGCCGGCGAAGCTGCCCTCGGGAAGTGGTTCGATGATTTCGACCGTCTTGCCGTCCACCGAGAAGCTGCACCGCGCCCGGCGTGAACCCGGCGCATTGGGCGACGTCGAGACGTGAACGCTGCCGAAAATAGCGGAGCCCAAATCCCAGAACGCGAGATACGCGTTGTCCTTCCAGGTCGGTTCGGCGTCGGTTGCGGCCCCCGCATGTACCGCGGTGGCCAAAGGTCCCCAGCTGTCGACGGTGACTGCGGTCATCGATCGTTCCCTCCTCGATTCGCGGTAATGCTCAATCAAATTAGCACGTTTGATAACGATCGTTCATGAATTTTGAGGCGGATTCCCGTCTTATGATCGGGCTGAGTCGAGCAATAGGAAGCTGAGTTTAACGAGCCGATGTGTCATGAAATGGAGAACGATCGCTAGCGCATAGTCGATGATCCGCGGTGCCGTCACCGCGCGCAAGTTGAGGCCGTCGAGACCGGCCTCGGCCAGCAACGACAACGTTGCGTCGAGGACGTCATCCTCGGTCAGCTTGCGCGGTGGTCCGGGTCGAGTAGTGATGAGCCAGCAGTGTAGTTAACGCCCAGGGTGTGGTGGCGGGTGCGGCGGGGCCACGGTCCGCGAAGAGCCGATAGTCACCCGTTCCGCTCCGTTTCTAGCTGCGAACGATCGTTCGAGCAAGGTCGGCCCCGGACGCGTCACCACCAGGCTTGACACGAGACCTGTATGACGCCAATCATGACCAAGGACTCAGACTCGATTCCTAGTGAAGTGGCGCTAAATATGCAGGCAGTAGATCGAATCCCCGGACGGCCGGTGGGTGAGCATCCGCCCAACGCGCCTCACGCGAATTGGTCGGAGCGTCTTGCTGTATTCGGTGTACGAGCGTTCGCAGAATAAAGGATTGTCGATGCCGTCGATCGCAGCAGTTGCCGAAATCGGATCCGCGGTGGCCAGGACGTCGGCCGCCATCGTCTACGAGAAGATCGCCCGGCCGCGACCGACCACCCTCGACCAGGTGCCACCGTCACCGGCGGCGCTGACGACCGAATGGCTCACCGCCGCATTGTGTTCCGAGACGCCGGGCGCACGGGTAGAGCGCTTTGCCCTGGGACCAAAGAATGACGGCACTTCCGCCCGTCGAACCATCGAAGTGGTCTACAACGAGGCGGGTAGCCAGGCCGGACTCCCGGTCCACCTGTTCACCAAGTCCTCGCCGACCCTATTGACCCGGCTGGTCACGACCACGGGCAACCTGCTGCCCGCCGAGCATGCGTTCTACAGCGTGATCCGGCGTGAACTCGACATCGAGGCGCCGGCCGGCTACTACGCGGCCTGGGATCCCAAATCCAACCGATCGCTGTTCATCATGGAAGACGTGACACGAACTCGGGGCGCCAAGACCGACACGATCCTCACCCGGCACTTCACCCGGGAGCAGGCCCAGGACGCTATCGATCTGCTCGCGCGACTGCACGCCAACTACTGGGATCAGCCCGGTCTGGCGAGCCGGTTCCGCTGGCTGATGGACCCACACTCGTGGCAGCTTCGACTTCACAAGCTGATGCTGATGGACCGCTGCGCTGTTGTCGGGTTCGATCGCTCCGAGCACGTGATGCCGCGTGAGATCTTCTCGCGCAGAGATGATTTCGTCGAATTGCTGCTGCGGAGCAGGCGCATCTCGGCCGACGGACCACGCACCATCGTGCACAGCGACGTCCATGCCGGCAACTGGTACCTCACCGGCGACGGGCGGGTGGGCCTATTCGACTGGCAGTGCATGCTGCACGGCTTCGGCGCCCAGGACATCGCGTACGCGCTGATCGGCAACCTGACGATCCCGCACCGACGAGCCTGGGAACGCGACCTTCTGGAGCTTTACCGCGACCGTCTGCGCGCCCACGGCGTAACGGATGTGCCCGACTCCGAGACGCTGTGGCTGCGCTATCGCCAGATGATCCCGCACGCGATGTTCATGTGGCTCGGCACCATCGGATCCAACAAGCTGCAGCCGCAGATGCAGAAGCCGGAGATCAGCCTGGCCAATATCGAGCGCTCGGCGCAGGCCTGCGCCGACCTCGACGTGTTCGCCGCCTTGGACATGTAGATGAAAGTCGGTATCACCGTCGATAATCCGGACACGGTGGTGGCTGAGGCTCGTCGTGCCGAGGAGCTCGGCTTCGATATCCTGGGCTGTGGCGAGCACCTGTTCTTCCATGGCCCGACGCCGAACTCGTTCGCGATGCTGGCCGCCGCGGCCGCGGTGACGTCGCGCATTCGTCTGGTCTCGTCGATCGCGTTGCTGCCGCTCTATCCCGCCGTGGTGGTGGCCAAGATGGCGAGCGTCATCGACTGCATCTCGGATGGCCGATTCGAATTGGGGGTTGGTGCCGGTGGTGAGTATCCTGCCGAATTCGCCGCCGCCGGAATCGATCCGGGCACTCGGTTTCGCCGTCTCGACGAAGGCCTGGAAGTCATCAGGAGGCTCTTCGAAGGCGGACCGGTTGACTTCCAGGGCAGCTACGCGACGCTGTCCGGCGTTGCCCTGGACCCACCGCCCCGGCAGCCCGGGGGCCCACCGATCTGGTTGGGAGGGCGTAAGAACGGCGCGTTGCGCCGTGCCGGGCGCTACGCCCGAGTATGGCTGCCCTACATGGTCGAACCCAAGTACGTCAGCCACGGACTGGCCACGATTCGTGGGATGGCCGCTGAACAAGGACGAGTTCCGGACGCGGTTTCGGCGGCGCTCTTCGCCTGGACGGCGGTCGACGCGGACTCGTCCTGGGCGCGAAGCACCGGTGTCGGCGCCGTCAGTGCGGCCTACAGCCAGGACTTTTCGACGCTTGCCGATCGTTACCTGCTGATCGGTACGCCCGAGGCCGTTGTCGACCGGCTGGCGCAATTCGCCGCGGCGGGGGTGGACACGGTGCTGATCCAGGTCGCCGCGGGTTCGGCAGAGCATCGATCGCGGATCATCGAAACCTTCGCAACTCGTGTGCTGCCCGGTGTCAGAGATCTTTAGGTGACGCCGTTGCGGCGTTGCCGACGTCGTTGACCCCGTTGCACGACCTCTTTATATTGATATAGCTGGGCTCAATAATACGAGACTGGGAGCGAACACAGGTCATGCCGACCATCGGCGGAACGGCATTGTCGAATGCCAACCGGGTGGGCGAACGCGAGGCGATCGTCACCGCGGAACGGCGGTGGACTTGGCGTGCGCTGGAAAGCGACATAGCCGCGACGGCGGCGGCGCTTGAGTCGTTCGGAGTGCGCAAACATGATCGAGTCGCCATTCTTTCGGCGAACTCCGCGGAATTCATCATTGCGTCGCACGCCGCGTCGCGCCTCGGCGCGATCGTCGTCCCGGTGAATACCAGGTTGGCCGCGCCGGAGCTCGCCCACATCCTGAACGATTCGGGTAGCGCAGTATTGGCGTTCAGCCCGGCCGATGCCCATCTGGCCGAGTCCGCAAGCCGGCTCGCCGTGTCCGTCGCCCTGCTCTCATTGGGACCGTCGCCACGCTATCCCGACGTGCTGGCCGGCGGATACGGCGATCCCGTACACGAAGATCGCGCCGTCGAACAAGACGACGCATTCATCCTGTACACCTCCGGTACAACCGGGAAACCCAAGGGCGTACTACTCGATCATCACCGCGCGGTATGGGCCGCGATGGCCCAGATTGTCTCGCTCGGCCTGCGCGACGGCGATCGGTACCTGCACTTGGCGCCGATGTATCACTCGGGCGGGATGACCTATCTGAATGCCACCACTCTGCTGGGTGGAACTCACATTGTCGTGCCGAAGTTCGATGCAGGCACCGTGCTCGAGCTGGTGGAACAACACCGTGCCACTTGGTTATTCGCCGTTCCGACCATGTATCAGCGAATCCTCAATACCTATGCGGGCGACGCCGCCGACCTGACGTCATGGCGCGTCGGCATTTTCGGCGCGGCGCCGATGCCGGCGGCGGCCATCGAGCGGCTGCTCGCCGCGTTTCCTCGCGTCTCTTTCTTCCAGCAGTGCGGCCAAACCGAGGCCGGACCAACCGGCATCTACTCGACGATGGAAGAGGTGCGGTCTCGGCCACAGTCGTCCGGTCACCTTGCACAGCCCTTCGTCGAGGCCCGGGTTGTCGACCCGAGCGGCAACGACACACCGCCGGGACAGGTGGGAGAACTGATCTTTCGCGGCGAGGCGATCACCAAGGGGTACTGGAACCAGCCCCAAGCCACCGCAGAAGTGATCCGCGACGGCTGGCTACACACCGGAGATTTGATGCAGGTGTACGACGACGGTGCCATGCGTCTGGTCGACCGGCTGCGCGACGTGATCATCACCGGAGGGCGCAACGTGTACTCGGCCGAGGTCGAACTGGCCATCGCCGACCACCCCGAAGTGACCGATGTGGCGGTGATCGGCCGACCCGATCCCGAATGGGGCGAAACGGTGGTGGCGTTCATCACCGCCGCCGATGGGTCCGAGGTCACGCCCGCCTCGATACGGCAGTACTGCGCTTCTCGGATCGCGGATTACAAGATCCCGCGCGAGTTCATTTTCGCGGTCGTACCGCGCAATGGGGGCGGAAAGCTTCAAAAGCATCTGTTGCGAAACCAACTGAGCCTCAATGCGTCACAGCAGAGGGATGTTCCGTCTTGCCGCCCGGCAGACGATCGCTGGCCTGCCAGCACCTAGTAAGTGGAGGATTCTCATGAACAGAGCGGTTCATCGATTCTGCGCCTGGAGTGGGATCGTCTGTCTTGTGCTGATGGTCGCGGGATTTATCGGGCTGGCCCGGTTCTTTCCGCCGCCGTCTCCCGCGCTGTCGACGGCTGAGACGACGCGCCTCATCCTCGACCACGCCACCACGATTCGGTGGGGCATGCTCGTGACGATGGCCGCCGCGGTGTGCCTGGGCATATTCGCCATCGAGATCGCGGTTCAGATGCGCCGCATCGAGGGACGTTTCCCCGCACTGTCCATGATCGAGTTCGGCTTCGGCATGTTGTTCGTGCTGGAGTTCCTGTATCTGCTCTTCTTCTGGCAGACCGCGACGTTCCGCGCCGACCGCGATCCCAAACTCGTTGAGCTGCTGAATGATATGGCGTGGATCCCGTTCGTCGGCATGACCGGAACGGCGGTTGCACAGGTAGCCGCGTTCGGTGTTGCCATCCTGATCGACCGTCGCTCCACACCGGTGTTTCCGCGCTGGCTCGGCTACGTCAACCTGTGGACCGCCACGATCTTCTGCGCGGGCACCTTCAACGTCTTCTTCAAGCACGGGCCACTGGCGTGGAACGGGATCCTGGCGTGGTGGGTACCGGTCATCGTGTTCGGCATCTGGCTGGCGCTCGTCTCGGTGTATCTGCTGCGCGCCGTCAATAGCCACGTCACCGAGGTCGACGCGGCCGGGGCATCCCTGGCTCTCGGCGTGGTCACGCCGACACGCGCGGAGCTGGCCGCCCAAATCGCGCAGTTACAAGCACAAGTCGGTGAGTTGCACGGACAGGCCGCCGCGCGGTAACCCCGACGTCCTAGCGTGCCGCCGCGGTGGGGCTGCGCAGTGGCGGGCCGCCGACAAGGGGCTGATCGTTGGCGCGTTCCTGGGCCTCGGCGTTGATCGCGCGCAGGGTCAGCACCGAGAACATCACGATCCAAACAAAGAACACGATCATCGGGACGTAGAAGACCAGCACCCCGTTCTGCGAGAAGGGGCCCGTCTTGAAGAACAGCAGTAGCGAGGCCTCGCACATGAAGAACGCAGAGAAGAGGTTGAAGTAGGCCGACCATCGCGGGTAGGTGGGCCGGGCGCTCTTGTCGAGCAGGATGGTCACGGCAAGGCAGATCTGGAAGAGCGCGAAGGGGGCACCGGTGAACAACACGCCCAGCCAGCCCAGATCATTGAGGGCCTGGGTGACGTCGGCGCTGGTTTCGCCCGGACGCCACGACGCCGCACCGAAGAAGAACCCGATGAACATCACGACGACAACTTCGCAAGCGACCGCGACCACCATGATGTTGAACAGGATGGGCCACTGTCGCTCGCGGCGGCGCACCATCTGGACGATGCTCATGCTCCAGGTGGTGTAGAGGATGCTCGAGAAGATGAAAATTACTGTGGCGATGCGTATTCCGGTGGTATTGGCCAAGTACTCGGCGACCACTTTGGGCGCTGGATCGGCCGCCGACGGCGGCAGGATGTACTGATAGCCCGAGACGACGGTGGCCGCGAACGGCCAGAAGAACGCAAATGCAAAGCCGGTATAGGCGCAGACTTTCAAAACCGTGGGGTGAAAACCGTCAGTGCGCATCGGTGCGCTCCAATCCTCGTTATGACCGGCGTGAACCCCGACCTGAAGGGCGATGGTGAGCGTAACGGTAGTGAGTACCGCTGTGGTCTGTCAACGCTCTTAGCTATCGGCACTTATTAACGAAACCGTCTAGAAGTGCGTAAATAGCTTGTGGAGATCGCGTATCTCAAATTACAGTGGACGGGCGGCGCACGCCAAGGAGCCTGCGCTGACTCGTGATGGTCAATGAAGTCGAGGGGTACCGATGGCGATTGTGGACCGTCCCCCGAGTGGGCCTCCGGCTGGCGGGCTGATGACGACCCACGTCGTGCAGAAGCAGTCGCGTCCGGTGCTGATGTGGGCGGCACTCGGCGTCGCGCTGCTGGCATTTCAGGCTTTCGTGTTGGCACGCTGGATTTTTGGTCCGCATTTCACCCCAACGCCGACGGGGTCCGACGCACTGCCCAGGTGGCAGGCGGTGATGTTCACTGCCCTGCAGATCGGGGTGCCGGTGGCCGCGGCGGTGTTGTTCTACCTCTGGGTGATCCGCCCGTTGCGGCGCTACCGCAGGCTGACCACCGATGCGATGATCGCCCTGAGTGCTTCGACGGTGTTCTTCTGGGACATGGTCATGAACTACACGTCGGTGTCGTTGCTCTACAACTCGCATTTGCTCAATCGCGGTGCGTGGGCGAACGGCTCCTGGCCAACCTGGATCAGCCCGAACGCAAACCGGCTGCCCGAACCGCTGCTCATCGTGCCGCCGGCTTACACGGCGCTGGTGTTCTCCCAGGTGATCATCGTGTTGTGGGTGGTGCGCAAGCTCAAGACGCGGCAGCCGCAACTGGGGGTCCCAAGCACCATCGCGTTGATTTTCGTCGGCCTGGTCATCACCGACACCGTCATCGAAGGACTCGTCTTGCGCACCGGCGCCTACGCGTATCCCGGCGGGATCAGGGCGATCACATTGTTCGCCGGTCAGACGTACCAGATTCCGATGTCGGAGACCGTGTTGTTCGGCGGGCTGGCGCTGGGGGCGATCGCCTGCCTGAGTTACTTCCGTGATGACCGCGGCCGCACCATTGTCGAGCGCGGCATCGACCGGCTCAACACCGGCAACAAAGCCAAGCAGGCGCTGAGGTTTTTCGCCATTTACGGCGCGATCCATGTCGGCTTTGTGGTGCTGTACATGATTCCGCAGCAGTGGTTCGCCACCCACGCCGACCCGTTTCCCGCCGGGTATCCGTCCTACATGATCAACGATATGTGCGCGTCCGGCGCCGACGGCAAGACGTGCCCCGGTCCGGGCGTACCGATGCCTCGCCCGTAGGCAAAAGCATTGAATGCCAAAGGAATAACGATCAGTGTTGTCCGAGCGCGGTTTGGGCGGCAAGCCGGCCGGGCCAGCCGCTGACCCCGCCGCCGGGATGCGAACCCGCTCCGGCGTGGAAGTAGTTGTGCACCGGTGAGCGGTAGCCGCCGAGGCCCGGTGCGGGGCGGTTCATGGCCAGCCGCAACGGGGTCATGTCCACGTGGAAGTAGGAGCCGTTCGGGGTAGCGAATTGGTCGCCGAAATCGGCGGGGCTGGTTTCGATCCGCCCGATTTCTGCGTCGAAGCCGTCCATGTGCTGGGTCACCGATTCCATGATCGCTTGCGACATTTGCGTTTTCGTCTTCTCCCACCCATCGCGGGGTTGGGCCGGGACATTAGCGGCCAGATAGACGACGTCCTGGCCCTCGGGCGCCAAACCGGCGTCGTTGGCCGAGAGGACGGCCATGTAGACCGGGGGCTGTTGCAGCGATTCACCGGCCCGGATCGCCTGCAGTTGGCGGATGTTCTCGTCGAACGTCCCGGTCATGAGGGCGGTCTTGCGGATGTCGAAGTCGTCGATCTTGCGTCGCTGCGCGGCGCCTTTCGGATAGGTGGCCCGCCCGGAAAGGGCGACATCGATTTTGAAGGTGGCCGAGTTGTTGCCGCTGGCCGGCAGGATCGCGACCTTGGCCTTGGTTGCCGAATCCAGCACACCGTCCGCAAGCAGCCCGCCGTAAGCCAGCTGCGGGGGCACCGCGGCGAGTACCCCACGGGTGGCGCGGATCTCGGTGCCGTCGCGGAGTACTACACCGGTGGCGCGGTTGTCGGTGACCGCCACGCGTTGCACCGGGGTGCTGGTGCGGATGTGGGCGCCGCGTTGGGTCGCATACGCCGCCATCGCGGCCATCACCGCGCCCATGCCGCCGAGGGGACGAATGACGCCGGGTTTGCGGTGCACCGCGGCAAGGCCGACGCAGTAGAAGCCGCCGCCGTCGTGATCGATCGGCCCGATCATGCTGCCCCAATACGTGGCAAGCGATCTCATCTGGTCGCTCTCGAAAGTATCGGCCATCAGGTCGACCAGGTTGTGCGACATGATCCGGCCGAGCTGGCGGCGAATCGCCCGATTCGGCGCGAGTTTGAGCATCAGCTTGCCCAACCCCGCTTTCGGCAGTTGCGCGGGATGATGCGGCATGACCGTGGTGAGTGCCTCGAAAATCCAGGAGAGTGCGGGCTGTAGCTCCGCGTAGGTACGGGCATCTTTGGCCGAGAACCGCCGCACCTCGGCCAGGGTGCGATCCAGATCGTGAAACAGCAACAGCGTGGCGCCGTCCGCGCCGATCCAGCCGTACGGCGCCTGTACCGGTGTACTGCGGTAGCCATACCGGTTCAGGCTGAGATCGGCGATGAACGTCGTGCACGACATGAACATGTCGTCCATCGCGCCCAGGCTGAGGATGTGGTCGGGAGCCTCGGCCAGAAACGGTCCGCTGTTGGCCAGGCCGCCCAAGTGCGGGCGCTGCTCGAGGACCAGCACGGTGGCCCCGGAACCGGCCAATGTGCAAGCCGCGCTGAGCCCGTTGTGACCGCCGCCGACCACAACGTAGTCGTAGCTGTCTTGGAGTTCGGGTGTCGTCATCGTGTACTCCATCGGTGCGCGCTGATCAGTGGATTGGGATGCCGTGGAAACCGCTGTGCTGCTCCGGCTACGGCCACCGGACCACTAACCACTGAATTAATTGACAGAGCTGTCTCAAAATAGACACACCGTCGCGGGCCTGTCAATGATCGGTCGGGTGTGATTCCCCGCGATCGCACTGGTCATAGAATCGCCGAATATCGATCGGCAGGAGCCGCGACGCCAGACAGGACATTCGATGGATGCCACCACCGCCGGGATCGTCAGCGCCGCACGGGCGGTGTTCACCCGTTACGGGGTGGCACGCACCCGGATGGCCGACATCGCCAAGGAAGCTCAGCTGGCGCGCCAGACCCTGTACGACTTTGTCAGCGGCCGCGACGAACTCATCGGGCTCTCGCTGGTCGCCTGTTGCGGCGAGTTGCAGCAGCGCCTGGATGCGGCCCTGGTCGACGGGCCGTCCGACCTACGTGAACGTTTCGTCGAAGTCCTTGCCCGCGCCGTCGAAATCGCCAGCAGTGATGAGGAATTCGGGGCGCTCGCGGACGCGCTGCCGACCGAGACCGTCGATCGCATCATTGGTGGCGCCACCGCTGTCCAGGCGCTGCTCGCCAAGAGCCTGCGACCGGTGCTCGAACAGGCCGCCGCTGCCGGACAACTGCGTCACGGTGTCGTGGTCGACGAGGCCAGCCAATGGTTGCTCGGGGTGATCAGCTTCGCCCTGCTGCGGGAAAACCACGACGCCGCGGCCCTTCGCAAGGAGTTTCGGACCTACGCGGTGCCGTCCGTCTTCGCCGACAGCTAGGCGACACGGCGACATGTCTTGTCATGGTGTCGCCTCGCGTTGTACGGTGAGCGCTACATCGTGTTTCCGCGTGGGCTTCGAATGGGAGGCATCATGTCCACCGTCGCAGCGGATCACCGCAAACCCCTTGCCGTGGCGGCACCGCCGCGACAGGTACCGGTTCCGGTCATCTTGGCCGTCGTCGGCGTCCTGATCGCCGGGTACGCGCTCTGGACCTGGGGCTCCTGGCTGGCCTCGGGCCCGACCCAGATCACCGCGACCCGCGACCCCGGTGCGCCGTCGTGGTGGGTGGCACGCAGTTACGAGACGATCATGGCTGCCGCCGTGGTGGTGATCAGCGTTTACGTTGTGCGGCAATGCGTTCAGCAGCGGCGAGTGGTTTTCGACGCGGTCTTCATCGTCGCCGGATTCTTCATGCTGTTCTGGGACCCGATGGTCAACTGGATGCAGCCGAACTTCATGTACAGCTCGCAATGGCTCAACCTCAACACCTGGGTGGCCCAGGCCCCGGGCGTGGTCAACCCGACCGCCGGGCTGATGCCGCAGCCCGTGTTCATCATGTTCATCTACCCGTTCGGCCTGTTGGGCTTCTCGATCATCCTCAACCACGGCATGGGGGCGGTGCAGCGACGGTTTCCGCAGATCAGCACCTTGGCGCTGCTGGCATGCGCCTACGTCTACGGACTGTTACTCGGCTTCTGCCTGGAGGCGCCCATTTTCCTGTGCAATTTGTGGGGTTTGCCGGGTGCGCCCGCGTCGTTCTCGCTGTTCTCCAACGGTCAGCGCTACGCGTGGGCCGAATACCTCACCACCGGAATAGTTTTCACGACCCTCGGCGCCGTGCGGTACTTCCGCAACGATAAGGGCCAAACCATCACCGAACGCGGCCTGGAATCGCTGCGGCCGCCGGCGCGCACCGCCGTCAGCGTCTTCGCCACCGTCGCGGTGTTCGCGATGTCGATGTGGGCCCTGCTGCTGGTCCAGATCCCGGCCGGGCTGCACGCCTCGCCCTATCCGACCGACTACCCGGCCCACCTCATCAACGGCCTGTGCAACATCCCGGGCAATCCACACTCGACGGCGCCCACCGTCTACGGTCCATGCCCTGGCTCTCCGGGATTCCGGATGCCGGTCGACAACACCTTCATCCCCAACACCGGTCGCTGATCCCCGCGGGATGCCGGCGCTCGCCGGTGCCCTCGGCTGAGAATCAAAGCGGCTCGGGGAGAAGCAAATCCGCGACAATCGAATGCCGCCCGGGCGCCGCGCGCTGACGATTGGCCGAACCGGATACGCGGCGGTTCGCCGGATCGGCAGCCGGGTCAGGCTACCCTTTGAGCAGCCACGCAGGCGGCGTGGGCGGGTGAGAGGGGTGAGCGACGTTGACGACCGAATCCACTGCCATGCGCAGGGGCGCGCGTCGCGCACCTGACACGGTCAGGGAACTCATCCTCAAGGCCGCGCATCGTCTGTTCTCCGCGCACGGCTACCACGGCACCCTCACCCGGCACATCGCCGAGGAGGCCGGTGTCGGAGAATCGGTCATCTTCCGCAACTTCGGGTCAAAGGCCGAGCTGTTCGAGACGACGATCCTGGCCCCGTTCTCCGAGTTCGTCGACAACTGGGCCACGACGTGGGATGCCAAAACGACCGCAGCCGCCGATCCGATGCAGGTGGCCGAGGCCTTCGTCAAAGGGTTCTACACCCTGGTCGACGAGCACCGTGAACTGCTATCAACGCTGGTCGCCGCTCGTATCACCGGCAGCGACCCGGGGCTTGCCGAAGTTGCTACCCGGGTCAGCGAGAGACTGGCCAACAACCTGAGCACGCCACGACGAGTGCTGCTGGAACACAGCGAAGCTCGGCATTTCCGTAACCTCGACGCCCCGGTGAGTGTTGCCGTGTCGGTGGGATCGGTTCTGGCCCTGGTGCTACTCGACGACTGGGTGTTTGCGCCCGACCAGCGCCGCCCGGGCAAGGTGCGTCAGATCAACGAAGTCACCCGGATGCTGCTCTACGGTGTCACCGGATCCGAGCCGCCGGCTCACGGTTGAGATAAGCGACCTATTTCGCTGATTTCCGCTTCGTCGGGGGGAGCGGTTTAGGACTGGGCGCCTTCGGTCGCCGGGTTGCCGCGCCGCGGCCGCTGAGATACACCACCCGCCAGACGATCTCGACGAGCGCATCGAGCTGACGCTCGACCTCCTCGTCGTCGGCGGCACCGACCAGTTGATAGAGCCCTCGCTCGATCATCCAGATGAGCCACTGCGCGGTGCGTGCGGCGTCCAGATCGGCATCGGCCACTTCGGCCTGCTGCGCCTCACCGATGTAGTTTCCCAGTGCGCTCACCACCTGGCCGATCAGATGCTGCTGTTGTTCGGATGCCCGCGGGTCGTAAGCCGCGGTCTCGGCGATGGTTCCCAGAATGGTGCGGTGCTTGCGGTAGGTGTCGATCGGCACCCGCATGGCCTTGTGCAGATCCTCGCGGGTTGCGTCGACGGGCAACTCCCACCACGAGGCGCCATCGGCGAGTAGGTCGCCGATGACGTCTTGGGCCATCGCGACGAGGAGATCGCCCTTGTCGTCGAAGTAGACGTAGAAGGTGGACCGCGAAATCCCGCCGGCGGTGATGATCGCCTCGACGCTCAAGTCGGCGTACTTGGCCCCGTCCGCCACTAATTCTTCGACGACGCCGACCAAATGGCGGCTGAGCATACTGCGGCGCTGAGGCCGAGACAGCTGCAACGGTCGGGGAGGAGATGCGTCCACGCTCGAAGTATATGCACTGTCCAGCAGATCATACAGAGTGTCTGTCTACCAAACTACGTGTTTGATACAGTGCACAACATGTCTGACCTGTCGAAGGTGTACGTCGTTGGTGCGGGCCCGTCCGGGCTCGCTGCGGCCTGGCGGCTGCAAGAGGCCGGCTACGAGGTCGTGGTGCTGGAATTCCGGGATCGCGTTGGTGGACAGCTGCTTTCGATCAAGCGCGACGGCTATCTGATGGAGGCCGGGACGACGATCTTGCCTGCCGCTTACGACAGCGTGATGCGGCTGGTCGAGGACATCGGAATGACGGACGAACTGATACCGGCGAACTCACTGATGGGTTTCATGCGGGGCGATCAGATGCATTACCTGCGGGCGAATCGACTCGTGCTGGATGCTGCCCGCACCAAGCTGTTGTCGCTGCGCTCGAAGTTGAAGGTTGCCCGCCTGGCGCTGGATTCATTCAAGCTGCGCAACCTACTCAGCTACGAAGACTTGTCCATTGCCGGCGCGTACGACACCGAGACACCCGAGCAGTACTGCCGGCGACGCGGTCTTGACGGCGAGCTGTACGACTACCTGATCGAGCCCACCGTGCGCGGCGGAGCCGGTGTTCCGGCCAGCGTGATCTCGGTTGTGGAGTTCTTCTTTCTGTGGCAGAAGGTGCTGGGTACCAAGCTGTATGCCTTCCGCGACGGGTATTCCTCGTTCCCCGAACGGCTGGCCGCGGGCATTCCCGACGTACGCCTGCGCACCGATGTGGTCGAAGTCGTCGAAGACGCGCGCGGCGTGACGATCACCTGTGTCGGACCCGACGGCAAGCAATACACCGAGCGCGGTGCCGGCGCGATCGTCAGCTCCATGGGTAATCGGGTCCCCGACATCGTGCCGCAGCTGGATCCCGACCGCGCGAAGTTCTTGCGGGAGCTGAACTACACCTCGACCATGTCGATCAACCTGGCGCTCAACCGAGTTCCGGACTGTCCGGCATCCTTTGTCGTGGTTCCGCGGCCGGTGTCCGAAGGGCTGTTCGCGGTGATCCTGGAACACAACAAGGCGCCCGGGCGCGCACCCGCGGGCAAGGGCCTGGTCTCCCTGTTCATGATGAACCAGTGGGCCGTCGACCACATGGATTCCACCGACGACGAGATCTTGGCCGATGTCTTGCCCGACGCGGAGAAGGCAATTCCCGGATTGGGCAACGCAATCGAGTTCGCGCGCGTCAATCGGTGGTACCCGGTGCTGGTCTACAGCCACCCCGGGCTGTATCGCGAGTTGGGTCGTTTCCACGCCGCGCGAGATCTGAAAAGTCGTATCCACCTGGCCGGGTCGTACAATTCGTCAGGCAACGTCAACACGGCCACTACCGCCGGTGAGCGCGCCGCCCGCGAACTGCTACAGGCACTTTCGCCGGCCGCCGCACTGACTGCGTGATCGCCGTGGCCCAGTTCAACATCCCGACACCGCCGGACATGGTCTTCCCGCGGACACCTCAGACGGTCGCCGAAATCGTGCTCTGGTTGGTGGTGGTCGCGTTCGTGGCATTCGCGGTGCACCAATGGCGCCGGACTGGATCGCCGCTGGGACTGGTGATGCTGGCCGGTGGCGGGATCGCGTTGTTGAACGAACCGCTCGACGACATCTTGGGACTGGTGCATCACCCCAGGCCGGGTCAAGATGTGGTCTTCGAGACCATGGGCCCGATACCGCATTGGGGTCTGCCCACCTACATCATCTTCTTCGGCGGCATCGCGTATGTGCTGCTGTTAGAGCTGCGCAGGCTGACCTTCACCCCGCGGGCATTCTGGACCGGCATCGCGATCACCTTCGTCGCTGATCTGCTGATCGAGTTGCCGTTGTTGTACTTTCACCTCTACACGTACTTTGGCTACGGTCAGGTGCCGATGAGCATCGGCGGATTCCCGTTGTACTGGCTGTTCATCAATACCACCGGTCCAATCCTGTGCGCGGCCATCCTGTTTGCCGCGCCGGGCTATTTCACCGGCTGGCGAACTGTTCTGGTGCTCTTCCTACCCGTGGTTACCGACGCCGGCTGCAGCGCAGCGGTGGGTTTGCCCGTGTACAACGCGCTGCACACGCCGGGCGCTCCAGCGTGGATAACGTGGGTAGGCGCATTCGCCTCCTGTGCAATCGGTTTGGTCATACTCGATGCGTCGGCACGCTGGATCTATGCCCACACCTTGAAGATGCAACAAGGCGTGGAATCGGCACCGGCACTGCAGGAGCAGGGATGACCTGGGTCCGTGGGCATTTCGATTTGCCGGCGACTCCCGATGGCACGGCGATGCCACAATCCGCTCAGCTCGTCGCGACCGTGGCCATGGCGGTGCTGGTGGCGGGTTTCGCCGTGTACGCGGTGCGCGAGATTGCCCGATCGCGATCGGGCACGCTGGCGTTGTTGCTAGTCGGGGGAGCGATATCGTATTTCAACGAACCGATCGACGATGTGCTGGGACTGGTGTGGCATCCGGTCGTCGGTCAGTGGACCGCACTCGACACATTCGCACGTGTTCCGTTGTGGGGCTTGGGTATTTACATCGTTTTCTTCGGCGCGATGCCGTACGTCATATTGCAGAGTCTGCGGCGTGGCGTGAGCCGTCGCCAGCTGTGGGGTTGGGTGGGTGTGCTGGCGGTGGTCGACGTTGCCGTCGAACTGCCCGTTTTGGCGAGTGGCATTTACAGCTACTACGGTGACGCGCCGATGCAGATCGGCGGCTTCCCGGTGTATTGGATCGTGATCAACGCGGTGGGTCCATTGGCCCTGGCCGCCCTGCTGATGGCCGCCGGAAACACCTTCACCGGCTGGCGGGCGCTGTATTTACTGTTCCTGCCGATGATGTCGGATGCGGCCGGCAGTGTCGCGGTCGGGTGGCCGATCTTCAGCGCTCTCAACGCCCACGCTTGCGCGCCGGTGCGATGGCTGGCGGCGGTGCTGACCATCGCGGTCGGCCTGGGGACGCTCGACCTGCTGATCAATTACGCGGCGCGGATGTCGTCGGCACTGGTGCGTGATAGCGCTGTCGACGCCCTGCCCTAAGGATTCGACCTGAATGGGTACTGCGCCGGCAAGTTGGTGTGGGGCGGTACGACCGCCTTCCCATCGGGTGTGATGTAGGCAGAACCCTTGCCGGAGTGGGTGTTGTCGTTGCGGCTCAACGGAACACCGGGGCCCGGGCATGCGCGATCGGTGCCCTGGCCACACAATCCATCGGTGAAGTAGGAGCGGTCGAGCAGGTCGCGCTGCCATTCCTTCGAATGGATTCCGATCCAGTAGTTTGGCACGTTGTAGGTCATGAACAATGCCACGTGCACACCGGCGAACACGGCCAGTGCGCGAACGACCGTCTGCGCCCGGTCGGACATCCGAAGGCGCTCGGCACCGCGTTCGACGAGGGTCTGGCCTCTGTCGTTGCGGAAGTAGCGCAGGCAAGCGACGGCAGTGAATGTTGCCGAGACGGTGACGACTTCGTTCAACGGGAAGGCATGGTAGGTCCCGCTGAAGATCGCAGGGCCGCGCCCACCCGGGTATTCCCAGATACCGAGCGGCATGAAGATGACACCCTCGAGGATGATGTCGAAGCCGACCATCGCGACAAAGCACACGCCAATCAGGCCGACCGTGCCGATCTGTGGCCATTTGGCCTTGGCCCGCCGCATGGCCCAGCATCCGAGGAACATCGTGATGACGAAAACGTAGACGTATAGACCGGGCATGATCAGGATCGGTTCGACCAGCATCGCGCCCGGTTTACCGTTGGATAGCCAACCCGGAACGCTGTGCACCCATGCGCCGTAATTGATCGCCCACGAGTTGTAGGTGAACCAGTGCCCCCCGTAGGCCGACAAGGGGTCTTGGAACCACAGCGTCGAAAACGCCAGCACCAGCATGCCGTCCAGAGTCAACCGGTGCTGCCGGATCAGCGGACGCACCACGAACCAACCGATGAGGCTGAGGCCGGCAGGAATTGACGCGGCCTGGAAAAAGACCATCGCCACCTTCATGTATGTCGGTGGGTCCGTCGGACCGGTCGGGACTCGCTGGAAGAACGGACCAGTTGCCCAGTCGATCAGGACGTACGCGATGAAGGCCAGGATCGCCGCGCCCAGGGCGGCCCACCATTTCACCGGAACCAACCGGCGTGCTTCCGGCACCGCCGGGTTCAACTGAACGTCGGCATCGGCCGTTCGCAGTTTTCTGGTAGCGGTGGGAGGTGTCGTTACCATGAGCCTAATACTGAAACTCGGCGTATCAAATTGTCAACGATCGCCTAGCGGAAGTCCATCCAGTGACCATGCGGCGTCCAGCCCATGTGGAAGGGCAGCTCGATCTTGCAGATCGGACCGGCGGTGATGTCGTCGGTGTCGAAGATCTGGAACTCACCGCGCCGGTCAGCCCACCACGACACCGGCACGATGATGTAGCCGTCGCCCTCGGGAGCGTCGATGGTGCGCGGTGCGAATGAGGCCTCGAGCACCGCGGCCAGTTCGCCCTGACCCCGGATCTGGTAGATCTGCTCGCTGACCTTGTCGACGTCGTTGCGGATGAGACTGTCCATCCGCATGCCTCGCTTCTTGGGCTGGCCGCCGATCTGGAAGCCGTAGCGGTGCCCCTTTCCGTAGAAGCGCTGGTCGACTTTGCAGATCTCGGAGGGTAGTTCGGACAGCTGCTCGGCCTTGGTGTTTCCGGTGGTCAGGTTGACGGTCCAGCGCCCCAGGTAGCTCGCGGCGTTGCTGAAGAACAGCGCGGCTTGGTCGCCTTCCTGGAACTCGTTTTCCATCGGGAAGGGCGGCGTGTTGAAGATCGGCGCGTCGAGGATGAGTTGATCGCCCTTGATGTTGGCCGTCATGGTGTGCATGACATATTGCGCGGGCAGCTCGGTCCGAATCCACCGGATCTCACCCTGCAGGTTGTGCCGCGGGATCAGTGCGATGGTGATCGGCAGCTCGGGTTCCCACCCAAAGACGGCGTATCCCTTGCTATTGCGCTTCAGGTCGATGATGAATGGCTGGAACGGCATCACAACCCATTCCGGGGTGAGCCAAATATCATGTGCCACCGTGTTATACGGCGCATCCCAGAGGTCACGGGATTCCACCGTGCCATCGGGGTGCACATACTTCATCGACACATAGGGTGCGGTATCGCTGTACGACCAGCCGTAGAGGATGCCGGTGTCCTCATCCCATTTCGGGTGAGCGCAGAACGTTCCGTCTCCGAAGCACACGGGTTCATGTGGGCCCCTGGACAAAGCCGGCGCCCATGGCACGATGCCCTTGGTCTCCAGCGTGATCGGATCGATGACCTGGGGTGGAGCCCCCAGTTCGCCCGACACGATCAGCTCGCCGGCGAACGGGAAGATGTTGATGCTCGCGGTGCCCTGCGGGGTGTGGGCGTTCTCGGGGGTGCGCACCACGGCGCCGTAGCCGTAGTCGCGGTAGTCGCCGAATCCACCGTCGGAGTAATCGAACATGCCACGGCCATACTTGTCTTCGAGGACGTACTTGGGCGTGCGTACCCAGCGGTTGCGGAAGTCGGCGCGGCCGTTCTCGAAGACCAGGCCCTGCACCATGCCGTCCATCGCCAGCAGCGGCGTCGTGCCCTGTTTGGCCGGTCGTTTCCAGCAGGGGCCGGTGCGGTAGATGCCACCCGCCAGGTCTTTCGGGATCTCGCCGTGCGTGACGATGCATTCCTCGACCGTGGCTTCGAAGCGCATCGGTTGGAACGGTCCCTTGGTCGTCACCGTGTCCGGAACGGAGTAGCTCATGTTGCTCCCTGGTCCCTTTCTCTCGGGCTGCGCGCCCAACGTGCGGGCTGCGATATGGCTGATGCTAGTGCTGAAGCGCTCTCTTGTAAACGATCACTTACATCACAGTATAGGTATTACCGGTGACCTGACACACATCCGGATGTGGTGATCGGACGGCCTGCTGCATGCACGTATCTTCGTCAAATAGCCGGTAAATGGCTGTTGACCGGGCCGACAGCAGTTGCATTCGAGGTGGGCTGGTTGGTGCGTATTGCGTGCGCCGCCCCACTCAGTATGTAAACGATCGTTAGGCAAATCTTCGATCGCCCCCGCGGAAGTGAGTGCTGGCGCGTCGACGGAGTGGGGAACCGTGCGGTGGTCCATAATCGGACATGGCTATCCAGCACCCGTCGGCTCGGACGATCACCGTCGAGGAGTACCGGGAACTACTGGCCGAACGGCTGGGCGCGGACGACGTGGTGGGCCAGGATGCGGCAGAGCATGCCGAGCTCGTGTTCAACCTGAGTCGGTTGCACTATCGATTGTCCCGGGACTTCGAGGGGCTGCACCGCCGCCGCGGCTGGACGTGGGCGGGCTTTCGCATCATGAATGTGTTGTGGGCGATCGGCGCTGCCGAACTGCGCGATGTTGCGCGATTGTCCGGCGCGTCGCGGGCCGCCGTCTCGAGTGCGCTGAACACGCTCGAGCGCGATGGCCTGGTTCACCGCGTGCGCGACGGCGCCGACCGTCGCTTGGTCCGCATCCAGCTCACCCAGGAGGGCAGCGGTGCACTTCGCGAGGCGATGCGCGAGCAGGGCGACCGGGAGCGTGCGTGGCTGTCGGAGCTTGCCCCCTCCGACCAGCAGCGGCTGAGCCGGCTTCTGGGCGCACTAGCAGACCGTCAGGCCCCACCAAAGCCATGAGTCGGGCGCCCACCGTCGTGGTCACGGGGGAGCGAGCGTTGCCCGGACGATGCGGCCGATTTCCCGCATGGTCCGTTGCGCGCGTTGCTCATCGGAATAGAAGCCGATGTCCATTGCCAAGCCCCACAGCAGGTCCATGTAGACCTGCGTGGTGGCCTCGGTGTCCATGTCGGTGTCGATCTCGCCGGCACGCGCCGCGTTGGCAAGTAGGTTGTCGACGTAGTTACGTACCGAGTCGATCGGCAGCAGCGCCTTGTCACGAAGCTCCGGATGGGTGATCGCGTCGGCGGTGGAGATGACGAAGAACCGGACGAATGTCTCATCCGTCTGGCTGAACTCGACGGCACTTTCGAACACCGCTAGGACGCGACTGTGGACGGGGCCGATCTGTCCCTCGGCATTGGTGAGGATGTGGCCGGCCACGACATCGTGGACCGACGCCAACGCGGCACCGTAGAGCTCGATCTTGCTGGAGTAATAGTGCGCGATGGCATTGCGGGTGATCCCGGCGTCCTCGGCGATCTGTTTGAGGCTGGCCCGCTCGTAACCGGTGGTGGCGAACACCTGTCGGGCGCTGTGCAGGATCTTGGCTCGCGTCTCGGCGCCGTCGGCCCCCAACGGGCGGCCTGGTCGGCGCCGACCGGCGGGAGAGCTCATCGGAAAGACTCTACGAGCGGGACGCGCCACGTCGCCCGATAGTGCCGTACACAGCACGTTGCTCTTCCCAGCCAAACACTGTTCGATTAATGTGAATGGGCTACGGCCGATTCGCATCGTCGAGCTTCAGGGTGCTCCACCGGCGGGATGCCGCGTCGCCGCGGTCGCGTTGGCAACGACGGTTCGGCCTGGCGGAAAGGCGCGATATGTCAAGCGGTCTCGACAAAGTGGATGCGGCGCCGCCGGGGCTGGTACCCATTCCGGCGGCCAAAGTCCCATGGCGCCCGCAGCACTACCTGGCCGTGATCGCGTGCTTGTTTCTCTTCTGGGGCGCGTGGACGCTGGTGGCCTGGGTTGCGGCGGGACCTCGACCGGTTACAAAGTATCGGGATCCCGGCTCGTCCGCCTATGCCATTGCGACGGCGTACGAAGTCGGCACGGTGTTGTTGGTCCTCGGCGTTGGCGCCTACGTCATCCGGGGATGCTTGCGACAGCGTCGCCTCACCTTCGACGCCCAGCTATGTATCGCAGGGCTGTTGGCGTACTGGCTTGACCCGTTCTACAACTTCATCGTTCCGATGAATCTGTACAGCTCGAACTTCGTCAATGTCGGCAGTTGGTGCAGCTATGCGCCGTTTGTCGTCAACAAGGCCTGCAGTGGGTCGCCCGAGCCGATCCTGGTCATCGGCGCCATCTACCTGGTGGGGTTTCTTGTTCTCGCGATGCTGGGCGGGCGGATCCTGCGGTTTGTCGAAGCGCGGCATCCGGGTGCCTCGCGGGCGAGGATGCTGTTGGCCGTTGCTCTTTTCGCGATCATCGTCGACCTGTTGATCGATGGCATCTCGAGCCAGTTGGACCTGTGGAGCCAGTTCATCCCCGCCGGCCTCAACATTGCTACCGACGCGCGGCCGTTCCCCGCGACGCTGCCGGCGTCGGCAATTCTGTTCTTCGGCGCACCGACCTTCGCCCGATACCTACGGGACGACAAGGGACGCACGCTTTTTGAGCGCGGCCTCGACCACCTGCGACCGGCCGCCCGAAGGACCTTGTCATTCCTATCGCTCGTCGGGTACATGCAGTTGATGGTGGCCGTAACCATCTTGCTCACCATCGCTCCGGTGGGCCTCTACGCCAACAACTCTCCGGTGTACCCGGCCCACATCATCAACGGGCAATGCGACATTGGGTCCGTGCACGGCAGCGCTTATGGTCCATGCCCCGGAACGCCGGGCTTCACCGCGCCGCTGCGACATCTGCCCCATCCCTAGGGCGTCTCTAAGCCGCCCAGCGAGGGCGGCCTAGGATTTTTAAGCACACTTAGATAACGCCGACGATCGGAGCGCAGATTGGTGTTTGCCGCAACTGACTGGGTGGCCTATCACGCGCAGCATCACGGTGAGTCCCTTGCCCTCGGGTGCGCCGAGGACGGGCGGCGAACGACGTGGGCGCAATTGGAAGCCCGGGTCGCGGGCGTGGCCGCCACCCTGCACGACCTCGGGGTCGGACCCGGCGATCGGGTGGCGATGATCAGCGAGAACGACCCGCGCGTGTTCGAGGTGCAGTTCGCCTCCATGCGCCTCGGTGCGTTGTTCGCGCCGCTGAATTGGCGCCTGCACGTCAGCGAGATCCAGGAGATCTGCCTTGACGCCCGCCCGAGTGTGATCGTTCACGACGATCGGTGGGCAGAGGTTGCGGTTGCCGTAGCCGCGAAAGCCGATATCGGACAGCGCGTGTCGTTCAACGGGCCGCACGACGCGGTGGATTACGAGTCGGCTCTCGCGACGGCGGTCCCATTCCATGCGACGGGTTCGATTGCGATGGATCAGCCCACTCACATCCTGTACACGTCCGGCACGACCGGGCGGCCAAAGGGCGCCCTGTCGACCAACGCCACCCTGGTGTGGCAGGCCCTCAACACGGCCCACACCACGGGGTTCTCCCAACCCGGATGTCACCAGCTCAATCCCATGCCGCTGTTCCACGCGGGCGGGCTGAACGTGATGGCCAACCCGATCCTGTACTTCGGCGGCGCGGTCACGACGATGGCCCGCTTCGACCCCGAAGACGTCCTTCATCAGTTGGTCAGCCGTGACCCGCCGATCACCCATTTCGCCGCCATCCCGATGTTCTACCAGCGGATCGCCGAGACGACCGGTTTCGCCGCGGCGGATCTATCGCGTCTGCGCCACGGGATCATTGCCGGAGCGGTCGCATCGCCCGAACTCCTGCAGTTGTGGGCCGACCGCGGTTTCGCCCTGCAGCCCCAATACGGCGGAACCGAGATGGGCCCAATGGCAACGGCTCTCGATGACGAGATGGGACATCTGGGCGATGCGAAGAGAGGCTCGACGGGTCGCGCCGCGCCGCATACGCAGATCAGGCTCGTCGACGCCGCGGGTCGCGACGTGGCGGACGGCGTCACGGGTGAAATCTGGTTACGGGGCCCGAGTATCACGGTCGGATATTGGGAACGCGATAACGCCGACTATTTCACCGAGGACGGCTGGTTTCGCACCGGCGACTCGGCGTACCGCGACCAGGCTGGCTTTTACTATCCGGTGGGACGCGTCAAGGAGATGTTCAAGTCTGGCGGGGAGAACATCTATCCGGCCGAAGTCGAACAAGTACTGTCGCTGCATCCCGATGTGCGTGACGTCGGCGTTGTCGGAGTCGCCGACGAGCAGTGGGGCGAGGTGGGATTGGCCGTGGTGGTTCCAGAACCCGGGACCACCGTTACCCTCGACGCTTTGAATACCTTTGCGGCACAACGGCTAGCGCGTTACAAGCTCCCGAAGCGACTGGCCTTCGTCGAGGAACTTCCTCGCAACGTCACCGGCAAGTTGTCTCGCGAGCAACTCAGGTCGGATCATCGCGGGGTCTGAGCGTGGACATCGGGTTTGCGCGGAGCGACGAACACCATCTCTTGGGCGACGCTCGCCACGAGCTGTCGTGACCGGGAACGTAATTCGCCACGGCAGAACGCCCGGTATTCGTGGGCGATGGGGGCGAACTGCTCGAGCAACAGCCAGTCGTCAAGGCGCGCCGGACGATGGAACCAGACCGAGTGGTTGAGCGTGGCCCCCAGTAGCGTCGTGTGACCGACCATGTCGTGCCACGCCATCCCGGTGGGAAAGTACACCGGTTCGAACATCGGCAGGTCCGTTGCGAAGGCCACGGCTGCGGCATCTGCTCCGGAGATCTCGCGTGGATAGCCAATAGCCGTCAGCCAGATACGGTTTCGCGGCGGCGCTGTCGAATCGCTCCATGGTATGTGATCGACGTAGCGCAGATCGACTGGCCATCGCGGGCCGGCGTGGGCCGGAACCTCGGCTCCATACCGCGCCGACAGTGATGCACGGCGCGACGGCAGCGTGTCGGGGCCGGGCAGCGGGTTGGTCGTGTCGCCGCGCGGCCATTCGTGTTCGATCGGTGCCGGGGAATCGCAGCGCGCCGGGGTGTGAAACGAGGCGACGGTGGTGGCCAGCATTCGTCCGTCCTGGCGCGCCGTGACCACGCGGGTAGACATCGAACGCGAATCACGCACCCGCTCGACGTCGTAAGTGACGGGACGTGTGTCGTCGCCCGCGTGCAAGAACGATGTTTGCAACGAGTGCGCCGGCCGGGTGGAGTCGACCGTCGCGGCCGCGGCCAGCAGGCTCTGTGCTCCTACCTGACCGCCGTAGAGCCGTGGCAGGCCGGAGTGAACGGGTGCGGCTCGATAGGTATCGGGCGCGATTTCGTGCAGCGCGAAAACCGTTCGCCACCAGGGCACCGATTCGTCGATATCGGCGGTCACCGACCTAGAGTAGTCGTCAGCGTGCGGTCGCACCGGCATCGACGGGGATCACCGCGCCGGTGATATAGCGGGCTTCGTCGGAGACCAGCCACGCGATCGCATTGGAGACGTCTTCGGCCTGGATGAGCTGAACGGGAAGGATATTGGTCATCGCTTCGAACAGCTCGGGTACCTCGGGCGCGGCGCCCAGGAACGATTCGTTGTTGACCATGGGGGTGTCGGCACCGGTCGGGTGCAGCGAATTAACCCGAATGTTGTAGCTGCCCAGCGCATTTGCGTAAGCCCGCATCAGTCCCACGACGCCGTGCTTGGCGGCGGTGTAGCCCAACATCCCATACGTTTTGGAGCGCAGGCTGCGTGTTGTGCCCTTCAGGCCGGCAGCCGAGCTGGTGATGACGACGGCGCCACCGTGGTTCTGCTCGACCAGTGTCGGGATAGCCGCCTCGATTGTGTAGACGACGCCGGTGAGCATGACGTCGATGCAATCGTGCCAGGCTTGCACCACGGTAGAGGTGGGACCCAGCACGGGCATGATGCCCGCGTTGGCGATGACGATGTCTACCCGGCCGAACGCGGCCAACCCCTCATCCAAGACCTTGGTGACCGCTGCCTCGTCGCGCACATCGGCCTTGGCCGCCACGATCCGGCGGCCGAGGGCTTCGACTTCCCGGACCGTCTGGGCTAGCTCGTCCTCGGTTCCGAGCGGGTAGGGGACCGAGTCGATCTGCTCGCAGATGTCGAACGTGACGATGTCTGCACCGTCTTTGGCCAGTCGCACCGCATGCGAGCGACCCTGGCCCCGCGCGCCACCGCTGATGAAGGCCACCTTGCCGTCCAACGCTCCCATGCGAATCTCCCGTCCGGCGGCGACGTATGCCGCGGATCTCAATCTAACCGATCATTGTTCGATAATGTAGCGGCCAAATTTGCCCGGTCGTGGGGCTGTCGCGATTGACTAACCAAACGACGATGGATTAGTGTGTGACGACATGGGCGAGGCGCAGGCCGAATCCGACAAGGCGGCCGCGGCGATTCTGCCGCACTACAACATGTGGGATCCCGAGCACGAGAAGGTCAAGTGGGGTGTCTTCGCGCATGCGCGGCGCAGTTGTCCGGTCGCCCATACGGATGCCGACGGCGGCGGCCAGTACGTCGTTACCCGCTACGAGGATGTCCGCCGGGTTCTTGAAGACCCCCAAACGTTTTCGTCGACCGGAGTTTCGCCGCGCCCCTCACCGGTGCAGCTCAACCCGCTCGATTCCGATCCGCCCTACCAGGTTGAACTGCGCAAGATCCTCAACCCGCTGTTCACTCGCAACTTCCTCCTGCGTTTCGAGCCCGAGCTGCGCAAGAATGCCACCGAACTCATCGGGCGCTTTATCGACAAGGGGCGCTTCGACTTCATCCGGGAGTACGCGGGGCCGTTCGTAGGCAACGCGTTATCGCGGGTGGTGTTCAACGAAGACGATCCCGAGAAGATGGACCATGCGGCAGAAGTCGTGATCAAGGTCGCCATCGAGGCCACCGACGAAGCTTTTTTCGAACTCGCGGTACTGGCCGGGCAATACATTGCCGAACGCGAAGCGAACCCCGTCGACCGCAACGACGTGTTGAACGCCATCGCCACCGGAACGGTGGACGGAGGCCGGCCGCTGACCGATGAGGAACGACTCGGTGTGGTGACCGTCTTGTTTCTGGGCGGCCTCGACACGACCCGGGGCGCGATGGGCTCGATCGCCTACCACCTGGCCGGAGAGCCCGAACTTGAAGGGCGGCTGCGCGATCCGGCGTGGATTCGGCAGGACATGGATGAGTTCATCCGGTTGGAATCGCCGGTTGGCTGCCTCGGCCGAAGGGCTACCCGCGACGTCGAACTTGGCGGAGTGAAGATCGGGAAAGGCGAGCAATTGCTGGTTCGCTTCGATTCCGCGAATCGCGATGAGGCGCGCTTCGCAGATGCGTCGCGCCTGAGGTTCGATGTGCGTCGCAGTAGCTCGGCCGGCTTCGGACTGGGGATCCATCGCTGCCTGGGTTCGCACTTCGCTCGCATCCAGATTGCGATCGCTTTCGACGAGCTGTTCAAGCGGGTGACGAATTTGCGGTTCGCCGATCCGGGCGCCGAAGTGCGTTGGGCCCCAGGTATTGCCAACGGTCCAGAGGGTTTGGATCTGCTTTTCGATGTGATCGGCTGAGCGTGGAGGTAGCCGGAAGTGATACGCACATGACCGAGCCGACCGGCACCCCCGCGGCTGCCCCGCGTACCAAATATCGGCGCACTCCGTATCTGGTTGTGTCCCAAGAGCATGCGGTCCGCAAGGATGTCTACGGCACCGTCGAGGATCACGTGGTGCGTTACGCGCAGTTGCTTCGCGGCGAACGCGACTCCGACACGGTGATCGTTGCTTCTCATCCGATCGGCTCGCCGGCCTACCTGCCGCTGTTCTCCGAACTGGCACGCACCGGGTTGCACGTGATCGGTTACGCCAACCGGTATTCCGTTGGCGACTCCGCGCTCCAAATGGAAAACCACCTGGTCGACCTCGGTGCCTGCGTGCGAGACGCTCGCGAACGGCTCGGTTATCAGCGGGTCGTGCTGGCCGGTTGGAGTGGCGGGGATCGCCGATGATGGGTTACCAGGCGGAGGCCGAGAAGCCCACGATCACCCAGACCGCGGCCGGGGAACCGTCGTCGCTGGCCGAGACCGCACTCCCGCCGGCCGACGCCGTGATGTTGCTGGCGGCGCCGCGCAGCCGGCACCGGCTGCTGACCGAATTTCTCGACGCTTCGATCACCGACGAACTGCAGCCCGAGCGCAATCGGGACGCCGAGTTCGACCTCTATGACCCCGCGAATCCCAATCAGCCGCCGTATTCGGAGGATTTCGTCGCCGCCTACCGTGACCGGCAACGCGAACGCAATCGCCGAATCACCGCCTCGGCGCAACAGCGGTTGCAAGACTTCCGCGACGCCGGCAAGCCACATGCTGAGCACTCGTTCGTGGTCCACGGGACGATGGCGGACCCGCGCTGGCTGGACCCCACGATCGAACCGAACGGCCGCCGGCCGCGGTGGAGCTATCTGGGCGACCCCGAGGTGGCCAACACCAGCCCCGGCGCACTGATGCGATTCACCACCGCGCGCAGTTGGTTGTCGCAGTGGGGTCTCGACACCGCTCAGGTGGATGCCGGCGACGCGGCGCCGCGAGTTTCGGTGCCGGTGCTCATGGTCGTCAACGGGCGCGACGACGCGGTGCCCACCAGCCATCAGGCGCAGGTGTTCGATGCGATCGCACACCAGGACAAGGAGCGGGTGGACCTGCCCGACGCCAACCACTATTTCACCGGCGCAGACCAACGTTCGCATCTGTCGGGGGCCGCCGACCATGTATACGACTGGCTGCACCGCCACGGTTTCGACGTGAATTGACCACTCCGACAAGAAGATAGCCGGCCTCTCGCGCCGTTCGATAACCCAACAAGGATTGATATCCGGCATAGAAGGAGCCGACATGAAGCTGAGTCTGATGACGCTGGGAGACGTGGTGGCCGATCCGGTCACCGGGTCTACCGCCACGGCCGCCGAACGGCACCGGGCCATCGTGGAGGCGGCCGCGGTCGCCGACGAAGCGGGCTTCGAGGGCGTTCACATCGGTGAACATCACGGGTTGGAGTACACGACGTCGTCGCCGCCGGTGATCCTCGCGGCGATCGGGGAGCGCACGTCGCGGCTGCGGTTGTCGACCGCGGTGACGCTGGCGGCGAACTTGGACCCGATCCGGGTCGCCGAGGACTATGCGACGGTCGATGCACTCTCGGGTGGACGCTGCGAGGTCGTCGTGGGTCGCGGCAATTTCTTCGTATCCACCTACACGCTTTTCGGGCAGCGTCTGGAGGACTCGCACGAGTTGTTCGCGCAGAACGTCGAACTGCTCGCCCGGTTGTGGGCCGGCAAGGAGGTCAGCTGGCCCGGATCCCGTCATCGCGCCCCGATCAGCGAGTTCGTGCTGCAGCCGGTGCCGGTCGGTCCGATGCCCCTGTGGGTTGGGGGTGGAGCGTCGGAATCGTCGACGGATCTGGCGGCGCGGCTCGGCCTGGATCTCATGCTGCCCTCGGCCTTCGGTAACCCCCAGATGTTCAAGCCCGTGGTCGAGGCCTACCGCGAGAAGTTCGCCTCCTACGGCCACCCGCGCGAACCGCGCGTCGGCGCCTGCTGGCACGTCAACGTCGCCACAACGAGCCAGGCGGCACGCGAGCGGTGGGAGCCGCGCTACCGGGCCTACTTCGAGTTGATGAATACCGTGATCCCCCGGGTGAACCCGGACCCGCCGCCGTTCGTCACCAAGCCGTTCGATTTCGAGTTTCTCACCACCCGCGGACCGGCGATCGTCGGCAGCGCGGCAGAGGTGGCAGAGCGGCTCAACGCCTGGTCGGAGGTGCTGACCAGTGATACCAACTTGATCTATATCGATATGGGCGGTCAGCCCGCCGACGAATACCGCGACATGGTCGAACTCATTGGCTCCGAGGTTATCCCGCAGTTGACCTAGTTTGCCGGTGGCCGACGATCGAGGCCCGTTCGACGTTATTGCAACCCCCGACGAACAAGGTGTTTAATCTTAATTCAAAGAAAGGGAGGTGGTTGTCGTGGTGTCTGAATCGACGCTTCGGCGAAACGACCCGCGGGGGAGTACGAGCGCTGCCGAGTCGCGCTCCGGTGGAGTCACCGTTTGGGCCGCAATTGCGGTCGTATGGCTGGTGATCGCCGTTCAGGCACTGGTGCGATGGATAGCGTCCAGCGATTTCGCGCCCGCCCCACTGGTTGGCCAGGATCGGATGCCGCTGTGGAATTTGGTGTCATTGCGCATCTTCGAGGGACTCAGCATGGCGCTGCTGGTGTACCTGATTTGGGCTTACGTCGTAACACCCTGGCGTCGCACCGGCGCGTTGAGCCTCGACGGCAAGTTCGTCCTGGGCGGCGTGGCGGCTTTCGTCGCGGACGCGTTCCTGAACTGCTATACCTACCTGTTCGCGTGGAATGCCCACAACGTCAATATGGGTGTCTGGACGGCGTACCTGCCGTTCCACAACCCGGCGGCGTCGTCCCGCTATGCGGAGTCGCTGCTGTGGGGACCGCCGATGTACGTGTACTTCTGCGCCGGCGTGGCGATCGTCGGCTGCCCGGCCTATTTCGCCATGCGCTCACGCTGGCCAGAGCTTTCCAACGTGTCGCTGCTGGCGATCGTATGGGTCGGTGAGTTCGCGTTCGACTTCGTCGTGGAGAACCTGGCCATCCGGTTGACCCACGGCTACGCCTACGCGCAAACCTACGGACCGTTCACGCTCTGGGCGGGCAGCCAATTCCAGTTCCCGCTGTACGAGTCGTTCCTGGTGGCCTCGCTGGGGCTGCTTTACACCTGGATGCGGCTGCAGGCCGTGACCTCACCGGACGGGCTGTCGCCCGTCGAGCGTGGATTCGAGCGGTGGAGCCCGGCTCTTCAGTCGACGGTGCGCACGCTGGCGGCCATCGGATTCTGCTGCGCCGCAACCATATTGATCTACCATCTGCCATTCAACTGGCTGGGCATCATCGGGGCATCGCACGCACATCTGCCGACGTATCTGCTACCGGGCTGACCGGGTTTCGCCAGCGGCTCAGTCTGTTTCGGGCTCGTCGTATCCATCGGGCGGGCGACGAGCCAGCCCCCACACGGCGAGCTGAGTCAAGCTGTCCAGGAAGTTCTCCTGATCGTTGGTGGCGCCTGGGGGCAGCAGCCAGCGGTCGAACACGATCGACCCGAAAACCATTGCGGCGATTTGCCTTATCGCAAGATCGAGGCCCTCGCGGTCGTACCATCCGACGCGCTCGGATTCGTAGACGCCGATCAGCAGCACTTGGTCGAACAGCCGGTTGATCGCAGCGACGAGTTCCTCGACCAGGTCCGAGTCGAGCCCGTCGGCACTGACGAGGGCCACTAGTGCGTCCCGGTGGTCGATGAGGTTCACATACAGGTCGCGCAGGAACTCGCGCGCAAGCTGATACGAAGTCCACGGACGTCCACGCTGTGAGCGCCAACTGCCGGCGAACTCTTCGATCGCGCTGATCAGGGGTACGAGCGTGACCTCGCGGAATAGGTCGGTCTTGGTCGGGAAGTGCCGGTACATCACCGACATCGAGACCCCCGCAGCGTCGGCGATCTCCTTGGTGGTCACGTCGCCGTACGGGTGTGCCGCGAAATGCCTGGCGGCCGCGTCGACCAACACCGCCCGCACTTCGCTAGAACGTCGCCGAACTGCGCGGGGACGTGCGTGTGCGGGGTCCGCAGCCATCCGTCGATCTTAATCGGCGACGGCCGGTGTGTACGGAACCAGGCGATCATTGACAAGAGTGTCAGCTCTTAGTTAAAGAGATATTGACTCTTGACAGTCGGGATCTGTCATGCGAACTTGGGACCACACAATGGGCGACCGAATGGTGAGTCTCGATGGATACTTCAGTGCAGAAGGTTGCGGCATGGTGCGGACTCGCCTTTGCCGCCGTGTTCTGTTGCGGCTTCGCGATTGCCGGATTCATTCCGCCCCCCGCGCCCGGGCTGTCGGCGCGAGAGGTTGCCGCGCTCTACGCCGAACACCACATGCGCATCCGGTTCGGCCTGCTGATCGCGACGCTGGGGTCAGCCGTGCTGGCGGTCTGGGTTGCCGTCATCGGCGTGCAGATGCGTCGCATCGAGGGCCGTCAATCCGTGTTGGCATTCGCGCAGATGGTGGCCGGCGCCTGCCTTATCCTCGAGTTCCTCTTTCCGCTTCTGGTGTGGCAGACCGCGGCTTACCGGAATGACCGTGACCCCGCGATCGTCCAAACGCTCAACGATTTGGGCTGGTTACCGTTCCTCGGGATCGCTTGCACTGCAGTACTTCAGGGCGTTGTCATCGGCGTCCTGATCCTGCGGGACAAGCGCCAGGATCCGTTATTCCCGCGATGGGGTGGATATTTCAACATCTGGGTGGTGCTGATGTTCGCCCCCGCGAGCTGCGTGGTGCTCTTTCACGACGGTCCGCTGGCCTGGAACGGATTGATCTCTTGGTGGCTGGCCCTCGTCACATTCTTCGCCTGGATGCTGGGCCTGACCTGGATGCTGCTGCGTGCGATCAATCGCCAGGAACGAGATGAGCTGACAACCACGGTCGCGTCGGCTGTCCTGGCAGAAGGGGTCACCGGGTGACGCTGGCCCAACAACCCGTTGCGGTGCGGGTCCCGACCTCCTGGTCGTTCACCCCCCGATGGGCGTCAAAGGTGGTCGGCGCGTGTTGTCCTGGCGCGGTGGTCGACCGCGTCGTCGCGGATCCCGTCGATGCGGGCACCACCAGCAGGATGCGGCTGCACCTCAGCTATCGGCAGGGGGAAGGACCTTCGACGCTGTTCCTGAAGGCGCAGGGTGATCTCAGCCATCGCATGATGCTCAGCTCGCTGGGCTTGCTGACGCCCGAGGCCCGGCTGTTCGCCTCCGATGAGCCCCTCGGCGTGCGCCACCCGATTGTGTACGCGACAGGGGTGGACCGCTTACGGCTGAATTCGATGGTCGTGATGGAGGATGTCGCGGCGAGTGGCGCAACGACCAACATCGCGACCTCGCCGCTGAGCGTCGACGAGGTGGCCAACGGACTAGAGGGAATCGCCCACTTGCACAGCCGATTCTGGGAGCAGCTGCCGCCCACTCTCAGCTGGGTCAAGCCGTGGCGCATCCAGCACGGCTGGACGCTGCTCGCCCTGATTGGCGGAATCAAGGGCCCTCCGCGGCTCAGGGCGGCCGGGCACCTCGACGTTCTGCCCGTCCCCGCGCATCGGTGGTATCAATGCCTGCAGCTGTCCCGGCGCAGCGCCGCGCTCTCAGGCGGTGGGCCACAGACGCTGCTGCACGGCGACACACACATCGGCAACACGTACACGATGCCCGACGGCAGCGTGGGTTTCCTTGACTGGCAACTGGTCCGGCGAGGCAACTGGTCCCACGACGTCGGCTACTTCATCATCAGCGCGCTGACTGAAGCGGATCGGCGTCAGCACGAACGGGCATTGCTCCGTCACTATCTCGAAGCGCTGAGGCCTCCGCTGAATTCCGACGATGTCTGGGAGACCTACCGACGAACGCCGGCATACGGTTTGACGGCATGGCTGGAGACCTATGCCAGCGCCGACTACCAGTCCGACGACGTCAGCCTGACCCTGTTGCGTCGCTTCGGAACGGCGTTCGACGACCATCGCACCGGTGACCTGCTATGACAGCCGCACGCCAATCCACCACGCTCGAGCCGGTAGAGGATATGAGCGCGTACATCGCGGGGGGACGGATCCGAAACTCCGCGGAGGTGATCAACCAAGCCGTCGACGCCGAACGGGTTGGCTATCAACGTATCTGGTTGTCGGAGCGTTACGACCTCAAGGAAGCCGGAGTGCTGCTGGGGGCTATCGCCGCCAGAACCACGCGCCTCCAGCTCGCCACCGGCGCACTCATTCCCTCGTCGCGCCCACCCATCCTCACCGCGGCGCTCGGCGCCACGTTGCACTCCGCTTTCGGCCCCAGGCTCACCCTGGGTCTCGGACGAAGCATGGACGCCTACATCTCGAATGCCGGGCTGGCGCCGGTATCGCGTGCGGCACTGCTGGATTACGTCGACATCTATCGACGATTGTGGCGCGGCGAGGTGATCAGCTACGACGGACCCGCGGGCCGCTATCAGGGATTGCATATGGCCGACCGCTACGACGGGCCGCCGCCCCAGATCTGGGCGGTTCACTTCGGCGGGCCGAAGGCGTGCCGCATGTCAGCGTCGCCGCTGTTCGACGGTGTCTACCTGCAACCTTTCCTGACCTTGGAGGCCGTACACAACGCCGTGACATGGATGCGAGACGAATGTGACCGCATCGGACGCGATTTCGCGACCCTGCGGATCTGCCTGCCCCTAGTGTCGGTGCTCGGATTGCCCGATGACGAGGCTAGGTTGCAGATGCACGCGCGGATGGTCACCTACCTCGGACAGCCCCGGATGGCGGAAGTTTACTTGCGGCTCAACGGCTGGGACACCGCACCGGCGCGCAAGATTCGGGACCACACGATGTTCCGTGACGACCCGGATCGCATCGACCACCATTTCCATCGCTCGGACCTCGCCGAGGTGGCCAACATGGTGCCCGACGAGTGGATGTACCCAACCTCGTTGACCGGCTCCGTTGACGACTGCGTCGCCACCATGGCCGCATATCGCGCGCTCGGCATCGACGAAATATCCACCTACGGAACGAGTCCCGCTCAGAACGTCGACCTGGTAGCGGCGTGGCGCAAGCACTCACGTTTGCACAACGAGAAGGAGCGTGTGTCATGACCGCGGTTCAGTTCAACCCGCTGGCTCCAGAGATGGCGGTCGACCCTTACCCTGCGTACCGGGAGCTGCGCGAGAACAGCCCGGTCCACGAGGTCGAGGGGCTGGGCATCTACGTGCTCTCGCAATATGAATGCGTGGCCGAGTTCTACAAGGACCGTCGGCTATTCATGAAGTACAGCGATCGTGAAACCCTGCGGTACGGACCACAGGTCGTCGACGAACCGTTCTACGGATACTTCGTCCAGATGGCTCACGTCGCCGACGCCCCACTCCACACCGAACTGCGCCGGATGTTTCAGGCCGCGTTTACGCCCGGGCGCGTGCAGTCGCTACGCGATCGAATCAAACGGATCGCGGAAGCACTTGTCGACAAGCGTCTTTCGGATGGAGGAATGGAATTCATCTCTTCGTTCGCCGAGCCGTTCCCACGCATCGTGATCGGCGAGATGATCGGTCTGCCCGTCGAGGACAACGAAGTCATCGGGAAGTGGGCGTTGGAACTCGGCCCGGCCTTCGAATTCCTGCCCATGAGTCCGGAGACGAAGGCGATCGTCAACGACCGCGTGGTGCGGTTGATGGAGTACTTCATCGAGTTGGCCGACAAACGCGCTGTCGACCCGGTCGACGACCTATTCAGCGCAATGGTGCAATCCGCCGAAAACTCTCATGGCAAGATCACCCGTGAAGCGGTCGCCGCCAACGCCGTATTGCTCTATATCGGCGGGCACGAGACCACCGGCGGCGCCCTGGGCTTGTCGCTACTGGCCCTACACCGCAACCCCGATCAACTCGAACTATTGCTTGACGACCCGACCCTGGTGCCCCGCGCGGCGGAGGAGCTGCTGCGGTTCGACACGTCCGCGCAAGGGACGGGCCGCATCTCGGGTGAGGACGTCGTCTATGGTGGCGTCGAGATTCCCGCGGGGAGCATGATTCTGGCGTATATCGGCTCGGCCAACCGCGACGCGCTCGTCTATGACTACCCGGACGTGTTGGATCTCGGCCGCGAGCCCGGGGCCCGGCTGCTCGCCTTCGGTCCGGGCCCGCACCAATGCGTGGGGCACGCGCTGACCCGGCTGGAGCTCGAAGTCTTCCTCGAGGTGCTCATCGAACGGTTTCCGCGCCACCAATTGGCGACCCTGGATCCGCAGTTCCGGACATTCCCTTTGCTGCGCGGGATCGTCAACATGGAGCTGTACTGGTGAGCATCGACCGCGAGGTAGACGAGTCACTGCTGCACGAGTTGTCACCGCCGGGCGTGCGCTGGACCACCGTCAACATGGCCGAGGTGCTGCCGGGTGTGCTGACGCCACTGGGCTGGACGTTCTGGCGCGAGCCGTGCGAAAGCGGGTTGCGGGCGGCCTTCGCCGACGCGGGTCTGCTCAGCGACCGCGAGCGGATCCCACCGGCCGACCTGGCGGGCCGGTTGACCGGACTCTTTCACGGGCGGCTGGCCGGCAATCTGACCCTGGTCTGCAAGCTGTGCGATGCCATGCCGGGCTCGTCCGGCGCCGCTTTCGAGGAGCAAGTGTTCGGCTACGCCGACCCGAATGTTGAACGGCGGCGGTCATTTCGGCGCTACCCGGCGGTACTCGCCAAAATGCCGGTCGGCCTCGTGCTATTGCCCGGGCGGCTCCGGGCACTGCGGACCGAAATCCACCGGTGGTGGCGATCGGCCACCGGCACCGCGCGGATCGGCACTCCCGAGACACGCTTGAGCGAAGCCGGGGAGTTGCTGCGCAAGGCGATGCGCCGGCACATGCTCGCATCGCTGTTCGCGCAGGCCTGCTACGACCAGGTTGCCCGGCTTGCGCGTGCGGCGAACCACCCGGGTCTGGAGCTGGCGCTGGTGACCGGGTACGGCAGCATGGAGGAGACTCGGATCAGTGCCGACCTGTGGGCGGTGTCGCGGGGCCGGCTGTCGATGGCGGAGTTCTTGAGCCGGCACGGTTTTCACGGCCAGTCCGAGGGACAGTTGGCCAGCCGCTCCTGGCGCGAGGACAGTTGCGGCGTCGAAGAGATCTGCCGGCGTTACCGCGACATGCCCGACGACCAGGATCCCGTCCGGCGCGAGGGCGAGCAGGTGCGCGCACGCCGGGCTGCCGAGGCGACGCTCATCGCGTCGCTGCCGCGCGCTCGCCGCCCGCTGGCGAAACTCATCCTCGCCGTGGCGGCCCGCTATCTACCGCTGCGTGAAGTGGGGAAGGCGTCCTTTCTGCAGGCGATCGACGGCGCCCGCGCCGCCGCCCGTGAGATCGGAGACCGGCTGGTCGATCTCAGTGCGATCGACGATCGCGATGACGTGTTCTTCGCGACGATGGCCGAGATCACTGCAGCGCCAACGCGAGACCTTCGCGACCGCATTGCACGCCGTCGCGTCAAGAACGCCGAGTACGCCGGTCTCGAGCTGCCGGAGCGATGGACCGGAGCGCCGGTTCCGCGCCCGGTCGCAACGCCGTCGGTCGAACGTCCCGACGCAGGTGTGGTTGGCGTGGCCGTCAGCCCCGGTGTGGTCGAGGGCCGCGCCCGTGTCGTGCACGATCCCTTCGGCGACATTGACTTCTCGCCAGGCGACATCCTGGTATGCGAAACCACCGATCCGAGTTGGGTGGTGCTGTTCCAGCTCGCTTCCGCCGTCGTCATCGACGTGGGTGGAGCGATGAGCCACGGTGCGATCGTGGCGCGTGAACTAGGCATCCCGGCCGTCATCAACACCCGTGAGGGCACCCGAACCATCAAGGACGGTACCCGAATTCGCGTTGACGGGGCAGCCGGCCGCGTCGACATCCTGGCTTCCGAGACGAGGAATTCCGATGCCACTTGATCGCTATGGGCCCGAGGTCGATCTGCTCTATCCGCTACCCGCGGACGGTGAAACCTGGCATCACCACCGGGTCTACACCAATTACTTCGGTCTCACCGTCGCCGAACACGGCCTCGGAATCTTCTTCTATCTGCGCTGCCAGCCCGCGTTTCCGATGTCGCAAGGCGGCGTGATGATCTGGTCCGGCATGGACAACGTCGATGCGCTCGATGCCGACTTCTTCGACTACGAGATTTCGATGCCGTGGCCGACGGTGACGGCCGATTCGGTGACCACAGCCAACGGCCTGCGGCTGGAGTTCGTGCAACCCGGCCACACCATCCGCCTGACCTACGAAAGCAACGACGGCAACACTCGCCTGGATGTCCTCGGTGAAGCGGTGACACCGCTTGTCGCCCGGCACCACGTCACACCGGGGGAGGAGAACCACTTCAACGGGGAACGCACCCCCGGCGGCTTCGAACAATTCATGCACTACACCGGTGAGGTCGTCGTCGACGGACAGCCATTTGCCATCGACACCGTCGACGTGCGTGACCGATCCCTGCACCAGCTGCGCACCGAACGACAAGATGCGGTCAAGGCCCCGCCGGCGTGCTGGACCCCGATGTACTTCGGCGACGATCTCGCGCTGAACCACGTCGGCTTCGAATCGATTGCCAACAAACCGGTCTGGACCGAGGTGTACGACGTTCCGCCGGAAAAGCTCGGACCCGTCTCGGGTTGGGTCTACTCGCGGACCGCGGACGAGGCACTGGCCGTCGTCGAGACGCACCGTCAGGTGCTCGAGCACCATCCCATCAATTTCATGCCGATCCACCAGGAACTGGAGATCACCGACGAGTCCGGAACGGTGCGCCGGTTCATCGGGCGGGCGTTGTCCACTGCGGTCCTGCCGATGTGGCCGAACACGAACATGCGTGGTGCCGTCTACCGCTGGGAGGACGAGTCCGGCCGAACCTGTCACACCCTGACGTTCGATCTTTGGTTCGACCGATGGCAGCGTGCGATGAAACGCCGCCGCCCGGCGATGATCGGGTCGTGAATCCGTGAACACGCTGAACTATCGAAACCAATTGGTCTGTGCATGGAGCGGTTTCGTTTTCATCGCGCTGTTTCTCGGCGGCTTCTGGGTGATTGCCGGTTTCGTCCCGCCACCGTCGCCGGCCAATCCGGCCGAGGTGACGGCGACGTTCTTCGCCGAACACACGATCGCCATCCGGATCGGTCTCTGGGTCACCATGGTCGGCTGCGCGTTGGTTGCGTCGTGGACAGTGGCGGTCAGCGCGCAGCTCAAACGCATCGACGGCGCGGAGGTCCTTGCCCAACTGCAGCTCATCCTGGGCGCGCTGCTGACGATCGAATTCCTGATACCGGTGATGATCTGGCAGACCGCGGCGTTCCGGCCGGCGAGCAACCCCGAGACGGTCATGCTCTCAACGACATGGCCTGGCTGATCTTTCTCGGGCTGGTATCGACCGTGATCCTGCAGGAGGTGGTGATCGGTATTGCCATACTTCAGGATTCGCGCGAGAACCCCATCTTCCCGCGATGGATCGCATACCTCACCTTCTTGACCGCGTCGCTGACCATCCCGGGCGGCCTGATCGTCTTCTTCAAGACGGGGCCGTTCGCGTGGAACGGCCTTATCTCCTGGTGGATCCTGCTGGCGGCGTTTTGCGTTTGGATGGTCACCTTCACCACGGCGCTGATCCGCGCAATCAAGCGGCAGTCCGCAGCGTCGGCGACCGCGTTAGCCAGGGAAGTCGCGACGACTTAGCGTTCAGTGCTCTGTGCCCTGTCTTCGTCTTCAATGCGGTGCACCGCGCGGAACGCGTAGGGCGTGACCGCGACGATGAGGACGAAGAACATGACGAACACCGCCCAAAAGTTCAGCAGGCCATGCCAGGCGAACGGGCCGGTTCGGACAAAGGGCACCAGGCTCAGCGGTACATAGAGTGCTGCGGTCAGAAAGCACAGATAGCCAACCCACCGCGGAAACAGTGGTTGTGTGCGACGGTCCAGCAGTATGGCGAGCCCCAGTGCCACACTCTGCAGCAGCGAGAACATAAATGTCAGGTCGAAGAACAACCATCCGAAGTCGTAGAGCGTGTGTACGGTTTCGGGAGAGCGGGCTTCGGCCCGAAATGCCGCCGTCTGCCACACGACTGCCGGCACGGCGGTGACGAGGCCCGTCATCAAGCCACCGAGAAGTTCCGTCGTCGACAGAATTCCCATCGGCCCTTCCATCCGGCTGATCAGTTTGGAGATGGCCGCACTCCAGGTGTAGTAGCAGGGTGCGCCGACAACCATCAGCACCATCCCCACCTGAATGCTGGTGTGGTGGGTTTGGAAGTACCGCGAGATGGCCGCGGCGTCCATGTCCTGTCCCGGCGGCGGCCAGAAACCGGCGAACACCGCGAAGCCCAGTAGGCCCAAGCCCGCGTATACGCAGACGGACCATAGGCCGAGGCGAAGGGTCGTGTAGTCGGCGCTCGTCGTCTGGGCATTTCCAACCGTGGCGTGTCGCGCTGTTGTTGTCATCGTGCCTCCCGAGTGTCGGATCGTGAGTCGCGTCGATGGGATCACTTGCCGGCCGGGGCCGAGAGGACTAATTTAACACGTACTAGAAAACTCTGCTAGGGTGCGAATAGATCGGCCTTTAGCATGTCTAATGCCTATTTAATCAATATTAAATAACTAGCCGGTGTCGTTCATCCGAAGGGAAATGGAAGCCATGGCGCCTGACGCGCCGTCGCCGTGGGAGGCCAACGTCGCTGCCGTTCGCAGCCTGTACCGTGCGTTGGCCGCGGGCGACCGGGAAGCGCTGGGGAAGCTGCTGCACCCGGACTTCATCGGTCGCGCCACGACGGGGCTGCCGCTGGGAGTGGGGGGCGAGCACGTCGGGCCCGAAGCGATGCGCCGGCAGTTCTGGTGGGAACTGGGACGGCACTACGACGTGGCGGCCTATCCGGACGTATTTCACGCCCTCGATGACGGCCGCCTTCTGGTCGTGGGCCGATATCGTGGCCAGGCACGCCGCTCCGGCAAAAAGCTCGACGCCGCTTTTCACCACGTGATCGGTTTTGCCGAGGACGGCCGTATGACGTCGCTTGATCAGCTGACCGACAGTGCACTGTGGGTCGACGCGCTCGACGAGCGCGCCTCGCTGGAAACGATCGACTACCGCGTCATCGATGGTGTGGCGACCATCTGCTTGAACAGGCCCGAGGACCGCAACGCGATCGACTTGCGGATGGCAGACGAATCTCTTGTCGTGGCACGCCGAATCGCCGATGATCGGTCCGTTCGCGCGGTCCTGATCTGTGGTGACGGGCCGTCATTATCGGTGGGCGGCGACATCAAGTCGTTTCCCTCCGATCCGTCGACGGCATACGGCGAGCTGCTGGAGCGGATGACCACACCGTTCCACGAAGCCTTCCGCATACTCAGCAGGATCGACGCGCCTATCGTCACCGCCGCCCATGGCGCCGTCGCGGGCGGCGGGCTGGGCTACGTCTACGCGGCCGACCTGGTCGTCGCGGCCGAGGGCACCAAGTTCCTGACAGCGTTTGCCGCCCTTGGCCTTTCCGGAGATGGGGGCGGTACCTGGCACCTGCCGCGCCTGATCGGCGCGCGCCGCGCGGCCCAGGCGTACCTGCGCAATACGCCGCTCGAGACGAACGAGGCCCTGGAGTGGGGGCTGATCAACGAGATCGTGCCCGCCGACGAGCTGCGAACAAGGGCCCTGGCGCTGGCCACCGAGCTGGCGCAGGGCCCCACCCGAGCGTTCGCGAAAATGCGAACACTGTTACGCGAGTCCTGGCACAACGACCTGGCTACGCAACTGAAATCCGAGACCGACGCACTCAGTGCCGCCGCGAACACCGCCGATGCCGCAGCAGCGCTTTCGGCATTTCGGGCCAAACGCGCGCCGCGCTTCACGGGAGGGTAGGAGATGGGACTGATCAGTGATTCGCCCGAGCATGAGGCGATTCGCAACAGCGTTGCCGGGATTGCCGGTCGATACGGCCCTGCCTACTTTCTGGAGCGGGCACGTACCGGCGGGGGAATCGAGGAGCTGTGGAAAGACCTCGGTGCCGCCGGGCTGCTCGGCCTGCACCTGCCCGAGGATTACGGCGGCGGCGGGGGAAGGATGTCTGACGCCGTGGTTGTGGTGGAAGAGCTTGCCGCGCAAGGGATGCCGCTGCTGATCTGGGTCATTTCGCCCGCGATCTGCGGGAGCATCCTGGCGTGTCACGCGTCGGACGAGATGAAGCAGCGATGGCTGCCGGGTATCGCGGACGGCACCAAAAAAATGGCGTTCGGCCTCACCGAGCCCGATGCGGGATCCAATAGCCACAACATCAAGACCACCGCCAAACGTACCGAAACCGGCTGGACGATTTCGGGATCGAAGTACTACATCTCGGCGGTGGACCAATCCGACGCGATACTCCTGGTGACCCGGGACGCGGATCATTCGTCCGGACAACAGAACCGACTCTCGTTGTTCGCGGTGCCGACAAACAGTCCCGGCCTTACCTTTGCGCCCATTGACACCTCGATCGTGTCGCCGGACAAGCAGTTCACCGTCTACCTCGACGATGTCTCGGTCGGAGAGGAAGCCCTAATCGGGGTGGCCGGCAACGGGCTTCGGCAGGTTTTCGACGGCCTCAACCCAGAGCGGATCCTGGTCGGGGCACTGTCCAGCGGAATCGGACGATATGCGATCGGTAAGGCAGCGGACTACGCGCGGCAGCGCAGTGTATGGTCGACGCCGATCGGCGCCCATCAGGGCATCGCCCATCCGCTGGCCGAATGCCACATCGCGGTCGAGTTGGGCCGGATGGCGACGCTGCGAAGCGCGGAACTCTTCGATGCCGGCGAGCCCGCCGGGGAGGCCGCGAATATCGCCAAATTCGCCGCGTCCGAGGCCGCATTGAAGGCGCTGGACCAGGCGATTCAGACTCACGGGGGCAACGGCCTGTCGCACGAATACGGGCTTTCCGAGTTGTGGTTCGTCACCCGGTTGATGCGCACCGCGCCGGTTAGCCGCGAGATGGTGCTCAATTTCGTCGCCCACGCGTCACTCGGCCTGCCGCGGTCTTACTAGAAAGGGAAACCTAGATGAGCTCAACACAATTCGATGTGATCGTGATCGGCGCCGGTGCCGGTGGTCTGTTCACCGCGGCCCGCCTTGCCCACCGTGGCTATCGGACGCTGGTTGTCGAGCGCCTCGACAAGGTCGGTGGCCGGGCATCCACCGACGACATCGACGGGTTCAAGGTCAACACCGGCGCCATCGTGATCGAGGTGGGTGGGATCACCCAGCAGATCTGCGACGAGGTCGGCGCACCGTTTGATATCCGCGAGCCCAAACCCGCTCTGCTGTACCGGATCGGCGGCAAGAACGTCGACGTCACCGGTGGCGGGTGGGGCATGCTGCTGAGCAAACTGACCCGTCAGGGCGCCAAACTGGTAGCCGGCATCGGCGCTGCCCGCCACGACACCGGCCTGCCCGAAGATCAGATCAGCACCGCCGAATGGGTGTCTCGCTACACCAAAAACGAACGCGTACACGGGATTTTCCGCAACATGTGCGCTTCGATTTTTGCGGTCGGTTCCGAGGATCTTCCGGCGCGAGTGTTTCTCACCTACTTCACCCGAAAGAGCGCGTTCAAGCGGTTCGGGTTTCACCCCGAAGGCACGATTGGGTTGTGGCGCGGTCTGGCCGACGTCGTGGAGGCCCGGGGCGGCGAAGTTTGGCTGTCGACGTCCGCTTCCCGGATTCTTGTGGAGCGCGGTCGGGTGATCGGTGTGGAGGTGGTGCGTGCCGGCGAGGAGATCAGCGTCTCTGCACCGGTCGTCGTGAGCGATGTCGGACCCGCTGCCACGGTTGAACTCCTTGGCCAGCAGAACGTTCCATCCGACTATCGGGATCTGGTGAAAAAAGGAGATCGTCCGACGGCAATGATCTCGGTGAACTTCGCCAGTCGAGATCGCCTGGTCGATGTTCCCGGGATGCTCAGCTTCGCCGCTTCACGCCGGCTGGCCTACATCGCCAATTTCACCGATCGCTGTCCCGAGATGGCACCGTCCGGATGGCATCTTTACGTGGGGACGTCGGTGCCCAAGCCGTCCATCGGTGACTTCGACGAGTCGGCCGAAACCGAGCTGCTGCTTGAGGATTTGCGTGACAACATCGACGGCTTCGATGAGCGTGCGCGGATACTGAACGTCGCGGTCACTCGTGACGATTGGCCCCCGCAACGTGCGGTGGCGGGTTTCGATCTGCCGCACGACACCCCGTTCGCCGGCCTGTGGAACGTCGGTGACGGGGTCAAGGAGTATGCCAATGGGGGCACCACGGCATGCGCCGAGACGGCTGCGCTGGTGAGCGACAAGATCATTGCGGCTTACCCGCTTGGGGCCAATTGACCAAAGCGCCGGAACAGGTTGGACGAGAACGGCTCCCGACGGTTTCGGTCAGCCGGCCGCTGTCTCGGCAAGGGCGTGCCGGACGAATGACTGCGCGTTGGCGACCACGGTGTCCAGCGAACCGCGCCGCGGGTCCCACCATTCGACCGCCCAGTTCAGCGCACCCAACACGAGCATCTGCGCGAGGTACAAGTCGAGGTCTGCGCGCAACGCACCCGAGCGTGCCATGTCGTTGATCAGCCGTCGCCAGATTTCACCGTAGCGTTGTTCTTCGAGGAGCTGACGCTTGCGGATCGCCGGCGGCACCTGGCCGGCGTTGCGGATGGCCGCGGTCGTGTAGTCCGATATCTCGAGTTCGTGCCGCAGGTGTGCCTCGACCGCGGCGAGCAACCGATCCAGTGCGCAGACGTCGTCCGGTAGGCCGTCAAGCATGGCGATGACGTGTTCTCGCATGTCGGCGATGCCGGCCCACATCACCTCCTCGATGAGATCATCCCGGGAGGGGTAGTAGTAATAGATCGCCGGCGCCTGCAGCTCGGCCTGCGCCGCGACGTCGTTGAGACGCAACCCGGCGTACCCTTTGGCACTCAAGACGTGAGCGGCCGCGTCCAGGATCCGCCGTCTGGTCAGCGCTGATTTGGATTCAGCGTTGTTGGCGGACGCCGGACCCCTTACGGCAGCTACATCAGTCGGCCTGGCCATCGACCAATTTTAGCCAGTTATCGCTGTGTTGCCGCAGTATGGTGACACAATTTTTATGTGACATTTGATCGTGTTTCCGGTCTCTTGGTGCAGTGTGCAGCGTAGATCTGGACGGTGCCAGCCTGACTTTCTATGCAGTATTAAGCACTGTCCGCCGACCGTGCCTGGGTAATGCCGTGGCGGGGGACAACTTCACCCCGCCACGGCAAGCTTGAGACGCTTCTCGCCTTCGCGGAGCTTCTGCTGCGGTGCGGCTGCTCAGATGGTCGGACCAAAGCGCTTTGATCGGCCGCCGGATATCTAACGCACCGATTTAATATATATTAGATTATTTGATCTTGCGTTTGTGACGGCTCGATGAAGGTGGTTGCTAGCCGGCGATCTCGCGGCCGATGAGTTCTTTCATGATCTCGGTGGTACCGCCGTAGATCGTTTGGGCCCGGGTATCCAGATAGGCCCTGGCGACGGGATACTCGACCATGTAGCCGTAGCCTCCGTGCAGTTGCAGGCAGCGGTCGATGACGCGGCGCTGCAGCTCGCTGACATACCACTTGCCCTTTGCGGCGTCGACGGGCGACAGTTCGCCGGCGTTGAAGGCCTCGACTGATTTGTCGACGTATGCCTCGGTGATGTCGAGTTCGGTGGCCATCTCGGCGAGTTCGAAACGGATGTGTTGCAGCGCGGTGAGCGGCTGGCCGAATGCGTTGCGCTGCCGACAGTAATCAACCGTCTGTTCGTAGATCGCGCGGGTGGTCGCTATCGCTTGAGCGACGACGCCGAGCCGCTCGCGAGGCAGATGGCTCATCAGATATTGCAGCCCGCGCCCTTCTTCTCCCAAGAGATTCTCGGCGGGAACCACCGCGTCGTCGAAGAATAATTCGGCGGTGTCTTGCGCGGGTAGTCCGATCTTGTCCAGTTGACGTCCGCGCCGGAACCCGGGTGTGTCGCGTTCGACCACGAACAAGCTGAAGCCCCGCGAGCCGCCCTCTTGGTTGGTGCGCGCGGCCACCACGACCAGGTCGGCCATGATGCCACTGGAGATAAAGGTCTTTTGGCCGTTGAGGATCCAGTTGTCGCCGTCGCGTTGCGCGGTGGTGCGAATCCCTCTGAGATCGCTGCCGGCGCCCGGCTCGGTCATGGCGAGGGCGCCGATCACCTCACCGGAGGCGAAGCCGGGCAGCCAGCGCTGCTTCTGGTCTTCGGTGGTGAGGTCAATCAGGTAGTGCAGCACCAGGTCGTCCTGGAGGCTGATGGTCAGACCGAACGAAAGGGCATTGACCTTGGCGATTTCCTCGCAGACCACCATGCGGTAGCGGTAGTCGCGTTCGCCGGCGCCACCGTAGCGTTCGGCGACTTCCAATGCGTAGACACCGGCCTTGGCGGCGCTGGCGAAGACGTTGCGATCGATTTGGTGGTTCTGATCCCAATCATGGTGGTGGGGAACGACTTCCCGAGCTAGGAACTCTCGGACAGTCTCTCGGTATGCTTCATGGTCGGGGCCATACAGGGTGCGCCGCACCGGTTAGATCCTCTCGATGATCGTAACGTTGGCCTGGCCCCCGCCTTCGCACATGGTCTGCAGCCCATAGCGGCCGCCGGTGCGCTCCAGTTCGTGCAACAGTGACGTCATCAGGCGGGCTCCGGTGCAGCCGATCGGGTGTCCGAGGGCGATCGCCCCTCCGTTGACGTTGACGCGCTCGGGGTCGGCTTCGAGCTCTGCCTGCCAGGCAAGGACCACCGGAGCGAACGCCTCGTTGATTTCGACCAGGTCGATGTCGTCGATCGACAACCCCGTTCGCTTGAGCGCGTGGCGGGTGGCCGGGATCGGGGCGGTCAGCATCATCACCGGATCGGAGCCAAGCGCCGACATGTGGTGGATCCGCGCTCGCGGCGTCAAGCCGAAGCGATTGACGGTTTCTTCGGACGCGATCAGCAATGCGGCGGCGCCGTCGGAGATTTGGCTGGCCACCGCGGCGGTCAACACCCCACCCTCGGTCAGGGGCGGCAGTTTGGCCATTTTTTCCAGCGAAGTGTCGGGGCGCGGCCCTTGGTCATTCACAACACCGGCATATTCGGTGATCTCACGGTTGAACCGGCCTTCTGCGATCGCCGCGGCGGCGCGTTGGTGGCTGGTCAGTGCGAACTGCTCGTTGTCCTCGCGGCTGAGCTTCCATTGGCTGGCGATCAGTTCCGCGCCGCGGAATTGCGAGATCTCCTGGCTTCCGTACCGGGCCTCCCAGCCGCGACATCCGGTCCAGGGATCGGTCGAACCGAACGGCTCACCTGCGGTGAACGCGCTCAAGATGGGGTACTGGCTCATCTTCTGCACCCCACCGGCGACGATCAGATCGGCGGTGCCGCTCATCACGGCCTGCGCGGCGAAATGCACTGCCTGCTGCGCCGATCCGCACTGGCGATCCACCGTCACACCGGGTACCGATTCGGGCAGGCCTGCGGCCAGGGCAGCCGTGCGCGCAATGTCGCCGGCTTGCGAGCCGATGTTGTCCAAGCAGCCGAGGATCACGTCGTCTATGGCTTCGGGATCTAGGTCGTGTCGCTCAACCACAGTCCGGATGACGTGGGCTGCCATGTCCGCGGGGTGCTCGTCGGCAAATCCCCCTCCGCGCTTACCCACCGCTGTACGAACCGCATCGACAATGAACGCTTCAGTCACCTACATAATTTAACATAGAATCAAAAAGTTAGGCCACCCGCGTCGAAGTGGCGGTCGTCTCAGCGCCTGCCGGTTGTCGTGCGCGCCTTCCTGGTGCCGCGGGCCCGCGATTGCCCCTGCGGGCTCAGCCCGTGACTCACCAACGATTGGGCGGTGGCAACGATGCCGTCGACGGAGTCGCGTTGAGGGTCACGCCATTCGGCCGCCCAGTTGAGTGCCCCGAGGGCCAGTAGTTGCGCGTAGCGGAGGTCGAGGTCGGCGCGGATCTGCCCATCGGCTTGGGCATTGTCAAATAAACGGCGCCATATCCGTCCGTAGCTCGCTTCTTCCTTGAGCTGTCGAGCGCGCAGATGCTGGGGGATCTGCCCGGAGTTGCGGATCGAGGCTGTGGCGTAGTCCGAAATCTCGAGCTCATGACGCAGATGGGCCTCGACTGCGGTCATGATCCGATCCAGCGCCGAGGTTTCCGGCGGCAACTCGTTGAGGGCGTCCTGCACATGTCGGCGCAGTTCGGCAACGCCGCAGTACATCACCTCTTCGATGAGTTCCTCGCGAGAACCGAAATAGTAGTAGATCGCCGGCGCTTGTATCTCGGCATAGTCGGCAACATCTGAGAGCCTTGTGCCGGCAAACCCCTTCGCACTCAGGACGTGCGCCGCCGCATCGAGGATGCGGGCACGCGTGCGGGCGGATTTAGAATCAGCGTCAGCGGCTGTTCCGCGATTAGAAGCCGCCGTAGATTTTTTAGGCACCGTCACATCGTAGACGTGGATTTGAATCTAGGATCAGGCACGCTGACTGTGTCGTGGAATGGCACTCCGCCCGACGGTAATTCGCGACCGGCCGCCAGCAGTTTGTTGTGGCCAGGTGTTGCTTCGACTGCCGCATGGCATATCGGGTCACGGTAATCGCAGCCTCCGGGTGCTGCGAGCGGCTGGGAACCGTGCGCCGGTGATCGAAGATACGTTGCGCAGCAGCTTGTTCCGGCAGACGTCATCGCAACGGGGCCGCACGTTGACCCGGAGATGGGCAACCTGCCAGCATGTGGCGTTGTGAACATCAATGGCGGTCGCGCGGGGTATCCGGGACAATATCAGGGCGGCCCGTATTTCGACGACCTGTCGATAGGTCAGGAGTTCGACTCGGCGCCTGCGATGACGCTGTCGTCCGGCTTGGCCGGCGCTCACCAGGCGATTCTGGGGGATCGGTTGCGGCTGGCTCTCGACGCTGAACTCTGCTTGAGAGTAACTGGCGCTCCTGGCCCGCTGGCGCATCCGGCGTTGGTCTGTGATGTGGCGATCGGGCAGTCGACGTTGGCGACTCAGCGTGTCAAAGCCAATCTGTTCTACCGCGGGCTCACCTTTCATCGATTTCCGATCATCGGCGACACCGTCTACACGCGAACCGAAGTCGTTGGGCTGCGTGCTAACTCGGCGAAACCTGGGCGCGCACCGACCGGAATGGCGGCGCTTCGGATGACCACGATCGACCAGGCCGACCGGTTGGTGCTCGACTTCTACCGCTGCGCCATGTTGCCCGCAAGTCCCGATTGGCGCCCCGACGATGATCCCGGCGATGACCTGTCCGCCGTCGGATCCGACGCACCGACGTCCGTGTTGGATTCGACCGCGCAATGGCAGGGGGAGGACTTCCGGAACCGGGTGCACGGTCCGCATTTCCACCCGGGTATGGCCGGGACGGTGCTGAAAAGCACCGGCGACGTCGTCAGCAACGCGCCTGAGCTTGCCAGACTAACGTTGAACATTGCTGCGGCACATCATGATTCTCGGGTGGGCGGCCGTCGCCTGGTATACGGGGGCCATACCATCGGGTTGGCGTTCGCTCAGGCCACGAGGCTACTGCCCAATCTTGCGACGATCCTGGGTTGGGAATCGTGTGATCACACCGGTCCCGTCTATGAGGGCGACACGTTGTATAGCGAACTGCACATCGACGCCGTGGAACCGATCGACAACGGGGGCGTGCTCAAACTGCGGTCGCTGGTGTACGCGGTGTGCGAATCCGCAGCTGAACCTGACCGCCAGGTGCTGGACTGGCGGTTCAGTGCCCTGCACTTTTAGACTGCCGGGGTAATGCCGCAGGTCAGCGCGCTGATGCGCGTTATCGTTTCGGCATGATGCCGGTCACCAGGTCGGTGAAGCGCTCAGTGATGAAGCCCAATTCGGTATTACTGCTGAGGAACACGATGTAGAAAACCATTCCCCACGTGATCGCCAGCAGTGACTCGACCAAAAGAGGGGCCTCGATATCGGTCCTCAGTTCACCCCGCTCGACCGCGCTGTTGACTGCCCATTGGACGAAGCTTCGTGTATGTCTCGTGGCGTCGTGTTCGAGATCTTCGTTGTGCTGCGGGCGATGGCACGGCAGCAATGAGGTAACCAGAAATGCGGCCGCTGAACGGTCCTCGGCGTCGACCTGGGCGGCAACATGAACGAACGCCATGAGCTGTCCGAACAGGGTTGCGGCCTCACGGCCCCTTTGGATCCCGGCGGCGACGACCAGGGCATCGGTATGGTCGACGACGGCGCGGTAGAGTTCGCGCTTGCTTTTGAAGTGGTAATTGAGCGCGGGGCGGGTCAGATTCGCGCGATTGGCGATGGTCGAGAACGTCGCGCCCTCGTAGCCGACTTCGCTGAACACGCGGCACGCATTGTCGATGATGCGTCCGCGTGTCTCGGCCGCGGCGGCCGCAGGCGGCCGTCCGGCTCGCCGTGTGACCGCTGATCGGCGCGGACCCGTCACGCGCCTAGTGCTCCCGTGCGCCGGTGCGGGTGTCGCTGATTGAGGTGCGAGAAGTACACGCCGACCCAGCAAAGTATCGGTGTTCGGGTTTCACCACGATCATCAGTTCCTCGACTAGGCGTCGCACTCGCCGCGGCGTTCTGCAGATTTTCGAGTTTAGAATAGAATAAGCGACTCGCTGCCCGCTAGTGCTGGGCTATTTCGACATCGATCCTCAATTTCGTTGAATGCAACTCAATTGCAGTCAGTCGCGAGCCACTCAAACGGGTTTTGAATCGACGTTCAACGACGCGATTGACCGTTAGACGCCTAGCCAAGCTAGCAAACAGATGTCGCCCAGTCGTGGTGCGCCGATGTGCGAAAACGGCTTTGGTGCGAGATTTTTGGAGGCCGTACGGCGGCTCCGGGCCGGAGGTGCGTCGGGTAGTCGTCGGCCTGATCAGAGGCCGATGTAGACCGCCTTGGTGTTGAAGTAGGCCTCGATACCCTTACGGCCGCGCTCGCCACCCCAGCCGGACTGCTTGTGCCCGCTGATCGGCATCGACGGGTCTGCCGCCAGCGAGGAGTTCACCCAGACCTGGCCCGCGCGAAGCTCATTGACGACGCGATGGGCGCGGCTGAGGTTCTCGGTCCAGATGGAACCGGCCAGCCCGTAGTGCGTGTCGTTCGCGGCGGCGAGCACCTCGTCCTCGTCGTCGAACGGGATCACACAGCCGACCGGGCCGAAGATCTCCTCCTTGATGAGCCGCATGTCGGGCGTGGTGTCGGTGACGATCGTCGCCTCGTAGAAGTAGCCCTTGCGGTCCATCGGCTTGCCGCCGGTGATCACCTTTGCGCCGCCGGCCACGCCCTCGTTCACAATGCCTTCCACGCGCTTGCGCTGCTTGTCGCTGATCAACGGCCCGAGTACGGAGTCGGGATCATCGCTGCCGCCCATCGGCAGCATTTGGGCGAAGCCGGCAAGGCTTTCCACCACCTGGTCGTAGATGCCGCGCTGGACGTAGATGCGCGAGGTGCAGGAGCAGTTCTGCCCCGAGCCGGCGAGCAGGCCCATGCCCGCTCCCATGATCGCCTTGTCGAGGTTGGCGTCGTCGAACATGATCAGCGGTGACTTGCCGCCGAGCTCGAGGGTCAGGCGCTTGAGGTTGCCCGCGGCGGCCTTCACGATCAGCCGCCCGACCTCCGTCGAACCGGTGAACGAAATCTTGTCGACGTCCGGGTGCGCGGTGAGCGCGGCTCCCGTCGTCTCGCCGTAGCCGGTGATGACGTTCAGGACGCCGTCGGGCAGGCCGGCCTCGCGGAAGATCTCTTCGAGCTTCAGCGCGGTGAGTGGCGTCTCCTCGGCGGGTTTCAGGACTGCGCTGCAGCCCGCCGCGAGCGCGGGCGCGACCTTGAGCATCGCGACGAAGAAGGGCCCGTTCCACGGGATGATCAGGCCGACGACGCCGACCGGCTCGAGCTGGGTGAAGGTGTGGTACGTCTCCCAGCTGCCGAGCAAGCCGTCGGAGACGAGATTGGCCGACTCGCCGTGGATCTTGCCGACCCAGCCGGCGTAGTACTTCAGCATGGCGACCGACACCGGGATGATGTGACGAGCGGCCGTCAGATTCATGCCATTGTCCTGGCCCTCCAGCGCGGCGAGCTCATCGGTGCGTTGCTCGATGATTTGCGCGGCGCGGAAAAGGACGTTAGCGCGGTGCGACGCGGGAGCCTTGCGCCACACGCCCGACTCGAACGTTTCCCGCGCCCGGGCGACGGCCGCGTCGACGATCGTCTGATCGGAATCGGGGACCTCGGTGATCAGCTCTTCGTTGGAGGGGTTGTAGACCGCGATGCTGTCAGTCAATGTCCTTCATCCTTTCGCCGAGCCACTCCGGTGCGGAGAAGCGCGATGCTGTCGGTTGCCGGGAACCCTGCGCTGTGCGGGCGCCGGAAGGAGCCGGCCGGGTCGCCCTTCGCTCGCGAAAATGGCGTCGTTGCTCGACAGAGGTTACGCGCGTAACTAGTGAGTGTCTAGTACGTGGGCGCGAGATTCAGGTGGATTGCCGGACGATCAGCGTCGCTATGTCGCCGGCGGCCGGACGCGATTCGTCGGGCAAGCCGAGTTCGGTCAAAACCGCGGATAGTGCCACTTCGGCAATCGCCGTGCGGTCGAACTCCACCGTGCTCAATGCGGGGACGCTGAAGGGGGACAGGGCCGTGGCGTCCACCCCAATCACCGCGAGATCGTCCGGGCAGCGGAGTCCGGCGCGCCGGATGCCGTCGAGGACGACGAAGGCCACCTCGTCGCTTTGTGCGCAGACCGCGGTGACGCCCGCTGCGTGCAATTCGCGGACCACCGTGGCGTTGTCGTCCGGCGTCAACGACTTCACGACGACCTCGGGCAGCCCACGCTGGTGCGCGGCGCGCCGGACGCCGTCGATCCAGTAGTCGCCAAGCGCGTGCCACCGGCGATCACCCGAATACGCGAACGCCAGATTCCGATGACCCCGCGAGACGAGATGGTCGACGCGCATCTGGCCGACCGAATACTGCGGGTCGCCGAGACCCGGCAGGGTGTGGACGCAGATGTGCGGGATGGCCGCGTCTTTGACGGCGCCAGATGCCTTGCGGCCCAAGGGGAAAAGGCTCGTCACCGCGATCGGCTGGAGGTGGTTGATGGCATCGGCGACGGCGTCGTCGTGCTCGGTCTCGAAGAGCTGCACCTGCATGATCCCGCGGCGGGTCAACTCGGTGGTCATATGAGTGCCGACCTGCATGGGCATTTCGCCGCCGGCGAGCTGCGGCACGATGTACAAGATCACACCACTTTTCCCACGGGCCAGATTGCGGGCGGCAAGGTTGGGGCGGTACCCCAACTCGGCGGCGGCATTGTGCACCGCGGCGCGCGTCTGCGCCGAGATGGTGCGCCCGACAGAGTTGTTCAGCACGTAACTGACCGTCGCGGTCGAGACGTTCGCCATTCGCGCAACGTCGGCCTTGGTTGGCCTGCCCTTCACGCTCAGTTCGACCTCCCGGCGCAGCCGTCTCGTGTGCCGACATACATTACGTGGCTCGTGGAGCAAGCAACCGACGATCGCAGCCGTCCGCGGGTGGCTTGGGGGCTATTCTTCTTGGCCCTGTACAGGCAAAATCGGACGGGCGGCGTGCAGCCGTCGTCTCGAGATTGGGATCCGTAGCGAACACGCGCCCGTGTGATTTGCGCCGACAACGCCGCGACAGGCGACACACCAGTCAGGAGAACACGACATGAAGCGACTCATTGCCGGCGCACTGCTGTCGGGCACGGTGGCCCTGGCCGGTTCGGCGTTCGGCGCGGGTACCGTCCAGGCAGACCCGGGAACGGGCATCTGCAACCAGTTGGCGGTGTGCAGCCGCGTTTGGTGTCCCGGCAGTCCGCTGCCGTGGCCGGACGTGGTGTGGGACATGAACAGGTGCCACCACTACTACGGCGGCACCGTCGGTGAGCGGGGAACCGCGGGCGGGATTCAGGTTGGGACGGGAATTATCGAGGGAGATCCTTCCCCGGCGAACACCTGCGCCGGATCGCCCATCTGCTTGCCCGGCCTGTAGGACGGAAAAGAATCGTTGAAGCCATGCGGTCGGATGCGAAAGACTCGATGCGGAAATCCAGCCGCAGACTTCAACCGATCGTTGATGGTGGGACGCAGTGAACCGTAGCCGGGTGCGCGCCGCGCCGTTTGCCCTCGCGATGATCGTGTTCGCGATCATCGGCTGTGCGGAGTCGACAGCGGCACCGGCGTCAACCACGAGGACGTTCGCCGAGGCGCCGCCACTGGGGGTGCAACCTCAACTGGCGTCCGACCCCGCGCAGTTGGCCAGCGATCTCGTCGCAGACGAACTCGCGCTGCGTGACCCGTCGACGCCGGAAGCCGCGCTGGCAGCGGCGGCGCACCGCGAGCAAGCGGCCTATCGGGCCATCGGGAGGCATCCGGAATGGGATGCGGTCACCCGACCGCGAGTCCCGTCGTCGTTGCTCGACGTCTACGACCGTAATGTCGACGCCCGTCGACAGCTCCAGGCGATGGCACAAGTGAGGGACACGGTGCCCGCCTGGCGCATCGACGCTCCTATTCCGGCCGACGAACTGATCGGTTACTACCACGCGGCGGAGGCCGAGTCCGGCGTCGGCTGGAACTACCTGGCCGCGATCAACCTGGTCGAGACTCGTTTCGGCAGCATCAACGGTGTAAGCACCGCCGGCGCGCAAGGCCCCATGCAGTTCTTGCCGTCGACGTTCGCCTCGTATGGGCAAGGCGGCGACGTCAATTCGCCCCACGACAGCATCATGGCGGCGGGTCGCATGCTGGCCGCCGACGGCTTTGCCAACGATCGCGATCACGCCATCTACGCCTACAACCACGCGCATCAATACGTGCAAGCGGTCGACGATTACGCCGCGTTGATCGGGGCCGATCCGGCCGCGTTCGCGACCTTCTACCGCTGGGACGTCTACTACGTCACGACCGCCGGTGACGTGTTGCTCCCCATCGGTTACGCCGCATCTGCACCGATCCCCGTCGCGGATTATCTGGCAGCCCACGCCCAGTAGTCGTCGCGGCGGGTGCAAACCGGATAGCCGACTTATCGAACCCGCCTGCCCGCGCAAACGTCGCAATTGTGGGCTATCCAGCGAAAAGCTGGCGACGAGACCGCGGTGAATGGTTCTCTTGTGGGGACCGCAACGGCAGCGGTAGGCGACCACCTCTGGGTCTGAGCACATTCGAAAGGGATGGCAGTGGTGTTCCGGGCAGACCAGGAGATCGGCCTCGACATGGCCGCCCTGGACTGGGCCGACACCCCGCTCGGACCAGCGGAGGTTTGGCCGCAAAGCCTCCGCACAGCGGTCAACATCCTGCTTTCATCGCGGTTTTCGATGTGGATGGCGTGGGGACCGCAGCTGACGTTCTTCTGCAACGCCGCCTATCGCCGCGACACCCTCGGCCGCAAGTACCCCTGGGCGCTTGGTCGCCCGGCCAGCGAGGTGTGGGCGGAGATCTGGGACGACATCGGTCCACGGATCGAGAGCGTGATGTCGACGGGCGAGCCCACCTGGGACGAGGCCCTGATGCTGATCGTGGAGCGCTCGGGCTACCCCGAGGAGTCGTATCACACCTTCTCCTACAGCGCGCTGCGTGACGAGGATGCACAGATCGTCGGCATGCTCTGCGTGGTCCGGGAAGACACTGAGCGGGTGATCGCCCAACGTCGCATGGCGACACTGCGTGACCTGGGCTCCGATCCGACCGTCGTGCGCACCGAACGCCAGATGCTTGATCACGCCGCACGGCAACTCGCGAGCAACCCGTACGACCTGCCCTTCACCACGACCTATCTCTTCGGCGATCACGGCCAGGCGTTGCTGGCCGGTGTCAGCGGAGTTGCACCCGGGCATCCCGCGGCGCCGCAAATACTGCCCGCGGGCGGCCTTTCCGCGTGGCCTGTCGAGAGGTTGGCGCGTGGTGCGAGCGAACTGATCGATCTCGACGGCGATTCGTTGAATCTGCCCACTGGCGCCTGGTCGGAGCCGCCCGTGCAGGCGCTCGTGGTCCCGCTCCTGCAGCAGGGCGGAGAACCGGTCGGATTCCTGGTGGCAGGGCTGAACCGGTACCGACCGCTCGACGACGGCTACCGCGGCTTTGTGGAGCTGGTGGCCGGTTACATCGCCGCGGGCGTGGGCAGCGCGCGCAGCTATCAAGCTCAGCAGCAGCGTGCCGAGGAGCTGGCCGAACTCGACCGGGCGAAGACGGCGTTCTTCTCGAACGTCAGCCACGAATTCCGTACCCCGCTCAGCTTGATCCTTGGACCCGTCGACGAGTTGCGCGGCCGGGCAGGCGGATTGGACGAGCAGGCGCGTCACGAGCTGGACCTCATCCACCGCAACGGCTTGAGGTTGGCGAAGCTGGTGAACACGCTGCTGGACTTTTCGCGCATCGAGGCGGGGCGAATGAAGGCCCGATTCGAGCCCGTCGACTTGTCAACTGTCACTGCGAATTTGGCAAGCGTGTTCCGTTCGGCGATCGATCGGGCCGGCCTGCAGTTCACGGTGGACTGCCCGCCGCTCGGCGAACCTGTTTATCTGGATCGCGAGATGTGGGAGAAGGTGGTCCTCAACCTGCTCTCCAACGCCTTGAAGTTCACCTTCGACGGCACTGTCGGGATCGCGGTGAACCGCGACCAGACCGATGCCATCATCACGGTCACCGACACCGGCGTCGGCGTACCCGCTGCCGAAATTCCTTGGCTCTTCGAGCGTTTCCACCGCATCGAAGACTCGCGCGCACGCTCCACCGAGGGCAGCGGTATCGGGCTGGCGCTGGTCAAGGAACTCATCGGGCTACACGGTGGCACCATCGCGGTCGACAGTCAGGAGGGCGTCGGCACCAGTTTCGTCATCCGCCTGGGCTTCGGCTCGGCTCATCTGCCAACCGATGAAGTCTCGGCGCCACCGGCGGACCGTCCGACGTCCGGTGTGATCGCCGAACCGTTTGTGCAGGAAGCCTTGCGGTGGCTGCCCGGAAACACCGACGCCACAACAGCGGACGCGAGTACCACGGCGATGATGACCGCCACCGCTCCCGCCGGGAAGGACGGCGAACGGACGCGCGTGTTGGTCGCTGATGACAACGCCGACATGCGTGAGTACCTGAGCAGCTTGCTGCAGACGTCCGGCTACCAGGTCACCAGCGTCACTGACGGGCAGCACGCGTTGGACACCGTCCGCGCGCAGATTCCCGACCTCGTCATCAGCGACGTCATGATGCCCCGGCTGGACGGTCTGCAACTGCTCGCGGCGTTGCGCAGTGATCCGCGCACCGCTGCGTTGCCGGTGTTGCTGCTGTCGGCACGCGCGGGACAGGAAGCCTCGATCGAAGGCTTGCTGGCCGGCGCGGACGACTATCTCGTCAAGCCGTTCGCCGCCGCCGAGCTGCTCGCCCGGGTGCGCGCCAACGTCGAGCTGTCGCGGATACGCAACCACCACGCGCAATGGCGCACCGCCATGGTGGATTCGCTGCAGGAAGGGTTCTTCGTCTGCGACGAACACGGTGCCGTCACCGAGATCAACGCCGCGTTCACCGAGATCCTCGGCTACGGCTCCGAACAGTTGCCCTATGGCCCGCCCCACCCCTGGTGGCCGGATGCCGAGACCTCCCCTGAAGCCCATCGGCAAGTCGAGGGGGTCTTCGAGCAGCTGCTGAACGACACCCAAGGTGCTGTCGCGGCTCCCGCCTTGCACCGGGACGGGCACCGATTATGGGTCGCGGCGAACTTCAATCATGTAGACGATCCGGACACCGGCCGCCGGATCGTGGTCGGCACCTTGCGCGACATCACGACCGAGCACTACATCGTGCAGACGCAGCTTGCCCTGGGAGCACTGAACCAGCAACTGGCACAAGCAGATACGCTAGACGACACCTTGCGGGGTGCTGTCGAAGAACTACGGCAGACCTGGAACGCGCGCCGGGTTCTGGCCGCGACGTTCGTCCGTGACGCTCCCCATGACGGCGCGCCGGTGCTTGTGTGTGCCGGCGAAACCTGCAGCTGGGACGAACTGCCGCCGCGCCACCGGCTGCTGCTCGAGTCGCTTCGCGATTCCGACCTGCTCACGACGGTCACCGGAGAGGCTGGTACGGCGGGCATCTCGCTGCAGCATCCCCGCGGAGTACTCGTCGTATGGATCGACTTGGCGGAGCAGCGCCCCTTTACGTCGGAGGATCACAATCTGCTGAAAGTGCTGGGCGGGCGGCTTAGTCAAGGCCTGCACCGCGTCTATCAGTTGGACGAGCAGCGCGAAACCGCCCTGGCGCTGCAGCATGCGATGCTCGGCCCGGCGACGCTGCCGGGAGGCTTTGCGGTCCGTTACCACCCGGCCAGCCATCCGCTGCAGGTTGGCGGCGACTGGTACGACGTTGTCGACCTCGACGACGGGCGCGTCGCCTTGATAGTCGGCGACTGCGTCGGCCACGGCTTGGCCGCCGCGACGGTGATGGGTCAGCTCCGCAGCGCATGCCGTGCGCTGCTGCTCGACCAGCTGGCTCCCAGTGCGGTGCTCGCCGGGTTGGACCGTTTCGCCGCGCGTCTGCCCGGCGCCCGCTGCACTACTGCATTCTGCGCGGTGCTCACCCTCGACACGGGGGAGCTGGTGTACTCCAATGCGGGTCACCCACCGCCGATCATGGTGCACGCCAACGGAACTGCTGAACAGCTCGATGGTGAACATGGCCTGCCGCTGGCGCTACGGCCGGACTGGTCTCGGCCCGAAGTTCGCGTGACGATGCCTCCGCGGTCGACACTGTTGCTATACACCGATGGTCTGGTCGAGCGCCGCGGTCGTTCGATCGATGAAGGTATTGCCAGTGCGACGGATCTGATTCAGGAGGGCCGGTCTCAGTCGCTCGATGAGGTGGCAGATGATCTGATGGTCCGGCTCGAGCCTGGAGGCGGCTACCTAGATGACGTGGCCATGCTGCTCTATCGGCAGCCCGCCCCGCTGTCGATGAAATTCGCCGCCGACGTCGATCACCTCGCCCCGAGCCGTGATGCGTTGCGCGGCTGGCTGGCCCGGGCGGGCGTCGAGCCCGATCAGATTCAATACGTACTCACCGCGGTCGGAGAGGCCGTCGCCAACGCAATCGAACACGGCTACCGCGATCAAAGCGCGGGTACCGTCTCGTTGAGCGCGACTGCGGTCGTTGACGCGCTGCACGTGACTATCGCCGATGCCGGCAGCTGGAAGACTCCGCGAACCGTCCCTGGAGCCAATCGAGGCCGCGGTATCACCCTGATGCGAGGCCTGGTGGAGGACATCACGATTCGCTCCACTGAAGCCGGCACCACAGTTCACTTGTACACGAGGATCGCCTAATGGCCGCAGAGCTCACGCTGAACACCGACCTCGGCCCAGACGGGACGCCCCGGGTGACTGCGACGGGGGAGATCGATCTCAGTAACGTCGCCCAGCTCGTCCAGGCACTCACCACCGCGAGCGCGGGGACCCGAAGGCCGATCACCGTCGATCTCAGCACGGTCAAGTATCTGGATAGCGCAGGCATCAATGCACTTTTCGACCATGCCGACAAAGTCGACGGACTGCACATCATCGTCCACCGCTTGCTGGTTCGGGTCCTCACGATCACCGGTCTGGATAAGGTTGCGACCCTCGAGGCTGCACCGGAAGTCGGCGATAACGCCTAAAATTGTTGCTTCACTTAGTATTCGGCATAAATCAGTGTGTCCGTGACGTGTGCACCCTCGAAACGGAATTGGTGCACGGGTCGGCGCAGCGGCTCGATGGCGCCGTCGGGGTGGACGACGACGCCACTCCCGGAGGGGATTCCGAGCCCGGTGGCTGCTCCCTGCAGTGACTGAATCGCGCGGGATAGCCGCGCCCAGTTGGCACGCTCGTCGTGCGTGTCGACGACCGTCGGGACGAGCTTGAACACATCGAACAGCTCGGTCGCGCAGGACTGCGACGCCTCGACAATTCCGTATTCCCCGAGCTGGACGGCGCCGGCCGAAATGCCCACCAGGATCGCTCCATCGGCGTACCGGCCGAGGATCGCCTCTTTCATCCCGGTTTTCTCGAACGTGGTCCAACCGAGACGCACATCGCCGCCCGCCAGGACGATCAACCGCGCGCCCGCCAAGAAGGCGCGGTCATCTGGGCCGAACGACGAGTCGATCATGCGGCGGTTGGTGATCCCAATCGCATCCATCGCCGCCTCGAAGATCTCGTAGAACTCGGGGCGGTCCCCATTAGACGCACCGATGTAGGCCGCGCTGAGTTGCGTGTCCCGAGCCGGCCCGTGCAGTGCCGACCGGAGCAGCGGTCGGTCGCGGTGCTTCCAGAACAGCAGCTGGCTGTCCGCGAGCAGATACAGCGGTTGCAGTGAACCGCTCAATTCCCGATAGGCGCCGGACATGGGAGTCACCCTATCGGCGAATTCGGGCGGCAAGCGTTGCGCGCTTCGCTGATGGGGCCGGAACCTTGTTCGTCTCAATACCACGAGTTACGGTAGTGATCGTTCACTTTTGAGTTTTGGAGATGCGGTTATGGATTCCGGCTTCCCGCTAATGTCCGTACGTCTATTCACCAATGCCGACGAAAGTGCACGCAAGTGATCGTTCGCTATCTGGCTTCAACTCCTTAGGAGCTCGCGAATGTACGACGGACGACAAACCCTGACTGCCATCGACCACCACATGGTCGGAATCTTGGCCTTATGCGCGTTGGCGATGATTTTCAACTACATCTGGTTCTTCGCCGCATACGTGATCGCCCGGCGCGAAAAGGTGTACTCGATCCCGATCTTTTGCACGCTGTTCTGGTTCGCCGGCGATGGTTCGTTCGTGGCTCGATACCACACCTGGTTCCACACGTACCACCACTGGTATGTCGAATTGTTCTGGTGTGCACTGGTTTTGACCGTCACATTCGAGATCGCCTACATCGTGCAGGCCATCCAGTACGGCAGGAAGGAGCTGCTGCCGTCAGCGACTTCGCGCCAGTTCGCGGCGCTGATGGTGGCCGGGGCGGTCGTTGCGGTCATCGTCTGGAATTTCCTCAACCACTTGATGACTGACCCCATTGCGATCGCCTATTTCTCCATCGCAAACACGGCACTCCCGTTGATGTACATCGGCATCCTGATGCGCCGCCGCAGTACCGCGGGAACCGCGCCAGTGGTGTGGTGGGGCTACCTCGGCATGATCAACTGCTGGTTCGTGGCCCTGACGCTGTTTTTCGGACCGGAGTTCCGGTCGTTCTGGTATCTCGCGTTGTGGGCGGTCTGCGTCGTCGCCGGCGTTGGTGTGCTGGTCGCGGTGCTGCGGCTGCCGAAGGCGTCGCCACAATCGGAGCCCGTACCGTCGACCTCCGGCGCCTCGCTGGCACGCTGAACATCGACCGCAAGCCTTTCGCGCTGCACGGGGAATCGGGCGGGGCCGGATAGGGGCATCCGTGCCGAGAGATACCGGCGTCGGTGTCTTAAACTTTTAATCCTTAAAACAACGCGACCGGCGTTGCCCGCCACGTTGGAGAGCGCCAGTCAGCTTTGTCGCTGGACACTGGCCGAGCAGAGGGGCTGTCGACCATCGACGGTGTGGTGATTCAGGACCAGGAGCGTAAGCCGTCGACGTGGGCGCCCTTGCGCAATCGCGTGTACCGGGGCCTGTTTATCGCGCAGTTCATCTCCAATATCGGAACCTGGATGCAGGCCGTGGCGGCGCAGTGGTTCCTGGTGGAAAAGCACAGCCCGGACGTCATCGTCGCACTGGTTCAGACGGCAAGCCTGGGGCCGACGCTGCTCTTGGGGCTGTTCGCCGGCGTGCTAGCTGACCTTTTCGACCGTCGTCGCCTGCTCATATTTCTGCAGACGTACGCCGTGCTGGTGGCGCTCGCTCTGGCGCTGCTGACGAACCTTGGTCGCCTCACCCCGACCGCGCTGTTGATGTTCACCTTGGCTATCGGGTTCGCTTCCGCGTTGACCGGACCGGCCTGGCAGGCGATTCAGCCCGAGGTTGTCCCGCGTGAACAGATACCGGCGGTTTCGGTGTTGGGCAGCGTCTCGGCGAACTCCACCCGAGCGATTGGGCCTGCGATCGGCGGCATCGTCGTGGCCTGGCTCGGCCCGTCGGCGGTCTTCGCGATCAACGCAGTATCTTTCTCGGCGATCATCGTCGCGTTGCGATTGTGGAATCGGCCGAAGCAAATCGTGCCGATCGAGCGAGAACGCATCGGCCAGGCCATCATCACCGGGCTGCAATACATCGAGAACAGCCCAATCTTTCGCCGGATCCTCTTGCGCACAGCCCTTTTCCTGTTTCCCGCCTCGGCCATACTGGCGCTTTTGCCGGTTGCCGCCGCGCACACGTGGCATCTGGGAGCGGGCGGCTACGGTGTGGCGCTGGGGGCCATCGGTTTTGGCGCCATACTCGGCGTCGTCGCTGCCGAGCCGTTGCATGTAACAATGTCGGACAACATGCTGCTGGCGCTCTCTGCCGCGGCGTATGGCCTTGCGCCGCTGGCGGTGGTCTGGCTACCTTTCGCGGCTGCGATTGTATTTTTGATGCTGTCGGGGATGGCGTGGCTCATCACTTTGACGACGTTGAACGCCGCGGCACAGCTGTCGCTGCCGCGATGGGTTCGAGCCCGTGGACTGTCGGTGTATCTGTTGGTCTCTACCGGATCTCAGGCGCTCGGCGCCTATATCTGGGGTGTCCTCGCCACGCGGTGGGGACTTGACGTCGCGATGCTGTGGTCGGCGGGGGTGCTGGGCGCTGTTGCGCTCAGTGTTGCCGTGCTTCCGCTGCGGCCGCGCACCGGAACGGTGAGTGTCGAGGTTTCCAGCGCCTGGCCGACTCCGACGCTCGTGTTCGAACCGTGCCCACAAGACGGACCGGTACTGGTGGCCGTCCGCTACCAAGTGCCGCCCGAGAACCTCGACGAATTCATCGAGGCGATGCGGGCTGTCAGGCGGTCACGGCTGCGGACGGGCGGCCACAGTTGGCGGCTTTATCACAGCGTCGAGGAACCCAACTCCTTCCTCGAGCGGTTCACCGTGACGTCCTGGAGCGAATTTGAACGCCAGCGCACGGAGCGCTGGGTGGACGTCGACCACGACGGTGTCACGAAGGCGGTCAGCTACACCGTCGACAACACCCGGCGGCACGAGTATTACGTCGCGTTGCGTACGCGCAAGTAAGAGCCGCTATATGGCTGCGGCGCAACATAATCGGTTATTAGCCGAGTGACCGCGGCGGGTCCTGTTGCTCGCCGGGGCCCAGATCGAGTTGCATCCATGCGACGTCCTGCCAGCGGTCGTTCTTGAAATAAACCCGCGGCCAGGCGCCGATGTCCTCGAACCCGAAGGATCGGTGAAATGCGTTGCTGACCTCGTTGGGCTGGGTGATGCCGGCGAAGACCCGCCGGTAGCCGCGCTCGGCGAGCCGGTGCAGCACTTCTGCGTAGAGTCGCCGTCCCCAGCCCGCGCGATGACGGTCGCCACTGATGTAAATGCCCGTCTCACATGACCACTTGAAGGAGGGCAGGCTGATCAATGCGTGGCCGTAAGCGAAGCCGATGACCTGATCGTCATGTTCGAGAACGAGCCATTCGTGGGCCTTTTGGGCGTTGGCGATCCGCGAAGCCATCTCGTCAGGGCTCGGGGCCTCGAGTTCCCAACTGATCGTCGTGTTCTCGACATAGGGACGATAGATCGCAACGCAGGCGGCCGCGTCCTGCGGAGAGGCCGAACGCACCGTGCCGCTGATCGCTTGCATGCCAGGAGTCTTCCACTCGCTCAGTACGCGGGTGAATCGCGGGTCAAGATTATCGGGACGTGCGGATGCGACAGCGCAGTCCGCTTAGGGCTCAAATGCCTGAACGGGACAAAGCGCAGTGCAATCCTCGGCGCCCCGCGATTGCGCAGTGAGAATTGAAGGGGCGCAGAGGAAACGGATTAGATTTAGCGGCCGCCGCCGGCACCGCCGCCGCGGCCACCACCGGCGCCACCACCACGGCCGCCGCCGGCACCGCCGCCGCGGCCACCACCGGCGCCACCACCGCGGCCGCCGCCAGCGCCACCGCCGTGGCCGATGAACATTGTCCCGATGCTGTTCTTGATCATGGCCCTTACCCTATCGCCGAATCCGGCGTGGCGGCAATACGATTCACGGCGCGCGTAGGGCTTCCATCAGCAGGTGAACGGCGACCGCAATTCGGTTTAACAAAAGGGGAACGCGGTTATTCGCACCGCCCGCCGATCGGCGTTGCTCGGCTATGTGAGCCCGCAGCCGCGCCCGACGCTTCGCGAGGTCGCGAGGCCGCTGGCGTTCGACGACCGCGGCAGTCACCACCTATACGGAGTGCCGGACGAGTCGCCCGTCCTCGCTGTGCACGACAACCCGCCGGGCCCGGGCTAACCGCGCGTCGGAACCAGCGGATAAGCCGGGCGCTGCGTTCCCGGCAACTCCTTTTCTCAGCAACGCGGTTAGGCTCAATTGATGTGCGGAGCCACCGGTGAGGTGCGACTCGACGATCGTGTGCCCGACGTAGCTGCGGTTTCGGCCATGGCTGCGGTGATGGCGCCAAGGGGGCCAGACGGCGCGGGGGTGTGGTCACAGGGGCGCGTTGCCCTGGGACATCGTCGCCTGAAGATCATCGATCTGACCGAGGCGGGCGCCCAACCCATGGTCGACGCTGAACTGGGCCTGACGATCGTCTGGAACGGCTGCATCTACAACTACAAGCAACTACGCACCGAACTCGAGGGCCACGGCTACCGGTTCTTCTCGACGTCCGACAGCGAAGTCCTGCTCAAGGCCTACCATCGCTGGGGCGACGACTTCGTCAGCCGCCTCAAGGGCATGTTCGCGTTCGCCATCGTGGAACGCGAGAGCGGCCGGGTGCTGCTGGGTCGGGACCGGCTCGGCATCAAGCCTCTGTATCTGACCGAGGACAGCAACCGAATCCGATTCGCCTCGACGCTTCCGGCGCTGCTGGCCGGCGGCGGCGTCGACACCCGGATCGACCCCGTCGCGCTGCACCACTACATGACTTTCCATTCGGTGGTGCCCGCGCCGCTGACGATTCTGCGCGGCGTGCGCAAGATTCCTCCCGGGTCGCTGCTGGCGATCGAACCCGATGGACGGCGCGTTGCCACGACGTACTGGAAACCGGATTTCACCCGGCACGCCGACCGGGCCGACTGGTCCGAGCGGGACTGGGAAGACGCCGTGCTGTCCAGCCTGCGCCTTGCGGTCGAGCGCCGACTCGTTGCCGACGTGCCGGTCGGATGCCTGTTGTCCGGCGGCGTGGACTCGAGCCTGATCGTCGGGTTGCTCGCCGAGGCCGGCCAACACGGGCTGTCGACCTTCTCGATCGGCTTCGAGTCGGTGGGGGGTGTCGAGGGCGACGAATTCCGGTACTCCGACATCGTGGCCGAGCGGTTCGACACCGATCACCACCAGATCCGCATCGAAACCGATCGGATGCTGCCCGCGCTCGACGGTGCCATCGGCGCGATGAGCGAACCGATGGTCAGCCATGACTGCGTCGCCTTCTACCTGCTCAGCCAGGAGGTCGCCAAACACGTCAAGGTCGTGCAGTCGGGTCAGGGCGCCGACGAGGTGTTCGCCGGTTACCACTGGTATCCGCCGATGGGTTCACCCGACGCCGCGACCCTCGAGGGTGCCGTCAGCGAATACCGCGGCGCCTTCTTCGATCGCGACACGGCGGGCCTCGAGGCGCTGCTGGCGTCGGGCTACGTCGCGCCCGGAGATCCCAGCGGGTTGTTCGTCAGTGAGCATTTCGCTCAAGCCGGCGCCGAAACCGGCATCGATCGGGCGCTGCGGCTCGATACGACGGTGATGCTGGTAGACGACCCGGTGAAGCGGGTAGACAACATGACGATGGCGTGGGGGCTGGAGGGGCGGGTTCCATTCCTCGACCACGAGCTGGTCGAGCTGGCCGCCACCTGCCCGCCGGAGCTGAAGATCGCGCACGAGGGCAAGGGCGTCCTCAAACAGGCCGCGCGACGGGTGATCCCGTCCGAGGTCATCGATCGGCCCAAGGGCTACTTCCCGGTTCCCGCGCTGACACATCTCGCAGGCCCGTATCTGGACCTCGTCCGCGATGCGCTATACGCGCCAATCGCCAAGGAGCGCGGGCTGTTTGACGCCGAGGCGGTCGACGCGCTGTTGGCCGACCCCAACGGCAAGCTGACGCCTTTGCGCGGCAATGAACTCTGGCAGATCGGCCTGCTGGAGTTGTGGTTGCAGCGCCACGGGGTGACGGGGCCCGCCGCATGACGGACCTCGATCCTTCAGACGACCATCCCGAGGCGATTACGCTCGGCCTGCACGACGCCTCGCCGCCGCACATGGTGGACGCCATGGCCAAGGACGTCGAGCTCGAATTGGGTTGGGGCAGGCTAATCTTCGGCCAGACGTTTGCCGATCCCGACACGCTGGCCGAGGCGCTACGACGAGAAGCGGCCGGTCGCCGCGACATCTGCATCTACGCCCGCGAGTCGCACGTGGTGGTCGCCAAAGCACCAACCGAGCTTTTCATCGATCCCAGTCACACCTATCGACTGCGCTTTACCCCCGAGCACGCGGAAGGCTTGGCGCCGTCACCGCTGGGCGTGACAGTGCGCACGCTGAATGACCCCGCCGATGCCGATGCGATGAACCGCGTCTTTGTGCGCTGCGGAATGGTTCCCGCTCCGGTGGAGACGATTTGGGACAACCACCAGCACGCGGATGCGGTGACCTACCTGGTCGCCGTCCGCGACGAGGACGGCGCGGTGGTGGGCACCGTGACCGGCGTCGACCACGAGGTGTTGTTCTGCGACCCCGAGCACGGGTCGAGCCTGTGGACGCTCGCGGTCGACCCGGCTGCTGGATTGCCCGGCATGGGCGAGGCCCTGACCCGCACGCTGGCTGAGCACTTCCGCAGTGCGGGTCGCGCCTATATGGACCTGTCGGTCGGCCATGACAATGCTGCCGCCATCGCGCTCTACGAAAAGCTGGGTTTCCGCCGCGTTCCGGTGCTGGCGATCAAGCGGAAGAACGCCATCAACGAGCCGTTGTTCAGCCCGCCCCCGGAGACCGTCGATGACCTCAACCCGTACGCGCGGATCATCGCCGATGAGGCGCTGCGACGTGGAATCCAGGTCGAGGTACTCGATGCCGAGACCGGCGAGATGCGACTGTCTCTCGGCGGCCGCAGCCTGATTACCCGCGAGTCGCTGTCGGAGTTCACCTCGGCGATCGCTATGTGCCGATGCGACGACAAGCGCCTGACTCGGCGCCTGGTCTCCGACGCCGGCATTACCGTGCCGCGTGCCCGCCTGGCCACGTTCAACGACGACGACTATGTGTTCTTGCACGAGGTCGGCGAGGTCGTCGTCAAACCGACTCGTGGAGAACAAGGTAAGGGCATCACCGTCGGCGTTGTCGCCGAAGACGAGCTCACTACCGCCCTGGCGCGGGCGCGCCAGCAGTACCCGGAGGTGCTGATCGAGCAGCGGGTAAATGGCGATGACCTCCGATTGGTTGTGATCGACGGCCGGGTCGTTGCCGCGGCACTGCGAGTGCCTCCGGAGATCATCGGCACGGGGGAGCACACCGTGCGGGACCTGATTGCGGCCGAGAGTCGGCGGCGTTCTGCGGCCACCGGGGGTGAGTCCCGTATTCCGCTCGATGACCTCACCGAGTCGACGGTCCGTGATGCCGGTTGGATGCTGGACGATGTGCTGCCCGAGGGAATTCGGCTGCGTGTTCGCCGCACCGCCAATCTCCATCAGGGCGCCACGATCCACGACGTGACCGCCCAGGTGCATCCGGACCTTTGTCGGGTCGGGGTGGCTGCGGCCGAGGCGATCGGCATCCCGGTGACGGGTATCGATTTGCTCGTCCCCGACATCACCGGCGTTGAGTACGCCTTCATCGAAGCCAACGAGCGGCCCGGGTTGGCCAACCACGAACCGCAACCCACAGCCACTGCTTTCATCGACTTCCTGTTTCCCGGGCAGCAAGGCGTGCCGACGGCGTGGAGTCCCGAAGAGCCTCCACCGCATCACGATTGAGGGTCAGCCGCGTACCGCGGAAGCGAGAATCCCTGGCAGCGCAGCAGGATTGCGGAGCACGGCGAATTTGACCAGTCGGCGTACCGTGGTCAAGGCCGTTTTGTTGGTTATGAAGAACACCGGTTTTGGTGAGAGCGTCAGCTCGCCGCCGAAGAAAGAGCGTGGCGCCGGGCGGAAGGGAACCTCGACCACGGCCTTCTGCGGCTTCGCCAGCATGAAAGCGTTGTGCACCATGCCGATACCGCTGCCGATGCTCTGCGGGGTGTTGCCGGGATAGGCGCCCCAGGGTGCGAGCGCGAAGACCATCCCGGTCCACACATTAATGCCGATGGCGCCGTAGTGCAGCCGTGCGATGGCGTCATCGAGCACTTCAGCATTGTGCTTGCGGGTCTTGGGGTCGATGGCGATGACGGCGCCGAGGGACCCGGGCAGTACGTCGTTAGCGAATGCAACGGCGTTGTCCAGGAATTGTTTTGGGGTCTTGCCGGGGAGGCGCACAACGCCGAGCACTCCTGCGAATACCTCGTCTGTCAGGATGCTGGCTCCACTGCCTGGGTCGACGTCGGGGATGAGGGCGCGAGTCTTCTGGTTGCAAAAAAATTCGGCGCCGGGCATACCGTCGCACGCTTTGGCGGTCCTCTCCTGCGAGTGTGGGTAGTACGGCGGTCGTGGTTCGGCATCGCGCATGACGGTGCGGATTTCGTCGATAAGTTTGTCGGCCAGTGGCCAGTCCTGCGGGATGACGAGGAGTTGGGTGGCGTTGCAATTGTGGCCGCAGTTGGTGAGTTTGGTCGTCGCGATGTGCTCGGCCTGGAACCTGAGGTCGGCATCGCTCCAGTCCCCGGGGACGACAATGAACGGGGTGACGCCGCCGAGTTCGGCGGTAATCGGCTTGCGTACAAGCGGTGTGTTGTCAGCTTTTCGAGCCGCGACGCTGTCGTCGGTGCCCCAAGTGACCGCGTCGTAGGTAGCCGCCGAACCCGTCATATGGATCGTGTCGATCTTCTGGTGTTGTGTTAGGTAACCACCAACATCGGCGCCGCCGTACAGGATACGAAGCCAGCCCCGCGAGATGAATTCACCGAAGATCTCTTCGTAGAACGGTCCGAGGTAGTCGTTGACCGGGTTCAACTTCACGGCGCAGACATTGCCCCGCACGTACAGCTGGTCGATGATATCCAGCGCCGTGATGGAGCCCAGGTTGCCGGCACCCAGTACCAGGCAGACTCCGGACCGGCCCGGGGTGCGACCGCGGTAGATCTGGGCGGCGTCCCTGCGCGTCTGCTCGGCGTCCGTAGCCGCCTCCATCCACACGGTGGCGTGGTAGCCGTGGAAGAACAGACGGTCGTACGGGGTGAGGGGGAAGATGTCGACGACGACCTGGCCATCGGGCCGCGTGTGCACGGCTCCGGCGTCGATCGGTTCCTTTCCGGCGAGAATCCGCTTGAGGACGCGTAGTTGCGTGTTGATGGCCTGGATGGACACCCAAATGTTGGTTGTCCACTCCTCCGCGGCCCAGGTGGAGTTCGACGAGATACCTTTGGCCTCGGCGGAAGCGGTCACCATCTGCGGGGCAACATCAAAGATCCTGTGGGGCAACGCTTCCAGCATCGTCACTTTGTCGGCCAAGGGCAAAGCCGCCCAGCTCGGAGCGCCGGAACTCAAGTCGTCGAGCGCCTTTTCGAGCGCTGGTGCGTCCATCGCGGTCCCCGCGGTCATCGTCGCCCTCCGATCGCCGACCCTATTATCTGCAAAGTAGGCTCGAGCTCGGACGAAATCCACGGTGCCAGCAAGTTGGCAGGCGCTGTTGTCAGAAGCTGGAGATCTCGGTTCGCTCACGTATCGAGTTCCTCGAAGCGCGCGAGCGCTACGTCGAGGTCCGCCTCGTCGAAGAATTCGTAACGTTTGATCAGGTCGCCATCAACGATGAAGACATCGGTCATGCGCCACTCGGCCTCGAAGCCCCCTCGCGACGTCCCCTGAGCTGCGTGGGTGACAACCGCGCCACGGTCGGTTAGCCGATGAACGCAGACGGGGTAGACGTGGCTGCGGGCCGAGTCATTCAGCGAGACGCGGAGGTATTGACTCAGGTCGCCCGGCGCCAGCAATGCCCCACGTCGATGATCGATGTCTTCGAAGTCCTCTGTTGTCGTGGGCATTTCCCCTCGATTGATCATTTCGAAAACCCGGGTTATGGCTGACCACGTACGCGAGTATGCGGCCGCCTCGCCGGCGAGATATCGTGCCTCAAGCTCTGCGAAGGCGGCGGCCACGTCGTCGGTATCGAAACTAATCTGGGCGACGATCCGATTGTCGGAGTTTGCCTCCACGACGCCGAGCGTCTCCGTGAAGAACGCGGGCCCTTGATCGCGGCCTGAGAACACGAATCGACCGAGGGCCAGGCGATCGCCGCGCGTCGCAATGACCGTCGACGAGATATCCGTCCTCCCGAGTTCGGCGATCGCCCGCATGTCCGCGATTGCGGCGTCTCTCCCGAGTCGCAGTCCCGTGCCCACTACCCGACGGCGATCATCGGCAGAAGTGTTGTCTGCTAATGTCTCTGACATGGCGGTCCAGTCGCCTGCCGCGTAGTACGCCTGGAAGCGCTCGACAAGCTGACTTGCCGTATTTTCTAATTGCGGCGGCCGCGAGCACAATTCGTCGAAGCGGGCAAGAGCGGCGTCGAGGTCCGCCTCGTCGAACATCTCGACGCGGCTGATCAAGTCGCCGTCGACAGTGATGACGTCTGTTACGTGCCACTCAGCATCGAACCCCCGGTGCGACGTATTCCTCGCCACATGGGTGACGACCGCGCAGGAGCCTGCCAGCCGATGAACGGCCTCAAGATAGATGCGGTTGCTTTTGATGTCGTCGAACGATGCACGAAGGTATTCGATCAGTTCACCGGGAGCCAGTGGGCCTCGGCGATGGTCAATATCCACAAAGTCCGTTGTTATCGCTGGCATTTCACCTCGACCGAGCGCAACAAACCCCCGGGCGATGATCGACCACGTGTGCGCGTGGGGGGCCGCCTCGACCGCGAGGTATTGAGCATCAAGTTCCTCGAAGGCCGCATCGATGTCTTCTGCGTCGAATAAGGCGGCGGTGGTGAGTCGGTTGTTGCCATCGGCCTGAACGATGCCAAGCATGTCTGCGCTGGTCTCCCCGGGTTCGAAGTCATGGGCCGAGGACCAAACACGACTGAGGGCGAGGTATTGCCCGCGCGTCGCGATCACGGTCGATGCGATAGCCTCGAACCCGACCTCGGCGACCGTCCGCATATTTGCGACATGGACATCACGACCGCGCATAACACCTGCGTTGACAACCCGGCGGTGATCATGTGACCAGAAGTCGTCAATCATTGTGTCGGCCAATGCGGCCCAGTCCTGGGTGGCGAAGCAGGTCCATAGACGCGCTACCGCTCGGCTTGCCGCGTTTTCCAGTGGCGGCGCCTGCGGCTGCAGTTCGTCGAAGCGGGCAAGAGCGGCGTCGAGATCCGCCTCGTCGAAGACCTCACCGCGGTTGACCAAATCGCCTTCGACCGTCAAAACGCTGACCACTCGCCACTCGGTGTAGAAACCCTCTTGCGAGGTCTCGTGCGCCACGTGCGTGATGACACAACCGAGGTCGTTCAGTCGATGCACCGACTCGATGAAGCTCCTCAGGTCAGATGCGTGTTCCCACGCGGCATTGAGGACTGTAGACATCTCGCCGGGCGCGATTGATGTCCCTCGTCGGTGGTCGATGTTCACCCAGTCTGGCGTAGTCTGGGGCATTTCGCGCCGATTGAGCACGGCAAAGCCCTGCGTGATGACCGACCACGTGTCAGCGTGGGCGGCGGCTTCGGCCGCGAGGTAGCGGGCATCGAGTTCGGCGAATGCTGCGTCGATGTTGTCGAGGTCGAATGCGACGGTCGCGGCGCACCGGCCGTCTGCATTCGCTTCGACGACGATCAAAATTTCTACGACGAATCCCTCTAACCCGTGTTCGTATGCGGCATACCGCAAACGGCTGAGGGCGAGGCGTTCACCCCGGACCGCAATTACAGTCTGTGATATTTGTGTGGTGCCGACGTCGACTTGTGCTTGCGCGCTGACGATCTCGGCGTCACGGCCGTAGACGCCGCCGCCTGTCAGGTGACGACGATCGTCGGTGTAGTAGTCGTCGGCCAGTACTTCCGCCGCTGCTTCCCAATCGCGGGCGACGACTCGTTCCAGATAGCGAGCAGAGGCGCGGCTGGCTGTGTTTTCCAGCCCTCGCGCGGTTGGGTGTAATTCCTCAAAACGTGCGATCGCAGCGTCGAGGTCTTCTTCATCGAATAGTTCGCAGCGGCTGACCTTTTCGCTGTCGATTATCGAAACGGCGATTGCTCGCCATTCGGCGTCAAAGCCCTCCTTCGAAGTTCCGTGGGTCACGAAGGTGATGACCGCTCCGAGGTTGCTCAACCTATGGACCGCCTCGGCATGAGTTGTGTCATGGTCGAGTTCGGAACCGGTACTGACAAATGCAAGCAGCTGACCGGGGGCGAATGCCACTGTGCGGCGGTGATCGACGCTCACGAACTCCGGCGTGGTCGGCAGCGGCTCGTGTCGGTTGAGCGCGGCGAAAGTTTCCATGATCACCGACCACGTGTGCGCGTGGGCGGCTGCCTCGCCGGCGAGGTAGCGCGCATCGAGTTCGGCGATGGCGGAATCGATGTCGTCGGGTTCGAACGAGGCGATTGCGGCGATCTGCTGGTTGGCGTCGATTTCGGCGATGCCGACTACCTCCGTGAGGAACTCCGCGGCGTCTTGGCCGCGGAATGCGAACCGGACACGCGTGAGGGCAAGGCTGTCCCCGCGGGTGGCAATGACGTGCGGCGCCACCGTGGTGAGCCCGATGTCGGCAATCACCCGCATATCGGCGATCTGACCGTCCCGACCATGCCGGATTCCCGCGCCGACCACAGCACGGCGGTCGTCACTCCAAAAGTCGTCGCTCATCATCTGCGTCATGGCATCCCAGTTTTGAGCTACGAGATGCCTCATGAATTGCTCGCCCAGTCGACTCGCCGTGTTTTCCAGCCGATACACCGGCCGGCTGAGCTCTTCGAACCGCGCGAGCGCCGCGTCCAAGTCTGCCTCGTCGAACAACTCGAAGTGATTGACCCTGTTGCCCACTAGCGTGGACACGATGACGTCTTGGAACTCGGCGTCGAAGCCGGCGTTCGAGGTTACCTGCGCCGTATGAGTGATGACCGTGCCGAGTTCATTCAGCCGATGCACGATCGTGGGATGGATGTTGGTTCTTTGGCTTTGATCGATCGCAGCGCGGAGGTATTGGAGGAATTCACCGGGCGCGAAAGCGGCGGCTCGGCGGTGATCAATCGTCACGGCGTCGGCTGTCATCGGGGGTAGCTCGTGTCGGCTCAGCGCGGCGTAGTTCTCAGTCGTTATCGTCCACATGTGTGCGTACGGCGCCGCTTCGCCGGTGAGGTAGCGCGCCTCGAGATCATTGAACGCCGCGTCGACGTCGTCCAGATCGAAGATATCGACCAGTGTGATCCGCTTGTCAGCGTCGATCTCGATGAGATTGAAGGCATCGTTTTGGACTGTCTCGGGGTCGCGACCGGCGGCGCGCACGCGTGTGAGAGCGAGGCGCCCGCCGCGGATCGCAACAACATCCAACATCGAAATCGAGAAGAGCTCGGCAGCCACCCGCAGGTCGTCGATCACGGCATCTCGGCCACCCCGCATCCCGGCATTGACGACCCGCCGGTGATCCATACCGGAAACGCTCTCGGCGAGAGTTTCAGTCACCGCATCCCAGTCGCGGGCCGCGAAATGTGACCAGAAGCGGTCGTATACGCGCGTTGCCGCGTTCTCTGGCCGCCGTGCCGGACGGCTGAGTTGTTCGAACCGCGCGAGCGCGGCGTCCAATTCCGCCTCGTCGAAGACTTCAGAGCGGCTGATCTTGTCGCTGTCGACCATCAATATGGTGATCCCTCGCCATTCGGCGTCGAAGCCCTCTTGCGAGGTCTCCTGCGCCGCGTAAGTGATTACCACCCCGAGGTCAGCCACCCGATGCACGGCCTCGATATAAATTCGGGTCTCTTGCTCGGCGTCCAGCCCGGCACGCAGGTACGCGACCAGGTCACCGGGCCCGAACGCTGCCTCCCCACGGTGGTCGATGTTGACCCAGTCCGCTGTAGTTGCGGGAAATTCGTGCCGGTTGAGCGCGGCGTAGGCCCCAGCGATGATCGACCAGGCGTGCGCGTTTGCCGCGGCTTCGCCTGCGAGGTAGCGGGTTTCGAGCTCGGCAATGGCAGCGTCGAAGTCGTCAGGGTCGAACACGACGTCGGCCGCTATGCGCCCATCGGTGTCGATCTCAACGACGTTGATGGCATCGCTTGCAATTGTCTCCGAGTCGCGGCCTGACGCATGGGTGTGTATAAGCGCGAGGCGCTCACCGCGAATCGCGATGACGGCCAACATATTTATCTCCATGCCGACGTCTGCCGCTGCCCGCAGCTCGTCGATGCCGGCGACTCGACCATATCTAATTCCGGTATTGACAACACGCCGTCGATCGTCGATGGAATAGTTATCGGCCACTACTTGAGTTATGACATCCCAGTTGCGCGCGGCGAAGTCGGAAAAGAGCCGTTCGTGTACACGGGTTGCGGCGTTTTTGAGCCGGCGGGCTGGTGGCTGTGCCTCTTCGAACCGGGCGTGCGCGGCGTCGAGTTCTGCAGTCGCTCCGTCGATGTCGTCGATATCGAACCACACGTCGAGCGCGAATCGACCGTCCTCGTCGATGCCGATTAGCTGTAACAACTCTTCGCGCGGCGCCCCGGGACTGACATCCGCGTTGCCCAATTCCGTTTTGTAGAGAGCCAACCGCTCGCCTCGCACAGCGACAAGCGTGCGACGGAGTTGAACCATTCCGTCCAGCTCGAGAGAACGTCGTGCGTCGTATGGCCATCGGCCAGACCGAAGATCGGCGCTTGCAAAACCGAGTATCTTGCGGCGACTCTCGAAGAAGATGTCGTCCGCGAAATATCCCTCGAACTCGTCAAAGGCCCCACGATGGAAAGCCGCATCTCCGCGGGCGACCGCTCGCACGCACGCATTGTCGAACTCGACGTGCGACGGCTCGGGTCGAGCGGACGGAGCGACGGGCTGCTCGACGCGCCTGCCGAGAAGACCCCGCGCCATCTCAGCCAGTGCCGCAGCGCCTTTGCGTTCGTACAAGCCAACCGCTTGCTCGGCGGAGGCTCGCGCTCCTGCGACATTCCCGGCGGCCGCCAAAACGGTTGCCAGCGTGAGGCATGCGTCGCCGTGATCAACCAGGGCGTCAGTGCGCTCGGCCAAAGTCACCGCAGCCTCCGCAACCCGGCGGGCCTCCTCGTGGTCACCGCCGCGCGCCAGCAGATGTGCCCGAAGCGTGCGCCAGCCCATCGACGCTTTCAGCGCGTGGCCGGCGAGACGCTCGCTCTCCGAGCATAATTCGTCCGACTCGGCGACGCGGTCGAGCGCGAGGCAGGCACGGCCCAGCAGCGCGGCGGTCTCGGCGGTGTCGGCGTCGAGGCCCATGCGACGAAAGCCGTTGTAGGCCTTGCGCAGAGGTGGCTCGGCCGCCGCAGGGTCGCCGACGATGAGCTCGACGATGCCGGCGAACTGCTCAACCTCGAGCCGCGCGTGACGTAACCCGAGTTCGACGACGGTGCGTCGGGCGGAGTCGATCATCCGCCGTGCCGCGGCGGCGCGTCCGCGGAAAGCCTCCAGCACGGCCTGACAACGGGTGGAAGTCGCTTCGACCGCGGGGGAGTCGGTGGTGATTCGGAGCAACCGCACCACGTCAAGACACCGCCCGCCCGCGCGCGGAACTGGGTTGGGCCCCCATAATGCCGCGAGCGGCGCCCCCGCCAAGACCGCGTTCACCCGCCGGTGTTCACGCGCTCGTCGCGCCGCGGTCAGCGCGTCGTCCAACGCGATTTCGCAGTCGCCGATTCGCCCGAGGCGGGCGAGGCATCCGGCGCGTACGGTATGCGCCTTGGCTTCTCCGTTGGCGTCGTCCAGTTGGGCGAGTTTGGCGGCGGCCGCGCCCAACGCAACCTCCGCCTCGTCCAATCGCTCGGGGTGAATCAACATCGAAAGTTGGCCGTCGAAGCATGTTGCCCATGCCGCCAGCCGGGCCGAATCGATTGTCGTTTCCTGCAATTGGGCGACCGCACCCGCCGCAGTAACCACATCACCCGCGGCCAGCAGGGCCTCACAGCGCGCAATCAACAGCTCGGCAGTTTGGTCGTCGCGATCGGGCAGCTCGTCGTCAAGCTCCTCGAGCGAGTGCAGGGCGTGACGGTACAGGTCGGCGGCTCCCTCATAGGCGAGTCGCGCCATCGCTTGGTCTGCGGCCCGCCGGCAGTAAAAGACTGCCTTGGCCGCGTTTCCCGCCCAAGCGCATTCGTAATAGTGATGAGCCAACTCGGCCAGCAGCTCGTCGTCGGCACCTGGCAGCGTCTCCAGAGTCGCGGCGATGCGCTGGTGCAATCGCATGCGCCGCACCGAGGCCAACTCGGCCAGTAGCGACTGGCGGACGATCGCGTGGTTGAACCGGTAGTTGCCGCCGGGCTCCTCGATGACGATGCCTGCTTGGCAGGCCTCGTCGAACGCGTCGATCAGGTCGCCCCCGACCACGCTCTCGACCAGTTCCAAGGCGAACCGGCTACCGACGACCGCGGCCGCCGCAAGGGCCTTGTTGGTCTCGACCGGAAGCCGGGAAAGTCGGCGGCTCACCGCTTCTCGTACGCCCTGCGGCAGGGTGCTCTGATCCCATACGCCGCCGCTCTCGTCGATGTGGCGCAGGGCCTCGATGAGGAAGAAGGGATTACCGCCCGTGACGGACGCCAACGCGTGGGCGAGTTCATCGTCGTCGTAGCCGGCTTCGGCGACGTACGTGGTCACGTCCTCCTCGTCGAGACCGGTCAGGCTCAGCCGGTTGGCCGTGCCGTCGCGGTGAAGGTCGGCGAGCGTCGCCGCCAGGGGATGGGAGCGGTCCAGGTCGGTGCTGCGGTAGGTGCCGACGATCTGCACCCGGGCGTGGTCGCCGAAGCGCAGCAGATGCCGCAGCAGCAGCAGGGTCGGCTTGGCCGCCCAGTGCAGGTCGTCGAGTATCAGCAGGACCGGCGCACTCTTGGACGCGATTTCCAACAGCGCAACCACGGCATCGAAGAGTGCGTAGCGCTCGGTGTCGGGATCCGGATGGGCCCGAGGGGAGAGATCGGGCACGACATCGCTCAGCCCGGGCACCAGTGCTAGCAACGCGTCGGCGCCGCGCAGTCCCCGCAACCGGTCGGCGCCCATGCACGGAACGAGCGAACGTAGCGCTTCCGCGAACGGCTGATAGGGCGCACCGAGGTCCTCGTCGCAACGGCCATACAGGACGACCGCCCCTTGCGCATAGGCCCGCTGCGACCACTCACCGGCCAGGCGTGTCTTCCCGACGCCGGGCTCGCCGGCGATCAGCACCGTGGGCACACCACCGGCAAGTGCGGCCTGCCACACCGACAGCAGGCGTTCCAGCTCGCGCCCACGTCCGACGAACGGCCCCGGTCCGACGAGTACCGCGGGCAGGCCGGGACGTTCCATCGGCGGTTCGGCGGTCTGCGATTCGGGTTGGGCCGAAGCGGTTTCCAGCCGCAGCTCGAAAACATGCTCGGGGCGGACAAGGTTCTTCAGCTGACGCATTCCCAGGTCGTTGAGCATGACGTCGTCGGCCAGCGAGTCGATGACGAGCTCGGCAGTCGCACCGGAGCACAGGATCTGACCACCCTCGGCCAGCGATCGCAGGCGCGCCACCCGATTGACCGCCCGGCCGAAGTAGTCGCCGTCGCGAAGCTCGGCCTCGCCGGTGTGTAACGCCATCCGGACACGAATGGGCTCGCGCGATGTCCATGGCTCGTGAGTGATCGCGTCTTGCAACTCAATTGCCGCTGCGGCGGCCGCGGACGGCCGTTCGAACACCGAGAAAGTCGCATCGCCCTCGCCGCGTGTTTTGATCAATCGTCCGCCCCGCGACGTGACGACCTGCTCGACCAGCTCGTCGTGACGCGCGAGTGCTCTCGCCATGGCATCGGCGTCGGCCTCCCACGCGGCAGTCGATCCCTCGATATCGGTGAGCAGGAAGGTCACGGCGCGTGTCACTGACGGAAGATGCTGTGTCACAGCAACATCCAGTGACGTATCTTGAGCGACGATCGCGGTTTCGAGCCGCCGAAGCTCCGGCCCGGGATCGACCCCCAGCTCGTCGGCCAGCAGCGACCGTGCTCGTTGATAAGCCGCAAGGGCTTCACCCTGCCGCCCGCCCCGGTATAGGGCGAGCATCAGCTGGCCCCATCGCCTTTCGCGCAGGGGAGCCTCGGCCACTGCCGCCTCGAGGTCGCCGATGACTTCGGCGGCCCGGCCGGTGGCGAGTAGCGCGTCAGCCCGATCTTCGACGAGCGCGGCGTGGCTTTCGATCCAACGGGTCTTCTCGGACAGCCCCCGCTGACCGTCGGGGAGTTCGGGGACTCCGCGCCAGAGGACCAGCGCCTCCTCCAATCGCACCGCCGCTTGATTGGTGTCGCCGACGGTGGCCGCATCACGCCCGGCCTTGGCCGCTAACTTGTAGCGCGACGCATCCACGTCGGCGCCGTCTAGCCTCCAGCCCGCTCCCTCGGTGACCACGAGGCCGTCGCCAAGCGCGCGGCGCAGCGAGGAGATATGGGTCTGCAGGGCCTTGGCGGCCGTGCGCGGCGGATCGTCACCCCACAGCAACTTGATCAGCACGTCGGCGGGCACGACCGATCCGTCGTGTAGCCCGAGCATCGTGAGGATGGCGCGCGGCTTGGCGCCCGGAATAGCGACGGGCGTCCCGTCCTGTCGGACCTGGAGAGGTCCCAAAACCCCCAGTTCCACCGATGAAAGGCTACTCACATCAGCCATCGTCGGTGGCGGAATTCAATACCTGGTCAAGATCGAGTAAAGGCGCCGCGCCCAATTCACGGCTGTCCGCAACCCTGCGCGCTGGCTAAGTCTTTACTCCGGCGGCGCGGGGGTCATCGAGGCGATGTAGTAAACCTCGTTGCCCTTGGGATATCCGCCGCCGCCGGTGGCGATGTGGACGTGGTCGTAGTGGTTGGCGGTTTCGTTTCCGAGGTCGGCGGTCCAGGCTCCCGAGTTGGGGCCCGGATAGATCTTCTGCCGCCAGATCACGTGGTTGATGCCCCACCGCTTCGCATTGGCCAGCGCATATCCGGCGATCTGGTTGCCGAGTTCGATGCCCTCGGGGCTGGCATGATTCGGGATCATCACGTCGATCGCCAGCCCATTGGGATGCCATGGCAGAGCGTCTTGCCGATACCCGTAGATGGTCTTGATCTGCGGGAACAGCACGCTGATGACACGGGCGGCCCAGATGGTCTTCACCTGCAACCGGTCCTCGGACGCGACACCGGCGGGCAACGGGAATTGGAAGCTCTGTGCCCCGGTCGGCGCGGTCGCCGCCAGCGCCGCCAACGACTCCACCTCCGACGGAGTGGCGACATGCGGGCCCAGTCCGGTCGCCGGGTCTTTCGGGGGCGGAGCCGCGGTCATGGTCGGGGTTGCGGTGGGGGGTTCAACAGGGAGCGACGACTTCGTTCCTTGGGCGTAAATCATTCCGGCAGAAACGACGAGCGAGGCCGCGATCGCCATCCAGCGGCTCCGGCCGATGGCTAACACGTTCCTGCTCACCCAGAGCACTTTAGTGTCGTGTGCGACGCATGTGGCGGTCTTTGTTGTTTCTTTTTGGTTCGCTACCTGCGGATCGTGGCGCTGCGGCTCAAGTTATGGTGGCTGCTATCGAATTTCTGCTCTCGCGGGCCGGTTTCAGGATGGGGGTAACGGTGTCATCGGATGGCGCAGCGCGTACCGAAGGGGACAGTTGGGACCTTGCCTCCAGCGTGGGAGCGACGGCAACAATGGTGGCGGCATCTCGAGCGTTGGCGTCACGCGATCCGGATCCGCTGCTTGACGATCGGTTCGCCGAGCCGTTGGTCCGCGCGGTGGGACACCCGTTCTTCACGCGCATGCTCGACGGCGATATTCCTCTTGACGACGCGGATGTACCCCTGACCGCGCGGCAGCGCTGCGAGCAGATGGCCGTGCGCACAAGGTTTTTCGATAACTTCTTCCTCGCCGCGACCGAGAGTGGGATCCGTCAGGTCGTCATCTTGGCGGCAGGCCTCGACGCGCGGGCATACCGGTTGCAGTGGCCCGAGGGCACGGTGGTCTTCGAGGTGGACCAGCCCGAGGTGATCTTGTTCAAGGACACCACGTTGGCTCAGATCGGCGCCGAACCGACCGCCGAACGGCGAGCGGTCGGAGTCGACCTGCGCGACGACTGGCCTACGGCCTTGCGCGACAACTTCTTTGACACCGCGGCCCCGACGGCCTGGATCGCCGAAGGCCTACTGCCGTATCTGCCGCCGGATGCCCAGGATCGGCTTCTGGACAACATCACCGCACTCAGCGCGCCGGGCAGCCGCCTGGCCACCGAAAACATCACCGACATGCGCGTGTTCACCGACGAGCGCGCGCGTGCCTTACGCAGCGGGTGGCAAAAGCACGGGCTCGATTTCGACGTCGCCGATCTGGTGTGGGTCGGTGAGCGTCGCCAAGCCGGCGAGCACCTGGCGGGTACCGGCTGGACGGTCACGCAGCATCCCACCGAAGACCTGTACGCCGAAAACGGATTTGCGCTTCCGGATCACGAGCTGCTGGCCGAGTTTCGGCGGACCATCAGCTACCTGAGCGCAGAACTGGGCTGACCGCCGATCGTTTAGGGCCGGCGAAATCCTCGAGCAGATCGGCCGCACTGGCAACGCTCGCGTCGGGTTTGCTCATCCGAGTGGCGAATTCTCGGGCTCGGCTCACGCATTCCGGAGTGAGGATCTGGCGTAGATCGGCGACCAATGATGCCCGGTTCGTGTTCGCAAACCGCCGCGCGGCACCGACCTTGAGTCTGGTGATCTGAGCTCCCCAGATCGTTTGAACGAGGTCCATCGACAGGACCAGCGTGGGAACTCCGGCGCGCAGGCCCGCGGCCGTGGTGCCCGTGCCGCCGTGATGCACGACCGCGCGGCAGGCGGGAAAAATTGCCGCGTAGTTGACCTCGCCGACCACCTTGACGTTGTCGAAATGTGGCACGGCGCCGAAGTCGCTCCAGCCCGAGCACACCAGCGCCCGCTCACCGAGTTGCGCACATGCCGCGCTGATCATCTTGACCGTGTCGACGGGAGACTCGACCCGCATGCTGCCGAAGCCGAAGCAAATCGGCGGCGTTCCCGCCGCAATCCACGACGCGACTTCCTCGTCGGCGTCTGTCGTCAGTTCCAAGGTCAGCGCTCCGACGAAGGGTCGCTGCCCCTTCCATTTCGCCCATTCGGCTTCCAGACCGGGAAAGCAAGCCTTGTCATAGGCCTGGATTTCCAGCGATCCACGATCCGCGATGCGTCGCGAGGCTGGACGCGTCGCGTCGGGAAGGCCCAGTTCATGGCGTTGTGCGTCCTCGAGATGCTTCGTCATCCGCCATGTCAGCAAGTTGGACACGCTCATTGCCGAACGGACCAATGGGGAGGGCAGGATCGGGACCAGTTGACCGTTGGCCCGGATCGGGACGTAGTGCAGGGTGGCCAGCGGCATGTCGTAGTACTCCGCGACGTTGGCCGCGGTTTCCATGAAGCTCTCGCCGGTGAAGAGCACATCGGCGCCGTCCGCCAGTGGGGTCAGCGTTTCGCTCATCTGCACCCAGCTCTGGACGACGGATTCGCGAAGTTCGCGCCACATCCTGATCAGCGAGGGGACTTTCCACGAGTTGTGGAAGGCGGACGCCCAGAAGTCGCGGTAGGTATCCAGCCATTCCTGTGTGTCGAGCCCATAGGCGACCGCGTTGAGCCCGGCCGCTTCGGCGAAGGCGACGAGGTCGGGCGAGACGGCCATCTGCACGTCGTGCCCTCGGCGCAGCAATTCGCGGCCGACAGCGACTGACGGCTCTATATCCCCCCGAGTTCCATAACTTGCGAGCACAAATCTCATTGCGGATCCCGGATCTTCAGTTGTGGCCTGCCTAGTCCGACCTCAGGGGGCATCGGTGGAAGTGGTGCTGCGGGCCCAGCGTAGCGTGCCTGGGCGGTGGTGTGAGCAAAGTCTGGATGCATCATGTTCGGGCTCTTCGAGACGAGGAATCTGCGCGTTAATCACTTCAGCACCAGCTGGGGCCGATGAAGTGGTTCTCAAAAGCGAAAACGCATGCGATATCACTTTGGCGAACAGCCACACCCCGCCTTTCCCGTGACCCGTGGGAATCGCGACGCAACATCCGGCTCATGACTCGGCACCGCGCGAAACGCGGTCGGCGCGCCAGCACCACGCGCGCATCGGGATGTCGATCATGTCGGCTCCGGGAAAGCGTGCCTCCATGGCCGCGCGCGCCGCGTCGAGCGTTCGGGCGCGATCCTCCGGGGAGGCGATGATCGCCCGACTGTAGGTCGCCAGCATCGCGACGGCGTCCTCGAGCGTCATCGTCCGCACGAACCGGAAGATCTCGCGCTCGATGTTGTGAAAGATCTGCGGTTCGGGAAGGTCGAAGTGCAGGCGCTGCCGGAAGCGGTCGACCGATTGGACCTCTTCGAGGTCTTGGCCGGGCAGCCGGCCCAGGTCACGCACCCAGTCCACCTCACGGTCGCGGCTCGTCCAGATCAGGCCGAACCGACCGCCGTCGCGCAGCACCCGACCGATCTCGGGAAGGGCCCGTTCGTGATCCATCCAGTGCCACGCCGACGACACGAACACCCCGTCGGCGGTGGCGTCGGCAAGCGGGATCGACTCGCCGCGACCCTCGAATGCGCGGACTCCCGGGGATCGCTCCGTGAGCACCTTGCGCATTCGTGCGTCGGGCTCCACCGCAATGACTTGAGCTGCCCTGTCCACGAGGGTGCGGCTGAACAACCCGGTTCCCGCCCCGACGTCGACGGCCACCTCACAACCGGGTGGCACCAGCCAGTCCACCGCCTCCTGCGGGGCCTGGGGCCGCAGTCCGTCGTAGTCTTCGGCAATCGATCCGAAGGACATTGCGCGTTCTTGGCGATCAGTCACACCGCCACGCTAATGCGCTTACCTGTGTCTGAACTTAGTGATTCCCATGTGCTGCAAGCGTTTCGTGCAATCGGCTAAAGGCCCGGTCAGTCGCCCGACGCGGCCACCAGACGTCGTACATCACGATGTCACCGTCATGCCGCAGGACTCGGTTGGGCCGGTCATCGTGCGGGAACCGGAACACCGCCCCGAGTTCGATCTTGGACGGGTCCAGGCGCGCAGCGTAGCGGCGATCTTCCGCCATCGCCTTCGGGCGAGTGCCCGCCTGAACGGAGCCAAACGAATCCGGACCGCAAACGGCTCCGGCGGCGCACAATGATGTGGCCGGCTGCCGGCTGGACGTTTGCGGGGAGGAGAACCGACATGACCGACACGACACCATTGCTACGGCGTTGCGCCGTAGGCGTGTTCGCTCTCGTGATGGCAGGGTTGCCGACGGCCTGGATCGCGGCGCCCGCGGTCAGCCGGGCCGACCCGTATTGCGCCCCGGGGTGGGCCTGGAGCGTCGAATTGAACCAATGCGTGTTTGTGCTTCCGGCCGCAAACGGGCCGGGCGGACCGGGTGGCCCGGGCGGACCGGGTGGGCCCGGCGGACCGGGCGGCCCCGGTGGACCCGGTGGACCCGGATTGCCGGGCCACCACTAGACATGACGTATGACCGCACCGCGACGTCGGGGGTTTAACAGCGCCATCACCGGGGTCTGGAGTTTCCTGGCCCCCGCCTACGACCAGCCAACTTTGCAGCAGTGGGTGTATCGCCCGCCGCACAACGAGGTGATCGCGCGGCTGCGTGACCATCAATCACGCAGGATCGCTGACATCGCTTGTGGGACAGGAATTCTCAGCGATCGAATCGAGCGTGAACTGCATCCCGAGGCGATCTATGGGGTCGACATGTCGGACGGCATGCTCGCCCAGGCGCGCGCCAGATCCGATCGGGTGCAGTGGTTGCGTGGCCCGGCCGAGCAGCTGCCCTTCGACGACGGCGCCCTCGACGCGGTCGTCACGACCTCGGCCTTCCACTTTTTCGACCAGCCGGCAGCGCTGCGGGAGTTCCATCGCGCCCTGGTGCCGGGCGGACTGGCGGTCGTCTCCGCACTGAGTGCGCGTCAAACGCTGCTGCATGTGTCGAGGAATAGGTGGAAACCGCAGCACAACGCATCGCCGGCCGAGGTGCGGTCGATCTTCGAGGGCGCGGGGTTCACCGTTGCCGATCAGCACCGCATCCCGCGGCCCTTCTGGCTTCGGTTCGTATCCGACGTGGTAACCGTCGGTATCAAGAGCTGAGGCCGCGTCGGGAAATCAGCACGGCGGCGGATCGGCATCCCATTCGGTCAACGTCCAGCCGTCGGAAGGATTTCCGGTGAGGACCACGTGGCCGACGTTGGTCAGCGACTTGGTTTTCAGCAACGACGGGTCGGCATTGCGCGCGTTCATCAGCACCCAGAACATGATCGCCGCGCTGTGCGAGAACGCGACTGGATTCTGCTCGCCGCTGTCGTAGATCCGCTGGACGGCTTCGGTGAACCGCGCGTTGAACTCGTTGCCATTCACCGAGCCGGGGATCCGAGCGCTGCGATCGCCCTGCAGCCAGCGCGCCGGAGCCGCGAAGTAGGTCTGGGGGATATCGGCCTCGGGGGTGCCCTCGAACTTGCCGGCCTCGATCTCCCGCAGCCCGGGCAGCACCGTGATCTGTTCACCCAGCACTTGTGACGTCGGTGTGGCCGTCTCCTGGGTGCGGATCATGGTCGAGGCGTAGACACCGTCGTAGTGGTTGGGCGCCAATTGCGCAGCCACCACGTTCGCCTGGCAGAACCCCCGGGGTGAAAGTTCGGGGCCCGGGACCGTGGTGTCGATCAATCCCGACGCGTTGGCCGCCGATTGGGCATGTCGCACCAGCGTCAGCGTGATAGTGCGATTGCCGGCGGCGTGTGCGGGCGCCCAGCTCGCGGCGAGCGCCGCGATGAGGGCGACGGCAACGAAACGTCGTACGTTCACGGCGATTTCACCAAAGCGCGAAGACGCCGTTGTCATCCGCAGATTCACGCGAGAAGTGTAAGACGTTGCGGCCAGCCGCGCCGCCCGAGCCCGCACAACAGCGCACGACGCCCGCCTCGCCGGGCGGCGAAACGGGCGTCGTGGTGGGTCGAGGTCAGCGATTTACAGCGGGATCCACACCCCGAAGAACCAGAAGCCCCAGGCGTTGAAACCGGGATCCCACACGGGGGTTTCCTGGTAGCCCCAGTAGTTGATCGGGCCATAGTTCCACGGACCGCCAGGCGGCGGGAGCGGTCGATCCCACGCCGGACGAGGCGGCTCACCCGGTCCCCAAGGGCCAGGTCCGTCGCCCCACGGCGCGTTGTTGAAGTAGCCGCGGTGCGGATCTCCGTGCCACGGCCCGCCGGGACCACCGGGTCCGCCCGGGCCACCCGGCCCGCCGGGACCACCAGGTCCGCCCGGACCATTGAAACCAGGGCCGCCGGGATGTCCCGGCCCGCCCGGGCCACCGGGCCCGCCGGGACCACCTTGAGGTCCACCTGGGCCGCCCGGGCCGTGTTCCCCAGGGCCGCCGGGGCCACCGGGCCCGCCGGGACCACCTTGAGGTCCGCCTGGGCCGCCGGGTCCACCGGGACCACCTTGAGGTCCGCCTGGGCCGCCGGGTCCACCGGGACCGGGGCCACCGGGTCCGCCAGGATCATTTGGCCCGGTCGGAGCGTGGCCGCCCCCGCCGGGTCCGGGAGCGCCATGGCCTGCCGGCGCCGAAGGTGGTGAACCAGGAGCGGCATTTGCCAATCCGGCGCCCACGCCCAGCGCTGACGCACTAAAGGCGCCGGCGAGCGTGGCCGCCGCAATCAATTGCTTGAGTTTCATATTCCCCCCACGTATTTGCTAGTGGATATATCGAACGTCGACCCCCAACCCGCTCAAGACTAGATAGCCTAGCTATGAGTCGGCTGTGACTTGCCACTGCGAAGGCCTTGGTGAATCCGTTGGCATTCGCTGCTCGACAGGTGGGCAAGGGGCCGCCCGTCTCGGGTACGAAAGTCAATACTGCTGTGCGCGTGGAGTTTTGACACCAACGGCAACGGCATATCGCGCGACCCGGAAGACGAACTGTAACATCTACTGTTGCTTACCTCAGAGGAGGAATCTTGATGAAAGCCCTGTTCGTGCGGAGACGCATGTGGTGACCGAGCCGAATATCCTGGCGGACGGCGTCGATTCGACGACGCCGATGCCGTACTTCATGCGCGACGAAAGCCGTTACGTGCCAACGGCAATGGCGCGCGGTGGGTGGGGCCCGTCCATGAGCGGACACGTGGTCGGTGGGATCCTGGCCGCAGCCCTCGAGGGTGTGGTCGACGACCCGGAGCTGCAACCTGCGCGGCTGACGGTCGACCTGCCCGCACCGGCGGCGCTGGAGCCGTTCGAGCTGCACACCAAGGTGCAACACGAACGCCGGCGATTACGGCTGGTCGAGGCGCTTCTCATCCAGCGTGGCGAACCGGTCGCGCGGGCCAGCGCGCTGTTGTTGCGGCGCGGCTCGCAGCCCGACGGCACAGTGTGGTCACAACCTTTGCAGATGCCGCGGCTGCCCGTCGAGCAAGACGGTGACACCCCCACGCTGTTCCTGCGGACCTACGGCTGGGGCGGAGACCTTCAGAATCCCGATCCCGAGTGGGACATGACCGGACCGAAGTACACCTGGCTACATGAAACGCGTCCATTGGTCGACGACGAGCCCCTCACGCCATTCACCCGCGCTGCGCTGTGTGCCGACGTCACTGCCGCCATCGCCAACTGGGGCAGCAAGGCGCTGGAGTTCATCAACGTCGACTACACGCTCACTCTGAGCCGACTGCCCGAAGGACCGCACATCGGGCTGGCCGCACTGACCCACTACAGCGACGGCGGAGTGGCCAACGGTTCGGCCGTTGTCGTGGACCACCTAGGCCCGGTCGGCAGCGCGGTGTCCGTGGCCATCGCGCACTCCGGATTTCGACCACCCTCGGACTTGCCGTCGGCCGGATGACGACCCGAGAGGACGTCACCTACTGGCGGTTGATCACCGAATCGGCTCAGCATCAGCCGAATCGGGCGCTTTTCGCCGACGACTATGGTCGGAGCCTGAGCGCACGTCAGCTTAACGACGCCGCATGCGAGACCGCGGCCGCGTTCGCCGACCGTGGGATCGGCGCGCAAACTGTGGTGTCCTGGCAGCTGCCAACCACGCTCGAAACCGTGGTGGTCATGGCGGCGCTGGCTCGACTCGGCGCCGTGCAAAACCCGATCATTCCGATATTGCGGGAGCGTGAGGTCGGCTTCATTACCGGTCAGCTGTCGACCGAATTCCTTGTGGTTCCCGAAGTTTGGCGTGGATTCCATCACGGCGCGCTCGCACGGTCGTTGGCGTCGGCTCAGGGCTTCGAGGTCATCACCGTCGACCTGGCGACACCCCCACACGCCGGTGAGCTACGGCTTCCGCGTGCCAGTGCCGAGACCCTCACCGCGGCGCCCGGTGGCGACAACCAGTGGATCTACTACTCATCGGGAACCACCGCGGCGCCCAAGGGGATTCGCCACACCGACAGCACGGTGATCGCCGGCTCGCGCGGGATGGTGGCGGCGATGGGGATCACCGCAGCCGATGTGGATCCGATCGCCTTTCCGATCGCCCATATCGGTGGGGCCGCCATGGTGGCCGCCTCGCTGATGACCGGCATGCGCCTGGCGCTCTTCGAGGTATTCGATCCGGCCACGACACCGCTGGCGATCGCGACACACAATCCGACCTTCCTGGGCACGGCCACGCCCTTTTTCGTCGCCTTCCTGGAAGCCCAACGGGCCCATGGCGATCAGCCCCTCTTCGGTGCGTTGCGGGGTTGCATCGCCGGGGGTGCGCCGATCACCGCCGAACTGGGACGGCAGGTCCGCGAAACCTTCGGGATGCCCGGCATCGCCAACGCCTGGGGGATGACCGAGTTTCCCGTGGCGACCTCGCCGCCGCTGAACGCCGCGCCCGAGGTGCTCGACTACACCGTCGGTGCACCGGTATCGGGCGTCAGCGTCCGCGTGGTCGACAGCCGGGAGAACGAACTGGCCGTCGGCCAGGAAGGGGAGCTGCGGCTCAAGGGGCCGCAATGCTTCCTCGGCTACGCGGACGCCACGCTCGACGCCCACGCGTTCGACGACGAGGGCTGGTTGCGCACGGGCGATCTCGGGCTGATCGATACCGACGGCAACGTCCGGGTCACCGGCCGAATCAAGGACGCGATCATCCGCAACGCGGAGAACATCTCGGCCCTCGAGATCGAAAACGTGCTCGCCACCCATCCTGCCGTCGCCGACGTCGCCGTCATCGGGGTGCCCGACCGCACCGCGGGGGAGCGGGTCTGCGCAGTCGTGATACCTGCCTCGGCCGACGGCGTGTCATTGGAATCCCTGGTACAGCACTGCCATTCGCGGGGCCTGAGCCGATACAAACATCCCGAACACCTCGTCATCGTCGACACCTTGCCGCGCAACCAATTCGGCAAAGTCATCAAGAAGGATCTGCGCGAGGCCTTCGGTCGAGGCCAGCTGTGAGGCCCCATCGGATCAAGAGTGCGGCATTGTCATTCCAGAAGGGTGTGGAAGTGCCGTTTGTAGCCGAGCCGTCGGCGTGACGGAGGGCTAAAGCCCCTTGGGCGCATCGCGGACGGCCTGCACCGTGGACGCGTCGCCGTCGAACTCGACCCGGGCCGCTCGCCCGACCGAGAACAGCAGCAGCTCTTCGGGCGCACCGGTCACGGTGACGGCCGGGCCGCTGCCCGCGATCAACACCGTCCTGCCCTCCGGGATGCGCAAGGCGACCCGGCCGGGAACCTTGGCAAGCGTCATCCGGGCCATCAGCGGAAGGGTGCGCCGCAGGCTGTTGGCCAGGGCGGGTTCCAGGGCTCGTGGCGTCCAGCTCGGCTGCGCGCGGCGGACGTCCTCGTGGTGGATGAACATCTCGCCGATATTGGCCACCGGGTCGAGCAGCTTCAGCGGTGAGTAGACGGGCGGACCGGACGCGACCTTGTCCAGCAGCGCATTCCAATCGGTGCGCTCCGCCACGTCGTCTTGCACCTTGGCGGTGTGGCCGGCGAAGAACGGGATCAGGATGCCGGGTCCGGCGTCGGGACGATATTCGCGAATCACGAGGTGGGCGGCCAAGTCCCGGGTGGTCCAGCCGTCGCACAAGGTGGGCGCGTCCGGCCCGACGCTGCGCATGGTGTCGACGAGGGCGGCACGTTCGCGTTGAGCAACAGACACCTGAATTCCCTTCACCGGGTGGGCTGACCTCTTCAGCGTAGAGCCGGAGCACAACGGTAGATTCGAATCCCATGAATGCGGGTGTTGAGCAATTGGAATTCCAGGCCGAGGCGCGCCAGCTCCTCGACCTGATGGTCCACTCGGTCTACTCCAACAAGGACTCGTTTCTGCGGGAGTTGATCTCGAACGCGTCGGACGCACTGGACAAGCTTCGGCTGGAGGCGTTCCGCAACAAGGACCTCAACGTCGACACGTCTGACCTCCATATCGAGATCGACGTGGACAAGGGCGCGCGCACCCTCACCATCCGCGACAACGGCATCGGCATGACGCGCGACGAGGTCATCGGCCTGATCGGCACCCTGGCCAAGTCGGGCACCGCCGAGCTGCGCCAGCAGCTGCGGGAGGCCAAGAACGAGGCGGCGTCGGAGGAACTTATCGGCCAGTTCGGGATCGGTTTCTACTCGTCATTCATGGTGGCCGACAAGGTCGAGCTGCTGACTCGCAAGGCCGGCGAGAGCGAAGCCACCAGGTGGGAATCGACCGGCGAGGGCACCTACACCATCGAATCCGTCGAAGACGCCCCGCAAGGTACCGCCGTCACCCTGCACCTCAAACCCGAAGACGCCGAAGACGAGCTGCACGACTACACCTCGGAATGGAAACTGCGCAGCCTCGTCAAGCAGTACTCCGACTTCATCGCGTGGCCCATCCGCATGGAGGTCGAGCGGCGTACCCCAGCCGAAGAAGAAGGTGGCGACGAGGTCGTCACAATCGAGACCGAGACCTTGAACTCGATGAAGGCGTTGTGGGCCAGGCCCAAGGACGAAGTGTCCGACGAGGAGTACAAGGAGTTCTACAAGCACATCGCGCACGCCTGGGACGACCCGCTCGAGGTCATCGTGATGAAGGCGGAGGGCACTTTTGAGTATCAGGCCCTGCTTTTCATCCCGTCGCACGCCCCGTTCGACCTGTTCAGCCGTGACGCCCAGATCGGGGTCCAGCTGTATGTCAAGCGCGTGTTCATCATGGGCGACTGCGACCAGCTCATGCCCGAGTACCTGCGCTTTGTCAAGGGTGTGGTCGACGCACAAGACCTGTCGCTCAACGTTTCTCGCGAAATCCTGCAGCAGGATCGGCAGATCAACGCGATTCGTCGCCGCCTGACCAAGAAGGTCCTGTCCACGATCAAGGATCTGCAATCCGAGCGGCCCGAGGACTATCGCACGTTCTGGACCCAGTTCGGCCGGGTTCTCAAAGAGGGTCTGCTGTCCGACGTCGACAACCAGGACACCCTGCTGCAGATCTCCTCATTCGCGTCGACGCACAGCGAGGAGGACGCCACCACCCTCGCCGAATACGTCGCGCGCATGAAGGAAGGACAGGAGCAGATCTTCTACGCCACCGGCGAGACGCGACAGCAAATCCTCAAGTCGCCGCACCTCGAGGCCTTCAAGGCCAAGGGCTACGAGGTCCTCATTCTCACCGACCCCGTCGACGAGGTCTGGGTGGGCACCGTGACCGAATTCGACGGCAAACCCTTGCAGTCAGTGGCCAAGGGCGAAGTCGACCTTGATTCCGACGAGGACTCGAGCGACGCCGAACGCGAGGAGCGGGAGAAAGAATTCGCCGACCTGCTGACCTGGTTGAAGGAGACGTTGAGCGACCACGTCAAGGAGGTGCGCCTGTCCACTCGCCTAACCGAATCGCCGGCCTGCTTGATCACCGACGCATTCGGAATAAGCCCGGCGCTCGCCCGCATCTATCAGGCTTCCGGGCAAAACATCCCGATCGGCAAGCGGATCCTGGAACTCAATCCGGATCATCCGCTGATCACCGGGCTGCGCCAAGCCCACCAGGAGCGCGCCGACGATCCCACGGTCGCCGAGACCGCGGAATTGTTGTACGGGACGGCGTTGCTGGCTGAGGGCGGTGCTCTCGAGGACCCGGCCAGATTCGCTGAACTCCTCGCGAATCAATTGACTCGCACGCTCTAAGCAGGCAAAACACGCCCCGTCGGTCGAAATTACGTGCGGTTGAAACTTGACCGAAGGGGATAATCACGTCGCATGGCCACGTTTCGGGCTATCGATCCACACGGCGAGATAGTCGCAACGAAGAGTTTCGACAGCGCAGAGGCTGCACACGCATGGTTTATCGACACCGTCGCGGGCAGTTCTGAGCTGGGTTGGCGCATGGAAGTCGACGACAACGGATCGTGGGCGTTCTTCGACGACACCGGCGGCTTTACCGCCCCGGCGAGTCGTCGTCCGCGCAGCTAGTTGTACTGCCCGGGCAGTACAACTAATCGGCGGTGGATAGCCGCTTGGTGGCATCGTGGGTGAGGTGGACGGGGAACTCGTCGCCGGGCTCGGGCCACGGCTGACGTGCCAGCATGTCCTCGACGGTGACGTAGCCCTCCTCGATCACGCCGGCCTTGGCGTCCGCGATCCGATACCACTGTCGTTGGGTCTGGATGGGTTGGCCTTCCAGAATGACCACCCGGACGTCGCCCTCGTCGAACTGACAGCGCCGCTGCAAGGCCTCCAGCAGTTGCTCGTTGTGCAGGTGGCCTTCGCCGAAGTTCCAGCCGACCAGGGGACCGGCGACGGCTTCGCCCTCGCGCATCCGGTACGCGGTTTCGTCGTCGATGGCGCGGGGCAGCAGCCCATTGAGCGCGCGACCATGAGTGTGCATCGACCGAAAGGCGCCGGCCTTGTCGATCGTGATCTCGGCGGTCGCCTCGTCGTAGAGCCTGGTCAATTGCTTCGCAGTGAGCGCAGAGCTTTTCACGACGTTGGTTTCGATCTTCTCTTCCGCACCGGCGCGGAAGCACCACACGCTGGTCGCCCAGTTACCGGCGTAGTAGCGCATCGCCGGTAGAAACGAAAACTGCTGGGGGAAAAGGTTTCCCAGAATCGGCACCACGGCCAGCGCGACGACGAGGATGGCCAGCAACAGCGGTGACTGAAGGTCCGTCGCGTGAATTGTGTTGTAGTGCCCGAACAAATAGAACAGCGAGAAGATCAGGAACACATTCCACTCCAACGGAACTCCCATCGGGAGGTTGGAAATGATGTTGAGGTGGAAGATCACCATGAAGGCGATCAGGAACCATGCCCAGCGATGACCGTCCGCGAAGAAGACCAGGACCAAGGGCACCAGGAATTCGGCCGTGGTGCCGCCCACGTGTGCCATGACTTTGGGCACCCACGAGGGACGTAGGTCATTGACCGGGTCACGGTAGAGCCGGTGCTTGACCCAGTTGAACAGTTTGCTGCGCAATAGCGGGTGATTGCTGGTCATCACCGCGACGACGTACGGGAAATGATGGTTGAGCTTGGAGGTCGCCGCCCCCCACCAGAGTCCGAGCATGATGATTTTGAAGGCGGCGATCTGGTCGGTGAAAGCGAAGAAGAACACGAACAGGGTCAGCCAGTAGTGTTCGCCGCGCGCCGCCAGGAACACCGTTTTGTCGCGCAGACCCAGCAGCGCCAGGGCGATGATCGCCGGCACCAGCAAGGCCGGATCGAGCAGGCCGACATCGCCCGACGCGGTGACCGGGCCGCCGCGGCCTGCCGAGAGCAACGACCACACACCGGAGGCCAGCACGATCGCGTAGAGGGCCACGTCGATGATCGAGCGACTGTCGCCGCGGGTGAAGGGAACCACGCGCGGCCAGGGTGGCAGACGAATCGTGTTGGGCCGCAACCAATAGAGGAAGCCCCCGATTGGGGGCCAGAATCGTGCCGTGAGCGGTCCGGATCCGCAGCCCAGGCCGAGCACCTCGAACAGCAGCGTGTAGACCACGACCTTCTGGTACACGATCGGTTGCGTCCACCAGTCTTGGATGCGATCCAGACCGCCCAGACCGGGGGTTAGCGAGATGACCGCCGCGGCCCCGCCGGCGTAGGCGGCCATCTTGAGTACATACAGCAGATAGATCGCATACGGGGTGCCGAAGCCGTGCTCCACCCAATGCCGTGTCACCACTTGCATCCGCGTGGACCGCGGCAGCGAGGGCCAGGTGTCGCGATCGACGTCTGGAAGGTCCGGCGTGATGAATCCCATGATGGCCTCGTTCCGCGTTGAACCCTAGTAGGCGATTACTAAATGTAGCGAAACCATGCGATTTAGTCGTGAGCTTGGGTCCGAATGCCGCAACCAAGACTCGACGACCGAAAGACAACACGCATTTCCTTCTGGCGAAGAGCTCATTGTGAGCCTTCGCCAGCGCGTTGTAACGAAATACGCTGTCGTGACACGTTTGCCATCGCAACCGTGCTCGAAGCGCGGAATGCCAAAGCGAATTCAGCTCTGCCACTTTGCTGGCTCACGCGATGGTCGTTCATGTGGATGGTTGTTCAGCGAGAGGGCGAAATGAGTTCAACGACAGAACAGGTAGTGCCCGCACGCCATCGGACGCCGCTCAATCGCTCACAAATCGTGGGTTTCTGGGGGGCATGGACCGGCTGGACGCTCGATGGGATGGATTCGTTCATCTACGCGCTGGTGCTCACGCCCGCGCTGACCGAACTGTTGCCACGGTCGGGGATCTCCGCAACGCCGGCCAATGTCGGGCTCGTCGGATCGATCCTGTTCGCCCTGTTCCTCGTGGGCTGGGGGCTGTCCTTCATTTGGGGACCGATCGCCGACCGGTTCGGGCGGACCAAGGTGCTGGCGGCGACGATCTTCACCTTTGCGATCTTCACCGGCCTTTCGGCCATGGCGCAAAACGTCTGGGAGCTCGCCACCTTCCGTTTCATCGCGGGTGTCGGAATCGGCGGCGAATGGGCCCTCGCCGGGACTTACGTGGCCGAGGCGTGGCCAGAGGATCGACGCAAGATGGGTGCCGGCTATCTGCAGACTGGCTACTACGCCGGTTTCTTTCTGGCCGCGGCGCTCAACTACACGATCGGTGTTCATTTCGGTTGGCGCGCAATGTTTCTGACCGGCGCAGTGCCAATCGTGATCGCGATCCTGATTCTGACGCGGGTAAAGGAGACCGAGAAGTGGCAGCGGGCCGAGGCGGGCACCTCGGTCCGGGTGAACCCGTTGCGCGAAATCCTCGGCGCGCGCTATCGGCGTCGCACCTGGGTGGCGTGTGCGCTGCTGACGATCGCGATCGTGGGATTGTGGGCAGGCACGGTATACGAACCGACGGCCGTGATTCAGCTTGCGCAGCATGCGGGTCTGGGCAAGGGTGACGCGACCAGAACGGCTTCGTGGGCGACCGGCTTGTTGTCGATCGGAACCATCCTGGGTTGCCTTGTCCTGCCGGCGATCGCGGAACGCGTCGGACGCCGGAAGACGTGCGCGATCTATTTCGCGGGAATGGCAGTCGCGATCACGGGCAGCTTTGGCTGGGCGTTCTATCTGCCCAACGGCCTCGCGCCGTTTATCGCGTGGCTGTTCGTGCTCGGCTTCTTCGGCGGCAACTTTGCGCTGTTCAGTCTCTGGCTGCCCGAGCAGTTCGAAACGCGGGTGCGTGCAACGGCGTTCGCGTTCTGCACCTCGATCGGCCGGTTTGTCGGTGCCGGCGTGAACTTCGTGCTCGGCGCCGCGGTACTGCACATGCATACCCTGGGCTTGCCGGTGGCCCTGACGGCGGTCGTGTTCGTCATCGGACTCTTCATCATTCCGCTGGCGCCCGAGACGCACGGCGAGACGCTGCCACAGTAGGGGAGTCGTCGCCATATTGCGAGGGCCAGCCGGCAGTAAACGCATGGGCTGGCACCCTGGCGCCGGTCGCCGGCGTCACGCCGGTCCATTCTCTGATCGCGTCTTCGGCCCAGCGAGCCCAGCGGATAACGGCCTGGTGTTGGCCCATCAGCAGCTTGCCGGTGATCGCGGCGACGGGCAGGCGGTCGGGGAATGGCCCGCCAGTGGTGTCGTACTCCGCTAATCTGTTCATGATCTCGGCGAGTCGCGCCTCGGCGTCGGCCCGGATTTCGGCCACCGTCGCGCGGAGCTGACCTACGTCGCCGGCATCGGCGAAGGCCAGTTTGATCATCGCTTCGAATTCCATCCGCATCCCGGCTGCGGGTGCATCCAGCCAGTCGCGCAACGCGTCGCGCCCGGCGTCGGTGATCTCGTACACGGTGCTACGCCGTTTGCCCGTAAAGGTGACCCGCGGGTCGGCCAGGCCGGCGGACGCCAGCTTCTTCGGCTCCTCATAGATCATGCTGGCCGCCCGCGGCCAGAACCAGCTCAGTGTCCGCTCCATCTGTTGTGCGAGTTCATAAGTCGTGAACGGCTGGATAGAGAGCAGCCCGAGGATCGCGAAGGATGTCGGGCTCAGCTGCCTGCGTGACATGGCTTGACAATACTCCAGAACGGACTAAGGTAAAGATGCTCCGATATGGAGTATTAGTTGGGAGGGGCGATGCCCGATTCGACCAGCAATTCTGCGATCGACGACGATCACCCCGGCCCGGTAGTTGTGCCGCCGGATACGACTGGATTTGAAACGCGGTTGACCCGCGAATACGGCCTCCGCCACCCGCTGGTGGGTGCGGGCATGGGATTCATCGCGCACGAACGGCTCGCCGCGGCGGTTACCAACGCCGGTGGATTGGGTGTGCTCGGTGCATCCCCGGACCCGGCCGAAAGCCTGGCCGTGATGGTGGAACGATTGCGCGCCTTGACGTCTGGCCCGTTTGGGGTGGACCTCATTTGTGCTGACACCGGGCTCGGCCCGGCCAGCACCGACAAGCACATCGACGAATGCATCCGGCTGGACGTGCCGCTGGTCGTATTTCACCACGACCCACCCCCGGCCGACTGGGTCAGGGCGCTCTGCACGGCGGGAATACAAGTGTGGATGCAGGCATCTTCGCCTGAGATCGCCGCGACTGCAATCGGATTCGGGGTCAGCGGAATCGTCGCACAGGGCAGCGAAGCCGGCGGTCACGCCCGCGGACGCATACCGCTGCACGCACTGTTGCGCACCATCCAACACAACTGGCCGGACATGCTTCTGCTCGCGGCCGGCGGCATCTCCGACGGTACCGCGGTGGCCGCCGCGTTACGCGCGGGCGCGGACGGAGTGTGGGTGGGCACCGCCTTGGTCGCTGCCGCGGAAGCCAATGCCCATCCCGAGTACCAGCGTCGGCTCGTCGATTCGCCCGGTAAGACGTTGCGCACCAACGCCTTCGGGCCCGAGTGGCCCGACCAGCCATACCGATTGCTGGCGACCCCCGCGGTGCACAGCGCTGAGGCAACCACGGCTCGGCAGGACGAGACCATCGGGGGCACGCGACTTTTTCCGCACTCCGCCAACATGGCGTACGACTTGCCGGTCAGGTCGGCGTTGCCCCCGACACCCGAGACCAGCGGTGATTGGGAGTCGATGGTCTATCCGGCCGGGCAGGGAGTGGGCGCCGTTCGCCGCATCGCGCCGGCCGCCGAGATCATCGAACAGATGATGGGCCAGGCCCGCGCATGTCACCCGCTCAGTGCTTGACCGTGGTAAATCCGCTGCGGTGCTGGGGATGTTGGCCTCGACACGCAATGATCGAGATTGCGCGGATGGGGCCGACGTCGGGCCATTGCCATCCAGATCAACGTCCAGAGGGTTTCTATGCCAACTTTCAGTAGGGTGTCGCACATTTCGTTCTCGGTTCGTGACGCCGAGGTCAGCGCCCGATGGTGGGCTGCGCTCTTCGACCTGACCGAAATCGACCGGGCCGCCGGCGATGGATGGCATGGGATCTTGCTGATGCATCCGAGTACCCGGACCATCATCGAGTTCCAGCAGCACGACGCGCATCAGGGTGAGGCCTTCGACCCACGGCGTACCGGGTTGGATCACGTGGCATTCAAAGTCGACACGCGTGCCGAACTCGACGAGTGGCTGGCACGTTTCGAGCAGCTGGGCGTAGACCACACCCCGATCGCCGACCGTGAATACGGTGCGGTCCTGACCTTCAGGGACATTGACGGCATTCAGTTCGAAATGTTCTTCAAGGCCGACCACCCGTAGACGTACGAGTAAGGCTGTGCCGCACAAACGTTCGCTGCTGACGGTGCTGCGCCGGGCCGCTACGGGGCGAGCCAGCACCTCCGATCTCAGTTGCGAGTCGGATTGCTATTTGCGGGCCAACATTCGTTGTTTGGCCTGCACACTCGCCCTGCTGGCCGTCGTCGTTCTGGCGGTGGTGTCGATTTGCAGGGGACCTTGACTCGTAGCGAGCCGTCAGCACCGTGTATCGGAGCCCGGGCGACGAGATTTCTTGATCAGGTCGGCGCCCTTTTCGGCGATCATGACCGTTGCCGCATTGGTGTTCCCACTGATGATGGCGGGCATGACCGATGCGTCGACGACCCGAAGTCCTTCGACGCCACGAACTTTGAGCTCGGGATCGACGACCGCTCGTTCGCCGACACCCATCGCGCAGGTGCCGACCGCGTGGTATTCGGTCTGCGACCAGTTCCTCGCGTGAGCGGCCAGGGTGGCCTGGTTCAGGTTCTCGTCAGTGGGGAGATTCATTCCCTTGAGGAACTTCCGCAACGAAGGCTGCTGCGCGATCTCGATTGCCGCGCGCAGGCCCGCGATGACGTCGTGAACATCTGCCGGGTCGGAGAAGTAGGCCGGATCGATGCGCGGAGGCTTCAGTGGATCGGCGTAGCCCAGCCAGAGCCGGCCACGGCTGCGCGGGTGGGTCGGGGCGGCATTCATCGTGAAATTCGGCAGTGGCGGACTGAAGTGACCGTGGTCGACGAATGACGTCGGCCCCCCGATGAATTGGATGTTCGGGATGCCGTCGCCAGCGGTGGACAGGAATCCACCGACCTCGCCGCCGTTGGAGGCGAAGGGGCCACCGCGCCGGTCCTGCCAGAGCGCAAGGTTTTCCGGGCTGGCCATCTCCAGCAGATCCGTCGAGTCCTGGGTTGCCCAGACAATGGGGGTCATCGTGTGATCGTGCAAATTCTCCCCAACACCCGGCACATCGGCTTTGACGTCGATGCCCAGTGCGCGCAGCGCGTCGGCCGGACCGATGCCCGACAGCAGCAACAGTTGCGGGGAGTTGATGGTCCCGCCGGCGAGAATGACCTCCGCCCCGGCATGGGCGGTCTTCTCCGCGCCATCGTGCAGGTAGGCCACGCCGGTGGCGCGCGTCCCGGACACGAGAACCCGGGTCGCATGCGCATTGACCCGCACGGTGAGGTTGGGCCGCGCGAGTGCCGGTCTCAGGTAGCCGTCGGCACCCGACCACCGCCAACCTTCATGGCAGCTGACTTGGTAAGCGCCCGAACCGATCTGGGAGGTGCCGTTGAAGTCTTCGGTGGTAGCCAGGCCCCATGCGCTGGCCGCGCTGACCCAGCCGTGCGAGAGCTCATGCGTGAACATCCGGTCCTCGACGTGCAGGGGACCGCTCTGGCCATGCAGCGGTTCACCGAGGCGGCTGTTGTTTTCGGCTTTGATGAAATAGGGCAGCACGCTGTCGTAATCCCAGCCGGTGCAGCCGCTTTCGCTCCAGCCGTCGAAGTCGCTGCGGTTTCCACGGATGTAGACCATCAGGTTGATCGACGACGAACCACCCAGCGTCTTGCCGCGGGGGTAGGTCATCGATCCCTGATAGTGCGTCTGCGGTTCGAGGCGATAATCCCAGTCGACTTCCGTCCCGAATAGGGAACTGAAGATGGCGGGGACCCGAATTGCGTCGTGGGTGTCCTCGGGGCCCGCCTCGAGTAGAAGCACTTGAACCGACGGGTCTTCGGAGAGTCGGTTGGCCAGCACGCACCCAGCGCTACCGGCTCCGACGATGACGTAATCGAACGAATTTTTTGGTGAAGCTTCCGGTGAAGATGTCATGCGCCGAACGTACCTCTATCTGAATGCAAGTGCAATCAGATGGTGACTGCCCTCACATACTCTGGCGGTAAGAGCGCAGGTTGGCTTACGCTTTGCATCATGGGACGCGTGCAATCAGAAGGTCTTGAATGAGGGATTACGACGGAAAGACAGCCGCGGAACGGGTCGCCGAGCGTCGTGCCCGATTGGTCGACGCGGGCATCGAGCTGTTCGGCGAGCTCGGCTACGCAGGCACCTCCATCCGGGCGGTGCTGCGACAAGCGGAGCTGCGCGACCGTTATTTCGGCGAGAGTTTCGCCGATCTGGACGCGCTGCTGGCGGCCGTCTACGACCAACTCATCGACGAGGAAGTCAGTGCTTGCCGAGCCGCGGTCGACGCCACCACCGGGGCCTCGGAAGGCGCGCGGGCGATGATCGACACGATCAGCCGGGGGCTGGACGGCAACCCCGGCCACGCGCGCATCAAGCTTCGTGAGGTGTTTTCCGGTGGGCCGATGGTTGCGCTCCAACGCCAGGAAGGACTTCGCAAGTTGGCCCAGCTCGTCGCCGACCTGCTGCCGGCGGTCGACGGCATCGACGATCGTCGGCGGCTGTTGCTCGGCGTCGGCGTGGTGGCCGCCGCCGACGCTTACTTACTCGCCTGGCTGGACGGTGAATTGGACGTCACCCGCGAAGACGTCGTCGACCTCGTGACGCAGGTGTTCGATTCGGTGGCGGCCGGCATGACGGTCAGCCCGTCGGGATAACCGTCAGATGCCCTCGCCCTGCAGCAGGGCGTGGGCTTTCAGCGCCGACAGGGCCGGTTGCAAGCGCTCGTCAGTACCCGATCGACGCCAGGGAGGAACCGCGCGGTTCTTGGTAGTACCCCATCGCCATCAGGTTCAGCATGTAGACGACGCGCAAGCCGTGATCGAAGCACCATCGCAAGAGCTCGGCGTTGCGCAACGGAACAAGAAATCCGTTCCAGGAGAACGCGTCTGCGTCGGCGATCAACGCCATCAGGTCTTCGTTGCTCACGGCAACAGAGTGGCCGGTGAACCCGACGTCGGTCGTGTACGCGGTGATTTGGCCGTCGCGTTCGACGACCTTCGCCGATCCGTGCGCGATCGCGTCGCGCAGCTCGCCGTTTCGGTCATGGCCATGCACCTGTAGACAGAGCTTGTCGCAGTCGGCCAGATCCGCTTCGTGAGCTGCGCGCACGTCGTATCCGCTGATTTGCATCGACAGTGGCCTGCCCTGGATTGCGGCGAGGGGTTCACGGACTTGAAAGCCGAGCTTGGTGTAGAGGCTCATCGAACGGTTGTGATACGCGACCTGTACCAGTCGCACTCCCAACGCCTGCTGCTCGGTGCTTCGGTCCAGCACGGCCTGCATCAAGGCGCGACCGATGCGGCCGTCCTGGACATCGGTGGCCACGCTGACCGGGCCCACGCCGAATATCGCCGAACGTTCGTCGAGAAAGTTGCTACCGACTACCCGACCGTCGGATTCGGCTACGACGCTGAAGTATCCGGGGTGCGGCTGCAATGCCGAGACGAGATCGTGAGCTTGCTGTACCGAGCGGAAGTCCGACGGAAAGTTGTGCCGGGCAGCGATGGCATTGAAGGCCTGGTAGCAGATGCGCGCGCACTCGTTGGTGTCTGCCTGCGTCATGGTGCGTATGCGGGTCATCTGGTGTTCCTTTATCCGTCGCCTGCACTAACGACGTAGCCTACCGAGTTGACCGACAGCTAAACACCCTGCGGCTGAAAGGCTCACGCTTCCAGCAAAGAGTTCGTGCCTTTCAACCGTGTGAAAACCAAAGGGGGAGAGCCGAGTACGTGTCTAGCCGCCGATCACGAAACAGCGGCCACTGCTCGATGCGAGCAGGACCTCTTGAACCGCGGACTTATCGATCGTCGGGAATTCGAAGCGATGGGTTTGTTGGCCGGCCTCGATGGCGGCATCTTGAGACTCGTTGGTGCCGTCTTTCTTTCGCACGATCGCCGTGACCTTGTCGGGCTTCGACAGGTTCTGCGGCTCGTGGAAATACCATATTTCGATTCCCGCTCCGGCTGAATTCGCTTGCCAGCCATCGGAGTAGTAGCACGCCGGATTGCCCTCGGCGTCCGGCGGAGGCGGTGTACAGATCGACAATCCGACGCAATCGGGCGGCGCACTGCTCGTCCCCGCCGGCGCGACGGCCGTGGTCGGAGACTTCGGAGCGACGGTGGTGCTGCTGATCGCCGCCGGCTGCGCTGAACTCGAGCCGGGAGCGTTGGGTCCGGACGCCTGATGCGAGCCGCACGCCGTGACGGCAATCGCTAGCGTAATTGCTCCTGGGGCGAACAAGCTGCGAAGCATCTTCTTGGCCCTTCTATGAGCGAAGCAGCGGTCGTTGCTGACGAATACAGAGCTAACACCTCGACGCCCTCGCATGGCAAGAGGCCCGGCAGTGGACAACCTAGGAGTGGTCGGCGATCCAGCTGGTGGTGAAGCGCTGCAGCGCGGGGATGCTCTCATCCAGGCCGGCGCCGAGGGTCTTCTCGAGCTTGCCACCGACCAGCGGGATCTTGACCTCCACTTTGCCGGCGAATCTCAGGTGTGTCCCGTTGCCGTTGGGTTCCAGCCGCGCATCGGCGCGGCTCCCTCCCACCCTGGGCGAGGCCGTGACGTTGACCTGCCCGAGAACATGACCGTCACCGGCCGGTTTCCAGGTCTCCTCGTGCACGAGTTTCAGCTCGCCGCGTGCGAATTTGGCAACCGGCCCGGGCAATAGCTGGCGACCGAGGTGCTGAGTCACCCGCACTGTCACCCTGCCGTCGGGATCGACGTTCAGTGAATCCAGGGTGGTGGTCGTGGTATCCCCGAGGGCGATGCGGGCCAGCCAATAGTCCTCGCGACTGAACGCCCAATAAATCTGTTCAACGCTGGCGGGCGATTCGGTCGAGACATCGAATGAGCGCGGCATAGCAACCCATTCTTACCAAAGTCGCGACTCTCGTGTCGGTCTTGCTCGAATCGATTGAACGCCAGGGGAACTGGCGCGCGACGATTACTGCTTGTCGACTTTGGCGACGATCTGTTTGGCGGCAGTGATGCCCGCGTCGCCCGGACCCTTCCCGCACGCCTCGGCGTCAATCACGACGTTGTTGCGCACCGTCAGGGCCCGTTGACAGGTCTGGGACATCGACTCGCTGCCCTTGCTCAGACTCACGCTCACGGTGGTGCTCACTATCCCGTTGGCGTTGGAAACCGGTCCCACTTTCCATTGAATTTGCGGGGCGTCCGCGTCGCTGCCGGGCACGGTTTCCTGGCGGTTCGCGCAGGAGGACCAGCGCTGCGACGACGTGTTGAAGAAGGTGCGCGCCTGGTCGGCGGACGGATACAACACCACGAATTGGGTGACGTCGGGGTTCGGATCATTCGAGTCCGGGGGTATGGGTGCAATGTCGCGCTCGCCGTGCACCGCGGTGTTGCCGCTGCCTGTGTAAATGGGTGCCAAGCCCTCGCCGGTGATGAAGAGGCACTCGGTGGGGAACTTGTAACTAGCGGGGAACACCTCGGCGCTCTTGTCCTCTTGCAGCGTGTCGAAAGTTTTGTCGGTCTTCGAACCCGTGACCCCGAGGACGCTGTCGACTTCGGCGGGAGTGAGCAAGAGGTTCGGCAGCGCGGCTTGCGCGAGGGGAGGCTTCGACGACGTCGTTGTCGTGGTCGAAGACGAAGCGGTGCCGCCCCCGTTGCCTCCGCCGCAGGCAGCGACCAGTATCCCGGTAGTGGCCACGGCGGCGGCGACTGCAAATTGACGCATCCTTGATGCCTTTCCTGCTCGACTCGACAGGGCACCACGCGCCCGCGTGTCAGTTGTTGAGAGATTGTTTGCGGATGGAGCATACGACAGCAGCGCGGGTCTCGCGGTGTTTGCGGAATTAAGGACGCATCCAAGATCGCAACCGAGATCGCAGCGCGAACTACCAGATTCACGCGGACGGGCGCAACCTCTACTGTTTGTCGACTTTGCCAGCGATCTGATTGGCGATGTCGACGCCCACGTCTCCGGGGATTGGGCGGCAGCCGTCGACGTCGATCGCGATGTTGTTGCGTGCGGTCAGCGCCCGCTGACAGCTCTTGTCGATCGTCTTGCCATCCTTGGTGAGGGTTATCGATACGGTCGTGCTCAGAACTCCGTTGGCACTCGACACCGGTCCCACCTTCCACTGAAAGCCCGGCGATTTCGCGTTGTCGGGAACGGTGCCTTGGCGGTTGGCGCAGGCGGGCCAGCGTTCCGACGACCTGGTGAAGAAGGCGCTGGCCTGCTGGGCGGACGGATACATCACCACGTATTGGTTTGCGTCAGGGGTCGAACCATCTGAGTCGGGCGAGGGGACGCTGATTCTCTCGCCGTGAACCATGGTGCTCCCGCTGTTGGCGTATACCGGCGCGAGAGCAGGACCGGTGATGTACAGGCATTCCTGGGGAAAGGTATATCCCGCCGGCCCCAGGCCCGCGGTCGGGTCTTCTTGCAACGAGTCGGACACTTTGTCGGTCCTCGCGCCGGTAACACCCAGGACGCTGTCGACCTCGGCCTCGCTGAGCAACAGATCGGTGAGTGCGGCCGGCGGGAGCGCCTGCTTGGTGGCACTCGTCGAGGGCGTGAATGCGGATGGGGGGCCGGTGCCGCCCCCGTTGCTGTCGCATGCCGCAACCAGCATCGCAGCGGCGGCGAGTGCGGCGACGGCTGGTAGCTGACGCATCATTGCGTGCCTTCCTGTCGACTCGGGTGGAGCATACGACAGCGTTCGCCGGCCCTTTCGGTACGAGCGAACTGACAGACTGTGGTGTGCCCGAAATCGGTTTCTCCTCGGTAGCCCCGATCGTTCCGGTTCGCGATCTCGACATCGCCCTGGATCGTTACCGCCGGCTGGGGTTCGATGCCCGCGGCTACGAAGGTCCCCAGCGCTACGGCTTTGTCGACCGCGGTTCGGTGTCGATGCACCTCAGCGAGTGGGCCGAGCACGATCCGCTGCGTACCGCGGCCAGCGTGTACCTCTACGTCAGCGACGCCGACGCCGTCTACGCGGAATGGGCGGCGCTCGAGGACCTCGACGGCCGCTTGGTGGAACCGGTCGATACACCCTACGGCTTAAGGGAATTCGCCTACATCGATCCCGACGGGACGTTACACCGCATCGGTTCGCGGGGAAGTTGATCGCACCTCGGTCGACGCGTCGGTGGCCGGGGCTCCAGCGGCCTGGCTGTGTGCCAGCGCGACCGCCGCCGCGATCATCACCGCGACCGAAACACCGAGCGCGAGCATGCCGACGTGGTTGGTGCTCAACGTCTCGCCCAGCACGGTGACGCCGAGCACCGAGCCGACGAGTGGCTCGGCGACCGTCACCGCGGGGAGCGACGCGGTCAGCGGGCCCGCCCGAAACGCCGACTGCTCCCAGGCCGTCGCGGCGATCCCCAGCACCGCCCACACGTAAAACTCGGGCGTTCGCAACAATTCCGGAATGCCGCGGCCGAGTTGGTCGACCACACCCTTCGTCAGCACCGAAAAAAGGCCCCACAGCACGCCCGACATGAGCCCCAGCAGCAATGCGCTGAGCCAACCCGAGGACAAGCGAGCGCCGATTACACACACGATCAGGGCTGGGCCCAGGATCAAGGCCACGATCGTCCATGTCTTGAATGACCCGCGGGGTGTGCCGGCCTGCGGGTTGCCGACGGTCACCACCACTGCCACGGCAGCAACGAGCAAGATTGCCCAAATGGCTTGCCAGCGTGATATTTTGCGGTGATTCGTGGTGCTGCTGATGAGCAATGCGAACAGCAGCGAAGTCACCGACAGTGCCTGCACGAGAACCACCGAACCCAGGCCGAGCGCCGCAGCCTGCAGCCCGAACCCGGCGGCGGCCACGAGACTGCCCAGCCACCAGCGGCGATCGCGCAGCAGCCGATGGAACAGTGCTGGGGTGCTGACCGGTTTGTCGGTGACCTGCCGAGCGGATTGCTGTTCTAGGACATCTCCGATGCCGATCATCAGGGCGGCCGCCAACGCGAGCAGCACCGCGATCCCAGTCGCTCCCATCGAACGCTCCGTTAGCTGTTGCGCATGATCTTCAACGCCGTGGTGATCATCGGAATCTGCAGCGGCAGCCGGGCGAAGGCGGCGATGCGCATCGGCCAGGGCTTGCTCCACCACAACCGGCACATGTTGACGTTGGCCGGGAACACCCCGATGAACAGCAGGGCGGCGGCCAGCGCGGCGAACCGCCGAGTCTGTCGCGGTACCAGCAGGGCGCCGGTGGCTATCTCGGCGACGCCCGAGGCGTAGGTGTAAAAGCGCGGGGTGCCGGGTAGCTCGGCGGGCACGATTGTGTCGAACGGTGCGGGGGCCAGGAAGTGCACGGTGCCGATACCGATCAGCATTCCTGCGGTGCGGTATGCGGCGGTCTGGACCTCACGCTGGGCGACGGGGGTGGTGGTCATGGACTCATTGTGCTCATGCCCGGCGAACAGCACTTCATCGCTCCCCAACGGCGTGGGCGTCCAGCGGGTTGATGCGGTTGACGATCAGCGGGTCGGCCTTCGTGAACGGGAAGTCGGGCAGGTCGTCGATGTGGGTGTCGAACGTCGCCGCGAGCACCTTGCGTGAGTAGGCGCTGATCGACGTCCGGTAGCCGATGTCGGCGGGCGTGGGCTGGTCGAAGAAGATGCAGAAGTGCATCTCCGGAGCGTCGAATACCTCGATGTGGTGGGGATAGGCGCGGGGAATGAAATACACGTCGCCCTGGCGCAGGTACCAGGTGTCGAGCTCGCCGCCGGGATTCATGACCGTCATGCGGGCCGCGCCCTTGTTGACGTAGCCCATCTCCGCGGTGAGCGGGTGCCAGTGCGGCTCGCGCATCCCATCCTCGCGGATGCGCAACGAGTACATCGACAAGTCCTTGAGCGCGGGCCAGTACTGCACGCGTGCGGTTCTCGCCGACCCGACCGCGCTGGTGACGGGCGGCGTCATCGCGTCGACGGAGAACTTGTGCGGGTCGTCGAAGTAGGCGGTCGCCGGCACATCGGGGTCGCCGTCGCGGCGGGCCAAGGCGCGGTCGACCGTGCTGCGGCGCATCGCGGCGAAATCCGAGGCCGGCAGGTCATAGGTGTTGCCCAGCACGGCGTCGGTCATCGCTGCGAATGCGGCGCCCAGCCCGAAATCCTCGGGCCGTTCACTGCGGAACGTGATCACGAATTCGGCGGTGTCCGTGCCGATGTTCTCGATGTGGTGCAGCGAGCCGGAGTCGATGTGGAACATGTCGCCCGCGCGAACCACGAAGGAGGCGAACCGGCTACCGGTGTCGAGCACCGAGACCAAGGCGGTGCCCGAAACGCAGTAGGTCAACTCGTTGGCATTGGCGTGCCAGTGCGGGGTCCGCATGGCGCCGGGGTTGATCAGCAGCCGCTTGATCGATAGCCCCTTGAGGATGGGAAAGACGTCGGCGGTCAGGCGCCGGATCGAACCCAGGTCGGACTCTTCGACGATTTCACCTTCAGTTAACGATGCGGCGTGTTTACTTATCTGCGTTGACATTTCGATCTCCTCGCCCGTCCCGGGTTTACTACCCTTACGATCCCGCCTCCGGGTGCCGCATGTCCAACATCGCTTTTAGATGTGCTGATTACCGCCGGTTATCAAGCCGGCGCGGCCACGCGGCTGGTCGAGTGTGAAGTTAGTTTCACGTTGGGTCGCGAACGTGAAGCTAGTTTCACGTTGGGGCCAGAAGGAGAGACGCTAAGAGCGGTCGGCGTCGGTGAATCGGATGACGCCGCGGATGTTGCGTCCCTCGAGCATGTCGCGATAGCCGTCGTTGATCTGCTCGAGGCGATATTCCCGGGTCACCATGTCATCGAGATTGATTTGGCCCAGCTTGTACAACTCGAGAATGGCAGGGATGTCGTATTGGGGGTTGCCGCCGCCAAATATGCTGCCCTGCAAGCTCTTCTGCAGCAGCGACAGCCCGCCGAGGTTGAGAGTGCATTCGTTGGACATGACGCTGGCCATGCCGGTGAGGACGCATACGCCACCCTTGGCCGTCAGCCCCATCCACGACTCGACGTCTTTGCCTTCCACGTGTCCGACGGTGACGATCACCTTCTGGCACATCAGGCCGCGCGTCGCCTCGGCGATGCGGGCCGCGGCTTCGGTGACGTCGGCGAAGGCTTCCGTGGCGCCGAACTTCAACGCCTGCTCACGTTTCCATTCGTATGGGTCGACGGCGAAGATGCGCCGGGCACCGGCGATGCGGGCGCCCTGCAGCGCCGCGGCGCCGACGCCGCCGATCCCGACGACCGCCACGTCGTCACCCGGCGTGATCGCCGCGCTGCGCACGGCCGAGCCGTAGCCGGTCGTCACACCGCAGCCCACCAGGCAGGCGACGTCGAAGGGGATCGTGGGGTCGATCTTGACCACCGACGTGTGGTGCACCACCACATACGGCGCGAAGGTGCCCAGCAGCGACATCGGAATCACGTTGCGGCCTTGTGCCGTCACTCGAAACGATCCGTCGGACACCGATTGGCCCGACAACAGGCCCATGCCGAGGTCGCAGAGATTGCGCAGCCCGGTCTGGCAGGGCTGGCATGTCCCGCACGACGGGATGAACGACATGACGACGTGATCGCCGACGGCCAGGTGCTCCACGCCCTCGCCGATTTCGGTGATGATCCCGGCGCCCTCGTGACCGCCAAGCACCGGATAGCTCGGGATGGGGAAGTCGCCGGTCATCAAATGGTGATCGGAATGGCACAGGCCGGCCGTCTCCAGCTGGACCGTCACCTCACCGCGACGAGGATCACCGATCTCGATCTCCTCGACCGACCACGGCTCGTTCAATTCCCAGACCAGCGCACCTTTGGTCTTCAACGGCAGGCCTCCGTCTTTACCCGAACCGCTTAATTGTTGGCGCCGTCACAGAGCCCGGCCTACCGAATTTAGACCATTACTATTGCCTATACAGTATTTGATACGATTCGCGTCGTCTGACCGCCCAACGCAGCGAGGTTGAGAACATGGCTACACCCGTAATTGTCGGAGCCGCCCGGACCGCGATCGGTCGGTCGTTCAAGGGGACGCTGGTCAACACGCCGCCCGAGACGCTGATCACCGCGATTCTTCCCGAGGTGGTGCGCCGCTCGGGTGTCGACCCGGCGGACATCGACGACATCATCTTCGCTGAATCTCATTACGGCGGTGGAGATTTGGCGCGCTACGCGGCCACGGCCACTGGCCTCGACCACGTACCGGGGCAGTCGGTCAACCGGCACTGCGCGGGCAGCCTGACGGCTATCGGCAACGCCGCGGCGCAGATCGGTTCCGGCATGGAGCGCGTCCTGATCGCCGGCGGCGTGCAGTCGCTGTCGATGACCCCGCTGACCAACTGGCGCATCCCCGGCCCCGAACTGAAGTTCGAGGAGCGCTGGATGCCGCCGACCCACGTCGAAACCCCGGACGCGCCGGCCAAGGACATGTCCATCACCGTCGGCTGGAACACCGCGCAGTCCGAAGGCATCTCTCGCGAGCAGATGGACGCCTGGGCGGCCCGCTCGCACGAGCGCGCCATCGCGGCCATGGACGCCGGTAAGTTCCTCGACGAGATCCTCCCGCTGAAGATCACTCAGATCGACGGTTCGGTGGTCGACTTCTCCGTCGACGAGCACCCTCGCCGTGACACCACGATCGAGAAGCTTGCCGGCCTCAAGGTGCTGCACCCCGAGATCGAGGGCTTCTCGATCACCGCGGGCAACAGCAGTGGCACCAATGACGCCGCCGCGGGGGTCGCACTCGTCGACGCCGACTACGCCGCGTCCAACAATCTCAACGTGATGGCCAAGGTCAAGGCCTGGGCCGCCGCGGGCGTGCAGGCCCGGGACTGCGGTCTGGGTGCGCTCGCGGTCATCGACAAGGTGCTGCAGCGCGCCGGTCTTTCCTACGGTGACGTGGCGCTGTGGGAGATCAACGAGGCATTCGCTTCAGTGCCCGTCGCGGCGTGCAAGAGGTTCGGTCTCGACGAGGAGAAGGTGAACTTCTCCGGTAGCGGCTGCAGCCTCGGCCATCCCATCGCCGCCTCGGGCGCGCGCATGGTGACCACGCTGATCTACGAGCTGGCCCGTCGCGGTGGCGGCATCGGCGTCGCGGCAATGTGTGCCGGCGGCGGCCAGGGCGGCGCCGTCGTCGTCGAGGTCTAAGCGGTCTTCTGCGCCGAACGTGCACTCATGGCGAGATTTCGCCGATTTTTCAACCCTGAGAGCACGTTCGGCGCTTCTCAGTTGCAGAACGTGTAGCCGATGAACTCGGTCTGGCGGGTATCGCTGGGCGAGTAGTTGACGTAGTGCACCGCGGGCATCCCGTTGTACTGGGTGTCGATTTGTTGCGCGTTGGGCGGCGGGACGTCTTTGGGGAAGGCCAGGATCATGTCGCCAAAGATCTTGAGGCCGACCACGCAAATCGCATCCGAGCGCGGCTTCTGCGCATTCCACGCATGCACGACGACCGGCTCCCTGAGTTGGGCGCCGGTGGCGCAATTCGGATCGCACAATTTGAAAACGGCGGTGCCGGTCCCGTCGGCGCCTTGTGGTCCCCACGAACTCCATGACATGTCTTGCAGCGCAACGGCAACGCTCGCGCAGCCCAGGACATTGAGCTTTTTCGGACGCGGGCTGGGTTGGACCGCCGGGTTGTAGCAGCCCGGAATGGCGTAGCTGTCCGGCGGCGGCGGTGGTTGGCTGGTGGATTGGGCCGTCGTGGTCTGCTGGCCCTGGGTCAGTTTCACTCCGGCGAAGATCAGCACACCGACCACCAGAAGGGCCACGACGATGCCGATCGCCGTTAGCCGCCCCCGCGGAATGTGCCGCAACCCGCCCGATTCGGGGACGTTGCCGCTCACGTTGTCCAGGTTAGGTCAGAACTCGGATGCCGGGGTGGCGTCCCGCAAAGAATCCTGGCACGGTAAATTTGGTCAACGCTACCAACATAAGGAAGTATCGAGGCTCTCGCGACGTGTTAGGAGTAATCGATGAATGACCACGCACTGGCTGCGCGCTTGGCCACCGAGGCGGGGCAGCTGTTGCTCGGGGTGCGCGAGGAATTCGCCGACGCCGACGCGAGCGAGCGGAAAGCCGCGGGGGACAAGCGATCCCACGACTTCCTGATGCAGGCGCTTGCCGCCGAGCGACCCCAGGACGCGGTGCTTTCCGAGGAGGGCGCCGACGACCCGGTGCGGTTGCGCTCGGAGCGGGTGTGGATCGTCGACCCGCTTGACGGCACGCGGGAGTTTTCCGAGCTCGGCCGCGACGACTGGGCGGTGCACGTCGCGCTGTGGCAGGCCGGTGAGCTGGTCGCCGGCGCCGTAGCGCTGCCGGCCCAGGACGTCACGCTGGCAACCCCGGAGGTTGCCGCGCCGCCCGCGGCCCCGGACAAGCCACGCATCGTCGTATCGCGTACTCGGCCACCGGCCATCGCGTTGGCGGTTCGCGACGCGCTGGACGGCACGCTGGTGGAAATGGGTTCTGCCGGAGCCAAAGTCGCGTCGATCGTGCAGGGTCTGTCGGATGTCTACGTCCACGCCGGTGGGCAGTTCGAGTGGGACTCGGCCGCACCCGTGGCGGTGGCCCGTGCGGCCGGTTTGCACACCTCCCGCATCGACGGGTCGGCACTTATGTACAACCAGCCCGATCCGAAGCTGCCCGATGTGGTGGTGTGCCGCCCCGAGCTTGCGCAAGCGGTGCTCGCCGTCACCGGCTAACACCCTCACGGTCCAGCGGAACTGATTGAACGCCAGGTGATCTCCACCTGGTGGCTGATGATTGCGCCCCATGAGGCCTTGACTCATCCTCATGAGGCCGCAACAATCAGATCTTACAACAGATGCAACTCTGTATAATCAAGTTCCGCGGGAATGGACCAGTGACTGATCTCGAGGTACGGCGGCCCAAGTTCGACTTCAGCGACGATGTTCCGTGGGTTTGGCATCCGCGCAACCCTGCATTTTCCTTCTTCATGAACGCGACATCGATCATTGCCATCTGCTTCGAGCAGATGATCGTGGCCGCGGTGCAAGAAGCCAAACCCCAGATGACCGACGCCGACGTGGCGGCGGAGGCAACCGCGTTCCTGCGCCAGGAGGCGCAGCATTCCAGCTCGCATCGCAAGCACGTCAACGCACTGATCAAGCGATATCCGGGTCTGCAACAGACCTTCGACGATGCGATGGCGTGCTTCGACACGCTTACCGCGACGAAATCACTGAAATTCCGGTTGGCCTACATCGCGGATTTAGAGGCCACCTTCACGCCCTCGTTCAAGCTCATGCTCGACAACGAGGCGACGCTGTTTCGCCCGGGAGACAATCGCGTGGCGTCACTTTTCTTGTGGCACTTCGTCGAAGAGATCGAGCACCGCAGCTCGGCACTGTTGATCTATGACGCCGTGGTCGGGGAGCACTGGTATCGCATCCGCGCCCTGCCCGGGGTGGTCAAGCACTTGCTGCGAGTCATGTCGGTCATCGCCGACGGCGTCAACGCCCACGTGCCGTCGAGCGATCGCAAGGTCGACGCGCGAACGCTGCTGCCCGCGTACGGGGCATGGGAAAATCTCAAGAGCAGGTTGGCGTCCGGCGCGGGTAACCAACCGGTGCCGTCGGCCTTCGCCAGTGTGTCGCGCAAGGAGATACTCGTTGCCGCGGGGCGGGTGCTGCTGAGTCAAACCCCGCATCACAAACCGGAACACGAGCCATTGCCGCGATTCGCCGATCAGTGGTTCGAGCGTTGGAAGCGCGGGGAGGACGTCGCCCGCTGGTACACCCCGGTCGGCTAGGGAGCAGACGATGTCTCAGTGCAATGCGCGATTCAACGAGATCGCCGCGACGCTAGGTCATTTCACGTGCACGGATGCACCCGCGGTCATCCACATCCGCAACCCGTTCGCATTGTCGAACCCGACGATGCCCGTGCTGGAACTGATGATGGTCGGCGGTGCGGGGCTCGCACTGTGGTGGGCGATACGACGGCTGCGGCGCCACAACGACCCTACCAACCTGGTGCTGTGGTTCGCGTCCATCGTGTACCTGCTCGTCACCGAGATTCCGCTGTACTTTCCCAACCTGTTCATGGTCGAAGATCAGATCGGCGTGGTCTTCGACCACAACGTCTTCACCGTCCAGTTCCTGTATGAACGTCTGCCGCTGTACATCGTCGCGCTCTACCCTGCGGTCACCACGCTGGCATTCGAAATCGTCCGCACCCTAGGGGTTTTCCGTTCGCGTGGCATTCTGGCTGGTTCGCTCTGCGTCGGCCTGGTGCACCAGTGTTTCTACGAAGTCTTCGATCAGTTGGGTCCGCAACTGCGGTGGTGGGCCTGGAACACCGAGAACCCGCTCAATCGGCCGATGTTCGCGTCGGTGCCGATGACGAGTGTGTACATCTTCGCCACCCTCGGCCCGGCCGTGCTCACCCTGCTGGTGATGCTGCTGGTCGGCCGCAAGGTCGCAAATGGCACACGTATGAGCGCGGCAAGCCTGTTGTGGCGCACCGTCGCCGCGGGGTTACTGGTCACCGTGGGACTCGCGCTGCTGAGCATCCCGTCCTCCATTTTCGGTGGCAGCCACCCGAACACGACCGCCCAGGCCGTTGTCTTCGTTGTCGAGCTTGCCGCCTTCGCGGTGTTCGCTATTCCGGCCTTGATCGGTGCGCGTCGGCGCGGCGAGGCCGACGACAAACCGAACCGATTCGTGCGGATCTTCGGGTCGATCTATCTGGGCGTGCTCGGAATACTGTGGCTCACAGCCCTTCCCGAGTATTTCGCCGCGAAGGGCGGCATCACCGGCCACGGCACCCCGACCGGAAACCTGCTGTACGCCGTGCTGTGCTTCACGCTGGCGGTGCTGTGGGTCGCGCTGGCCGGCACCGCGACGGTGTCACGCGACGTGGCTACGACGAACTTGCGGCAGCCGGCTTGACGAACCGCTCGACATACGGGGCGAAACGGCGACGCAGGTCGTCCTTGTCGAGCCCCAGGTCCTCCGGGTGGTACTCGACGCGGCCCAGCCTGCCGCGCTCGTGGCCGGCCATGTACCGTGCCACAGCCCTTCTCGACTCCTCGGACGGTGAGTAGCCGGCCGTGTCCCAGACCCGCTGCGCCATCGCCAGGTCGTCGGCCATGAACTCGTCGAAGCGGACGTCGATGGTGCGGTCGGCGGGCAGCCGATCATGGTCGCGCATGCACGCGGTGAGCAGCTCGTCGATGCGGGTGATCCAGTACTCGGCCACCGTGTTCACATCGACCTCATCGACGCTCATCCGCATGGTGTAGGTCATCATCGTGGCCATCGACACCGCGACATCGACGGGGTCGCGGTGGGTGACGATGAACGTTGCATCGGGAAATACGTTGAGGATTGGGATGAACTGCTCGAGATGCTGGGGCGACTTGAGCACCCAACGGCGCTCGTATCCGTCTTGGTGTTGCAGTACCTGCAGCATCATGCGCAGAAACTGGTAGCCGGGGGTCTGATCGTGCTCGCGCAGGTAGTCCGACCAGCGCGGCAGATGGGTGAGCGTGGTGAAGAAGCCGCTCGAAAAATCTTGGACCATCAGGCCGATGTCTTCGTGAATGTGATCGATCGTCATCTCATGCATCAGCGTGAAGTACGGCATCAGCGTGTTGGAGATGTTGAGCGCGTCGGCGGTGCGCTGGCGGCGGGGTTCGATGGTGCCTTCCTCGCCGGGCCCGGGCAGTGGTTCCTGGGCTTCCCAGTACGGAAGCGACCGCAGCGCGGGGTCGGCGGCCAACAGGCTGTGCAGGTGAGTGGTCCCGGTGCGCGGCAGGCCGGCGATGACCAGGGGCGCTTTGATGCTGACGTCGAAGATCTCGGGGTGGCGCTTGAGATGGTCGATGACGCGCAGTCTGCCCGTGAGGAAGGTCAGCATCAGCGAGAAAGCGTAGGTGCGGCCGAACGGGGTCAGCCGCGGCAACTCGTGGAACGCCTCGAGCAGCACCGCCATCCGCTCGCGGTAGTCCTGCTCGCCGAAGTCGGTCAAGCCGGTCTGCGCGGTGGCTTGCTCGTGCAGGGCGTCGGTGGTCAGCGGACAGTAATCGGCCATCGCGGCCATGCCGTCGATGATCGCCTGGGCTTCGGGCGTGAATGTCGGCTTGGCGAGATCGGTGATATGGATAGCGTCGCTCACATCCGGACCATACCTACGCCGTTACACATTTTACAAGAGACGTTGTGCTGTATTTTGATGCGCGCTTATGATGCTGCACATGGCGAATCCCCAAAGCTCAGCAGCATGGCGCGAACTGCTCACCGCCTTCGCGGATTTCGAGAATCTGTTCCTCGAAGGACCCAAGGCCGTGCGCGGAGAACCGGCCGTGGCCGAGGGCTACGAGTTCCTCGCCACGATGCTGGGTTTGTCGCTGGACGTGACGTTGTTCGCCGACCCGGTGGCGCCCCGATTCCACGATGTGCTCACCCCGTTTCGCCGTGACCGTCGCTGGGGCGGGGACAACACCGACGCGTACTACAGCTACGTCGTCATCGACCCGCGGCGCACCTACCGCATCAGCGGAACGCCGAACGAGAGCGTGATGTACTCCGTCGCCGTATACAACGAACCCGAACCCGGGGCATGGCCCAACCGCACCATCGGCGTGCTCTACGACGAGGACATGCCGCTCGATGAGGACGGGTGCTTCTCCTGCGTCTTGGGCCCCGAACGGCCGCGGGACTATGACGGGCCCTTTATCGCTCTCGACGAGGACGCGCATGGAGTGCTCACCCGGGATTACCACGAGGACCCCGCTCACAGCCGACGCGTGGACTGGTCGATCGAGGTCATCTACCACGGCGGCTTGCCCGTGCAGCCGCTGAAAACCGATGCGGGAGTGGCTCAGTCGCTGCGTGCGGCGCTGCGCTACACCCAAGACATGCTCGCGATCGTGCCGCTGGTAATACAGGAGCGCAAACCGGCCGAACTTGCCGACGGGCAAAACCTCTCGCACAATGTGTTCTCCCCGCCCTACCGGGCCGGCGCTGCGACGCACGGCTACTCGATGCAAAACGCCGTCTACAGCTTGGGTGCGTACGCCCTCGAGCCCGGCGAGGCGTTGGTGATCAGGTCGCACCACCCGAAGTCCCGGTTCTGGAACCTGACGCTGTGGAACCAGTACATGGCGGCGCCCGATCTCGAATACGGCCGTGGTGGAATCAATTCCGGCACCGCGGTCCCCAACCACGACGGCAGCATCACGATCGTGATCAGTCGCGAGGAGCTCGACCACCCCAATGCCGTCTCGACCAAGGATCACCCGGAAGGGCTGATGTCGTTCCGTTGGTTCCATGCCGACGACTTGCCCGAACAGCCGGCCACGGAGGTTGTTCCGGTCGGCGCGGCGCCGCGCGTGCTGTCCTAATCCTGGTGAGCAGACGCAGAATCGCCCGAAATGTTCCGTTTCTGTGCGATTCTGCGTCTGCTCGCGACTGGACGGGCCGGGGGAGTCTTCACCACCGGCCCGATCCAATGCCGCAGCACGGTCCGCAACTCCGACGCCGACCGTGGCGGATCCGGCGGAACCAGAACCATCGACTGGATGATGCGCAGTAGGTACTCGACGAGGTCGTCGAAATCCTTGCCGCGATAACCCAGTGCTGCCCAGTCGATTTCGGTGCGCTCGAGGATTACGCGCGATCGCCGGATCGATTCGCCCACGACCATCTGCCGGCTCATCGAGCGGCTTTGATCGGCGTCCAGCAGCATCATCAGCACCGGCTCTTGGGGTAGTTGCTCGACGAGATAGGCGACGGCCTCGACCAACAGCTCGACCGGGTCACCATTGCCCGCGGTGAGATCGGCGATCCGGGCGGTCCAGCCTCCGAGGGCGACGTCGCTTGCCGCCGTTACCAACTCGTCGAGGGTGGCGAAGTAGCGGTACACGGTGGGACGGGTGACGCCGAGGTCGCCCGCGATCACGGACAAGCTGGTGTGTTGCGCTCCCCGTCGCTCGATGCTGCGCAGGGCCGCGTCGATGATGCGCTTGCGCGCTTCCTCATCGTCGGCGGGTGGCGCTCCGCCCCAACCTTTTCGGCCCATCGCGGACGGTCCTAACGCAGTCCGGCACGGGGGTGGGTGATCATACAGAGAGTCTAATGCTGTCAAATGATTCTGGCCAACCGCGGGCGTGCTACTGGTTCCGGTTCCGCCTACGGCGCCGACGCCCCTTCGCCTCTTCGATCCACTCTTTTTCGACCCGTCCGATCTCGAGCGAAAGCTGCATGAGAGTCGGATTATCGCAGTGGACTTCGTGAGCGGTGCGAAACTTGGCCGCTTCGCCGGTGGTGGGTAGGTGGGGCCGCAAGCCCTCGAACCACTCGTCGCCGACGACGTTCGGCGGGTCATCGACGCGAGGTCCGCAGGACCACTGCCGGTAAGCATCACGAGCCCCGGCCAGGCCGCTCCGCCACTGCTGGATCGCGTCGCAGCGCTGGGAATGTATTTGGCTCCTCATCTGATGCTTGTTGGTGCCGCTTACCGCCATCCCGGGGAGCAGGTTATCGACGGTCGACTTTGCAATGCCCGCGATGCCCATGGCGGATGCGCCCACGACCGTGCCCATCAGGCCCATCGTCATCATGTCCATGGGCTGATCGTTGCACTTGGGGACCCCCGACAAAAGAAAAACTGTCGCTTGGGCGGGCGCGGACTATTGCTCGGCGACCATGCGGTAGCGAGGTCGTACAGGGCGGAGAAGTGCATTGCGTACAACGCCGGCACGCGGTCAGCAGGGCCGTCATGCGCGGTGTCGCGCGGCTAGCCAACACCCGGTGACGCGTTCATAGCAGGGGTTTTTGCCAGGCGAGGACGCGTTCGGCCAGTTCCGGTCCGCTGTCTTCCTGGATGAAGTGGCTGGCCCTGATGCGGGCGTGCGGCTGGCCGGCCGCCCCGGGAACGTGCTTGATCAGCGGACGGTCGGCCTGCCCCAGGATCGGGTCGCGAGCGCCAAAGATCGCGAGAAGGGGTTTCTCCCATCGGCCCAGCACGTCCCAGGCCGCTCGATTCGCCGGAATTGCCGGGTCGTCGGGGGAAGTCGGCACCAACTGCGGAAATGCCCGGGCACCGGCTTGGAACGTCTTGTCCGGAAAGGGGGCGTCGTAGCCGGCCCGCACCTTGGGAGGAACCCTGCGAACGGTGCCGGCTGCGACGATGCGACCCGCGGGCAGCACCGGGGAGTAGCGTGCGAAGGCCCGCCATGCGTGGAAGGCGGGAGGGGTGCGCCGCTGGGCGGTGGGCAGAAAGCCGTTTGCCACCACCACGCGCGCGATCCGCTCGCCCTGCTCGGCGGCGATGCGCAGCCCGATCAGCGAACCCCAGTCCTGGACGAACAGCGTGACTTCCTTCAGCCGCAGCCGCTCGAACCATGCCGTCACCCACTCGACATGGCGCAAGTAGGTGTAATCCTCCATCCGACTGGGCTTGTCAGAGCGGCCGAAGCCGATCAGGTCGGGGGCGAGCACCCGGTTTCCCGCGTCAACCAAGGGCGGAATCATCGTGCGGTACAGGTAGCTCCAGGTGGGCTCGCCGTGCAGCAGCACGATCGGCGGGCCATCGGCCGGTCCCTCGTCGAGAAAGTGCATGCGGACCGGCGGGGAGTCGCTTGCCGCCACGTCAATGTAGTTCGCTACGAACGGATAGCCTTCCAAGTTTTCGAATCGGGAGTCTGGGGTTCGCAGCACATCCATATTCAGCTCCTCCGGTGAACGGGCACCCCTGCAAGCCTCTCTCCGCGACGCCACTTCGTCTAGTACGAAATTTCATTGGGGAAGAACCCGGCAGGCCACTAAAATAGCGAAATCATGGCCATTCGTCGCGCCGTCCTGCTGATTGCCGATATCGGCGGCTACACCAACTACATGGCGTGGAACCGGACGCACCTCGCGCACGCGCAGCAGACGGTCGCGCAGCTGCTGGAATCGGTCATCGATGCTGCTAAGGGCCTGAAGTTGGCTAAGTTGGAGGGCGACGCGGCATTCTTCTGGGCGCCGGACGGCAACGCCAATGTGCTGGTTTCCGATCGGCTCTGGCGCATGCGCCAGTCGTTCCTCGCCCGGCGGCAGCGGATCAAAGCCGACATCGCCTGCGAGTGTGCGAGCTGTGGTCAGCTCGACAGCCTGTCGCTGAAGTTCGTCGCGCACGAAGGCGAGGTGGCCGAGCAAAAGGTAAAGCGCCACGTCGAACTCGCCGGTGTCGACGTCATCCTCGTGCACCGGATGCTGAAAAACGAGGTACCAGTGCCGGAATACGTGCTGATGACCGATGCGGTGGCCGCGTGCCTCGACGAGTCGATGCGTGGTCTTTCGATGCCGCTCACGCACGATTTCGAAGGTATCGGCGAAACATCCACGCACTACATCGACCTCGCCACGTCGGAGGCGCCACCGGCACCGCAACAGCGTGGTTTCTTCGGCCGGCTCGGAATGACGGCGATGTTCGAGCTGAACTCGGTGCCCTTCTTGCTGGGTATCAAGAAACCCGCCGAGGGCTTCCGGAACCTGGGCCGCGGCGCCGAGGAAATCCCGGCCTAGCGCTGACAGCTATTGTTGCGCAGCATTATTGGGTGCCGGCGAGCGCACGACCCATGCGCGATAAGGCTTCGGTGAGAATCGCCGGCGAGGTAGCGAAATTCAGCCGGACGTGCCCGGCGCCGCCGGTGCCGAAGACATGGCCGGAGCTGAGTGCGACGCGGGCGTGGTCGAGAAACCAGCGGGCCGGCCCGGACAGGTCGGCCACCACCGCGGGGCCGTCGGCCGCATCTTCGGTGATGCCGAGCCGCCGGCAATCCAGCCAGGCGAGGTATGTGCCCTGTGTGCCTTGATATTTCACGTGCGGAAGGTGTTCGGCCACCAGGTCGCCCAGTAACGTACGGTTGGCGTCCAGGCCCTGCAGCAGCGCGTCGAGCCAGTCGTCGCCGGTCCGGAATGCTTCCGCGTGCGCGATGACGCCCAGGTGGCTCGGCCCGTGGCTGACCTCCTCTGGCATCCGCCGCAGATCCGCGGCCGCCTCCGGCCCGGCGATCGCCAGGGCCGCCTTGAGCCCGGAAAGATTCCACGCCTTGGAGGCGGAGGTCAGCGCGAACGCGTCCTCGGCACCGGGGATGCTCAGGTACGGCGTGAATCGCGATCCGGACAAGACCACCGGTGCGTGAATCTCGTCCGCGACCACCCGCGCCCGCGACCGCCGGGCGCATTCGGCCACGCCGCGCAGTTCGTCGACGGTGTGCACCGTCCCGGTCGGGTTGTGCGGATTGCACAGCAGGTACGCGACCCTTCGTCCCGACGCCCGCGCCCGGGTGAACGCTTCCTCCAACGCGTCCAACGCAATTCGTCCTTCGGCGTCGAGTGGCGCCTCGATCACCCGCCGGCCCGAGTGCGTCACGAACGCGTAAAACGGCGCATAAACCGGAGGATTGACGACAACCGCGTCGCCCGGGTCGGTGATAAGCCGCAGCGTCTCAACGATTCCGAGCATTACGTCGGGAACGATCGTCGTGCGGCCGACGTCGAGTCCGTGCCATTGCCAACGCCGCGAAGCGAATTCACCGACCGCCTCGGCCAGGGCGGTGCCCGACGGATAGCCGGTATCGCCGTTGTCGATCGCCCTACGCAGCGCTTCGGCGACGGTGGGCGGCAGCATGACGTCCATCTCGGCAACCCACAACGGCAGGACATCGGCCGGGTGCGCACGCCACTTCATGCTGGTGCGCAGCCGCAGTTGCTGCAGCGTGAGTTCCTCGAGTGGATTAGGCGTCACTCCCGCAGACTAGGCCGCGCGGTTGGGTCCCGGTTACCCGGTCACAAACGCGCCCTTGGGGATCGTCAGGGGCAGGTCGACCGAACTCAACAGGCCCGGCTCGGCGGCGACGACGTAGGGCACGGCGTTGACGACGCGCATCGCGGTGGCGACCATGGCGCCCGCCCCGGACGTCATGCCGCCGACCCAGGCCCGCTGCGGATCCTTCAGCGTTGCCGCCAGCGTGCAGTCGATATCGGGATCGCCGCTGATCTGGACGCGGTAGGACAGGTCGCCGATGCCTTCCGGCCAATCCGGGGCGACGTCGTGTGCCAGGCGGGTGACGTGCTCGATGATGATCGCTTCGCGGCCGTCGACCACGCCGGTCGCCCGCATCCGCAGCGCGCCGCAGGTTCCGGCCTCGACGGTGCCCATCGCGACCTCAAGCGTCCGGTCGGTGACCGCGCGGTCGAAGAACTCGCGGACTTCCTGGACCTCGACTCCCAGTGCGTCGGCGATCAACCGGATCTGTCCTTGCCATTCGCCGGCGATCGCGCCCGGGAAGCCGATCCACGGTTGGTAGTCGAGCGGGCGGCCGAAACCCAATGCGTCACTCATGATGTCGGGCACGCCGTAGTCGTCGTACAGGCCGATCTCCCACGCGTGCACCTTGTCGATGGACGACGATTGGGTCGAGAGCACCAACGGCAGATAGTCGGCGGCGAAGCCCGGCTCGATGCCCGACGCGTAGAGCGACACCTGCCCTTGTTTGGCCGCGGCGGCCAGCTGGTCGCGCCACTCCGCGGGTTCGTAGGCGTGCGGGTTGACCAGACGCGTGGTACTCGTCGTGACGACGTTGATCCCGGCCTGGAGCAGCCGGACGTAGTCGGGGATGGCCAGGGCGTCGCGTTCCGGACCGCTGGCGGCGTAGATCACGCAGTCCGGTTTCAGGGCGATCAGCGCGTCGGCGTCGGTGGTGGCCTTCAGCCCGATCGGCTCGCCGTTGGCGAGTTCGCCGGCGTCCTTGCCGTCCTTTTCCGGGGAGTGCACCCACACCCCGACCAGATCCAGATTGGGGCGCCGATCGACGGCGCGGATGGCGATCGAACCGATTCCGCCCGTCGCCCATACCACTACCCGCTGAGCTGTCATGTTGCTCCTCCTCAGTTGCGTGCGCGATGAAAGCTGAGGCGGCCGTTGACCTTACGCCGGCGGTTACCCAACGTTCGACTCGGAAGCTAACAGCCGCGAGCCCGCACGGTCAAGGGTTTAAGAGAGTAACTACTATCCTAATGAACAAATTTTAGGTTAGGGTGCGGGATGTGAGGGTCGACGCCCGATTTGCCCGCCGCCGGACTCGATGATGTTCACGCTGAGGTTCGACATGCGCGCCCCGGCGTGGGCCGGGCCGGCCGCCGACCTGTACGCCGCGGCCATCGACATGTGCGCGTGGGCCGAGACCCGCGGCGCCGTACTGGCCGTGCTGTCCGAGCACCACGGTGCCGACGACGGCCACCTGCCGGTACCGCTCACGCTGGCATCGGCGATCGCGGCCAGGACGAACACTTTGGCGATTCTGCTGGCCGCCGTGCCGATTCCGCTGTGGGATCCGGTTCGGCTCGCCGAAGAGATGAGCGTGCTGGACCTGATCAGCCGCGGACGGGTGTCCTACGCGCTCGGCGTGGGACATCGACGCGAGGAATACGACCACTTCGGCATCGACATGAGCACGCGCGGCCGAATCGCCGACGAGATGCTGGACGTGCTGGGCCCGCTGGTGCGGGGCGAATCGGTCCAGTACCGGGGCCGTGAAGTTCGCGTCACCCCGCCGTGCGCGTCGCCGAACGGGCCGATGATGTTGATCGCCGGTGGCAGCAAGGCCGCCGCGCGGCGGGCCGGGCGCCACGGGCTTGGGTTCATCTCCCAGACCGCCTCGCCCGGGCTCAAGGATTACTACGAGGCGCAGTGCCGTGCGCACAGGCACCACCCCGGAATCATTCAGTTCCCCCAACCAGGTTCTCCGACAGCGGTTTTCGTAGCCGACGATGTCGATCAGGCGTGGGACGAGCTGGGGTCACACCTGCTGCACGACGCGAAAACAGCGGCGTCCTACCGGCCGCACGACGATTCGGTGGCCAGCATCACCCGCGCCGACAGCGTGGCGGCGCTGCGCGAGGACAACGGCCCGTACCGCATCTTGACGCCCGAGCAGGCGACCGACTACGTGCGCGGCGGGCAGCTGCTGCCACTGGCCCCGCTGTGCGGCGGCGTCGCGCCGGAGGTGGCGTGGCCGTATCTCGAGCGTGCCGCGGCCGCCGCCAAGATAGGTGAGGAGAACTCCTGATGCGGATCGTGGTGTGGTCGACCGGCGGAGTGGGATCGATCGCCATCGATGCCATCAGGCGTCGACCGGATCTGGAACTCGTTGGCGTCTGGGTACATTCGCCCGGGAAGGTCGGCAAGGACGCCGGCGAACTGGTCGGCGGCGAGCCGATGGGCGTCATCGCCACCAACGACGCCGACGCGCTGATCGCGCTGGCGCCCGACTGCGTGGTGTATGCGGCCAGCGGCCCCGACCGCGACGGCGCCGCCGTGCCCGACTACGTGCGGCTGCTGGCGGCGGGCATCAACGTGGTGTCGACGTCATCGACCGGCCTGGTGTACCCGCCGTCCTACTTCGCCCCCAACTGGCGTGACGATCTGGACGAGGCGGCCAAGGCCGGCCGGGCGTCGTTCTACGTGTCGGGCATCTTTCCCGGTTTCGCGTCCGATCAGCTGGCGTTGCTGATGACGACGCAGTCCAAGCGCATCCGCCGGATCACCGCCAGCGAGGTTGCCCTCAACGATCACTACCCGGTGGCCGACGTGATGATGGACGGGATGGGCTTTGGCCGGCCGCTGGATTTCGAGCCGATGCTCAAGACGCCGGGGTTCATCGAAATGGCTTGGAAAGCACCGATTTACCTGATCGCCGCGGGCCTCGGCGTCGAGGTGGAACAGATCCGCGGTTCGCTCGATCGGGAGCTGACGAATAGGGACATCGAGGTCGCGTTCGGCACCATCAAGGCGGGCAGCTGCGGTGCGGTCCGCACCCGGGCGGCGGGCGTCGTCAACGGTGCCGAGGCCATCGTCATCGAGCACGTCATCCGGATGGCGCGCGACGTCGCACCCGACTGGCCGACGTCGGACTGCGACGCCACGTATCGGGTCGACATCGAGGGAGATCCCGACATCCACTGCGAGATGACGCTCGGGGCGGCGGAGGGGCACGCCGCGGGCCACGCCGCGATGGCCGCCACGGCAATGCGCGTCGTCAACGCGATCCCGTACGTCGTGGACGCGCCACCGGGCCTGCTGAGCTCGCTGGACATCCCGACGACGCTTCCGCTTTACGCCTTCGGCTGAACGTGTAACGTGCATTGCCGTGTACACGCTGCGCTTCGACATGCGCGATCCCGAGTGGGCCGCGGCCCCGGCCGATCTCTACGCGGCCGCACCCGAAATGTGTGCCTGGGCCGAAGAACACGGCGGTCTGGCCGCCGTGTTGTGCGAGCACCACGGCTCCGAGGACGGTTACCTGCCGTCCCCGTTTCTGCTGGCCTCGGCGGTGGCCTCGCGAACCCAGCGGCTGGCGCTGAGCCTGATCCTGATCCTGCCGTTCTACGAAACCGTGCGCTTGGCCGAGGACATGGCGGTGCTCGACATCATCAGCAACGGGCGGGCGTCCTACATCCTGGCGTTGGGCTATCGGCCCGAGGAGTTCGAGCACTTCGGTGTGCCGATCAAGACCCGCGGTCGCGTCTGCGACGAGAAGCTCGCGCTGTTGCGGCGACTGCTGGCCGGGGAAACCGTCGAAGAAAACGGGCGGCGCATCGCCGTCACACCGCGGCCGCTGACTCCCGGCGGGCCGGGGCTGATGTGGGGCGGCGGAACGGTTGCCGCCGCGCGCCGGGCCGGCCGATACGGCCTGGGCATGCTGGGCAACGCCAACGAACCCGGCATGCAGGAAGCCTACGAGCAGGCCTGTCGTGAGCATGGCCATCAGCCCGGCCCGACGATGTTTCCCGACCGCAACACCCCCTCGGTCGTCTTCGTCGCCGACGACGTGGATCGGGCGTGGAAAGAGATCGGGGAGCATCTGCTGCACGACGTGAAAACCTATGCGGCGTGGAATCCCGGCGACGAGACGACGGCCGGCTTCTCGCACGTGAAATCCGTCGACGAGCTGCGCGCCACGCCCACGTCGCACATCATTATCTCGGTGCCAGAAGCGATTTCGCGGGTGAAAGCCGGCCAGGTGCTCAACCTGTCGCCGTTGTGCGGCGGGCTGCCACCCGACATCGCGTGGCCCTACCTCAAGCGGGTGGGCGAAGAGGTGTTGCCCGAAGCGCTCGGGTGACCGCTACTCCTCGGCGAGCGTCGAGTTGTTGGGAGAAATTCGCCAGTTTTGGCGCAACAACTCGACGCTGGGCGCGAGGGTCTTACTTGGGTTGGTTCGGGACGCCCGGATACAGCTGCTCCGTCGGGCCCGCGGTCACGTAGCCGCCCAGCTTTGTAATGAGGTGGGGCGCAAAGACCGACAGATACACCGCATGTCCGATGACGATGACGGCGACGATCGACAGCACCGCGGACTGCCCCGGGCTCTTCGATCGGTTGTCGGCCCACATGTCGATGACGTTTCGGCCTTCCGCATCGGTGCGGCCGAGCAGATAAGTGAAGACCATCATCTGAATGCCCATGGCGAGCGAGTCGTACAGCGGGTACTGGTGCCTGGTGCCTTCGAAGATCGCCAGGCCGGGAATCACGTAGCCGTAGTAGAAGTTGCCGAGCTGGGCCCCGGTGTAGGCGTTGAAGAACAACGCCCAGCAGAACCCGACGACGAGGCCGACGACGAGCAGGGTAATCGGCCTGCGCCAGTTGAACTTTCCGCTCAGCCAACGTCCGAGTGCCGCCCCGGTCACGGCCGGGATGATGAAGTAGGAGACGTAGCCGATCGGCACCGCCAACGGCAACCCGCCCCACGTGACATTCAGCGGCCACCAGGACGGCATGCGGGGCAGCGCCGGCGGAAACTGTGCGTACATCGCCCAGTCGTAGGGGGACTCGATCCAGGAGAACGAGATCGCCGAGATGCCGAGCAGCAACAGCGGATGGATGCGGCGGCGACGGTAGCTCAGGTAGATCCCGATAATCAGGAACGTGATGCTCGCGGCGTAGGAAAAGTACTGAGCCCCGGCCATCACCGGCGTCATTTCGGTGTTCACGGGCGCCCCTCGTCGCTGCGCCGCGCCTCGGGATCGAAGCGGAGTACCAGCCCGAAAATTAGGATGATCAGGCCGAACAACGTGCCGAGCATGATGACAGCGCCCATGGTGTCACCCTTTCGATGATGCGCCTTCTTAAGGTAGTGGATACTATCCTATCTGGATAGTGGATACTATCCCCAAGGCATTTTGGGAGGAGTGGACCTCGGTGTCCCAGCGAGCGATTAAGCAGGCGACGGTGGTGCGTCGGCCCCGTGGGGAGCCGCGCCGGCTGCTGCTGGACGCCGCCCGGGCGCTCTTCGCCGGCCAGGACTATCGCAGCACCACCACGCGGGAAATCGCCCAGGCCGCCGGGGTCACCGAGCACCTGCTGTTCCGAAACTTCGGGTCGAAGGCGGCGCTGTTCCGCGAGGCGCTCGTCGTGCCGTTCGTCAGTTTCGTCGACGAATTCGGCAAGACCTGGCAGGCGGTGGTCCCCGAGGAGACCGACGAGCAGGAGCTGACTCGGCTTTTCGTCTCGCAGCTCTACGACGTGTTCGTCGAGCACCAGGGTCTGCTGTTGACGCTGATGGCGGCCGAGAGCCTCAGCGAGGAGGAAAAGGCCGACGCCGGCATCGCCGAGATCCGCCGCGCCGTCACGGTGCTGGGCCAAATCAGCGTTGAGGGAATGCAATTGCGGGGGTTGCGATCCGACCACCCCGACCTGCCGGCCCACTCGACTGTTTCGATGATCGCCGGGATGGCCGCGCTGCGTTCCACCTACTTCGGGGATACGCCACCGCCGCGGGAGGTCATCGTTGAGGAACTCGTTCAAGCGCTCCTGCACGGCTTCTTGCACCGCAACGACTGAGTTAGGGATCCGACCATGACAAGCGCCAATGCCGTCGAGTTGTATTACGACCCATTCGATGTCGAGATCGACTCGAACCCGTACCCGGTGTGGAAGCGGATGCGCGAAGAAGCGCCGTTGTATTACAACGAGAAGTACAACTTCTACGCGCTGAGTCGATACGACGACGTGGTCCGCGAACTGCCGAACTGGGAGACGTACCGGTCCGGCCGCGGGACCACAGCCGACATCTTGTTCGCGAATATCGAAGTGCCACCGGGCATTCTGCTGTTCGAGGATCCGCCGCTGCACGATTTGCACCGCAAGCTGCTGTCCCGGGTCTTCACGCCCCGGCGCATGCTGGCGGTGGAGGACCTGGTGCGCGGTTTCTGCGTCCGCGAGCTCGACCCGCTGGTCGGCGGGAGCGGGTTCGATTTCATCGCGGACCTGGGCGCGATGATGCCGATGCGGACCATCGGCTACCTGTTGGGAATTCCCGAGGAAGATCAAGAGAAGATCCGGGACCGCAGCGTCGCCAACATCGAATTGTCCAGGGACAGCGACCCCGCTGCCGTCGACGCGAACGTCTTCGCGAATTCGATCGCGCTGTTCGCCGAATACATCGAATGGCGGGCCAGTCATCCGTCCGACGACCTGATGACCGAGCTGCTGCGGGCCGAGATCGACGAGCCGGACGGTACGCGCCGGCCGCTGTCGCGCACCGAGGTGCTGGCCTACACGGCCATGATCGCGGGCGCCGGCAACGAAACCACCGCTCGCCTAATCGGTTTCATGGGGCAACTGTTGTCGGATCATCCCGATCAACGCCGCGAACTCGTCGAGGACCCGTCACTGATCCCGGGCGCGATCGAGGAGACGCTGCGCTACGAGCCGCCGTCTCCGGTGCAGGCCCGTTACGTCGCGCGCGATGCCGAGCACTACGGTCGCGTGGTTCCCGAGGGGTCGTTCATGCTGTTGTTGAACGCGTCGGCCAACCGCGACGAAAACCACTTCACGGATCCGGATCGCTACGACATCCACCGCCGCGGAAGTCATCTCAGCTTCGGGCAGGGCCTGCATTTCTGTTTGGGCTCGGCGCTGGCCCGGCTGGAAGCCCGGGTGGCCTTCGAAGAAGTCCTCAAACGCTGGCCCGACTGGGAAGTCGACTACGCGAATGCCCAACGGGCGCACACCGCGAGCGTGCGTGGCTGGGCGCGCTTGCCGGTCGTGGTGGGCTAGCGGCGCTCGAACGTGAAACTGGCTTCACGTTCGAGCGACGAAGGCGTGGCGTCAGGTCCTCGCCGGACGCAGCATGCCCGAGGCGACGATCGCGAATACCATCCAGGCGGCGGCGTAGCTGAACGCCACCGCGGGCGAGGCCAGGGTGTAGAGCAGGCCCGCGACGACGGTCGCCACCACGTCACCGGCCGCCTGGACCGCTCCCAACACGCCGAACCCGCTGCCGCGCAGGCGATCCGGCAGTAGTTGAGACACGACGGCCGACTGGGTAGGCTCGGCCAGGCCGATGCCCGCCCCGGCCAGTGCGAAGCCGAGTGCGATGATCACCGCATGGTGCGCCCCCACCGCGAACGCCAGGTAACCGACGACATAGACGGCCGCACCGGTCGCGAACACCGCACGCGGCCCGGCCCGGTCGTACCAGCGTCCCGCGGCCAGCGAGGCAACCGTGGCGACCGCGTTGTGGCCCGCGTAGATCAGGATCGCCAACGACGTCGCCGCGGTCACGGTTCGCTCCGGGGTGGTCAGCAGTTGGGTGGAGCGCAGGATCAGCAAAGTGGTTGCGATGTTGCCGAATTCGAACAGCGCCACCGGTAGCAGCGCTCGCAGCATGCCGGCGTCGCGCAGCGCCCCTAAGTCGAACCGTCGCCGGGCTGCCGGTTGGCCCACCTGACGATGTTGGCGCGCTTCGCGGGCGGCGATCAGGATGGCCCCGGCGGCAAAGAGACCCGGGATCGCGGCCAGGCAGAGGGCGGGCCGAATGCCGACCCACGCGACAAGCCCGGCCGCAAGCAGCGGGCCCACCACCGCGCCTAGGTTGTCGCCGGCGCGCTCGAGCCCGAATGTCCTGCCGCGCGCCCATTCTGGGCTCAGGGATGCCAGCAAGGCATCGCGCGACGGCGACCGCACACCCCGAGACATCCACGCCAGCGCGCGAAAGAAGCCGGCCTGCCAGACCGTGGCCGTCACGCCGATCGCTCCGGTCGCCACGGCCGTGGCCAGATAACCGCCGGACGCGATCCGTCCGCGACGTTCGGGGTCGTTGGCCAATGGTCCACCGACCAGTTTCATCACGCCGATCAGCGCGTCGCTGATGCCGTCGACCACCCCGAGCGCCGCGGCGGACGCCCCGAGCGTTCCGGTGAGGAACGTGGGCAGTACCGAAGTGGTTACCTCGTGGCTGGCATCGGAGAAAAAGCTCGTCGCCCCGACGGCGCCGACGCCGCGGGTCAGCCACTTCCGCTCGTCATCGGCATCGACCGTCATGGCTGGCAGATAACCATGATTTGTTGGCTTCGGCCAGGGTTCGGCTCATGAATGCTATCCAGGCGGATCCCAGCTGCCCGGCAACATCGGAACAGTTGCGGCGCCGCCGAATGAGTCGTCAGCCAGTGTGGTCAAGCCGGCCGGCTGTCGTCCGGTTGTCCGGTTCACGGCCCCGGCGAAGCCGATCGTTCCCGCTCCGAGCTCCGAATCGATATTCGGTTCCAGGTATTCGTAACGACGGCCCGGCATGTCGACTCCTCGACGTCGTCTGGAGCCGGTGGGCTCGCGTGGGTTGGCGGCCGCTGCGGGTGTTTCGGTGCTGCGGACTTCCGCGGCCTTCTTGGACTTGACGGCAGCCCTCGACGGGGAAGGGGCAGCAAACTGAAACGCCCCGACGAGATAGGCGCTCGAAAGTCCCTCCGCACCGGTGACCGGTGCCGGTGGAGCCGGGGGAGGCGCGCCGTGGACGGACGTTGGGGCCGGGGCGGGGACGGGGGCGGAAGCCGCAGGCGGTGCCGGGATTGCCATGGTCGGCGATGCCGGGGTCACGACGGGAGCGAGGTGGGGAGCGGGAGGAACGGGAGCCGGCGCTACACCGGGTGCAATTGGATGCGGGAGCCCGGCCAAACCCGCCAGCCCCGCGAGTCCGCTCGCCGCCCCGGCGGGCACCGCCGCGAGCGGAGCGGCCAGCCCCAGGGTGTACACCGGGTTGCTGAGCAGGAAGGAGGGGATCAGGAAGGGGTCGTAGAGCACCAGCCAGATCAGGTACATGGTGCGGTGGATGACGAATTGGACGCCCAGGTAAAGAATGGTCTCGAGTAGTTGTGCGGGGTTACCCGCATAGTTGGCGAGCATCGCCTCCAGGCGCGGAATGAACATCGTCAAGCTTGGGTGCACCGACGGAGACGTCGGCGAGAACGGATCGAACGGGAACAAATCATTGAGCAGCTCTTCGAGATTGGTGGGCAATTGAGTGCCCATCGGTCCGGTGGGATCTTTGCCCATTCCCATGCCCGAGTTCATGATCTGCGGAGCCGGGTTGGTTTGCGGGGCAGCCGCCACCGCGCTGGTCGCGACTGATTGGTAGACGGTCATCGTCGTGGCAGCCTGGACCCACATGCGCGCATAGTCCGCTTCGTTGACCGCGATCGGGATCGTATTGATACCAAAGAAATTCGTCGCCATCAGCGCCGCATGGATGGCGTGGTTGGCCGATAGTTCCCCCAACGTCGGCATGGCGGCCAGCGCGGCCGTATAGGCGGCGGCAGCGGTCTCCAGTTGTGCGGCCATTGCGGCGCTGTCGATGCCGGCTTGCTGTAGCGATGCGATATACGGTGCGTGCGCGGCGACGTATTGCGCCGCACTCGGTCCCTCCCACGCCGCGGCCTGGGTCGCGCCCAGTAGCGCGGTGAGTTCGCCTGCCGCCGAGTCATATTCAGCGCTCAGTGAGCTCCACACGCCTGCGGCGGCCGTCAATGGCCCGGGGCCGGGTCCGCTGGACAGCAGCGCCGAATGTACCTCTGGCGGAAAGGCCATCCAGATCGGCGAGGTCAAAGTTAACCCCGCACAACCAAACATGGCTCATTTCGGAAAGCAGCTATCGGAAGCTCCTTTCGGTGAAAGCGTCACGGGCCCAGGGCTGTTGGTAATCGGTCCGTTGCCGCGAGCTTAAGCGATCGTGAACCCTAGAAATAGATGCATTAGTGTCCTATACGGATTCGCACAGGCATCCACCAGGTAGCCACATCGTCGAGCGTGAAGCTACTGTCACGCTGGGCGTCGAACGTGACAGTAGCTTCACGCTCGAGCAGGTTATGAGATGCTCTGATCCACCAGCACCGCACCGTCGGGCTGGTTTCCGAGCGTGTGCAACGGAATGTCTTCTTCTTGGACGGTCAGAAGAACGATCTGAGCCAATTGCCGGGGCGCGTCGCATTGCACGTAGTGATCGGCGCCCGGGATCACCCAGTAGCGATTTCGGCCGGGCTTGGCCTTGAGGTACATCTCCCAGACGTGGTTCGAGACGCGCAACGGCGCGACGTTGTCGTGCAGTCCCCACACCACGGTGGTGTGCACCTGGCTTTTGGAAAGCGCTTCAAGCCAATTGGTTTCGTCGGCGGCCCGCTCGTTCAGATACTGGATGGTGTCCGGCAGCACCCGGATTCCGTCGTTGTGGGCAAAGCACTTGGCCAGCGCGTCGATTTCGGGGTCGGTCAATTTCCTCCTCGGCATGAAGGTGCTGGCCCCCATGCCGGCCGCCAGGGTCTCCGGTGTGGTCGCTTCCGCGGTGGCGCGCCCCGTTTCAGGGTCGAGCAGTGCGGTTTGGAACAGCGTCAGATTCGCCAGCGGAAGGTAGATGTTGGCGTTGGTCAAGATGAGGTCGAGCGGGGCCACCGGCGGGTCCAGTGCGGCCAACATGCCCAGCGCGATCATGCCGACGCTGCTGCCGCGATCATGGGTGAGCATGCGAAATTCGCTCAGCTTCCACACGTCGGTGATCGCATGCACGAGCAGGCGCGCATCGTCGTACAACGAATAGACGTACGGCTGCGGTGGCTTGTCCGACAATCCGTAACCCGGAAAGTCCAACAGGTAGATGTCGAAATCGGAGCTCAGCTCACGCGTCAACTCGTAGAAGTCGATGCTCGACGTCGGAAAGCCGTGCACGAGCACGAGTGGCGGTGCCCCGGCCGTGCCGAAGCGCCGACTGAACACCCCGACTTCCTGTCCGTCGTTGGCGGCGGTGGTCGACCGCCAGCGAAGTTCGGTACCGCCCTTTTGCCATTCCGCGAAGATGTCCAAGCTGCCAGCATCTCAGAGGCGATCGTGGTTAGACAACCGATGTTTCGCCGCACGGGCGTTCACGGGCAGGTCACATGTATCCCGAATGTGATCTGTCGCATACCGGTTTGGCCCGGCATCGTCCCTTGGCCGGTTCCGGTGATCGTGTAACTCTTGCCGTCCTTGTCGACCATCACCTGGTTCACGGATTGGGTCGGTTGATAGGGCAGCTGGTACTGCCCGTTGCCGACTTTCAGGGAAATCGAAAAGCCGTCGACGCTTGGCGGCTTTTCGTCCGACAGGGCGAAGGACAGCGACGCTGAATCGTCGTGAACGGTGATGCGTGTCGTCAGATCGCCCGACTCGGGAGGCGTCGCGTGGGGCTCCGCCGCCGAGCTGATGCAGTTGACCTTGCTGGTAATCGTGTGCGAGTGCTGATCCAGCATCACGGTGGTGTTGGACGGAGCCGGACTCGAGCTCGCAGGGGACGCGGGTTTGCCCCCATTGCTGGAACAGGCCGACAGGCCGGCCACCAACACCACCACGCCGACGCCGGCGACACGGCGGCTGATTCGCCACCGGGCGTCCGGATTCTTCATCGCAAGTCCTCCTAGAGGTCTTTCTCCGAAGGCGCGCACCGCGCCGTGCCTACCGTAGCCGCATCGGCGCTGCTCAGCGCGTGCCGGCCCACCTCGGGCTACGGCCAGGCTTCCCAATGGATCATCGTGCGCAGCGGACCGGCGAATACGGGTCGCACCGCGCCCGATCGCCAACGCTCTTCGACGAGCGGCGCCAGGGCAGCTGTCGTGCGCAGCGGGTCGCCGTCGAGGTAAACGACGGTGATGTATTGATGGTCGGCCCGCCAGCCGCGGGGTAAATGGCTCCATCCGGTGCTCGAACCGAACGTCCAGGCGCCCGCGGTGCCGGGGGTGGCGAGCAGCGCCGGAAAGTGTTCGGCGTGCAGCCATTGCAGCCATTCGTTCGAGCGGCCGTCGGTGGGCTCCTCGACGATCAGCAGGATTCCGCGGTGCGGCCGGAACGGCACCACCTCGGCGGAGACGAGAGCGTGCGGTGCGGAGTGCCACTGCAGCAGGCGCAGCCCCACGATTTGCAGCAGCGGCCGTGCGACGGGAAAGCGACCGTTCTCCCGCAGTTCACGGCCGAGTGTCACGAAGTCGTCGAGCGTTTGTTCAACGGGGTCGCCGACCAGATAGTGCACCACGTTGCCGATATCGCTCAATGGTCCGTCGGCCGCTAGGCGCTGGTGGAGGTATTCGCCGTCGGCGATCCAGCGCAATCCGTGCACGATGCCCGGAAGTTGATATTGCTCGGGCATGTGATCCAGCAGGTGCCAACGCAGATAACCGCTTTCGTCGTCCGATGGCGCGGTGAGGCTGAAAATGCCTGCCTTGACCCGGTTCACGCGGAACCACCGGCGAGATGAAGCTCGGCCAGCGCCTGCAGATTTTCCAGGTAATGCTGCAGCGATTTGTGCCTGAACCACGCGCTGATGATGGTCGCGCCGTGCGCGGCGGTGTCGGCGAGTATCTCGCGGGTGCGTTCGGGATCGTTGATCGGGTCCAGCGGTGCCGGCGGCGGCAGTACCACCTCGAAGCCATCCGGAAATTCGAAGCGGCCCAACCATTCTCGGGCCTGCTGCAGTGTCACGTTGAAGGGAGCCCACCCGTCGGCCAGGGTCGCGGCCCGGCGCAGCGATCGCAGCGTGCGTCCACCGATCCAGATGGGCACGTGGTCCTGGACCGCGCACGGGTTGACGATCATGCCGTCGAACGAATAGAACTCGCCGTGATAGGCGGGTTCGGGAACCGACAGTGATGCGCGCAGCGCACGCAGCGCGTCGTCGCCGCGCGGTCCGCGGTCGTCGTAAGGAACTCCGAGCAGGTCGAATTCCTCTTCGAGGCTGCCGACGCCGACGCCGAGGATGAGCCGGCCATTGCTGACTTTGTCCAACGTGCCGTAGCGCTTGGCGATTTCCAGGGGGTGGTGATAGGCCAGCACTAATACGTTGGTGGCCAACCGTATTCGCTGAGTGCGCGCGGCCAGGTAGCCCAACGTCGCCAGTGGATCCCAATAACGGGTGCCTCGGTGTTGCTGCTCCAGCACTGCCGGCAGTGCGATGTGCTCGCTGCAGGTCAGGTGGTGATAGCCCAGCCGGTCCGCGGTTTCGGCGATCTGAGCCAGCTCCTCGATCGACGCGTCCTGCTCCCAGGCGGCACTGAGCTGGGGCATCGTGATCACGACGGGTGTGGACACCGACAGCTTCGCGGGTGGGGTGCTCATCCCTGCATGTACCCTCCGGCGTCGACAGGGATCGATTGCCCTGTGATTGTTCGGCTCTCGTCACTGGCCAAAAACAGCGCCAGGTTGGCCACGTCGCCCGGCGACGAAATATCGCGCAGGGCAACGTCTTTGAGCGACTTCGCGCGCACCGCCTCGACCTCGACACCCTGCTCGGCCGCGGTGCGCTGTAGCCAATTGCGATATAGCTCTGTATCGATCGCGCCCGGCACGATGCAGTTGCAGCGGATGCCGTGCGGACCGACTTCGAGCGCGACGGTCTTGGTGAAGGCCCGCAGCGACGCCTTCGCGGTGACGTAGTGCGTCTTGCGCGCGATGCCGTGGTAGCCCGCGGTGGAGGAGAAGTTGAGGATGACGCCGCTGCGACGTTGCAGCATCGACTGGTTGAGAACCTCGCGGGTGCACAACATCGCCGCGGTGACGTCGATGGCGATCGTGGCGTTCCAGTTGTCGAGTGTCTGCTCCCAGATCCAGTGGTCTTTTCCCGGCGCCGCGGCGTTGTTGCAGAGGATGTCGACGTGCCCGAATTCGTCGACCGCGCGCGCCACCATCGCCGCGACGTCCGCCTCGTCGGTGACGTCGGCGCGCATCGCGATCGCGCCGGAGCCGGCCGCGGCGGCGGCCTCGCGGACCAGCTCCTCGCGCCGGGCGGCGAGCAGGACCCGCGCGCCTTCGCGGACGAATACCGAGCCGAGAACCGGTCCCAGGCCGGTGCTTGCCCCGGTGATAATCGCCACCTTGCCCGCTAGCCGGCCCGTCATTGCGCAAATATTACATAGCGGATTCATCGATTACGCCGAACCGATGCCGGGTAAATTCGAACGGTGCTCGAATAAAGGCTGATTGGGGAATGACGTAGTGGTAGCAACGGGGAATGAGGTCACGGCGCCGGCCGGCGCACGCCGCACTTACGGGGGACTCGATCGCGACGAGGTGGTGGTCGCATTGCGTGACCTGGCGAAGCGCGTGGGCGTGCAGCGGGTGACGATGCGCGAACTCGCCGCCGAACTCGGAGCCGCCGTGCCTTCGGTGTACTACCACGTCCCCAGTAAGCAGACCGCTTTGGAGCTTGTCGCCGAGTCCGTACTGGAAGAAATCCCGCTTCCGGATAAGGGACGATGGGATACCAGGCTCATCGAGCTTTATTGCGCTGCCAGGGAAATCATCCTGGGTGTCCCCGGCGTCGCGAGCATCCTGCAAAACAGCGTCGGGAACGAAACGGCCCGCCGGCTGGATCGGCACAGCCGCGGCCTGCTCGCCGAGGCGGGCCTCGCGAAAGCCGCTGCCGCCGCGGCTCATACGGTCTTGTACACCTACCTGCTGGGCTCGATAGCTCTGGAGGAAACCCGCGCCGCCGAGGCGACGCCTCGCGTTAAACGCCAGTTGGCCACACACTTTCGTGCCGGGCTCGATGTGATCGTTGCCGGAATCAAGTCATCGTCGTAGTCGAGCCGGCTACGCTCGTCGTTCTTCCACGGCATCGAGCGCCTGCCGTGCAGCACGCGGTGAGGTTTGGAGCCAGGCATGAATTCGTTCGGCCACCGACGCCCACTGGGGCTCGACCATCATGTTGTGGCCCATGCTGGGAAAGATCTCCGCTCGGGTGCGATAGGCACGCGCGGTGGCGTGGACTTCGCGCGGGGTGAAACACCCGTCGTCCTCGGCGCCCAGCACCAATACCGGGGTGTTGACGCGATCGGGTTTGGGCAGGTTGAGAAACAACATGTCGAGGAACCATCTGCCCGCATATTCTTCCCCCAAGGCCGCGGTGTAGCGCACCACGTCGTCCTGCGGCGTGTATCGGGAATAGAAATGCTCGCGGGCTAATTCGGGTGTGCCGCCTATTCCGTGTAAAGACTTGGTAGTCAGCAGGGTTCGTGCGGTGTGCCATGGGTGTCGCCTGCCGATGCGCAACATGAATCTGGTGACCCCGCTGGGCGGTGCGGAGGCAAGCAACACCGCGGCCGGTGCATCGTGTGACTCCAGGTACTTCTGCACGACGAAACCGCCCAGCGAGTGGCCGACCACGATCGGCGGGGTGGGCAGGTCGTTGGCGACGGATGCGACATCGTCGACGTAGTCGGCGATCGAACAAAAGAGATTTCGCTTCGGCTCGGCGCTCTTGCCGTGGCTGCGCAGGCTTAGCGCGAGCGACCGATAGCCCCGTTCGGCGAAGAAGTCCAGGAAGTGCTCGTCCCAATACCAGGCGCCGTGCCAGGCGCCGTGGACAAACACCACCGGTGGTTTTGTCGAATCGCGGCACGGTCCCTTTTCGATCACCTCAAGCATGGGCAGACTCCTTTGTCGCGCCTTGAGATTAGCTTCTGGCCACCCGCGACGAGGGAAAAAGGACGATAATGGTGGTCGCCACCGAACCCGAGGAGTTGCCAGACGTGACGGTGGATTCGTCCGAACAGCGCACCCTGGTTTTGACGGCGTTTCCCGTCGAGGCCGATGAGGTGCTGTCCCACACCACGCTCGAGGCCGACCCCGTGGTGGTCGCCGACGGTCGGCATTTCTATCTCGGCTCGATCCGCGGCAAGAAGGTCATCGTGGCCATGACCGGCATCGGCCTGGTCAATGCGACCGATACCACCGAGACCGCGTTGACCTACTTCGCCAGCACCGTTGGCGCTGTGGTGTTTTCGGGTGTCGCGGGCGGTGCCGGGCGCACCGGCATCGCCGACGTCGCGATACCGGCACGCTGGACGCTGGACCACGGCAAGACGTTTCATCCGGTCGACGCCGGCATGTTGGCGGCGGCCGAGACCCTCTCCGTCACACTGCAAAGCGCCAGACGGATGCGCCACGAGCCGCTGCTGCTGGTCGGTGGTGACGGCTGCAGCTACGACAACAACAACGGGCGAGCATTCCCGGGTATCCCGCACGGCGGCGGGGTGTTCGGCTGCCAGCCGCGAACGGCACCCGATCGCTCGTTCTTCTGCACCGGCAACTTCTTCAGGGCGGCGTGGCCGTGGCTGAGGCACGGCCTGATCAGCAACGCGAAGGTGGTGTCGGCGGCCGACCCGGCCTTCGATGCGACCGACAGCGAGACCGCCGCGGCGCAGGCCGTCGCGGATGCGCGTGGCGTGCCGTTTTTGGGGATCCGCGGAATGTCGGACGGCCCGGGTGATCCACTTCGCCTGCCGGGCTTCCCATTTCAGTTCTTCGTCTACAAGAAGGTCGCCGCGGTCAACGCCGCGCGCGTGACGGCGGCGTTTCTGCGGCGCTGGGCCGGCCCCTGATTTACTCGGCGCCGCGAGCGACGGGATGGGTTGGGTCCGAAGACCACTCGGACCACGACCCCGGATACAGCGCCGCCTCACATCCCATCGCCGCGAGAGCGGCGACCGCGATGGTTGCGGTCACGCCCGATCCGCAGTAGGCGCCCAACGGGGCGTCGCGATCGATGCCGCGGTCGGAGAGCTGCTGGGCGAGCGCGTAGTCACCGAGGAACGTGCCGTCGGCGGCCAGCACGGAGCCGCTGGGCAGATTCCGGGCCCCCGGGATGTGACCGGCGACGGCGTCGACGGGTTCGGTGTCGCCGCGATAACGTTCCGGCGCACGCGCGTCGAGCAGGGTCACGACGCCCGCGCCGGCTTGTTCGGCCGTCAGGGTGGGCCGAGCACCGGCATACAGATCATTATGGGGCACAACGACATTGCCTGCCGCGGGGGTGACCCCGCCGGTCTCGAGGCCACGCCCGGCCGCCCGCCACGCGCCCAGTCCGCCGTCGAGGATGCGAACGTTCGCCAGGCCCGCCGCGGTCAGCACCCACCAGGCCCGCGCGGAACCCGCCCGATTCCAGTCGTCATAGACCACGACCAACGCGTCCTGCTGGACACCCCAGCGGCGGGCGGCGGCCTGCAGGCTTCGTCCCGACGGCAGTGGGTGGCGGCCGCGACCGGTGACGGTGTGATCGCTGAGGTCGTCGTCGAGGGACACATAGACCGCGCCGGGGAGATGACCGTCGAGGTAGGCCGCTCGCCCGTCGGGCTCGTCGATGCGCCAACGGACATCCAATATGGTCGGCGGATCGTCGGCCTCGATCAGGTCGGCCAGCTCCGTGGCGGTGATCAGCACCCGGTCGCGCGTTTCCACGGTCCACCTCCTCGTCGTCTCCGACGAGCCTAGTCCCCGGGCCGAAAGTGGCTCGGCTCAGCAAACAACGGCGTAGGGTCCGATCATCACCGTCCGTCGATGGGAGGCTGCATGGGCAACGTCTATCGAGCAGCGCTCGTGGCGGGCGTCGTGCTCGCGGTCGTGACGGCGATACCGGCCGACGCGATGCCGAATACGCAATGCACGCTGGCGACTCCGGTGACCGAAGTGCACAGCCTGTCGCAGCTACCGCCGGCGCTCGTCAAACTCCTGCCACCCATCGCGGACATCGGCGCGCCGTTCAACAAGACGGATTCGGTCAACGATCCGACGTTGCCGTTCCGGCGGCTGATCCGGGCCGGCAACCGGGACGCCGACTGGTTCGTCTGGTACGAGCACGGCGGCGTGGGCTACTTCTGGCAAGCGGTGGTGGCGCGCGTCGTACCGGGCAGCCCGCCGGCGGTGATCGCGAATGCGGGAACCATTACCGACACGCTGTGCAGTCTCACCGACGGCGCGTTCGCCGGCCACGTCCCGCCGTACCCGCCGGGCTCCTGGGGCGCTTCCGACTTCTAGTGGCTACGCGGCTTGCTTTGGCTCGCCGAACGTGGGTGATATGCACGAAAAGTGCTGGAATTGAGTGCATATCACCCACGCTCGACGTTGCTTGCGATGCCGCTGAACGGTATAAGCGGCCAATCGCGGATTAACGACCCACGACGCTAGCGGCTACGCGGCGTCGTTGTCCGGCCCGTCGACGGCGGGTCCCAACGTCGCCAGCATGCCGGCCGCTGCCCGCTGCCAGGTGAAGTTCTCCGCGCGGCGCCGCGCGGAGGTCCGACGGTGATATTCGGGCAGGCTGATGACCGTGCCGACGGCCCTGGCGATGGCCTCCGGGTGGTTGTCCGCCGACGCACCGCTGTCCGGGGTGATGATCTCGGTGAGCGCCGAGGTGCGGGACACCACGGCCGGCGTGCCACAGGCCAGCGATTCCAGCGCGGCCAACCCGAACGTTTCGTGCGGCCCCGGTGCCAGCGTGACGTCCGCCGAGGCCAGCAGCCCGGCGACGGTGTCCCGGTTGGAGACGAACCCGGTGAAGTCGATCGGCAGTCCGGTGGCCTGTCGCTGCAGCTTGGCCCGCATCGGTCCCTCGCCCATGACGACCAGTCGGGCGTCGACGCCGAAGTCGCACAGCGCGGCCAGCGCGTCGATGCTGCGATCCGCCCGCTTCTCCACCGACAACCGGCCGCAGTGCACCAGCAGCAGCTGCTCTGGGGTGGCCCATTGCCGGCGAACCAGGGGAGAGTGCCGACTCGGGTGGAAGGTCTTCAGGTCCACGCCCAGCGGCACGGTGACGACGTTCGTGGCGCCGATGCGGTCGAATTCTTCGCGCGCGAAACCGGTAGTGCAGACGACGGTGTCGTAGTCGGCTGCGGTGCGGCCGTTGGCAAAATCGGCGAGGCTGCGCGCCGGCCGACGCGGAAGTATTTGGCCCGCAAGGCGATCCAGGCGTTCATGCGAAATCATTACGGTGGTGGCGCCGTGATCGCGACCCCACCGTCCCAGTGACCTCAGCGTGAGCCGGTCGGAAACTTCCAACGCGTCGGGTTGCAGTGCTTCCAGCAGCGCCTTGACCGGGCCCGGCATCACCGCGCGGTAACCACCGGTGAAGGGAATCAGCCAGGCGGGCATGGTGATTCGCACCACACCAGTCGGCAGCAGGGTACGTTCTGCGCGCGGACCAGGGACGATCAAAAACACTTCGTGGCCGCTGGCGCTGTATTCGGCGCCCAATCGATCCACCGCGGTGCGAAGGCCGCCGGACCGCGGGCCATAGAAGTTAGCGACCTGTACAACGCGCATAAGCTGAGGACACGTGGCGCTTGTGTGCACTCAACGATGCAGACCTGACGTGTGCCTTAACACTCCATGAATTCGGCTGATAGACGGCGGTAATGAGATTGGCTGTGCGTTCGCGGCGTTGAGTGTGCGGCTGCGGCGGCGAGTGTGCGTTCGCGGCGTTGGGTGTGCGGCTGCGGCTGCGACACGCCGAGCGGCCGCGCCCACGATGCACACGCAAAGCCGACGATGCGCACGCAAAGGCTAGGGCGTCTGCGATGACACGGCTTAACTCGTCGGACCCCGACTCGAGAATCGTCTGAATCGCCGCGGCCAGGTCGCTGCCGTCGTCGGAGAGCACCGGGGTACGGGTGCCCACCTGCGGGTGCCGGGCCGGCGCCCGGCCGTCGACGCGGAAGCCGTCGTAGAACCGCCACCCGCGCAGCCGTTCCCGCACGGCGGCGAGTTCGGGAAGGGCGTGCGGATTGGCATACTCGGCGAGCACGCTGCGGTACAACGGCAACGAGCGGCTCAGCTCGTCAAAACCGTTGCCGGAGTTGACGGCTTCGGCGAACCCCCGCGACCGGCGCACCAGCGTCGCGCTCGGCCGCAACACCGGCCCGGCGAACAACACCTCCCGTTTGATCTCGGGATCGCGGGCAAAGACGGACTTGCCCGCCGACTGTGGGAGGCCCAGGTCGACCAGATATCCGAAATCGTGTGCAGCGAAGCCCATTTCGAGCGATACCGGCCGGGTGTGGACCGCGCCTTCGGTCCGCTGCGTGCGCCGCGCGCCATCCAGTCGCTCGGGCCCGGCCCACAGCACCGATTGCAGCCCGCCCTCGCGGGCCAGCGAGCCGATGACCTCGCCGCGGCCGCAATCCGCCAGCAGCCGCAGCGCGCGGTATACCGACGACTTTCCCGCGCCGTTGGCCCCGGTGATGATCGACAGCCGCCCCAGCGGCAGGATGACCTCGCGCAGCGACCGGTATCCGCGGGTGGCGACCGTCTGCAACATGTCGCCGACTGTACGGTCAACGTCCGACGCGTTGTCAGTTGTCGGCGGTGTCGAGCAGTTGCACCTCTTCGAGATCCATCTCGGCCTGCAACTCGCGCAGCACGATGTCGTCGATGACCCGTTGATTGCGCAGCCTGGTGACGGCCCGGCGCTTGTGCTCGAGCACTCCGAGGCGCACCCGTCGCACCAACTCGTTGCGCTCGCTCAAGGTGTTCGTCGAATCGTCGCCGTTCTCCGCGATCAGCGCGGCGTGCTCTTCGTATTCCTTTTGCAAGCGGGCCAACAGCTTTGGGCTGGCTCCGAGCTCGGCGGCCACCACGGGTAAGGCCTCGAGGGCCGCTTGAGTCCCGCGACAGCGGGCCAGCTGCAGTTCGCTGGCGTACGCGACATCGTCGGGCATCCGCGCCCAGCGAACGACCGCGGGCAGCGTGATGCCTTGGACCAGGACGGTCGTGAGGATGACGACGACCACGATGAAGATCAGCAGGCTGCGGTCGGGGAACGGCGCGCCGCTCAGCGTGGTCGTCGGCACGGCGAGTGCGGCCGCCAGCGATACGGCGCCGCGGAATCCGGCCCAGGCGGTCACGAAGCGCTGGCGGAACGGCACCCGGCGTTCACGCTGCACCTGGCGGCGGTCGATCAGGCGCAGCAACAGCGTGGTGATCTCGCCCCAGAAAATCCGGGACAGGACGACTACGGCGGTGACGGCGAGGGCGATGAACAGTGCGTGGCGGATGCCGCCGTCGACGCCGTTGATGCCGCGCACCGCGCCCGGGATCTGCACCCCGACGAACACCCACAGCGAACCGTTGATCAGGAATGTCGCCATGTCCCAGAATCCGTAGGACAGCAGCCGGGAGCGGGCGCGGATCACCAGCGGCCCTGCGTAGGCGAGCACCAGGGCCGATACCAGGACCGCGACCACGCCGCTGCAGCCCAACGCTTGGGCCAGCAGGAACGCCGCGAACGGCGTCAGCAGGCTCATGGCTCCTTCTTCTTGTGGTGCGTCGATCCGCTTGCGCGCCAGGGTCACCAGCCCGCCGACCAGCAGCCCGACCGCGATACCGCCGAAGTAGGAGGTGACGAAGCGAAGGACCAGATCGGGCGGGCTGATCTCGGCGCCGCCGACGGCGACGTGCACGGTCACGAAGAACAGCACCAGCGCCGTTCCGTCGTTGATGAGGCTTTCGCCGCGCAGCACGGTGAGCGTGCGGCGCGGCAACTTTTTCGCCAGGCCGGCGACGGCGGCGGCGTCGGTGGGGGAGAGCACGGCGCCCAGGACCGCGGCGGTGTGGGATTCCATGCCCAGGGCGCGCGCCGTCCAGGACACGCCGAGCGCGGTCACGATCACCAGAAGGACGCTCAACAAGACGATGATCCGGGCATTTGCCCGCAGCTCCCGGATGCTGGTGCCCAGGCCCTCCCAGTAGAGGATGGCCGGCAAGAACAGCAGCAGGACGATCTCGCCGTTGATGTGGATATGCGCGAAGGCCGGGATCAGGCCTAGCAGCGTGCCGAGAAAAATGAGCAACACCGGCGGGCCCACCCGATAGCGCCGGCCCAGCACCGTTCCGACGATGACGGCCGACACGAGCGCAACGATGACTTCGAGCCCAAACACGAGCCCATCCTGCCGTACGAGACGGCGTCTGGTTACCTGGGCCGAAATACGTCACAAACACGTAATGGCGCAACGGGTTCGATGAGCTGCCCTACGAGCAGTCGCAGCAGCCGCCGCAATCACAGCAGTCGCCGCAGTCGCAGCAGCAGTCGCAGCCATCGCAGCAGCAGACGCAGGAGCCGTCGCCGCGGCCGCCCTTGCGCTTCACGCCCGCGCCGGGTGTTTCTTCGGGGATTTCGCCCATCGGGTAACCGGCCCCGACGGGCTGATTGCCGAAGTTGATGGGCTCCTGCTGGCCGTGCGGGGTGCCGCAGGTGGTGTGGCCGGACCGGCTGAAGGTGCGCGAGATCGCGCGTCGCACCTCGCGGGTCAGTAACTTGTTGGCCAGCCGGCCGTCGGTGAATTCGACGTCGGCCAGCGCCAATTCGATGCCGAGTGCCGCGTCGTCGCACAGTGCGCGGGCCTGGTCCATCGGAGTTTCGGTGGCGGCCAACGGGTTCCACTTGCCGCGGGCCAGGTCGTCGTCGTAGTCCTCGACCGCGTCGAGCAGGTGCGCCACCCGCCCGAACAGCCGACCGATCTCGCGCAGCGGCGCCTGATTGTCGGGGCGGCCGGCCAGCACCGCGGTGTAGGCGAATGCCTCGGCGACCGCGGTTTCGGTGGGCTCGGTCACCAGCAGCAGCGAGCTGCCCGGCCCGGCCGTCGCCTCGAGCTCGGCCTGGCGGTCCATCGCCGCGACGAGCACGCCCGTGTCGAAGCCCAGGGTGTGACCGGTGTCCGTGCCCTGGCGCACCCAGCGCTCGGCGATGCGTCGTGCGGCCGGTCGGATGCCGGCCGCCCCGACCACGCCGTCGTGGTCGTCGACGTGATCGCGGACCCGCGCCGCGGCCAGGGCCAGCGACACGACGGCGGCCAGTCGCGCGCAGTCGCCGGTGGCCACATCGGCGCGACGCATGCCGCGCCCCGGGCAGGGCCCGGCCTTGCGGCGGGTGGGCTGCTCGGGTGACTGCGCTTCGACCAGAAGCGAGACCACCAGGCCGTCGTAGTTGGTGGCTATCCGCGCGGACTGGCCGTAGTCGTCGCGCAGGGCCAGGCACAATCCGCACAATTGAGCGGTCCAGGCTGCTGCGAGCTCGCTGCCAAGTCGATGACGGCAGGGCCGGATGATGCCAAACATCTCACTGAAGCTACCGGACGTCCAGCAAACATGGGGACCGAAACGCTGGCCTACTTTGGCGCGGGGCAAGGCTTGGGAAAGGTGACCGGCTTACCCACCCGGTCCATCGCCGCGCGGAGCTGCCGCATGCCCGCCTGATACATGTCCGGGGTCGCGGCCGACCAGGTGGTCGAGGTACAGGTAGCGGTGTCGCAGCCGCCGCCGAACGTGATCGACGGCCCGGTTTTCACCGTCACGCACTGGCACTTGGCCCGGGCCGGGTTCGTGGCATCGATCTCGCATTCCACATCGAGGCAGTTCGCCCAGGCCGCCCCCGCCGGGCAGCTCAGCACAGCGAAGTTCGCGTTGATGTTGACCGTCGAGAATGCCGACCGGATCATGTTGCCGGATTGGGCCCGGTCGGTGCAGTTCTTGGATCCGATCGAGTTGCCGTTGACGACGACGCAGTCGCAGACCGAGATGTTGGGATCGGTCGGCGACGGTACACACGGCGCCGTGGTGCACAGCGCGAAGGTTTGGTCGCACATCCAGACGTCTTCGACCTGGAGGGCTTTGGCGTCGCTCGTGCCGCCGGAATCGCAGGCGGTGGCCGCGGCGACGGGAAGCACGCTCAACGATGCCCGGCGCAGCAGTCCGCGCCGGGTGAGCCTGGCCTGATCGGAGAGCCGTGCGGCGTGGTCGACGAGCTCGCCGATCGCGGTGGCGCCGCGCGCGATCTCGGACCGTCGACCGTCGTCGATCAACACCGCGCTGGGCGTGGCGGTGATGCCGAACGCGGCAAACGCGGCGCGAGACTCGTCGACGAGTTCGAGCGGGACGCGGTGGCCGGCGGGGCCGCCGTTGACGAGGGCGACGCGGACGCGACCGTCGAGGTCGTGCTGCCATCGCGCCACCTCGGGCAGCAACAGATCGCACGCCCCGCAACCGGGCTGGCTGAAGATGAGCATGAGCGGTCGGCGGGGTTCCAGCAGCTTGTCCAGGGTCCAGACGTTGCCCGCTCGATCCGGCAGCGCCAGGCCGTCGGCGGTCCCCGGGCGTGCCAGCCAGCGCCGCCGCGCCGCCGGGCCCAGCCACAGGGCAAGCATGACGATCCCGAAACCCGTTAAGGGCCAGCCAAACTGACCGCCGCATGCCACGAACGTGGCGAGTGTGGCGAAGCACCCGTTGCGGGCCAGCGTCGGCCACCCGAGCGGGCCCGAGGACAGCCGGCCAAAACAGTGACAGTCCGGGCGTCGGCCACGCACAAGATTCGCGAGCGCCGCCGCCGCGAATCCCGCAAGCACGACCAGCGCCGCGCCTGCTCCGGCCCGCGGCTGCGTTATCAGAAGCGCCGCGACGCCGAACTCGGTTGCGATCATCGCCGTCGCCACGAGGGCCGCGGCGGCCCGCGGCACGCCGAATGCGGTGACCGCTTGCCGTGCGCCGCCGCGGTCGGCCACCTTCGCCAGCGCGGCGACGGCAAACATTCCCGCCAGCACTAGTCGCGCTGCCGACATGGTGATCATCACAAACCTCCGGTGCGGATGGCCGAACGGGAACATTCTGCGCCCCGCCATAATGGAGGCGATGACTTTCGTGAAGATCAAGCTCTCCGTGACCGTCGCGATTCTCGTCTCGTCGATAGTGGTGGGTTGCCACTTCGAGAGCAGAAACCCGCCGACGTCCAAGGCGCTTGTGGTTCCCATGGAACAGGTGCTGAAACAGAACAACATCACCGAGAACGTCACGCTGGCGGTGGGGAACACGCTCAAACTGCAGTTGGGCTCGAATTACAGCACCCCGTTCCGGTGGCAGGCCGACGCGAAGATCGGCGACGGGTCGATCATCGAGCAAACCAGTCACCAGTACGTGCACCCCAGCACCGACGCGTTGGGTGCGCCCGGTAACGAGGTGTGGATGTTCACGGCGCTGAAGCCGGGGACAACGACGATTTCCACCTATTACTCCAGCTTTGTGGGCAAGAACGCCGCGCCGGTATGCCAGTACACGGCGATCGTGACTGTGAAGTAAAACGACGACAGACAAGCAGCGCCTCAGCTACCGTCTGGCTGTGCTTGCCTTTCTTCGCAACTGGTCTCAATTGACCAATGTGCCTGCCGAGCTGCACGACCAGCTCGAGGCGGAGGGACTCATCTTCCTGGCCCAGCGGGTCGGCGTCGTGCGGCATTTCAGCGGGCATGTCCCGGGCGTCTTCTCGGCGTCGGGCGTTTCGCGCTATATGGGGGCGTTCGCGTTCAGCGCCGCCCGGGTCGTCGCCACCTTCCCCACGCGTGGGGACGCCAATCTGCGGTCCATCGACTGCTCCTGGGATGTTGCGCGGGGCCCGGCCGCCGCGACGATCACCAAGAAGGGGCTGCTGATCGACATCGACCTGCGCGGTGTGGACCGGGCCTTCAGTGGATCGATGAAGCTGCACTACAAGAGGCAGATCCCCGACGAGGTGCTGGAGCGACTGCCCGTGACTTCGCTGCGGTTTTCGGTCGACCCGGTGTTCGTGTACCGCGCCGCGGGAGTGCGTCCCAAGACGTAGGGCCGTCGCGGGGCGTGCGGTCTCGCTTCGACCAGGTACGTCGCCTCGAAGGCGATATCGGGTTTCCGCAGCACCACATGGTTGAGAGAACTCCCCAGTCGGAGAATGCTGTGGGGATGAACGTCGATTTCCACTTCGACCCGATGTGCCCCTTCGCCTTTCAGACGTCATTGTGGATCCGCGACGTCCGCGAACAACTGGGCATCACCGTCGACTGGCGGTTCTTCAGCCTGGAAGAGATCAACCAGGTCGAGGGTAAGAAGCATCCGTGGGAGCGGGACTGGTCGTACGGCTGGTCGTTGATGCGGATCGGCGCACTGCTGCGTCGCACCGACATGGCGTTGCTCGACCGCTGGTACGCCGCGATAGGCCACGAACTGCACACCCTCGGCGGAAAGCCGCACGAGCGGGCGGTGGCGCGAAAGTTGTTGAGCGACATCGGTGTCGACGACGCGATTCTTGATGCGGCACTTGACGATCCGAGCACCCACGACGAGGTTCGGGTCGAGCATCAGCGGGTGGTGGACGCCGGCGGTTACGGTGTCCCGACGCTGTTCATCGACGGGCAATGCCTGTTCGGCCCGGTGTTGGTGGATCCCCCGACCGGTCCGGCCGCGCTGAAACTGTGGGACGTCGTGATGGGTATGGCCGAGCTGCCGCATGTCTACGAACTTCAGCGGCCGAAGGCGCCCGCCGATGTCGAGCTGATTGCGCAGAGTCTGCGTCCCTATCTCGACGGCCGCGATTGGGTCAGCATCAATCGCGGTGAAGTGATCGACGTCGACCGGCTAGCGGGGCGCTGAGGGCGCACGCCGGGGGCTGATGTCCCGCCGGAAGCCGTTGTAGCGGCGCGTACCTGCAGCGGGTCGAAGCGGTCACACTTGTGTTTTGGCGCCAGTGGCGCCAAAATGGCGCCATGCCTAGTGTGCAGATCAAAGACGTTCCCGAAGACACCCATCGAGTCCTGCGGGAACGAGCCGCCCGCGCGCATCAGTCCTTGCAGGAATACCTTCGAAGCCGGCTGATCGCCGACGCGAGTCAACCCACTCTGGACGAGGTTTTCGTCAGAGTCGCTGCGCGTCGTGGCGGCCGGGTGTCTTTTGACGCTGCCGCCGAACACGTTCGGGCAGACCGTGATCGTCGTTGACGCGAGCGTGCTGGCGGTCGCGCTGGGCGATGATGGCCCAGACGGGCAGCATGCGCGGGAACGTCTGGCGGACGAAACGTTGGTCGCTCCCGAACTGATCGACCTCGAGGTGGTTTCGGTGTGGCGCCGCCATGTTGCTGCAAAACTAATGCCTGCCCGGAGAGCCGTTGGCGCAATCGCGGACCTGGCGGAGTTGCCACTGCGTCGGTCCTCCCACCGATCATTGCTCGAGCGCATATGGGAGCTGCGGCATGTCGTTACGCCCTACGACGCCGCGTATGGTGCGCTGGCCGAGGCCCTGGATGTCGTGCTGGTTACTGCTGATGCACGTCTTTCACGCGCTTCGGGACTCCAATGCGAGGTCGAGACCATCGACGGAGCCTAGTGTCGCTACCTGCCGCTGAGCCGGCGCGCGACCGCTCCATACCGCTCGAAGTGCTCGTCGTCGCCCAGGGCGTTGTAAAGGGCTACACGCGTGGCGATTCCGCCGTACTTCTGCGTCAGCGCGTCGGCCAGGCCGTCCCACGTCGACTCGGTCGCGAACGCCGCGATGTGCTCGTCACTGATCTGGGCCGCCATACCCGCGAAGTCGCCGGCCTTCTGCTTCTCGCGGATGCGGGCCGTGGTGCCCTCGAACCCGGCCTCGTCCCAGATGAACGCGTAGTTGGGGGTGCTGCCGTAGAAGGCCATGCTGATGCGCACCGTCTCGCGTTGGGCGTCGCGCTCCTCGTCGGTGTCGCCGACGATCGTCATCGCCGGGACGATGACCGCGACGTCCGCCGGTGAGCGCCCGGCCTTCTGCGCCCCCGCGGCGATGTTCGGCAGCACGTGACGTTTCAGATAGCCGAGCTCGCCGAGCGGGTGGACGTGCACGCCGTCGGCCACTTCGCCGGCCATCCGCAGCATCCACGGATTGACCGCCGCGACATCGACTTTCGGATCCGGTTCGTCGATCGGGCCGGCGCTCCACTGCGGGGTGATGAAGTCGAGGTCGTAGAACTCGCCGTGGTGATCGAGCGTGCCGGTGCGAAACGCCGAGAAGCACGCCTTCACCGCCAGCACGTAGTCGCGCAGCCGCGGGCCGGGGCGTTCGAACTCGACACCGTAGCGGCGCACCACGTGCGTGCGCACCTGGGTGCCCAGGCCCAGCCGGAAGTTACCGCCGGTCGCCTCCTGCAGCTCCCACGCCTCGGCGGCGGTGACGAAGGGACTGCGCGGGAACGCGACCGCGACACCGGTGGACAGCTCGAGTCCGGGAGCGGCTTGGGATGCCACGGCGGCGTTGAGGTAGGCGGTGCGGCCGGTCTCGGTGAACAGCAGGCCGGAGAACCCCGCGGCCTGCGTGCGCTGGGCCACGCCGCCGATCTGAGTCAACGGTTGCGGAACCGTCATCACATCAATGTGCACGGCGCCACCCTATGCCCTGGCGTGATTACTGGGCCGCGAGCGTCGCGTTCTGCGGAACATGCGGAATCTCGGAGGCGGGCACCGGCGGGCAGAAGAAGTTGCCCTGCACGGCGTCGCAACCGTATTCCTTGAGCCGGCGGGCCGTTTCCGCGTCGCCGACGCCCTCGGCGATCGTGGCGATGCCGAACGTCGTCGTCAACTCGATCACCGATCGCGCAATCGTGGCGGCGCGTTCGTCGTGCAGAATCGGCGCGATGAACAGCCGGTCGAGTTTGACGTCGTCGATGGGCAGTTCGCGCAGATACGTCAGCGAGGCGTAACCGCTGCCGAAGTCGTCGATCGCCACCCGGATGCCGGACTCGCGCAGCCGATTGAGCACCGTGCGGGCCTTCACCAGGTCGGCCACCAACAGGTCCTCGGTGATTTCGATCGTCAGCGAATCAGCGGACACGCGGCGCGCCTGGAGCACCGACAGGATGCGGTCGGGCAGGGCGTCGTCGTCCAGGGAGGGCGCCCACAAGTTGACCGCCACGGGGATGGCGGCGCCGGTCGCGTACCACGCCGACGCGTCGGCGACCGCCCGTGACAGCACCAGGTCGGTGACGGCGTTCATCAGCCCGTGGTCGCGGACCAACGGTAAGAACTCGCCGGGTTCGAGCGTGCCGAGTTCGGGGTGTTCCCATCGCACCAATGCTTCGGCGCCACACACGGATCCGGTCGCCATATCGAATTTCGGTTGGTACAGCAGGGTCAGCAGCCGGTCGTCGATGGCCCGCCGCAGTTCGCCGAGCAATTGCAGACGGGCCATGCTGTCGTCGTGGGTCGGCTGTTTGCTCCGCTGGGCAGCCATGCCGGGGGTGAACGTCTGCACCTCGGTCGAGCTGGCCTGCTGCGCCCAGCTGCGGGCCGCGGCGGCCTGCTCGAGCAGCTCGCCCGGCATCAGGGCCGAGCCGCCTTGCGGCCCGGCCGAGGCCACGCCGATGTTGAGATGTACGTGCAGCCGGTGATTCTCGAGGTCGAGCGGTTCATCGAAGGCATAGACGAGTTTCCGGGCAACCTGTGCCGCGACTTCGGGGCGGTCTTCGACCAGGATGGCGAAGTCGTCTCCGTTTATTCGCGCGACCGTGTCGGGGGAGCGGACATTCGCTTGGAGCCGCTCGCCGACGCCGCGCAGCAGCTCGTCGCCGACGGCATAACCGAGCGTGTCATTGACCATCTTGAAATCACTGATATTGAGCGCAATTACGCTGACCGGGATGGCGTGATGAATGTGCAATCGGACCGCGTGCGCCAGCCGATCGCCAAATAGTCGCTGATTGGCCAACCCGGTCAACGAGTCCCGCAGGGCGGCATCGGACAGTGCGGCGGCCAGATGTTGCTTTCGGTCGAGCAGCAACAAATGGCGGGCGACCGTGGTGATGAAAAGCACCACGCAGACCAAGAAGATGAACGCGTCGGCCCGGTCTGCCGGCCAAAAGTGCACCGCGCTCACCGCAATCGCCAACAGCACCGGGCCGTACGGCAGCCACAGCGATGCTCGCGACAGTGGCTGGGAGAAACCGAGGTCGAGGTCGGGGCCGGGCCGAGACGCAATTGCGGATAGCGCGACGAAGTAGATGCCGGTAGCCCAGCCAATAATGACGAGGTTATTCGGCACTCGATCGGGGTGGCCTTCGCAGACGCGCAATACCCCGGCTGCCGCAATGGTTGCCCACCCCAACGTCATCAGCGTGGGCGAGAGTTTGCGGCGCGGCTCGGCTTTGCGCACGGTGATTATCGATATGACGAAAAGCCCGACATACACGGCGGACGCGATGGCCAACATCAACTCCGGGAGCCTGACTAATTGTGCGGATGGGTGGAAGTGGCCGAGCACCAGAATGGCCAACACAATCAATAACGACGCGGCGACAAGGATGCCGTCGAGCAGCAGGCCAATCCCGAATCGGGAGTCGTCCCGGCTGGGAATGGTCACCGCGGTGGCCAACGCGCAGACGGGCAACACGATGAAGCCCAAGTTCGCCGCCGAGTTACCCGCCATCGGCGGAATGCCGCCCAGGGCGACGTACCACCACACCGCTTGGCCGGCCGTCCAGGCGGCCAACCCGATGCTCAGTACGGTCCACGCGAGCCGTTGGCGACCTCGGGCCATCCGAGCGGCGACGACGGCGCAGCCGTTCGAAAACACGCTGAGGATCCAGAGCCCGACCGGGGCGGCAAGCGCTCGATCCGAAGCGCCACTTCCGGTGAACAACAACACGCCGTACACGAGCAGACCGACAGTAGCCGACACGGCGACCACAGTGCGGCGTGGTGTCAGTGAGAACATTTCTCCTGCCCTGTCGTATGCGGTTGTCCGATGCAGGATAAGGCACGGTGCGGGCCGACGGGATCTCTATCGTGGCCCTTTTCACAATTTCGGGGAAATGTCTTCGGGTTGTTACGCGGTCGGCTCTCGCCTATATCAGAACTGCTCCCGTGATGGCGATTAAAAAACGCATCCGAATTAGTGATGCGGTGTCCGGCCGGGTCACTCGGGGTCTGCGGCAAAGACAACGTCGGGGTTCAGGATGCCGGCCGGGTCGAAGGTCTGCTTGATCCGGTGCAGCAGGTCGACCTTGACCGGGTCCTCGAGCTCGCGCCAGTACGGGGCCTTGGCGCGGCCGAGCCCGTGTTCGCCCGAGATCGCACCACCCAATTCCATTGCCAGCGCGAAGATGTCGGTCAGCAGCTTCTTGCGGATGTCGGGGTCCTGGCAAAAGATCGCCAGGTGCACGTTGCCGTCGCCGGCATGACCACAGCCCGCGGCACCGCCGCCGACCGCCGTCGCCAGACCGCGCACGGCCTCCAGGAACTTCGGCATCGCGCCGCGCGGCACGACGGTGTCGATCAGGTCGTCGGCGCCGATCGCCTTCAGCGTCCAGAACGCGTTCTCGCGCGCCTCGATCAGCTTGCGTGCCGAACCGCCTTCCAGCACATAGGCATCCACGGCTCCCAGATCGGCGAGCAGCTCACCGGACCGCTCGACGTCCTCGTCCAATCGGTCCGCGGTCCGGTTCTCAAGTCCCACAACGAGATACGCCTGACAGCTGTCGCGGATCTTGTCGGGGATGCCGAGTTCGAGGTTTTGGGTGTGGACCAGTGCGGCCATCGTCAGGTTGTCGATGTATTCGAGGATGTAGGGCCCCAGGCCGCTGGAGATGACCTGCGGCACCGCCTCCATCACCTGGTCGAAATCGGCGAACGGCGCGAGCACGGTGGCGCTGTGGTCAAGGCGCGGATGGAGTTTGACGATCACCTCGGTGGCCAGGGCCAGGGTTCCTTCGGAGCCGACGATGAGTTGGGTCAGGTCGTAGCCGGTGGAGACCTTGGCGATCTTGCCGCCGGTGCGGATGACCTCGCCGGTCGGCAGCACGGCCTGCAGTCCGAGCACGTTGTGGCGGGCGATGCCGTACTTGACCGCGCGCATGCCACCGGCATTGGTGCCGACATTGCCGCCGACGCTCGACGACAGCTCGCCCGGTTGAACCATGTAGCGCAGCTGGTGCGGGGCGGTGGCGGCGTCCAGCTCGAGCAGCGTCACGCCGGGTTGGACGACGGCGACCTGATTGGTGGTGTCGACCTCGAGGACCTGGTTCATCCGCTCGAAGGAGACGACCAGCCCGTCCTCGCGTGGCAGTGCCGCACCAGACAAGCCCGTCCCGGAGCCGCGGGCGGTCACCGGAACCCGGTGCTCCGTGGCCACTTTCAGTAGCTGCGAAACCTCCTCAGCGGTAGCCGGTTTCGCGACGTACGCCGGGCGTTGCGGCGGATGGTTCAATTCCTCGTCGTGCCAGTAGTCGTCGGGGATGGCATCGCCCGCTAGGAGGTTGTGGCTCCCGACGATTTCGGTGAGTCTTTCGGTGATGTCGCTCATTACGGCTGCTCGAGCAGCCGCAACGGGTGCAGGCCGTCGACGGCGCCGACGAACGGCGGATGGATGCTGTAGCCGATCATGCGTCGAATGTCGTCGGAGACGGTGCGGGCGACGTCGCGCGGGATCGACAGGGTGAACGATTCCATCGGCCGCAGCCACGGTTGGCAGTACTGGGCGGTGACGGCCAGCCGGGCGCGGTCGGTGGTGTTGGCGCCACCGCCGTGCCACAGCGTGCCGACGAAGAAGACGCACGAGCCCGCGGGCATGACGACGGGTATCGACTTGTCGTCGGGTCCGGGTGGTCGGGCGGGCCAGCGGTGGCTGCCGGGGAAGACCACTGTGGAGCCGTTGTCGGCGGTGAAGTCGTCGATGGCCCAGATGGTCGCGGCGGCCAGCGGCGGCCGGGGCCGCGGGATCGGGTAGAACCCGTCGTCGTGGTGGGGCAGCTGCGCGGCCTCGCCGGGCTGAATGTTGATGGCCTGCAACGCCGAAAGCAGGTAGTTGGGCATCAACAGCCGATCGAGCACCGCCAGCACCCGCGGGTGATCGACCAGCCGGTCGCAGGCCCGGGTGCGGCTCAGCACGCTGTAGATGCGCTGGGTCTTATGGCCTTCGAAGGCGTTGCGGCCGGTGTGGTCGAGCCACGGTGTGACGACCTCGCGGATCTGTCGGCATTCGTCGGCGCTGAGCAGGTTTTCCCAGATGAGGTAGCCGTCGCGGTCCAGGGCGGCCATGTCGGCGTCGACGGTCGCCGGGTCGACGGAGGCGCCGCTGCTCGGGGTCCACTTGTGCCGGCCGGCCAGGTCGTTCTTGAGGTCGTCCAGCGTCGTGACGGGGTCGTTCATGTATCCGACAGTGGCCCTGCTTTGACCGCCGGTCAAGGACTTGACGTGGCGCGGTGGCATGCTTCTGTGCATGGCGACCGTCCCCGAAACGGTCTACGCGCGAGACGGCGATGCCCATCTCGCCTATCAGGTCGTGTCCGAAAACGGTCCGGATCTGATGTTCGTCCCCACCGGCACGTTCCCGATCGACTTGCTGTGGGAGGAGCCGACCGTCGCCGGGCACCTGCGTCGGCTGGGGTCGTTCAGCCGGCTGATCATGACCGACCTGTTGGGGGTGGGCAGCTCGGATCCGGTGCCGATCCATGACCGTCCGGCGATGCAGGCGTGGACGGACGGGCTGGTCGCGGTGCTCGACGCCGTCGGCAGCGAGTGCGCGACCGTCTTCGGGATGTCCGAGTCGGCGCTTCCGGTGATGCTGCTGGCCGCGAGCCATCCGCACCGGGTGCGGTCCTTGGTGTTGTGCAGCGCGTACCCGCGGTTCCTGCGGGCCGACGACTATCCGCACGGGATGTCCGAACCGGCCTTCAGCCGGTATGTCGATTCGTTCGGCGACACCGTCGGCAGGGGTGGGGTGGCGGATAACTTGGGGCCCAGTTTTGCCCGCGATCCCGGCAAGCGGCGCTGGTGGGCGCGCGGCGAGCGGTTGTCCGGTGGGCCCGGATATTTCAAGGAGATCTTCGATCTCTTCCTGCGCACCGACGTTCGGCCCGCGGTGGAAAGCATTCAGGCGCCGACGCTGCTGCTGCATCGCAGCGGCGACCGGCATACGAGGGTCGGCCACGGTCGGTACCTCGCCGAGCGGATCCCGCAGGCGCGGTTGGTGGAGCTCGACGGCGACGACGATGTGTGGTTCGCCGGTGACGCCGATCGCGTGATCGACGAGATCGAATCCTTCGTCACCGGGGGTCGTGCGGCCGCGCCGACCGACCGGGTGCTGTCGACGGTGATGTTCACCGACATCGTCGGGTCGACCGAACGCGCTGAGGCGCTGGGCGATGACGCGTGGTCGGCCGAGCTGGATGCGCACAACGAGATCGTTCGCAAGCACGTCGTGAGCGCGCGGGGTGAGGTCGTGAAGTTCACCGGCGACGGCGCGTTGGCGACGTTTGACGGGCCGGCGCGAGCTATCAACTGCGCGTGCGCGATTCGCGACTCGGTACAAGACCTCGGGCTCACTGTCCGCGCCGGTCTGCACACCGGCGAGGTAGAGATGGGTGACGGCCGTGCACGGGATCGCGGTTCACGTCGCGGCGCGCATCATGGCGATGGCGGGGCCGGGGGAGGTGTTCGTGTCCGGCGTGGTGCCGCCGTTGGTGCTCGGATCACGGATTGCGTTTGACAGCCGCGGGACGCACGAACTGCGGGGCGTGCGGGGTCGCTGGCCGGTGCTGGCGGTGGTCTAGCCCCTCGGCGTGAACGTGACCGGGAGTTTGGCGAGGCCCGTCATGCTCGGGTTGCTCATGTACTGGTGCGAGCCGTCTGTGACCTGGTAGTCGGGGATGCGGTCGAGGACGGCCTTGACCATCACCTCCGACATCAGCCGCGCCAGGTGCGATCCGATGCATCGGTGGGGGCCGAGCCCGAAGGCCAAGTGGCGGTTGGGTGTTCGGTCCAGGATGACCTCGTCGGGTCGGTCGAATTCTTTTTCGTCGTGGTTGGCGGAGAGCCAGCTGATGATGAGCCGGTCGTTCTTGCGGAGCTGTTGGCCGTTCAGTTCGACGTCTTTGGTGACCGTGCGGCTCAGGGAGCGGTTGACGCTGAAGTAGCGCAGGAATTCGTCGGTGGCGGTGCGGTAGAGCCCGGGGTTGTCGATGAGCTGTCGCCGCAGGTTTTGATGCGTGCCCAGATGTCTTAGCGTGAGCGCTGTTTGGGAGGTGGTGGTGTCGACGCCGCCGGCGATCAGGTTCCACAGGATATTGAGCAGCTGTTTGTCGTCGAGTTTTTGGCCGTCGAACTCGAACTGGATCAGGAAGCTGGTCAAGTCCTCTTTGGGCTTGGCCCGTCTGGTGGCGGCGTACTCGAGGACTTCTTGCATCATGGCCGGGACTTTGCCGATGGCGTCGGCGTATTCGGGGCTGTCTTGCGGGACGGCCATGACATTGTGAAAGAGCGTGGCGTAGAGGTGCCAGTTGTCCAGCGGCAGGCCCATCAGCTTCATCGTGAGGATGGCCGGGACCGGGCTGGCGTAGTCGAGGACGAGGTCCATCTCGCCCTTGTCGATGTGCCGGTCGAGGAACTCGTGCGCCTTATCCTCCATGAACGGCTTGAGCTTGTCGACGGCGCCGGGGGAGAAGAACGGGGCCAGCGCGTGCCGTAGGGCGAGGTGGTACGGGCCGTCTATTTCACCGATGCCCAGGGCCGGTTGGCCTTCCGGGCGCGGGACGCCCATCTCGCCCTGGTAGTTCACGCCGTTGTCGGCGTTCGGTTCGTACTTGTGGGAGAAGGTGGCGTCGTCTTTCGCGGTTTGGCTGACGGCGTCGTAGCTGGTGAGATACCAAAACCCGTCGTAGTTCGTGTTCCAGGCGACAGGGCATTTTCGCCTGAGGGTGGCGTTGACGGAGTCTTGGTTTTCGTTGAAGGCGTCGGAGTGGTGGTCGAAGTCGACGATCGCGTCTTCGGCGACGTCGAGGCGGGACGATTGCTTTCTCACTATCTTTGCATTATTAAGCTTCTGGGCCCGCAACTGAAGTAGGAGCGATGACTGAGCATCGAACGGTTTTCAACCACGTCGGCCTGTGCGTCTCCGATCGCGAGCGGTCGCGGCGGTTCTACGAGGGCCTGCTCGGTTTCCAGTTCTGGTGGGAGCTTGACCCACCCGACGGCCCGACCGCCAAACTTGTGCAGCTCCCGGAGCCGTTGGGTGTGCACGCGACCTATCTGGTGCGGGATGGCTTTGTGCTCGAACTGATGGACTACTCCAAGCGGGAGGTTCACACTGGGTCCGAGCGGGTCATGGATCAGATTGGGCTGACACACATTTCACTCTCGGTGTCGGATCTTCCCGGTGTGCTGGCTCAGGTTGCCTCGTTCGGGGGAGCGGTGGTCGACGGGACAGTGACCGACGCCATGGCGATGATCCGGGATCCCGACGGGCAACTGCTGGAACTGCTTTCGGACGGGTGGCTTTCGGCTCTGCCGCCGCGGCCGTAGTTTGTTCGTTCCTAAAAAAGATGTGTGTGTAGCGCGGTTGCTTCGCGCAGGCTGGCTACGAATTCATTCTCCGTTTGGGTAGTGACGGCTGACGGGTGCGCATTAAGCAGGATTGTCGACTCTCGGGTTATCGTGCCGAGACATCGCTACTCCTACGTGAAGATGGGGAGTGCCATTCTGCCGAGATACCTGCTGAACTTTGCATAAGCGCCTCGGCATACGGGCTGCATTGCTACCTACCGTTGGAAGGCAGCTAATTCGGCGGCGGGCTCGACCGACGAGCGGGTTGCAATACACCCCGAAGTGACCCCATTCGGGGCTACTAATCGGTATCTTGCTCATGGGCCGGGGTGCCAACCACGAACGGGCGACGCGGTAGCCACCAGCTGGCCTGTCCAATGATCACGTGGGTATGGAGAGGGCTTCGATGGCGCTCATCACCAGCTTTAGATTTCGTACTGACCGAACTATCAGCTTCAAGACGAAGGTCGAATGTGGCTGGACGTACGATCGATCCGTCGGTTCCTACCGGCTTCTCCAGCTCGAGACCTATGCCTCCGACGGCACGACAAGTCAGGTGCTTCAGATGGATGGGGATCGGGCCGCCGAGCTCTTGAGAATTGTCGAAGAAGTGTTCCCAGGTCTAGCGAAGGCTACGCTCTCGTGCGGGGTCGGCGACGGGCAGTGACGGACACGATGCAAACGACTGATTTGGACACTCTCGCTGCTGAGGATCCGTACGTGAGGCAGCTTGCCCGAATCATCCGCGATAGCCCATCGTCGACGCTCGATGACGCGGTCGCAGAGCTGGCCCAAATCGGCGACATCGCCAAGATCAACGAGGCTGCTGCACGCATACGTAAACTCAGCGACCTCATAAAGAATGCGCAAGTCCCAACTTCTGTTGTCGCCGGCAATATCGAGACGTGGTACCCAGGCCCTCGCGAGGAAGACCGGAATTGGTCCGCACTTGTCGAGATTCTGCGCGCTGACGGCTGGGATGACGAGATGTTGAACGACTTGAATAACTCGTCAACGAAGGTCGTGGCGAATCTGCCAAACCCTGCCGGTCGGGGCGAGTATCACTGTCGTGGACTGGTCCTCGGGTACGTGCAGAGCGGCAAGACCACCAACTTCACTGCGGTGATCGCGAAGGCTGCGGACGCTGGCTACCGGCTTTTCATCATTCTTTCCGGAATTCACGATGCATTACGCCAGCAAACGCAAGACCGCCTTAACGAACAGCTCTGGGAGCCTCACAGCAATATTTGGCACCGCTTAACCGACGACGAAGACTTTAGGCCGACGGCCAACGTCGACGCGCTGCTATCTATTCAGCGCCAATGCGTGCTCGCGGTCGTCAAGAAGAATGGGGCACGGCTTCGTGCCCTCAAAAATTGGTTGTTTGGCGCCCGGCCGGAGGTCCTAGCGGCGTGTCCTGTGTTGATTATTGATGATGAGGCCGACCAGGCCACAGTTAACACTTCGAAGCCCGATCGGCAACCAACTCGGATCAACGGCCTGATACGCGAGATCGTCAACAAGGTCCCAAAATCGGCGTACGTGGGATATACGGCCACGCCGTTCGCAAACGTTCTTATCGACCCGACTGACTACGAGGATCTCTACCCACGCGATTTCATCGTCGACCTTCCTCGACCGCTTCCATACATCGGCCCCGAAGCAATATTCGGCCGCGAAACGCTTGACTTCGACGACATGGATGTCGGCGACGATGGGAACAATTTCATCCGCACGGTACCAGAGGATGAACTCGATGATCTCCGGCCCAAGGGCGCTGCGAAGCGCTACCAATTCGAACCACGGATCACAGACAGCCTCGACGCGGCATTGCGGTACTTTCTGATGAGCACCGCAGCTAGGCGGCTGCGCGGCAAAGGGAATCGGCATGCCACGGCCCTAGTCCACACCTCCCAACACATCGATGTTCACGAGCGGACAGCACAGGCGATTACTGAGCACCTTGTTTCACTGCGCGCGCGGTTATCCCGCAGAGACACTGTGCTTTTGGAGTCGCTCGAGCGCCAATGGGCTGATGAGTGTGCGGAGGTTCCCGCGTCCAATTTTCTGCATGAGGCCGTGGCGTGGTCGGAGCTCGTAGAAGCGTTGCCAGCGGTTGCTGGTGATGCCAAAGTCATTACTGATAACTCTCGAAGCGTCGAAAGGCTATCCTTCGATGACTCGAACCCGCGCGTACTCATCGCTGTCGGGGGCAACACACTTTCACGAGGGCTGACTCTCGAGGGCTTGGCGGTCTCCTTCTTCGTTCGTAGCGCCTCCGCTTACGACACCCTGTTGCAGATGGGGCGTTGGTTCGGATATCGCAACGGGTATGCCGATCTGACCCGCATCTGGATGACAGACGAGATGCGGGCCTGGTTCCATCATTTGGCGACGGTGGAACAGGAAATTCGTTACGACGTAGAGAGATTGGAGGTCGAACACCTGACTCCAGAGCAGTTTGGTGTACGCATCCGTACCCACCCAACCCTCGCGATTACCTCAGCTGCCAAGATGCAGCACGCAAAGACGGCACAAGCCTCGTACGCGGGACGTCGGTTGCAGACAATTCTCTTCAATCACAAAGACGTCGAATGGCTTGGGGACAACGTCAGGGCAGCACGCGACCTTGTCTTTTCGGCGGCATCACTGCCGCGGTGGCACCCGAGACATGGGATCACCATCTTCGAGGGCATCGATTCACAGAATGTAGTGAGCTTTCTTTCGGCATATCACTTCCACGAGAACAGCCGAGACCTTGACAGCCAGTTGATAAGCCTCTATATCCTGGACCGCTGCGCGGAAGGTGAACTGCTGCGATTCAACGTCGCGGTGATGGGACGCAGTTCAGACTCGGAGTATCTCGGCGCAGTCGATCTAGGCGTCGAGGGCACCGAGACCGGTTGCATAAACCGTGCTAGGTTACAGCAAATCGGCGGTGCGACCTATGCAGATATTAAGGCCCTCATGAGTCGCAATGATCGGGTTATCGATCTGAGGCTTCCTGATGGAACGCTGACCGCGGATACGAAACCTGCTGACCTGTCTAGGTTTCGGAACACGCCGGATAGCGGGGGTTACGGCGACGGGTCTGGCCTCATCCTCTTGTATCCGGTTTCGAAAGACAGCCGCCCAGTGCGTGGTTCTGTTAAGACACGCGAACCTCTGCACGCGGCAATGCACGTCATCGGTGTAGGGCTCGTATTTCCGGAGAGCAGTAACAGCAGAGCCAACGTCGAATACCTCACTGCGGATGTCGCGTCAATGCTCGATATCGAAGTTGAAGTGCCAGACGACTCCGATGAACCTGTTGAGGCTGAAGTAGAGCCGGCGTGATCGACGAAGTCAGACTCGCATTCAGCGCCCTGACCACGCATGGTGCGCCCAGTCCCACAGGACTTGCGGTCCTGCCCGTCAAATGCGGAGAAGGTGTGCTCGTTGGCCTCGACGATCAGTCGCGCCAGCACCTTTTACTAGCGACGAACGCCGGAATCGGTAAGACGCCGAATGTTACGACCCTCTCATTCACGACTAGAAGCCTTGTTATCGAAGGCCGAAGCGCCCTGTTCTTGGACATCACGTGCCTGTTCGCAGCGCTTTCGGAGGTTTTTGATCATTTCGCGGCAGCGGTGATCGAACGGATATCAGTTGGTGGTGAGGTGCCTGGGCTAGCGGTCGAGCATGTTGTTAACGGTTGGCGCGAGTTCCTCGTTCCTCCAACCGGTCCGCCGAGCCGGGACAAGTTAGCGGCAACCCTCGGAGAGCTGCTCGTTGTTCGAGATGCGATCAAAACCGGACGGAATCCTGATATCGGTTCTTGGGTGGGTCCTTTCGGTCAACGGCATGACTTTCGAAGCGGACCAACGGCTATCGAGGTCAAGACGATACGTTCGCACTCTGGGTACCGCATAACAATCCACGGGGAGGACCAGATGTTGCCTCCTGACGGGGGCACCCTACATCTGCATCTGGTGCGGCTCGAGGAAGTCCACGGGGGGAGCACAAGCGTATCTGCCGTCGTCGATGAACTTCTGGCAGCAGGAGTTTCAGCGCAAAAGCTATTTTCTGCACTGATGGCTAATGGCGTCGCGGCCGCAGACCTACCAGATACCGATAACGTGACATTCGAGGTTCGAGAGCGGGTGACTCTGCCGGTTGATGATCGCACCCCACGAATTGTGCCTGAGACGTTCGTTGGGGGTAAGCGTCCGAATGGCGTAGTGGACGTGAGCTATGTCGTCGATTTGGCCAGTGCGCTTGGTAATTCGCTCGCGCCAGTCGAGTACCAAGCACTCGTGGCCTCGCTAACCTTAGGAACCGCGACGTGATTAGGCTTCAGCGATACTCGGAACCGTACAATGCGACGGGCGGCTTGGCGGCGATCGGCATCCTAAACCAACTTGGGCGTCCTGACACAGAACCGCTAGAAGTGCTGATTCGCGAGGCCGTTCAGAATTGCTGGGACGCGAAGCGGCCCGATTCACAAGGCATCCGTGTTGAAATCGGCCGCTCGACGCTCGACAGTGAAATGGTCACCCGATTGCGAGACAACGTGCTCGTGGATCCGCCCCCTGGTCTTGCTCTTGCGAAAGAACTTCGCGATGGCATGTGCACTCTGTATGTCGCCGACTTCGGCACGCACGGTCTTGCCGGGCCGACTCGAGCGGACCGACAGGGCGAGCCGCGTGACTTCGTCGATTTCGTCCGCAATATTGGTCAGCCGCCCGACAAGGACTTCGGGGGTGGGTCTTTTGGCTACGGAAAAGCCGCCTTTTATATCGCAAGCACAGCTAGGACGGTCGTGATCGATAGCCTGTGCGAAGTGGCCTCCGGGAAGTTTGAGCGCAGGTTACTTGGTTGCGCTCTTGGTGACACATTTGATGTCAATGGCGTTCCGTACACCGGCAGGCATTGGTGGGGCCGCATGGTCAACGGAGCGCCAGAGCCCGTCACCGGCGACGAGGCCGACGAGATCGCCGACTTGCTTGGCCTCCCCGCCAGGGCTGGTGCAGATGGCAGAGGAACTACGGTCCTCGTTGTGGCGCCCTCCGTCCACATCGAGACGGATGACGGCGTCGACGCCACGATGGACTTTATCGCCGAGGCAATCGCTTGGAACTTCTGGCCCAGGATGATCGACACTTTGGGCGGCGCAAGGCGAACCATGGAGTTCGTACTTCGCGACAACGGCAAGCCTATTCGGATACCCAACCCGCGATCACATCAGCGCTTGCGTGGGTTTGTCGAGGCGATGGACCGTCATCGCCAGGAACCCACAGATGATGTCGACGACCTGACCATTGACACCGAGATTCGCAGCCTTCGCCCAGTGAGACGGCTGGGCCGCTTGACCATACAAAAAGGTCCGGTAGCACCTGCGGATTTGGCTGACCGACCTGTTCCCCGAGGGGCCCGGATAACCGCGACTAGTGTCCACCACGTGGCGCTTATGCGAACCCCCGAATTGGTCGTGAATTACTTCGCCGGCGCGGCGCCGGCCAGCGGCAGGCTGGGTTATTCGGGCGTGTTTAAGTGCGCGCTCGATGTTGACGATATGTTCAAAGCTGCCGAGCCTCCGACCCATGATGACTGGATCTATCGAGCTGTGCAGGATCGGCAGTGGAGATCGTTCGTGAAGATCGCGTTGGAACGCGTCGAGCGCCATTGCCGGCTCGCGGCTGGCTACGATGCTTCGGTACAGCAACTGCGAGAATCAGACGCAATTCCGCTTGGCGAGTTCGCAGATGCGCTTGCGGCACTTATGCCCGGCCAAGATGGGCCGGGGGCTAGAAGACAAGGGCCCAAGCGCGATACCAAATCCGGAACCCGCCGCCGGGCGCCAGGTCGAAGGGTTGTCGACAAAGTCACCGAAGACGCGTGGGTCGACGCCACCACGTCGCGGAACGCTGAACAAAACGCTGGTAACACCGGGGATCACAGCGGGCGAGACTCGGCAACGCGGCAGCGGCCGCGGCCTCTGCCACCGCCTCAGACTCGGGTCGCAGGTGACCCTAGTCCCGTAATCTCCTTGGACGGCACGCCCGTCATCGCATACCCATTTGAATTGCGCACCAAAGGGAATCGTGTCCGACTGACCGCAGACGTAGAGATCATGACCAACGATGGTGCGCTCGTCGAGCTAGAACCCCCTATCGGATACGTGAGGCCTACCGTGCATTGCTGGGTCGACCCTTCTGGATCGCGTTATGCAGCAGCTGAATTGACGGTCGGTCCTGATGGCGTCGACGGTGAGTGGGCGGTCGAGATTGAGCTCAGAGACGAAATGATGAGAGTGGACTTGGCAGTGGAGGCGATTTGAAGACTGCGGGAGCCACCCCATATTTGTTGCCGCCGGACTCGGTAATGGTCACTCAACCTTGGTGTGTTGCCGATGGCGTAGAAATCGGTGACCGAGTTGATCATTGGGATCCCTTTACGGATCTTCAACTAGTGCGCGTCGTAGAGGTGGACCTCGAGGGTGTGCGCGACGCTTGCGCGTTGCCAAATGACGCAGCATTTGCGATCGCCACGACGTGGTCCTCGAACAGAACTCGGACCACGGGCGACGGACCCGTGGTCGAGCTGGGATCTCTGCGCGGACTGGCGCGAACTGCTTTAACACTCTGTGTACCTGGGGCCTTGTCTGGAGGTCGATTGGCCCTGCGGACGCGATTGGTTCTACGCAGCCCCGGTAGGGCCCCGTCGCCAATCTCTCCCCGCCGGTTCGGTGCAATCCTGTGGGAGGAGGAGACGCAGATCTTGCTCGAAGGTGGGGCGGCGCGATTCCCAATCACGGCAGCCGATTTCAAGGCACTGCCTAACTATCCAGACAATGCGGCTTGGGTACTGGACTGGGATCCCGATGAACTCGAAGCGCCGGTGCTGGGCGGTATGCGACTCATCGTCAACAGCAGCCACGAAGTGATGCCCGAGCTGCTGCGCTCAGGCAGCTCAGACCCAAGAGCCGGGCTCTTAAGGTCGTTCGTAACGTTCGATGTTGCTAGATCGCTTATTGCTGGCGCGTTGCGTAACGATCGTTTCGTGGACGAACCAGAGGCTTTCGACGACGGCACTGTAGGCCGGATGCTGTTCGAGCTCATTTCGATGTGCTGGCCGGGCATGCAACTGCCAGCCCTCCAGTCGCGCAGTCTTCAGGATTCAGCCCGGCTGTTTGCCGAGTTGCAAGCAAGGTTCGGAGTAGTCGGGTGATCGTCCTTCCGCGCATCGACAGACAGACTGCGCTTGAGCTACTTAATAGCCACCTAAGCGAAGACTTGCTCGAAATCAGCAGTCGCATGCCCGACCAAACTCCGGTTGTCACGTTCACCCCAGTAGGGGGTTTGCGGATTGACGACCAGCAACTTATCGATCTCCGCAAGGAGGTGGTGGAACTCGCCTGTCGGTACGGGATGCCGGGCCGGATTACCAGCCTTTCTGTGTTCGAGGGACGTTTAGCTCGCCTGCTGCACGAGCGTATTCCGATGTCTCTCAACGAGGCTTCACATGAAGAAGTGTGGAGCTACCTGACCTGCTGCTGGCTCCTCGACATAGCAGTCTGGAGATTCGGCAAAGACGCTGATGCGCGTAGGTTCATCGGTGATGTTAACCGCAATACATTTAGGCGGCTCTGGTGGAGGGCCGCAATTATGGGTCCTCAGGTGGATCTCACTCGTCTAGGTGAAGATGAGCTAGTGAACATTACTGAGCGCCCCACAATCGCAAGCGATCACAGGCTGGCACGCACGGTTGCGTTCGAGTTTCTGGATCGCGTTGACCGCGGTGAGGCCGAACCACGCATGCTGCTGATGCGTGACGCTATGAAAAGATTGCTCCGCCTGACGCCGTTTATTTCCTTTGCAGCACTGCGCGATAACGAGGTTCGTGAGGTCGTTGAGGATTGCTTCGACGCAGCAGCTCTAGCTCTCTCGCGCGAGTCCGGAGATACCGGTGGGCGTCACCGCAGCTTGTCGAAAGTCGAAGCTAGGGGCGCGCACCGCGACGTGCCGCCAGTTAGCCCCGGCGTCGTCGCGATTGAACGAATGACGATGACAGAAGACGAACCCGCGAAAAATCCTTCTTCTACGGGTGTGACGCCGGATTTCGAGAATGTTGCGCAGACAGCATTGGGGATTGCCCGTCGGGTGGGTAGCGTCACGAACAGCAATTTGCGAGAGATAGTGCCGATTACGTCAGGTGAGGCAAGGGAGGTACTGCAAACGCTGATGAAGGAAGGGCTGCTGGCGCGGCGGGGTGTGAGACGTGGAACTTACTATGTGTTGGCGGAGTCGGCGGCCACCCCGGACACGGCTTGGCCCCCGCAAACACCAACGGAAACAACTGAACTCGGAGAAATGGATGTCAGTGCTGCGAGCAGTGAATCCGCCTTGCGCCGACTCCTTCGCAGAGTCAAGTGAAGATCAAAATTTCCGTGGCGGTAGGCGTCGCTCCGACGATAAAGGATAGTTAATGGGTTCGCAGGAAGCGCCGCGAGCAGCCGACTCGTCGCCTCCACCGCTCAGCGAGAGCGTCCGCCGCCAGATGAGCGCAATGCCCACGAGAGACACCGGCACAGAGATGGCTCTCCGGAGAGAGCTTCACAGGCGGGGGTTGCGTTTCCGTGTGCAAGTCCGAACACTTCCTGGGCGGCCCGACGTCGCCTTCACGCGTGCGCGGATAGCGGTGTTCGTCGACGGCTGCTTCTGGCATCGCTGTCCCTCACACGGCACCTCACCAAAAAACAATGCGGAGTGGTGGGCCGCGAAGCTTGAGGCGAACGTGATCAGAGACAAAAAGAAAGACGAGATGCTGCGGTGTCTCGGCTGGCTACCCATCCACATTTGGGAACACGAAGACCCTGGCGAGGCTGCCGAGGCGATTCACAATCTTTGGCGAATGCGGGTCCATCCTCCGAAAGATATGGTGGATGGGTCCGCTAATGCGTGTTCGTGGAACGACATCCAGCGGCCCGAGTGACTGGGCACCTTCGACGTGGGCGGACCACCGCGGCTTCGGCGCGCAACGGCGCGCCTCAGTACTGTGTCGCCCCCCTCACTTAATCTGGCTGTATGACCGCGCGCCAAGTGACGACTTCTGGATCGTCGTATGCGGTTAAGCAGATTCGTGGGCCGTTCGTCGAGCTTGATCCGCACCCATGCCACACGCGTTCGGATACGGATCTCGCCGCGCTCTGCACCGATCTGCGGGCTCACGGTGTGCCGTTGGTGGCAGACCTGTTCAGTGGAGCCGGTGGTATGAGTCTCGGTTTCGAGGAAGCCGGTTTCAGGGTGGTTTTGGGGGTCGACCACTATGGCTTTGCAGTGGAGACGCATCGGCATCATTTCGCCGGGATGTCGTTGGACGACGACCTAGCGGACCCAGCAATGATTGAGCGGGTCGCAAAGCTGTTAAAGCGCAACAAAATCGACGTCCTAACCGGCGGCCCGCCGTGCCAGCCGTTTTCTAGGGCGGGACGGTCGATGATTCGGCACCGCGTTTTGACGGGCGTAGCCGATCCGCATGACGAACGTCGTGACCTGTGGCGGTCCTTCTTGGAAGTTGTTCAGTTGGCACGCCCTCGGGCAGTAGTCATGGAGAACGTTCCTGATATGGCGCTAGACCGCGAAATGTTCATCTTGCGCAGCATGACCGAGGAACTCGAACAAATCGGTTATTCGGTCTCCGCGCGCGTGATAGATAGTTGGCGCTTCGGCGTACCCCAAATGCGGCAGCGCTTGCTATTGGTCGCCCTCAAAAGCCGCATCCGTTTCACTTGGCCGGCAGAATCAGAGAAGCGGGTTACTTTGTGGAACGCTATTGGTGATATGCCTGAAGTCGAAGGTGGATGGCGTCCGGCCGGCGGAGCTTTCGGATGGGCGAATTACGTTGGGCCTCGTACTGAATACCAAACGTGGATGCGACGAAACGTCTCGGCGGCAGATGCCTGCAAACTATTCGACCACATTACTAGGCCCGTTCGCGAGGATGACCGTGCCGCATTTGAATCTATGACCCACAAGACGAAGTACACGGACTTAGCGCCCGAGTACCAGCGCTATCGCAAAGATATCTTTGATGACAAGTACAAGAAGCTCGATGAGAACGATCTTTCTCGCACAATAACAGCACACATTGCGAAAGACGGTTATTGGTATATCCACCCCAGACAGCCGCGTACACTCACGGTCCGTGAGGCCGCTCGGATTCAAACTTTTCCGGATGATTTTCGTTTTGCTGGGCCACCGTCGGCAGCTTTCAAGCAGATCGGTAACGCGGTCCCACCCCTAGTCGGAGAGGTGATTGCTAAGGCGGTAAGGACTTCACTGGCGTCAGGAACGAAGGCTGGGCTTTCCACTCGAGAGACTTCCGGGAAGTTGGCACGTTGGTTTCAACAACAGTCTTCCATCGCTGCGATCCCGTGGTTCAAGACTGGGAACCGTTGGAAGTTCCTTCTAGCCGAACTTCTTCTTGACCGCGCGACGCCGACTGTCATGAACGCGGTGTGGCCGATCATCGACAAGCGGCACGACATCCGCCCTGGAGAGTTGCCCGATGACGAGGCGGTCGATCTCCTCGACGAACTCATGTCGGGAGTGGGCCGCGGCCAGCGGATTTCGGCGGTGCGTCAGCTTGTTGCGCAGTTGTCTGCTGCCCCAAATGCGTTGTGGGAGCCAACAATCGACCGCACAGTACTCTCGGTCATACCGTCTGCAGTGGCGGACTTACTGGAGCTCGCTTTGCCAATCAGCCACGAAGGGCGAGATAGCGAGGAGCCTGTACTAATCACTAAGGGTGTTTTGCGCGTCACCAGCCGGTTCCAAGGCAACGACGCCGACAAGAGAAATGTGCAGACTGATGGGCGCATCGCGGTGGCCAGCATGATCGGCTTCGGCGACGATTCGCGGCCTGCGCACTTGGGGCTTATCGCGTTGGCGGCTGACATTTGTCTGGTGGAAAAGCCGCTGTGCGGCGATTGTCCCCTAAGCAGGTGGTGCGCGGCAGCCGGCGGTTAGAAACCTAGCCCCCGGGCAAGCTCGGGGTGTTGGTCTTGCATGAAGGCCATTACCTTCTTGAAGGCTTCGTAGTGACCTGACTGAATTGCCGCTGATTTAAGCGCTAACCCGATCTCCGGCAGCGAGCCGGTGGCTGGTGCTTTGTCGTCGTTCTCAGTCCCGTCGTCAAGGTCGTCAGTTGTGTCCGCGTTGTGGCGGCGGTAAACACGGTCGGCAAGAATGCATAACTCACTGACGGGTCGCTCCAACATCTGTTTGAGCTGGGCAGGTACCGACACCCGCATCTTTGCGACATTGATATTGAAAACCTCATCAAGACTGCTCGTGAAGTCGAGACTCGCGCGGGCCAGCTTTGTGTGTTCGTCGATGCCACGGGTACCCGCCCAGCTACCCCATTGCACCAGCCGGTTCTCCCGATACACATAGAGGCCCTGCTGCCGGTTCCAATTGAGCGGTCCGGCCGCGTTCTCGAATGCGTCGGGAGAGCTAAATGTTCTTTTCCCAGGGGAGGATGTAGCGACGGAGCTCGACTGCTCCAACCCCCCGTTGCGCTCTCCAACTCGAACTGCTGGGTCGACAGTTGCTGCGTCCCCGGTTCGTGGCGAACGAATGGGTCCCACGCTAAGAGCTTGTCACCATTGACGCTGATAGAAATCCTGGGAGCGTTGTTCTCGCCGGTTATGAACCGGTGGAACACCATCGCCAAGTGACGCTTGGTCTTCTCGACCAGCACCTCGAAACGTCGCTTAGCCCACCCGCCGGCGGCACCAGAAGCGGGAAGTACGCGGTCCAGATTCTGCCATACGACGACGGTGCCCGTCCCTGTGCCGAGCAACTCTTCGCTCCTAGCGACAGCATGATCGCGTGGGTTCTCGGCAAGGACCCAATCGTCCAGCTCGGCAATGAGATCCAAATCCAGCGATCTCCACAGCGGACGTTTGCGATCGGCTGATCTAGAGACAACAGTCACGCAACGAGCTTGGGACAGCGATGCCGTCTTAAGTCCAAGTCCGTATCGCCCAAGGTCGCCCGAACCGTAGGTGCGGCGGCTACCGAAGCGGAGGGCCTCAAGCATGCCCCGCGCGTTCAGGCCAGCACCATTGTCGGCAACATAGACGGTGGAGGCCTGACCAGCGAACTCGATTTCGACTCCCACATCGGTCGCGCCGGCGGCGATACTGTTGTCTATAAGGTCGGCAACCGCGCTGACGAAATCGTACCCAATGTCCCGCAACGACGATGTGAGCCGAGCGGCCGATGGCGCGGCATTGGAAAGTTTCATCGATTCAAGGCTCCAGGTTCCGTCCTGACGTTGGCCTTAAGTTAAACAGCAGGCACAGACAATATCGGACCGACTCGCGCGGCACACCCCAACTTTCGGCGTCTGCTGCGTACCGGGATTTGCCGTAGCGCAGACCACGGCGCCAAGGCCCGATCGGCGCTCCATGTCAAGTCTCGCAAGTTCTAAGAGTAGAAATGCAGGGCCGTCGGTTACGTTCATCGCTGTGGAAGCCAACGACCGAGCGCACGCCTTCGTACAGTGGTTGTCCAGCCTGACGCTACTCACTCGAACGTTCGACGCGTCTAAGGCGTGGCGGGAGCACCGCTATCAGTTCGCCTACCGTTTAGGAGAGCTGCTCGCCGGCGCGACCGATACTGCTGGGGCTGTCCAGGGACCAGTTGTTTACGGTATTTGGCTCGATTGGGGCTGCCTATATATCGGACAGACGACGGAGGCGTCGCGCCGGCTCCGCGACCTACCTGTTGGCGAAAGTCATCACCTCGCCACAACATTTCCTCCCGAGATATGGGATCGCGTGGTCGTCGTGGCCTGGCCAGCCTTGCCGGAAGCCGAAGTACTGATGGCCGACTTCGATTCGAACAGGATTGGTCTAGCGCTCGAGTACCGGCTGCAATCTCGGCTGAAACCATTGGTAAATTCCTGGCGCCGGACACCCAACGGCGGTTGGCGCGCTGTCGACTGGTCTAGAAGTACCTCGGTGGGAGCCCGCGCAGCAGCGCAGATCGACACGCTGTCAGAACGGCTGGATGAGCTCTTCGACCGCGCATCCACCGATGAGATCGGGGACGCGCCATTGGCAAGCCATGTACGTTGCGTAAGACCAAGGCGTCTTTTGTATGGTGAGCTGGGTTTGTAGGTGCTAATAAGTCGGCGCTCGATGAGATGATTTGCGTCGCGACCCGGTTGGAAGTCGCGACCCGGTTGGAAATTGTGAAATCAGGTTCCGATCAAGCGGCACGGCCCGACACATGCCGTGGCTGGGAGCGCGGCTAACCGGCTGCCTGCTGTTACAGGCTTCGACTCGGGACAAGCTTTCGATGTCGACACCCTGCCTACTCCTCGCCGCTGTGCTGTGATGTTGCTCAGAAGAATCACGTCGGGAGCATCGGGTGGCGCTATCTGAGTACGAGCAAGAACAGCTGACGAAGGTCAACGCGTACAAGCACCGCACCCTGCGGCGCCCGGAACGGCGCCTGCTTCCCTTCACGGTCGGTGGCCTGGGCTCGGGGGTGGTCAACACGCTGCTGAAGCTGCCGGTACTGCGCGAGGTGAAAAAGCCAGGCGCGGCGGTGCTGGACACCGCGGCCGCGGGCGCCGCCAGGTTCATGACCAAGACGGGTCAACTGGCCACGTCGGAGGCGCGCGTCATCGGCGCCTATGCGAAGAAAGGCCACCCGGTCGAGCATCTCGACGACATCAGGAAGCTCGACCTGCGATCCATCGACGAGGTCGCGTCCTTCGGTCTCCGGCATCGCGCCTACTCGGCATCGGCGGCGGCGGAAGGCGCGGCGGCCGGCCTGGCCGTCAGCAGCGGTGAGGCGGCGGCAACCGCCGGTGCGGCGGCCACCGCGGGCGCCGCGGCGGGGCCGGGATTGGGCACCGTCGCCACGGCGATGGGCGTCGACGCCGCGGCACTGTTGACCGCGTGCAGCGCGGTGGTGGCTCACGATGCTCTCTATTACGGCTACGACCCGCTCGACCCCGCCGAAGAGATCTTCATGATGCACGTCATCGCGTTGGGCCTCGCGGAGACGGAACCGGCGAAAGTCGCCGCCTACCAACAGCTTACGTTGTTGACCGAAAGCCTCGCCCGCAACGCGGCGTGGCAGCAGCTCGACCGGCAGGTGGCCGTCAAGGTCATCCAGAAGTTCGCCGTCAAATTCGCCCAGGACCTGACGCTGAAAAAGCTGGTGCAGCTGGTACCCGGCCTCGGCGTCGGACTGGGCGCGGCCCTGAACTGGACGACGGTCGGCGAGATCGCCGACGCGGCCTACTGGGCTTACCGCGAGCGCTTCCTGTACGAAAAGGGCGCCGAATTCGAGCCCATCGCAACCGATATCGAGGGCGCCAAGAACGACGATCGACTATCGCTCGATCTCGAAGACATCCTCAAGTCGGAAGGCGTCCAGCTCGACGGCGAACGCTAACCACGGTGACCCGACGGCGCCCACACATTATCGTGACGGTCAAGCAAACAAAGGACGGGCGCCCGTGGACCACATCGCAACAGCGGACGCGATCGCGGCCGCCGCCCACGCCGGCCAGGTCGACAAGGCCGGCATGCCCTACATCGGACACGTCCGCCGCGTCGCCTCCTACGTCGATCCCGCCAACACCGACGCCGTGGTGGCGGCCCTGCTGCACGACGTCATCGAGGACACCGGCCTCACCGCGGCCGACCTGGCCGAGCGCGGCATCCCGCAGGCCGCGATCGACGCGATCGAGCTGCTGACCCGCCGCGACGACCAGCCGTCGGCCGATTACTACCGTCGCATCAGCGCGCACCCGACCGCCCGGGAAGTCAAGCTCGCGGACCTGGCCGACAACACCGATCCCGAACGGATGGCAAACCTGACCGAGTCCGACCGGGCACGGCTGACCCAGAAGTACGCGGGCGCCTACGCCGCGCTCGGCGCCGACTTCGACGACGGGGCCCGGCGCAGAACCCGTGCGGCACAGTGAAACCCGCCGGTTAGCCGTCGACGTGAAAGGCAGCCCATGCCAGATCTCAACGAACACACCATTACCGAAGCCGTAAAGAAAACCTTCGACACGTCCACCGACGACCGGTTCAGGCAACTGCTCCAAAGCCTGGTTCAGCACCTGCACGACTTCGCCCGCGAGGTGCGGCTGACCGGCGACGAGTGGTTCACCGCAATGGATTTCATCGAACGGCTGGGCAAAATCTCCAGCCCCACCCGCCAGGAGGTGGTGCTGGCCTCCGACATCCTCGGCCTGTCGATGCTGCTGGACACGATGAACGAGAGCCCCGGCGGCTCGGCCACCGCCTCGGCGCTGCTGGGCCCGTTCTACGTCGAGGGCCGACCGAGCGCCCCCAACGGCGCCGACATCTCCAACGGCGTCGCGGGCACACCGATGTTCGTCACCGGCCGCGTCGTCGACGAACACGGCGAGCCGGTCGCGAAAGCGCACGTCGACATCTGGCACAGCGACGGCGACGGCGCCTACGACGTCCAGCTGACCGAGCAACTGCACGGCGAGTTCGCGATGCGCGCGCTGCTGACCACCGACGCCGACGGCCGATTCTGGTGCCGCTCGATCACGCCGCGCTACTACCCGGTGCCCACCGACGGCCCGTGTGGGGAGATCATGCGCGCCGCCAACCGATCCGTGATGCGCCCGCAGCACGTGCACTTCTGGTTCCAGGCCGACGGCTACCACCCGCTGATCACCCAGCTGTTCCTCGACGACGACCCCTACATCGGGCGCGACGCCGTCTTCGCCGACCGGGCGTCGTTGCAGGCCGACTTCGTGCGCCACGAGCCGGGCGTCGCGCCGGACGGAACAGAAGTCGACGAACCGTTCGTCGCGCTGGACTGGACGTTCACCCTCGCGGCCGAGCGCCCGTGACCCGCATCGCGCTCGCCGACCTCGACCGGCAGCCCGAACCGATCCGCGAGTGGGCGGCCCGGCGCGGCAACCTCAATGTCTTTGCGCTACTCGCCAACGCGCCCAACGTATTTCCCGGTTGGTCGCAAATGGTCGACGAGCTGTACGCCAGCCCGACCTTCACCGCGCGCCTGCGGGAAGTGGTCGTCGTACGGGTCGCGCACCTGCAGGGCTCACCGTATGAGCTCGCCCAGCACGTGCCGCTCGCAACCGCCGCCGGGCTCACCGAGCACGAGCTTGACGCCCTGGCCACCGGCGACCTCGAAGGCTTCAGTGCCGACGAACGCGCGGCCCTCGACGTCGTCGACGAGTTGTGCACCACCCGCCACCTGACCGACGATTCCTTTGCCGCGGCCCGGGCCGTCTTCGGCGACGCGGCGCTCACCGAATTGCTGATGCTCGTCAGCTGCTACTACGGGCTGGCCCTGGTGCTCAACGCCGCCGACCTGGAGATCGACGTTCCGGGCCCGAGCCGATGACCCGGATTCCGTACCGCCGCCCCGAGGACATGACCGACCGGGCCCGCGAATTGACCGAGGAGCGCGGCAATCTCAACGTCTACCGCACGCTGGCCAACGCCGAGCACGTCTACACCGGCTGGATGCTGGCCGGTCGCGACGCCCTGACCAGCCCGGTGCTGACCCGGCGACTGCGCGAACTGGTGACCCTGCGCACCGCCTATCTGATGGACAGCGCCTACGAGCTGGGCCAGCACCGCGACATCGCTCAGACGGCGGGGGTCGGCGTGGCCGAGATCGACGCCGTCACCTCCGAATCCGATTGGCAAACAAGCGATTTCAACGCGACCGAGCTTGCGGTTTTGCGGTTGACAACCGAGCTTGTCACCACCCGCGCCGTCGCCGCCCCGCTCGTCGAACAGGTGCAGCAGGCCCGGGGCCGGAGGCCACCGTGGAGATACTGCTGGTCATCGGCCGCTACGCCGGTCTGGCGCTGATGCTGAACGCGCTCGACGTCGACCTCGACGAGACTGCCCGTCTACCTACACTGCCAACTGAACGCCGGCGTTAATTTCGCACAAGTCTAACGATGCGGGGCCGATTCCCCGTAACGTTGCACGACGTGGCCGCGCGTAAGCCCTCGACGCGCCTGTCAGCCGACGACTGGCTGCAGGCCGGCTATACATTGCTCGCCGAGGAGGGCGCACGCGCCCTCAAGATCGAACGGCTCTGCCAGCAGGTCGGCGCCACCCGGGGCAGCTTCTACTGGCACTTCGAGGACATGGACGGCTACCGGGCCGCGCTGGTCGAATCGTGGAAGACGTTCCGGGAGCAGGATCGACAATCGTTGAACGAGATCGACACGCTGCCGCCGCGAGAACGGTTGTCGGCCATGATGATTTCCTTGGTGCGGCCGCAACACTGGATACTCGAACGCGCGATGCGGGAGTGGGCCCGCACCGACGAGGCCGCCGCCGCCAACATTCGCGACGCGGATCGGCGCCTGCTGCGTTCGGTCGCAAAGGCCTACGGCGACTGCGGATTCAGCCCCGAGGACGCCAAGCTGCGCGCGGAGCTGACGTTCGCGGCCGGAATCGGGCTGCTCCACCTCACCGGCTCGGCCACCCAGGCGCAAAAGCTGGCCAACCACGAGCGCTTCCTGGACCTGATGCTGGGCGAATCGAAGTAATCACACCATCGCGATCGGCGATACCTTGGCGCCAATCGCCAACGCCCCGGCCAACTCCCGGCTCACGTCGTAGTCGAACACCACATGGCCCGCGGCGATGTCCACGTCGCGCTTGGCGCGCTGCAACGGGCTGGACAAGTTATGGGCACTGGCACCGGCGGCCTCCAGCAGATCGGCGATGATCGCCCGGGACTCGTGCACGGTGTACGCCGCGGCCAGCCGGGCGTTGGCCCGCACCGATCGCCGCACGCGTTCACCGCTGACCACGAGTTCGTCGATCTCGGCGGCGGTCTCGGCGACCAGCGAACGCAGCGCGCGCAGCCGCACCGTGGCGTCGGCGAGCCTGATCTGGGCGGCCGGCTGATCCTTTTGCGCCACACCGCTATACGCCAGCACGCGGTCGCCGAGCCGCTCGGCGAACAGCTCGGCCACCCGTTCGGCGGCACCGAGCACCGGCATCGACGCCACCAGCGCCAGCGCGGGCACCAGCGGCCACCGGTAGCTGGCCACCCCGTGCACCTGCGCGCCCGGGGCGGTGCCGCCATAGATGTCGGCCACGCCGGCGATGCGATGCGCGGGGACGAACACATCGGTGGCGATCAGATCGTGAGAGCCGGTGCCGCGCATGCCCGCGGTGTGCCACACGTCGTCGACCTCGACGTGGCCGGCGGGCAGCACCACCAGCGACGGGGTGATGGCGTCGTCGCGCTCGATCAGCGCGCCCACGATCACCCAGTCGGCATCCATCGCACCCGTCGCCCAGGACCATCGACCGGTCAGGCGCACGCCGCCGTCGGCCGGGGTGCCGCGCCCGGTCGGGGCCAGCGGAGCCGGCGCCAGCACCGGGCCCGAGGCGAACACTTCTTCCTGCAGCTGTGGGTCGAACAGCGACAGCAGCCAGTTGTGCAGCGCGTAGAACCCCAACGTCCACGCACTCGACGCGCAGCCGTGCGCCATCAACCGAATCGGTTCCAGCAGTTCGGGAAACGCTGCTTGCAGACCTCCGAACCTGGCCGGCAGCAGCAGCCTAAACAAGTCCGTCTGCCGGAATTCGCTGACCGTCGCCGCGGGCAGCCGGCGCAGCCGCTCGGCTTCCCCGGCGCGCTGCGCTAACCGCGCGACGAATTCGTCGGTGATGCCGTGCAGCGAGCGGCTCGCGACCGCGGACATGCGGCCACCGTAACATACTTTTTAGTACGCAAAGGCGGGCTACGTCGCGCTGTGGGCATGGTTGTGCGGAACCCTTTCGACGTCAGCCTGTCACCAGGCAGACGGCCGGCGCGCCGCGGATGTGAGGCCCGGATCGAAAATTCTTCTGCTACAGCGCAAGACGCATAGAAACACGGGCCACGGCGAAGGGGGACTTCGCCGTGGCCCGTTGAGGGGTTTTAGTTGCCGAAGCCGCCGCCGGTGGGCGGGTGCACGACTACTGCCGGTCCGCCGGAGGCCGCGTCGATTCGGGCGGCGGCAAAGGACGCGCCCTTGTCGATCATGGCGCCGTCGTCGGCGTAGGTGTTGTGGGCGGCGAAGTCCATTCCGTCCGAACACACCGGGTCCTCGTTGGCGCAGACCTTGATCGTCTTGCCCGCGTAGGCCGGTCCGATGACCAGCGGCGGTTGACCCAAGAAGTTCATCGCCCGCGTGTTAGGCGTTCCGAAGAGCACCACCGCGGCGACGTGGTCGGCGATGTCGGGTGACAGCGGCTTGGGCACGGTCGCGGGGTCGTACCCGTCGGGCACTGACGCCGAGGTGACGAAGCCCATCACGGCTGCGCCCTGCGAGAAGCCGCTGAGCACCATCTTGGTCTTCGGGCAGCTGTTTGCCATCGACACCACATGGGCACCGGCGTCCCTGATGCCATCCATGCCGGTGGACCATTCATCGCTGGCGGGGTAGTTGACGGCATAGACGTCGACGGACTTTCCGGCTTCGCGCCCGCGCAGGTTGTCGACGAAGGCCTGCCCCGTCGGGCCGATGCCTGCCGGCTCGCCGGTGCCTCGCGCATACACCACTTGAACGTCGGGGCATGGCTCGGCCGATGCCGAGGGAGTAGGGGAGATAAGGAAACTAGTGCCAAGGCCGACGGCTGCTATTGCCGTGGGTTTGACGAGTTGATTGATGTGACCGGCGATCATGCCGAAATATCTGCCCATCGGTGTCCATCCCAAACCTTTGAGTTCCAAAACCAGTTCACCACCGTTGCCAAAGACCGCAAAAGCGACACGCAGAAGATTGACGCTGGTCTTATTTGGCCTGATATGTCCCCGGTCAATACCGATGGACTGCTGGCCGGTCCCGATGTCGTGCCTTTGCAAATCAATCGGCTTGATCCCGAGGATAGCAGGGAGATTGTTACCATCGCGCGGTGAACGATCCTGCGCGACGAGGGTTCGGCCGGCTGAAATCTGTTTCCAGACGCCAGGTCTTGAAACTTGCCGGTTCCGCGCCGGTGCTCCTCGGTGTGACAACGCTTGTTGCCCCGCGCGCATCCGCCGGCCTTGCCGGGGCGTCGGTCTTCCTCGACGCGGGCCACAACGCCGTGAACGACGCCTCGATAAACCAACAGGTTCCGAACGGCCGGGGCGGCACCAAAGCCTGCCAAACGTCGGGCGCCGCGACCAACGACGGCTACCCGGAGCATGCGTTCAATTGGGCCGTCGTCGGCCTCGTCAATGATTCGCTGCGGCAAATGGGCGTTAATACCGCGTTGTCACGCGACAACGACAGCTCCGTCGGTCCTTGCGTCGACGCGCGTGCGGCGCAGGCCAATGCGATGCACCCCAATGCGATCGTCAGTATTCACGCCGACGGTGGTCCGCCGTCCGGCAGCGGATTTCACGTCAACTACTCCAGCCCGCCGCTCAACGATGTCCAGGCCGGCCCGGCCGTGCAGCTGGCGCACACGATGCGTGATGCCCTGGTACAGGCTGGTTTTCACCCGTCGACCTACGTCGGGTCGGACGGCCTGTACGGGCGCGCCGACCTCGCCGGCCTGAACCTGGCGCAGTACCCGGCGGTGCTCGTCGAACTCGGCAACATGAGAAACGCGGAGGAAGCGGCGCTGATGGAAAGCGCGGACGGCCGGGCGAAGTACGCCGCGGCCGTCACCCAGGGGATCGTCGCGTTCCTGAACGGCCGCTGAAACTCAGCCCGGGACAGCCTCTTTGGGGACATCCGTCGGCCAATCGGCCAACGTGTCCAGATAAAGCTGACGCACCTCGGCAAAATGCGATCCGGCAACGTCTCGAGTGTCCAGTCGTCGACCGGGATCGGCGGCAGCACCGCGATTTCGACTGTGCCGGGCGTGATCTTGAGCAACGCGTCGCAAACAGCAGGTTTGACGGTTGTGAACGCTTGGGGTGGCTTACAGCAGCTGCGCGGCCGTGGCCATCGTGATCAGCAGCATGGTGGCTATCCCGATGATGTACACGGGGCGACGGGGGCCGATGTGCGCCGGGAGTGGCCGCCGCTGCAGTAGTGCCTGCCGCCGGAACGCAATCAGGTAGGTGCACAACGCCGCCAGGAGCGCCATGCCCGCCGGGATCAACGGTGCCCATCCGTGGGCGCTGTGAATTTCCTTGATGGCCAGCAGTACGCCGTTGGCCAGGAATGCGAACGACGTCCGGCTCCAGGCGAGTACCGTGCGTTCGGGCTGGAGCCCAGGGACCCGGGTGCCGTGCGCCGCCGCCTGGGTCAACGCGAGACCACCTTGAGAATGATCAACCCGAGCGCGACCAGGCCGACGATGCAGAGACCCACCGCGAGGTAGGCCGGCGAGGGGTGCCGGGGCAAGGCGTCGCCGCGGCGCATCGCGTGATCGGCCTGCTGCCAGCGCAGCAGCCCCATCCCGCTGGTGAGGATCGCGAGCACCACGAGACCCAATCCGATCAGCCGCCGGGCGCCGGGCACCGTCATCTCGGGAACGAGCTGCACCAGGGCGACCGCCGCGGCCAGCAGTCCCAGCGCGGTGCGCTGCCAGGACAGGAAGGTGCGCTCGTTGGCCATCGTGAATCGGTAGTCGGGTTCGAGCTCTTCCGCGCTGAGCGCGTGACGTTCGTCGGCGGGCGTGATGGTGTTATCGGCCACGGGTACCTCGCAAGACGTATGAGAACAAGCATTTTTATACCGTTGATTTTAACTGACCGCGTGCGCCGTGCTGCCGCGGTCTCGAGCCTGGCGGCATGATGAAGGTTGTGGTTAAGGCGTTGTTGTTCGACGTGCAAGGCACCGCGACGGATTTCTTCTCGACGGTCTGCGACGAGGCGCAACGGATCAGCGCTGGACGTCATCCGGATGTCGATTGGCCCGACCTGGTGCGGCGTTGGCGTGCAGGCTACTTCACCGCTCTAGAAGCGGCACGCAGCCGACAGAGCGGATGGGTGTCGGTGCACTCGGTGTACCGCTTTGCTTTGAGGCTCTGCTGGAGGAGTCCGGCATTGACGGCTTCACCGATGCCGAGCGCGAGGAGCTCACGCTGGCCTGGCAGCGGCTCGAACCCTGGCCGGATGTGGCGCCCGGGCTGTCCTGGCTGAAGAGCGACTTCACGTTGGCGACGCTGTCGAACGCCGACGTGTCCGCGGTCATCAATATCTCCAAGCGAGCGCGATTGCCCTGGGATGCGATCTTCGCCGCGGAGATGGCCGGGGTGTTCAAGCCGGATCCGGCGATCTATCGGATGGCCGCGACCTACCTGGGTCTGGAACCCGCCGAGATCATGATGGTGGCAAGCCACAAATACGACATCCGCGCGGCGGCGGCCCTCGGCTTTCGCACGGCGTTCATCGCGCGTCCTTTGGAGTTCGGGGCCGACGGCGATCCCGATGTGGAGTATTCGGACGAGTTCGACATCAACGCGTCCGATTTTCTCGACCTCGCCGATCAGCTGGGCGTCTGGTGGCCGTCTTAAAGCGTCAGCGATGCGCGGATCCGGTCAGCGGTTGACCGGTGGCGGATTGCAGCAGGCAGATCAGCGTGCTGGGCGTCGGATCGGCGCCGGTGCGATCCTGGTTCGAGTCGATGAGGTACGTGATCGAAAACGCGCTGCCGGCCAGGGATTTGCCGGTGTAGGGCGCAAACCCGGCGGTGCAGTCCCGGTTGGCGACGGTGGAGATGGCGGTGTCCACGGCCATCGGGGCGCGCAGATAGACCTCGGCCAAATGTGCTGTGGCGCAGTCGACGACGGTGATGGTGACGCGGCTGAGGTCGGCCGGCGGAAGATCCGCGGTGCAATCGCCGACTTGAAGGTTGATCCACTTCTCGGTGTGCGAACCCAGCGGGATGGCCGCCATTGTGGAGGGCTTAGCCGTCGCGTGCGGGGTGATCGTGCTCGGCCGGCTCTGCACCGCACCCGGTGAGCAGCGAAAGTGCGGCCAGGCCGCATACGGTGTGAAGGCTTCGCGTCCGCATGGCGGCCTCCTCGAGATCTCGCTTAGCGGAGGAGTTTAGCCCTCGGTGAGCGCCGGCGGCACGGTATTGGTCAGCGCCGGGTCCGGCTTCTCCGCGGACATCGACAACAGCCGCGCACGGCGCGGGCGGCGAGTAGCCAGTTCGACGGCTTCTTCAGGTCCAGCCCGCCGAGGAGCTGCTTGATCATGGTCAGGGTGTCGAAGTAAATACGTTCGCAGACAAGCGTTTCGGCGTCGTCGAACACGAAGTAGGCGTTCATCCGCACCCGGAAGCGACTGCCGGTGGGCGGAACCTTGCCGAGGAAACCCCGATGCGTGCCCATCAACCAGAACTCGACGATCACCGCGTCGGCGCTGTGCCGCAGCGCGATGATTTCGTGGTCCTGATCGGGAAACGCGGTGCGCGTGTAGTTGTAGTAGCCACGCACCGCGTCGTTTCCGTCGTGGATGACCATCTGCGGGATCAGCTCATAGTGGGGGTGCGGGAACGTCGCCAGCACGTCGTCCCAGTCCTGGCGGACCTCGTCGTGAAAGTGGTCGAGGACGAGTTTTTGGCGCGCGGCCAGCACTTCGGGAGCGGGAAACGCGGGGGCTGTCATCTGGTCAGCGTAATCCCGGGGCGTGCTGCTAATCCCGGATCGCCTCGATGGCCCACGCCGGCATGATCGGCGCCCGGGTGAGTCCGTGGTCGCCCTGGCCCATGCTGCGCAGCAGCCACTGCACGCGCAGAATGCAACAGCCCATCCGGACCATCGCGAAGATCTCGTACCACTTCAGGTCGACCAGCGGGCGCCCGATCAACTCCTCGAAGCGACGGACGATCCGCTCTTGGCTGTCGAAGCCCGGTAGTTCGGGGTCGGCGTCGATCCCGTTGACCTCCATGGTCTGACGCCGCGTGGCCAGCCACCAAGCGAAGTCGGTCTCGGCCGGGCACAGGCAGGCCTGCTCCCAATCCAGCACGCCGATGACCTGACCGGCGTCGTCGAAGATGGCGTTGGACAGCCGGGCATCGCCCCAGCAGATCGCGAGTTCCGGCTGCTCCGACGGCTGGTGCCGGTAGAGCCAGTCGAAGGCATCGGTGATCAGCGCGGGCACCTGCTTGTCGGTCGCCCACTCGATGTAGTCGCGCCACCAGCCGAGCTCGCCGTCATTGCCCACACCTTGCGCACGCTTGAGCCACGGCGCCTCGTCGATCGGAACCCGTTGCAGCGCAACGAGTGTGTCGAGGAAGGAATCGTGCACTCGGCGCTGCACATCGACGCCGGCCCCGTGCAGCCAGCCCTTCGACGCGTACGACGTGTCCGACGGGGTGTGTCCGACGATGCGGGGCATCACCAGAAAGGTCGACCCCAGCCACGAGGTGTCGGCTTCGTAGTAAATGGGGGAGGGAGTCGCGATCCCGTGGTGGTTCAGCAGCTGCTGGGTTCGGGTCTGACCGGCCAGGTCGTATTCGGCGTAGATGCCGCCACCGGTCGGCGGGATGCGCACGACGAACTCCCTTGCGTCGTCGACGCTGAACAACAGGCTTACGCTCGACCACCCCGCTGCCCGGTTGGCTGGGCGCATTTCGCCGATGGCGACGGCATTGCCGAACTTGTGCTCGAACCACCGGCCGAGTTGTAGACGAGTGGTGGCCAAGTCGCGTTGGCCCAGAGACAGTCCAGCCATGGACAAACATTTACATATGGATTATCAATTGTAAACACAACTTCTCTTACATCTACGATGTCACATGTCAACCCAAAGGAGATCGCGATGGCCATAGACGTTCCGCTGACGTTCGGGGACATCGCTGACACCACGCGGCCGCTGGCCATCGCCGTCCACGGTTTTCCGGACACTCCGCACACCTGGCGGCACCTCGGTCCGGTGCTCGCCGACCGCGGTTACCGAGTGGCGGCCCCCTGGCTGCCCGCCTATGACGCACCGGCGAGCGGGCCGGTCAGTGTCGGCACGTATGTGCGGCAGATCCGCGCCGTGCGCAAGGCGTTAAAGGCTGACGACCGAGCAATATTGATCGGCCATGATTGGGGCGCGCACGCTTCGTACGGACTGGTGGCTACCGATCCGACCGCCTTTAGCCGGCTGGTGACATTGGCGGTGCCGCCATCGGCGGCGCTGGCGGAGTCGATGTTCAGCTATCCCCAGCTCAAGCGGTCGTTCTACATCTGGCTCATCCAGCAGGTGGGACTGGCCGAGACGCTGGTGCTCGCACCAGGGTTCTGGGAGTCGTTATGGGCGGATTGGTCGCCGGGATACGATGCCCACCAAGATATTTCGTGGCTACGCGAACACGTCACCGCCGAGAACATCGCCGGGGTGATCGGTCCCTACCGCGCCACATTCAACCCCGAGTTCGCCGACCCCCAAGCGGAAGCGGAAGCCGCGGCCACGCTGGTCCCGCCCTCGATCCCCACCCTGTACCTGCACGGCACCAATGACGGCGGGCTGGGCGCGGAGGTCGTCGCTGGCGCGGCCGAGTACCTACCGGCGCCTGGATCGTCATTCCAAATGATCGACGGTGTTGGCCATTTCCTGCATCTCGAGCAGCCCGACTTGATCGCCGAACGGATCTGCAGTTGGCTGGACGCTAAGCCGTCGCAGACCGCGACGCCTGGCGCCGTGGACTGATCCCGGCGGCATAGCGCAGCTCGGCGAGAAATCGTTCCCGGTCGTCAGCGCCAACCAGGTAGTGGCATACCGCAACTCGCACCACCGTCGCCGCGGCCAGATCGGCGTTGTCGCCGTCGATGAGCCGCTCGATGCGCCCGTGCAGGATCGGCATCACCCGCTTCATCTGGAACAGCACATGCTCGGGCTCGGTGTCGACCAGGAATCCCAGCGAGTAGGTGCGCTGGAAGTCGACCACGAATTGTAAAGCCGCATCTAGTCTTTCCACACCGCGCAGGCCCGCCATCGCCGAGGAAATGCCGGCATCGAAGTTGTCCTGCTCGTAGAGGCCGAACGCGTCGAGCAACGCCTCCGGAGGAAAGTACCGGTACAGCGTCGGCCGCGACACCTTGGCCTCGGCGGCCACTTCCGACAGCATCAACTTCTTGCGCCCGGCACGGGCCAGCACCACGAACGTGGCGGCCAGGATGCGCCGCCGGGTCGACTGCTCGGCGCTGGGTGGTACGCGGGTGGCCACACCGAGTACTTTACATCTTGAGGTCTAAATGTCACACTGCAAATCGTTACAGCCGGACCTTGAACGTCAACACGAGGCAGTCACCGATGACAGACCTGGTCGTCCGCAAGATGGCATTCCGGTTCGACGCGACCGTGCCGTTCCTATGGCAACCGGCCAATCCGCAGTTCGGGATCTTCTGCAACGCCTTCACTTTCATCGCGGTGCCGTTCGAGAAATACATCATCGCCGCACTGCGCCAGGCGCAGGACCGGCTCAGCACCGACCGGCCGTGGCCGAGGAGGCCGAGGCCTTCCTGCGGCAGGAGGCCCAGCACGCGGCCGCCCACCGCAAGCACATGATCGCGCTGATCGAGCAATACCCGGGCCTCGAACAGTGCTACGACGAAACGGTCGCGTCCTACAACGACCTGATCGCGACGCACCCGGTCGAGTTTCACGCCGCCTACATCGCCAACCTCGAAGCCACCTTCACGCCGATGTTCAAGGTGATCCTGGACCACCGGGACTCGCTGTTCGGCGGCGCCGACCCCCGGGTGGCCGCGCTGATGATGTGGCACTTCGTCGAGGAGATCGAGCACCGCAGCTCGGGGCTGAGGCTCTACCGCCATCTGATGCCGGATCCCTGGTATCGCGTCAGACACGTGCGCCAGACGTTCCGGCACGTCGGCGCCATCTCGGCCACGATCGCGAAGGCCATCGACGAACACGTTCCGCCGGCCGAGCGGGGCGCGTGCGCACAGGACGTCATGGAGTCGGCGCTGCGCAGCGAATTCCGGTACCGCATCGGCAAACGCTCCGGTCCGCCGCCGGCTCTCCACGCGGTGCCCAGCGCGCATCTGCTGAGGATGCTTTGGGGCCTGGCGCTGTCGCAGCTGCCTCACCACGATCCGGCCGACCAGCCGCTGCCCGCCTGGGCGGAAACCTGGATGCGCGAATACGACCGCGGCACCGATATGACGACCTTCGTTCCGAAAGGCTGAACGCTTGTGCTGTCCACCAACTACGGCGGTTTGGTCCCCGAAGACGAGCTCCTGACGCATCAGATCGTCGACACCTTCGCGACGGTGAGCCAGTCGGATCCGTCCTGGACCGAGAAGATCTGGAGCACGGCGCATGCGCGCGACAACTCGCTGCAGGTCGCGCTCGGCGTCGGGAAGTACACGAACAGAGGTGTTTTCGACGGCGCGGCGGGGGTGTGCCGCGGGACCGAGCAGTGGACCGTGCGCGGTGGTCGCCGGCTGTCCTCCGACCCGTCGGGCACCGAGGTCGGGCCGATTCACTACAGCGTGGTCGAGCCATTGAAATCGATCCGGATCCGGCTCGACAAGAACGAGCACGCACCGATCGCCTTCGACGTCGAGATGCGGGGCAGCTTTGCGCCGGCGTTGGAGGATCCGTGGCCCGACCGCAGTCCCGACGGATGCCGGGTCACGCATAATGTGTTGCGCTATCACCAGATTGGCGTGGCATCGGGCTGGGTCGAGCTGGACGGTGCGCGCACCGAGATCGTTCCCGACGAGTGGATCTCGATTCGCGATCACTCCTGGGGCTGCGTCCCGGCGTGGGCAAGCCCATCCCGGGCTGCCGCGCGGCGGTCGCCGCATCGACCAGATGTTCATGACATGGTGCCCGATGACGCTGACCCGGCCCGACGGCTCGGCCTACTCGCTGTTCGTATTCCTGCAGCAGGAAAAGGGCGACGGATTCGAATCCACCCGCTACCAAGCCGAGCAACAGAACGGCGACGGCACCGCCGTCCGATTCGCCGCCGTCGAGCAGGACCTGCACTTCGAGGACGCGAACCGGCGCCTCACGCATGGGACGATCACGCTCACCGAAAGCGACGGAACGAAGCGGCCGTTGACGATCACCGCCGCCGGGCCGACCGGGTTTCACCTCGGCACCGCGGGATACTACGGCTGGAACGACTGGGTTTACGGGCAGTGGGTCGGCGACTTGAAGGTCGAGGGATACCACACGCCGAACTGCGACCATCCCGAAACCGCCCGCAAGGTGCACCAGCTGCGGGACCTGCTGGTGCGGGTCGAAGATCCCGTCGGCGGTGGAGTCGGGGTGGGCAACGCGGAGACGTTCGCGTTCGGCGCGATTCCCGAACTTGGCCTCAGCGCCGAGAATTCGTTCCTGTAAGGACACAGCCGGGCAAGGGCGACCCTAATGGCTCGGCGAAGTCGGGACACCGGCAGGGTCTTGATGCCGTGAATGAATTGCGACAGCAGTCGCGACGGCTTGCCGGTGACGGTGATGTCGGGGATTTCGCGGCGCAGTTCGTCGAAGACGACCCGGATCTCGCGTCGAGCCAGGTTGGCGCCCAGGCAGAAATGTGCGCCGCCGCCGCCGAAACCCAGATGCGGGTTGGGATTACGGGCGACGTCGAATGCCCACGGATTGTCGAACCGTGTTTCGTCGCGGTTGGCCGAGTTGTAGTACAGCGCAACCTTGTCGCCGGCGGCCATCTTGACGCCGCTCAACTCGAAGTCCTGAGTCAGGGTGCGGCGCATGTAGATCACCGGGGAGGCCCACCGCACGATCTCCTCGACCGCGGTCGGGGTCAGCTCGTCGAAGCGGGACCACCACTTGTCCCGCTGCTCGGGAAAGCGCGACAAGGCCAGCACGCCATGGCTGATCGCATTGCGGGTGGTCTCGTTGCCGGCCACCACCAGCAGAATGAAGAACGACGCGATCTCCTGGGAGGTGAGCCGGTCGCCGTCGACCTCGGCTTCGACCAGGGCGGTGGTCAGATCGTCGTGATGATTGGACCGGCGGTCCTCGGCCAGCGCGGTGGCGTAGGCGCCGATGTCCATCGACACCTGCATGAACTCCTCGAAGTCCAGCGTCAGATCGGGGTCGCCGAAACCGAGAATCACGTTGGTCCAGTGGAAGACTCGCTGATGGTCTTCCTCGGGAATCCCCATCATGTCGCAGATCACCTGCAGCGGCAGCGGCCCGGCGAGCTCGGTGACCAGGTCCGCCTCGCCGTCGGGATGGTTGGCCTCCAACGAGGTGACCAGCCGATGGGCCGCTCGCGCACCGAAGCCTCAATGCGGGCAACGACTTTCGGGGTGAAAGCCCTACTGACGATCGAGCGCAGCCGCTGGTGTCGCGGATCGTCGAGCACGATCATCGAGCCGAAGTACTCGGCCAATTCCGGTGTCTGGTCGTTGACCGTAATTCCGCCGGCGGAGCTGAAGATGTCGGGATGACGGCTGGCGAAGTGGACGTCGTCGAGCTTGGTCAGCGCCCAATACCCGTTGCCGGTCTCGAATCCTTCGAACTCGATCGGCGGCCAGAACGAGATCGGGGCCTCGCGGCGCAAGGTGGCGAAAACGGCGTCGCGGACGTCGTCGTTGCGGACCCAGAAGTCGAGCGATTCGAGATGGATATCGGCGAGCGGGATCTCGGGCGGGGGCGTCCCATTGGGACGCGTCACGAAGCCCGCGTCGAGGCTCATCAGTGCGCGCAGACGGTTCTGGCGGGCGCGCCCGTCGTCGCGGCGCTGACCAGGTTGCCGTCCATAAAATCTTGCAGGAGATGGGGCCCGGCCCACGGGCGCTGATCGTGAAGACCTGCCCGCCGAACGCGGTGAACTCCGTCGACCAGGGCAGCGGCGCATTCACCTGGTGCAGTTGCCCCGTGTCGGTTTGGTAGTAGATGAATTGGGCGACCGCGGGCCCGTTGACCTCGTAGCGGATCTGGGGCATCTGCGGTATCGCGTGGGCGACGCCGCCGGCATTGGCGAACCCGAGCCCGACAGCCAGCAGCATCGATGGTGCGGCGAGGTGCTTTTTCATGAATTGCATCGTGTCACCTAGCGGGACGGGGTGCTAGAGGTCACATTGGGCGCGCTTACTGTGAATCGAAGTGGGGGCCGGCGAACGGAAGGTTGGGCATGACGGGCTCAAAGCGTGTGGTGGTGTTTGGTACCGGCTTCGTGGGCAGGATGGTGATCCCCGAGATCGTCAAGCATCCCTTGTTCGAGCTGGTGGGCGTCGGCGTTAGCAATCCCGACAAGGTCGGCCGCGACGTCGGCGACATCTGCGGGATGTCCGAGAAGGTCGGCGTGCTCGCCACCGACGACGTCGACGCGCTGATTGCGTTGAAGCCCGACGCGCTGGTGCACTACGGCCCGACGGCGATGCACGCCAAGGAGAACATCAAGCTGATCACCGCGTTCCTGCGGGCCGGCATCGACGTATGTTCGACGGCGATGACGCCGTGGGTGTGGCCGACGATGCACCTGAACCCGCCGAACTGGATCGAACCGATCACCGAAGCCTGCGAGCTGGGCGAGTCGTCCTGCTTCACCACCGGCATCGACCCCGGATTCGCCAACGACCTGTTCCCGATGACGCTGATGGGCCTGTGCTCCGAGGTGCGCAAGGTGCGCGCCTCGGAACTGCTCGACTACACCAACTACGAGGGCGACTACGAGTTCGAGATGGGCATCGGGCGCGAACCCGAGTTCAAACCCATGCTCGAGGACCGCGACATGCTGATCTTCGCGTGGGGTGCGACCGTTCCGATGATCGCGCACGCCGCCGGGATCATGCTCGACGAGATCACCACGACCTGGGACAAGTGGGTGACCCCGACCGAGCGCGCCCGGGGCGTCATCAAGCCGGACACGTCGCCGTTCACCATCAACGGCGTCTATAAGGGGCGAGACCCGCATCCAGCTCGAGCACGTCAACCGCATCGGGCTCGATGCCGCCCCGACTGGCCGACGGGCCACGACAACGACGTCTACCGGGTGGACATCGAGGGGACGCCGAGCATCTTCCAGGAGACCGCGTTCCGGTTCACCGACGGCTCGGGCCGGGACGCGCGGCCGGTGCCTGTCGACCGGGCTGCGGGCGCTGAACGCGGTGCCGGCCGTCAACGATCTGCGGCCCGGCTGGGTGACCCCGCTGGATCTTCCGCTTATCGCCGGAGCAGGCAATATACGGTGACCTGCGCTTATACTGTTCCCGATTCGTTATACAGCTCACGCATAGCCAGCGCAGAGATTGGCTATAGGTATAACCGACAAAATCGGGGATAGGCGGATGCGGGGGTATTCCGCTGGATAACGGGGATTGGGGCCATGTCAGACGGAGCTACGCCCGCGCTGGGGCTCTCGATCGGTGCCACCAACTTCGCCGCGGTCACCGCCGATCACGGCATCACTCGTAAGCCCGTCATGACGCTCTTTCGCGAGCGTCTGCCCGAGATCGGGGTGCCCGCCGAGAACCCGCGGCTGGACCAGCCGGGGCTGGTGATCACCGACTTCGTGGATCGCGTCGGCGACCCGATCGGCATCGTGGCGGCCGACGGCTCGGTGCATCGCAGCGAGGTCTTGCCGCCGACGGCCTGCGGCCCTGGCGTGGCATGCCGCCACCACCAACGGCGCCTGCCGGACAACGTCGCGGTGACCCGCACTGGGCGTCGACGTCGGTCGACGCCCTTCGCTGAGCCGGGTGCCCGAATGGGCCAGCCGCGACCGCCCGCTGACGTTGATCCCGGATGCGGCCGCGACGCTGTTCGCCGCGCGCAACCCGGGCATCCCGGCGCGCGGGACCGTGGCGGTGTGCGACTTCGGCGGCAGCGGCAGCAGCATCACGCTGATGGACGCCGCGGGCGACTATCAACCGCTTGCCCCGACCGTGCGGCACCTCGACTTCTCCGGCGACCTGATCGACCAGGCGCTGCTGACGGCCGTGCTGGCCAACCTGCCCAGCCGACTCCTTCGACCCGTCCGGCACCTCGGCGATCGGACCGCTGAGCCGGCTGACCGGATGCCGCAACGCCAAAGCAGCTCTCGTCGAGCACGGTCGCCACGCTGGCCGAGGGATTGCCGGGCATACCCGGCGAAATCCGGCTCACCAGAAACGAACTCGACGACGCGATCCGGACATCGCTGACGGGCTTCGTGGCGGTCCTGGATGAAACGCTGGCGCGCAACGGAATTCGCGATCTGGTCGCGGTAGTGTCGGTCGGCGGCGGCGCGAACATCCCGGCGGTCACCACGATGCTCTCCGGACACCTGCGGGTTCCGGTCGTGACGACGCCGTCCGCACCTGGCGCCGGCCATCGGCGCGGCGTTGCGCGCGACGCGTGGACCGGGGAGACCAGCGCGACCATGCTGACCCCGGCTGCCTCGCGCGCGACCGCGCCGTTGCCGCCGCACCGGCGGCCGTCGAAGAGCGCAAGTCCGTGCTCACCCACGCGTCGGAGCCGGTGTCGAGCCTGATGCCCGCGCTGGCCTGGTCGGAGGCCGGCGACGAGTCGCGCGTGATGCCCGCCGTCGGTGGGCAGATCGGTGGGCAGATCCCGAATCATGTTGGCGGGTCGGGCTATACGTCGGCGCGGCCGGCCTTGAGTTTCGATCAGCCTGCCGTGCGGCCACGCCGGGACAAGAGACCCCCGATCGTGCCCGGTCGCGGATTCCGGGCATGGTCATCATCAGCACGGCCGTGGCGGTGCTGCTGGTCGGCATCGCGTTGGCGATGGCGCTCTCCGACAAACCGGCGCCCGCCGGGCGTCACCGACTCCGGCGACCGCGCCGCCCGCCAACGGCGCAGCTCCCTCATCCACGCCGCCGGGCCAAGCGCCGATCACGGGTCAGGCCGCGACTCCGGCGGCGGCAGCTCCGGATGCGCCCGCTCCCGGGGTCGACACACCTCCGCCCGCGGTCGGACACACACCTCCGCCGGTGGCGGTGGATACGCCGGTCCCGCGGCGCCCCGCCACCTCCAGCCGTTGAGGCTCCGCCGCCGGTACCCCAAATTCCAGCACCACCGCGCCGTCCCGCAGATCCCGGCGATTCCGCCGATGCGGATCCCGGAATCAGCTTGCCAATTCCGGGATTTGGCCAGTAGAGGATTATCCGGGTCGCTTCGCCCTAGTTCTCCTCGGCGGCTTTGTGCTTCGCGTCCTGCTTCGGCTTTTCTTGCTGATCGGCTTCGTGACCAGCTGTTCTGTCGTCCTGCACGCTCGGTGTGCCCCTTGTCGAGTTGCAGTCCGATTTCGGTTTCCCTGGCCGCGCTGTTCGAAACTCTCGTTACCGCAATCTTTCTGCCTGACTGCCGGTCAGGGGCCATCTGTCGTCAGGTGGTTGCCGGATAGGTGA